>NZ_AP022619.1:4800000-6085955 GCF_010731655.1 Mycobacterium paraseoulense | reverse complement strand
GACGGGTACCGCGCCGAACGAACTGCCCATCCACGTCGAGACGATGCTGGCCAATCCGCGGCATCGTGCCGTCGCGCACCTGCACCCGCCCGCCGTCGTCGCCGCCGACCTGGCCGGCATCGCGATCCGGCCGATCTACGGCGCCTTCGACATTCCCGGCGCGTGGCTCGCGCGCGGCGGTGCCCGTCTACGAACGAGCCGTGCTGATTCGCACCCCGACGCTGGGCAAGGAGATGGTGGCGGCCATGCGCGGACGGCCGGTGGTGATCTGCCGCGGGCACGGGATCACCAGCGCGGGCGCCACCGTGCAGCAGGCGGTGCTGCAGGCGATCAGCCTCGACGCCCTGGCCCGAATGTCGTTGGTGAAGGGCGCCGGCGGCGCCCTACGGGACATCGACGACGCCGACTGGGACGACCTGCCCGACCTGGGGCCGTCGTTCACCGCCGAGGCCGCCTGGCGGCATGAAGTGGCACGGCTGCCGGCCGACTAAGCATGCGATCTTCCCGACCGCGGTGAGGCAGCGCATTTATGCTGACCACGATGGCGAAAAACAGCCTTGACCCGACCACGCCGTTATGGCGTGCGGCGCAGGTGTTCCGGCTGCTGAGCTGCGTCTACGCCACCGGGTTCCAAATAGCCATCAACCCGGATCTGCGTCGGCCCGCGCTGGGCTGGGCGCTGTTCGCGGTACTCATCGGCTGGAGCGCGGCGTGCGCGGTGGCTTACCTGCGCGGGTTCGGTCGCAGACCGGCATGGGTGCTCGCCGAGATTGCGATCGTCGTGCTGCTCATGTCGTCGAACACCATCGTCACCACCCCACAGTGGGCGGCCGACAATCAGACCTGGCCGACAACGCTATGGGCCAGCAATCCCACGATCTCGGCGGCGATCCAGTTCGGACCCGCGGGCGGCATGTTGACGGGCCTGGTGGTGATGGCCGCCAATTTCGCGGTCAAGAACTATCTCGCCCTCAACCTGGGGCATAACGCCACCGTCATCATCGAGCTGGCGATCGGCATGGCGATCGGTATGGCCGCCCAAACCGCGCGGCGCGCCCACGATGAGCTCCAGCAAGCGGCCCGATTGGCGGCCGCGGTCCAAGAACGGGAACGCCTGTCCCGCCAAGTCCATGACGGAGCCATCCAGGTGCTGGCGCTGGTGTCCAAGAGGGGCCGCGAAATCGGCGGCGCCACAGCCGCACTCGCCGACCTGGCCAGCGAGCAGGAACGCGCGCTGCGGCGCTGGCTGGCCAGCACCGACGCCGACCAGGACACCGACGGCGCCACCATCGACCTGCGCACCCTGTTGCGCCGCCGGGAATCCGACCGCGTGTCGCTGAGCCTGCCCGCCACACCTGTGCCCGTGGCCGCCGGGTGGGCGCCGAGCTCGACGCGGCGGTGGGCAACGCCCTGGACAACGTGGCGCGCACGCCGGGCCCGGTGCTCACGCGTTCGTGCTGGTCGAAGACCTCGGCGATTCCGTTGTGGTCAGCATCCGCGACGACGGTGGGAATCGCCGCCGGCAGGCTCGAGGAAGCGGCCGGCCAGCGGCGCCTGGGCATCTCCCATTCGATCGTGGGGCGGCTGACGTCGCTGGGCGGCAGCGCCCACCTGCGCAGCGAACCCGGAGAAGGCGCCGAGTGGGAGTTGTGCGTGCCACGCGGAAAGCCACGCCATGGCCGATGACCCACGACGGTGATGGTCGTCGACGACCATCCCATCTGGCGTGACGCGGTCGCCCGCGACCTCGCCGACGACGGGTTCACCGTGGTCGCCACCGCCGACGGCGTTGCCGCCGCGCGCCGGCGGGCGGCCGTGGTCAAGCCCGACGTGGTGGTGATGGATATGCAGCTGCCCGACGGTGACGGGGCGCAGGCGACCGCCGGAGTGCTCGCGGTCTCCCCCTCGTCTCGGGTGCTGGTGCTCTCGGCCTCCGACGAGCGAGACGACGTATTGAAGCCGTCAAGGCCGGCGCGATCGGTTATCTGGTCAAGAGCGCATCCAGATCGGAACTGGCGCAGGCCGTGACGGCGACCGCCGAAGGCCGCGCCGTGTTCACCCCGAGTCTGGCCGGGCTGGTTTTGGGTGAATACCGGCGCATGGCGCAGAGCAAGGACGACGGTCCCGCTCGGCCCCGCCTCACCGAACGCGAAACAGAGGTCTTGCGCCACGTGGCAAAGGGCTTGTCCGCCAAGCAGATCGCCCAGAAGCTGTCGCTGAGCCACCGCACCGTCGAAAATCACGTGCAGGCAACCTTTCGCAAACTCCAGGTCGCCAACCGGGTGGAGTTGGCGCGTTATGCCATCGAGCACGGCCTCGATGACGAACCATGACCCGCGGAGCAGCCGCCTGACTGCGCCGCGGGCCATGGAATCCCCGCTCTAACTGCGCGCCGCTGTGAGGCGCTGTGCCGGTGCCGCCACACACGGGCACCGACCAAGGCGGCCACCATCACGGCCATGCACACCAGGCCGTCGTCCTTGAGTCCCCACCTGATGGCGGCGAGAATCGCCACGCCCGCGACGCACAACAGGGCACCGACGGCCGCTCCCCGCCCGCGCCCCGTCACGGTCGGGGCGCCGTCCCAGCCGGACAGCGGATTGTTCTCCAGCGGCCGCAGCGCGACGAAAAGCACCGCCACGGCGCCGATTACGACGATCAGCTGCGCGAGGCTGATAACGAGGAAATCCGGTGCGCCGGGGTAACGCGGGGCGCCGAGGCAGTCGAAGACCAGATGCACACCCAGCAGTACGGGCATGTGCCACAAATACAGGGTCATGGCTCCAGAGTTGCCGATAGCCGTCCACCACCACACCCGTGGCCGCTGGGCCCAGCGTGCGATCACCGGCGCCGCGGCGATCGCCAAGGCGCTCAGGATGATTGTGTGCCCGGCCAACAGCAGCGAGGGTGGGCTGGTGTTGGACAGGTGGTGATCACCGGTGCCGACCATGCTGATCTGGTACGGACCCCAGTGCACCAGCGCGACGTCGACGGCGAACCCGACGGCCGCGATGACCAGTGCGGCGCGCCCGGTGAGCAGCCGCCGGCGGTAGGCGATGCCGAACATGGCGGGGATGAGCCAGACGACCAGGTTGAGGTAGCCCAGGGGCATCATGGCCGGCCAGTGCAGCCGAATGGCGTCGATCGCCGCGATGGCGCCGTAGACGCCGGCCACACCCGCGGCGAGACGCCCCGCGGTGGTGATGCGGTATAGCACCGGCATCGCGGCCAGCACCAGCACGTAGGCCCCCAGGAACCACAGCAGCTGCGTACTGACACCGGCCACCGGCTCGTAGATGTGTTGCCGCAGAACCCGATACAGCACCGTCAGCGCCACCGCCCAAAACGCCAGGTAGTAGAACACCGGCCGGAACAGTCTGGTGCAGCGTTTCATCAGCCAGTCACCCCAGTTCGTGCCGGCAGACCACGACGACAGGCAGGCCGCGGCGCCGGCGAAGAAGAACAGCGGCATGATCTGCAGCATCCAGGTGGCTGCCTGAAACACCACCGAGGCGGTCAGCAGGTTATCCCAGATCAAGACGTGGTCGCGGATGATGCTGATGGCCATCACGGTGTGGCCGAGCACCACGCCGATCAGCGACGTGATGCGGATGACGTCCACGACGCGATCACGGTCGGCCGGAGTCGCCGCCGCCACCTGCGCGACGTCGGGGAATCTCGCAAGAGCTGCCATGGAATGTCCTTTCGGGATCTATTGGTGAAGAACGGGATTGGCGGCGATGCCTTCGGGAAGTACGGCGGGATGCCAGGACAAGCTTCGCCGATCGCGCAGGGCCTGCACCCGCGCAGATCTACGCGTCAGGCCTGAGTGGAACTACTCAGTTTCGCGGCGGCGGCATTGAGCGGGTCGTAGTCGGCCAGCAGTTTCTCGATGCGCGCCTCGTCGAGTCGCACCCGCACGGTGGCCGCTTCCTGTTGGTCGCGAATCACCTTGGCCAGGCTGAACGCGCTCGACACCAGGAACAGGAAACTGATGCCGAGGAAGGATCGCTGCCACGCGTCCAGCGGAAGGAAGTAGATACCGCCCAGCGCGGTCACAAAGCTGATCGCGAACGCGACAGCGGCTTGAACGAAAAACGCGGCGGTGGTCTTGGACATGCCATTGGGAACGGTCATGCGAAACAGCCTGCGGCAGCGCGCCGCTCCCGGCATCCGTAGGACTACTCAATGACTCGGGCACCCGCGCGGTCGCCAAGCGGGCCGGCCGGGGGTCACAAGTTCATATCGGCGCGCGAACACTCGCCGGACCTGCCCGGATCGCGATAGCTGCGCGCCTAGTCTGTCCAGCTAGCAGACCCGAACTAGTTTTGCGGCGCCCGGATGCGCCGACCACCGAGGAGTACCCCCGTGGCCGAACTGGACCGGCGCCGTTTCCTTGTCGCGCTGGCCGCGACGGTGGCTGCCGCCACCGGCGGGCTCGATGCGGCGGCGCGTGGCGACGTTCGTGGATCCGCCCCCTCCCCGGACGCTCCCTTCTTGCCGTTGTCACCCCCGGACCCGCGATCGAGGGTCGCACTGCCCGACGGCGGCGTGCTGAACAAACTTCCGGGCAATGGCGATCTCTTGGCGTGGACGGTCGACGACGGAGCCAACACCGACGTGGTGCGGCTCTACACACAGTTCGCCAGGGACTCCGCGGCTCACCTATTTCGTCACCGGCGGCTATCACTCGTGGACCGACAATGCCGGGTTGCTTCGACCGCTGGTCGAAGCCGGCCAGATACAGCTGGGCAATCACACCTGGACGCATCCCGACTTGACTAGGCTATCGAAGAGCCAAGTGGCCGAGGAGATCTCGCGCACACACGCGTTTCTGCGGAATACGTACGGCGTGGACGCCGCCCCCTACCTGCGGCCACCGTATGGCCATCACAACGCCGCGGTCGCGGCGGTGGCCGCCGATCTGGGCTACCAGGTGACCACGTTGTGGTCCGGCGACTTGCGGGACTCCGCGCCGGTTTCCGAGGACCAGATCGTCAGGATGGCGTACCAGTCGTTCATCCCGCACAACATCGTCATCGGCCACCTCAACCACCCACCGGTGACGCACGTCTACCCCCAGCTCATCGACATCATTCGGTCGCGCCGGCTGCGCACCGTGACGCTCGACGACGTTTTCCTGCGGCCGCAGGCCGGGCATAGCACCGGTAAGGCGCCTTAGCTCAGCTGATCGCCAATCTCCTTGGCCGCCTTGAGAAGTGCCGCCACCACCGCGGCGTACCGGGAGGTGTCCAGCCGGTTTACCGGCGCGGCGGCGTTCAGCGCGAGCCGCAGGCCCGGCGCCCGCGTCGGTATGGGCACCGCAACCGAGGCGACGCCCTCCTCGCTCTCTTCGCGGTTGATCGCGTACCCGCGCTCGCGGATGGCGGCGAGTTCGGCCTCCATTCCGTCCGGCTGCCGATCGAGGAAGCCGTGATGCGTTCCAGCCGCTCGTCCGGCAGCAGCTGACGCAGCTCCGGCTCGGGCAGCTGCGCCAGCATGACCTTGCCGGTCGAGGTGCAATGCACCGGCATGGCGCGGCCCAGCCGGGATGCCACCGCACCGCGGCGGGCCTTCCACGGCGGCGACGAAGCGGACGCCCGCGCCGTCGAGCATCCCCACGTGCACGGTTTCGCGCAGCCGCTCGGCGAGGCCGCGCATGATCGGCATGGCCGAACGCTGGATGTCGATGCGGGCGAAGACCGCGAACGCCACACCGGTCAGCGACGGTCCGGGCAGGTAGGCCTTCGACACCGGGTCCTGTCGCACGAAGCCGCGGTAGGCCAGCATCGCCAGCAACCGATGCGCGGTGGACGACGCCACGCCCAGGTAGCGGGTGGCCTCGCTCAACCGGATCTCGGGTTGTTCACCCAACAACAGCAGCAGCTTGAGGGCGTTGTCGACCGACTCGATCGGATACTGCGGCGCAAGCGAATCGGCGGTGTCCTGCACCGTGGCCCGCTCGCGCTTCTTCGGCATGTGATCACGGTAGTCGCAGAAGCCACATCAGTCACCGAGCCGAGGGTGGCGCGCCAGTTGGGGCAGGACACCACGGGACGCTCACCCCGTACCCGCTCACCGAGATTGCCGCCACGGCTGCGCATCCGCGGTTCGGGGCGACCACCACGGCAATCTCGGCGCTTCGGGCTACACCACTTGGTCTTTCGCCCACCGGTAGTCGGCCTTGCCGGACGGCGAGCGCTGCAGCCGGTCGCGGAAGACGATCGCCTTGGGCAGCTTGTAGCGCGCGATGTGGCGGGCGGCCTCCGCGACAATGGCGTCGGGGTCCGCGGCCTCGCCGTCCGCCAGTTGCACGACGGCGACCACCTCGTTGCCCCAACGGACACTCGGCCGGCTCGTCACGACGACGTCGTAGACGGCGGGATGCCGGAGAAGCGCGGCCTCGACCTCCTCGGCGAAGATCTTCTCCCCGCCGGAGTTGATGGTGACCGAGTCGCGGCCCAGCAGTTCGATCTGGCCATCGGCGTGCCAGCGGGCCCGATCCCCGGGCACCGAGTGCCTGAGCCCCTCGATCACCGGGAACGTGCGCGCGGTCTTCTCCGGATCGCCCAGATATCCCAGCGGTATCAGGCGTTGCTGTGCCAGCCAACCGATTTCGTCGTCGCCGGGCGACAGGATCCTGCTCATGTCCGCGCTGACCACGACCGCGCCCGGGTTGGGGGCGAACCGGCCCGAGGCGTCCTGTGCGCGAGAAGAGACCTGACCCATCTGCGAGCCCGATTCCGACGCTCCCCCCGCGTCGAGGATCGTCAGCTGGGGCAGCAGTTCGAGGAAGCGCTTCTTGAGCGGGGCGCTCAGCGCCGCCCCGCCGGTGATCAGAATCAGCAGCCCGGACAGGTCGTACTTCCCGGCCTCGAGCGCCTCCAGCAACGGCCGCCCGAACGCGTCGCCGACCATCGACATCGAGACCACCCGTTCCCGGCTGGCCAGCGCCCAGGCCTCGGCCGGATCGAAGTGCGTGGTCGTCCCCGGCATCACGAATGGACGCCCCGCGCACAGGTTGATGAACGCGGCCCACTGCGCCGCCCCGTGCATCAAGGGGGGCCACCGTCATCGAACCCCGGGCTCTCGGGCCGCGACCGCTCCACGATCTCCTCCAGGCTGGTCACTTCCTCGCCCGTGCCAAAGTTGCGGCCGCCCATGGCATTCAGATAAATGTCGTGCTGCCGCCACAGCACCGCCTTGGGCATCCCGGTGGTGCCGCCGGTGTAGAGCACATAGAGGTCGTCGGGCGAGGGCGTGAGGTCGAGTGGCTCGTCGGACACCGACGCGAGTAGTTCCTCGTAGCGCACCGCCCCCGGCAGCGGGTCGTGCCCGGACCCGTCGTCGACGTGAATCAAGCGCACATCGGCTCCCATGGTCCGCAGCGCCGCGCCCAGCGTCGGCGCGAAGCGCGCGTGGTACATGACGGCCTCCGCGCGGGCGTTGCCCAGCAGGTACATCAGCTCGTCGGCGACGTAGCGGTAGTTGACGTTGAAGGGCGCGACGCGCGCCTTGTACGCGCCGAGCATGGCCTCGAGATACTCGTTGCCGTTGGCCAGGTACAAGCCGAGATGGCTTTGGCCAGATTCGTGCGGCGCCAACTCCGCCCGTTCGCGCCGCACTCCCAGTCCCCATTCGTGCAGGGCACGGGCGAATCGGCGGGCGCGTTCGTCGGTCTGCGCGAAGGTCAGGCGCCGATCGCCGAACACGATGCAGTCCCGGTCGGGGTTGGCCTCCGCGACCGCACCGAACACCTGAGCGAGGTTGAATTGCATTGCCGCCGCTCCTCCCGTCGAGCCAGCGCCACGCTACAGCGCTCACCTATTAGTCTCGGCTTCGTGTGCGGGGCTATTGGGACCGGATACAGCCGATACGTCGCCATCGGGGACAGCCAGACCGAGGGCCTATGGGACGGTGACGACGTCGTCGGCCTCCTGGGCTTCGCCGACCGGCTCGCGGCGCTGCTCGACTCGCTCTATCCCGGGTTGCACTACGCCAACCTGGCGATCCGCGGCAAGCTGGTGGCCCACGTGCTGCGCGAGCAGGTCCCGCAGGCGCTGGCCATGCGGCCAGACCTGATCACCGTGTGCGTCGGGATGAACGACGTCATCCAGCCGGGGCGATCCTTCGGCCGCGCCCTGGTCGACCTCGACGAGATCCACGCCGCACTGGCCGGATCGGGGGCGACGGTGGTGACGACGACGTTCCCCAACGTCGCGCAGTTCCTCCCGCTCGGCCGCCTCGTGTCCGGGCGCCTCGCCCGCGTCAACGATGCGATCCGAGCCGCCGCCGATCACTACGGCTTCCGGCTGGTCGACCTGTACAACGCGCCGTCGATGCGCGAGTTGGACACCTGGGCCATCGACCGTGTGCACGCGTCGGCCAAAGGGCACATGCTGTTCGCCGCCGCGGCCGCCGAGGCCCTGAATCTGCCTGGCAGCAACCATGATTGGGCCCACCCTAGCTCCGAGGCCAGGCGGCGGTCACTGAGCGGCGGCGCCTACGAACAGTTGCGCTGGACGCAGGACAGTTTCTTCCCGTGGATCTGGCGCCGGCTGCGCGGCATGTCGTCGGCCGACGGGCGGGAACCCAAACGTCCGCAGCTGGAACGCCTCAGCACGCCGAGCAGACCGGCGGACGCGAACCGGAGGGTTTAGGGCGCGTGTCCCCGGACGGTCAGGCATCCTGGACGCATGGATGTGGAGGCTTTGCTGCACGCGATCCCGCCGCTCGCGGTCTACCTGGTGGTCGGCGGTGTGGTCGGGCTGGAGAGCCTGGGCATTCCCCTTCCCGGGGAGATCATCCTGGTCAGCGCCGCGCTGATGTCGTCGCATGACGACTTGCCGGTGAACCCGTCGGTGTCGGCGTCGCGGCGGTGATCGGCGCCGTGATCGGCGACTCGATCGGCTACGCGATCGGGCGCCGGTTCGGCATGCCGCTCTTCGACCGGCTCGGCCGGCGGTTCCCCAAACATTTCGGTCCCGGACACGTCGCGTTGGCCGAAAAGTTGTTCAACCGCTGGGGCGTTCGCGCCGTATTCTTCGGCCGCTTCATCGCGCTGCTGCGGATATTCGCCGGGCCGCTGGCCGGAGCCCTGAAGATGCATTACCCGCGCTTTTTGGCGGCCAACGTCTCGGGGGCCATCTGTTGGGCCGGCGGCACCACCGCACTGGTGTATTTCGCCGGGATGGCCGCGGAGCGCTGGATGGAGCGGTTCTCCTGGATCGCGCTCGTCATCGCCATCGTCTGCGGTCTGATCGCCGCCTTTGCCCTGCGTGAGCGCACCTCGCGGGCCATCGCCGAGCTCGAGGCCGAGCATTACCGCAAGGCCGGCAGCACCGCCGCCGACGCCGCGTGAGACGCGCGCCCTAACTGGCCGCCTCGCCGAGGTCCTCGGGTGCGACGGGCCGGTGCTCTTCGATGAGGGTGACGGCCATCCTGCGGGCACGCAACGCCGCGTCCAGGTCGCCCACGGCCGCCAGCACGATGGCGCCCTTCATCAGGATGTGCCAGGACGAGGCGAAGTCCTCGACGTCGGTCAGCCCCGCCGCGACCGCCCGGTGGCGCACGATGTCGCGGACGTGGTCGATGTGGGTGATGCAGGCCCGGCCCGCGGGCGAATCGTGCCCGAGCTCGAGCAGCACGTTGATGAACGAGCAGCCTTCATACCCGTCGCGCAGCTGGATCCAGTCGTGCATGACGTCGAAGATCGCGAGCAACTGCTCCTCGGGCGTCTCGCCGCGCTGTCGCGACTGCTCCTCGATCAGGCCGTGCGTCCACAGTTCTTCGCGCCGCTGCAGCACGGCCAGCACCAGGTCGTTCTTGGTGGCGAAATGCCGGTACAACGTGGCCCTGGCAACCCCGGCCCGGTCGATCACCTCTTCGGTGCCGACCGCGCGGATGCCACGCCTACTGAACAGGTCATACGCCGCGGTCAGAATGCGTTCACGCGCCGACACGGCGGGCCTTCCGACATCGGAAGTTGTCATAGCAACCCACAACATACTCTTAAGTCAGTTATGTAGACAGACTGACCTGTCTTGTTATAGAAATGAGATTCGCATTCCGCGAAGAGTCTGTCTTCAAACGGCAGGACGGGCATCCATCGCAGCGTCGTAGACGCCGGTCGATTAGGAGTCCACGATGTTGAGTTCGGCCATTGCAGAACCGATGACAACTACCCACCTGATGCTCAGCACCAAGCTGGTCTACGAGCTGGGCGATCCGAACAGCACGCTGCGCGCCACGGCCGATCGCAGCGGCCCGGCGGTGCTGATCTACGCGGGCGGGGAGCTCGACGCGTGCAACGAGCACACCTGGCGCCAGCTGGTCAGCGAGGTAGCCGGCATCGTCATCGCGCCCGGCCCGCTCGTGGTCGACGTCACCGGGCTGGATTTCATGGGCTGCTGCGCCTTCGCGGTGCTGGCCGACGAGGCGAGGCGTTGCAAGGATCGCGGCGTCGAATTGCGCCTGGTCAGCCGCGAGCCGATCGTCGCCCGCATCGTCGACGCGTGCGGCCTGTCCGCGCTGCTGCCCATCTACCCGACCGCCGATTCCGCGCTGGCGTCCGCGGCCCGTTGGTAACGGGGCGGCCCAGGCACTGATCGGCCGTTCCCGGCCGGATGAGCGAACCTCCCACCTTCGGCGCGGAGGAGGAATTTCTCCTCGTCGACCCGCGAACCGGTGAACCGGCTCCGCGGAACGCCGATGTGGCCGGCGAGGCCGCACGCCGCGGCGTCGAGCTGCAGCTGGAACTGAGCAGCTGCCAGGTGGAAACCACCTCTCATGTCGTGACGACCAGCTCGCAACTGGGCGAAGAACTGTCCCGGCTGCGCGCGGCGGCGCAGGCGGCCGAGGGGACGGGCTTCGGCTGCTCGCGGCCGGGCTTCCCCGCCACGCCGCACGCCTTTCCGGTCACCGACACTCCCCGATACCGTCGAATCGGCGCCGAATACGGGATGGTCGCGCACGAGCAAGGGATCTGCGGATGCCATGTGCACGTGCAGGTTCCGGACCGCGCGGCCGCCGTCGGAGTCAGCAACTGGCTGCGACCGTGGTTGCCGTCATTGCTCGCGCTGTCGGCGAATTCGGCGGTGTATCGTGGCGCCGACAGCGGGTACGCGAGCTGGCGCAGCGTCCTATGGCGGCGCTGGCCGGTGGCCGGCCCGCCGCCGTTCTTCCCGTCGCCCGACGACTATGACCGCACGGTGCGGATGCTGATCGACAGCGAAGTGATCCTGGACCAGAAGATGGTCTATTGGGACGTGCGCCCGTCGGAGAACTTCCCGACGATCGAGGTGCGGGTGGCCGACGTGCCGGCGACCGTTGCGGAGACGGTGTTGCTCGCCACCCTGGTCAGGGCGGCGGTGATGACGGCGCTCGAAGCGCCCGCGGACGAGCCCGGGCGGCTTCCGCCGGCGGCCCTGCGCGCGGCGTACTGGAAGGCCGCCCACGACGGGCTCGCCGGGCGCGCGCTCGACCTGGTCCACGGCCACGGAGCGGTGCCGGCGCGTGAGCAGCTGGGCGCTCTCGTGCAGCGCGTGCGGCCGGCGCTGGAATCGCTCGGCGAATATGACCGCGTCGCGGGCGAACTCGACCGTGTCGCCGCTCAGGGTAACGGGGCGATGCGCCAGCTGCGGGCGTGGCGCATCCGGGGCGAGGTGATGGACGTCATCGAAGCGGCTGCCGCCGCCACACTGAGCTGAATCCCTTGGCTGCAGCGCTTTCCGTCACGCAACGGCGACGAGACGATACAGCCCGATCAGGCCCACCACCACGATGATCGCGCGCAGCGCGTTGCCCGACAGGCGGCGCCCGTAGCGGGCCCCGACCAGTCCGCCCGCCAGCGAGCCCGCCGCGATCAGCCCTGCGGCCGGCCAGCTTATCCGGTCGAAGGCCACCAGCGTATAGGCCACGGCCGCAACCACATTCACCACCAGCGTCAGCAGGTTCTGGCCGCGTTCATCCGCTGCACCGACTCCGGGAGCAGCGCGCCCATCAGACCGACCAGCAGGATGCCCTGGGCGGCGGTGAAATAACCGCCGTAGACGCCGACGGCGAAGGTGCCGAGCACCAGGACGGCCATGCGGGCAGGGTGATGTGCTCGGGTGACCGGCCGGCCACCTCCGCGCGCCGGCTCGTCCACGCCTGGATCCGCGGCCCGACGACCACCAGCGCCAGCGCCAGCACCAGCAGCACCGGCACCACCTCGGCGAAGACCTTTTCCGGCAGGTGCAGCAGCAGGAAGGCGCCCAGCACGGCGCCCGCCAGCGAGGCAGGCAGCTGCCAGCGGAGGCGATTCCACTGGCCGCGCAGTTCGGCGCGGTATCCCCAGGTGCCCGACACGCTGCCGGCGACCAGACCGGTCGCGTTCGACATGGTGGCGGTGACCGGCGGGAAGCCCAGGGCGACCAGTGTGGGGAACGTGATCAGGGTGCCGGACCCGACGAGCGCGTTGATGGCGCCGGCGCCGAACCCGGCCAAGCAAATCAGCAGCATGTGGGAAGGCGACACTGAAGAAAAACCTTAGCCTGCCGCCGGTTTCGCCGTGCGGGCGCGTGCCGGGTGCGGTTTATCGGTCAGGCGGGCGGGGCCTCGGCCCGCGATCGACGCCGGTGCGGAGCTTGACCGACGCCGAGTACGCCAGCGTCCGGAAGCGCAGGACAGGATCGTCGGAGGGCTCGATGCCGTCGGTCACCCGCATCGGGTCGAACACGACGATGTCGCCGCCGTGCTCGCGCTCGGTCTCCGGGCCGGTGATCTCGATGGTGCCGACGGTCGCGATCTGCGTGCTCTGCCAGGGCGCCGACGGATCCACCGTCGAGTCGGTGGGCCCGCCGATCTGCACCCGGTATTCGAACCGCACCGGGCCGCTGTCCAGGCGGGCGTTGAGTTCGTCGGTGAGGAAATCCGGACCCTCCTTCTGGGCGGCCGGTGCCGACAGGTAGTTCTCCGCGGCGCCCGGAACCAGGTGGTAGCGAACGAATCTGGCGCTGCCGTCGGCCGCGACCCAGCGGAACGCGTGCAAGCCGTGGTACTCGATGGTGGCGTAGCTCGCCGGGATCTTGTTCGCGTCGCGCAGCACCGGCAGCGCGCCGAACAGCCGGGGTGGGCGAGGAAGTATTGGCCATGCGCAGCGGCGTGGTCAGACCGGGCCGCATCGCCTTGAGCAGGTCGACGAAGCCGTCCGGCGTGCTCGAGACGAACAGGCGCGCGGTCTGCGTCGACACGTCGGTGGTGGAGCCGTCGGGCAGGGTGAACTTCACCGCCATTCCGCGGATGCCCGGCACGTTGTCGCGCTGAGCGGGGTTGCCGGCGCCGTTGGAGAAGCGGATCAGCGCCGGGACCGTCGATCCGTCGAGATGCTTTGCGCGCGTGAGCATCACCGCATCGGCTGTCGCGGTGAACGTGCCGCGGTAGAGGGCGCCTTTGGCGTGCAGAGCGCGGCAACCCGGCTGCGCGCCGCCGGCGCCGCGGATCGCCTCGATCGCCTCATCGGGAGTGACCATTCGCGAATCTTAAGGCGCTAGGAGGGAAAGCCGAAGAGTTTGACGACACCGTGATCGCGGCCCGCGGTGTAGCCACCGTCGACGGCGATGGCCTGGCCGCTGACGAACGAGGCGTCGGACGACAGCAGGAACGCCGCCATGGCCGCGACCTCCTCCGGCTGGCCGAGCCGTTGCAAAGCGTGCTCCTCGGTGATCGATTGCAGCGGCCCCTCCATGCCGGGCAGGCCGAAGACGCTCTGGGCCATCGGCGTTTCGATGAAGCCGGGACAGATGGCGTTGGCCCGGATGCCGCTGGGCCCGTAGTCGAGCGCGATGTTCTTGGTGAGCAACACGACGCCGCCCTTGGCCGCGTTGTACGAGCTGCCGCCCGCCGTGCCCTCCAGGCCCTCGACACTGGCGACGGTCACCAGGGAACCCCGTTCGCCGTCGACGCGGGATTGCTCGATCATCCGCGCGAGCGCCGCCTTGGCGACCAGGAACGTGCCGGTGAGATTGATCCCGATCACCCGGTCCCATTCGCCCCGGTCGAGCAGGTGGACCGGGCCTCCCCCGGCGACCCCGGCGGCGTGCAGCACCCCGTCGAGGCGGCCGGGCACCGCGGCCAACACGTCGGCGATCGCGGCTTCGTCGGTGACGTCGGCGGCGACGAACTCGAACCGCGGCCCGAGGTCGGGTGGGGCGGCCAGGTCGGCGCCGACGACCGTGCCCCTCTGCCAGCAGGCGTCTCGCGGTCGCCAGGCCGATCCCGGATGCGGCGCCCGTCACGACGAAGGTGCGTGAGCGGGCACGGTCAGGGTTCACCACGCTTGGTCCCTCTGTTGGAAGGTCTGTCGGGCCGCAGCCATGTTGACACACGGCGCCGCTCGCGCGAGGGCAAACTCTCCCGTCGGGCACCGCAGAAGGTCGTCTTGATGAGGGAGAGCTATCGGCAAATAGCGGCCCGGTCTTGGACACCGTCCGTTCGCGGGAACATGGTGAAAACCAGCGGGCGCATCGTCCCCTTCGCCCCGGACCAGGAGCCGACGCATGTTTCGACGACACCCAAGCCAATACGTCCACGGCGGTAACACGTCCAACCAACGGTCGGCCTTCATCGACTTCAGACAGAACAACAACGCGACCCCGCGGGCGGTCAGCGAGGGCGGCATGATGATCGAGTCGATGCTCTGATTCAGAATGGAGCACAGCGAACTCGGAGGGATCCATGCCACCAGCCGATGCCACGGCGCACACGACGGAGACGCTCGCCGGATTCGTCGACCGGCACGCACGACAGCGGCCCGACGCCGTCGCGATTCGCTACGGCGAACGCGAGTGGTCCTGGGCTGACTGGGCCGCACGGATCCGCCGCGCGGCCGGCGCTGCGCGCCGCCGGTGTGCGGCGCGGGCAGTCGGTGGCATTCCTGGACAAGAACCACCCCGCCTGCCTCGAGGTGCTTTTCGCCGCCGCGTCGATCGGGGCCGTCACGACCGTGGTCAACTGGCGCGTCATCGGCGACGAACTCGTGCACGTGCTGGGCGACAGCGGGGGCGCGGCTGCTCTTCGTCGGCGCCGAGCTGCGGGCGGCGGCCGAGGCGGCCGCCGAACGCGTGCCCGGCGTGGAACGCATCGTCGTGGTGGGCGACGAATACGAATCCCTGCTCGCCGCGGCGGCGCCCACCGAGGGCGACCCCGGGGTCGACGAGAGCGAGACGGCGCTGGTGATCTACAGCTCCGGCACCACCGGGCGACCGAAGGGCGTGCTGCTGAGCCAGCGCGCGCTGGTCAATCACGCCGCGAACCTGGCGCCGGCGTTCCCCTTCGGCGACGGGGACGCGAACCTGGTGGCCATGCCGCTCTTCCACGTCGGCGGAATCGGGTACGCGCTCTTCGGCATTCGGGCCGGGGTGCCCACGATCATGACCCGCGAACCCGACGCCGCCGCCCTGATCGGCGCGGTGCGGGCCGGCGCCACCCACGCCTTCTTCGTCCCGCCGGTGATCGCCCGGTTCCTCGACGGCGGCGAAGCGGCCCACGCCACCGTGGCCTGCCTGCGCTACATCGTGTACGGGGCGGCGCCCATGCCGCTGCCGCTGCTGCATCGCGCGCTGTCCACCTGGCCCGACACGCGTTTCGTCCAGGTGTACGGGCAGACCGAACTGTGCGGTGCGGTCACCGCGCTCAGCGACGCCGACCACCGCGATTCCGGCCGCCCGCACCTGCAGCTGGCCGCCGGAAAGGCGGTGCTGGGCACCGAGATTCGCGTGGTCGATCCCGAGACGGGCGCCGAGGTGCCCGCCGGGGAGCCCGGCGAGATCTGGGTGCGCAGCAACCAGAACATGAGCGGCTACCTGAACCGGCCCGACGCGACGGCCGAGACGATCACCGACGACGACTGGGTGCGCACGGGCGACATCGGGCGCCTCGACGCCGACGGCTACGTCTACATCGAGGACCGGCTGAAGGACATGATCATCACCGGTGGCGAAAACGTCTACGGGCCCGAGGTGGAAAGCGTGCTCATCGAGCATCCCGGCGTGGCCGACGCCGCCGTGATCGGGGTGCCCGACGACTTCTGGGGGGAATCGGTCAAGGCGATCGTGGCGACCACGGGCGAGGCCGACGTCGACGCGAGCGATGTCATCGAATTCTGTCGTCGGCACCTGGCCGGTTACAAGTGCCCGCGGAGCGTCGACTTCGTGGAGTCGCTGCCCCGCAATGCGAGCGGAAAGATCCTCAAAACGCAGCTGCGCGAACCGTATTGGCGTGACCGGACGCGAGCGGTGTGAGCGTTCCTCACTCCGTCGATGGCGCAGCCAGCAACGCCACCGCGATGTCGGCCAAGACGGTCCGGACTCCCGGAAGGCTCCGCAACCGCGGCATCACCACCACGTCGTTGATCATCATCTGGGCCGCCTGCACGCGGATCCGCGCCTCGGTAACCGTCCAGCTGGGATTCAGTTGTCGCGCCAGGTGGACCCATTCGTCGATATAGGCGCGCTGCGCGCTCCGGACACTGTGACTGTCGGACTCTGGGAGTTGAGCCGCCTCGGTAATGAGCAATTCGACGATGTCCGGATTGGCAAACGCAAAGGTCTGATAGCTGAGCACCACGCGGCGCAGGGCTCCGGCGACGTCGGGGCGTCGGCGACGGCGCGATTGAAGTTCGCCCAGAGCAGTTCGTTGCCGCGGAACATGGCCGCTACCAGGATGTCGGTCTTGGCGGCGAAGTGGTTGTAGACGCTGGGTCCGGCGATGCCCACAGCGGTGCCGATGTCATCGACGCTGACCCCCGTGAACCCCCGCTGGGCGAACAGCGCGGCACCCGCGGACAGGATCGCCTCCCGTCGTGAGCGGGCGACCAGCGCGCCGCCCGACTCACCGCCGCCCGCCTCCCCGCGAAGCTCGGCGCCGGCACCGAGCGGTACCGCGATCAACCCGGCCAAGAGCGCCGAAAAGCCCGGCTCGGGCATCGAAAGGCGATGGAATGAAATGCTATTCGCGATGCCGAGCGCACACCATGCCAGCAGGTCGGCCTGCGCGGCCCCCAGGTCCGGTCGCCGGTATCGAATATGTTGAGCGAGTCGATCGCCGATCTGTCGGGCGACCCGCTGCAGTCGTTTCCGGTCCTGCTCCTGAGGTGACGGCCTTCACGCCGCCACAACACGCCCACGGTGCGGTGATCCTGCACCAGTCGGGCCAGGACGGCGGCCAGGTCGGCGGAGGCGTCGGCCCCCTTCAATGCCTGGTCCAAAGTGCCGAGCGCATCCTCAATCACCGTCGCCAATAGGGCCTGTTTGCTCGGGAAGTGCCGGTACAGCGCCGACGCGCCGACAGCCACAGCGTCGGCGACATCGCTCATCGAGACATTGCCGTATCCCTGGTCGGAGAACAGGGTGGCCGCCGCATCGATGATCAACTGGCGCCGGTTCCCGGGCCGCGTCCCTCTGGCGGGTGGACTCGACAGGGATCGCCGCTCACTACCCATTATCGACTGTCCACGGGGCCCCGATAGCGTTCGCGCAGCTCACGTTTGAGGACCTTACCCGCGCCGGAAATGGGTAGCTCGGTGACGAATTCCATGCTGCGCGGCACCTTATACCCGGCGATGAGTTCCCGGCAGTGCTCCCGTATCGATTCCTCGGTCGGATTGCTCCCCGGACGCGACACGATGACGGCGTGGACCCGTTCGCCCCATTGATCGTCGGGCACGCCGATGACCGCCGAGGCGGCGACCGTGGGGTGGCCGGCGAGGGCGTTCTCGACCTCGGCCGAGTAGACGTTCTCGCCGCCCGTGATGATCATGTCTTTGAGACGGTCGATGATGAACAAGTAGCCCTGCTCGTCCATGCGCGCCACGTCACCAGTGTGCATCCAGCCGTCGCGAACCGTGGCGGCCGTCTCGGCGGGCCGGTTCCAGTAGCCGAGCATGACGTTGTCGCCGCGCACGATGACTTCCCCGATCTCACCCGCCGGCACCTCGTCGCCGTTCGGGTCCACGACCCGCACTTCGACATGAGGGAGGGCCCGGCCGGCGGATCGCTGCAGTGCCGGGTTGTCATGGTCGGCCGGCGCGAGGAAGGTGGCCGCCGGGGCCAGCTCGGTCATCCCGTACGCCTGCGCCAAACCGGTGTTCGGAAACGCCTTTTGGGCACGGTCGACAAGCGCTTCGGAGATCGGTGAGGCCCCGTAGATGAGGTGGCGCAGCGAGGTGAGGTCGAACCCGGCGCAGTCCGGGTGGTCGATCAGCATCTGGATCATCGTCGGTACCAGCAACACGTCGGTGACGTGATGGTTGCTGATCGCTTCGGCCACGCCGCCGGGGGTGAACGACGGCACCATCACGTGGGTTGATCCCGCGACGTTGCCGGCGATCCACATGCCGATCGCCGCCAGATGAAACAGGGGCGCGGCGTGCAGGATTCGGCCGTGGTCGGTGAGGAACCGGCCGGTGGCCAGGCAGCCCAGCGCGGAGGTCATCACGTTGTTATGGCTGAGCATCACTCCCTTGGGATGCCCGGTGGTGCCGCCGGTGTAGAAGATGCCGTAAAGCTCGTCCCCACCGCGTCGTGGGTCGGGGATCGGCCGCGCGCTGTCGATCAGCGATTCGTAGTCGAGCATCCCCGGCGGGCAGGGGCCCTCGCCGCAGTAGACGATCGTCGACAGCTCGGCGCCCGCGGCCTCCACCTGCGGGACGGTGGCGGCGAACGCATCGTCGACGAGCAGCACGGTGGTTTCTGAATCCCGTAGCGAGTAGGCGATTTCGGCCGGGCTCCAGCGGATGTTGACCGGGTTCACGGCCGCGTCAGCCCATGGCACCGCGTACATGTACTCGTGATAGCGGTCGGAGTTCAGGCCCAAGAAGGCCACCCGCTCGCCGCGGCGCACGCCCGCGCCCGCAGAGCGCCGGCCAGCCGCGCGATGCGATCGGCCGATTGGCGCACCGTACGCCGGCGATCGGCGAACACCGTCAGCGGCATGTCCGGACACTGCTGGAGCATGCGGTGAAGCGACTGTGTCACATACATTTTCTTCTCCGTGCGGGGACCGCGGTCACAGCGAACGCGCGACCAGTTCCTTCATGACTTCGTTGGTGCCGGCATAGATCTTCTGGACGCGCGAGTCGGCGTACATCCGGGTGATCGGGTATTCCAGCATGTAGCCGTATCCGCCGAACAGCTGCAAGCACCGGTCGATGACCGCACATTGCATGTCGGTAACCCACGCCTTGGCCATCGACGCCGTCGCGGCGTCGAGTTCGCCGCGCAGGTGCTTGACGATGCAGTCGTCGACGAAGGTTCGCGCCACTCTTGCGATGGTCGCGCAGTCCGCGAGTTCGAACCTGATGTGCTGCATGGAAAACAGTGGCGCCCCATAGGCGTGACGCTGCTTGGTGTAGGCAATGGTTTCGGCGACGGCGGTTTCCAGCGTCGACACGCCGATGATGGCGATGATCAAGCGCTCGTGGGCGAGCTGCTTCATCGCGTAGCCGTAGCCGGCGCCTTCCTCGCCCAGCAGGTTGCCGGCGGGGACCCGCACGTCGTCGAAGAACAGCTCCGCCGTGTCCTGAGCTTTCATGCCCAGTTTGTCCAGCACGCGCCCGACTCGGAAGCCCTGCGCACCGGCGGTTTCCAGGACGAGCAGGGAGACGCCCTTGGCGCCGGCCGCGGGTTCGGTCTTGACCACGAGCACGATCAGGTCCGCGCTGGCGCCGTTGGAGATGAACGTCTTGGACCCGTTCAGTCGGTAGTGGTCACCGTCTCGGATCGCGGTGGTGCGCAGGGCTTTGAGGTCCGAGCCGCCCCCGGGCTCCGACATCGCGATCGCGCCGATGTATTCGCCGGTCGCCATCTTGGGCAGCCACCGCTGTTTCTGTTCCTCCGTGCCGTAGGCGAGCAGGTAATGCGCCACCAGGCCGCTGTGCACCTGGTTGCCGAATCCGCTGTCGCCGCATTCGGCCTGCGCCTCGAGGATGGCGAAATCGTGGGCCAGCGTTCCGCCGCCCCCGCCGTACTCTTCCGGAATCGATGCGCACAACAGCCCCAATCGACCCGCGGCCAACCAGAACTCACGGTCGACGCACTTTTGCCGCTCCCAGCGTTCCCGGTTCGGAACGGCCTCGGCCTCGAAGAACTTGATCGCCATGTGTTTGAGGTCGGCGACCTCATCGTCGACCCATGGCGATCGGTGTACCGCGCCCACATCTTCTCCTAGATGTTGACTCCGCCGCCGCAGACCAGGGTCTGCGCGCTGACGTAGTCCGATTCGGGCGAGCACAGCAGGTAGACCGCGCCCGCGGCTTCGGCCGGGGTGCCGGCCCGTCCCAGTGGGATCAACTGTTCCATCGCGGCGAGCAGATCCGGGTTGACCCCAACCTGAATCTCCCTGCCTTGCACGGTGATCTTGCCGCCACCCGCTGACACCTCGGTGAGCCGAGTCTTGATGAATCCGAACGCCACCGCGTTGACGGTGACGTTGTAGCGGCCCCACTCCTTGGCGAGGGCCTTGGTGAGGCCGAGGATGCCGGCCTTGGCCGAAGCGTAGTTGGCCTGTCCGGCGTTGCCGCCCACGCCGGCCAGCGAGGAGATGTTGACAACCTTGCGGCACGGCACCGGCTCGCCGGACGCCTTGGCCTGCTTGACCAGTCCGCTGATGACAGGCTGCGCGGCGCGCAGGATGTGAAAGGGCGCCTTGAGGTGGACGTCCAAAATCGCGTCCCACTGTTCGTCGGTCATCTTCTGGATCACCGAATCCCAGGTGTAACCGGCGTTGTTGACGATGATGTCCAGGCCGCCGAAGGTGTCGACGGCCGTTTGCACGAACCGCTTTGCGAAGCCGGCGTCGGTGACACTGCCGATGCAGGTGACGGCCTTGCCGCCGACCGCCTCGATGGCGGCGAGCGTCTCCGCAGCGGGGTCGGCGTCGAGGTCGTTCACCACGACGTGGGCCCCTTCGGAGGCCAGCTTGACGGCGATTTCGCGCCCGATGCCGCGGCCAGAACCGGACACGATCGCGACCTTGTTGTCCAGAGTTCCCATGTTCGAAAGCGCCTTTCGGTTATAGGGCGACAACGGCGTCGCCGGTGAGGGTGGTGGTGCCGTCGGGGAGCCGCACGGCCAGTTCGACGGTGGCGCGCCGTTCGCCGTCGACGTCGTCGATGTGCGTGACCCGGCCGGTGCAGGTCGGTTCGCCATGCACCGGGGTGATCGCCACGAAACGGACCCGATAGGCGCGGATGCGCTGCTGGGGAACCCAGTTCGTCAGCAGCCGGCCCAGGTAGGCCATGGACAGCATTCCGTGAGCGAACACGTCCGGCAGGCCGACCGACTTGGCGGCGTCGAGGTCGACGTGCATCGGGTTGTGGTCGCCCGAAGCGCCGGCGAACAACGCCAGCGTCAGCCGTGAGATCGGTGCCACGTTCAGCGGTGGCAGTTCGGTGCCGACGGTTACGGATTCGGCGAGTGTCATGGTGTGACTCCGAGGTTCTGGATGACGATGACCGATTGCAGTTCGGCGATCGCCGTTCCGTCGGCGCGGGTGATCGCGGTCTCCTTGACCACGAATTCGAGCGCGCCGCCCTTTTTGGCGTAGACGTCGGTGATGCGCGGCGTGGCGACGAGTTCGTCACCGGGGTAGGCGATCGCGTGGTAGGTGAAGGACTGCTCGCCGTGCAGAACCATCCGCAGGTCGACGCCCAGCGATGCGAGGAACGCGAACGGGTCCGGGTTCTCCAGTTCGACCGAGAACAGGAAGGTGGGGGGCGCCGGAATATCCGGGTGGCCGGCCGCTTTGGCGGCTTCGACATCGGTGTAGACCGGGTCGGTCTCGCCGATCGCCTTGGCGAAGAAGCGCAGCCGCGCTCGTTCGACGGTCAGCATGGTGGTCGGCAGGGTGGTTCCGATGACGGCCTTGTCGATCGCCACGGTCACGCGACCTTCTCGTAGAGGGTGACCACGGCCGCCCCACCCAGTCCGATGTTGTGTTGCAGCGCCACGCTGACATCGTCGACCTGCCGTGCCCCCGCCTGACCGCGTAGCTGCCACACCAATTCGGCGCACTGCGCAAGGCCCGTCGCCCCGAGGGGGTGTCCCTTGGAAAGCAGTCCGCCCGACGGGTTGGTCACCACGCGCCCCCCGTAGGTGTTGTCGCCGTCGAGGATGAATTTCTCCGCGGTGCCCTCTGGAGTCAGGCCCAGGCCTTCGTACGTGAGCAATTCGTTGGCGGTGAAACAGTCGTGCAGTTCCACGACCCGGATGTCTTCCGGCGCCACACCCGAGGCTTCGTAGACCTGATCCGCAGCAGCCTTGGCCATGTCGTAGCCCACGACCTTGATCATGTCTGCGCCTTCGAAGGTGGAGGGAAAGTCCGTCGTCATCGCCTGAGCCTTGATGGCGACCTGCGGCGACAACCCCCGCTTGCGGGCGAACTCCGAGCTGACCAGGACCGCGGCGGCGGCGCCGCAGGTCGGTGGGCAGCACTGCAGCCTGGTGAGCGGCCCGTAGATGTGCGGCGATGCCAGCACCTCCTCGACGGTGACCTCGTCCCGAAACACCGCGTAGGGATTGTTCTTCGCGTGCCGGCGCGCCTTGACCGAGATCCGGGCGAACGTCGCGGGGTCGGTGCCGTACTTGTCGGCGTACTGGCGGCCGGCACCACCGAAATACTGGGCGGCCATCGGCGCGGCATCGTCCCACCCCTGCGCGGCTCGGGTGACGTCGTCGAAGCGGGTGAACGGGCTGGGCCGGTCGGTCCACATCGATCCCAGCGCGCCGCGCTGCATCTGCTCGAACCCCAACGCCAGGACGCAGTCGGCCGCACCGTTCTCGATGGCCTGGCGCGCCAACCACAGCGCGGTCGAACCGGTCGAACAGTTGTTGTTGACGTTGACGACCGGGATGCCGGTCTGCCCCAAGCCGTACAAGGCCGACTGCCCTGATGTCGAGTCTCCATACACATAGCCGACATAGGCCTGCTGAATCGACGCGTACTCGACGCCCGCGTCGGCGAGCGCTGCTTGTGCCGCATTTTGGGCCATACCCTGGTATGTCTCGGATCGACTCGGGGTGGTGAAGGGAATCATCCCGACACCGGCTACCAGCACACGATGAGCCATGATTTCTCCGCTAGAGACTAGGAAATATTCACTTATGTCTAGCAGGAGACGCGGGCAGAAGCAAGATGGATTGCGCGACGGGGCGGGTGGGCGTGCCGGCCCCTAGAATTCTTGGCGGCTGACGGCTAGACGCTGCGGTGCGCGAAATGGGGAGGTCGACGGTGGACGCACAACGGCGTGACTGCGCGATCAGCGTGCTGGGCGGTCCGACCACGGTGGTCGACATCGCGGGGCACCGGATCGTGATGGACCCGACGTTCGACCCGCCCGGGGTGCATGCCTACCTGACGAAGCTGAGCGGTCCCGCCGTCAGCGCCGAAGCGCTCGGCCGGGTGGACGCGGTGCTGATCAGCCACGACCAGCATCCCGACAATCTGGACGACGAGGGCCGGCGGACGGCCCTGGCCGCACCGCTGGTGCTCACCCACCCCGGCGCCGCCGGGCGGCTCGGCCCGCCGGCGGTGGGCCTGGCGCCATGGCAGACCTATGAGCTGTCCGAATCGCTTGCCGTGCAAGCCGTTCCGGCGATGCATGGCCCCGCCGACGGCCAGCGCGACGGCGGCGGCCACGTCAACTGCGAGGTGACCGGCTTCGTGCTGTCCGGATCCGGGCTGCCCACGGTGTATCTCAGTGGCGACAACGCCTCGATGGCGGTGGTCAAGGACGTGGCCGATCGGGCGGGCGACGTCGACGTCGCGGTGCTGTTCGCGGGGGCGGCCCGGGTGCCCACCAAGGAGCGCGGGCGGCCGCTCACCCTGACCGCGGCGCGCGCGGCCGCCGCCGCCGAGGTTCTGGGCGCCCGGTTGGTCATACCGGCCCACGTCGACGGGTGGGCCCACTTCACCGAGGGCGAAGACGAGTTCGCCGCGGCGTTCGATCAGGCCGGGATCGGCGACCGGCTCCGGGTCGCGCCCCACGGGGAGTGGATCGACTTATAGCCGCCCCTCGACCCGCAGGTCGGGGTGCACCCAGTCGGGCGAGCGGCGCTCCTTGAAGGCGCGGAAGCCCTCGCGCGCCTCGGCGTCGCTCAGGCTGCTGGTCATGCCGATGCGGTCGTAGAGGCCCAGGTAGCTGTCGATGCTGGACTTGATGACGCCGCGGGCCCGCGGTGCGGTCCGACAACACTGGGCGAGTAGCTCTTTCGCCTCGGCGAGCAGATCGTCGTGCGGCACGACGCGGGTGACCAGCCCCCAGTCCAGGGCCTCCGCGGCGGTCAGCACCCGTCCGGTGAACATCAGGTCGCGGGTACGCACCGGCCCGATGACCCGGGCGAGCATCTGGCTGTAGTAGGTGTCGGCGTAGCCGCGGAACAGCTCGGGCACCCGGAAGGTGGCGCGGTCGCTGACCACCGACAGGTCGCTGCACAACGCGATCTGGAATCCGCCGCCCTGGCACAGGCCGTTGACCGCGGAGACGACGGGTTTGGCCGACGTGCGCACCGTGTCGAACGGCGTGACGTCCATGCCGAGCGCGCCGCCGAAGGTGATCCAGTTGTCCGAGGCTCCCCCGCCGCCCATGTCACCTCCGGGCGCGAAAACGTCCCCGGCCCCGGTGATGAGGAGCCCGGCCAGGTCCGGGTCCTCGACGACACGTCCGACGGCGTAACGGATCCCGAAGTACATCGCGGGAGTCAGGGCGTTACGCGCTTCGGGACGGTCGATGGTGCACACCGCGATCGACCCGTGGCGCTCGAAGGTGAGGTATGGCGTGCCGAGCCAATCCCCCTCCGGCGGGCGGGGGGTGTCCTGCTGGGTGGGGGGAACCTGGGCCACGGGATTCCTCTCGGGTCGGTCGCTACTGTCGCTCTTACCGTAGCGGCGACCTACCGATACGCCAGCGTGGCCGTCCCGGTCGTCACCGACGCGTCCGCGATCACCTCGGCCAGTTTCACCTGCAGCGTGGCCGTGGTGTCGCCCACCGGCTTGTCGCAGTGCCTGCACTGCGCGTTGAACTGCGGCTGGTCATCTTCATCCGGCCAGAACCGGCGAGGCCCCACCATCGCGCCGGGATCGTATTGAACCGCCTGATGCGGGGCGTCCTTGAGGATCCGGCCCACCGGATGGCCTTGCGGGCATTCGAGTTTCAGGATGCCGATGCCTTCCTGGTTGCTTGCCATTCCACCGTCCTTTCGTGTTCTGCCGTCAACCGAGGCCCGCGTCGATGAGCAGCCGCGGCAATCCATGCTGGGTGCACAGGGCGCGCACCGCCGCGATGTCGTCCTGCGCGTCGGCGGCGCGCCCCGCGGCGGTGCGGATTTCGACGAGCAACAGGCGGGCTTGCAGGGCGGCCAGCGGCCGGGCGGCCGGGTCGATTCCGGCCAGCAGGGCGGCCGCGCGGCGGCACGCTTCGTCGCGGTCGTCGCCGGCGTGGCTCCGGGCGAGCAGCCGGATGCCGGAGGCGGCGTCGAGTTCGGCGGTGAGGGTGGCGATGCCGTCGCCGGCGCGGGGAATGCCGCCCCCGGCCCGCAGCCGGGCGGCCTCGGCGGGGTCGATCGGTAGCCCCTGCCTGACCCGCTCGTGGGTGATGGCGGCGGCCAGGCGCGGCAACCGCAGCTTCTCGGCCACCGCCATGCCCGCGTCCAGCCGGCCGGCGGCGGCCTCGCGATCGCCCTGCGCGGCTTTGGTTTTGGCGCCGACGACATAGCGTGCCACCAGGTAGTCGACCCCGCCCCCTTCGGGGCCGAGGTGATAGCTCTCCTCCAGTAGCTCCGCCGCCTCGTCCAATTCGCCGGTCTCATAGAGCATTTCACCGAGTACCGCGCCCGCGATCCGGGCCGCATACGAGTGGGGCCCCGCCGCGGCCCCGGTCTCGAACGCCTCCCGGAAACGGCGCAACGCGAGCGGAACGTCGAGCTGCTGGCGGGCGGCGATGCCCGCCCAGCTGCGGGCGTAGACCGCGCCGACCGCGCCGACCTGCTCGTTGAAGGGCTCGACCCACTCCAGCAGGCGCTGCGCGGCCGGGAGGTCGAAGCGGTGAATCGCCGCGAACGCCAGGGCGATGGCGGCGGCCTGCGGCAGCACCGGGCGCAGCTCCTGCGCCCGCGACATCACCTCGGCCAGCAGGTCCTCCAGCCCGTCGATCCGGTCGGCGTAGATCTCGGCCACCGCGCGCACCACGTTCGCTTCCAACGTCAGCTCGGCGCGCCTCGCTTCGGGCAGGTCGGCCCTGGCCAGGGCGGCGGTGAAGCGATCGAGCGCCGCCTCGGTGGCCTGCGTGCGGTGCAGCAGGATGTTCGCCCAGGCCACGGGGAGTTGCAACAGTGGCCTCGAGATCACCAGCTGCGGGGGCAGCTTCTCGACGAGGCCGAGGAAGGTGGTCATGCGTGACTGGTTGATCAACGATCTTGTCTGGATGTCCTCGACCAAGTCCACCGCCCGGGCGGTCTCCCCCGCCGCCAGCGCGTGGTCGACGGCCTCGCTGACGTAGCCGCGTTCGGCGAACCACGCCGACGCCGCGCGGTGCAGCTCGTTGAGGCGGCCGGGATTGTCGCGGTCGAGCCGGCGTCGGAGGAATCCGGCGAACATCTGGTGGTAGCGAAACCATTGCGGGTCATGGTCGATGTGGCGCAGGAACAGGCCGCGACGCTCGACTTCTGCCAGCATGGCGTGTCCGCCGTCGACCCCGGCCAACACCGATGCCAGCTCACCGCAGATGCGTTCGGTGACCGAGGTCGCCATCATGAAGTCCACCAGTTGAGGGTCGAGGATGTCGAGGACGTTCTCGGCGAGGAAGTCGCCGACCTCCTCACTTTCTCCCGACATTCGACTCACCAGGGCGCCGGGATCACCACCGCCGCGCAGCGAGAGCTTCGCCATCTGCAGGCCGGCGACCCACCCGTCCGTCGATGCGGTGAGGGCCGCCACGTCGCTGCCGGCCAATTGCAGGCCGACGGATTCGTTGAGCAGTGACCGCGCCTCGTCAGCATCGAATCTCAGCTTTTCACAATCGATTTCGACTAGTTCATCGCGAATCCTCAACTTACTCAACGGCAATCCGGCGCGCGACCAGCTGGTCACGATGATCTGCAGGTGATCGCAACCGTGGTCGATCAAGAACCGAAGCGCGTCGATGGTCCGGGTGTCCGATACCCGCTGCCAGTCGTCGATGACCAGCGTGACGGGTTCGCCGGTCTCGTCGATCGCGTCGATCAGCAAGGTCAGCACGTAGCGGGTCGCCTCGTCGCCGCGTTGTTCGAGGATCTGCTCCAGCGGTTCGGCGAGGGCGGACCGCACCCGCCGGATCGCGGCGAGCAGGTGGGCGAGAAACCACACGACGTTGTTGTCGTCGTCGTCGACGGTCAGCCAGGCGACCGTCACGCCGGAGTCCGTCAATTCGGCGCGCCACTGGGCGACCAGGGTGGTCTTGCCATACCCCGACGGCGCATACAGCAGGATCAGCCGCCGGCGGCCCGCCGCGCGCAACAGCGCCATCAACCGATCGCGCGGGACCAGCGATTGGACCGATGCCGGCGGACGGTATTTCGTCACCGGCGCCGGGGGCGTCGTCGTGGCGTCGCGCCGATGGTCCGAGGACCCGGCCGGGGGCGAGCCTGCGCGCTTGGCCTCGACCGGCACCACCATGTCGTCGACCGGGATGCGGTGCCGACGCTGGACTTCGCGCAGCTGCTCACCGAATTCGAGAGCCGTCGCCGGCCGGCGCGACGGATCGCGGGTCATGGCGGTTTTGATGACGGCGATGACGTCGTCGGGCACGCCCCGCTCGCCCAGCGTTTCGGGGATCGACCGGCCCATCGGCGGGTGGCCGGTCAGCGCGCAGAACAGGGTCGCGCCCAATGAGTAGACGTCGGATCCGGTTGTCGGAGTGGCGCCTTCGAGCAACTCGGGTGCGATGAACGCCGGAGAGCCGATCACCACGCCCGAGCGGGTCTCGAACCCCCCGACGATGCGGGCCAGGCCGAAGTCGGTCAGCTGCGGTTCCCCGTAGTCGGTGAGCAGGACGTTGCCCGGCTTCACGTCGCGGTGCAGGATGCCGGCCCGATGCGCCGCTTCCAGCGCGCCGGCGAGCTTCACCCCGATGCTCAGCACCTCGCGCCAGTCCAGCGGCCCGTGAGCGCTGACCAGCCCCCATAGGGACCCCGTGCCGTGGTAGGGCATCACGATGAACGGCCGGCCGCCGCGGGTGGTGCCGACCTGCAGGACGGTGACGATGTGCGGGTGCCCGGAGAGCCGGCCCATCGCGCGCTGTTCACGCAGGAACCTGTCGAGATTT
Source organism: Mycobacterium paraseoulense (assembly GCF_010731655.1). NCBI lineage: Bacteria > Bacillati > Actinomycetota > Actinomycetes > Mycobacteriales > Mycobacteriaceae > Mycobacterium > Mycobacterium paraseoulense. Next base: position 6,057,622 of record NZ_AP022619.1, on the reverse strand, counting down.
TCCGGGTCGAGGTCGTTGGTCAGGACTTTGACCGCCACCATGCGGTCCAGCTCAGGCTGGGCGCAACGGTAGACCACGCCAAATCCGCCGCGCCCGATCTGCTCGACGCCGGCGAAGTCGAGTTCCGCGGCGACCCCGGCGATCAGATCCTGCTGGATCGCCTCTGCATCCACGTCGGCCATCGACGGTCACTGTCCTCGCGAGTAAAGAGGGTGCCAACCCACCGGTCGTGTCACCATAGCGCGGAATGACCTGGTGCGATGGCAGGAACTTCCGCATTACAGGCACCCGAGGGCGAGCGAGGCGATCAGTGGCTGCCACGACGTGGTGGTCCCGGCTCCCCTTGAGGCGTTTCGATCATCGCTGGCGCGATGGTGGCTTCGCCGAAGTCCTTGGCCCACCGGGCTGTCTAAATCGTGGCCACCGCTGTCGTATGAAGGTACGAGTCCTGCAACGGTATGCGCCAGCAGACGTGGATACGGCCGTCTGGTGGGCTAGCGATCATGCACTGGCCGCCGAGGTCTTCGGCGCATTGGACAACATTGGCCAGGCCAATTCGGCGCTGGTCGTCCGGGATTCCGCTTCCATCACCAGTGATCTCGATGAGTAGTTCGTCGGTGACACTGACCTCGACGCTGATGTTTGCGGCCGCTGATTGCCACACCGCGTTGCTGAGCACCTCGACGACAACGACTTCGGCGTGGTCGGCGAGTTCATCGCTCACGGTGGCCATCGGCCCAGCCATGCTCAGCGTGGTGACCTCGCCGTGGTCGTCACCGAGGTGTTCGACCGCGTCCTGGATGCGCTGGGCGAAACTGCGCCGGCCGGCCGCGGGACGTTGCAGTTTGAAGACGGAGCGGCGTATGTCGTCGATGACGGCGTCCAATCCGTCCACGGATTGGACCACCCGCGCCGCCAGCTGTGGTGAACGCAGGCGTGCGGTGACGCCTTGCAGGTCCATGCCAATGGCGAAGACGCGCTGGATGACATGGTCGTGCAGATCGTGGGCGATGCGGTCCCGATCAGCCAGCACGGTCTGTTCACTCGCGTGTCGTCGCGCGGTGGCTAGCGTCAGCGCGATCGCGGCGTAATCGGCGAAGTCGCGGGCCAGGTCAAAATTCTCGTCGCCGAAAGGTGGTGCACCGGCGTTACGGACCACCACCATCACACCCAGTGCCTGTTGCCCGGACCTCAGCAACATCACGATTGCGGGTCGCTTACCGACGTCGGCGAACGCCTGCATTGGATGGCGAAACGTATCGGCGATCAGGGGCTCACCAGACCGAAACACCTCACCGGCGCTGGAACCACTGACCGGAACCTCTTGTCCGAGAAGTTCATTGGCGTGCACGCCGACTGCTGCCGACACCACCAGCTGGTCCACGTCACCGCGGGGCTGATCCGGGTCAACCGGAACGAGCACGATCACCTGCTCGGCATCGGCCAGCTCCGCGGCACGTTCGACAATCAGCTGCAGTGGCTGCACATGAAGATCGGCGTCGGACAAGAGAGCGGCGAAGATTTCGCGGCTGGCGCTGGCACGCCGGGCCGACGCGCGGACCCGGTCAAAAAAGATGCTGTCATCATTCTGAATTGCCATAACGGCCTCCCGCCACACGATGCGTTACCGATAAGCGGTGGCCAGTCGTTGCAGCGTGGTAATTAACGCCATCAGCCCTGCAGCCTCAGCAGAACAGTTACGGCTTAGACCAGCGTGTCCCCGACGATCGGAGGCCATACTCTCGTGCCTGGTTGGCACCGATACTTCAACACTACATGTATGCGTCGGTGAAAGAAACAACTCACCGGGCGGAGACTGGCTGAGGCCATGCCTAACCCTTTATGGCGCCGCTGTGATCGCCGATGACTTCCGGATAATGATCGGAAAATCCCGGCCATACCGACAGCACGGGGACTTACTTGAGCCGGTCAATGGGGCTGGCCGCGTGAACGATTAGCCGGGTGTGACGTCATCTCCGTGACGACGGAACGGCCTTGCCCGCGAGGAGATTCCTGTGCGGCCGCCACCAGAACATCGACGGACCGCATGATCCCGGTCGCAATATCATCGATCGCAGGAACATTGTCGGGGCACGCACATACGCTCACATCCAAGTCGTCACCTCGGGAGGTCAGGCCGATGCTCAACCCACTGTCTTCGGCCAGTGGCGCCACGCTGTACATGCCGACGACCTTGGCGCCGGCACAGTAGGCCTGCACCGGCTCACCGGCAATGTGGGAGACGCTGCCATGACAGATCGGCTTGAGCTGGCGCCGCAGGCCTGATCGGGTGTAGAGCCGCATACCCAGGCGAGCTAGGGTCGGCGGGGTAAGCGAAGCCATCGCCGCTAAATCGACTGTGGGAAAATCGTTTTCGTTTCTACCGCTGCGGAGTGCGTTCAGTCTTTCGGTGGCGGTATGGAGGTTGGCGAGGACCTGCACCGGGTCGGCGAGGTGTACCGGGATGCGAAGCCGTCCCATACTCAACGCCCTGCCGGCCCTAGGGGGATCCGTGGCCGGCAGCTCGAACGGCATCCGCATCAGCAGCGGGTCGCCGGGTACCTTGTCGTGCCGTTGCAGCCACGCGCGCAACGACAGTGTGCAGGCGGCTAGAACAACATTGGTGATGCTGCCCCCGAACGCGTCGCTGACCGTCTTCACGTCTGCCAGCGGGATCGAGGCCAGGGCCACTGCACGTCGCTTGGTCAGCGGCGCGTTGAAGACCGTGTGCGGCACCGGCCCGCTCATCGACGATGCCACCGGGTCCGTCGGGGCCCCTGCGCGCATGCGACGCAGCCGACCACTTACGGTCTGCAGCACACCAGATACCGTCTCGGCGACCAGCCACATTCCGGCGACATGGTTTTCGATGATCTCGGTCATCACGTCGGTAACGAGTTCGCCTACGGAGGGCGCCGAGCCGAAGCTCGGCTCGGACGGCAGATTGTCGGTCGGGTCGGCGTGCGGTCCGGTGGTCAGCAGCCGCGGCCACACGGACGCTATTCCAGCGGCCCCGTCGTTCAGGGCAGGTGACATCTTCACGGCCAACGCCCACCGGCCGCCCGCCAGGCCACTGATACTCCACGCTTCCCACAGCCGGCTGAGGCCATCCTGTCGCCCGGCGCTCAAGTCCGCGATGAGATCGGCGAACTCCCGCCGCCCACCGGGATCGTGAAGCGTTACACGGTGAATTTGCGGAGAAGGGTCGTAGTCGTCAATCTCGGCCCACACGGGCTGCCCCACGCCCAGCGGCTTGGTCACCAGCCGGCTCCGAAACCGCGCCAGTCGCGGCAGCGACGCGGCCACCAGTTGGTGTAGCCGCTGGTGGCTCAGCTGATCGGACGCATCGATGATCACCAGCGTGACCGTGTGCGCAGGCATCTTCGAGCTCTGGGTGTGCAGCGACAGCGCATCGGTCCCCGACAATCGCATAACCATCAGCGCCCCCTTTCGTGCAACGAAAACTCGTGATTCACAACCTCTATCAACCCGTGCCGGCAGTGATGCGGACAGCATCACGGCACCCAGCGGCACATTTTCGTCGGTGACGATCTGTTCACTTCGGTTGTGCCAGTCACTTATTCAATTCGATGGCTCGACTATCGAGTTCGATACCGAAGTCGCCGAAGACCCTGGGTCGGCAATCGTCAAAGCCGCGTTGCGAATTCCCAGCGGGCGCGCGCGGCGCTCCTCTTCGTGCGGCTTTCGCGGTCTTTCGCGCTGATCATGAGCAGGGTATCGACGCTTGACACGTCACCAGGCGCAGCGGCTGCCGTCACGATCGCGTGCGCCTGATCCGGGCCAAGCTGAAATGGGACAACCAGCAACGCAAGCTTATCACCTTGGCAGTCAAGGACTTCCACCGTATTGGGCGGATGGCCGCGGTCTCCGTCAAGTCGGACCACCCGTGCCCCGCTCACCAGTCCGGCGGACGTTGCCCTCCATTCGGTGTTGTTGTACTTCACACAACTGATCGCGCCCAGACGCATCGACAGATCGGCGATCAGATCAGGCAGTTGCGTCATCAGGTCGTCGCTGCGTGGCCACCATGCACCATCCACATAGCCGCTGGCATGCCCCGTGGGTTTCAACCGAAACCGCGGCGCGCGGATGCCCCGTGTCGTGTCCCACCTCGAGCTGTTGCGGGCTTGCCCTAGCGTCACCGCGACGCTCCCGTCTTGGCCGCGAGACCGGCCAAATTCGAATCGGCGACGATATGACCCACAACGATCACAAACGGAATACCGCCGATGTGTTGCAGCCTACTCCGATCTGGGCCGGGGCAAAGCCATCGAGCGGCTAACCCCCTGCGGTTGTGACCAGCCGGCGACGGCGGTCGAGACCCACGGTCCGCGCCGAAATACCCCGGCGGCGCTGTAGAGGAGCCCTGCTGCGTTGGTACACACGGTGAAGATTCGACGGCGGTCGGTCCGGTGCTGGCTGCTCAACACCACAGTTGCCCACCAACGACCATCTAGCAACAGACTACGAGCGCAACCTGCTCATATCGGTCGCCGACTCACAGGCTAAGCCATATACGGCAAAGAGAGAAGATTGAAACGTGGCCACTCGTCGGCCGGTGTCACGCAATGATGATCCCTGGGGGCGGACGGGTGTGCAGGGTGCACGCCATTCCTGCCCCGTGCCGCCGCACGGCTGGCGGATGCGGGGCGACTGGCGCATCATCGCGCTATGAGACGTGAAGTGGGCGCCGAGCTCGAAGTCGAAATCACCGCACCCACGACGCTGGAGTTTCAGATCGCAGTTGCCCCGCATCCACGTGCTGAGGTCTTCGAATCGCTGCGTTTCGTCTTGAACGGACGGCCCGTCCAGCCGTTGGACGTCAGCGGTGTGCATGGCAACCGTATCCACAAGTTCGACGCGGGGGTGGGCACACTGAGGGTCGACTACGCGGCGACGATCGTGGGTCAAACTGATCCGGCTCCGGTGACCGAATACGACCTGTCGATGTATCTGCGACCCAGTCGCTACGCCGAGGCCGATAAGTTCTATGGTTTCGCCGCAACCGAATTCGGCACCTACGGTGATTCGGCGACGCTGCTGGAGAATGTGAGCTCGTGGGTGGGCACCAGGCTGAACTATGTGCCCGGCTCAAGCGATCCGATCGACGGGGCGGTGGAAACCCTGCTCTCCGGCGAAGGTGTGTGCCGCGACTACGCGCATCTGGTGGTGGCGCTGCTGCGGGCGGTCAACGTCCCGGCCCGCCTGGTATCGGTGTACGCGCCGGGAGTGCATCCGATGGACTTTCACGCCGTGGCCGAGGCTTTTGTCGAGGGGCAATGGCGGGTGGTCGATGCGACGCTGCTAGCGCCGCGGCAGACCCTGGTGCGGATAGCCACAGGTCGCGACGCCTCCGACACCGCGTTTCTCGATAATCACGGAGGCGCGATCACGCTGAACCAGCTGGTGGTGACCGCCGTCGTCGACGGCGACCTACCGCGGGATTCGATCGACCACCTCGTTTCCATCCGTTGAGACGCCCGACCGCTGGTCGCGACCAGCGCGCCGTCGTTCTGTTCTGGACCACCCGAGTAGTGTGGGAACCATCGGCGATACTTCGCACCTGACTACTCAAGCCATCTCGTCGCCGATTCGATTGATTGGCCGGTCTCGCGGTCAAGACGGGAGCGTCGCGATGACGCTGAAACAAGACCACACGGATGCCGGGCGACGGCAAACCCCACCGGAACACACACCGCGCCTGAGGCTAAAGCCCAAGGCGCCCCAAAGCGGGTATGTCGATGGCGCCTGGTGGCCGCACGGTGATGACCTGACGGCGGAGCTACCGGATCTGCTGGCAGTGCTGTCAGTTCGACTCGGGCCGATCGGCCGCGTGATCTACAACGTCAACGAATGGGCAAAGCCGCCAGCCAAGTTCGCGGCCGGGGGACGCATGGTACGACTCGACGGATACCGCCGCCAGCCGGTCGACACCATCGAAGTTCTCGGCCTCAACCGCAACAAAATCGTCCTATTGGTGGTCTCCCCGCACACCGACCCGGACCAGGCGCACACCATCATGATGGCCGCGGCCAGCCCGAACAATGGCTCGACCGTCGAGGGCCTCATGATCAGCCCGGAAGAAATGGAGGCCCCGGTATAGACCCGTGCAGGGGCTCATCGCGGAAATCACTGGGAATCAATAAGGCTCAGTCGATGCGGCCTCCACGCGCCGCACCGGACACGGCCGCTCGCCGATTGAGGACCTCGGTTGTTGCATCGCCGCCCCCGATGTCGAACGTCGTCCCGCCGGGCACGGCCTATGCTGCACAGATCGTGGGTTTGTCCAGTGCCGCCCCTTCGGTGGCCGTCCTGTGATAGCCAAAATTGGTAGATCGGAGCGTCGCGTGGCGCATCCTTCCGCTGCCCCGTCAAACATGACCCGGTTAGCGCTATGTGGACGCGACGATACAAGCGCCGCCGTGGACGGGGCGTGGTGGCCGAAGAGCTTGGACCTGAGCTCAGAGCTACCGGACTTACTTGCCGTATTCGGTCTATGGATCGGCACAGTGCGCCGGGTCGTTTACGACCCGAGTGTGTGGTTGCCCGCGCCTACACGGATTAGGCGCCACAATGAGATGGTTTCACTCAATCCCTACCGGCTGATTTCCAGCGACACCATCTATCTGATGGGTACGCATTCTCGCGACGCGGTGCTGTTCGTGCTAGCGCCTTCGAGCTCTACGGAGGACGCCCGCCGCCTCATGGGTGAGGTTCACACTTCAGCAGAACCGATGAATGCGGGCGGCCTGCGCCAACTCGTGCGCAGATGCGCCTCGGGGCTTGGGAGTCCGGAGCAATCGGCACCGTTGGATCCGCACGAAACGTCCTGGGGCTGAGCGGGTATCACCCTTGCTCATGCCCGTGCCCGTCGCTGCGCGAGGACCCGATGCGCCAGCCGCAGATACGCGCGCGCGACGTTCGGCCAGGCCATCTCGGGCGCTAAACTCCTGGCCTCGGCCGCCATCGCACCGGCGAGGCGCGGCTCGGTCAGCACCCGGCGCAGGGCACCAGCCAGCGCATCCGGATCGTCATGCGCGACGACGATGCCGGCGCCACCGGCGAGCAGCTCGACGGCGTGCGGGAACGCGGTAGCCACGACCGGTCGGCCGCTCGCGACGGCGTCGACCAGAGCACTGCAGGTGACCTGATCGGTCGAGTCGTAGGGCAATACCACGACCGCCGCGGACTGGAAGAGTTCGGTGAGCATCGAAACGTTGCGGCAATCCGTGTCAAAGCACACCGAATCCGCGACACCGCTGCGCAGCGCCTGATCTATCCGGGCATTCCGGTACGCCTCGCCGTCGGCGGCCAGCACATTAGGGTCCGTTCTGCCCGCAACCACATACCGCGGCCGGCCGGGCAGATCATTGAGCGACCCCATTGCCTCGATCACCCGCTCGATGCCCATGCCTGGGCCCAGCAGGCCCGGGGTCAACACGATGGGTCGACCGCTCCGCATGGAGGATGGCTTCGTCGGGACGGTCGCGCCATAGGGGATGGTGACGATTTTGTGGCGTGCGATGTCGAAGCCCCGGCGCAGCCGTCGGCTGGCCGCCTCGGACATCACGACCACCTGGTCCGCCCGGGCGGCGAGCAGCTCGAGAAGCGACCGCTGTTGCGGTGTAGGATCTTTGGGGACAGCGTGAGCGACCAAGATCAACGGGACACGCAGCCTGTCGATGATGGCCACGACTTCGGCGCCGTCGACGCCTCCGTAGATGCCGTACTCATGCTGGATGACGGCGACATCGCTCTGGTTCAGCAACTCCGCGCATGCTGCGACGGATGCCGCTGAGCCGTTGACCAGCTCTCCGACGACGCGGGCGCTCGACGACGGCGGGCCGTCGGACACTCGAACGACGCTGACCTCGGCGCCATTGGCGCTCAACCCGCTTGCCAGCGCGGCGCTGAACGTAGCCAGCCCGGATGCCGTCGGTGGATACGTACCCAGAATGCCGAAACTCGTGGCAACGGAAATACCCTGTCGACCAGGGGAATCCGTTAGACATGGAAAGTCGACCAAGGCGCTCAAGGTAATCCCAACTACATGTGGCCACCTGCGTGCCCGGCATGAGCGGTTGCTCGGTGCGATCAGCGGCATATGACTGACTCAGCCCGGACTGCCTGGATTTCCAACTCCTTTGAGGATACACCCGCAAAGGACCCAGCGAAGCCCGGGGATCCCCGCCGTGGAGTACAGTCGCAGAATCGGGACCGACCAGGCCCCCATGACGAAGGGGCCAGCGATGTCCGATAAGTCTCCTCGACGAACCATGAGCAAGAAATCCGGAAAGTCATTGAAGGAGAAGCGCGCCGACAAGCACGTCAAGGCGGACCGTCGCACCGCGGCGGCCACCGATGCGCTACTTCGCAACGAAAAGCGCTGAGGCACAACTTCTTTCGGATGGCAGAATCACCGAAGCCGACTTCGGGCGGGCTTCGCGACGCCGGTTGCGATCGCGGCGATTGCTGACTTGAGCCCGCGACGGCGCCCTGTCCTTGGGTCAATGCCGCCGAAACCTGGCTCCAAGTCGGCGAACATCCGCTCGCTGCGGGTTTCCGGGGCGTCGTCGGCTGTGTCGCGCAGGTGACGGTCCGGCAACGACAGTTTGGCGATGGTGCGCCACGCCTTGCCGTACTGCATCAGGAACGAACCGGTGGTGTAGGGCAGGTCGTACTTGTCGCAGATTTGCCTGACCCGGATCGAGACCTCGTGCAGGCGGTTACTGGGCAGATCGGGGTAGAGGTGGTGCTCGATCTGGTGGCACAGATTGCCGCTCATGAACCGCATCGCCGGCCCGGCGGCAAAGTTGGCGCTACCCAGCATCTGGCGCAGATACCACTGGCCCCGGGTCTCGCCGGTCATGTCGGTCTTCGTGAATTTATCTGCGCCATCAGGGAAATGCCCGCAGAAGATCACCGCATTGGCCCAGATGTTGCGGATCACGTTGGCCACCGCGTTGGCCTTCAGCGTCGATTTGTAGGTCGCCGCCGGCGACAGCGAGGTCAGCGCCGGGAACGCGATGTAGTCCTTGACCACCTGCCTTCCGGCCTTGGCTGAGAACTCACGTGCCTGCTGAAGGGTGAGGGCACGCTCCGGTCCAGCCTTCACGATCTTCTCGAAATCGACGGTCTGCAAGCCAATTCCCCACTCGAACCCAAGCGCGAGGATGGCATTGAACAGCAGGTTGCCGACGTTGAAGCGCTCCCAGCGCTGGTCGCGCGTGACTCGCAGGATGAAGTAGCCGACGTCGTCGTCCATGCCGAGGATGTTGGTGTACTTGTGGTGCTGGAAGTTGTGGGAGGAAATCCAGTGCTTTGATGCCGCACTCATGTCCCACTCCCATGTCGAGGAGTGGATCTCGGGATCGTTCATCCAGTTCCACTGGCCATGCATGACGTTGTGGCCGATCTCCATGTTCTCGATGATCTTGGCCAGGCCCAGGGTCACCGTTCCCGCCCACCACGCAGAGCGTTTCGCGCTCGCGGCCAGCATGAGCCGGCCGGCCACCTCCACGGCGCGTTGCGCGGCGATGGTGCGGCGGATGTAGCGGGCGTCGCGCTCGCCGAGGGAGTCTTCAATGTCCTGGCGGATCGCGTCCAGCTCGATGGCCAGGTTCTCGATGTCGGCGTCGGTTAGGTGAGCGAAGGCCGCAATGTCGGTAATCGCCATCGTTTGCTCTCTTTCGTCGAGCTTGTATGTGGGTTCTCAGCGCGCATGGGCGACGAAGAACTCGGAACCGGTGCAACCGCTGCGGCAAGCCACCCCCGACCAGCGCCTGATGGACAGGCGACGCCCCCGTGGTTCGATGCGCCAAAGCTGGGGAACGCCGATGGCAGACGCAGCTGATTACCGGTTCTTGTGGTAGTCCTCCGTATTGGGGGCGAATGAGCGATTTCCGGTGCTGTCCGGGAACGAAACGGGTGGACACCGCGACGTGCGCCTCGAGCAGACGCTCACCAAGTTTCCGCGGCTTACTGCCAACGTGCTTTCCGACAGACTGATGAACTCAGTACCCACAACGCTACGCCTCCGGTGACCACCGGGTGGCAGCCCGGGACGGTTACCGCATTCGGCAATTTTTCGAGGACCCTGCGGTATGGTTTGTCACGGTTGATTGCGCAGCCACCGGAAACGTCCTGCGGCGATCGAAGAGATCCCCGCCGTAACGTGACCGGACACCCGGTTAATTCGACGGTCAAAGGGTTGTTCTTCCCGGCTGCCCCTGACGGAGTCCGGTGGTCAGGCTTTGGTCGCTGCCCCCCGTCGGCAACATCGGCGCGCCCCGCTGGCTGGTAGCCCGCACGTATGTACCGTCAGTGTGTCTGAATGCTCGAGACCGCGCTTCAATCGGAGCGACGAAACATCTGTGGCGTGCGTGAAGAGGGCACGCGCTATCGCTGCATTCATCGTCCGCCTCATTTCCCGGCGGACGGCACTCCTACCGCGCCAGCATCAGAAATGCGGGCGCACTCCCAATTTCGATGAAAGTTTGGCGCCGCAACATCGACGCATGGCTTCGTCCGGGCGCGCGGGTCCGCAATTGAACACCCAGGCGCACGGCCGGACGCCAACCGCGGCGCCGCCGCGCCGGAGCCAAAGGAATGGCCTTGAGTAAGTTCACGGAAACCATGTATGACGCCGCCCGGTCCAGTTCGAGGGGCCTGGTCACCGGGGAGCCGAATTGTCCCGTCCGACACACCTGGGGCGAGGTGCATGAGCGTGCCCGTCGGATCGCGGGTGGCCTGGCCGCCGCGGGCGTCGACCGCGGTGACGCCGTCCCGGTGCTGGCAGGTGCTCCGGCCGAGATCGCGCCTGCCGGGCAGGGAATCTGGATGCGCGGCGCCAGCCTCACCATGCTCCACCAGCCCACGCCGCGCACCGATCTTGCGCGCTGGGCCGAGGAAACCGCCGCCGTCATCAAGATGATCGGCGCCAAGACGGTCGTCATCTCGGACCCGTTCATGGCCGCCGGCCCACTTCTGGCCGAGCTGGGTACCCGAGTGCTGACAATCGAGCAACTGCTCGGCGGCCAGCCGATCGATCCGGTCCGGACCGACGAAGACGACGTTGCGCTGCTGCAGTTGACGTCTGGTTCTACCGGGTCGCCCAAGGCCGTTCAGGTTTCGCACCGCAATGTCGTTTCAAACGCCGAGGCAATGTTCATCGGCGCAGAAGTAGACATCGATACCGACGTGATCGTGAGTTGGCTGCCACTGTTCCACGACATGGGTATGACCGGCTTCTTAACCGTGCCAATGTATTTCGGTGCAGAGCTAGTCAAGGTCACTCCAATGGACTTCCTGCGCGACACGTTGCTGTGGGCGAAACTCATCGACAAGTACCAGGGCACGATGACCGCCGCGCCGAATTTCGCCTACAAGCTGTTCGCCAAACGCCTCCGTACGCTGGCCCAGCCTGGCCAGTTCGACCTGTCCAGCCTGCGGTGGGCGCTGTCGGGCGCAGAACAAGTCGAACCGGCCGACGTCGAAGACTTTTGCCAAGCGGGCAAACCGTTCGGGTTGCGTCCGGAGGCGATCCTTCCCGCGTACGGTATGGCCGAGACGACAGTGGCTGTGTCGTTCTCCGAGTGCGGCGCGGGCCTGATGATCGACGAGGTGGACGCAGACCTGCTCGCCCTGCTCCACCGAGCCGTTCCGGCGGCCAAGGGCAAAACCCGGCGGCTGACAACGCTTGGCCGTCCGCTGAAGGGGCTGGAGGCGCGCATCATCGACGACGATGGCAACATCCTGTCCGCGCGGGGCGTCGGCGTCATTCAGGTGCGCGGCGAACCGGTGACGGCCGGGTACGTGACGATGGGCGGTTTCGTCGGGGCCCAAGACGACCAGGGTTGGTATGACACCGGCGATTTGGGCTACCTCACCGAGACCGGACACCTCGTCGTCTGCGGCCGCGTCAAGGACGTGATCATCATGGCTGGCCGCAACGTCTACCCCACCGACATCGAACGTGCCGCCGGGCGCGTCCCCGGGGTCCGGCCGGGCTGTGCCGTGGCGGTGCGCCTGGATGCCGGACGGTCGCGGGAGACGTTCGCTGTCGCGGTCGAGTCCAATAGCTGGCAGGACCCGGCCGAGGTGCGCCGCATCGAGCATCAGGTGGCGCACGAGGTGGTCGCCGAGGTCGATGTCCGGCCTCGCAACGTGGTCGTGCTCGAGCCGGGAACGATCCCGAAAACGCCGTCGGGGAAGCTTCGACGCGTCCATACGCTGACGCTCGTGAGCTGACTACCGGGGCGCGGCAAAGAGTAGGTTTGTCTCGGAGGAGGGGATAGTGACCGACTTCGACGCCCAGCCCGGCCGCAATGCGCCCGCACGATCCGAGCCCTCCCCCACCCAACGGGAAGCGGACGAGGCCGAGTTGTATGCCGGGCTCCGCGGCGTGTCCGGGATTGTGGCCGGCGCCCAAGGCGTGATCGACATTCTGGGGGACGTGGCGGAATTCGCCGCCCAGGCGATTCCCCGCGCAGACGGTGTGGGCGTCGCGTTGATCGACCCTCGATACGGCATTTCCAGTGTCCAGACCTGGGCGGCGACAGCGGCACTCGTCCACGAGATCGACACCATCCAGTACGACGAACTGCACGAGGGGCCATGCATAACATGCATGCAGTCGCGGCGGCCCGCGGTGAGCGGATCGCTGGGAAGTGACAGCCGTTGGCCGCACTTCGGTGGCCGGGTAGCCCGGATGCACGTGCATTCCGCACTAGCACTCCCCTTGATCGTTGACGACCAGGTGATCGGGGCGATCAATGCCTATGCCAAAAACCGCGACGCCTTCGGCGAGCACGCGGTGCGGTTGGGGTCCCAGTTCGCCAGGCCCGCCGCGGTATCGGTGCACAACGCGCAGTTGCTGGCCAACGCCCAGGAACGGACGACGCGATTGCAGCGCGCGTTGGACAGCCGCGCGGTGATCGATCAGGCGATCGGCATCATCCGTAGCAGGTCGGGCAGCACCGCCGAGGAGGCCTTCGGCCGGCTCGCCCAGATCAGCCAGACCGAGAACATCAAGCTGAACGTCGTCGCCGAACGGCTGGTCGAAGAGGCCGTGCGGCGCGCCCGCGCGCGGCATCGCTGAACCGGTCAGCTTGGTGGCGCGGCCACGAGTTCGGTCAACTCCGCCAGCAGTAGCGGGCGGGAATCCCGATCGGTCATCAGTCTGCGGGCGACGTCGGTCAAGTGTTGGCGTTTGGCCCGCGCGTACGTGCGCAACAGATGGAACGCGTCCTCCACGGACACACCCAGGGTTTCACGGAGGAAGCCTTTGGCCTGCTCGATGATGACGCGACTGGTCAGTGCGGAGCGTAGGTGCGGCATGACGGTGGCGGGAGTGGGCGGGTGTTCCGCCAGGATCGCGACGCATGCGATGTGAGTCAGCGTCTGGCCGACGAGCAGGTCGGCCTCACTGAGCTCGCCCGGGCGAGTGCCGAACAAACCCAGCGCGCCGAACGCTATGCCGGCAGCGCGCATCGGAACGGCGTGCACGGAGGCGAAGCCCGCCCCGATCGCGGCGGGGACGAACCGCGGCCACCGCCCTGCGACCAATTGGACGTCGGCGACCGAAACCGGTCGACCCGTGGCGTAGCAGTCCACGCATGGGCCTTCGTCGGCTTGGAGCTGGAAGAGTTCGATTTCGCGGGCCTGCTCCGAGGTGGCGGCCAGCAACCGGAGCCGGTGCAGCGGGTCGGCAAGCAGAAATCCCGCGGCCTCGATGTCGAGCAGCTCAGCACATCGCTCGGTGAGGTCGGTCAGCAGGTCGACGACATCGAAGTCGTCGAGCAGGCTGTCGACGAGCGAGACGACGGCGTCCAGCACGCGGGTTTCACGGGGAGTGTCAGTCACAGCGCCTCCTTCGGACTGTTCCCTCTGCCTATGCGAGACCGCATCAGTCGGCCTCGAGCTTCAGCCGGCGCTCGAGGATGTCGCGGGCCACGTCGGTAGCGCTGCGGCCGGTGGCATAAGCGTGAGCGCGCAGCCGGACAAGGGCCTCGGCCGGCTCAATCCCCAGCTGCGCGACCAGCATTCCGGTGGCCTGGCTGACCTCCGAGCGGCTCAGCATGGTGAGTTCGGCCCAGGCATTGCTGGTGGGGTCGGCAACGGCTGCCTGCAGGTCGGCGTTCATGAGGTCCAGGAGCGGGATGCCGGCAAGCTCCGCGGCGGCGACCGCGCCGACCAAATCCTCGTCCGGCAGCGGTCCGGGCTGCGTACGGAACAGGTCGAGGGCGCCGACAAATTCGCCGGCCACCACGACCGGTATCGCACAGACGCTTCTGATGCCGTGGGCCAGCATGGCGGGCCCGTAGGCGGTCCACCGGGCCTCGCCGGGATCGGCGAGGTCGACGACCAGAATCGGAATCCGCCGCGTGACGGAGTCCAGGCACGGTCCCTCGCCGAGCGTGAACTGCAATTCGTCGTAGATGCGCGCGGCCGGGCTGCTGGATCCCAGTGTGCCGCTGCTGGCGCCGTCGAAGACGATCGAAATCGCCGCTGCGTCAACCTCGAGGAAGACCACGCAAGCGTGGCACAGAGAGTCGGCGGCCTCTATCCCGCGCCGGCCGTCGACGGCGGCGAGCAGCCGCTCGTGAATCGCCACATTTAACCGAACACGATTCGGGCAGCTGCTGAAGCGCCCGGGGGTCTCGCCATTGGCATCCCTCCACCTTTTTCCTAGTTCGAGGGCTTTGACGAGCGTACCGCCGCTACCGCAGGACGGTTCCGCCTCTCGCGGCGCAAAGCGGCCGTGATCGCGCATCGATTCGGCAGCCAACACAACGGTGATTGACCCGTGCCTGCACCGTCGCAAAGTGGTCCCGGCTGGGATCGAACCAGCGACCTTCCGCGTGTGAAGCGGACGCTCTCCCACTGAGCCACGGGACCGGCGCCGAGAGGCGAACGACGTCGAAGATTAGCACGAGCCTGGCCTCGACAGTACCGGCCGCCCGCGGGTCGCCAATACGCCGCGATAGCCTGGACACGGTCCGTACCAAGAAATTTGTATGTGCCCGCTCACGTCGACTATCGTCGTGCTTCGCACCGGGCGACGATCTCGTCCGAGGCGCGCGGATGTAGCGCAGTTGGTAGCGCATCACCTTGCCAAGGTGAGGGTCGCGGGTTCGAATCCCGTCATCCGCTCGAAGGTGCAAGTGGCATCAATCCCAGCGGTGGAGTGGCCGAGTGGTGAGGCAACGGCCTGCAAAGCCGTGCACACGGGTTCGATTCCCGTCTCCACCTCCAGCTTTTGGACCCGGCGCGATTAGCTCAGCGGGAGAGCGCTTCCCTGACACGGAAGAGGTCACTGGTTCAATCCCAGTATCGCGCACCAGAGTTCTTGCAGCTCAGAGGCTGTGTCCACTCGAGTTACACAAAGTGGCGTGTCAATGCGGGCCAATACGGCGATGGGATCGGCAGCCGCCAAGAGAACTACCACCGGTACGTGAGCGGCCGGTCAGACGGCGGAAGGCCAAGCTGAAAGAAATCCCTGGTGCGCGGTCCGCTGACCAGTACGGCTGACGGCGTCGGACTATCCGCTGGGTGCTTCAAGCTCGGTCGCCAGCCTCTGTTGGGTGGCCGCCCACGACGCCAGGAGCGCGAGACCATCAGCGGTCGGCGTGCCCGCGGGCGCGGTGTAGACGATGAGGTGCAGGCCGGGGTCGGCGGGCAGTTCCAAAGACTCGACGTCCAAGTCGAGCTGGCCCACGATCGGATGGTGCAACCGCTTGCGTCCGGACCGGTGCACCCGCACGTCCTGAGATGCCCACCGCTGCCGGAATAGCTCACTGCACGTTGACAGTTCGCCGACCAAGGCGATCAGCTGCTCGTCGTGCGGATTGCGGCCGGCTTCCATGCGTAGCTTCGCGGCCGCGTCACTGGCCAACTGGTCGTAGTCGACAAAGAAATCTCTGGCCGCCTCGGGAGCTAGATAAACGAACCGCGCTGTATTCGCGGGCCGCCGCGGGTCGGCCAGCACCGGTGAGTACAGCGCGCGGGCGAGTTGATTCATGGCGAGCACGTCAAATCGTCCATTACGGATCCAGGCCGGCGCATCGGAGATGGCGTCGAGCACCTGCTGCAGCGTCGAGCGCACCGTCACCACAGGCCTGCGCCGGCGTGGGCCGCTGGGCGCCCGGGATTGGCGTGCGAGGTGGAACAGGTGGTCGCGCTCGGCCTCGTCGAGTTGCAAGGCAGAGGCCAACGCATCGAGCACGCCATCGGAGGCACTGGCGAGGCTGCCGCGCTCCATGCGCACGTAGTAGTCGACTGATACGCCCGCCAGGAGCGCTACCTCCTCGCGGCGCAGACCTTTGACCCGACGATTGCCGCCGTACGCGGGCAGGCCCGCCTGCTCGGGTGCGATGCGGGCGCGACGCGAGCTGAGGAACCCCCGGATGTCGGCGCGTAGATCCACCGTGGCCATCCCCTCACCGTAAGCCCCTCCCGCAGCCTGAGGGAGGCACTGTGGGTACCCCGACGACCGCGTTGAGACCCGACTCGGAGGCGTTCACGCGGGGGCATCGGCCGCCGCCAAACGTTCGCGCCGACGCTCAGGGCGTACCCGTCGCGGTCGTCGCGATGCCGCCGTCGACCGGGATGATGGTGCCCGTGAGGTAGGACCCGGCCCGGCTAGCGAGAAACACGGCGACACCCGCCATGTCGTCGTCGCGGCCGAGCCGGCGCAGAGGCGCCGCCGCCGCGATCGTGTCGCCGATGGCATCGAGCGTGGACGCCATCATCTGTGACGGGAACACTCCCGGTGCTACCGCGTTCACCGTGACGTGCTGTGGGCCCAGCTCTCTGCCAAGCACTCTGGTGAGTTGATGGAGTGCCGCTTTGCTGCTGGCGTACGAGTAGTTGGGCGACTGGGCGACGTGGATGGCGGCGATACTGCCGATGTTGATGATGCGCGCGGGATCATCGGCGGTGCCCGCCCTGCGAAGTGCGGGGAGCAGCGCCTGCACCAGCCAGAACGGCGACTTGAGGTTGAGGCCGAGCACTGCGTCCCAGGCCTCGTCCGGGAATGTCGCTAGCGGCTCGCGCCACATCGCTCCCGCGTTGTTGACCAGGATGTCCAGGCGTTCCGAGTCGGCCTTGACAAGGTCTGCGAGGCGCTGACACTCGTCATGCCTGGACAGGTCGGCGGGGATAGCTTGAACGTCGCCGAATTCGGACAGTAGGCGCTGCGCCTCCGCGCACCTGTCTGCCTTGCGTGAGCTGATGACGACGCGGGCGCCCGCCTGGAGAAGGCCGCGCGCTATCATCATCCCAATGCCACTGGTGCCGCCAGTGACAAGGGCGTACTTCCCACTCAGGTCGAAAAGTTCTGTGTGAGTGGTGAATTGGTTGTCCGCCATTGGTCTCCGTCCCGTCGGTCGTGGAAGAATGCGTCGACACGGTCGCGCATTCGGGGCAGCCGGATTGAACTGATCGCGACCAGATTGACAGGCGTTTTGGACGTCTGGGAGATCCCGGTGATACAGGTACCGTGAGAGCCACCCGTGCCCGGTTGGCCGTCTCACACCGCCACAATCGTTCCTGCACAGTACCTTTCGAGATCACCTTGACCTGTATGACGACCCGGCATCGTCGTCTTGGATCGACCTGTTAGTCATAGATGACCGGTGTTATCGCGCCACCGCCGCGCGAATCAGCCCTCATCTACTTCGTAGGGGTGCGGGCTTCCTCGTAGCGGACCGACGCCACCAAAGCCGCGCTGAACAGCACCAACAATGGCACGAACACGAACGGGTACGCGGCGACCGCGGCCAAGGCGACGAGCGTGCCCGGGACCATCAACGCCATCGCGGCCGTCGGATGCCTTTCGCTTAGGCCGACGATCCTTGCCGGCGTCGCGAAAGCTACCGCCGCCTGCGGATACCAGTCCGGCCGATGACCGTACGAGTGGTGGGTTCTCAGGCCGCAACCCATGCAGGCGCGCCCATAGGAGTAACGGGTCTCGAGCCCGCAACCCATGCAGGTGTGGATGGTCATCCGCCTATGATCCCATCGCGACGAACGGTGCTCGCGGCTGACGGTGGGACGTACCCGCTCGGTTCTCGTTCCCGGGCAACGACTTGCGGGGAGCCCTCCCATCGGCCTCACCGACCAGACCCTCGAAAGCGGACCCCGAAAACGCAAGCCTCGCAACCACACTGAAGCCGTCTCATCGCCGGCGCCGCCACCAGGACACACGGTGGCGACCGCGGCTGGAGGGTTGGCCACACCCTCGTGAGAGGAGCTCGGCGACCGTTCAGCTAGGGCTTTACGGGCGCTCCTGAATCACGCACTCCACGATCCGATTGGCTAACCGGGGGTCGAACCCCATATGCGATACCTTTTGCGCTTCAGCGGCCGGAGAAACACCGGAGTTCAGGTCCTGTTCGATAACCCCAATGAGCTGCTGGTTCTGGTAGTCGTGTTCCCACAGCGGGACTTCCGTAATGCTTCCCACGCAATTTCCGTAACCGCTCAAGTCGGCGCGAGCCGGTGCGGCCACCAGCATGGCGACGACCATGCCGAGCACGGCAGCAACGGAGAAGAAACGCACGGTCACATGGATACCCAGCCATAACGGTAAGTAATCAGCAAACGAAACTGAGCAGGCGGCTTCGGGGTGAATTCACACGCGCTCAGCCTTCATGTCCATGTCGATGGTGCCCTGGCAGGCGCCGCTCAAGATGTCGGTGTGCATGATCCCGTCGAGCGACCCGTCGGGTTGGGGCGTGTAGCGCACCGTGGCCCGGGCCGGATTCCATTCGATCGAGGTGTCGGGCATCATGCAGTCCCACTGAAAGTCGCTGACTTGCGTCCAGGACTTTCCATCCCACGTGAACTGAATCGGCTGCGGCACCGTCGGGTTACTTGGCGGGGGACCGCTAACGATGGTGGCCACGCACTTTCCGTTCGTACAGCTCGAGCGCAAACCATAGGTTTCGGTGTGCTGCACCTCGGGATTGCCGACCGCCATGCTGGTCCCGGCCTTCGGACCAACCATGAACGTGATGGCGTACTGGCCGTTCCAGGACGGATTGTCGGCGACGGCCGTCGGGGAAAGTGCCAGGGCGATCGGTAGCGGCGAAGCGCACAAACCGGCGAATCTTTTCAAGCGGTCCGACGTCATCATTTCTCCTCTGAGGCCGTGCCCCTTCAATAGTCGTGCGCCGGTCCATTACGAGCAAGCATCTGCCCGATTGCCTTACCAACCCCACTCGTCGTCGTCCAGTACATCCACCGTCAGGGCGTTGTCGGCCGGGGCTTTGGTCCCGTAGTAAAAGGTGAGCATGGTGCGGTCGTCGTCGATGGGTTCAGTCGCGACGACGGTGGCATGCCCGATCTTCATGCGGATCTTGTCCCCGGGCTTCAATTCGTCAACACGTTTAAGGGGCACGCTCCACCCGTCAGCAGCACTGCAACCTGATGGAGCCAACGGTATTAGCTGCCATCAGGCCTGCACCAGATCCTGACTCTGGGTTACGCCACCCGCAGAGCGCGACATCAACAGCTCGATCGGAATCTAATCCGACGACTTCTTGGAGCCCTCCTCGTCGTCTTCGTCGTCCTCGTCGCGGTCTTCGTCGTCCTCGTCGTCCTCGTCGTCGTCCCTCGACTTGTCGGACTTATCGAGCTTGTCGGCGAACTTGGTCAAGAGCTCAGCCAGCTCGCGGGCCTCCTCGGACGCCAACGAATCGTCGAATAATCGCTCGTTGTCCTCCGAGACGCGCGCCAGATAAACCGCGTTGTCTTTGATGCCGACGTCCCACCGGCCTCCGTCTTGACGAGCCATCCGATGCCGCCTTTCGACTAGTGACTGATCGCACAACAGACGCTTCCCGGCGCGTCATTGCGTTGTTTACCCACTTGTGCCGCCGGCGCCTCAACCAAGGCGGCGCCGGCTCACGGACGGGGTTACGGCGCGATCGGCCGCTTGAAGAAGCATGCGACGGAAAAAGCCCCACGATGGTCGGCATCAAGACCGACCATTTCCCAGCCCTGCCGGCCCAGCTCGTCGGCCCTGAGCTTCATCTCGTCCATGGCGGTGTCCCCCTCGCGGTAATCCCACGTGTATTCCCACTGCTGCGGATACCAGTTGCCGTCGGACGCCAGCCACCAACCCGGGCCCGGTGAAGGATTGTTCATGTGGTCGTAAGTACCACAGCGTGCTCGGCTACGGCACGTACGCCCAACCGAGAAAAATGTTTTGCGAATCGCTGGGGCTTGGCCGTATTTCCCGAATGTGCGGCGGCGTGAAGTAGTTGGCGGTGAGGTACTGGCCATTGCCCTCGCTGAGCATGACGTGGCCGGTGCCGTGATCGAATCCGGGATTGCTCGTAAACACGAGTGCCCCCTGAGGAATGTTGTCCGCGTTGGTGTGGATGAGCCCCTTGCGATTGAAATCGTTGAAAGCGTCCATCGCCGACGGGTACCGGAACGCGTGGTTGTAGGCCTGCTCGACGAACGCCTCGCATTGGACCGTGTTGTCGGGATCGGCGGCCATCTGACCGCGTGCCCACGCCATCGCGCGAGCCGCCTTGTCCTCGCCGGCCGCTGCGGCCGGCGCCGCTCCCCCACCCCCACCGCAGTCGGGGCCGAGCGCGTCGAGGGTACGCGTGTCGATGTCGACGTCGGCGACGTAGTGCCCGTCAGATGTCTTGTACCACAGGCTGTCCCATCCCCCGTCGGCAATCTGATAGCTGAAGAAGCCCTTGACCGGCTCGCCCGTGCTGTGGCACACGAGCGTCAATACCTCGCCGGCGTTGTAAACCCCGTCGCGGCCGGCCTTCGTGTTGGGGCCGTTCATGCGCTGGGTGGTCTGGGCCTTGACGGTGGCCGTCGTCTCGGCACGGGCCGGCGCGGCATTCGGCAGACCTAGCGCAACAACCGCTGCCACCGCGACCGCGATTGCTGCTTTCATCGCCCGGTCTTTCTGCCACGCCCGTTATGAAATTGATCGGGACGCTACACCGGAAACAATGGCCGTGTCTCAGAAATGGTCCTAAGAATTCAACCGTCAGCAGTGGTCGGTCCAGCACCGCTGCAGCGGGCAATAGGTCGAATGCGCCAGCGCCACCATGGAATGGACGTCCCCGAACGTCACGTTCCGCGGGTCGAGGTCGGCGTGGATGTTCTGGGCGATTTGGTCGTACGTCCAGCCCCACCCCAGATCGTCACAGATGAGGCGCCCCATGCCGGTGAGGGCGGCTTCGTGGCCCGGTGGCCAACTGAAGCCCTGAGCGCGCAGTTGAGCGAGGTAGGCGTCATCGTTGGCATCGGCGGTCGCGATCGCCGTGCTGGCAATGAGGGCGGCACCGGCCACGACGGGGACGGCCAGTCGCGCCAGCCAGCGAGATGAGGGCATTTGATCCGCTTCCTTTCTTCGTACCGTTGACGGCGCCCGCAGGATGCGGCTCCAATGCGGCAGGATACGCAGAATAGGAAAACCAGGGAAAATGCAGCTTATCGAAAGTTGAATAATCGGCGTCGGGGGCGACGAATGCTTGATCCGACCATGTGACAATCACGGCCCAGGCGGCGGTGGGGGCGGCGGAGGGGTCCAGCGCCGGCCATCCGTCGTCCATCCGCACGGCAGCCAGTTCAACTGTGGGCCATCGAAGGTCAGGCATTTGGGTGTACCCGGAGGGGGCGTGGGACCCGGCGACGGCGAGTCAGCGTGAGCGGTAGCCCCGCTGAGCATTACCGTCCCAACGGCCACGAATATCGCTGCCGACTTTCTCATCGCCGGAGGACCCGACCGACGCGATCGCCGCTAGCGTTCGGCCTGCGCGTTCACCCCGCCAATTCTAGTCGTCCGGGCCCGTTACAAACCTGAAGAATTCCTGCCAATCAGCCGTACCCCGGGGTATCGGCAACCGAAGCCATTTGCCCCATCCCCGACCTTGGGGCGGATAGGGCAATTCACCGAGTTCTGCAGGTTATTTTGCCCCGCAATGGCTTTCGCCGAAAGGGTAGAGTCGCGGGCATGAATTTGGTCGAGTGGCTGAGGACCCCGCGCTACCTGCGGACGCGCCTGATGATGGAAAGACAACCGATAAGGAACATCGAGATAGAAACGGTGTTCCTCGAAGTCTCCCACCGCGACGCGCTGCTGCGGTTCCCGGTGATGCTGATGCTGCTACCGAGGCGCGCTCGCCGGTCGCGCGACGCGAAGCCGCACCCCGACGGGGACTCGTGACCGGTCGTTAGCTTTGCGTCGCTTTGCTGACGTACTGGGGGCAGTACGACTGCGTCGCGGCGCCGATGAAGTAGCCCGAATTCGTATCGGTTAATCCGAGCGCACCTTTGACGTCGGACAGGGTCTGCGCGAGTGTCGCGCCATTGGCCCAGTCCTGGCAAACTCCATGTCCGGCGTTGACGACGGTCTGGTTCGACAGGTTGGTAAAGGCGATGCCCTGCTGGCCGAGCGCCTGCAGAAAAACGTCGTCCGTCGCGTCGGCGTTGGCCATCGGGGCGGCGACAACGGCGATGCTTGCCAAAACGGCAGCGAGCGGGCCGGTCAGTGGTGCCGGATTCTTCATGGTGGGTCCTCGGTGGGTCTGTGTTTCGACATATCCTGATCGCGCAGCCAGCCGATCAACGTACGGGTCAGCGTTTCGATCAACAGATACTTTTGCATACGCCCCGCTCCGGCGCTGGCAAATTCAGAAAATCGCGCCCCTGCCGCCGACCGGCCTTTAATTGACGAGATCGCCAGTTACGTCCGGCGCCATTGCCCGCGCGCGGCAGCAGATGCGTGAAACGACGGAACGCCGCGTCGCGCGAGTGCGGGAACGGTAGCCGGACGATGCCGCTGCGTGCGAACCGCTTCGGCGCCCACCCGTCGTTCGCATGCGTCCGTGACCAGGTTGGGCACCGGAGATCGATGGGGCATGCTTGCCGTATGCACATCGTGAACGGCGTCCGTGACCCAGCGGCAAGTTTTCCTCTCGACACCGTCACCGACGATGCGGGCGAGCGTCGACAGGCCAACCGGGCCGTCGCCGTCAGCGCCATCGGGCTGGCGCTGACCGGGCTCGTCGAATTGGGCATCGCCCTGCTGTCCGGCTCGGTGGCGTTGCTCGGCGACGCCTTGCACAACCTGTCCGACGTCTCCACCAGCGTCCTGGTGTTCGTCGGGTTTCGGGCGTCGCGCAAACTCCCCAGCGAGCGCTATCCGTACGGCTACGAACGCGCCGAGGACCTCGCCGGAATCGGTGTGGCAGTGGTCATCTGGGGCAGTGCGGCGGTCGCCGCCTTCGAAAGCGTCAACAAGTTGCTCCGGCACGGCGGCACCGGATACGTGAGTTGGGGTATCGCCGCGGCGATCGTGGGAATCGCGGGCAACCAGCTGGTGGCCCGCTACAAACTGGTGGTAGGCAAGCGGATTCGCTCCGCGACCATGGTGGCCGACGCCAAGCATTCCTGGCTGGACGCCTTGTCCTCGGCCGGGGCGATGCTCGGGCTGATCGGTGTGGCGCTTGGCTGGGGCTGGGCCGACGCGGTCGCCGGGATCGTCGTCACCGGATTCATCTGCCACGTCGGCTGGGAGGTGACCGCCGACATCGCTCACCGCCTACTCGACGGCGTCGACCCCGAAATCGTCACGACCGCCGAGGCCGTCGCCGCCACCGTGCCCGGCGTCACCCACGCGCACGCCCGGGCCCGATGGACCGGCCGGACTTTGCGTGTCGAGGTGGAAGGCTTCCTCGATCCCGACACTCCGCTGGCGGCCGCCGATCGAATCGGTCGCCTGGTCGCGGCCGCGCTGACGCCGCGGATCCCCGAGATGCACAACTTCACGTGGACGGCACGAGCCGCCTGAGCGAACGCGGCCCAGGCGTCAGCCTGAGCGGTCAGTTGCCGGTCGCACCTTCCGGCTTCGGGCCGCGGTCCTCGCCGGTTATGTACTTCGGGCAATAGTGCGACGCGGACAGGTACGTGAACTTGGCCGCGCTGGCGCCCTGAAACGCCGGGTTCTGATTGCGCAGTTGCGTCACGATCTCCGCGGATGACTGCCCGTCGTCGAGCAGCTCGCACACCGACTTGCCGATGGTGATCGCGTTGCCACCATCCTGGTAGGTGATGCCGGCGTCTCGCAGGTCTTTGAGGAAGTCCTGATCGTTGTCGACGTCGGCAGACGCGGGGGCGGCCAGTCCAATCACGGCGGCGGCGCTCGCCAAAACCAGTAGGAATCGCATAACGCAAGCGATTCTCGCAGACCCGTTGGCGAATGGCACCTCGCCGGGGAAACGGCCGGTGAACTCTTACCGCCCGAACCGGCTACGCCGCCGGCGCCCGGGACGGTCGCAGCGCCGGCCGGCGCATCGTCAACGACGCGGGCAGCGCTCCGACCTGCCGCTGCTCCGCTGGTTCCCAGATGTCGCCGTCAAGCGCGCCGGGCAGGCCGGCCTCGCTGGCGATGAAAACCGGCAGTCCGCCCTGCGCGAACTGCCGGTGGTAATCCTTGAGCGCCGCGAACGCCCACTTCCCCAGCAGGCAGATGGTGAGCAGGTTCACGATCGCCATCACCGCCATCGTCAGGTCCGCGAGCGCCCACACCAGCGTCAGCTTCGCCAATGCCCCGAATACGATGGAAACCAGCGTGACCACCTTCAGCACATTGGCCGCCAGGCGCCGGCCACCCAGGTAGAACAGATTGGCCTCGGCGACCACGTAATTGCTCAGCACCGACGCGAACGCGAAGACGAACACCACGGCGGTCATCAACACCGTGGTCCACGACCCGAGGTCGGCGGCGACCGCGGACTCCGTGAGGCTCGCACCGGCAACCGATCCCAGGCGGGCCGGGTTGTAGGTTTCCGGACCCGACAGCAGCACGATGAATGCCGTCGCGGTGCAGATCACCATGGTGTCGACGAACACGGCGAGCGACTGGATAAGGCCCTGTTCCACCGGATGTCTCACCGTCGCGGCGCCGGCGATGTTGGGCGAGCTGCCCATCCCGGCCTCGCAGGCGAATAGGCCTCGCTTCACGCCGGTGAACATCGCGGCGAGCGCACCACCCGCGAAACCGCCTGCCATTTGGCGGATTCCGAACGCCCCGCCGATGATCTCCCTGATCACCGTCGGCAGCTCGGTGATGTTGACGGCCACGATTCCCAGGGCGAGCAGTGTGTACACCAGCGCCACCGCCGGAAGGACCGACCCGGCGAATTGGGCAACCCGCCGCACCCCACCGAAGAGCACGGGCGCCGCCAGCCCCGCCAAAACGACTGTCGTCCAACCCACTCCGATGCCGTGCGACGACTGCAACACCCCGCTGATCGCATTGGTCTCCACCATGTTGAAGGCGGTGGAGAACGTGATCACCAACAGCACGGCGAAGACGACGCCGCCCGCCCGTGACCGCAATCCGCGTTGGATGTAGAACGCGGGGCCGCCGCGGAAGGCGCCGTCATCAGAGCGGACCTTGAAGATCTGGGCCAGGGTGGCCTCGATCACCGCGGTGGCCATGCCGACCGCCGCGACCACCCACATCCAGAAGACGGCACCGGGCCCGCCCACGGTCAGCGCGATCGCGACGCCGGCGATGTTTCCGGTACCCACGCGCGACGCGAGGCCCACGCAGAACGCCTGGAAGGAGGAGATCCCGCCGTCGTAATGGTGCGCTCGGCGGAGCTGGCGGACCATGCGACCGAAGTAGCGGATCTGGATGAAACGGGTGCGCACCGTGAAATAGACACCGCCACCGATCAGCAAATAGATCAGGACGTGGGTATTCAGGATGTTGCTAAGGGGTTCGACCAACTGCTGCTGAAGGAAGTCCAAACCCATGCTTCCTTTCGACTGCGGCCGCTGTCCGTCGCCGAAATGGTATGGGCGAATTGTTGATTACACGTTTCGTTCACCCGCCGTTAGAAGGCGGATGTGTAAAAAGCCGATCACATGTCAAAACGGCCCCGACCGCCACCGACCGCTAGGAGGCGGCGTCGGAGGTCGAAAGGGCTTGGGGACAATACGAACTGGCGGCGATCGCCGCGAAGCGCGTGGCGTCGTCCCCCTGAAGCCCGCGATCGAGCATCTGAATCATCCGGACGACGTCCGACAGCTGCGAGCCCTCGCTCACCAACTTGCACACCGACCGGCCCGACGTAATCGCCTGATCCGGGTCCGAATAGGTCAGGCCGGCCGCGTGAACCGTGGCGAGGAAGGCGTCGTCGCTGCCATCGGCGCGAGCGGGACCGGCCAGACCGACTACGGCGGCAACGCCGAGCAGGATCAGAAAAAGCCTCACGGCTCACCGATCGTTCCAGAGCTGCCGTCCATCCGCATCTCGTGGAGCGAATCGGCCGATCAGGAGCTGGCGGTCGTGGTGGTCGGGGTGGACGACGAGATCGCGTCCGGGCAGTACGCGTTGGCCGCGATCGCGGTGAACTTCTCCGCCTTCTCCTGGGTCAGCGCGGCCGCCTTGGAGGTCATCGCGGTCACGATGTCCGGCATCGCCGTGCCACCGCTGGCCGCCGAGCACACGTAGTGGGCGGCCTGGATGACTTGGCCCGGATCGTTATAGGTGAAACCGGCCGAATTCAGCGACCCGAGGAATGCGTCGTCGGTGTCATCGGCGTGCGCGGGCACGGCCAAGCCAATTGCGGCCACGACGCTGGCAATTGTCAGAACAACCTTCATAAATTCGAAATCGTTCCAGACCCGTCGCAGGTCCGCAGCCGGCGAAACAATTCTTAACGTCCGTCAACCCACGGTTGACACCAGCCTTGCGTCAACCTACCGTTGACGCCATGTCCGAACCGGCCCGCATCGCCTACCTCGTCCGCCTCGACGAGCTGATCAACGCGATCAAGTCGGTGCACACCGACGCGCTGGACCAACTGGCCGACGCCGTGCTGGCCGCCGAGCACCTGGACGAGGTGGCGGACCACCTGATCGGGCACTTCGTGGACCAGGCCCGCCGCTCCGGGGCGTCGTGGACCGACATCGGCAAGAGCATGGGCGTCACCAAACAGGCGGCCCAGAAGCGGTTCGTGCCGCGCGCCGAGGCGGCCACGCTGGATCCCGAGCAGGGTTTCGGCCGCTTCACCCCGCGAGCGCGGGGCGCGGTGGTGGCGGCCCAGAACGCCGCGCACGAGGCGGCCAACGACGAGATCATCCCCGATCACCTGCTGCTCGGCGTGCTCAGCGATCCGGCCGCCCTGGCCACGGTGCTGCTGCGCCTGCAAAACGTCGACACCGAGGCCCTGCGCGCCGCCGTCAACCTGCCCCCCGCCGGCGCCGAGACCCCCGACCTGATCCCGTTCAGCGGCCCGGCACGCAAGGCCCTCGAGCTGACCTTCCGGGAAGCACTTCGGCTGGGCCACAACTACATCGGGACCGAACACATGCTGCTGGCGCTGCTCGAGCTTCAGGACTCCTCGCCCGAGCAGGGACCGCTGCACCGTTTCGGCGTGGACAAGGGCCGGGTCGAGGCCGATTTGATCAAGGCGCTGGAATCGCTCGGGGGTGGCGCGGGCGTCCGCGCGGGCGGCTGACCGGTGCCGTCGACCCCTCCCGGCCGCATGGCCGGGTGTGCGATCATTCGATGGTCCCCTTCCCCGGGCGCCTAGGAGGCGAAGACGTGGCGAAGATGCACCGCTGGTTGATCGTCGTGTCCGCCTTTCTCGTCGCCGCGGCGAGCCTCCCCGCCGTCGCCGTGCTTCCCGTTCCGCGCGCCTGGGCCGGTGACGCCCCCATCGGCCACATCGGTGACACCCTGCGGGTGGACACCGGCACCTACGTCGCCGACGTGACCGTCGCCGGCGTGTCTCCCTGCGATCCGCCCCCCGGCTTCGGCTACACCCGCGAAGGCACCTATAAGGGCTTCCCCGGCAGCACGGTTGAGCGCGCCGACGTGATCGTCCACGCGGTCCGGGTGCCCAACCCGTTCGTCATGGCGACCACCTTCAGCTTCGACGGCGTGACCCCGTTCGCCGACGCCTACAAGCCGCGCGCCACCGACGCACCCGACGCGCTGGACAACGTGCTCACCAACGCGCCCAACGGTGCGGTCGTGCGCGGCGAAGTGTATTGGGATGCCTACCGCGATCCCGTCTCCACCGTGGTGCTGCTGGATAGGAAGACGGGCTACCACCTCGCGCAGTGGAACCTCTGACCCGCACCGTACGCGTCGTCACGACGGACTCCGTTGACGTCCGAGAGCTTGCCGACATCGCCGCGCGCACCTTCCCCTTGGCCTGCCCGGCCTCGGTGGCGCCCGAGAACATCGCGTCATTCGTCGGCGCCAACCTGTCGGCCGACCGCTTCACCGAGTACCTCGCCGACCCGCGACGCGCCGTCCTCACCGCGACGCACGACGAACGAATCATCGGTTACGCCATGCTGATTCGCGGCGACGACGACGTCGAACTGTCCAAGATCTACGTTGCGCCCGAGCACCACGGCACCGGGGTCGCGACCGCGCTGATGGACCTCGCGCTGGCCACCGCCGGCGAATGGGGCGCGGGCCGCGTGTGGCTGGGTGTCAACCAGGCCAACCGACGCGCGCAACGCTTCTACGCCCGGAGCGGCTTCACGGTCAGCGGCACCAGAACCTTTCGGGTGGGCGCCAGCCGCGAGAACGACTTCGTCATGACCCGCACCCTTCGCTGACCCCGGCGGTCAGCGCCACGAGCCGAGACATGGCCCGCAGGTACTTCTTTCGGTAGCCCCCGGCGAGCATCTCCGCGCTGAAGATGGTGTCCAGCTTGTCGCCCGCGGCGACCACCGGTGTGCCGGCGTCATACAGCCGGTCGGTCAGCGCCACCAGGCGCAGCGCCACGTTCTGGTCGTCGATGCCGTGCACTCCGGTCAAGAACACCGCGGTCACCCCCTCGATCAGGGTCAGGTACCGCGACGGGTGCATGGTGGCCAGGTGCGCGCACAACGCGTCGAAATCGTCCAGCGTCGCCCCGTCGACCCGCGCCGCGCGCGCGGCCACCTCGTCGTCCGACAGGGGCCGGGGCGCCGGCGGCAACCCACGGTGCCGATAGTCGGGCCCTTCGATCCGCACGGTCGTGAAAATGCTTGCCAACGTGTTGATTTCGCGCAGGAAGTCCTGCGCGGCGAACCGGCCCTCGCCGAGCTGCTCGGGCAGCGTGTTGGAGGTGGCGGCCACCGACACCCCCCGCTCGACCAGCGACGAGAGCAGTCGCGAGATCAGCGTGGTGTTGCCGGGGTCATCCAGCTCGAACTCGTCGATGCACACCGCCGTGTAATCGGCGAGCAGGTCAACGCATTCGGCGAAACCGAACACCCCGGCCAACTGGGTCAGCTCTGCGAAAGTTGCGAACGCCTTGGGAGTTGGCGGCTCCGGTCCCTCGCCGGGCAGCGCGTAGTAGGCCGACGCCAGCAGATGGGTCTTGCCCACCCCGAAGCCCCCGTCCAGGTACAACCCGACCCCGGGCAGCACCACCCGTCGGCCCAACAACTTTCGCCGGCCCGCGCGGCGCTGCACGGCCTGGCGGCAGAAGCCCTGGCACGCCGCGACGGCGGCCGACTGGGTCGGCTCGGCCGGATCAGGTTGATAAGTCGCGAAGCTCACGTCGGCGAACGTTGGGGGCGGCCTCAATTGAGCGATCAGCCGCTCGACCGACACGGTCGGATGCCGGTCCACCAGGCGCGCCACCCGGCGGGAAGGGGACCCGTGCATGCCAGAACTGTAGCGGCGTGCTGCAATCAACCCCATGGGCCTTCCCGAGACGCCGCTGTCGCTGCTCGGATCGGTACGCGAACTCACCGACGGTGAACTCCCCGGACTTTACGACTATCCCGAACGCGACGGGACCTGGGTGCGCGCCAACTTCATCGCCAGCGTGGACGGCGGTGCCACCTCCGGCGGCAGCAGCGGAACGATGGGCGGCCCCGGCGACCGGTTCGTGTTCAACCTGTTGCGCGAGCTCGCCGACGTCATCGTGGTCGGCGCGGGCACCGTGCGGGTCGAGGGCTATTCCGGCGCCCAGCTGGGCGCCGCCCAGCGGCAGCGGCGGCAGGCCCGCGGGCAAAGCGAGGTGCCGCAACTGGCGATCGTCACCAAGTCCGGTCGCCTGGACCGCGACATGCCCGTGTTCACCCGGACCGAGGTGCCGCCGCTGGTGCTCACCTGTGCCGCGGCCGCGGCCCCGGCGAGCCGGCTACTCACCGACCTGTGTGAGGTCATCGACTGCTCCGGCGGCGACCCCGGCGCCGTCGACGAGGGTGCCATGCTGGCAGCCCTCGGCGAGCGGGGAATGCACCGCATCTTGACCGAGGGCGGGCCGATGCTGCTCGACTCGTTGATCCGGCGCGACATGCTCGACGAGCTCTGCCTGACCATCGCGCCCTACCTCGTCGGCGGCCTGGCCCGGCGCATCGCCACGGGGCCCAGCCAGCTGCTCACCCGGATGCGCTGTGCCCACGTTTTGACCGACGGCGCCGGTTACCTCTACACCCGTTACGTCAAGGCCTAGCTACTGTGGTCGACATGAGTCGGCAGATCACGCTCGCCACGGTCTTGGTTGCGGTGACCACCGTGGTTGCCGGCTGCGTCCCGGGCCTGGCCGCCGACCCGCGCTTCGCCACCAATTCCGGTGCGCGGCCCCAAGGGGCGACGACGCCCAAGCCGCCGCCCGCCGGCCCGCCACCGATCGCGGCCCCCAAGAACGACCTGCCGTGGCACGACTGCACGTCCAAGGTGTTCGGCGACGCGGCGATCCCGCCCGCCGCGGGCGTCCAGCTGGAGTGCGCGAACTACGACGCGGACCTGGACCCGAACGGCGGTGGGACCGGCACCGTCAGCGTCGGCGTCGTCCGCGCCCGCTCGAACCAGACCCCGCGCGACGCGGGCCCGCTGGTCTTCACCACCGGGACCGACCTGCCGTCCTCGGCGCAGCTGCCGGTCTGGCTGTCGCGGGGCGGCGCCGACGTGCTGCAGACCCGACCGATCGTCGCCGTCGACCGCCGTGGCATGGGCATGTCCAGCCCGATCGACTGCCGGGACACCTCCGACCGCCAGATCATGCGCGACCAGGCGCAGTTCCAAACCGGCGACGACCCCGTCGCCAACCTGTCCGACGTCGCGAACACCGCCACCACCAACTGCACCGACGCCATCGCGCCCGGCGCATCCGCCTACGACGACGCCCACGCCGCCTCGGACATCGAGCGCTTACGGACGCTGTGGGACGTGCCCGCGGTCGCGCTGGTCGGAATCGGCAACGGCGCGCAGGTGGCGCTGGCCTACGCCGCCGCGCGCCCCGACAAGGTCGCCCGGCTGATCCTCGACTCGCCAATTGCGTTGGGGGTGAACGCCGAAGCCGCCGCCGAACAACAGGTCAAGGGCCAGCAGGCCGCGCTCGACGCGTTCGCCGCGCAATGCCTCGCGGTGAACTGCGCGCTGGGTCCCGACCCGAAGGGTGCCGTCAGCGGGCTGCTGGCCGACGCCCGCGCCGGCAAGGGGCCCGCCGGTGCCTCGCTGGCCCAGCTGGCCGGCGCCATCACCGTCGCGCTGGGCTTCCCCTCCGGCGGGCGCGTCAACGCCACCACCAGCCTGGCCAACGCCCTGGCGGCCGCCCGCTCCGGGGACACCAATGCGCTGACCAGCCTGATCAACCACGCCGACGCCGCCGAGGACTCCGACGGCCAATTCGTCAACACCTGCAGCGACGCCGTCAACCGCCCCACCCCGGACCGGGTGCGCGAACTGGTGGTGGCCTGGGGCAAGCTCTATCCCCAGTTCGGCACCGTCGCAGCGCTCAGCTTGGTCAAATGCGTGCACTGGCCGACCGGTTCGCCGCCGGCGCCGCCGAAATCGCTGAAGGTCGACGTCCTGCTGCTGGGCGTGCAGAACGACCCGATCGTCGGCACCGAGGGGGTCGCCGCGACGGCGGCCACCGTCATCAACGCCAACGCGGCCAGCAAGCGGGTGATGTGGCAGGGCATCGGCCACGGCGCCAGCATCTACTCGAACTGCGCGGTTGCCCCGCTGATCGGCTACGTCAACAGCGGGAAACTCCCCGGCACCGACACGTACTGTCCCGCCTGACATTCGGGGTGGGCGTCCGGTGTACGGTGCGCTGGTGACGGCAGCTGACTCGACCCGAACCGGCCCGCGCGATCGGGTGCTGGCCGCCTTCCGCCCCCGCAGCGGCCCGCCGAGCACCGCGACGATACTGCGGTCGGCGCTGTGGCCGATCGCGATCTTCTCGGTCCTGCACCGCAGCATCATCCTCACCCTCAACGGCAACATCACCGACGACTTCAAGCCGGTGTACCGCGCGGTCCTCAACTTCCGGCACGGCTGGGACATCTACAACGAGCACTTCGACTACGTCGACCCGCACTACCTGTATCCGCCCGGCGGCACGCTGCTGATGGCCCCGTTCGGCTACCTGTCCTTCACGCCGTCGCGGTATCTGTTCGTCCTGATCAACACCGTCGCCATCCTGATCGCCTGGTACCTGCTGCTGCGGTTGTTCAAGTTCACGCTGTCGTCGGTGGCCGCACCCGCCCTGCTGCTGGCGATGTTCTGCACGGAAAGCGTGACCAGCACGCTGGTCTTCACCAACATCAACGGGTGCGTGCTGCTGGCGGAGGTGCTGTACCTGCGCTGGCTGCTGGATGGCCGGGCCAGCCGCCAGTGGTGGGCCGGGCTGGCGATCGGCCTCACACTCACGCTCAAACCGGTCCTGGGGCCGCTGCTCCTGCTGCCCCTGCTGAACCGCCAGTGGCGCGCCCTGGTCCCGGCCGTGGCGGTGCCCGTCGTCGTCAACCTGGCCGCGTGGCCCCTGGTCAGCGATCCCATGGACTTCGTCACCAAGACGGTGCCCTACATCCTGGGCACGCGGGACTATTTCAACAGCTCGATCGAGGGCAACGGCGTCTACTTCGGCCTGCCCACCTGGTTGATCGTCTTCCTGCGAATCCTATTCACCCTGCTGGCCATCGGCGCTCTGTGGCTGCTGTACCGCTATTACCGCACCCGCGACCCGCTGTTCTGGTTCACCGGTTCGTCGGGCGTGCTGCTGCTGTGGTCGTGGCTGGTGCTGTCGCTGGCCCAGGGCTACTACTCGATGATGCTATTCCCGTTCCTGATGACCGTGGTGCTGCCCAACTCGCTGATCCGCAACTGGCCGGCGTGGCTGGGCATCTACGGCTTCATGACGCTGGACGACTGGCTGATTTACCGATGGATGAGATACGGCCGCGCGCTGCATTATCTGAAGATCACCTACGGCTGGTCGCTGTTGCTGATCGTGGCGTTCACCGTGCTGTACTTCCGCTACCTGGACGCCAAGGCCGAGGACCGGCTGGACGAGGGCATCGATCCGGCGTGGCTGCCGCCCAAGTCGGATCGCGCTAGCGTGGAGGCATGACGAGTCCGAAGGTGCAACTGTCCGACGACGAGTGGCGCCGAAAGCTGAACCCGCAGGAGTTCGAGGTGCTGCGCCGCGCCGGCACCGAGCGGCCCTTCACCGGTGAATACACGGACACCAAAACCGAAGGCGTCTACCAGTGCCGGGCCTGCGGCGCCGAATTGTTCCGCAGCACGGAGAAGTTCGAGTCGCACTGCGGATGGCCGTCGTTCTTCGACCCGGCGAACTCCGACGCGGTGATCCTGCGGCCCGACCACTCGATGGGCACCACGCGCACCGAGGTGCTGTGCGCGAACTGCCACAGCCACCTGGGCCACGTGTTCACCGGCGAGGGCTATCCCACCCCGACCGATCAGCGTTACTGCATCAACTCGATCTCGCTGCGCCTGGTGCCGGCGGGAGCTTAGTCCCGGCGGCGAAATCAGTCCACGCGGGTGGCGTGCACTTCCCAGAACGGGGCGTGCACCCGGCCGCGCTCCAGCCACGGCTCCATCGCCCGGAACCGCTTCAGCAGCTCCTGCACCTGATCGGCCATGTCGGGATTGCGCGCGGCCATCATCTCGATCTGCTCGACGCTGATGTTCACCAGGTACGTCGTCGGCCCCAGATACGTGATCTCCCAGCCGCCGTGCGGCAGCACGTCACGAAAGTCCTTCTCGGACAACGACCGCATCATCTTGAAGCCGTTGACGTCGTGTTCGCCGAATTCGAACATGTACAGCCGCGCCCCCGGCTTGGTGGCCCGGCGCAGCGCCTGCACGTAGGACCGTTGCAACTCGGGATCGGTGCTGAAGGTGTGGTAGAAGGCGCAGTCGACGACGGTGTCGAACCGGCCGTCCAGGCCGTCGAGCTTGGTGGCGTCGGCCAGCTCGAAGTTGACCGAAACCCCGGCCTGGCGCGCGTTTTCGCGGGCCCGCTCCAGCGCACTCGCGGATCCGTCGATGCCGGTGGCACGGTAGCCCTTGGACGCGTAGTAGATCGCGTGGTGGCCGGGCCCGGTGCCCGGGTCGAGCACCTCGCCCTTGACGGCGCCGAGGGCGACCAGCCGCTGCACCACCGGCTGGGGGCCGCCGATGTCCCACGGCGTGGCGGCGGGCAACCCGTGCGACGTCCGGTCGTCGCGGTACATCTCCTCGAATCGGGCCGGGTCGGTGACGTCGGGCGTAGTCATTGGGCGCCGCTCTGCATCGTCGTCGGTGCCGTCATGGCAGCGAGTTCACCAACTGCTCGACCGGCACGCGCGGGCCGGTGAAGAACGGCGTCTCCTCACGGGTGTGCCTGCGGGCATCGGTGGCGCGCAGCTCGCGCATCAGGTCGACGATGCGGTGCAGTTCGGGGGCCTCGAAGGCCAGGATCCACTCGTAATCGCCGAGCGCGAACGCCGGCACCGTGTTGGCGCGGACGTCCTTGTATTCGCGCGCGGCCATGCCATGCTCGGCGAGCATGCGGCGCCGCTCCTCGTCGGGCAGCAGATACCACTCGTAGGACCGCACGAACGGATACACGCAGATGTAGTTGCCGGGCTCCTCGCCGGCCAGGAACGCCGGGATGTGGCTCTTGTTGAACTCCGCCGGCCGGTGCAGCGCCACGCTGCTCCACACCGGCGCGCTGGCCCGCCCCAGCGCGGTGGTTCGCCGGAAGTCGGCGTAGGTGGCCTGCAGCGCCTCGACGCGTTCGGCGTGGGTCCAGATCATGAAGTCGGCGTCGGCCCGCAGGCCCGCCACGTCGTAGAGCCCGCGCACCACGACGCCGCGCTCCTCCTGCTGCTTGAAGAACGTGGACGCTTCATCGATGACGTCGTCGCGCTGGTCACCGAGCTCACCCGGCTCGACGCTGAACACCGAGAACATCAGGTAGCGGATTGTGGAATTGAGCGAGTCGTAGTCGAGCTTGGCCATGGAACCTATCGTGCCACTTCGGTGTCGAGGGCCTCGACCGCGCGGCCGGCCGCCCCGACGCACGCGGGCACGCCGATGCCGTCGAGGTAGCTGCCGGCCACGGCGAGTGTCGGCGGCAGGCCCGCGCGTATCTCGGCGACCAGCTCCGCGTGCCCGGGGCCGTACTGCGGCATCGCCTCGATCCAGCGCTGCACGCGGGCATCGACCGGCTCGACGGCCAGCCCGAACACGTCGACCAGGTCGCTCAACGCCCATCCCAGCAGCTCGTCGTCCGACGCCGTTTCGGCCACGCCGTCGCCGCACCGGCCGAACGAAAGCCGCAGCAGCTGGGTGTCCCCGCGGGCGCCCCACTTGCGCGACGAAAGCGTAATCGCCTTGCCCCGCAGCGTTTCCCCGGTCGCCACCAGCACACCGGAGCACTGCGGGAAGGGGGTGTCACCCGGCACCGCCAGCGCCACCACCACCGACGACGCGCTGGCGATCCGGCCGGCGGCGGCGGCGCTCGTGGGGGCGACATCGGCGACCAGGCGCGCCAGCCGCGGGGCGGGGATGGCCAGGATCACCGCATCGGCGTGCCAGCGGGCGCCGGTGGAATCCAGCAGCGACCATCCCGGTCCGGCGGGGTCCAGCCGTTGCACCGCGGCCCGGACCCGGTGCGGCCGGGCACGTTCCGCGAGCGCGTCGAGCAGTACCCGGTAGCCCCCGTCCAACGCCCCGAACACCGGCCCGCCGGTCGCCGGGGGCAGCGCGCGGCGGACCGCATCCGTCAGGCTGGTGGCGCCGGCGTCCAAGGCGGCCGCGACCCCGGGGGCGGCCGCGCGCAGACCGATGGTGGCCGCCGAACCCGCGTACACCCCGCTCAGCAGCGGATCCACCGACCGGGCCACCACCTGCTCGCCGAACCGCTCGGCCACCAGTTCGGCGGTCGCGGGATCGCTGCCGGTTCGCCAGCCGAACGGGCGGCTCGGCTCGGCTTCGATGCGCGCGACCGTCGCCTCGTCGACCAGTCCGGCCACCGAGGCGGCCGACGACGGAATCCCGACCACCGTGGCGGTGGGCAGCGGATGCAACTTCTGCCGGCTGTAGATCAACGGCCGGGCGCCGGTCGAGACCAGCTGGCGCCCCGAGAGGCCCAACTCGGTCAGCAGCGCCGGCATCTCGGGCCGGCGCAGGATGAACGCCTCGGCGCCGACGTCCATGGTCTGCCCGCCGACCTGCTCGGTGCGCAATATCCCGCCCAGCCGGTCGCCCGGTTCGAACAGCGTGATGGCCGCGCCGTCGCCCACCGCCGCGCGCAGCCGGTAGGCCGCCGTCAGACCCGAAATCCCGCCCCCGACAACGCAATACGAGAGGGACGTCATAGGGAGTGGACCAGCGACACCAGATCGGTCAGCACACCGGGGTCGGTCTCCGGCAGCACGCCGTGACCCAGGTTGAAGACGTGACCGCTCGCGCCCGCGTCGACGGCGCGGCGCCCGTCCTCGACCACGGCCCGCGCCGCGCGCTCCACCACCGGCCAGCCGGCCAGCGCCACCACCGGATCGAGGTTGCCCTGCAGCGCCGTGCCCGCCGCGACCCGGGCGGCCGCGTCGGTGAGCGACGTTCGCCAGTCCACACCCACCACCGTCGCGCCGACGGCCGACATGGCGCCCAGCAGTTCGGCGGTGCCGACGCCGAAGTGCGTCATCGGCACGCCGTGCTCGGCCAGCGCGCCGAACACCCTGGCGCTGTGCGGTTGCACGTGGGTGCGGTAGTCGGCGAGCGACAGCGCGCCCGCCCACGAGTCGAACACCTGGATGGCGTCCACCCCCGCTTCGAGCTGCGCCCGCAGGAAGCCGACGGTGATGTCGGTCAGCTTTTCCATCAGCGCATGCCAGCTGTCCGGTTCGGCGAACATCATCGCCTTGGTGCGGGCGTGGTGGCGGCTCGGGCCGCCCTCGATGAGGTACGACGCCAGGGTGAACGGGGCGCCCGCGAACCCGATCAGCGGGACGTCGCCGAGCGCGGCCACCAACAGCGTGACCGCGTCGGATACCGGTTGAATCCGTTGCCGGTCGAGGGGTTTCATCGCGTCGACGTCGGCGGAGGTGCGCACCGGCGACGCGATCACCGGCCCGACGCCCGCGACGATGTCCAGGTCGACGCCCGCGCCGAGCAGCGGCACCACGATGTCGGAGAACAAGATCGCCGCGTCGACGTCGTGCCGGCGCACCGGCTGCAGGGTGATCTCGCAGACCAACTCGGCGTCGAAGCAGGCCGACAGCATGTCGGTCTGGGCCCGCAGCGCGCGGTATTCGGGCAGCGAACGGCCCGCCTGCCGCATGAACCACACCGGGATCCGGCCGGGCTTCCCACCGGTGACGGCGGCCAGATACGGCGACTCGGGGAGGTCGCGGCGAGTACTCATTGTCCTCAATGCTGCCATGACGGCCCCGCTGCGTAGTATCGACGACCGTGCCAGTCAGCCACCCACCGGTCAGCTACGACCAGTTCCCCAGCCTGCGCTGCGAAGTGGGCGACAAAACCGGCCTCGAAGGCATCCTGACGCTGGTTCTCGACGCCCCCGGCCTCAACTCGGTCGGGCCGCAGATGCACCGCGACCTCGCCGACATCTGGCCGGCGATCGCCCGCGACCCCGACGTGCGCGTGGTGCTGGTCCGCGGTGAGGGCAAGGCGTTCTCCTCCGGCGGCAGCTTCGACCTGATCGCCGAGAC
Organism: Mycobacterium paraseoulense; assembly: GCF_010731655.1. Classification (NCBI taxonomy): domain Bacteria; kingdom Bacillati; phylum Actinomycetota; class Actinomycetes; order Mycobacteriales; family Mycobacteriaceae; genus Mycobacterium; species Mycobacterium paraseoulense. The sequence continues at coordinate 6,019,621 of NZ_AP022619.1, read as the reverse complement.
CATCGGCGACTACGAGGACCGGATGCGCATCATGCGGGAGGCCCGCGACCTGGTGCTCAACCTGGTGAACTTCGACAAGCCCGTCGTCTCGGCGATCCGGGGCCCCGCCGTCGGGGCCGGGCTGGTGGTGGCCCTGCTCGCCGACATCTCCGTGGCGGGGCGCACCGCGAAACTCATCGACGGGCACACCAAGCTGGGCGTGGCCGCGGGCGACCACGCCGCCATCTGCTGGCCGCTGCTGGTCGGCATGGCCAAGGCCAAGTACTACCTGCTCACCTGCGAGACGCTGCTGGGCGAGGAAGCCGAGCGCATCGGGCTGGTGTCGACCTGCGTCGACGACGACGACGTGCTGTCCACCGCGACGCGGATCGCCGAGGACCTGGCGCGCGGGGCGCAGAACGCCATCCGCTGGACCAAGCACAGCCTCAACTCCTGGTACCGCATGTTCGCGCCCACCTTCGAGACCTCGCTCGGCCTGGAATTCCTCAGCTTCAGCGGCCCCGACGTGCAGGAAGGCCTCGCCGCGCATCGCGAGAAGCGCCCGGCCCGGTTCACCGGCGGATCCGCCCCCTGAGCAGGCGCGATACGCTGTCCCATGAGGTCTGGTAACGGCTTGATAGCGGTCGGCGCGCCTGATTCCGCGTGTCGGCCGATGGGTCTACCGTCGGACCCTGTGACCCGCACCGCGACGATGCAGTGGGGGCACGCCCCGCTTGCCGGGGACGGCTACGACGCCGAGGAGCGGCCCTCATGACGTACGCCGCGCCGCCGCAAAGTGGCCGGGATGAACAGGAGCGGCGCCAAGTGACCTCAGCTGAACCGGAGCCCTTCCGCGAGGCGGTCGCGGCGATGAACGGCGTCACCGTGCGGCAGGAAATCGAGCTGGGCCCCATCCGCCCGCCGCAACGCCTGGCGCCCTTCAGCTACGCGCTGGGGGCCGAGGTCAAACATCCCGACTGCGAGATCGTCCCCGAGCGATCCGAGGGCGACGCCTTCGGCCGCCTGATCCTGCTGTACGACCCGGAAGGCGCCGACGCCTGGGACGGCACCATCCGCCTGGTCGCCTACATCCAGGCCGATCTGGACCCCAGCGAGGCCGTCGACCCCCTGCTGCCGGAGGTGGCGTGGAGCTGGCTGGTCGACGCGCTGGAATCCCGGATGGAGCAGGTCACCGCCCTGGGCGGCACCGTCACCGCCACCACGTCGGTGCGCTACGGCGACATCTCCGGTCCGCCGCGCGCCCACCAGCTGGAGCTGCGGGCGTCGTGGACGGCGACCACGCCGCAGGTCGGGGTCCATGTCGAGGCCTTCTGCGAGGTGCTGGAACATGCGGCGGGCCTGCCGCCGACGGGCGTCACCGACCTGAGCTCGAGGTCCCGCGCCTGACATGTGCGAACCGGAGGCCGACGGGCCCGGCAGCACCGGGCCCGGCAGCACCGAGCCCGACAGCGCCGAGCCCCAACCCACCCCGCTGGTGCGTCCCGCCGAAGGGATTCCGGACCTGTCGGTGACCGTCCGCCAGATCGAGGCGGCGGCGGAGCTCCTGGACCGTGGCAGCGGACCGTTCGCGGTGGACGCCGAGCGGGCCTCTGGTTTCCGGTACTCCAACCGCGCCTACCTGATTCAGATCCGGCGGGCCGGCGCCGGCACCGTGCTCATCGACCCGGTCAGCCACGGCGCCGATCCGCTGGAGGCGCTTCGACCCGTCGCCGAGGTGCTGAGCGGGGACGAATGGATCCTGCATTCCGCCGACCAGGACCTGCCCTGCCTGGCGGAGGTCGGCTTGCGGCCACCGGCGCTCTACGACACCGAACTGGCCGGTCGGCTGGCCGGGTTCGAGCGGGTGAACCTGGCGACCATGGTGGAGCGGCTGTTGGGTGCCGGATTGGCCAAGGGCCACGGGGCGGCGGATTGGTCCAAACGCCCCCTGCCCGAGGAATGGCTCAATTACGCGGCCCTGGACGTGGAACTGCTGATCGAGCTGCGCGGGGCGATCGCCGGCATCCTCGGCCAGCAGGGCAAAAGCGGTTGGGCGGCAGAGGAATTCGACTATCTGCTGGGTGCGGGTTCCCGGGATCCCAGCGCGGCGGCGCGACCGGATCGGTGGCGGCGCACGTCGGGGATTCATCGGGTGCGCGACCGGCGCGCCCTGGCCGCGGTTCGCGAGCTATGGCTGACGCGCGACCGCATCGCCCAGCGCCGCGACATCGCGCCGCGACGCATCCTGCCGGACTCGGCCATCATCGAGGCCGCCATCGCCGACCCGAAGACCATCGAGGACCTCACCGCGCTGCCGGTGTTCGGGGGGCGCAACCAACGTCGCAGCGCCGCCACGTGGCTGGCGGCACTCGAAGCGGCACGGCAGACCAAGAATCAGCCTGCGGACGCCGAACAGCCGAACGGACCGCCGCCGCCGGCGCGGTGGAGCCGGCGCAAACCGGAGGCCGCCGCGCGGCTGGAGGCGGCGCGCGCGGCGCTGTCACAGGTGTCGGAGCAGGTCAACGTCCCCACCGAGAACCTGGTCTCACCCGACCTGGTGCGGCGGCTGTGCTGGGATTGGCAGCCCGCGCCCGACCCCCTCGAGGCGGTCGAAGAGTTCCTGCGAGCCGGGCAGGCGCGGCCGTGGCAGCGGGAATTGGTGGATCCCCCGCTGGCCCGCGCATTGCAGCCGCCCGACGACGGCGGCGCCGACTAGTCGAGGTGCTCGCGGATCTCCGCTTCGGTGACGGCGCTGCCCAGCGCCGCGACCCAGCCGGTGACGCGGCGGGCCACGTCCTGATCCGTCAGCCCCAGGTCGGCCAGCAGCTCACCCCGCGAAGCGTGTTCGTAGAACCGCTGCGGCAGGCCCACGTCGCGACAGGGCACGTCGATCTCCGCGGCGCGCAGGGCCGCGGACACCGCCGACCCGACGCCGCCGCTGACGCCGTTGTCCTCGCACGTGACGACCAGTTTGTGCTGCGCGGCGAGCTCGATGACCCCCTCGGACACCGGTAGCACCCAACGCGGGTCGATCACCGTCACACCGATCCCCTGGTTGTGCAGCCGCTTGGCGACCTCCAGCGCCATCGGGACGAATGCGCCGACACCCACCAGCAGCACGTCATGGTTCAGCCCGGCGGCCGGCACAGCGAGCACGTCAACACCCGAGCGCCGCTCGAGGGCCGGAATGTCTTCGCCGACATCACCTTTGGGGAACCGCAACGCGGTCGGACCGTCGTTGACGTCCAGCGCCTCACCGAGTTCCTCGCGCAACCGGGTGGCGTCGCGGGGCGCGGCCACCCGCATGCCGGGCACAATACCCAGCATCGACATGTCCCACATGCCGTTGTGACTCGCGCCGTCCGAACCGGTCACGCCGGCCCGGTCGAGCACCATGGTGACGGGCAGCTTGTGCAGTGCCACGTCCATCATGATCTGGTCGAAGGCCCGGTTGAGGAAGGTCGAGTAGATGGCCACCACCGGATGCATGCCGCCCATCGCCAGGCCCGCCGCCGACGTCAGGGCGTGCTGCTCGGCGATGCCGACGTCGAACAAGCGATCCGGGAACTGCTGGCCGAACGCGCTCAGCCCGGTCGGGCCGGGCATCGCCGCGGTGATGGCCACGATGTCGCGGCGTTTCCTGGCATAGCCGATGAGCGCATCGGAGAACGTGGCGGTCCAACCGGGGCCGGCCACCTTGGTGGCCTGCCCGGTGACCGGGTCGATGACGCCGCACGAATGCATCTGCTCGGCCTCGTCGTCCTCCGCCGGGCCGAAACCCATGCCCTTGCGGGTGACGACGTGCACGATCACCGGCCGGCCGAAACCGCGCGCGTGCCGCAGCGCCATCTCCACCGCGCGTTCGTCGTGGCCGTCGACCGGGCCGACGTACTTGAGCCCGAGATCGGTGAACAGCAGCTGCGGCGACAGGGAGTCCTTGATGCCGGCCTTGACGCTGTGCATGAAGCGGTACGCGATCTGGCCGACCAGGGGCAGCGAGCGGACCGCTTCGCGGCCCTTTTCCAGGGCCTGCTCGTAGGCCGGTTGCAGCCGCAGGGTGGCCAGATGGTCGGCGACGCCGCCGATGGTGGGCGCGTAGCTGCGGCCGTTGTCGTTGACCACGATGATCACCGGGCGGCGCGACGCCGCGATGTTGTTCAGCGCCTCCCAGCACATGCCGCCGGTGAGCGCGCCGTCGCCGACCACGGCGACCACGTGCCGGTTGCGGTGACCGGTCAGCTCGAACGCCTTGGCCAGGCCGTCGGCGTAGGACAGCGCCGCGCTGGCGTGGCTGGACTCCACCCAGTCGTGTTCGCTCTCCGCCCGCGACGGATAGCCCGACAGCCCGCCCTTCTTACGCAGGCTCTCGAAATCCTGCGCGCGCCCGGTCAGCATCTTGTGGACGTACGCCTGATGACCGGTGTCGAAGATGATCGGGTCGTGCGGCGAGTCGAACACCCGATGCAGCGCCAGGGTCAGTTCGACCACCCCGAGGTTGGGCCCGAGGTGTCCACCGGTGGCAGCGACCTTGTGGATCAGGAACTCCCGAATCTCGGCGGCGAGTTCGCGCAGCTGCTGTCCCGACAGGTGTTGCAGATCAGCGGGCCCGCGGATCTGTTCCAGCATCCCGATAGTCTACGCAGCGACCGCCGCAACAGCAGGGAGCCGGAGGTCGCCGGCCTACGCGGGCCCGAAAAGCTCGGCCAGGGTGTCGTGCAGTTCGGGATCCGCCAGCACGACGACCTCGTCGCCGGCCTGAAGTTCGGTGTCACCCCGCACCGGCACCAGGCCGGTGGTGCGGACCACGATGCTCACCCAGATGTCGCCGACACGGTCACTGAGCCCCTCCACCGTGCATCCCTCGGCGGCAGAGCCGGGGGCAACGCTGAAGCGACGGACCCCCTCCGGTTCGTCTGCGAGCCGGACACCTATCTCCCACGGCCGCGTTTGCACCATGCGTATGGGCAGCTCCAACAGTTTTGCCACGCCCGGGACCGAGCTGCCCTGCACCAGAACCGAGAAGATCACGACGACGACGACAATGCCGTAGAGGCGCTCGGCGTTGGGGACGTGCGCGGCGCGCAGCAACTCGCCGAGCAGGATGGGGACCGCGCCCTTGAGGCCGGCGAACAGTATGAAGACGCGTTCGTTTCGCTCGAGTTGCACGCCGACCAGGCAGGCACCGACCGCCAGCGGACGAATCAGCGCCGTCAGGGCCACTCCGAGAGCGAGCCCGGGAATCCACACGTCGGGATGGGTGAGCACGCCGAGGTCGACGGTCAGACCCAGCACGACAAACGCGACGATTTCGGCCAGGCCGGCCAGGGCGGCGTGGAAGCGCTTGATCTCCGGCTTGTAGGGCGCGCGAGCGTCGCCGATCACGATGCCGGCGACGAACACCGCCAGGAATCCCGATCCGTGTGCAAGCGTGGCGATGCCGTACAGCATCAGGCTCGATGCCAGCGTTCGCAGCGGGTAGAGGCCTTCGCTCGGCAGCGCCACGCGGCGCATGAAGACGAGCAGGGCGCGCCCGCCGATCACCCCGACGGCCAGGCCGATCGCCATCTGGAGAACGAATTGAGTTCCGACGCTGGCGAATCCGGCTGCGCTGAGACCACCGGCGGCGATCAGGCTGGTCATCAACGCGATGCCGACCGGATCGTTGGCACCGGACTCGCCCTCCAGGATGGTGCTGCTGCGACCCCTGATCTCGCGTTTGCCCAGGACGGAGAACACCACGGCCGGGTCGGTGGGGGCTATGGCGGTTGCGACGAGCACAGCGGGGAACCAGGTGACGCCGCATACGTAGTGCAGCATCAACGCGGCGCCGGCGGCGGTGAGCGCGGTGCCCACGACACCGACCGACAGGATGGGGACCACCGCCGCGCGGAAACGAGCAGGCCCGATGTGCATTCCGCCGTCGAACAGCACCAGCACCAGCGCGATGGTGATGACCTGTTCCACGATCCGCTCGGACGGTGGCTGCACCGCGGGCACGGAGTGCGCCACCGCTGCCGTTCCGACGAGCACGAGCAGGGGCACTGGGATTTTGAACCGCTCGGTCAGGCGGTTCGCCAGCACCGCCACCAGACCGACGCCACTGGAGAACAAGATGATGAGCGCGAACCGAAGACCGTCGTTCACGATCGCGGCACCCGGAGACGGGACGGCGCTTTGGCGGTGGGCACTCGTGCCTTTCGGTTGGTCGACAAGCACATCGAGGACATCGCCGACCAGACTTCCCGGCACACCGCGACGGAGTCTAGCCGGTCTCGGGGCACCGCACCCGCAGAGGCGGTGCGGCTGCGCCGCCTAGCGCGTCAGCAGCGCGACGCATTCGCTGTGGTGGGTGAGCGGGAAGGCGTCGAACACCTTGATCTTCTCGACGGCATAGCCATGGCCGAGGTAGAGTCCGACGTCGCGAGCGAAAGACGCTGCCTCGCAACCGATGTGGACTATCCGGCCGACGCCGGCGCCGGCCAGTAGATCGATGACTTCGCGTCCGGCGCCGGCCCGCGGCGGGTCCAGGACCGCCACGTCGGCGCTCGCCCGTTGCGCGCCGAGCGCCCGCCGCACCGAGTCGGTGACGACCTGCACCTGTGGCAGGTCATCGAGCGCGACGCGGGCGGCCCGCGTGGCCGCGCGCGAGGTGTCGACGGTCAACACCCGCCCGGACTCCCCGACCGCGGCGCCCAGGGCGGCGGCGAAAACGCCCGCGCCGCCGTAGAGGTCCCAGGCGGTCATGCCCGCGCCGACCTGCGCCCAGTCGGCGACCAGCCGGCTGTACAGCGTGGCCGCGCCGCGGTGCGCCTGCCAGAAGGCCGTCACGGGGATCTGCCAGCTGCGCCCGTCCACCCGCTGCACCGCCTCGTAGCGGCCCTCCATCACCTTGGTCGCCGTCCGTCGGCCCTGTCGCAGCGTGCGCACCATGTGGCGCGCACCGTCATCGTCCACGACCACATGCACCTGCGCGGTCGGCGGCCACTTGGAGTCGGCGAGCCCGTCGAGCATGCCGGCCGGCAACTGCGCGCAGCGCAGGTCGGTCATCAGCTCGTCGCTGTGATACCGGTGAAAGCCGGGCCGGCCGTCCGCCCCGACGTCGAGCCGGACGCGGGTGCGCCAGCCCGTCGGCCCGCAGTCCGCCAGCGGTTCGGCCGCACCCTTCCAGCGGTACCCGCCCAGCCGCTCCAGCTGGTTGGCCACCACCTGCGCCTTGAGCGCGCGGGCCGCCTCCGGGGCGGCGAACGCCAAGTCACAGCACCCGGCCCCGTCCACCCCGGCGATGGAGCACAGCGACTCGATGCGGTCGGCCGACGGCTCCAGCACCTCGACAACCTCTGCGTGCCAATAAGATCCGCGGTCGGCGGTCACCCGGACCCGCACCCGCTCACCCGGCAGCGCGTAGCGGACGAACACCACGCGCCCCTCGTGGTGCGCCACGCAGCTACCGCCGTTGGCCGGGGCGCCGGTGACCAACGTCAGCTCGTCGCATGGGGGCAGCGTCGCGTTGGGCGCGCGGCGTGGTGGTTCGCGGGTCAATCGAAGATTCCCCGACGAGCGTCACCCGGGGCGGCATGCGGCTGCAGCGCTTGGAGTCGTTCCGACGAACTCAGTTGCCACGGAACAGAAGTCACCATCACATTCGGCATGAACAACAGCCGGCCCTTGAGCCGCAGCGCGCTCTGGTTGTGCAGCGCCTGCTCCCACCAATGCCCCACCACGTACTCGGGAATGAACACGGTGACCACGGTGCGCGGCGACTCTTTGCTCACCCGCTTGACGTATTCGAGTATGGGACGGGTGATTTCCCGGTAGGGCGAGGCGATGACCTTGAGCGGCACGCTGATGTCGCTCTCTTCCCACTGGTGCACCAACTCGCGGGTCTCGCCCTCGTCGACGCTGACGGTGAGCGCCTCGAGCGTATCCGGACGGGTCGCGCGGGCGTACGCCAGGGCGCGCAGCGTCGGCAGATGCAGCTTGGACACCAGCACCAGGGCGTGATTGCGGCTGGGCAACACCACGTCGTGCTGGGCGGCGGCCTGCTCCTCCAGTTCCCGGCTGACCGTGCCGTAGTGCCGGTGGATCATCTTCATGATGCCGAACAGCAAACCCATGGCGAACAACGCGATCCATGCGCCGGCGACGAACTTGGTGACCAGGACGACTAGCAAAACCGCTCCGGTGGCAAGCAATCCGATGGTGTTAACCACCCGCGAGCGCATCATCTTGCGCCGTATCTGCGGATCGGTCTCGGTGCGCAGCAACCGTGTCCAGTGCCGGACCATGCCGATCTGGCTCAGCGTGAACGAGATGAACACGCCGACGATGTAGAGCTGGATCAGCGCGCTGAGCTCGGCACGGAACGCGATGATCGCCAGCAGAGCCGCCCCGGACAGGAACAGGATCCCATTGGAGAACGCCAACCGGTCCCCGCGGGTGTGCAGCTGGCGCGGAAGGTAGCTGTGCTGCGCCAGGATTGAGCCGAGCACCGGGAACCCGTTGAACGCGGTGTTGGCCGCCAGCACCAGGATGAGGGCGGTCACGGTCGCGATCAGCAGGAAGCCGATGTGGAAGCTCCCGAACACCACCTGGGCGAGCTGCGCGACCAGAGTCTTCTGGTAGTAGTGCGGCGGTGTCCCCGCCAGCTGCCTGACCGGGTCGTCGACGACTTGGACACCGGTCTTCTTGGCAAGCAGGATCATTCCCATAAACAGGCTCACCGCGATCGCGCCCAGCATCAGCAGTGTGGTGGCGGCGTTGCGCGACTTCGGCTTCTGAAACGCCGGCACCCCGTTGCTGATCGCCTCCACACCGGTCAGCGCCGCGCATCCCGAGGAGAACGACCGCGCCACCAGGAATGCCAAAGCGAAACCGATGACCTTCCCGTTTTCGGCATGCATCTGGAAACCGGCGGATTCGGCCCGCAGCGGATCGGCGAGCACGAAGACCCGGAAAAGTCCCCAACCGATCATGACGGTCAAGCCGATGATGAACGCGTAGGTCGGAATGGCGAAAGCCACCCCGGACTCGCGGACGCCGCGCAGGTTCATCGCCATCACCAGCAGGATGGCCGCCACGCAGAAGAACACCTTGTGCTCGGCCACGATCGGGATCGCGGAGCCGATGTTCGACATCGCCGACGCGGTCGAAACGGCCACGGTGAGTACATAATCCACGAGCAGAGCGCTGGCTACCACCAGGCCGGCGGTGTCGCCGAGATTGGTGGTGACCACCTCGTAGTCGCCCCCGCCAGACGGGTAGGCGTGCACGTTCTGCCGGTAGCTGGCCACCACGACGAGCATGACCGCCGCGACGGCAAGACCGATCCACGGCGCCAGCGAGTAGGCGGCCACCCCTGCCACGGAGAGCATCAGGAAGATTTCCTCGGGCGCGTACGCCACCGAGGACAGCGCATCGGAGGCGAACACCGGCAGGGCGATCCGTTTGGGCAGCAGGGTATGGCTCAGCCGGTCGCTGCGAAATGGCCGGCCGATCAGCAACCGGCGCGCTGCGGTTGAAAGTTTGGACACGAGAGCCAAGAGTAAGCCCACAAGGGTTTGGCGGTAGCTTCGTAGGTGAGAATGTTTGCCGACGCGAAATCGGCTGGCCGACGTGGGTTGCCGATTGGGACGCAGGACACAGGACACAGCCGAGAGGAACCGCAGTGCGAGTAGTGGTGATGGGCTGCGGCCGCGTCGGTTCCTCGGTGGCCGACGGGCTGTCGCGGATCGGCCACGACGTCGCCGTCATCGACCGCGACAGCACCGCCTTCAACCGGCTCAGCCCCGAGTACGCCGGCGAGCGGGTGCTGGGCCAGGGGTTCGACCGCGACGTGTTGCTAAGGGCCGGCATCGAGGAGGCGGACGCGTTTGCCGCCGTGTCATCCGGGGATAACTCGAACATCATCTCGGCGCGACTGGCGCGGGAGACGTTCGGCGTCAAGCGCGTCGTCGCCCGGATTTACGACGCCAAGCGCGCCGAGGTCTACGAACGCCTCGGCATCCCCACGATCGCCACCGTGCCCTGGACCACCGACCGCCTGCTCAACGCGCTGCTGCGGGACACCGAGACCGCCAAATGGCGGGACCCGACCGGCACGGTGGCCGTCGCCGAGGTCGTCCTGCACGAGGAGTGGATCGGGCACCGGGTCACCGATCTCGAGCAGGCCACCGGCGCGCGCGTCGCGTTCCTGATCCGGTTCGGCGCCGGCGTCCTGCCGGAACCGAAATCGGTCATCCAGGCCGGCGATCAGGTCTACGTGGCCGCGATCTCGGGCCGCGCCGCCGAAGCCGTGGCCATCGCGGCGATGCCACCCAGTGAAGACTCTTAAGGAGCGGCGAACATGAAGGTAGCTGTCGCCGGGGCCGGCGCGGTCGGCCGTTCCGTCAGTCGCGAGCTCGTCGGCAACGGCCACGAGGTCACGCTCATCGAGCGCAACCCCGACCACGTCGACGTCGACGCCATCCCGGCCGCGCATTGGCGGCTCGGTGACGCCTGCGAGCTGAGCCTGCTGGAATCGGTGCACCTGCAGGAGTTCGACGTGGTGGTGGCCGCAACCGGCGACGACAAGGCCAACGTCGTGCTCAGCCTGCTGGCCAAGACCGAATTCGCGGTGCCCCGGGTGGTGGCCCGGGTGAACGACCCCCGCAACGAATGGTTGTTCACCGACGCCTGGGGCGTAGACGTGGCGGTGTCCACGCCGCGCATGCTGGCCTCGCTGATCGAGGAGGCCGTCGCAGTCGGTGATCTGGTGCGGCTCATGGAGTTCCGCCGGGGGCAGGCCAACCTCGTCGAGATCACCCTGCCCGACGACACCCCGTGGGGCGGCAAGCCGGTGCGCCGGCTGCAACTGCCCCGCGACGCCGCGCTGGTCACCATCCTGCGCGGCCCCCGGGTGATCGTGCCCGAGGCGGACGAGCCGCTGGAAGGCGGCGACGAGCTGCTCTTCGTCGCCGCCGCCGAGGCCGAAGAGGACTTGCGCAAGCTGCTGCTGCCGGACGGCCCGGCGCTGGACGACTAGTTGTCGCGGACCGGACCGGCCTCGAGCTGGACGCCGGGGTCGCCGGCCGCCGGCACGGCGCGTTGCACCGACTTGATGGCCGCGTAGGTCGCCAGCGCTGCCGCCACGGTCAGCGGCCACCCCATCGCGATCCGCGCCACCGCCAGCCAACCGGTCCGGTTGGCGTCGTAGAGCAGCCCCTGGACGACGAACCGGGCGGCGAAGACCAGCACCCAGCAGATCGAGGCGATGTCGAACGCGTAGACGGCCCGGGGTACGTCGCGCCAGCCGCGACCGCGCCCGCTGGCCCAGCCCCACACGTAGCCGACCAGAGGCCGCCGGATGACCACCGACACCGCGACAACCACCGCCCACAGCAGCGACATCCAAATGCCCATCAGGAAGTAGCCCTTGGACTCCCCGACGATGTAGGCGACGAGCGCACAGATGGCGACGCCGAAGAACCCGGAGAACGCCGGCTGCGGCGATTCCCGCCGAATCAGCCGCCACAGCAGGACGAGTGCGGCGACGGCCAGCGCGGACGCGATCGCGACGAACAAGCCCGACACCGAAGAGGCAATGACGAAGATCACAACGGGCAGCGACGAATAGATGACGCCGCTGACCCCACCCACCTGTGCCAGCAGGCGTTCCGGCGTGACGCGGGTGGTGTTCGTGCGGTCGGGCGAGCCCGACTCATGGGGTCCCGGAGCCGACCCCAAGTCGCCGGGTCGCGTCACCGCTGAATTTCGTAGTGCGGGTTGTAGATGGCCTTGCTGCCGTTCTCCAGCTCGCCCAGCCGGCCCCGCACCCGCAGTTTGCGGCCCGAGTCGATGCCGGGTATCCGGCGCTGGCCCAGCCAGACCAGAGTGACGGTGTCGCTGCCGTCGAACAGCTCGGCGCGGACACCGCCCGCACACGCCTTGCCGTTACATTCCACGCTGCGCAGGGTGCCGATCATGGTGACCTCTTGGCCACGCTCGCAATCGACTGCGCGTTGTGCGCCGGTAAGCGCTGCCTCGTCGGACAACTCTTCGGAGTCGCGTTGCTCCGGCGCCTCCGTCAAACGGCGGCTGAGCCGGCGAAGATATCCTTGGGCCCCCATGGCCACTCCTGACAATGCTGATAAGCCTCGGCGCTTCCACTTATGCCAACGGACACCGTAGACCTGTTGGTTCCCGCGCGCCAACCGACTCAAACGTGGTGTCACTATCGGGGAGTGCCTGTCGATTTGCGGGGTGTCACGACCGTGTTGTTGCCCGGTACCGGGTCCGACGACGACTACGTTCGCCGGGCGTTTTCGAATCCGTTGCGCGAGGCCGGCGCCGTGCTGGTGGCAGCGCCGCCCCGCCCGGACCGGTTGATCGACGGGTACCTGTCGGCGTTGGATTCCGCCGCGCGCACGGGCCCGATCGCCGTCGGCGGCGTGTCGATCGGGGCGGCGGTGGCGGTCGCCTGGGCGCTGCTCCACCCGGACAAGGCGGTCGCCGTCCTGGCCGCGCTGCCGGCCTGGGCCGGGGCGCCGGAAGCGGCGCCCGCCGCCCTCGCCGCGCGGCACACGGCGGCTCAGCTGCGCGCTGACGGGCTTACGGCGACGACGGGCCAGATGCGGGCGTCCAGCCCGCCGTGGCTGGCCGACGAGCTGGCCCGGTCGTGGCGCGCCCAGTGGCCACAGTTGCCCGACGCCATGGACGAGGCCGCCGCCTTCGTGGCGCCGAACCACGCGGAGCTGGCCCGGCTGGCCGCCCCGCTGGGCGTGGCGGCCGCCGTGGACGACCCCGTCCATCCCGTGCAGGTCGCCGTCGAATGGGTCGAGGCCGCGCCGCGGGCGGCGCTGCGGACGGTGACACTCGACCAGATCGGCTCGGACCCCGCCGCGCTGGGCGCGGCGTGCCTGGCCGCGCTCGCCGAGGTCGGCTAGCCGCCGGTGGTGGTGCGCAGCTGCTGCATGGCCGAGCCCTCGACGCTGCGGCGCGCCGCCGGCTCGCCGGGTCCCTGCTGAGCCTCGGCTTGCTGCGCCTGCTGGGCGGCCGCGGCTTCCCGCAATTGCTGCGCCATCGGCTCGGGCAGCTGCACGGTCAACGGCGTGCGCACCGGAAGCGGTGTGTCGCCGCGGCGAACGACGGTGTCCGCCAACGCGGCCCGCGCCTCCTGCTCGAGGGCTTCCATCGTCTCGTGGGGGCCGTTGATGACGCAGCGGATCATCCAGCGGTACCCGTCGACCCCGATGAAGCGCACCGCACCGGAGGCCGAGCCAACCACTTCACGGCCCCACGGGCCGTCCTTGATACTGACCTTGGCCGAGTCCTTGCGCAGCGAATCGGCGAGCTCGCCGGCGACTTCTCGCCACAGGCCGCCCGTCTTCGGCGCCGCGTAGGCGGCGATGGTGAACCGGCCGTTGGGGGTGACCACCCACACCGCGCTCGGGACCCCCGTCTCGGTCAGCTCGACCTGGAGTTGCCCCGCCTCCGGCATGGGAATGAGCACCGAGCCCAGGTCCAGGCGGGCCAGCTCCGCGACCGACGGGTCGTCGAAATCGTCGATGTCGAACGGCCCCTCGAGCTCTTCGATCTCATCGGGCGCCTCGTCACCGGGCTGGCTCACGACGACGTCGTCCGCGGCCTGTTCGCTGTCACCTTTACGTCTGCCAATAGCCATCACAAACTCGCATGTCCGCCGGAGGAACCGTGGCCACCGTCGCCACGGGATGTTTCGGCCAGGCCCGCCTCGTCGAACGAGGACACCTCGACCAGCTCGACCAGCTCGACCCGCTGCACGAGCAGCTGGGCGATGCGGTCGCCACGATGCACCACGATGGGCTCGGCCGGGTCGAGATTGATCAGCGCGACCTTGATCTCGCCGCGATAACCCGCGTCGATGGTGCCCGGACTGTTGACGATCGAAAGCCCCACGCGCGACGCCAATCCCGAACGCGGGTGAACCAGGCCGACCATCCCGAACGGAATCGCGACGGCCACGCCCGTGCGCACCAGGGCGCGCCGTCCGGGCTCCAGCTTGAGGTCTTCCGCGCTGTAGAGATCCACCCCCGCGTCGCCCTGGTGGGCACGCGTGGGCAGTGGAAGCTCGGGATCGAGGCGGACGATGGCCAGACTGGTCGACACGGGGCCACAGATTACCCTTGACTGCGTGTCCGGTACGCGCGTCGCGCCGCACAGCGTGCGATATCGCGAACGACTGTGGGTGCCATGGTGGTGGTGGCCGCTGGGCCTCGGCCTGGCGGGGCTCATCGCCTTCGAAGTCAACATGGGTGTCGCACCCGGGCCTTCCTGGCTGCCATACGCGACGCTTTTCGCGGTGGCGGCCGGCGCGCTGTTGTGGCTGGGCCGCGTCGAGATCCGCGTTATCGCCGATCCGAACGTCCCCGGCGGGGTGGAGCTGTGGGCCGGCGAGGCGCACCTGCCGGTCACCGTCATCTCCCGGTCCGCCGAGGTGGCCCGGTCTGCCAAGTCCGCGGCCCTGGGCCGCCAGCTCGACCCCGCGGCTTTTGTGCTGCATCGGGCATGGGTGGGGCCGATGATCCTGGTCGTGCTCGACGACCCGGACGATCCGACGCCGTACTGGCTGGTCAGTTGCCGCCATCCGGAGCGGGTGCTGTCGGCGCTGCGCAGCTGACCCCGGAATACGGTCAAGCCGCGCAGTCGGTACAGATCATCAGGCCGTTCTTCTCGCTGGCCAGCCGGCTGCGGTGTTGCACCAGAAAGCAACTGGAGCAGGTGAACTCGTCGGCCTGCTTCGGAATGACGCGAACCGACAGTTCTTCCCCGGACAGGTCGGCGCCAGGCAACTCAAAAGATTCAGCGGTTTCAGATTCGTCGACGTCGACAACGGCCGAAGCCGCCTCGTTGCGTCGCGCTTTGAGCTCCTCCAGCGAGTCCTCCGAGACATCGTCGGTCTCGGTGCGCCGTGGAGCGTCATAGTCGGTAGGCATACCTATTCCCCTGCCCTATTGCCTCATGCCCTCGTAATCTCAAGCATCGCTTTGTACCAGCGTCGAACGCATCCACCAAATGATTCGTGCCCGGATCGCGGCCCGTTAATGTGTGATTTACGTCACACCATCATTCTGGGCCTTGCGTTCGCCTTTGAACAGTGCGTTTAGCGTGCGACTAGAGTGCACGTGTGGTCGCGCAAATCACCGAGGGTACCGCCTTCGACAAGCACGGTCGGCCCTTCCGGCGCCGCAATCCCAGGCCCGCCATCGTCGTGGTGATTTTCCTCATCGTGGCGACCGCCGTGGTGTGGACCATCGCGCTGACCCGGCCGGCGAAGGTGCACGAGGTCGCGGTCTGCAACCCGCCGCCGCAAGCGGCCGGATCGGCACCGGCTCAGCTCGGCGAACAGGTGTCGCGCAGCGCGATGATGGACGTCCCGCCCGCCAAGCTCGCCGACACCAAGGTTCGCGTGCTCAACGCCAGCGGTCGCGGCGGACAAGCCGGCGACGTCGCCGGCGCGATGAAAGACCTCGGGTTCGCCCAGCCGACCGCCGCCAACGATCCCCTTTATGCCGGCGCCCGGCTCACCTGCCAGGGTCAGATTCGTTTCGGCACGGCCGGCCAGGCCACGGCGGCCGCGGTCTGGCTGGTGGCGCCGTGCATGGAGCTGTTCAACGACAACCGCGCCGACGCCTCCGTCGACCTCGCGCTGGGCACCGACTTCACGGCCCTGGCCCACAACGACGACATCGATGCCGTGCTGGCCACGCTGCGCCCGGGCGCCACCGAGCCCGCGGACCCCGCGCTGCTGACCAAGATTCACTCGGCCAGCTGCTGACGCGGGCTCAATCGAGAATCGGGTCCAGGCCGTCGATCTCGTCGAGGGCGGCCAGCAGCTCGTCGGCAATTCCCGGCGCGGCGGCCAGCACCAGACCGGCGCCGTCGATGTCGAACGGCGGCAAGGACACCCGCGCCCCCGCCTCGGCCGCGATCAACGCACCGGCGGCGCAATCCCATGGCTGCAGGCCGTGCTCGTAATAGGCGTCGAGCCGGCCCGCCGCGACCATGCACAAATCCAGCGCAGCCGACCCGATACGACGGACGTCGCGGACCACCGGCAGCAGCCGCGCCAACAACGCCGCCTGCGTCGCCCGACGCTGCCGTGAGTAACCGAAACCGGTGCCCAGCAACGCCATCGACAGGTCGTCCACCGTGGCGCACCGCAACGGTCTTAGCCCGTGCTCGTCGATGACGTGCGCGCCCAGGCCCGCCGCCGCCGAGTACACCCGGTCACCCACGACGTCGGCGACCGCGCCGGCCACGGATACGCCGTCCACTTGCGCACCGACCGAGACCGCGTAGGCCGGAATGCCGTAGACGAAGTTCACCGTGCCGTCGATGGGATCGAGCACCCAGGTGACCGCGCCCGCCGCCATGCCCGCCGGGTCGGCCGGCCCGCCGCCCTCCTCGCCGAGAATCGGGTCCCCGGGCCGCAATTGGGCCAGCCGGTCCCGCAGCAGGCGCTCCGTCTCCGTGTCGACGACGGTCACCGGATCGGTGGGGGTGGTCTTGGACCGCACGGCGCCGTTGCCGTCACCCGCCGCGGCTTCGCCGAACACCTCCACCCGGCGACGCCGCACGAAGGCGGCGGCTTCCGTGGCCAGCGCCTCGGCCACCGTGCGCAGCCGGGCGGGCTCGTCATCTGCTCGGGTCACCGGTCTATCGCATCACAGGCGCCACGGCCCCGCAGATACGCCGTCGCCACACGGGCGCCGGGCTAAGGTGGGCGCACAGCCCAAGTCACGCTCAGGAGCTTCGATGACCAGCACCGACTCGACCACGGATATGCCCGGCACCGGCGCCGCCGTCGGCACACCACAGCGTCGGGGATTCGGCATCGACGTCGGCGGCAGCGGCATCAAGGGCGGCATCGTCGACATGGACACCGGGCAGTTGATCGGTGAACGGATCAAGCTGCTCACCCCGCAGCCGGCGACGCCGGCGGCCGTGGCGAAGACCATCGCCGAGGTGGTCAACGGGTTCGGCTGGACCGGTCCGCTCGGCGTGACCTATCCCGGTGTCGTCACCCACGGCGTCGCGCAGACGGCGGCCAACGTCGACAAGTCGTGGATCGGCACCAACGCGCGGGACATCATCAGCGCCGAGCTGGGCGGGCAGGACGTCACGGTCCTCAACGACGCCGACGCCGCCGGGCTGGCCGAGGAGCACTACGGGGCGGGCAGAAACCGGTCCGGCCTGGTCGTCTTGCTCACGTTCGGCACCGGAATCGGCTCGGCGGTCATTCACAACGGCACGCTGATACCCAACACCGAGTTGGGCCATCTCGAGGTCGGCGGCAAAGAAGCCGAACAGCGGGCGGCGTCGTCGGTCAAAGAGAAGAACAACTGGAGCTACGAGAAGTGGGCCACGCAGGTCACCCGGGTGCTGGTGGCCATCGAGAACGCGGTGTGGCCGGACCTGTTCATCGCCGGGGGCGGCATCAGCCGCAAGGCCGACAAGTGGCTACCGCTGCTCGAGAACCGCACCCCCGTGGTGGCTGCGGCCCTGCTCAACACGGCCGGAATAGTCGGCGCGGCGATGGCCTCCACCTCCGACGTGACCCACTGATTTTCCCCGGCAGAGCCGTCCGACCGCCCACTGTCGTTACAATGGTCAACGGCGACCGCCCGAACGATAGCGTGCACATACCCACGCTGATCCAACGCCGACATCGACATAGCAGACACTTTCGGTTGACCATGCCCAATACCCACCGAAGGTGAGCCCAAACGAAGGGGTGTAAGTGGCACCGACCAAGGCCAGCCCGGCAACCGATGCGCCGGTGAAACGGACCGCCACCAAGTCTCCGTCCTCCCCCGCCAAGCGCTCGGCGGCCAAGGCCGCTAATGGGTCGGCCCCCGCGAAGCGCCCCGCCAAGGCGCCGGCGCGGACCGCCAAGCCCGAGGGCGACGCCGCCGCCGAGCCGAAGAAGGCCCGCGCCGCCAAGGCCGCGCCGGGCCGCGGGACCAAGGCGGCCAAGGGCGCCCCGGCGGACCCCGAGGTAGACCTGGACGTCGTCGAAGACCTCGACGACGCGGAGCTCGACGCCGAGCCCGGCGAAGACCTCGAGATCGACGCCGCCGACCTGAGCCTCGACGACCTGGAAGACGAAGTCGCGGCCGACACCGAGGACGCCGACGTCGAGCCGGCCGACCCCGACGACAGCGAGGCAGAGGCAGCCGCCCCGGCCCCCGCGGCCGGCGAGGCTCCCGCCGACGAGGACGAAGAAATCGCCGAGCCGACCGAAAAGGACAAGGCCTCGGGCGACTTCGTCTGGGACGAAGACGAGTCCGAGGCGCTGCGCCAGGCGCGCAAGGACGCCGAACTCACCGCCTCAGCGGACTCGGTTCGTGCCTACCTCAAGCAGATCGGCAAGGTGGCGCTGCTCAACGCCGAAGAAGAGGTCGAGCTGGCGAAGCGGATCGAAGCCGGCCTGTACGCGACGCAGCTGATGGCCGAGATGGCCGAGCGCGGCGACAAACTGCCCGCCGCTCAGCGCCGCGACATGATGTGGATCTGCCGCGACGGCGATCGCGCGAAAAACCATCTGCTGGAAGCCAACCTGCGCCTCGTGGTGTCGCTGGCCAAGCGGTACACCGGTCGCGGCATGGCGTTCCTCGACCTCATCCAGGAAGGAAACCTGGGCCTGATCCGCGCGGTCGAGAAGTTCGACTACACCAAGGGCTACAAGTTCTCCACCTACGCGACCTGGTGGATCCGTCAGGCCATCACCCGCGCGATGGCCGACCAGGCCCGCACCATCCGCATCCCGGTGCACATGGTCGAGGTGATCAACAAGCTGGGCCGCATCCAGCGCGAGCTGCTGCAGGACCTGGGCCGCGAGCCCACGCCCGAAGAGCTGGCCAAGGAAATGGACATCACACCCGAAAAGGTGCTGGAGATCCAGCAATACGCCCGGGAGCCGATCTCGCTGGACCAGACCATCGGCGACGAGGGCGACAGCCAGCTGGGTGACTTCATCGAGGACAGCGAGGCCGTGGTGGCGGTCGACGCGGTGTCGTTCACGTTGCTGCAGGACCAGTTGCAATCGGTGCTGGAGACCCTCTCCGAGCGTGAGGCCGGCGTAGTACGGCTGCGCTTCGGCCTCACCGACGGCCAGCCGCGCACCCTCGACGAGATCGGCCAGGTCTACGGCGTCACCCGCGAGCGCATCCGGCAGATCGAATCCAAGACGATGTCAAAGCTGCGCCACCCCAGCCGTTCCCAGGTCCTGCGCGACTACCTGGACTGAGAGTCACCGGCCGTCCTCGCCGGAGCGGTTGCGGCGCAACGACTTTCACCACCGTGCCAAAATCCGTCGCACCGGCGGCGGCGGCGTCGTACGGTGAGCGCATGTCAGTCAGCCGCACACTGATCTCCTCCGACTCCGGGTTCGAAACGACCGTCGGTTATTCGCGCGCGGTACGGGTCGGCCCGCACGTGTCGGTGGCCGGGACGACCGGCGCCGGACCGGCCGGTGATATCGCGGCCCAGACCCGAGATGCCTTGCACCGCATCGAGATTGCGCTCCACCAGGCGGGCGCGGCGCTCACCGACGTGGTCCGCACCCGGATCTTCGTCACCGACATCTCCCGCTGGCGCGAGGTCGCCGCGGTGCACGCGCAGGTCTTCGGTGCCATCCGCCCCGCGGCGACCATGGTGGAGGTGTCCGCGCTGATCGCGCCCGAGTTCCTGGTGGAGATCGAAGCCGACGCCTACGCGGAGTCCCCGGCCGGCGGGAACGTGCCGTCCGGCCCCGGGCGGTAATCGGTGACACCAATCACAGCGGCGGTGGGCAGCGGGCCGTACAGGTGCGGGAACAGCATCGACTCGGGATCCGTTGCCACACCTGGTTCCCAACGCACCTCGGAGTCCAGGCGGGCCGGATCGATGTGCAGCAGGACCAAGTCACCGCGACCGCGATAGAGCCGGTTGGCCGGCAGGTGCACCTGCCCGGGCGTCGACAGATGGATGAACCGTCCGCCGCCAGACGCGTCGGGGCGAATTTCACCGCGGGCGCGGGCACGGGACCACTCGTCCACCCCGCACAGATGTACCAGCAGGTCAGGAGCGAAAGCCATGGGTGATCACTGTAGAGAGCACGACGAAACGAAACGTTTACAGGCCGTGAGAAACGACACACCCGATAACGATCGGGGAACAACGCAAAAACCCCATACGTCTGAGAGAGTGAATAAAAGCAAGAACGGAGAAGCCATGAATGCAACTCTGACCAGTCCCGAGCTAACCCGTGCGGACCGCTGCGATCGCTGCGGTGCCGCGGCTCGAGTCCGTGCCACGCTGCCTTCAGGAGCTGAGCTTCTCTTCTGCCAGCATCACGCCAATGAGCACGAGGCGAAGCTGACCGAGCTTGCCGCCGTCCTGGAGGTCAGCGCGAGCTAGTCCGCCGAACTCACCCGCCGGCAATGTGGGCGTGCGGGGCAGTCTTCGGTAATGCTGGACGGATATGAGCGATCAAGTCGCAAAACCGTCTCGCCATCACATCTGGCGACTCAGTCTGAGGACCCTCTCGAAAAGCTGGGATGATTCCATCTTTTCCGAGTCGGCCCAGGCGGGTTTCTGGTCGGCACTGTCGCTACCGCCACTGCTGCTGGGGATGCTGGGCAGCCTGGCTTACGTGGCGCCGCTGTTCGGCCCGGACACGATGACGGCGATCGAGACGAGCATCATCTCGGCGATCCGCAGCTTCTTCTCCCCCAGCGTCGTCAACGAGATCATCGAGCCGACCATCCGGGACGTCACCGCGAATGCCCGCGGCGAGGTGGTGTCGGTCGGCTTCCTCATTTCGATGTGGGCGGGATCGTCGGCGATCTCGGCCTACGTCGATGCCGTGGTGGAGGCGCACGACCAGACTCCCCTGCGGCATCCCGTACGGCAGCGGCTCTTTGCCCTGTTCCTCTACGTGGTGATGCTGGTGGTGGTGGTCGGGATCGCACCGGTGCTGGTGGTCGGTCCGCGCAAGTTGAGCGAGCACATCCCGGACGGTCTGGCCAACGTGCTGCGCTACGGGTATTACCCGGCGCTGATCCTCGGACTGCTGGTCGGGGTGGTCATTCTGTACCGGGTGTCGCTGCCCGAACCGCTGCCGACGCACCGGCTGATCTTCGGGGCCGCGCTCGCCACGGCGGTCTTCCTGATCGCCACGCTCGGCCTGCGGATCTACCTCACGTGGATCACCAGCACCGGGTACACGTACGGCGCGCTGGCCACACCGATCGCGTTCCTGTTGTTCGCGTTCTTCGGTGGCTTCGCGGTCATGCTGGGCGCCGAACTCAACGCCGCGGTCCAAGAGGAGTTCCCGGCGCCCAAGACGCACGCCCACCGCCTGCGCAAGTGGCTGGAAGCCCGCATGCCCGTGTTGAAGCGGCCGACGGGTCCCTCGCCGGAGCCGGCACCCGCGGACAACGTGACGCTGTGACGGTTGGCGCCCCGGCCGGCCTACTCCTTCTTCATGCGGTCGAAGATCCGCTTGCAGTCCGGGCAGACCGGCGAGCCGGGCTTGGCCGCCTTGGTCACGGGAAAGACCTCCCCGCACAACGCCACCACGTGGTTGCCCATGACCGCGCTCTCGGCGATCTTGTCCTTCTTGACGTAGTGAAAGTACTTCGGCGTATCGCTGCCGGTCCCGTCGTCGACGCGTTCGTCGGTGTCGGTGCGCTCGATCGTCTGGGTCTGCATGCCTCACATTGTGCCCCGTAACTCGCTCCTGCCGGAATCCGTCCCGTGTGGGACAGTGGAGGAATGAAGCGCGATTCCCAGCTGGGATTCGACGACGACGGCAGGCCAGTCCTCATCACCGCCGCCGAGCCCTCCTACGAGGAGCAGCACCGCGCACGGGTGCGGAAATACCTGACGCTGATGGCGTTCCGCATCCCGGCGCTCATCCTGGCCGCGCTCGCGTACGGCGCGTGGCACAACGGGCTGATCTCCCTGGCGATCGTGGCGGTGTCGGTGCCCTTGCCGTGGATGGCCGTCCTGATCGCCAACGACCGGCCGCCGCGGCGCTCCGACGAGCCCCGGCGGTTCGATGACGCCCACCGCCGCACCCCGTTGTTCCCGACGGCCGAGCACCCGGCGCTCGAGGCGCCGCCCCGCCCGCAACCGGGCTGGCCCCCGGGCCCGGGCGGCGACATCATCCCCTAGCCGAGGCGAGCGGCGAGACGGGAATGGGTCACACTTCTTAGGACATTCTCAGGTCGACGGCACATCTGTGCACGTCAAGACGTGTGAGATGGCAAGCGGCTGGGAACTCTCAGGGCTGATCTGTCGTTGAACTCGATGACAGTACAAGCCGAACGGGAGGTCGCTATGGCGAACGCCAGCACGAGCAGATTTGACGGCGATCTGGATGCTCAAAGCCCCGCCGCTGACCTCGTGCGCGTGTATCTCAATGGCATCGGTAAGACGGCACTGCTGAACGCGGCGGGCGAAGTTGAACTGGCCAAGCGCATCGAGGCCGGGCTCTACGCCGAGCATCTGCTCGACACGCGTAAGCGCCTCGGCGAGAACCGCCGACGCGACCTCGAGGCCGTGGTGCGCGATGGCCAGGCCGCGCGCCGTCACCTGCTGGAAGCCAACCTGCGCCTGGTGGTGTCGCTGGCCAAGCGTTATACGGGTCGCGGCATGCCGTTGCTGGACCTGATCCAGGAGGGCAACCTGGGGCTGATCCGCGCGATGGAGAAGTTCGACTACACAAAGGGTTTCAAGTTCTCCACGTACGCGACGTGGTGGATCCGTCAGGCAATCACCCGCGGCATGGCCGACCAGAGCCGCACCATCCGCCTGCCCGTCCACCTGGTCGAGCAGGTCAACAAGCTGGCGCGGATCAAACGGGAGATGCACCAGAACCTCGGCCGCGAGGCCACCGACGAGGAACTGGCGGCCGAATCCGGCATCCCGGTCGAGAAGATCAACGACCTGCTCGAGCACAGCCGCGACCCGGTGAGCCTGGACATGCCGGTCGGCTCCGAAGAGGAAGCACCGCTGGGCGATTTCATCGAGGACGCCGAGGCCATGTCCGCCGAGAACGCGGTGATCGCCGAGCTGCTGCACACCGACATCCGCAGCGTGCTCGCCACTCTCGACGAGCGCGAGCACCAGGTGATCCGGCTGCGCTTCGGCCTGGACGACGGCCAGCCACGAACCCTGGACCAGATCGGCAAGCTGTTCGGCCTCTCGCGTGAGCGGGTCCGACAAATCGAACGGGACGTAATGTCCAAACTCCGCCACGGCGAGCGCGCCGACCGGCTACGGTCGTACGCAAGCTGAGGCTTCCAAAAACTAGTAGCAAGACGGTATGCCCGCCGCGGACGCGGCGGGCATACTGCTTGTCGGGGAAGCGTTGCACCCATTCGCGCAGCTGGCCAAGTAGACTCGGCGTCGATGGAAGGTGCTGAATGAACGACCTGGTTGACACCACCGAGATGTACTTGCGGACCATCTACGACCTCGAAGAAGAGGGCGTCACGCCGCTGCGTGCGCGCATCGCCGAGCGGCTCGACCAGAGTGGGCCGACTGTCAGCCAAACCGTGTCCCGCATGGAGCGCGACGGGCTGCTCCACGTCGCCGGCGACCGCCACCTCGAGCTCACCGACAAGGGCCGGGCGCTGGCCATCGCCGTGATGCGCAAGCACCGCCTCGCCGAACGACTGCTCGTCGACGTCATCGGGGTGCCCTGGGAGGAAGTGCACGCCGAGGCGTGCCGGTGGGAGCACGTGATGAGCGAGGACGTGGAGCGGCGGCTGGTGAAGGTGCTCAACCACCCGACCACCTCCCCCTTCGGCAACCCGATTCCGGGACTGCTGGACCTGGGCGTGGACCCCGAATCCGGCGCCGAGGACGCCAACCTCGTCCGGCTGACCGAATTGCCGCCCGGCTCGCCGGTGGCCGTGGTCGTCCGCCAGCTGACCGAGCACGTGCAAGGCGACATCGACCTGATCACCCGCCTGAAGGACGCCGGCGTCGTCCCCAACGCCCGGGTGACCGTCGAGACCGGCCCCGCCGGGGTCACCATCGTCATCCCGGGCCACGAGAACGTCACGCTGCCGCACGAGATGGCGCACGCCGTCAAGGTCGAGAAAGTCTGACCGCTCGGCGCCGGCTCAACATGCCCGGCGGCCGAACGCCCGCCGTGGCGGTATCCGCACACCGAGCTCTTTGGCCAGTCGGTAGCCGGTGAGCGCCAGTTCCCGGATGTCCTCGGGCCGCAGCCCCGACTGCAACGCCGTGTCCAGCATGCCCGCCATCCGGTGCTCGGGCTCGCAGCGCAACGCGGCCTCCAGCGATACCCCGGCCAGCGGACCGTCGCCGCGGGCGTAGGCGCTGAACGCCAGCAGCGCCAGCGCCTCGGCCCGCCAGGGCGCGGGCAGGGTGCGCGCCAGCAACGCCCACAACGACTCCGCCGCCCCGGCGTTCTCGCCGACCGCCAGGGCGTAGAGGATGTCGCGCACCTGCGCGTCGGTCAGCGCGCAGGCCAGCTTCGCCAGCTGGGTCTCCGACAGCGCCTCGCCGGCGGCCACCCGCGTGGCCGCCGCCATGGCGTGCCTGACGTCGCTTCGCGCGCAGCGGCCCGGGTTGGCGCGGTGGGCCGTCGCGCGCCTGGTCGCCTGCCGGTCGATCACGCCGGTCAGCTCGGCGCTCCGCGCGATGTCCTCGACGGCGATGACGGCCTGCAGGTCGGCGCGCCGCGCGTAGAGCCGCCGGCCGTCGAGCACCGCCGCGGCCGCCAGCGGCGACGCCGAGGGATCGTCGACCAGGCCGCTCGAACCGCAGCCGTCCACACAATGCCAGCGCCCGCCGAGCGCGACCCGGTCGACCACGTGCGCGGCCCACAGCTCGATGTCGTGTTGCGACAATGACTTTGCCAGCGCGTCACACAGCTGCCGGTATTCGTCGTTGCACCCCGGACAGTGCGCACCCTCCGCGTCGACGATCACCGCGATGGCGGCGTCGGGCCGGGCCGCGGCGGCGACATCGGCCAGGTGGCCGACTCGGGCGGCGAGCTCGTCGGACAGGTCGACCCGCATCACCGCCCCGAGGTCACCGCCATCCAAAGACACCACTACCAATGAATTTTCGGGAACAAAGCCGAGAACGGCCGGCAGCGCGGCGATCAGTGCGCCGGGACGATTCAGTTTGAAGTCAGGTCGATGCGTCGTCATGGGCACCACGCTGACGGTCCCCGCCGTCAACCGGCGCTCGCAGAACCGGCGGAATCCCGGGCCTGTGAATGAACCCAGCACTGTGAGTTCCGCTGCTCTACTGTTACCCCATGAGTTCGGCGCAAGAGTACGACATGGTAGTCATCGGCTCGGGCCCCGGCGGGCAGAAGGCAGCCATCGCCTCGGCCAAGCTCGGCAAGTCCGTGGCGATCGTCGAACGTGGCCAGATGCTCGGCGGTGTATGCGTCCAGACCGGCACCATCCCGTCAAAGACGTTGCGCGAGGCCGTCCTTTACCTGACCGGGATGAGCCAGCGCGAACTGTACGGCGCGAGCTACCGCGTCAAAGAAAAGATCACCCCGGCCGACCTGCTGGCCCGCACCCAGCATGTCATCGGCAAGGAAGTCGACGTGGTGCGCAACCAGTTGATGCGCAACCGCATCGACCTGTTGTTGGGCCACGGGCGGTTCGTCGACCCGCACACCATCGAGGTCGAAGACCCCTCCCGGCGCGAAAAGCTATTAGTCAGCGGCAAATACATCGTCATCGCCACCGGCACCCGGCCGGCGCGACCGTCCGGCGTCGAGTTCGACGAGGAGCGGGTGCTCGACTCCGACGGGATCCTCGACCTCAAATCGCTGCCCGCGTCGATGGTGGTGGTCGGCGCGGGGGTGATCGGCATCGAGTACGCCTCGATGTTCGCCGCGCTGGGCACCAAGGTCACCGTCGTGGAGAAGCGGGGCGACATGCTGGACTTCTGCGACCCCGAGGTCGTGGAGGCGCTGAAGTTCCACCTGCGCGACCTGGCGGTGACGTTCCGATTCGGCGAGGAGGTGACCGCGGTCGACGTCGGCTCGGCGGGGACCGTCACCACCTTGGCCAGCGGCAAGCAGATTCCCGCGGAGACGGTGATGTACTCGGCCGGGCGGCAGGGCCAGACCGACCACCTGGATCTGCACAACGCCGAGCTGGAGGCCGACAACCGCGGCCGGATCTTCGTCGACGACTTCTTCCAGACCAAGGTGCCCCACATCTACGCCGTCGGCGACGTGATCGGGTTCCCGGCGCTGGCCGCGACCTCGATGGAACAGGGCCGGCTGGCGGCCTACCACGCCTTCGGCGAAGCGTGCGAGGGCATCACCGAGCTGCAGCCGATCGGCATCTACTCCATCCCCGAGGTGTCCTACGTCGGGGCGACCGAGGTCGAGCTCACCAAAAACGCGATCCCCTACGAGGTGGGGGTGGCCCGCTACCGCGAGCTGGCGCGCGGCCAGATCGCCGGCGACTCCTACGGGATGCTCAAGCTGCTGGTGTCCACCGACGATCTCAAGCTGCTGGGCGTGCACATCTTCGGCACCAGCGCCACCGAGATGGTGCACATCGGGCAGGCCGTCATGGGCTGCGGCGGCACGGTCGAATACCTGGTGGACGCCGTGTTCAACTACCCGACTTTTTCCGAGGCCTACAAGGTGGCGGCGCTCGACGTGATGAACAAGGTGCGCGCGCTCAACCAGTTCCGCCGCTAACAGCTGTCGTCGAGTTCGCCCGGAACCGGGTCGCCGGGCCCGCCGGCGTCCGCGCGGGTCAGCAGCTGCGCGGTCTGCGCATCGAACGGGGCCGAATACGACACGTTCGCGGCGCACCCGCCGCGCTCGAAACCACCGATCACCCCGGTGACCGTGGTGCCGCTGACCCAGGGCGCGCCGCTGGTGCCGTCCACCAGCCCCTCGCACGGAAACGAGGGGAACCCGCCCTCGGTCAACGACGTGCTGGCCTGACACCCGATGGGCGCACCGCCCACGCCGGCCGGATAGCCCATCACGGTGACGTGGCTACCCGGCGGCGGCGTCGTGCCCAGCGTCAACGCCAGGCCGGTCCTTGACTCGACCGAGTCCCCGGCGTCGTTGCTCAGCCGCGCGATTGCATAGTCCGCGTTGGGGTCCTTGCTGGCGGTCCAGCGGGGGTCGAGATAAACGGCGTCGGCCTTCCACACGTCGGCCGGAGCCGGGGGCGCGTCGCCGGCGAAGCCGGGCACGAAGGTGATCTTGGAGGCCCCGGCCAGGCAGTGCGCAGCGGTGATCATCAGGTTGCCGCCCGCCGAATGCACGACCGAGCCCGTGCACACGTGCAGCGGGCCGCCGTCGATGAAGATCGCGCCGACGCGCTTGTCGGGGTCCACCGGCCCCGCCACCGCCTTCTGCTGCGGCTGACCGAGCCGCTGCACCGGCGCGCTGCTCCGCGGAGGCGCGGCCGGCGGGGCCGACGCATGATCGCCCGGCGGCCGCTTGCACGACGTCACTGACGTCGCCACGGCGACCACCAGGCACAGCATCACGGTCGGTACGCGCATCGGTTTCATCATGCCTGACACCCGCACGGCGAGCCGACTTCAACGCGTCGCGTCCCTCCCGACCCGCAAGCGACTCGCCCTGCCAACCCCCGACGTGTTCTCTTCTGGATGAAACGCGAACTTCACATTGCTGTTTGATATTGATGCCCACTGATTCGGGGGACACTGGTAGGGCACCCATGGAGAAACCCCCGAGAGGAGGCGATCCCGATGGCTCACGATGAGGACCCGCAGGAGCCGGACTACCAGCCGGGACAGGCCGGCATGTACGAGCTCGAGCTGCCGGCGCCGCAGTTGTCGACGTCGGATGGCCGAGGCCCGGTGCTGGTGCACGCGTTGGAGGGTTTCTCCGACGCCGGTCACGCGATCCGGCTGGCCTCGTCGCACCTGAAGGCGGCTTTGGACACCGAGCTGGTCGCGTCCTTCGCCATCGACGAATTGCTGGACTACCGGTCGCGGCGGCCGCTGATGACGTTCAAGACCGATCACTTCACGAACTATGACGAGCCGGAACTGAGCTTGTACGCGTTGCGTGACACCATCGGTACCCCGTTCCTGCTGCTCGCCGGCATGGAACCGGATCTGAAGTGGGAGCGCTTCATCACCGCGGTGCGCCTGCTGGCCGAGCGTCTGGGCGTGCGGCAGACCATCGGCCTGGGCACGGTCCCGATGGCGGTCCCGCACACGCGGCCCATCACGATGACGGCGCACTCCAACAACCCCGAGCTGATCGCCGAGTTCACGCCGTGGATCTCCGAGATCCAGGTCCCGGCCAGCGCGTCCAATCTGCTGGAGTACCGGATGGCCCAGCACGGTCACGAGGTCGTCGGCTACACCGTGCATGTGCCCCACTACCTGACGCAGACCGACTACCCGGCCGCCGCCGAGGCCCTGCTCGAGCAGGTGGCCAAGATCGCGTCGCTCGAGTTGCCGCTGACGGCGTTGACCGAAGCGGCGGCAGTGATCCGGGCCAAGATCGACGAGCAGGTCGAGGCGAGCGCGGAGGTTGCTCAAGTGGTGACCGCGCTCGAGCGCCAGTACGATGCCTTCATCGACGCTCAGGAGAACAGGTCGTTACTAACTCGGGACGAGGACCTGCCTAGCGGCGACGAGCTTGGCGCAGAGTTCGAGCGATTCCTCGCCCAGCAGGCGGAGAAAAAGCGGGACGACGACGACCAGGTCTGACCTTTCCACCCGGCCTCATCGCGGCCCGAGACCAAGGTTGGCGACATGAGCGAGCGGAAGCGCAAAAGCACTCTCCGCCCGGTGCGTGAGGTCGCCGCCCCGCGGCTGGAGTTCCGTACCATTCACGGCTACAAGCGGGCCTACCGGATCGCCGGTGACGGGCCGGCGATCCTGCTGGTCCACGGCATCGGTGACAACTCGACGACGTGGAATACCGTGCAGGCCAAGCTCGCCCAGCGGTTCACTGTCATCGCCCCCGACCTGCTGGGCCACGGGCGATCGGACAAACCGCGCGCCGACTACTCGGTCGCCGCCTACGCCAACGGGATGCGCGACCTGCTCAGCGTCCTCGACATCGAGCGGGTGACCATCGTGGGCCACTCGCTGGGCGGCGGGGTGGCCATGCAATTCGCTTACCAGTTCCCGCATTTGGTGGAGCGCCTGATCCTGGTCGGCGCCGGGGGCGTCACCAAGGACGTGAACTTCGTGTTGCGGTGGGCCTCGTTGCCGATGGGCAGTGAGGCCCTCGCGCTGCTGCGACTGCCCCTGGTGCTGCCGGCCGTCCAGATCTTCGGGCGGGTGCTGGGCACGATGCTGGGCAGCACGGGGCTGGGCCGCGACCTGCCCAACATGCTGCGCATCCTCGACGACCTGCCGGAGCCGACGGCCTCGGCGGCCTTCAGCCGCACGTTGCGGGCGGTGGTGGACTGGCGCGGGCAGATCGTCACCATGCTGGACCGCTGCTATTTGACCGAGGCCATCCCCGTGCAGATCGTCTGGGGCGCCAAGGACTCGGTCGTCCCGGTGGGGCATGCGCGGATGGCCCACGCCGCCATGCCCGGCTCCCGCCTGGAGATTTTCGAAGGCTCCGGCCACTTCCCCTTCCACGACGACCCGGCCCGCTTCATCGACGTGGTCGAGCGCTTCATCGACAGCACCGCGCCCGCCGAATACGATCAGGCCGCCCTGCGCGCGTTGTTGCGCACCGGCGGCGGCGAGAAGGCCGTCAGCGGGCCGGCCCCCACCCGCGTCGCCGTGCTGAACGCCATGGATTCCGACGAACGCAGCGCCACCTGAACCACCTTGGTCGGTGCCGCGGCGGCCGGGGCCGTACAGTCGGGCCATGGGTATCGACGTCACCGTGTTGCGGGTGTTCACCGATCAAGACGGGAATTTCGGCAATCCACTCGGCGTCGTGGATGCCCGCCAGGTGGGACCGGCCGACCGGCAACGGCTGGCCACTCAATTGGGATACAGCGAAACGGTTTTCGTCGACGTTCCCGCCGCCGGGTCAACCACGGCACACGCCAGCATCTACACCCCGCTGATCCAGATCGCGTTCGCCGGACACCCGACCGTCGGTGCGGCGTGGTGGCTGCGGGAGCACGGGACGCCGATCAACACGCTGCAGGTGTCGGCGGGGCTTGTGCAGGTGAGCTACGCCGCCGAGCGCACCGGAATCAGCGCCCGCTCGGAGTGGGCGCCCGAGGTCGGCCTCCACGAATTCGGTTCGGCCGACGAGCTTCTCGCCGCCGACCCGGGAGACTTTCCCGACGACACGGCGCACTACCTGTGGGCCTGGACCGACCAGGCCACCGGATCGCTGCGCGCCCGCATGTTCGCCGCGAATCTCGGAGTGCGGGAAGACGAGGCGACCGGCTCGGCCGCGATGCGCATCACCGACTACCTCAGCCGCGACCTCCACGTCACCCAGGGCAAGGGATCGATCATCGAAACCACGTGGAACGCCGAGGGCTGGGTGGGGGTGGCGGGACGCGTCGTCAATGACGGTGTGCGGCATCTGAACTGACCCCGGGCCGGCCGACCCGGGAGGGCTCAGCCCTGCCGGTGCAGGACCGCGGCGAGGTGGTGCTGCAACGGCTGCCCGACCGCACCCATCCGCACCGAATACGAGAGCTCGTCGCCGTCGATGCGGAACGAACGGCCCAGCGCGGTCACCTCTTTGGCGGTCGGGGTCAGTCCGACATCGGTTGTGGAGAGCTCGATTTCGACCAGGGCACCGGTGACCGAGTACGTACCCACCTCGATCTCGGTGATGCCGCTCGGATGGGCCAGGACCAGTTCGACGTGACCGGGCTGCGGCGCGCGCAGGTATCCGGTCTCTGCGTGCAACGGCTTGCCGTCGGCCGGCGCCCTGGTCTTTTGCGCGTACGCCAGAAACGGCTTGCCGACGTGGGAGAAGACCACTTCCTCCAGGTAGTCGAAGGGCTGGATTGTCGGGTACTCGCCCGACCCCCGGCCGGCCCAGGTCCCGAGGAGTGGTGCCAGGGCCGCGAGGTCGGGATGCAAGTCGATAGGCATGAAAACGAGCCTAGGCCCGGACGGCGTGGGCCGGGTCGTCAGCTCGGGGTGGTGACCTGGCGGTGTTCGCGCAGCGCCTGAATCTCGCGCTCGAAATCGTCCGCGGACTCAAACGAGCGATACACCGAAGCGAACCGCAGGTAGGCCACCTCGTCGAGGTCGCGCAGCGGACCGAGGATGGCCAGCCCGACCTCGTGGCTCGCGACCTCCGGGGACCCCGCGGCGCGCACGGCGTCCTCGACCTGTTGGGCGAGCAGGTTCAGCGCGTCGTCGTCCACCTGCCGGCCCTGGCAGGCCCGGCGGACACCGCTGATGACCTTCTCCCTGCTGAAGGGCTCGGTGACTCCGCT
Source organism: Mycobacterium paraseoulense (assembly GCF_010731655.1). NCBI lineage: Bacteria > Bacillati > Actinomycetota > Actinomycetes > Mycobacteriales > Mycobacteriaceae > Mycobacterium > Mycobacterium paraseoulense. The sequence continues at coordinate 5,988,242 of NZ_AP022619.1, read as the reverse complement.
GCGTTTGACCACGGCCAGCACCGCGGTCTCCACGGTGGTGAAACGCCGTCCGCACTCGGGGCACGATCGGCGGCGCCGGATGGCCTGCCCCTCATCGGTTTCCCTCGAGTCGATCACCCGGGAATCGGGATGACGGCAGAACGGGCAATGCATGACCGCTCCTTCGCCGTGCCGACTACCAGGTACCGCAGCACTTCGAGCGTACCCGTGCGCTTACCCGCACGCGCATACGCGGCCGATAAGCGGTCCCGGCACGGCGGTCCTCAGCCGACCGGGGCGATCAGGGTCTGACCGGCCACCACACTCGGCGAGTTCATGTCGTTGAGCTCGCGGATGCGGTCGGCCACCTGGCGGGCCGGCGCGTCGGGCGCCACCCGGTGCGCGACGTCCTGCAGCGACTCCCCCGCCTCGACGCGCACGACGGCCAGCCGGTCGGGCACGTGCGCTCCCGAACTCCCGGAGGCGCCGTTGAGCACCTGACCGACATTCCCTACGAGGCCCAGCCACAGAGTGATCGCACCGGCGGCCAGCGCCAGCCAGACGGTGGTGGCCACCGTGACGGGACGCTTGCGGTGCGGCGCGGCGGACATCGCGACGCCCGTGCCGCGGTAGCGCATGGGCGCGCCCGCCGGTCGCGACGGGACGGGGCGGCGCGAACGGGCCAGCGCGTCCCGGCCGTAGCCGAGGCCCTCCACCGGTCCGTTGACCGGACGCCGGGGGCTGCTGGTACGCGGCGCCAGCGTGTGGATGGTTGTCATCTGCGTTCCTCCGGTCAACTAGATTCGCTCAGCTGTTCGACTGTATCGCTCGTGTGTTCGAAATCCGAACATGTGAGCGAAGCGTGTCGCACGAGTCGAACGCTAGACCACGCCACCGACAAGTCCGTGGTCCCCAGAGCTGACATGCGGCTGAAATACCCGATCCGCCGAAGAGTTACACCTTTGTGATTAACGATGTCGATGGCGATTTTGTGCCCGTCCGCCACGGCGACACGCCAGTCGAACACATGTTTGATTCTTGGGCGCGGTGGGGCTACATTCAGTGCCATGAGCGACAGCAACGACACCTCATCGGCCGGCGCGGGCGGTCGACTGCACGCCGTCGATTCATCACTGACCGAACGGCAGCGCACCATCTTGAACGTCATCCGCGCGTCGGTCACGAACCGCGGCTACCCGCCGAGCATCCGGGAGATCGGCGACGCCGTCGGCCTGACGTCGACATCGTCGGTGGCTCATCAACTGCGCACCCTGGAACGCAAGGGATACCTGCGTCGCGACGCGAACCGCCCCCGGGCGGTGGACGTCCGCGGCGCCGATGACGACGTGGCGGCGCCGGCCACCGACGTCGCCGGGTCGGACGCCCTGCCGGAGCCGACCTTCGTCCCGGTCCTGGGGCGCATCGCGGCCGGTGGGCCCATCCTCGCCGAGGAAGCCGTCGAGGACGTCTTCCCGCTGCCGCGCGAGCTGGTCGGCGAGGGCACGCTGTTCCTGCTCAAGGTCGTCGGCGACTCGATGATCGAGGCGGCGATCTGCGACGGCGACTGGGTGGTGGTGCGACAGCAGAACGTCGCCGACAACGGCGACATCGTCGCGGCCATGATCGACGGGGAAGCCACCGTCAAGACGTTCAAGCGGGCGGGCGGTCAGGTGTGGCTGATGCCGCACAACCCCGCGTTCGATCCGATTCCCGGCAATGACGCGACCGTGCTCGGCAAGGTCGTCACGGTGATCCGCAAGGTCTAGCCCCGTGGCGCGACCCCGCCCGGCTCAGTCCGCCTTGACGAAGCCGTTGGCCTGGGCCACTTCCTCACTGGACAGCCAGATTTCGGCGAGCGTGTCGTGGTAGAGCTCGCTGCCCGGCGTGTAGTACAGCCCGAAGCGGGCGCTCGCCTTGATCGGGTATCCGTCGGGCGCCTGGTAGGGATCGTCGAGCGGTAGGTGGATGGTCGGGCGCCCGGCCGGCCCGGCCCCCGCGCCGCTGTCTTCGTCGTCCGCGGCCGCGTGCCGCCCCCCGCGCTGCTCGGATGGGGTGACCGCCGGCGCGGGCGCTTCCGCATCCGTGGCGGCGGCCTCGGCCTCGGCCTCGACCTCGGCGACGTCCGCGGGCACGTGCGCCACCGCGATGTCCGGATACTCCGCCTCGGGCGCGGCGGCCTCGGCTGCACCGCCGTCGAATCCGGCGTCCGCAGGCGCGTGCGGCACGGCGACATCCCGGTACTCGGCCTCCAGATACTCGTCGTCGGCGTGGTCGTCGGCGTGGTCGGCGGGCTCGTGCTCATCGCCGGCGTACTCGGCGTCGGCGTAATTCGCATCGGCGTAGTCGGACTCGCCGTACTCGGACTCGCCGTATTCGGATCCGGCGTATTCGGCCTCTATTTCGGGGTAGCCGGCCTCCGACAGGGCCGCAGGCGAGACGACGGAGAAGGAGTCGGTGTCCACCGCGTCGGGGTCCTCCTGCTCGCCCGCGAATGGACCCTCGTCCGCGCCGCCGCGCCGCCAGCTGACCCGCCCGGCGGCCTCGGCTTCGGGGGCCCCCACCTGGTGGCCGAACTGTTCGGTGGTGACGTCCTCGTGCCCCCAATGCTGGTCGCCCACGGCGTCGTACCCGCCGGCGAAGTCGGGGTGCGGCTCGTAGTCGGCATCCTCCTGCGCGGCACGACGCCGACGCCACCCGAAGGCCAGCAGCCCCGCCAATACGATCAGCACGACCACCGGAATGACGGCCAGCAACCACCACGACTGCCACGTGAACTTCTTGGGATGGGCCGGCATCGCCGAATTACTCGGCTGGTTCTGGCCCGACACCTGCAGGCCGGACAGCAACGGCGCGAGGTTGGCCGGTTCCGTGCTGAACGTGTTCTTCGCCCGGTTCCAGGAGATCTTGCCGCCGGCGAACTGCTGGGAGACGACGTCGCCGTCGAGGGCCTGGTCAGCGACGGGAGCGCCCAGCTTGCCGGCCGGCCCGCGGAGCTTGTCCCACGCCGCCTTCATGGCCCCGCGCACCACGAACGCGCCGTGCTCCGAAGTCCAGAAGATCACCGGCTTGTCAGCACCGGAGAAGGTGACGACGCGGCTGGACGGGATGCCGCCGTCGGACTCGGTGGCGGTGGGGAATCCCAGGTCGCTGCCGGCGGGTCCGCCCAGCGACTCGTACTTGGCCAGGATGTTGCTTTCGACGGCGTTCGCGCCGGTGGCCGGGCTGAAGTACACCTTTCCGTTAGCGAAGTCCTGGGCGATCCCGTCGCCGCCGATCGGATACTGCGCGCCCTTCTTGACCCCCAACGGCCCATTGGGGCCGCCGGCGGCACGCCATGCCATGTTGATGGCCGCGGTGGGGTCGATCGCCACCTGCAGGCCCTTCAGCTGGTCGGCCAAAGCCGGGGGCTCGGTGGTGAACTGCTTCGTCTGCCTGTTCCACGAGACCTGGCCGCCGCTGAACTTCTGGGCGGACACCTCGCCGTTGTAGGTTTCGTCGCCGACCGGGACCCCGAGCACGCCGCCCGAACTGCCGAGCTTGTCCCACGCGGCGTTGATCGCGCCGCGCACGACGAACGCCCCGTGGTCGGGCGTCCAGAAGATCACCGGCTTGTCGCTCGCCGAGAAGGTGGCCACCCGGCTGTCGGGTCCGGCCAGGCCGGGCACTTCGTTGATGGCCGGGAAACCCAGATCGCTGCCGGCGGGGCCGCCCAGCATCTCGTATTTGTCCAGGATGGGCCCGTAGACGAATTTGGCGCCGGTCGCCGGGGTGAAGAACATCTTGCCGCCGTCGAAGTCGAGCGCGAAACCGTCGCCGGCCGGGTACACATCGCCCTTGCGGGCGCCCAGAGGCGAACCGTCACCGCCGGCCTTCTCCCACGCCGCCATCATGGCCGCCTCGGCGTCGCCGATGGGGGACGCCGCTGCGGGGGGCGCCAGCAAGGCGGCGGCGGCAATTGCCGCGGCGGTCAAGCTGACCAGCGCGCTCCCGACCAGCCTGCGCATGTGACCTCTCTGCCCGTTCACCAAGCCTCCCAGCCGACGGCTATTCCCCTATCAGCGGCTACGCCCGCGCCTGCACAGCCGGCGAGCGAGCCGCGGTACCACCGCGGGGAAACAACCCCGTTCCGAACCGCATTTTTGCCGGGCTCGCATAACTTTGCTCCCGCCAACGAAAAATGCGAAGTCAGATCACGAATATTACAAAAACGGATACCACGCCGATGTCGAAATGATGCCGAGCCACGCTCAAATCGCGGCCAACCGCACCGTCGCTCGCGCGATGTTCGGATAATCGTGTCGAAACCCGCAGCCGACAACCGCGTGTGCAATAAGCAACGGCCGCCGTCCTGCGTGACGACCGGGCGCCCGCAGGCGGTGCCGAACTTCACCAGGTACCCGGCGGCGTCATGCTTTTCGGCTCGGCAGTCGGCCATTACCCGGGCGACGTACCCGAAACACATGTCCCGACGGTACGTGAGGCCATTAACTCTTTCACGATCTACCCGAGAAAACCGGCCGCGTGGCGGGCACCGATCGGGTTTGCCGTAACCGTGCGAATTGGCCGGCCGATCGCGTTGTCGACCAACGGTGTTTGGGCTAGACCCCCAGGCTGCGGCCGATGATCTCTTTCATGATCTCGGTCGTACCGCCGTAGATGGTCTGCACCCGCGCGTCCAGATAGGCACGGGCGACGGGGTATTCGCGCATGTAGCCGTAACCGCCGTGCAGTTGTAGGCACCGGTCGATCAGGTGTACCTGCTTTTCGGTGGAGTACCACTTGGCCATCGCCGCTTGCTCGGCGGTCAGCTTCTTGTCCAGGTGCAGCCGGATGAACTCGTCGACCATCATGCGCACCACGGTGGCTTCGGTCGCCAGCTCGGCAAGCACGAAACGGCTGTTCTGGAAGCTGCCGATCGGCTTGTTAAATGCCTTGCGCTCCTTGGTGTATTGCAGCGTCTGCTCGAGCACCTGCTCCATCGCCGCGGCCGCCATGATGGCGATCGAGATGCGTTCCTGCGGAAGGTTCTGCATCAGGTAGATGAACCCCAAGCCCTCCTGCCCCAGCAGGTTTTCGGCGGGCACCTTGACATCGGTGAACGACAATTCGGCGGTGTCCTGTGCGTCCAGCCCGATCTTGTCCAAGTGGCGGCCGCGTTCGAAGCCCTCCATGCCGCGTTCGACCACGAGCAACGAAAAGCCCTGCGCCCCTTTGTCGGGATCGGTCTGCGCGACCACGATCACCAAGTCGGAGTTGATTCCGTTGGTGATGAACGTCTTTGCGCCGTTGAGCACGTAGTGGTCACCCTGCTTGACCGCGCGGGTCTTGATGCCCTGCAAGTCGCTGCCGGTTCCGGGTTCGGTCATCGCGATCGCGGTGATGAGCTCGCCGGTGCAGAACTTCGGCAGCCAGCGCTGCTTCTGCTCCTCGGTAGCCAGGGCCAGCAGGTACGGCGCCACGATGTCGTTGTGCAGGCCGAAACCGATGCCGCTGTAGCGGCCGGCGGTGGTCTCCTCGGTGATGATCGTGTTGTACCGGAAGTCGGAGTTACCGCCGCCGCCGTATTCCTCGGGCACCGCCATGCCGAGGAAGCCCTGCTTGCCGGCTTCGAGCCACACGCCCCGGTCGACGATCTTCGCCTTCTCCCATTCGTCGTGATGGGGCGCGACATGACGATCGAGGAAGGCCCGATAGGACTCGCGGAACAGCTCGTGCTCCGGCTCGAAAAGCGTGCGCTGGTACTTGACGGCACTGCCCATGTGGATGACCTCCGGCGGCTGGGAACTCTGTCGCCCAACATATACCAACCAGACGGTTGGTCGGCAGACGGCGGGGTCGGGCCGCCGCGGAGATCAGCGGGCGGCGAACTCTTGCAGGCGCCCGGCCAGCGCCACCGGGACCCGGGCCTTGATCCGGGTGCCGTCGGGGTGGTGCTCCTGCTGCTGCACGCGCCCGTCGGCGTGCAGCCGCGCCACCAGGTCGCCGCGGTGGTACGGAATCACCACGTCCACGGCCGTGTCGGTGGGAACGGCGAGCTCCCCCATCCGGCGCCGAAGCGCGTCGATGCCCTCGCCCGTCCGCGCCGAGACGAACACCGCGCCGGGCAGCGCGTGCCGAAGCTTGGCCAGGGTCAGCCCGCTGGCGGCGTCGACCTTGTTCACCACCAGCAGCTCGGGCGGCGGGTCGCCGTGATGGTCGGCGATGACCTCGGAGATCACCTCGCGCACCGCGTTGATCTGGGCCAGCGGGTTGGCGTCCGAGCCGTCGACAACGTGCAGCAACAGGTCGGCGTCGACGACCTCCTCCAGCGTCGAGCGGAACGCCTCGACCAGCTGGGTGGGCAGGTGGCGGACGAACCCGACGGTGTCGGTGAGCACCAAAGGGCGACCATCGGAGAACTCGGCGCGGCGGGTGGTGGGCTCCAGCGTGGCGAACAGCGCGTCCTGCACCAGGACCCCCGCCCCGGTCAGCGCGTTGAGCAGGCTCGACTTGCCGGCATTGGTGTAGCCGACGATGGCGATCGAGGGCACGTCGCTGGCCAGGCGCCGGCTGCGCTGGGTGTCGCGGACCTGCTTCATGTCCTTGATCTCGCGGCGCAGCTTGGACATTCGTTCGCGGATGCGGCGGCGGTCGGTCTCGATCTTGGTCTCACCGGGACCGCGCAGGCCCACGCCTCCCCCGCTGCCGCCCGCGCGGCCACCGGCCTGCCGGGACATCGACTCACCCCAGCCGCGCAGCCGGGGCAGCATGTACTCCATCTGGGCCAGCGACACCTGCGCCTTGCCCTCCCGGCTGGTGGCGTGCTGGGCGAAGATGTCCAGAATCAGCGCGGTGCGGTCGATGACCTTGACCTTCACCGCCTTCTCCAGCGCGGTCAGCTGCGCCGGCGACAGTTCACCGTCGCAGATCACCGTGTCGGCGCCGGTCGCCAGCACCACTTCGCGGAGCTCCTGGGCCTTGCCCGAGCCGATGTAGGTCGACGGGTCGGGCTTGTCGCGGCGCTGGATGAGGCCTTCGAGCACCTGCGAGCCGGCGGTCTCGGCGAGGGCGGCCAGCTCGGCCATGCTGGCCTCGCTGTCGGCGGCGGTGCCGTCGGTCCACACGCCGACCAGCACGACGCGTTCCAGCCGCAGCTGGCGGTACTCGACTTCGGAGACGTCGGCGAGTTCGGTGGACAGTCCGGCGACGCGGCGCAGCGCGGACCGTTCTTCCAGGGCGAGTTCGCCGGTGCTTGGCTCCGCAGGAGCGTGAGTTTGGAATTCAGGTTGTGTCATAGGCAATACACGATGATGCACGGCGGATCGGCGTCGCGCACTCGAATTAACGCGGCTGCGCGTTCCACCATTCCTCGCTGATCTCCCCGTGCGCCACCAGTACCGAGGGCCCCCGCAGGTAGCTGGTGGCGTCGGTGACGGTGACGACGACGTCGCCGCCGGGCACCCGCACCGTCAGGCTGCCGGTGGCCGCACCGGCGGCGGCGAGCGCGGCCACGGTGGCCGCGACCGTGCCGGTGCCGCACGAGCGGGTCTCGCCTACGCCCCGTTCGTGCACCCGCATCCGCACCGCGCCGTCGGCCGGTGCCGTCAGGACTTCGACGTTGACCCCCTCCGGGAACTGGGCGTGGTCGAAGGCAACCGGCGCCGCCACGTCCAGCGTCGCCAGTTCCTCGTCGGTCAGGTCCGGATCGACGCACGCCAGGTGGGGATTGCCCACGTCGACCGCCAGGCCGGTAAACCGCCGGCCGCCGACGAGCGCGCTTCCCGGACCGAGCGTGTTGGCCTTGCCCATCTCGACGCTGATGTCGGCGCGGGCCGCGCCGGCGTGGTGCACGGTGACCGGCCGGGGCCCGGCGAGCGACCCGACCACGAATTCGTCGCGGGCCTCCAACCCGCTGGCCCGCAGGTAGTGCGCGAACACCCGGACGCCGTTGCCGCACATCGGGGCGAGCGAGCCGTCGGCGTTGCGGTAGTCCATGTACCAGTCGGCCGAGGCCACGCCGTCGGGCAGCCGGTCGAGCACGCCGGCCGAGAGGGCGGCACCGGCGGTGGTCACGCGCAGCACCCCGTCGGCGCCCAGCCCACGCCGCCGGTCACACAACGCCGCCACCCGGGCCGCGGTGAGGTCGAGCGTGGCCTGCGCGTCCGGGAGCACCACGAAATCGTTCTCGGTGCCGTGGCCCTTGGCGAAGATCATGTGCGCCACCCGCTCAGGATACGTGGCGCCAGGCCCGCAGGGCCTCGTCGACGAGCCGGGCGCCGTCGTCCGCGTCCAGCCAGCGGACCCGGTGGTCGCGGCGGAACCACGACCGCTGGCGTCGCACATAGCGTCGGGTGCCCACGTACGTCTGCTCGCGCGCGTCGCGCAGCCGATCGGCGCCGCCCCCGGCGTCCAGCGCCTCGATCACCTGCGCGTAGCCCAGGGCGCGCGACGCGGTGACACCGTCGCGCAGGCCCGTGGCGAGCAGCGCACTCACCTCGTCGACCAGGCCGTGGTCGAACATCGCGTCGGTGCGGCGGGCCAGCCGTTCGTCGAGAAGCGTTGTCTGGCAATCCAGGCCGACGATGGCGGCGTCCCACCTCGGGGTGCCGATGCGGGGTGCCGACGCGGCGAACGGCCGGCCGGTCAGCTCGACCACCTCGAGCGCCCGCACGGTGCGCCGCGCGTCGGTGGGCAGGATGGCCGCGGCCGCGGCGGGGTCGCGACGGGCCAGCTCGGCGTGCAGGCCCCCCACCCCCACCTCGGCCAGCCGCTGTTCCCAGCGTGCCCGCACGGCGGGATCGGTGGCGGGAAACGACCAGTCGTCGAGCAGCGACTGGATGTAGAGCATGGAGCCGCCCACGATGACGGGCACGGCGCCGCGGGCGGCGATCGCCTCGACGTCCGCGGCGGCGGCGGCCTGATAGCGGGCGACCGTCGCGGTCTCGGTGACGTCCAGGACGTCGAGCTGGTGGTGCGGGATGCCGCGGCGTTGGTCGACGGGCAGTTTGGCGGTGCCGATGTCCATTCCCCGATAAAGCTGCATGGCGTCGGCGTTGACGATCTCGGCGCGGCCCCCGACCCGTTCGGCGACGTCGAGCGCCAGCTGCGACTTGCCGGTTCCGGTGGGGCCGATGATCGCCAGCGGTCGCACGGCCACCTCAGAGCTGCCAGGCACCGGCGAAGTAGCCCACGCCGTAGGGGGCACCGCGGTACAGCTCCTTGGCCGATCGCGGGCCCGGCTCGGCCAGGCCGGCCAGCACCTGAAAGGCGACCCGGCCCAGGATCTGCCGCGGCAGTCGCGCCAGGGCCGCGACGTCACCGGTGGCCAACGCGTCGTCGAGGGCCAGCTGCGCATCGGCGTTGCCGGGGTCGTAACCACCGGGGGCGGCCGGAGTCAGGGTGTTCGCGCCGTCGGCCACGACCAGGACCCCTATCGGCTCGGGAGACCGGTCGATCTCGGCGCGCAAGCGCCTGCCGCGGGCCAGCGCGGTGTCGGCGTCGTGGTCGGCGGCGTAGACCCGTGCCTGCGCGGTGGCGTCCGGCCGGACTTCGCCCCGGACCCACGCGGCCAGCAACGCGCACACCGGCAGGTCGGCCGGCGCCCCGACGTCGGCCCGCGGGGAAAGCCCGACCCGTATGTCCGCGCCGAAACCCGCGAAAGTGCCGGCCGCGCCGGGGCCGAACGCGTCGTCGCGCCCGGCGGTCCCGATGACGGTCCAGCGCGCGGGCAACAAGACGGCCGCCGCCAGCACCGCGGCGGCCAGGTCGGTCACCTCCGCGGCGGCCGCTCCGGCGAGCTCGGGCACCAGCAGCGGAGCCGACGGAACGATCGCGATGCCGCTGAGCACGCCACCAAACTAACGTTTCGCCCGGGCGGCGCGCTCAGGCCTCGGCCGTCGCCGCCAGGATGGGATCGTTACAAGGGCCGGCCTCCCCGTCTTCGGACGACCACACGCCCGGCGCGATGTCTCCGGCGTCGCGCCCGACCTGCGCGACCATGGTGGCGGCCTCGCCGCGGGCCAGCGCGATCGTCGCCACGATCACGACCGCCACCGCTGCGACCAGCACGAAGGCCTTGGGCCCGGCGGCGCCCAGCGTTTCGCCGAGCACGAAGATGCCGAGCAGACCGGCCACCACGGGCTTCGCCACGGTCATCGTCGGCATGGAAGCCGTCAGCGCTCCGGCACGGAACGCCGACTGCTGGAAGATCATCCCGGTCAGCGCCAGCAACAGCCAGGGAACGAACTCGGGCGCGCTCAGGACGGCCAACGGGCCTTCCTCAGCCAGCTCGACGATGCCCTTCGTGAGCACCGCGAACAACGCCAAGGCCGAACCCGCCACCACCGCGAGCAGGGCGGCCGCGATCGGGCTGCCCGACCAGAGTCGTGCGGCCACCACGCACGCCACCAGCAGCGGCACCATCACCGCGGCGACCACGGCCCAGGTGCCGACCGATGCGCGCTGACTGCCGGCGGCCGGGTCGCCGATGATGATGACCACGGCCAGGGCACCGGCCAGAGTCACCGCCCACACCCACTCCCAGCGGGTCACCCGGCGCTTGGTCAGCCGGGCGTAGATCGGCAGGGCGAACAGCAACGCCGTCACCTGCAGCGCGGTCACCAGCACGACCGAGCCCCAGGCCAGGGCCCCGGCCTGCAGGCTGTAATTGACGACCGCCGCCAGGCCGCCCAGCCACCACCGGGTGTCCCGCAGCGACATGCGGAACAACTCGAGATGGCCAACCTGCTTGTCCGTGATCTCCTGCGCCGAGCGCTGACGGATCACATCGCCGACCGCGGATGCCAGCGCCGCACACACCGCGATCAACGCCGCAATATCAACCTTGGACACGGACGACCCCTCACCTCACGAGATTTCCACCAGGCGTTCCCCCGGAGAGCCGGTATACACGTGGCGTTTGCGGCCAGTTCAACTACAACTGTATGGCTATGCGCACTGCGTTGACCGCCTGGTAGGTAACCGTTTCATTGTTACTTCACAAAGCTAGGTAACGACTGTGGGAACTCTATGTATTCACATACGCCCGCCCGGGCGGGCGGGACCGGCGCGCGGCTGTCACGCCGGTTGACCGGCGGCACCCGCAAGGGCCTGGTCGACCCCCGTCCGGGTGGCCACCGCATCGCCGCGCGCGAGCTCGACGGTGGCCACCGTCATCGCCAGCGCCGCAACGACCAGGGCGACCGCGCCGGAGCGACCCGTGTTCAGTGTCTCGCCCAGGACGACGACGCCCAGCACAGCCGCCACGACCGGCTGGGACACCTCCAGGGTCGGCATCGACGCGGTGAGCGCTCCGGCCCGGAACGCCGACTGCTCCCAGGCGAATCCCGCCAGCGCGACCAGCACCCAGGCGTACAGCTCGGGTGTCCGGAACACCGCCCATCCCCCGTCGCCGAGCCGGTGGACGGCGCCCTTGGTGAGCACCGCGAACACACCCCACAGCGAACCGGACACGAACGCGAGCAGCACCGCGGCTGCGGCACCGCCCAAGACCCGGGCGGCAACGACGCATCCGAGCAGCAGCGGAGCCAGCACCATCAGCACGGTGGCCCAGGTCCCCGGCGACGCGGTCGAATGACCCGCCTGCGGGTTGCCGACCGTCACGATCACGGTCACCGCGGCGGTCAGCACGACGGCCCAGGCCCATTCCCGGGCGGTCACGGCGCGATCGGCCAGCCTGGCACTGATGGGCAGCGCGAACAGCAGCGAAAGGACGAGCAACGCCTGCACCAGCAACACCGAACCCTGAGCAAGCGCGGCCGCCTGCAACGCGATGCTGACCACGAGTATTAAGGCGCCCCACCGCCACCGTCGATTGCCGAGCAGCCTGCGGAAGAGCGCGAGCTGCCCGACCGATGGGTCGGCGATCCGGTGTGTCGCGCGCTGCTGCAGTACATCGCCGATCGCGACACAGAGCGCGGAGGCTAACGCGAGCAAAGCGGCAATGTCCGCCTTGGCCATGGTTTCTCCGTCCGAGTCGGGGTATGGACATGTGTCATACCCCATGTGTCTGCGCCGGTGCATCCCGAGCCGGAAGGTCAGGGTGGCGGCGCGTGGGCCGCCAGGCTGCTTGAATACTGTTAAGCAGCTGCTGGACGGGCCGCGAGGGCCACCCACCGGCGCAGCACACGGTGCCGCTACGCGCGGCAGGTGCGCGGAACAGCGACCGCGCGAAGGGTAGGTGACGAGCGATGACGGCTGACGATCCGAACGGCGGAACTCCGGCGGGGCCGGTGCCCCAACCGGTTTCGCGCCCGGTGCCACGCCCGGGACCGCGTCCCGGTCCCCGGCCGGCGAACTCGGGGCCACGGCCCTTCACCCACGCGGTGCCGGCTCCGCCGGCCAGCGATCCGCACCGGTTCGGGCGCGTCGACGACGACGGGACGGTGTGGCTGATCACCGCCGGCGGCGAGCGCATCGTCGGCTCCTGGCAGGCCGGTGACTCCGAAGCGGCCTTCGCCCACTTCGGCCGCCGCTTCGACGACCTGAGCACCGAGGTCACGCTCATGGAGGAGCGGCTCGCGGCGGGAACCGGTGACGCCCGCAAGATCAAAGCCCACGCGTCCGAGCTCGCCGAAACACTGCCCACGGCGGCCGTACTGGGCGACATCGACGCGCTGGCCCGCCGGTTGACCAGCCTCATCGACCAGGTCGAGGCCACCGTCGCCGAGGAGCGATCCCGCCGCGACGAGCATCGCGCCACCCAGACCGCGCGCAAGGAGGCGCTGGCCGCCGAGGCCGAGGAGTTGGGCGCCAACTCCACGCAGTGGAAGGCGGCCGGTGACCGGCTGCGGGCCATCCTCGACGAGTGGAAGACCATCAACGGCCTGGACCGGAAGGTCGACGACGCGCTGTGGAAGCGCTATTCGGCGGCCCGGGAGGCGTTCAACCGGCGGCGAGGATCCCACTTCGCCGAACTGGACCGTGAACGCCTGGGCGTTCGGCAGGCCAAGGAACGACTCTGCGAACGCGCCGAGGAGTTGTCAAGCTCGACGGACTGGACCGCCACCAGCGCGGAGTTCCGCAAGCTGCTCACGGAGTGGAAGGCGGCCGGCCGCGCGGCCCGGGATGTCGACGACGCGTTGTGGCGGCGGTTCAAGGCAGCCCAGGACGTCTTCTTCACGGCTCGCAACGCGGCGACTGCGGAGAAGGACACCGAACTGCGCGCCAACGCCACCGCCAAGGAGGCGCTGCTGGCCGAAGCGGAGAAGATCGACACCGGCAATCACGACGCGGCCAGGGCGGCGCTGCGCGCCATCGCCGAAAGGTGGGACGCGATCGGAAAGGTGCCGCGGGAGCGGTCGGCCGAATTGGAGCGTCGGATGCGCGCGGTCGAGAAGAAGGTGCGCGATGCGGGCGAGGCCGATTGGTCGGACCCGCAGGCGCAGGCCCGCGCGGAGCAGTTCCGTACTCGCGCCGAGCAGTACGAGCAGCAGGCCCAGAAGGCCGCGGCGGCGGGGCGTACCAAGGAGGCCGAAGAGGCCAAGGCCAACGCCGACCAGTGGCGGCAGTGGGCGCAGGCGGCCGCCGAGGCGCTGACCCGCAAGCCCTAGGCTCCGGGCTCCCGGGGCGCTCGGTCCATCGACTCGCCGTTCCCGTTCGGTGCGCCCGGTCCGGGATCGTCCAGGCTGTCGAGCAGCGTCATCGACTGCTGCTGCGCCGCGACCCGGCGCCGCTCCTCCTCGGCCGCGAGTTGCACGATGGTCCGCGACCACACCACCCGGGCCCATTGGTAGGACAGCACGAGGACGACGATCCACGCCACGATCAGCCCCACCCCGGGGCCGGGATGCCCCGCGGCCACCGTCTGGCGAGACCAGATGGCCAACAGCCCCGCCGCACCGGCGAGCGCCGAACCCGCCAGCGCGACCCAGGCCAGCGCCCAACGCCGCGTCACCAACGCCAGCATCGAGAACCCGACGCCGAACACCAGCGCCAGCCAGGCGAATACCCGCGACGGCAGCGCCACCGCTGCCGCGCCGGCGCCGTGGCTGCTGAACAGCACGTCCCAGCCCCGCACCGCGCCGGTGTGCGGGAGGATGAAAGATCCCAGCAGCACGAAGACCAGGATCGCCACGACGAAACCGCGGGGGCCCGGGTCGAATCCGCGCGCCACGCGGCGCTCGGCGGCCTCGATTTCGGTCCGCAGGGCGTGGAAATGCGGGTGTTCTTCATTCATCGGGCACATCCAAGGGGTTCTCTGGGTTCTCTGGGTTCTCTGGGTTCTCTGGGTTCTCTGGGTTCTGTGGGTCCTGCGGGTTCGGTGCGGCCGGCAGGCGGTCCGACGGCGGGCATGCCGAGACCGATGCCGCCCGGGCGCTGCCCGGCGGCGTGCGCGTCTCCCGCGCGGGTTTGGCGATGACTGAGAATTCCGGCGTCGGCGATGAGGTGGTGCGGTGCGGCCTGGGTGACCACCACGGTGACCACGTCGCCGGGTCGCACCCGGTCGTCGGCGCTGAAGTGCACCAGGCGGCCGTCGCTGGCGCGGCCCGTCATCCGCGCGGTGTGGGTGTCCTTGCGTCCCTCGCCGGCGGAGACCAGCAATTCCACGGTCTGACCCACCAGCGCGCGGTTGCCCTCGAGCGAGATCTGCTCCTGCAGCTCGACCAGCCGCTCATAGCGTTCCTGCACAACGGCTTTCGGAAGCTGCCCGTCGAGTTCGGCGGCCGGGGTGCCGGGCCGCTTGGAGTACTGGAAGGTGAACGCGGCGGCGAACCGGGCCTGCCGCACCACCTCCAGGGTGGCCGCGAAGTCGTCCTCGGTCTCACCGGGGAAACCGACGATCAGGTCGGTGGTGATGGCGGCGTGGGGCATGGCCGCGCGGACGCGCTCGATGATGCCGAGGTAGCGCTCGGCGCGATACGAGCGGCGCATCGCCCGCAGCACCCGGTCGGACCCCGACTGCAGCGGCATGTGCAGGGCCGGGCACACATTCGGCGTCTGCGCCATGGCCTCGATGACGTCGTCGGTGAATTCGGCGGGGTGCGGGGAGGTGAACCGCACCCGTTCCAGCCCGTCGATGTCCCCGCAGGCCCGCAGCAGCCGCGCGAAGGCGCCGCGATCCCGGGGCAGCGCCGGGTCGGCGAAGGAGACGCCGTAGGCGTTGACGTTCTGGCCCAGCAGCGTGACTTCGAGCACGCCGTCGGCCACCAGCGCTCGCACCTCGGCCAGGATGTCGGCCGGGCTGCGGTCGACCTCCTTGCCCCGCAGCGAGGGGACGATGCAGAAGGTGCAGCTGTTGTTGCACCCGACCGAAACGGAAACCCAAGCGGCGTAAGCGGATTCGCGTGCGCTCGGCAGTGACGACGGGAATTGCTGCAGCGACTCGGCGATCTCCACCTGGGCGGACTTGTTGTGCCGGGCCCGTTCGAGCAGGGTGGGCAGCGAGCCGAGGTTGTGCGTGCCGAAGACGACGTCGACCCAGGGCGCCTTGCGCAGCAGCGCGTCCCGGTCCTTTTGGGCCAGGCAGCCCCCGACCGCGATCTGCATCTCGGGGTTGCCGCGTTTCCGCGGGGCCAGGTGGCTGAGGTTGCCGTACAGCTTGTTGTCGGCGTTTTCGCGGACGGCGCAGGTGTTGAAGACGACCACGTCGGCGTCGGCGTCTTCGGCCGCCCGCCGGTAGCCCGCCGCCTCCAGCAGGCCCGCCAACCGCTCGGAGTCGTGGACGTTCATCTGACACCCGTAGGTGCGGACCTGGTAGGTGCGCGCAGGCCCCGCACCGCCGGGCGCGCCCGCCGCGTCCCGCACCACCATCGAAGTCACGGGGCCATGGTACGGCGACCGGTCGGCGGGCGAGAAACCGCACGTCACCGGGCTAGACCCGGCGGCGCTCCCGTTCGGCGGCCAGTTCGGCGAGCACGACCTCGCACGCCAGGTTCTGGCTGTAGCCACGACGCGCCAGCATTCCGACCAGCCGGCGGGTCACGCGCGCGTCGTCGTCGCCGTCCAGTTTTTCCCGGCGCAGCTTGGCCCGCACCAACTCCTCGGCCCGGTCCCGTTCGGCGCCGGCGTCGATCCCGGACAGCGCCGTGGCGATCACGTCCCTGTCGACGCCTTTGGTGTGCAGTTCGGCCGCCAGGGCTCGCTTGCTCTTCCCCGCCTTTGCCCGGCGGGCCGCCACCCACTGTTCGGCGAAGTCGGCATCATCGACCAGGCCGACGGTGGCGAGCCGGTCGAGCACGGAAGCGCTGACATCCTCGGGGTATCCGCGTTTGGCCAGCTGGCCGTGCAGCTCGGCCCGGGTGCGTGCTCTCGCGGTGAGCAGGCGCAGGCACAGCGTCCGCGCCTGCTCCTCGCGGGAGGGCTCAGAAATCGACGGGGGCGGGCAGGACGCTGTCATCGGACAAGCCATCGGTCACGACCGCGCCAATGCCAAGCTTCTCCTTGATCTTCTTCTCGATCTCGTTGGCCACGTCGTCGTTTTCCATCAGGAAGGTGCGGGCATTCTCCTTGCCCTGACCGAGCTGCTCGCCCTCGTAGGTGAACCAGGAACCGGACTTGCGGATGAAGCCCTGTTCCACACCCATATCGATCAGCGAGCCTTCCCGGCTGATCCCTCTGCCGTAAAGGATGTCGAATTCGGCCTGCTTGAACGGCGGCGACACCTTGTTCTTGACGACCTTGACGCGGGTGCGGTTACCGACCGCGTTGGTGCCGTCCTTGAGCGTCTCGATCCGGCGCACGTCCATGCGCACCGACGCGTAGAACTTCAAGGCCTTTCCACCCGTGGTGGTTTCCGGACTGCCGAACATCACCCCGATCTTCTCGCGCAACTGGTTGATGAAGATCGCGGTGGTGCCCGAATTGTTCAGCGCGCCAGTCATTTTCCGCAGGGCCTGGCTCATCAGCCGGGCCTGCAGCCCGACGTGGCTGTCACCCATCTCGCCCTCGAGCTCCGCGCGCGGCACCAGCGCCGCCACCGAGTCGATCACCAAAACGTCCAGCGCGCCGGAGCGGATCAGCATGTCGGCGATCTCGAGGGCCTGCTCCCCCGTGTCGGGCTGGCTGACCAGCAAGGAATCGGTGTCCACGCCGAGCTTTTTGGCGTAGTCGGGGTCCAGGGCGTGCTCGGCGTCGATGAACGCCGCGACGCCACCGGCGGCCTGGGCGTTGGCCACCGCATGCAGGGCGACGGTGGTCTTACCGGAGGATTCCGGGCCGTAGATCTCCACGACCCGGCCGCGGGGCAGGCCGCCGATGCCCAGGGCCACGTCCAGTGCGATGGATCCGGTCGGGATGACCGAGATCGGCTGACGCATCTCGTCGCCGAGACGCATCACCGAGCCTTTGCCGTAGCTCTTTTCGATCTGGGCCATCGCCAGTTCGAGAGCCTTCTCGCGGTCGGGGGCTTGCGCCATGGTGCCTCTCCTATGGTTCGGTGTGTTCGGTGACCGGTGTCGGTCGGTTGGCCGTGACACTAGAGAGGCCCACCGACAAGTTGACTCACCGAACGTTCTCCACAGTAGCCGAACACCTGTTCGATTCAAGCGGACACGCCGAACCCAAGCACCCGCGTGTGGCAACGTCTGCCGCCGACCGCGATCTCCGACGAGCGAAACCGCGGCCCGCGGCGCCGTCCGCCCCGCGGCTCTCCTGCGGCAGAACGAATACCCGCCCTAGGAATGATCTTCGGGCGTCACCACTGGTCGCGCGGCACGTCGAAGTCGACGCACAGGGCCCGCCACACGTCGCGGGGCTCAACCCCGTCCTCGATCGCCTGGGCGGCGGTGCGGCCGCCGAACCCGGTCAGCACGTGGTCCGCCAGCACCGAAGAGCCGTATGCCGCACCGAATCGCAGCACGACGCGCTCGTTGAATTCCGTTAGCCGCACGCCAGCAAGATACCCAGCGGCCGGCGATCGGACACCGGGCGCGTCACCGCCAGCTCGCCGGCAGGTCCGCCAGGTGGTTGGGGCAGTAGTCCTGCACCGCCACGGACATGATGGTCCGCGCCCGCTCCGCCGACATCCTGGAACGCAATTGCATGAAGGCGTATTCGACCGGCGCGAGTCCCTGCTCGGCGGCCGCCGGATCGTCCATCAACTGGCAGGCCTGCTGTTCGTCGCCGCTATCGGCGTGGGCGACGCCCGCGCTGAACATCAGGGCGAGAAGCAGCCCGCCCGCCGCGATCGTCCTCATTTCGATACCCTCCTGTCGCGGACCCGGCCGATCATCCCGTAAGGGCGAGCGCTTCGTGGCACACCCGGACCGGATCGGCCACGCCGGCGATGCTAGCGGCGGCGGCCTGGGCGGCCTGCCGGTAGCGGGGCGAAGACAGGACCTCGGTCACGGCGGCCACCAGGGCTTCCGCGGTCAGCGGCCGGATCAGCCGCCCGCTGCCCTGCCGGACCACCCGGTTGGCCATCTCCCACTGATCCCCGCCCCCGGGCACCGCCACGAGGGGCACCCCCGCCAGCAGCGTCTTGGCCACCATGCCGTGGCCGCCACCGCAGATCACCAGGTCGGCGTGCCTCAACAACTCGGCCTGGCTGCCCAGCCCGACCACCGCCCACGGCGGCACCTGAAGATCCGCGCCCCCCAGCCGCGAGACCACCAGCCGCGATCCGGCCGGCAGCGTCTCCCCCGGCCGCAGCTGGGCCAGCGCGAGCTCGGCCAGCCCCTCGGTCCCGGTCGACGCGGTCGACGGCGCGACCACCAGCACCGGCCCGGGGCCCGCCGGGATTTCCAGCACCCGCTCGGTCGGTTCGAAGTGCAGCGGGCCCACCAACACGGCCTCCGCGGGCCAGTCCGGCCGGGGCACCTCGAGGGCGGGCAACGTGGCGATCAGGCGGCGCAGCGGCCCGGGGTCGCGGGCCGGCAACCCGATCTCGACCCGCACGGCGGCGCGCTGGCGCAGGCCTGCGCGCCAGGACCGCGCGGTGAGCGCGCGCATCGTGGCGTCGCGGAGCCGGCCGCGGATGCCGGTGCCCGGGGCCAGCCCGCTGCCGATCGGCGGCAATCCCTTCGACGGCAGGTAGAGCGGATGCGGGTCGAGTTCGATCCACGGGATGCCCAACAGCTCGGCGGCCATGCCGCCGCCCGCCGTGATGACGTCGGACACCACCAGGTCCGGCGCCAGGTCGCGCAGCGCGGGCACGTTGAGCACGGCCATCCGCGCCGCGCGCCGATGGATTCGGGCCCCGGCGTCGACGTCGTCGTCGGTGGCCGCCAGCCCGTCCAGCGGCGCGGCGGCGATGCCGGCGGCGCGGGCGGTGTCCACCCATTCGGCGCCGGTGAACAGCGTGGGCTCGTCGCCGGCTGCGGCGAAACGTTGGCACAGCGCGATCGCGGGGAACGAGTGACCGGGATCCGGCCCAGCGACCACGGCGACACGCATCGGCCTTACCCTGCCACAGCGCCCGGCCGCGACGCTCGCCTACGCTGGCAATCATGACCGAGCCGACCGGAACCGCCGTTGCGAACACCCGCACGGTCGAGGGCTTCCTGAACGCCCTGCAGGACGCGGATTACGACGCCGCTGACGCGGCATTGGACGACAACCTCGTCTACGAGAACGTCGGGCTGCCGACCATCCACGGCCGGGCCAGGGCGATGAAGCTGTTTCGCCAGATGGACGGCCGCGCCGCCTTCGAGGTGAAGATCCATCGCATCGCCGCCGACGGCGGGGCGGTGCTCACCGAGCGCACCGACGCCCTGATCTTCGGCCCCGTGCGGCTGCAGTTCTGGGTATGCGGCGTGTTCGAGGTCCACGACGGGCGAATCACCTTGTGGCGCGACTACTTTGACTTCTTCGACATGTTCAAGGCCACCCTTCGCGGCCTGGCCGCCGTGGTGCTGCCCTCGCTGAAAGCGACCTTCTAGCCCGCTAGCTGGCGCCGCGCAGGCCGCCGAGCTCGTCGAACGCCTGCGCCCAGCCGACCAAACGGTCGGTGGCCCCGGCCAGCTCGGCGCGGTAACGCTGTGCGGCGGCCAGCTGGTCGCCGTGCGCCGACGACACCAATTGTGCTGCGGCGGTGACCATCTCGTTGTACTGGCGAACGCCGGCGCTCAGCTGCGCGGTGAACGCGTTGATGGTGGGCACCAGGTAGGTCCGCGACGATTCGCTGGACTGGGCGGCGCGCTCCATCGACACCACCTCCGCGGCGGTGGCCGCCATGGCCGCCGAGGATTTGTTGGCCGCCGCGGTCAGGTCGCGGATCTCGGCGGTCGGCAACATCGAGCCCCGCTCGATGACGTTCAACAGCGACAGGAACCCGCGTTCCGAGGCGCCCAGCGCGTACATCGCGGGCCGCGCCGCCGAGCCGGGTGGCGGCAGCCGGCGCACACTCGTCGGGCGGGGTGTGGGCAGCGGCTCGGAACGCAGCCACCGGTAGCGCAGCAACAGCAGCGTCGCCGGGATGGCCATGACGACCGAGACCGCGCCGGTGATCTCCAGCAGCAGCGCGAACCATCCCCAGGCCGCCAGCAGCATCGTCACCGCCGCCCAGAACACGCAGCCGGCAGCGAATATCAGGCCCCACAGCAGGGCGCGGCGACGCCGGCGCAGCAGCCGCGCGCGCGGATCCGCGGCGGCACTGAGCTTTCGGGCCACCAGGTCGGAGAGGTCGGCGGCGGTGGCCAACCCGCGTCCCAGCAGCGTGCGCAAGAGCCCGCGCTGCGTCTCGCTCACCGACACGGCACCGGGTTACTGGCCAAAGGGCTTCTCGGTGGCGGCGCCGCCGGTGGTCTCGGCGGGCGCGGGTGTCGCCGGCGCGGCCCCGGCGGCGGGGGTCCCGCCGGTCGGCAACGCCTCGCCGCGCATCGACGCGCGGATCTGCTCCAGCCGGGAGTGACCGGCCATCTGCACGCCGGCCTGTTCGACCTCGAGCATGCGGCCCTGCACCGATCCCTGCGCGAGCTCGGCGGAGCCGATCGCGTTGGCGTAGCGGCGCTCGATCTTGTCGCGCACCTCGTCGAGGCTGGGCACGTTGCCGGGCGCCGCGATTTCGCTCATCGAGCGCAGCGACGCGCTCACCTGTTCCTGCATCTTCGCCTGCTCGAGCTGGCTGAGCAGCTTGGTGCGTTCGGCGATCTTCTGCTGCAGCACCATCGCGTTCTGCTCGACCGCCTTCTTGGCTTGCGCGGCCGCGCTCAGCGCCTGATCGTGCAGCGTCTTGAGGTCCTCGACGCCCTGCTCGGCGGTCACCAGCTGGGCGGCGAACGCCTCCGCGGCGTTGTTGTATTCGGTGGCCTTGGCGGCGTCACCGGCGGCGGTGGCCTGGTCGGCCAACGTCAACGCCTGACGCACGTTGACCTGCAACTTCTCGATGTCGGCGAGTTGCCGGTTCAGCCGCATCTCCAGCTGGCGCTGGTTGCCGATCACCTGCGCCGCCTGCTGGGTCAGCGCCTGATGCGTGCGTTGCGCTTCCTCGATGGCCTGCTGGATCTGCACCTTGGGGTCGGCGTGCTCGTCGATCTTCGCGTTGAACAGCGCCATGAGGTACTTCCACGCTTTGACGAACGGATTGGCCATGAGTGAGCTCCACCTTCGCTTCTTGTGGGCCGGAGGGCCCCTGGATGGGCCGTCGCTTGTCGCTCAATTTAGTGGGTCGACGCCGATCGCCCTACCCCTGGCGCTGGATCCCTGCGCCGGGCGGCGCTCAGGCGATCGCCAGCGAGGCCACCGGCGGGATGACGACCTTGGTGTCGGCGTCGATGCTGGGACCACGCAACCCGTCGGCGGGCGCCCCGCGGGCGGCCCGTTCCACCCCGGCCATCCGCTCGCCGGCGTCGGTCAGCACCGACGACAGCGGCACCTCCAACGCCTCGCAGATCGCGTTGAGCAGTTCGCTGGAGGGCTCCTTGCGCCCGCGCTCGACCTCGGACAGATAACCGAGGCTCACCCGAGCCGAATCGGACACCTCGCGCAGCGTCCGGCCCTGTGTCATCCGGGCCTCCCGCAACACGTCGCCGACGACCTCGCGCACCAATGGCGGCATTTCTGCCCTCCTTCGTCCAGTCAGCCCGCCCGGAGCGAAATCGACCCCAGTCCGGCAGGCGCTCATTAGGTGAAACGCGAGCGGCGGGGTGTTGGTTCCCGTTCGGCGGCCCGAGAATCAGGCGGCCGTCCGGCGCACTTCCCTGACGGTCGACACCACGTAGTCGATGCCGGTGACGACCGTCAGCACGACGGCCACTCCCATCACCACGGCGGCCGTCACCCGGAAGGGACCCGACAGCGGCAGGATGAACAAGCCGATCGCCACGGCCTGCACCACGGTCTTGATCTTGCCGCCCCAACTGGCCGGGATGACCCCGCGGCGAATCACGGCCAGCCGCAGCACGGTCACCCCGATCTCGCGCGCCATGATCACCACCGTGACCCACCAGGGCAGGTCGCCGAGCATCGACAGCCCGATCAACGCCGACCCGATCAGCGTCTTGTCCGCGATCGGATCGACGAATGCGCCGAATTCGGTTGCCATTCCGTAGTTGCGGGCCAGCAGGCCGTCCAGCCGATCGGTGATGACCGCGACCGTGAAGATCACGAAAGCCACGATCCGGAAGGCGATCTCGTGGCCGTCCTTGGCGAACAGCGCGAGCAGGAAGACCGGGACCAGCACCAAGCGCAGCAGCGTCAGCGTGTTGGCGAGGTTTGCGATGTGGACGCGCCCTGGCGGTCCCATTAGCGGACCC
Organism: Mycobacterium paraseoulense; assembly: GCF_010731655.1. NCBI lineage: Bacteria > Bacillati > Actinomycetota > Actinomycetes > Mycobacteriales > Mycobacteriaceae > Mycobacterium > Mycobacterium paraseoulense. The sequence continues at coordinate 5,965,632 of NZ_AP022619.1, read as the reverse complement.
GTTTGCGGCTGCCCCGACACCGCAACAGAATAACTGTTGACCAGCGCACCCGTGCCCGATGCCGATACTGTTAGCCGTGACCGAAAGTTCGCAGGACCCTGTGGTGCGGCGGGCGCGAACCTCCGATGTCCCCGCCATCAAGCGACTCGTCGACACCTACGCAGGCAAGATCCTGCTGGAGAAGAACCTGGTGACGCTGTACGAGGCCGTCCAGGAATTCTGGGTGGCCGAACGTGACGGCGAGGTTGTCGGCTGCGGCGCGCTGCACGTGATGTGGTCCGACCTGGGCGAGATCCGCACCGTCGCGGTCGACCCGGCGATGACGGGCCACGGCATCGGTCACGCGATCGTCGACCGGCTGCTGGAGGTCGCGCGCGAGCTGCAGCTCAAGCGGCTGTTCGTGCTGACGTTCGAGACCGAGTTCTTCGGCAAGCACGGGTTCACCGAGATCGAGGGCACGCCGGTGACCGCCGAGGTGTTCGAGGAGATGTGCCGCTCCTACGACATCGGTGTCGCCGAGTTCCTGGACCTGAGCTACGTCAAGCCCAACATCCTCGGCAACTCCCGCATGCTGCTGGTGCTCTGAGCAGGAGGGCTGGCGATCAGTCGTCGTCGGCGGCGCCGCCGGCGGCGTCACCGCCGCGGATCAACGCCAGCGTTCCGGCCAGCTCGTCGGGCTTGACCAGCACCTCGCGCGCCTTGGAGCCCTCGCTGGGTCCGACGATGCCGCGGGTCTCCATCAGGTCCATCAGCCTGCCGGCCTTGGCGAAGCCGACGCGCAGCTTGCGCTGCAGCATCGAGGTGGAGCCGAACTGGCTGGACACCACCAGCTCGACGGCCTGCAGGAAGACGTCCATGTCGTCGCCGATGTCCGGGTCGACGTCGGTGCGTTCGCTGGTGGTCTTGGCGGCGGTCACGCCCTCGGTATATTCGGGCTCGGCCTGGTCCTTGCAGGCGGTGACGACGGCGTGGATCTCCTCGTCGGTGATGTAGGCGCCCTGCAGCCGGACGGTCTTGCTGGCGCCCATCGGCAGGAACAGGGCGTCGCCCATGCCGATCAGCTTCTCCGCGCCGGCCTGGTCCAGGATCACCCGGCTGTCGGTGAGCGACGACGTGGCGAACGCCAGCCGGGACGGCACGTTGGTCTTGATGAGCCCGGTGACCACGTCCACCGACGGGCGCTGGGTGGCCAGCACCAGGTGGATGCCCGCCGCGCGGGCCTTCTGCGTGATCCGCACGATCGCGTCCTCGACGTCGCGCGGGGCGGTCATCATCAGGTCGGCCAGCTCGTCGACGATCGCCACGATGTACGGGTAGGGCCGGTATTCGCGCTGGCTGCCCAGCGGCGCGGTGATGGCCCCCGACCGCACCTTCTCGTTGAAGTCGTCGATGTGGCGCACGCGGGAGGCCTGCATGTCCTGGTAGCGCTGCTCCATCTCCTCGACCAGCCAGGCCAGCGCGGCGGCGGCCTTCTTGGGCTGGGTGATGATCGGGGTGATCAGGTGCGGGATGCCCTCGTACGGCGTCAGCTCCACCATCTTCGGGTCGATCAGGATCATCCTGACCTCCTCCGGGGTGGCCCGGGTCAGCAGCGACACCAGCATGGAGTTGACGAAGCTGGACTTGCCGGACCCGGTCGAGCCCGCGACCAGCAGGTGCGGCATCTTGGCCAGGTTGGCCGAGATGAAGTCGCCCTCGATGTCCTTGCCCAGCCCGATCACCAGCGGGTGGTGGTCGCGGCGGGTGGACGGCGCGGTCAGCACGTCGGCCAACCGCACCATTTCCCGGTCGGTGTTGGGCACCTCGATGCCCACGGCGGACTTGCCGGGGATCGGCGCCAGCATCCGCACGCTCTCGGTGGCCACCGCGTAGGCGATGTTCTTCTGCAGCGCGGTGATCTTCTCCACCTTCACGCCGGGGCCCAGCTCGACCTCGTAGCGGGTGACGGTCGGGCCCCGGGTGCAGCCGGTGACGGCCGCGTCGACCTTGAACTGGGTGAGCACCTCGCCGATGGCCTCGGCCATGACGGTGTTGGCGGCGCTGCGCTTCTTGGGCGGGTCGCCCGCCACCAGCAGGCTCATCGACGGCAGGGTGTAGGGGCCCTCGACGACCCGGTCCAGCACCTCGGTCTTCTTCCTGTCGCGTCGACGGCTCTTGCCGATGGCCGGCTCCGGCGTGGTGGGAATGTCGTCCTCGTTGTCCCGCAGCGCGGGGGCCGGGTCCGCCGTCGGCCAGGCCGGCGGCCCGGCGGCCGGTGGGCCCTCGTCGTAGTAGCCGTCGGAGAAGTCTTCGGCGGCAAGGGATTCCGCGTCGTCGTAATCGCCATAGTCGCCGTAGTCGTCGTAGTCGTAATCGTCGTCATCGCCGAGCAGCCGGGCGCCGAACATGTTGCGGACCGCGTCGGGCACCTCGCGGATGGTGGTCCCGGTCAGCAGCAGCAGGCCGAACATGAAGCCGATGAACAACAACGGCGCGGCGATCCAGGCCGTCAGCCCGTCCGACAGCGGACCGCCGATGGCGAAACCGATGAATCCCGCCGCGCGGCGGCGCGCCTCGGGGTCTTCGGGCGAGCCGGACCACAGGTGGCGCAGGCCGAGCGCGGACAGGGCGATCAGGGTGGCGCCCAAAATCAGCCTGGGCCGCGCGTCGGGGTTGGGCTGGGTGCGCATCAGCGCGACCGCCACCGCGGCCGTGACGACGGGCAGTGCCAGGACGCCCGCCCCGATGAAGGTGCGCAACAGCGTGTCGACCCACGCGCCGACGGGGCGGGCGGCGTCGAACCAGGAGCTCGCCGCGACCACGACGGACAGGCCGAGGAGCATCAGCGCGATCCCGTCGCGGCGGTGTCCCGGGTCGATGTCGCGGGCCCGCCCGATCGACCGGGCCGCGCCGCCGGTGCTGCGCGCGGCCATCAGCCAGGTGGCGCGCAGGGCGCGGCCGCCGGTCAGCCCGGCGGCCACCAGCAGCGAATGGTTGCGCCGCCGGGCGGGCCTGCCCGGCCGCTTGCGGGGTGCCGCCGGCCGCGCGCGTCCCGACCCGCTCCGCGAAGGGGCCTTTGACCTGCTCGTTCTGGCTTTGGAGCGGGCGGCGGTCTTGTTAGCCATGACGGCAAGGGTAGTCGCATCGACATCATCTACACCACCCGCCACACTGGTAACGGTTTGGCGTTGTGGGCCATCTGGCGGCTTGGCGGGCATGTCGCGTGAGTAGGGTAGGCAAGCGGTGATTTAGATAACAGAAGTCATGCGCGTCACCCACCCCGTTTGCCCCCAGGAGGCCCCAGCATGCCCGTCGTCGTCGTCGCCACCATGACCGTCAAACCCGAGTCGGTCGACACAGTCCGTGACATCCTCACGCAGGCGGTGGAGGAAGTGCACAACGAACCGGGCTGCCAGTTGTACTCCCTGCACCAGTCGGGCGAGACCTTCGTCTTCGTCGAGCAGTGGGCCGACGAGGAGGCGCTCAAGGCCCACAGCACCGCGCCGGCCATCGGCAAGATGTTCGGGGCGGCCGGCGAGCACCTGGCCGGGGCGCCGGACATCAAGATGCTGCAGCCGGTTGTCGCGGGCGACCCGGACAAGGGTCAGCTCCGGTCCTGATGACCCGGCCACTCGAAGGCAAGGTCGCGTTCATCACCGGCGCGGCGCGCGGGCAGGGACGCGCACACGCGGTGCGGCTCGCCGCCGACGGCGCGAACATCATCGCGATCGACCTGTGCGAGCAGATCGCCAGCGTCCCCTACCCCTTGGCCACCGAGGACGACCTGGCGGAGACCGTCAAGCTGGTCGAGGACACCGGCGCCCGGATCGTGGCCGCCCGTGGCGACGTGCGTGACCGGGCGTCCCTGTCGGCCGCGTTGCAGCAGGGCCTGGACGAGTTCGGCCGGCTCGACATCGTCGTGGCCAACGCCGGCATCGCTCCGATGCAGTCCGGCGACGACGGCTGGCGCGACGTCATCGACGTCAACCTCACCGGCGTCTACAACACCATCAAGGCTGCCATCCCGACCATGGTCAAGCAGGGCACCGGGGGCTCGATCGTGCTGATCAGTTCGAGCGCCGGCCTGGCCGGCGTCGGCAGCCCCGACGCGGGTTCCGTCGGCTATGCCGCCGCCAAGCACGGTGTGGTGGGCTTGATGCGGGTATACGCGAACCTGCTTGCAACGCAGTATATTCGGGTTAACTCGATCCACCCGTCCGGAGTCGAAACCCCGATGATCAACAACGAGTTCACCCGGGAGTGGCTGGCCAAGATGGCCGCCGCAACCGACACGCCGGGAGCCATGGGCAACGCCATGCCGGTGGAGGTGCTGCAGGTCGAAGACATCGCCAACGCGGTGGCGTGGCTGGTGTCCGACCAGGCCCGCTACATCACCGGCGTGACGTTGCCCGTCGATGCCGGTTTCCTGAACAAGTAGCCGCGCATGGCACGAAATCCCGCCGCGCAGACCGCCTTCGGACCGATGGTGTTGGCGGCCGTCGAACACAACGAGCCGCCGGACCGACGCCTGGTGGACGACGACCTCGCCGAACTGTTCCTTCCTGCGCCGCTACGCTGGCTCGTCGCGGCGACCCGAGTGGCGGCGGTGCGCCGCTTGATGATCCGCGGATCGGAGTGGACGGGCCGCGGTTTGTGGGCGAACTTGGCCTGCCGCAAGCGGTTCATCGGCGACAAGCTCGCCGATGCGCTCGACGGCATCGACGCGGTGGTCATCCTGGGGGCCGGATTGGACACCCGCGCCTACCTGCTGACGCGGCAGGTCCGCATCCCCGTCTTCGAGGTCGACCTGCCGGTCAACGTCGCCAGGAAGGTGCAGACGGTCCGGCGGGTGCTGGGCGGGCCGCCGATGTCGGTGCGGCTTGTGGCATTGGACCTCGAGCGCGACGACCTGCTCACCGCCCTGGCCGAGCACGGATATCACACCGACTACCGGGCGTTCTTCATCTGCGAGGGCGTCACCCAATACCTGACCGAAGCCACCGTCCGCCGCACGTTGGAGGGGCTGCGCGCGGCCGCGCCGGGCAGCCATCTGGTTTTCACCTACGTCCGGCGGGATTTCATCGACGGCACAAATCGCTACGGCACCCGCACGCTCTATCGCAGCGTCCGCCAGCGGCGGCAGCTGTGGCACTTCGGGCTACAGCCCGACGAGGTCGGCGCGTTCATCGGCGAATACGGTTGGCGGCTGCTGGAGCAGGCCGGTCCCGACGAACTCCTCCAGCGCTACGTCGAGCCCACCGGTCGCAAACTCACCGCCTCGCAACTGGAGTGGTCGGCCTACGCCCAGAAGTTGTAGCGCCGGTTCAGACCTCGATGACCGTCGGCACGATCATCGGTTGCCTGCGGTACGTCTCGCCCACCCACTTGCCGACGGTGCGGCGCACGGCCTGCGCGATGCGGCCGGGGTCGGTGATGCTCTCGGCGGCCAGCAATTCCAGCTCCTCCTCGACGCGGCGCCCGGCGGGCTCCAGCGCCTTGGGATCTTCGGAGAACCCGCGCGAATACAGGTGCGGCGCGGTCACCGGACGCCCGGTGCCGCGCTGGACGACCACGGTCACCGCGACGAAACCCGACGACAGAATGAGCCGTTCCCCCAGCGTGATGTCGCCGACGTCGCCCTGGATCAGGCCGTCGACGAACATCTTGCCGACCGGCACCGCCCCGGCGATCGACGCCGCGCCGGCGACCAGGTCGACGCTGACGCCGTTCTCGGCCAACAGGATCGACTCCTCCGGCACCCCGGTGCTGGCCGCCAGCTTGGCGTTGGCGCGCAGCATCCGCCAGGTGCCGTGCACCGGCATGACGTTGCGCGGCCGCACACCGTTGTAGAGGAACAACAGCTCGCCGGCATACGCGTGACCCGAAACATGCACGCGTGCTTGGGCATTGGTGACCACGCGGGCCCCGATCTTGGCGAGCTCGTCGATCACCCCGTAGACCGCCTCCTCGTTGCCGGGGATCAGCGACGACGCCAGGACGATCAGGTCCCCCGCGGTGAGCGTGATGCTGCGATGCTCGCCGCGCGACATCCGCGACAACGCCGACATGGGCTCGCCCTGGGTGCCGGTGGTGATCAGCACCACCCGCTCGGGCGGCATCTCTTCGGCGGCGCCGATGTCGATCACGTCGGAATCGGCCACCCGCAGGAATCCCAGCTCGCGGGCGATGCCCATGTTGCGCACCATCGACCGCCCGACGAACGACACCCGCCGGCCCAGGGCGACGGCGGCGTCGATGATCTGCTGCACCCGGTCGACATTGGAGGCGAAGCAGGCGACGATGACGCGGCCCTCGGCGCCCCGGATCAGGCGGTGCAGGGTCGGCCCCACTTCGCTCTCCGACGGCCCCACACCCGGGATCTCGGAGTTGGTGGAGTCGCACAGGAACAGGTCCACCCCGGCGTCACCCAGGCGGGACATGCCGGGCAGATCGGTGGGCCGGCCGTCGAGGGGAAGCTGGTCGAGCTTGATGTCGCCGGTGTGCAGGACGGTGCCCGCGCCGGTGTGCACGGCGATCGCCAGCGCATCGGGGATGGAGTGGTTGACGGCGAAGTATTCGCACTCGAAGACGCCGTGCGTGCTCCGCTGTCGCTCGCTGACCTCGACGAACACCGGCTTGAGCCGGTGCTCGCGGCATTTGGCGGCGACCAGCGCCAGGGTGAACTTCGACCCGACGACCGGAATGTCCGGCCGCAGCTTGAGCAGGAACGGGATGCCGCCGATGTGGTCCTCGTGCGCGTGGGTCAGCACCAGCGCCTCGATGTCGTCGAGCCGGTCGGAGATGTGGCGCAGGTCGGGCAGGATCAGGTCCACCCCGGGCTCGTCATGGGTGGGGAACATCACCCCGCAGTCGATGATCAGCAGCCGGCCGAGATGCTCGAAAACCGTCATGTTGCGGCCGATTTCGCTGATGCCGCCCAGCGCGGTGACCCGCAGCCCGCCAGTGGTCAAAGGACCGGGCGGGGCGAGGTCTACATCCACTTACCGGCCACCCTTTGGCTCACCGGAGCACCGACGCCGCGCGCATGTCGGCGGCCAGCGCATCGATCTGCTCGGGCGTCGCCGGCATCTGCGGCAACCGGGGATCGCCAACCTCGATGCCCTGCAGGCGCAGGCCCGCCTTGGACATCGTCACGCCGCCCAGCCGGCTCATGGCGTCGCACAGCGGCGCCACGGTGACGTTGATCTTCCGCGCGGTGGCGATGTCGCCGGAAGCGAAGGCGGACAGCATCTCTCGCAGCTGACCGGCCGCCAGATGCGAGATCACGCTGATGAAGCCGGTGGCGCCCATGGCCAGCCACGGCAGGTTCAGCGCGTCGTCGCCGGAGTAGTAGGCCAGCCCGGTCTCGGCGATGATCTGGCCGCCGCTGTGCAGGTCGGCCTTGGCGTCCTTGATTCCCACGATGTTCGGGTGGGCGGCCAGCGCACGGATGGTCTCGGTCTCGATGGGGATCACCGAGCGCGGCGGGATGTCGTAGAGCAGGACCGGCAACTCGGTGGCGTCGGCGACGGCGGTGAAATGCGCGACCAGCCCGCTCTGCGGCGGCTTCGAGTAGTAGGGGGTGACCACCAGCAATCCGTGGGCGCCCTCGGCCGCGCAGGCCCGGGCCAGCCGGACGCTGTGCGCGGTGTCGTAGGTGCCCGCGCCGGCGATGACCCGGGCGCGGTCACCCACCGCCTCCAGCACGACGCGCAGCAGCTCGCGCTTCTCGTCGTCGGTGGTGGTGGGCGATTCGCCCGTGGTTCCGGAGACCACCAGGCCATCGCACCCGGCGTCGACCAGGTGGTTCGCCAGTTGTGCCGCCATGGCGGTGTCGAGCGAGCCGTCGGGAGCAAATGGTGTCACCATCGCGGTCAGTACGGTTCCCAACCGCGCCGGGGCGTCGAATCCGACGGTGCTCACGGTCTTCAGGTTACCTGGCGGCGGCAAGGTCTTTAGCAACGGCGCGGGCCAGCCGGGGAACTCAGGCCTCGGTGGCCAGCGGGCTGGTGGCCACCTCGGTCCCGTCGGCCAGCGTCGAGATCTCGAAGTCGGCGAACACGGCGGGCGCGGCGTCGGCAAGCTGGCGCAGGCACTCGATGGCCAGCCGCCGGATCTCGACGTCGGCGTGCTCGCTGGCGCGCATGGCGATGAAGTGCCGCCAGGCCCGGTAGTTGCCCGTCACCACGATGCGGGTCTCGGTCGCGTTCGGCAGCACGGCACGCGCGGCCTGGCGTGCCTGCTTGCGGCGCAACACCGCATTGGGCTGGTCGGCGAATTTGGCCTCGAGCCTGGCCAGCAGCTCGGCGTAGGTGGCCCGGCTGGCGTCGGCGGCCTCGGTGAGGATGCGCTGGAGTTCGGGGTCGTCCTGTAGGCCCGGTGGCACGACGACCCGCGAGTCGCCCTCGGGCACGTAGCGCTGCGACAGCTGCGAGTACGAGAAATGCCGGTGCCGGATCAGCTCGTGCGTGAGCGAGCGGGAGATGCCCGTGATGTAGAACGACACGTTGGCGTGTTCGAGCACGGAGAAATGCCCCACGTCGATGATGTGCTTGATGTAGCCGGCGTTGGTCGCGGTCTTGAGATTGGGTTTGGACCAGCTCTGATAGCAGGCACGGCCGGCGAACTCGACCAGCGCCTCGCCCCCGTCGGCGTCGGTGGTCCACGGGACGTCCGGCGGCGCCAAAAACTCGGTCTTGGCGATCAGTTGCACGCGTAGCGGCGCGGTCTCGGCCACGGCGCTCACCTTAACGTGGCGGCCGTAGCGACAGCTCACCCGATATCAGCTTCGGCAGCAGCGCGTCGCGCAACGCGGACAGCCGCGCGCTTTCGGTGCGGCGGGCGTGGCACAGCGCCCCCAGGCCGGTGATCGTTTGCCGGGCCGCGGCGCTCAGCCGCCGGACGTCCGGGACCGCAACCTCCATCAGGTCACGCGGCGGAATGCGCTGATGGCTCCCGGAGGTCCCGGCGACCCGACGCTGCAGCCATTCGGAGACTTCTGGCTGCCGCACGGCCGCCCACAGGGCCGACGCGTCGACGCGCCTCGGCATCAGGACGACGAACTCGCTGCTGGCCAAGGCCATTTCCGGCGGCATGCTCACCACGTTCCAGATCCGCGGGATGCGGGGATTGAGCTTCGCGAACAACACGCACGGCTGCCTCAGGAGAAGCTTGGCGCTCCTGATCGACTCGGCGCGCACGACGCGCGGGTTCGCCCCGTCGTCGAACGCCGGCAGGCTGAAGTGCGCGACCACGTCGTCGAATTCGGCCACGTTGAGCGATGCCGTCGACCGGCCGGCCAGGCCGGACAGCGGCACGCGGTCACGCACCGAGTCCGCGACGGCCACCATCAGGTTCTCGGCCGTCTCGATCACCCGCGCGTTGGCGGAGATCTTGTCGTCGAGGGCGCCGAGCAGTTCGGCGATCGCCCCCCGCTGCGGCGCGCCCACGCTGCGCACCGCGACGGCACGCAGGATCCGCTGGCTGAGCAGCGGCTGTCCCGATCCGGAGCGGTGATCGTCCAGCCGGCAGGTGTGCAACGCGTAGTACCAGTACCGCGTCTCACCAGGGTCTTTGGCCCGGCACACCAATGCGTTCTCGGTGACCCAGACATCGGAGACGCAATACCGCAGGCTGCCGCACTGGGACCCGACGCGCCCGACGACGATCAGCGGACCGGCCGCGTTGCGCTCGGCGGCGTAACCGATGGCCCCGTTGGCGCCGTAGACGCGGAACCCTCCGCCCGGTACCCCGGGCGGAGCGCTGCTCCCGCTGCCGAAGAGCAGGTGGTCGCCCAGCGTGGTCGTCAAAGCAGGCGCTCCAGGTGTTGGCGCACAACGCCTTCCAGGCGGGCGGATTCGTCGAGCGCCGTCAGCAGGTCGCCGCTCAGCCGGGCGATCTTCTCCTCGGCCGGCTCGCCGTCGTCCTCGGCGGCGGGCGCCCCGACGTAACGGCCGGGCGTCAGCGTATAGCCGGCCGCGGCGACGTCGTCGAGCGATACCGACCCGCAGAATCCCGGAATGTCCTCATAGGCAAGGCCTTTCGAGGTGGCTGATGGCGATGTGCGCCACGCGCGATAGGTGTCGCCGATGCGAACGACTTCCTCGTGGGTCAGCGCACGCTCGGCGCGGTTCACCAGGTAGCCGAGCCCGCGGGCGTCGATGAACAGCACCTGCCCGGACCGCTCGCCCTTGTCCGTGTCGAAGAACCACAGGCACACCGGAATCGACGTGCTGCGGAACAGCTGCGCGGGCAGGGCGACCATGCACGACACCAGGTCGGCGTCGACGATCCGCGCGCGGATGTCGCCTTCCCCGAGCGCATTCGACGACATCGAACCGTTGGCCATGACCACGCCGGCCTTTCCGCCCCGGGCCAGTTTGGACAGGATGTGCTGGATCCATGCGTAGTTGGCGTTGCCGGCGGGCGGTACGCCGAAACGCCAGCGCGGGTCGTGTTCGTCGCGGGCCCAATCCTTGACGTTGAAGGGCGGGTTGGCCATCACGTAATCCATTTGCACGCCGGCGTGCCGGTCCTCGAGGAACGTGTCGCCCCAACGCGCGCCGAGGCCGCTGTCGTCGATGCCGTGCACGGCGAGGTTCATCTTCGCCATCCGCCAGGTCTGCTCGACGCTTTCCTGTCCGCAGATCGTGACGTTCACGGGGTCGCCGTCGTGTTCGGCGATGAACCTTTCGGTTTGCACGAACATCCCGCCCGAGCCGCAGCACGGGTCATAGACTCGCCCGCCGGCGGGCTCCAGCATCTCGACGATCACCCGGACCACGCTGGGCGGGGTGAAGAACTCGCCGCCCCGACGGCCCTCCGCGCGCGCGAAGTTGCCCAGGAAGTACTCGTACACCTCGCCCAACAGGTCCCGGGCGCGGCCAGGTTCGCCGAACCGCGCGGTGTCGAGGAGACGCAGCAACTCAGCGAGCCGGCGCCGGTCGAGGTTTTCACACAGCCGTGGCAGCGACATCGCCTGCATCGCGTCGTCGACGAGGCGGCCGATGTCGGGCGATTCCGCGTTGCGCGTCAACGACTTCCATTGCGCGCCGCAGGCGTGCTTGAGGAACACCAGCCCGAGGATGACGTCCTTGTACTGGCTGGCCGACAGGGAGCCGCGCAGCTTGGTGGCCGCCTTCCAGAGCGTGTCTTTGAGGTCTTTGTCGGTGGCCCGCATCAGCTGACCGCCCGCAGGTCGGCCGCCAGGTCGCCACGGGTGGCGACGCTGAAGCTTCCCAGGCCCAGCCACGACGCCATGGACTGCAGCTCGCCGGCCAGCGCGGCGACCACCCGCGCCCGGGGGGCGTCAGCCTCGCCGAACGCACCCAGGACGCGCAGCGTGTCGCCGGCCCGGTCCGCTTTGAGGTCGACGCGCGCGACCAGGTGCCCGTCCATCAGCAGCGGCCACACGTAGTAGCCGTATTGACGCTTGGCGGCCGGGGTGTAGATCTCGATGCGGTAATGAAACCCGAACAGCCGCTCCACCCGGGGCCGGAAGAAGATCAGCGGGTCGAACGGGCACAGCAACGCGGTGCCGCGGTCGGTGCGCGGCACGGCGCGTCCCGCCCGCAGGTAGGCCGGCGCGGGCCAGCCGTCCACGTCGACACGCTCGATCTCGCCCGCCGCCACCAGGCCGGCGATCGCCGGTTTGACCTGCTGCGCGGACAACCGGAAGTAGTCGCGGATGCCGGCCTCGGTGGCCACGCCCAGCGCGCCGGCCGCGCGCAGTGTCAGTTCGCGGACGGCCTGTCCGTCGTCGACCTCACGCGCCAGCACGCTCGCCGGCAGCACCCGCTCCACCAGGTCGTAGTGGCGGGCGAAGCCCACCCGGGTCGCCGTGGTGAGCACACCGGCCGCGAACAGCGCCTCGGCGACCCACTTGGTGTCGCTGCGGTTCCACCACGCGCCCTTCTTCCTGCGCGGTTCGGCGGCCAGGTGCGCCTCGATCTGCCCGGCCGTGCTGGGCCCGAGTTCCGCGACGGCGGCGACGACGTCCCCGGCCAGTCGGGGGTTGGCCTTGACGACGTGGGTGCCCCAGCGGCCGTGCCGGTACTGGCGCATCCGCCAGCGCAGCAGCGGCCAGTCGTCGACGGCCATCAGTGCGGCCTCGTGCGCCCAGTACTCGGCCAGCAGCCGCGACGACCGCGGGCCCCAGGCGGCGCGGTCCAGCACGTCGCGGTCGTAGGGGCCGAGCCGGCTGAACACCGGCGCGTAATGGGCGCGCACCGCGACCGACACCGAATCCAGCTGCAGCACTTGGATTCTCGATATCAGCCGCTTCAGGTGGCCGCGGGTGATCGGACCGGACGGCGGCGGCTCGCGAAAGCCTTGCGCCGCGACGGCGACCCGCCGGGCTTGCGCGGCCGACAGCCTGGGGGTCCGGATCGACACGGCGCCGAGAATACCGCTCGGGTACGACGGCGCTGGGCGGCGACGCGGCTAGCCCGCGTTGACCTTCCCGTCCAGCGGCACCACGACGCTGGGCTCCGGCGCGTTCTTCTGCTCCTGGTAGGCCGCTTCGAGCGCGGCCGGGACGGCTTCGAGGTCGCGGTACACGCCCATCAGCTGCTCGAGGACGTCGATCCGCTGCTGAATCGCCTCGTCCGCCGCGCGCCGCGCCTGCTCACGATAGTGATCGGCCTCGCGCTGGGCGTCGCGCCAGGCCTTGTCGATCGCCGCTTCGGTTTCGGCCCGCATCCCGGCCAGTTCGGCCTCGAGCTGCTTCTTGGTTTCCTCGTAATCGTTTTCCATGGCTTGTCGTTGGGCGGCCATCTCCGCCAACTCCTCTTCGTGCTTTCGCTGCGCCGCCTCGACCTCCGCCTGGGCCGCCGCGATCAGCGCGTCCGCCTCGCTGCGCGCCTCGGCCTGCATCTCGGCCACCTCGTCGACCGCGCGGTTGAGCATCTGCGCCATCCGGCGCTGCACCGCGTGGGGTGAGGCCGAGGTGTCGGTGAGGACGGCGACCTCGTTGCGCAGCGCGGCCGCCTGGTCACCGGCTTCCTTCAGCCGGGTCCGCAGGCTCTCGACGTCGTCGAGCAGCAACTGCTGCTTGGTGGTCAGCATCTCGATGTGGGCATCGACCGCGGACGGGTCGTAGCCCCTGAACATGCGGTTGAACGTCTTCATGGGTTCGGTTATCACTGCCATTTCCCCCTCCTGGCAACACGTGGTGACGTGGTGAGACCGACCCCCGCGTCCGAGTATGGCACGGTCGCGGGGACCAACGCTCATGCCCGCCGGTAGCTGTGCAGCCGGTACCGCAGCCCCGTGCGGCTGACCTGCCACTCCCCTGTCTCACCGAGCCAGCTGTCGTCGAGCACCGGAGCCAGCGCGTCGTCGTCGTCGCGCCGCAGGTCGACTTCGACCTCGGTGACCTCGCACCGGGTGGCGCGCGGCAGCGCGAGCAGATAGACCTGCTCGCCGCCGATCACCCAGGTCTCGGGCTCGTCCCCGGCACCGGCCAGAGCCGCGTCGAGCGACTCGACGACCTGCGCCCCGTCGGCCGCAAAGTCGCTCCGACGCGAGAGTACGACATTTCGGCGGCCCGGTAGCGGCCGGACCTTCGCCGGCAACGACTCCCACGTGCGCCGGCCCATGACCACGGTGTGCCCGATGGTCAGCTCCTTGAAGCGGGCCAGGTCCTCGGGCACTCGCCACGGGATGTCACCACCACGGCCGATGATGCCGGACGTCGACTGAGCCCACACCAGACCGAGGTCGGTCATACAGCGACGGGGGCTTTGATCGCCGGGTGCGGGTCGTAATTCTTCACGACGACGTCGTCGTAGGTGTAGTCGAAGATCGAATCCCGCTGCGCCAGTGCCAGTTCCGGGTAGGGCCGTGGCTCGCGGCTGAGCTGGGTCCGCACCTGCTCGATGTGGTTGTCGTAGATGTGGCAGTCGCCGCCCGTCCAGACGAACTCACCGACCGCCAGACCGGCCTGGGCGGCCATCATGTGGGTGAGCAGCGCGTAGCTGGCGATGTTGAACGGCACCCCGAGGAACAGGTCGGCGCTGCGCTGATACAGCTGGCAGCTCAGCCGGCCGTCGGCCACGTAGAACTGGAAGAACGCGTGGCACGGCGGCAGTGCCATCTGCGGGATCTCCCCGACGTTCCACGCCGAGACGATGATGCGCCGGGAGTTCGGGTCGGTGCGCAGCAAGTCCAGCGCCGCGCTGATCTGGTCGATGTGTTCGCCCGACGGCGTCGGCCAGGACCGCCACTGCACACCATAGATCGGCCCGAGATCTCCTGTTTCACTTGCCCATTCGTCCCAGATGGTGACACCGTGCTCGTGCAGCCAGGCGACGTTGGAGTCGCCGCGCAAGAACCACAGCAACTCGTAGACGACCGACTTCAGATGCACCTTCTTGGTGGTGATCAGCGGGAAGCCGGCCGACAGGTCGTAGCGCAACTGCTGGCCGAACAGGCTGCGGGTCCCGGTGCCGGTGCGGTCGGATTTGGCGGTGCCCCGCTCGAGCACCAGGCGCAGCAGGTCCTCGTAGGGCGTCGAAATCGGCACTGCGATCGGCACGCGGCCAGCTTAGCGGCGATCGCAAGCGCGGCGAAGCCGGGCGCGGCGGGTCGACGCCAATAAATCCCCCGTCGATCGCACAGAGTAAAACGGGTGCCATGCCGAACATCATCGACACCATCACCACCGCTGACGGAACCTGCACCGTCCACTTGTTCACCCCGGACGGCCCGGAAGCCAAGGTTCCTTGGCCCGGCGTGGTCATGTACCCCGATGCCGGCGGGGTGCGCGACACCTTCGAGCAAATGGCGGCCAGACTGGCCGGATACGGCTACACCGTGCTGCTTCCCGACGTGTACTACCGCAGCGGCGATTGGGCACCGTTCGACATGGCCACCGTGTTCGGCGACGAGCGGGAACGCAGGCGGCTGTTCGGCATGATCGGCAGCGTCACGCCGGACAAGATGGCCGGCGACGCAGCCGCCTTCTTCGACTACCTGGCGGCCCGGCCCGAGGTGTCCGGTGAACGTTTCGGCGTGTGCGGCTACTGCATGGGCGGGCGCACGTCGCTGATCGTCGCCGGCCGGGTGCCCGAGCGTGTCGCCGCCGCGGCGTCGTTCCACGGCGGCGGCCTGGTGACCGACACCGCGGACAGCCCACACCTGCTCGCCGACCGGATGAGCGCCACGGTGTACGTGGGTGGCGCCAAGGACGACGCCTCCTTCACGCGCGAGAACGCCGAGCAGCTCGAGAAGGCGCTGACGGCGGCCGGCGTGCGACACACCGTCGAGTGGTATCCGGCGGGCCACGGGTTCGCGGTTCCCGACAATGCGCCGTACGACCCGGCCGCGGCCGAACGGCACTGGCAGGCCATGACCGAGGTCTTCGCTTCCGCGTTACCGCGCTGAGCCGCTCGGCGGCAGGTCCACCAATTCGGCCAGCCGGGCGCGGTGACGGTACGCGGTGCCGAAGATCAACTGGTCGCTCTTGGCCCGCTTGAGGTACAGGTGCGCGGGATACTCCCACGTCATGCCGATACCGCCGTGCAGTTGTACGCACTCCTCGGCCGCGTGCACGGCGACGCCGCTGCAATACGCCTGAGCCAGGGCCGCCGCGACGGCCGCGTCTCCCCCGCAAGCGGGAGGTGCCCCCACGTCGTCTTGGGCGCAGGTGTCGGCGGCGTAGCGGGCGGCCGCCGTCGCGGCGCCGACCTCGAACCACAGGTCCGCGAGCCGGTGTTTGATCGCCTGGTAGGAGCCGATCGCACGGCCGAATTGCTTGCGCTGCTTGGCATAATCGAGCGTGGTCTCAAAACACCACTGGGCGACTCCGAGTTGCTCGGACGCGAGCAGGGCGGCCCCGGTACGCAGCGCCTCGCCGACCGGTCCGTCCGCCGGCCCGACGCGCGAGGACTCCGCGCCC
This sequence comes from Mycobacterium paraseoulense, assembly GCF_010731655.1. Taxonomy (NCBI): domain Bacteria; kingdom Bacillati; phylum Actinomycetota; class Actinomycetes; order Mycobacteriales; family Mycobacteriaceae; genus Mycobacterium; species Mycobacterium paraseoulense. Next base: position 5,949,755 of record NZ_AP022619.1, on the reverse strand, counting down.
GAGAACCTCACGTCGGCAAGGGGTCTCGTCATGTCCAGCGCCAGCAGCGGCGACACCTCCACACCGGCCGCGGTGCGCGAGACGGTGTGCAGCTCGAGTCCGTCCGGGCCGGCGACCGGTATTACCAGGACGTCGGCCTCGGCCGCACCGGCGACGCTGGTGACCGATCCGCTCAGCCCGTCGGCGCCGCGGGCCACCGCCGCGACCGGATCGCCGGGCGCGGTGGACACCGCCACCGCCAACGCGGCGGTCAGTTCGCCGTGGGCCAGCGCGGACACCGTCTCGGTGTCGCCGGCACGCAACAGCGCGACCGTGGCCAGCACCGCGCTGGACAGGAACGGCACCGGTGCGACGGCCCGCCCGATCTCCTCCATGACGACCGCGGCCTCGCGCGCACTTGCGCCCGCGCCGCCGAGGGATTCGGGAACCAGCAGCCCGGCGACCCCCAGCTCGGCGGCCAGCGTCCGCCAAACGCCCGAAAAGTCCTGCGGTTCGGGGTCATAGGCGTGTGCCACCGATTCGGGCGGGCAGCGGTCGGCGAACAGATGCCGGACGCTGTCCCGCAGCGCCTCTTCGGTGTCGGAGTAGAGCAGGTCGCTCACCGGTTCAGGTCCTTCCACGCGACGTCTTTGTCGACGCGATGCTCACCCGGCAGGCCCAGGATCCGCTCGGAGATGGTGTTGCGCAGGATCTCCGAGGTGCCGCCCTCGATCGAGTTGCCGCGGGCGCGTAGGTAGCGATAGCCGGGCTCGCGCCCGATCAGATCGACGACTTCGGTCCGGCGCATGGTCCAGTCGTCGTAGCGCAGCCCCGACTCGGCGTGCAGCTCGATGTCGAACCCCGAAATGGCTTGCGCGAGGCGGGCGAAGGCCACCTTCATGCCCGCGCCTTCCGGGCCGGGCTGGCCGGCCTGGGCCTGTTGCCGCAGCCGCTCACCGGCCAGCCGAAGGACCTCGGCGTCGACCCACAGTTTCATCAGCTCGTCGTGCATCGCGGGGTTGCGCAGCCCGGGCTCGTCCCGCCACGCCTTGGCGACCTTGCCGATGATGCCGCCCTCGCGCGGCGTTCCGGCGCGGGTGCCGATGGCGACGCGCTCGTTGTTGAGCGTGGTGGTCGCGACCCGCCACCCGCCGCCGACCGGGCCGAGCCGGTTCGCGTCGGGCACCCGCACGTCGGTGAGGAACACCTCGTTGAATTCCGCCTCGCCGGTGATCTGGCGCAGTGGCCGCACCTCGACGCCCGGCTGCGTCATGTCGCACAGGAAGTAGGTCAGGCCAGAGTGTTTGGGCACCGTCGGGTCGGTGCGTGCGACCAGGATGGCCATCTGCGCGTGCTGGGCCATCGAGGTCCACACCTTCTGCCCGTTGACGATCCAGTCGTCCCCGTCGCGCACCGCGCGGGTGGCCAACCCGGCCAGGTCCGAGCCCGCGCCGGGCTCGCTGAACAACTGGCAATAGACCTGCTCACCGGTGAACAAGGGGCGCAAGAACTTTCGCTTCTGCTCGTCGGTCCCGAAGGCCGCGATGGTGGGGGCCGCCATCCCCATTCCGATGAAATTCTTGGCGGTGCCGCCCACCGGCGCCCCCGCGGCGGCCAGCTTTGCGTCGACGAGTTCCTGGGCCTTGCGCGGCAAGCCCAGCCCGCCGAAGCCGTGCGGCAGATACACCCAGGCCAGGCCCGCGTCGTACTGGGCGCCAAGGAATTCCCGCGGCTCGGTGGTGGCGGGGTCGTGCTCGTCCAGCAGCGCCTGCACCCGCGCCTCGAGGTCGACCCCCTGATCGTCGGAGCTCACGGCTAGCCCTGCGGTCGAGTCTGGAAGCCCTGGGCGGCACCGAGCAGCAGGCCGCCGTCGATGACCATCGTCTCGCCGGTGATCCAGCTCGCGGCGTCGGAAACCAGGAAGGCCACTGCGCCGGCCACGTCGGCGGGCTCCCCGATGCGACCGAGCGCGATTGAGGAGGCGAGCGGGTCCTCGTGGTCCTTCCACAGCGCCTCGGCCAGCCGGGTGCGCACCACCCCGGGGGCGATGGCGTTGACGCGAACGCGGGGTGAGAGCTCGAGGGCCAGCTGCTTGGTGACGTGGATCAGCGCGGCCTTGGTCGCGTTGTACATCCCCATGGCCGGTGACTGGTGCAGGCCGCCGATGGAGGCGGTGTTGACGATCGCGCCGCCGTGCTCGCCCATCCAGGCCTTGACGACCAGCGAGGTCCACAGCAACGGTGCCCACAAGTTGACGTCGAAGATCTTGGTGAACCGGGCGTGGTCCTGGTCGACCAGCGGACCGTAGGCCGGGTTGGTGCCCGCGTTGTTGATCAGGATGTCGGCGCTGCCGAAACGCTCGCATGTGAGGTCCACGCACCGCCGGGCGGCGTCCTCGTCGACCGCGTGCGCGCCGACGCCGAGGGCGTTGCCGTCGACCTGCGCGGCGGCCTCGTCGGCGGCCTCCTGCTTGCGGGCGGTGAGCACCACGTTGGCCCCGGCGCCCGCCAGCTGCTGGGCGATCGCGAGCCCGATCCCGCGCGAGGCGCCCGTGACGATCGCGGTTCGGCCGGTCAGATCCAGTGAGGTCATCGTGATGCGCCTTCCGTCGCGCGATAGCCAGCGGTTTCCCGTTTCGCTAGATGGATGTTTACACCTGCCCGTGCGTGGTATGCGAAGCGCATGTCCTCGAAATTAACCCTCACGAAAAGACTGGTGATGGGCGGGGCTGCGGCCGCGGCAATCGCGGTGGCGCCGATCGCCGTCACCGATTCTGTTGGTCCCGCACCTGCGCCGTCCGCGGCGCCCACGCACGTGGTGTTCAAGGACGACCCGGGCGGCGGGGGCTGCGACGCCAACGGCAACTGTGGTTCCGGCGGCCAGTTCAACGGGCCCGGCGGCGGTCCGGGCGGCCAGGGCTGCGTGCCGGGCGTCGGCTGCGGCTCCGGTGGCCAGTTCGCCGGTCCCGGCGGCGTACCCGGCGGCCAGGGCTGCCTGCCCGGCGTCGGCTGCGGCGCCGGCCACGCATAACCGTCGCACCCTCAGCCTCCCTGGAGCCTGGCAATCCAGGCCCGGGAGTCGGCGGGGTCGATGACGTCGTCAAGCTCGAACGTGGTGGCCGCCCGCAGCGCCTTGCCGTGCTCGTAGGCCGCCGCCACCAGCTTGTCGAACAGCTCTTGGCGCCGGACGGGGTCACCCTCGGCGGCCAGTTCCTTGCTGAACCCGAGCCGCACGGCACCTTCGAGTCCCATCCCGCCGATCTCCCCGGTCGGCCAGGCGACGGTGAACTGGGGGGCGCGGAATGATCCGCCGGCCATCGCCATCGCGCCAAGCCCGTATCCCTTGCGCAGGATGATCATTCCGAGCGGTACGGTCAGCCGCGCGCCCAGGACGAACATCCGCCCGAACCGCCGGACCGCCGCCTGGATCTCCGCGTCGGGGCCGACCATGAAGCCGGGGGTGTCGCACAGCGAGATCACCGGCAGCCGAAACGATTCGCACAGGGCGAGGAAGTCGCCGGCCTTGTCGGCGGCCTCGGCGTCGACGGCGCCGCCGAGGTGGTGGGTGCTGTTGGCGATCAGCCCGTACGGCGCCCCCTCGACGCGCACCAGCGCGGTGACGATGCCGACGCCGTAGTCGGGCCGCAGCTCCAGCACCGAGCCGGTGTCGACGATCGCCTCGATGGCCCGGTGCACGTCATAGGCGCGTAACCGGTTCTGCGGCACCACATGCCGGGCCAGCCGCGGATCCGGCGCCGCCCAGTCCTGCAGGGTGCCCTGGAAATACGACAGATAACGCTTGGCCAGCGAGACCGCGTGCGCCTCGTCGCGGGCGACCAGACCGACGACGCCGTTGCGCCGCTGCACGCCGATCGGCCCGATCGCCTCCGGCGGGTACACGCCGAGCCCGCCGCCCTCGATCATGGCCGGCCCGCCCATCCCGATGTTGGCGTCGGGCGTCGCGATGATCACGTCGCACACCCCGGCCAGCGCGGCGTTGCCGGCGAAGCACCGGCCGGAGACGATCGCTATCAACGGGACCCGACCGCTCAGCGCGGCCAGCATCCGGAAGGTCGGCACGTCCAGCCCCGCGGCGCCGCCGACGTCGGTGTCGCCCGGCCTGCCACCGCCGCCCTCGGCGAACAGCACCACCGGCAGCCGCCGTCGGGCGGCCAGGTCGAACGCGCGGTCGGTCTTGGCATGGTTGCGCATGCCCTGGGTGCCGGCCAGGACGGTGTAGTCGTAGGACACCACCACCGCCTCGGCCGCGGCCCGCCCGAAACGATCCGCTCCGATCGTGGCCAGGCCCGCCACCAGGCCGTCCGCCGGCGTGTTGGCGATCAGGTCTTCTTCCGAGCGCCGGCTGCGCTGTGCGGCGATCGCCAGGGCGCCGTATTCGACGAAGCTACCGGGATCGATCAGATCGGCGATGTTCTCCCGCGCGGTGCGGCGACCTTGGCTGTGCCGCTTGGCCACCGCGGCCTCGCGCCCCTCGTCCAGGGTGAACAGATGCCGTCTGCGCACCTCGTCGAGGTCGGCGCGCGGCCGGTCGAGATCCGTTGCGGCCGCTGATGAATCGCCACCGGCGGCGGTGCCCGTGCGGGTGAAGACCAGCAGCGGGTCGCCGGTTCCGACGACCTGCCCGGCGGTCACCAGACTGCGAACGGTCCGCAGCGCATCCGGCGCGGCGAGCACATGCTGCATCTTCATCGCCTCGAGGACGACGAGCTGGGAGCCCGCCGGGTATTCGGCCCCCTCGGGCACCACCTCGACCACGGTGCCGGCCAACTGAGCCCGCAGCACGTCCTCGCCGGGGTAGAGCTCGACCGGCGCGGCGCGGACGTCGTGCTGGTGCGACACCACCACCGCGGCCGCCAGCTCGGGCAGCTTCTCGTCGAGGAAACCCGTGCTCACGCAACCGGATTCGACGGCGGGGTCACGCAGTAGCTCGCGCAGGAATTCGACGTTGGTGCGGACGCCCTCGATGCCGAACTCGGCGAGGGCGGTCCGCGCCTTGCGTACCGCCGCGCGCGGCGACGACCCGTGCACGTGAGCGACGACCTTGGCCAGTAGTGAGTCGTATTGCGGGTTGGCGACCAGCCCGGCCCGGCCGTGGGTGTCGACGCGGATCCCCGGCCCGCTCGGCGGCGAGAACGCGGTGAGCGTCCCGGCGGAGGGCACGACGGACAGGTCGGGGGCGAAAGTCTCCATGTTGACGCGGACCTGGATCGCGATGCCGCGATGCGCGACGGGCTCGCCGATGACTTCGTTGCCGTCGGAGGCGATACCGGCCGGCAGCCCGAGCTGGTAGTAGGAGGCACCCCCGGCGATCGCCAACTGGATCGCCACCAGGTCGAAACCTGTCGTCTCCTCGGTGACCGTGTGCTCCACCTGTATTCGCGGATTGACTTCGAGGAACACGAAATCCTCACCGGTGACCAGGAATTCGACCGTGGCCAGGCCGCGCAGGCCGACCCGCGCGCACAGCCGGGCCGCGGCCTGGTGCAAGTCGCGCCGCAGCCCGTCGGAAAGCGCCTGGGCGGGCGCGATTTCGACGAGTTTCTGGTAGCGCCGCTGGATGCTGCAGTCGCGGTCGCCGAGCGCGAGTGCGCGGGTCTGGTGCCCGGCCGGGGCGGCGACGACCTGAACCTCGATGTGCCGCGCACCGTCGAGCAGCGCCTCGGCGTACAGCGCCGGGTCGCCGAAGCCCAGTTGCGCCTCCGCGGCGCACTGTCGGTAGGCGTCGCCGATCTCCCCGGCGCCGCGCACCGTGCGCATTCCCCGCCCGCCCCCGCCGGCGAGCGCCTTGATGATGATGGCGCCGCCGTGGGCGGCAAAGAACGCCTCGATGTCGGCGATGCTGCTCGGCCCGTCGGTCGCGGTCAACACCGGCACCCCGGCGGCGACGGCGGCGCGGCGGGCGGCGGACTTGTTGCCCACGAGCTCGAGCGCGTCGGCGTCCGGTCCCACGAACGTGTACCCGGCGCCGGCGCAGGCGCGGGCGAATTCGGCGTTCTCACTGAGGAACCCGTAACCCGGGTGGATGAGCTCTGCGCCGGAGCTCTTGGCCGCGGCCAGCATCGCGGGCTGGTCCAGGTAGGCCCGCGGCCCGGCGCCCGCGAGGCCGATTGCCTCGTCGGCGGCGTGCACGTGGGGGCTCTCGGCATCGTCCTCGGCGTAGACGGTGACCGTTCGCATGCCCAATTCTGTTGCCGTGCGCACGATTCGGAGCGCGATCTCGCCGCGATTGGCGACCAGCACGGTCGCGCTCATCGCAGCGGCTCCCCCCACCGCACCTGCTCACGGAGTTCGCCCTTCAGCAGCTTGCCGCCGGCGTTGCGGGGCAGCGCTTTGTCGACCACCGTGACGTACTGCGGCACCTTGAAGTCGGCGAGCTGCTCGCGGCAGTGGTCGAGCACCGCCGGCACGTCGATCTCGTCGGCGCCACCGAACAACACCGCGCCGACCTTCTCCCCCATGACGTCGTCGGGAACCGCAAGGACGCACGCGTCCGCGACGTGGGGCGCCGCCAGCAGCACGGCTTCCACCTCGACGCTGGACACGTTCTCACCGCCGCGGTTGATGATGTCCTTGAGCCGGTCGACGATGTGCACCCGGCCCGCTTCGTCGACCCGTACCACGTCACCGGTGTGCAGCCAGCCGTCCACGATGGTGGCCGCGGTCGCCTCCGGGCGGTTCCAGTACCCGGCGGTCACGTTGGCGCCGCGCACCACCAGCTCACCGACGCCCGGCTCGTCGTCGCCGAACCGGACCAGGCCGAGGTCGACGGACGGGACGGCGTACCCGACCGAGTCGGCGTGCTCGACGGCGTCGCGGCTGGGCAGCACGGTCATCAGCGATGCCGTCTCGGTCATCCCGTAGCCGTTGAACACCGTCGCTTGGGGGAAGGCATTCTGCACCGCCTGCACCAACGACGGGGCTATCGGGGCCCCGCCGTAACCCACCCAGCGGACGCCGGACACGTCGGCGTTGGCGAAGGCGTTGTGCCGCAACATCAACGCGTAACCCGCGGGAACGGTGACCATGACGGAGATGCGCTCGGCGCTCAGCGTGGCGATCAACGCGTCCAGGTTGAGGGCGGGCATGATCACCGAGGCCCCGCCCAGCCGGGCGGCGACCAGAAGCTGCGTGTTGCAACCGGTCACGTGGAACAGCGGCACCGAGATCAGCGTGCGCATGCCTTCGCCCAGGTCGCGCGGCTGGTCGAGACAGCGGATCGCGTTCTCCGTGTTGGTGAGGAAGGCCTCGTGGGTGGTCGGCACGCCCTTGGGGTGGCCGGTGGTGCCCGAGGTGTAGAACAGCGCGGCCACGTCGGCGGGCCCGAGTCGCTCGGTGACGTACGGCTGTCCATCGGGCAGCGGGGCGCCGGCCCCCAGGTCCACCGCCGCCCCGGAGTCGGAGAGGACGAAATCGACCTCCGGTTGCGCCGAGCGCGTATTGACCGCCACCGCAACGCCGCCGGCCATCACCGTGCCCCAGAACGCCAGCACCCAATCGATGCCGGCGGGGTAACGCACCGCCACGCGGTCACCGGGTCGCAGCCCGGCGGCGCGCAGTCCGCCGGAGACGCGCGCCGCGCGGTCCCACAGCTGCCGGTAGGTCAGCCGACCGGCACCGAGTTCGACCAGCGCCTCGCTGCCCGGGCGCCGCTCGACCTGCTCGGCGAGCATGTCCAGCAGGGTGGCCGGGAGTTCGTCGTAATGCGGGATGCCGTCGGCGCCACGGGTCACGCCGGTGGTGGGGAACGGGTTGTGGCGGCGCGGGATTTCGATCACTTCAGGCATGCCCGGTCCTTGCCATCCCCCTGTCCTATCGTGATAGCGGTGACGATCGAGGATTCCGCCATCATGCCCGAGGCATTCTTCACTGTCGATGGCGACTCTTACCTGCCGGGCGCGATGACGCGGGGACCGTGGGGCGCAGCGCTAGGGGGCCAGAACGTCGGCGGCCTGCTGGCGTTCGGCATAGAGCGCTCGGGGATCGATCCCGACCTCCAGCCCGCCCGCCTGACGGTCGACCTGTTGCGCCCGGTGCCGCCCGAGCCGGTGCGGATCCAGACCTCGGTGCAGCGGGAGGGCCGGCGGATCAAACTCGTCGACGCCGCGCTGGAGCAGAACGGGCAGATCGTCGCGCGGGCCAGCGCGCTGTTCCTGCGGCGAGGGGACCATCCTTCCGGGGAGGTGTGGTCCGGCCCGGTCGAGATGCCGCCGCTTCCGGTCACCTCCGATGGCTTCCCGGTGGACATGCCGTTCCTGATCTGGGGCTACGGCGCCACACCCGGGGGCGCACCGGGCATCGCGGCCGGCGAGTGGGAGCAGGCCCATTCCCAGAAGTTCGCGTGGACGAGGCTGTTCCGCCCGATGGTGCAGGGCCACCCGCTCACACCCTTCACCCGCCTGGCATTTGTCGGTGACATCACAAGCTCGCTGACCCATTGGGGCACCGGCGGTTTGCGCTACATCAACGCCGACTACACCGTCACCGCCAGCCGCCTGCCGGACGGTGAATTCCTCGGCCTGGCGGCCCAGAGCCATTACGGCACGGCGGGTGTGGCCACCGGCACCGCGACCCTGTTCGACCGGCACGGGCCGCTCGGCTCCAGCACGGCGCTTGCGCTGGCCCAGCCGGCCGAGGCGTTCCAGCCGACCTACAGCTAGACCATCAGCTGGGCGGCCACCGTCGCGCCGAGTTCCCAGCAGGCCTGTAGGTCGCTCTTGTCCGGCTTGCCCGAAACCACCACTGTCTCTGCGGCTTTCGCCCAGCCCAGCCCGGTGGTGATCGACATGACGCCCCGCTCGGCGCCCTCGGTGCCTTCGTTGCCGTGCAGGTACAGCCCGAACGGGCGTCCGCGCGTCGAGTCCAGCAGCTGGTAGTAGGCGCAGTCGAAGGCGTGCTTGAGCGCCCCGCTCATGTAGCCCAGGTTCGCGGGGCTGCCCAGCACGTAGCCGTCGGCCGCCAGCATCTCGGCCGGCGACACCGTCAGCGCCGCCCGCCGCACCACCTCGACACCCTCGATCTCGGGGTCGGTCGCACCGGCCACGACCGCCTCGAACATCTCCTGGCAATGCGGCGACGGCGTGTGGTGGACGATCAGCAGCGTCTTGCTCATCGGCTCGCTCATCACCGGCCCTGCAATTCGAGCGCCGTCTTCATGGCTTCCCGCGCCCGGCGGCGGTCCCCCGCATAGTCATAGGCGCGGGCCAGCCGATACCAGCGGCGCCAGTCGTCGGGGTGGTCTTCGACCTCGGTGCGCACGGAGGCGAACAGCGCGTCGGCGGCGTCCCGCTCGATGCGGCCGGACGCGCGCCGCGGCAGGGCGCTGGTGTCGAGCTCCATCCCGTCCGCCGCGATCAGGTGGGCCAACTTCTGGTGGGCGAACCCGGACCTCAGCGTCGCCACCATCGCCCACAGCCCGATGAGGGGCATGACCAACACCGCCAGCCCGAGCCCGACGGCGGCCGCCCGGTCCGAGGCGATCATCGCGACGGCCATCCGCCCCAGCAGCACGAAGTAGGCCAGCATCGCGACGCACAGGAACGCGATGAGCAGCTGGGTGCGCAGGGCGGCGTTCATTGGAGGTTCACCGCAGGTCGAGCAGGGGCTCGAGCCCCACGGTGAGGCCGGGCCTTTCCTTGACGCGCCGCACCGCCAACAACACGCCCGGCACGAACGACGTGCGATCCAGGCTGTCGTGGCGGATGGTGAGCGTCTCCCCCTCGGTGCCGAACAGGATCTCCTGGTGGGCGACCAGCCCGGCCAGCCGCACCGAGTGCACGGGGATGCCGTCCACGTCGGCACCGCGGGCGCCGGGAAGGCTGGTGCTGGTGGCATCGGGATTGGGCGGCAGTCCTTTTCGCGCTTCGGCGATCAGCTTGGCGGTGCGCGCGGCCGTTCCGGACGGGGCGTCGGCCTTGTGCGGGTGGTGCAGCTCGATCACCTCCACCGAGTCGAAGAAGCGCGCCGCCTGCGTGGCGAAATGCATGGACAGCACCGCCCCGATCGCGAAGTTGGGTGCAATCAGCACCGAGGTGTTGGGGCTTTTCGCCAGCCAGGCCTCAACCTGTTCCAGGCGGCCGGCGGTGAAGCCGGTGGTGCCGACGACGGCGTGAATCCCGTTGCCGATCAGGAACTCCAGATTGCCCATCACCACGTCGGGGTGGGTGAAGTCGATGACCACCTCGGTGTCCGAATCGGTGAACAGGCTGAGTGGATCGCCGGCGTCCACCTCCGCGGACAGGGTCAGGTCCTCGGCGGCCTGCACGCCCGCCACCATCGCCGAACCGACCTTGCCCTTGGCTCCCAAGACGCCTACCCGCATGGGCTTCACCCTAGACCGGGCCGGTTCATCCACAGTCGGGTGTTTATCCACAACGGTCGCTTTTCGGGTGGTCGGCGCCGGCGTGGCCGGATAGTGTTCGAACATGAGTTCGATCGAGGTTCCGCCCGAAGTGGCCGTCGCGCTGGACGCGTTGGACGCGGCCGACGAGGCCGTGCGCGGGCTGAACTTCGGCGCGCTGAGCCCGGTGATTCGGCTGCGGGTGCTCGAGCACCTGGAGACCTCGCGCCGGCGTCAGGTCGCGACGAGCCACGGCGTGATCGCGGGCCTGGCGCGGGAGGATCCCGCCGATATCGGCGGTCCGGTCCACAAGGTGATCGGCGACTGGTTGCGGATCAGCTACGCCGAGGCGTGCCGGCGGGTTCGGGACGCCGGGCAGCTTTCGCCGCGCGTGACCCTGACCGGTCAGGAGCTGCCACCGGAGTTGCCCGCCACCTCGCGGGCGTGGCGGGAGGGCGTCCTCGACGGAGGGCACCTGCGGGTGATCCAGGGTTTCGTGCGCGGCCTCCCGGACGCCGTGCCAGCCGAGACGGTGGCGGCCGCCGAAGAATTCCTGGCCCGGCAGGCGGTCGGGTTGCGTCCCGATCAGCTGGAAAAGGTCGCGCACCAGTGTGCGCTGCGGATCAACCCGGACGGGAAATTCTCCGACGCCGACCGCGCGCGGCAGCGCGGCTTCGCCTGGACGGGGCAGCGCCTCGACGGGATGAGCGTCGGAAAGCTGGTCGCCTCGCCGGAGCTGCGGGCCAATCTCGACGCCTGGCTCGCCCGGTTCGCGGCCCCCGGCATGTGCAATCCGGATGATGAAACGCCCTGCGTCGAAGGCGAACCCAGCGACGGGGCCGCGAGCGGCGACTCGCGCAGCCATGCGCAGCGCCAGCATGATGCGCTCAACGCGTTGGTCCGCGGCCGGCTGGGTGACCCGAAATTGGGCTCACACAACGGATTGCCGGTCACCGTCATCGTGTCCACCACGCTGCAGGAGCTGACGGCGGCCACGGGGCGGGCGGTCACGGGCGGCGGAACGGTGCTGCCGATGCGCGACGTGATCCGGATGGCCCGCCATGCCTACCACTATTTGGCGGTCTTCGACGAACACGCGGCCCGCCCGATCTATCTGGGCCGGTCGCGGCGAATCGCCAGCCCCGACCAGCGCGTCGTCCTCTACGCGAAGGACCGCGGCTGCACGCATCCGGGTTGCGACGCGCCGGGCTATTGGTGCGAGGTCCACCACGTCGACGAGTGGGCCGCCGGCGGCCTCACCGACGCCGACAGACTCACCTTCGCCTGCACGCCCCATCACAAGCTGATCGAAAAGGGCTGGCGGACAAGGAAACTCCCGAACGGTCGCACCGAATGGATCCCGCCTCCGCGTTTAGGTCGCGGCCCGGGCAGCAACGACTACCACCACCCGGAACGCTTTGCGGATCCTTGACCTAGGTCTTGAACCGGCCGGCGAACCCGCGCAGCGGTAGGTCGGCGCTGGTGATGAGGCCCGGCGGCGCCGCCACCACCGATTTGATCGCGGCCAGCGCGGGCATGCCGGTGACGGTCATGCCGATGGAGGCGAAGTTGTCCGGGTTGGACAGGTCCACTCCGGGCTTGGGGAAGATCATGTGCTTGTTGTAGACGCACGGGTCGCCCTTGATCTGGGTGATGTAGCAGCCCTTGATGTTCCAGCTCGGATCGGTGTGCGGGGTCATCTGCCACTCCAGGTGCGTCTCGACGCGCGGAACCCCGTCCACCATGCCCTGGTACTTGATGTAGTTGCCGCCCAGCGAGCCCTTGGGCAGGGTGTACCAGCCCAGGTCCACGTCCTTGGTGCAGGCGCCCAGCTCGTAGCTGAACTTCACCTCGTCGAGCGCCAGGTCGAAGCAATCGGCCATCATCAGCACGCTGTCGGCGAAGACGCGGGTGTACTTCTCCAGCTTGGCCGGGATCTCCGGGTCGTCGACCGGCTGGCCGTAGCCCACCTCGATCCAGGTGTCCTTGGAGTGGTGGCACGAGACGTCGACGGACTCGATGGTGGTGACGTTCTCGATGTCGGCGACGTCGGCCGAACACACCACGCCCAGTATCTGGTTCAGGCCCGGGTTCATCCCGGTCCCGTAGAACGTCGCGCCGCCTTTGTCGCAGGCGTCGGCCAGCAGCCGGCTCACCGGCTTGCCCGACGGGTGCGGATGGTTCTTGTCGCGGTGCCAGCCGGTGATCCAGTCGGCGGTGGTGACGACATTGATGCCCGCCTCGAGCACCTTGACGTAGAGGTCCTCGTCGGGGAACACGCCGTGGAAGGTGAGCACGTCCGGCCTGGCGGCGATGATTTCCTCGACGGTGCCGGTGGCCTTCACCCCGTTGGGTGCCCCGCCGGCGAGCTCACCCGCGTCCTTGCCGATCTTCTCCGGCGAATAGCAGTGCACGCCAACGAGTTCGAGATCGGGCTGGGTGGCGATCCGCTTGATCATCTCCGAGCCGACGTTTCCGGTGGCGACCTGGAAGACGCGGATGGGTGCGTTCATTCGGCTTCAGCCTTCCTGATAGAACTGCTTGGCCCACTTGCGGATTGCGGTGAAGCCCGCGTACTCATCGGTGGCCAGCGCCGGCAGCTCAGAGTAGCGCTGGTGTTGCCAGATCCCGATGTCCTGCTCGAACTGGCGGATCACTTCACGGCCGAACTCGGCCGCCTTGAGCTCGGCGCGCGCCGGGTCCTTACCCGGGTTCCGGCCGATGTAGACCATGAACCGGACGTCGGAGGTGAACTCGTCGACCGGCGTGACCGCGGAGATGGTGCGGTTGTCGATCATCCCCCAGCTCTTGGTCACCGCGATGCCCAGTCCACCGTTGATGGCCTCGACGCCGCTGTTGACGTCTTCGATCTTCTGCCCGTCGTCACCCTCGAACGTGATGGTGAAGTCGACGAACGACACCGGCTCGGCGAAGTCGTGACGGGTGAACACCGGCACGATGGGCGTCTTGTGCACGAACTTGAAATGCGCGAAGTCGACGCCGTTTTCGAGCACGTACTGCGGATGCAGCTCCAAGGCCGTCCGGTACAACCGCTGCTGTGGGTAGTAGTCGTCGGCGCCGCTGCCGTCGCGGAACGCGCCGAAGACGTCCGGCGCGTCGAAGTAGGGGTCGCGGCGCCTGACGTCGTGCCAGATGTAGACCGACTCGTTGCGTTCGACCACGGGGTAGGTGCGGATGCGCCGGCCGCGGTTGGGGCGATCCTGGTAGGGAATGCGGACGTTACGGCCCTCCCCGTTCCACTGCCACCCGTGGAAGGGGCACTGCAGCACCTCGCCGACGACCTGTCCGCCGTAACCCAAGTGCGCGCCGAGGTGTTCGCAGTAGGCGTCCATCACGGTGAGCTCTCCGGACTCGGCCCGCCACGCCACCATCTCCCGGTCGAAGTACCTCATCGTGTGCACGTCGCCCATATCGATCTCGTCGGACCAGGCGACCTGGAACCAGCCCGTGGGTTTCATCGACAGCGGCGGCTTGGCCATGCGGGATCCCTCCTTGAGAAGAGATCATAGGCCGGGCGGCCAGACCAAATCAAAGTACCCTCTATGAAAATGCGGGCGCGATAGGCTCGTCCGATGACGCGGCAGGTTAGCGCGGCCGGAACCGCGAGCCGGCGCCCCAACCGGCGTGGCAACGCGACGCGCGAGAGCATGCTCGAAGCCGCGCTCAAGTCGTTGGCGTCCGGCGACCCGGGTTCGGTGTCGGCCAATCGCATCGCCAAGGAGATCGGCGCCACCTGGGGAGCCGTGCAATACCAGTTCGGCGACACCGACGGCTTCTGGGCGGCGGTGTTGCACCGCACCGCCGAGCGGCGCGCGGCGACGTTCTCGACGCTGTCGGCGCCGATCTCGCCGGACGCGCCCCTGCGCGAGCGGGTCGGCGCCATCATCGACACCCTCTACGACGGTTTGGCGTCGCCGGACTCCCGCGCGATCGAGAACCTGCGGGCGGCGCTCCCCCGCGACCCCGCCGAGCTGGAGCGCCTGTTCCCGCGCACCGCCGCCGAGCTGTTCTCCTGGGGCAAGAGCTGGCTGGAGACCTGCCAGAACGCCTTCGCGGGGCTGGACGTCGACCCGGATCGGGTGCGCGAGGTGGCCGCCCTGATCCCGGGCGCGATGCGCGGGCTGGTGTCCGAACGCCAGCTCGGCTCCTACGCCGACCTGGATCTGGCCCGGCAGGGCCTGACCAACGCGCTGGCCGCCTACCTGGAGCAATCCCGCCCGTGATGACGGGTGACATCTTGAGTGACGTCACGATCCGCCGTGCCGGACCGAACGATTTCGCCCGCGTCGCCGAGATGCACTACCCGGTCTGGCGGCAGTCCTGGACCGGCATACTGCCCGACTCGACCCTCGACGTTCTCGGATCACCGCGGCGCTGGGCGATACTGGCGTACCCGCGAATCCTGCAACGCCGCGGCTGGAGCATGTGGGTCGCGGAATCCGCTTCCGGGACCATCGGAATGACGATCTTCGGCCCGGATCCCGCCAACCCCGAGCAGGTCGAGCTCGACTCGCTGTACGTCGCGGCGGAATGCCAACGGCACGGGGTCGGACGCCGCCTGCTCGCCACGGCTCTGGCCGAATGCCCTTCGGGTGACGTCGTCTTATGGTGCGCGGAACGCAACGCGCACGCGCGGACCTTCTACGAGAGGAACGGCTTTCACGTCGACGGCCGCACCCTGGACTGGGAGCCGCTACCCGGCGTCAAGGTCGCCCATCTGGGCTACCGGCTCAACCGGCGGCGACGCGCCGGCGCAAGTCGTACTGTCCGAGATCGGGGTTCGCCAGCATGGCGCGATGTTCGGCCGGCGTGAAGGGCCACACCTCGGGCACCCCGTCTTTGTTCAGGTACCAGCTGTGACAACCGGTGGTCCACACCGTGTCCGGCATCGCGGCGCGCAGCTTGGCGTTGAAGTTATCGGTCGCGGGCCAGGTGGGCTCCACCGTGTCGAACTCCCCACCGCGCCAACGTTGAATCCATCGCACGATGTGGTCGGCCTGCGATTCGGCGACCGTCGTCAGCGCGAGATTGCCGACCGGGCTGTGCGGCCCCAGCATCATGAAGAAGTTCGGGAAGCCCGGCAACGCCACGGTCTGGTAGGCCCGCGGACCGTCGCGCCAGACGTCGTCGGCCGCGATGCCGTCGCGGCCGATCAGCTGCATCGGCCGGAAGAACGCGTGGGTGTCGAATCCGGTGGCGAGCACGATGACGTCCGCCTCGTGCAGGACGCCGTCGTCGGTCACGATGCCGCGGCGCTCCACGTGGTCGATGGCGGCGGTCACCAGGTCGACGTCGTCGCGCTGGACGGCGCGGTAGAAGCCATTGGACATCACCAGCCGCTTGCACATCGGCGTGTAGTCGGGGGTCAGCGCCCGGCGCAACTCGGGGTCGCGGACCTCGCGCAGGCTGGCGCGGCACAGCCCTCCCATGATCTTTCGGCGCAGGCCCGGCTTGGTCAGCCCGACGGCGAACAGGTCGTAGCAGAAGCTGTAGCAACGGTAGGCCAACCGGTCGAGCCAGCCGAACCTGTTGTGGGTGATGTTGGTGAGCCTGCTGTATCGGGGGTTCGGCAGCCGCAGCACCCACTGCGGGGTGCGCTGAAAGAGCATGACCCGGCCCGCCGCACCCGTCAGGCCGCAGACGAGCTGCACTCCCGTCGAACCGTTGCCGATGATCGCGATCCGCCGGCCCCGCAGTTCGACGGAATGATCCCAGCGAGCCGAGTGAAAAGCGTTTCCGCCGAAGTCATTCAGGCCGGGGATCGACGGCAGGCGCGGGTGATGGAGCACGCCGGTGGCGCAGATCAGGAAGTCGACGGTCGACTCCGCTCCGGCCTGCGTGCGCAGCCGCCAGCGGCCGTCCTCGAATTGCGCGTGGGAGATCTCGGTGCCGAACCGGATGCGGTCGCGCAGGCCGAAGCGGTCGGCGACGTCGCGGAAGTAGTCCTGGATCTCGCCGCCGGGCGAGAATAGGTGCGACCAGTTGGGATTTCGGGCGAACGTGTACTGGTAGACCCGCGACGGGATGTCACAGACCAGACCGGGGTAGGTGTTTTCCCGCCAGGTCCCGCCGACCTCGTCGGCCTTCTCGTAGAGGGTGACGTCGGTTATCCCGGCGCGCAGCAGGGCAATCGCGACGCACAACCCCGACATTCCCGCACCGACGACGGCTACGGCGGGGTCGCGTCGCATGGTCGCCGGCTACTCGGACTCGGCGCGCTGCTTGAGGCGCTGCAAGGTGAGCCGGATGTGTTCGGCGTTGGCGGCCGCGCGATCCGGAACGCCGGTGGCCTTGCCGGCGAGCTTGCGGAACCAGCCGGGCCTGCGGTCCCAGGTGCTTTCGGTGACCCGGCAGCCGCCATCGGCCGCGACGATGTCGTATTGCCAGCGCGCGATCGGGACGACGGTGTGCCGCACGTCGAACGCGAAGACGCGACCCGGTTCGGCATCGGTGACCGTGCAGGTGGTGCGCCAGCGCCGCTTGCTGCTTGCGTTGTGACCGGTGAACACGGCCCCCCGACGGGGGGCACCGCCTTTGCGCCATTCCATCGCCACCGCCTCCTCGGCGAACGAGGCCAGCGTGGGCAGGTCGGTGATGAGTCGATACACCAGGTCGGGGCGGGCATCGACCTGCACGGTCGCCGTTACGCACGGGTCGGTCATCGGCCGATCATAGCCAGCACGCGCGCGGTTTCACCTCGATTGCGGCCCATCGGAACTTTCTCCACACTTGAGTGCGAACTTCCCAACGCGAGGGGCAACCATGCGAGTCGGCGTACCGACCGAAACCAAGACCAACGAGTTCAGGGTGGCCATCACGCCCGCGGGAGTCACCGAACTGACCCGCCGCGGCCACGACGTGCTCGTGCAGGCCGGGGCCGGTGCGGGAGCGTCCATCCCCGACGAGGAGTTCAAGGCGGCGGGCGCCCAACTGGCCGACTCCGCCGAACGGGTGTGGGCCGAGGCCGACCTGCTGCTCAAGGTGAAGGAGCCGATTCCGGCCGAATACGGCCTCCTCCGGCGCAGTCAGGTGCTCTTCACCTATCTGCACCTGGCCGCCTCGCGCGCCTGCACCGAGGCGCTATTGGCTTCCGGCACAACGTCGATCGCGTATGAGACCGTGCAGGGCGCCGATGGCACCCTCCCGTTGTTGGCCCCGATGAGCGAGGTAGCCGGGCGGCTCTCGGCGCAGGTGGGCGCCTACCACCTGATGCGCACCCACGGCGGGCGCGGAGTGCTGATGGGCGGGGTCCCGGGCGTCAAACCCGCCGACGTCGTGGTGATCGGCGCGGGCACGGCCGGCTACAACGCGGCGCGGGTCGCGGGCGGCATGGGCGCGAGCGTGACGGTTCTCGATGTCAACATCAACAAGCTGCGACTGCTGGACGCGGAGTTCGGCGGACAGGTCCGCACCCGCTACTCCTCGGCGTACGAGCTGGAGGGCACCGTCACGCGCGCGGACCTGCTCATCGGGGCGGTCCTGTTGCCGGGCGCTAAGGCGCCCGAACTCGTTTCGAATTCTCTTGTCGCGCAGATGAAACCGGGCGCGGTACTGGTGGACATCTCCATCGACCAGGGCGGCTGCTTCGCGGACTCCAGGCCGACCACGCACGACGATCCCACGTTCACCGTGCACGATAAGCAGTTCTACTGCGTGGCGAACATGCCCAGCGCGGTGCCCAAGACCTCGACCGTGGCCCTGACCAACGCGACCATGCCGTACGCGCTCGAACTGGCCGACCGGGGCTGGCAGGCCGCGTGCCGAGCGGATCCCGCTCTGGCGAAAGGTCTTTCGACGCACGACGGCGGGCTCCTGTCCGAACGGGTGGCCGCCGACCTGGGCTTGCCGTTCACGGATCCGGCGAGCCTGCTGGCCTAGTCGGTCTCAACCAGACTGGCGATGATGTCGGCCACCGGCCCGGGTTGGGCCTCCTTGAACGACGTTCCGGCCCACAGCGGTATCCCGTTCGGGTCCTCCATCGCGGCCGCCGCCTCCCGGATCGGGGAGGTCATCTGGTTGACCTCGGGGTAGCCCAGGGGCGCCACGTTGTCGAGCAGGCGGGTGAAGTTGTTCTCCAGGCCACGCGCGTAGCGACCCGAGAAGGCGCGGGTGACGACGGTGGTGCCGAAGACCGGGTTCTTCAGGGCGGTGCGGTGCGCGGTGCTGGTGCCGGCTTCGTCGCTGAGCAGCAGCGCGGTGCCGACCTGTGCGGCCACCGCGCCCCGGTGCAGCACGGCGGCGACGTCCCGCGCGTTGCCCAGTCCGCCGGCCGCGACGACCGGGACGTCATGCGCATGGCGGATGCGATCGATCAGGTGATGCAGCGACTCACTGCCGGGCTCCATGTCGGGCGCGAAGGTGCCCCGGTGCCCGCCCGCCTCCGGGCCCTGGACGATCAGGCTGTCCGCGCCGGCGGCGACGGCCACCCCGGCCTCGTACGCCGACGTCACCGTGACCATGACCAACAGGCCCAGTGCCCCCAGCCGCCGGATGACGTCGGGCGGCGGGACGCCGAAGGTGAACGACACCAGTTCGGGCCGCACGTCGGCCACCACTTCGAGCTTGCGCTCCCAGTCGTCGTCGTCGCCATATTGCGGGTGGCCGACCTCGACCTGGTAGTAGTCGGCGATCTCTTCGAGTTCCTCGGCGTAGTAGTCCAGCGCCATCCAGTCGGCCACGCTGGGCTGGGGGACGAACAGGTTGACACCCAGCGGGCCGGTGGTGGCCGCGCGGGCGGCGGCGATGTCCTCGGCGAACCGCTCCGCGCTGCGGTGGCCGCCCGGGACGAAGCCGAGCCCACCCGCGTTGGACACCGCCGCGGCCAGTTCGGGCGTGCCCGGTCCACCGGCCATCGGCGCACCCACGATGGGCACCATGATGTCCCAAAAGCCCAGTACCACGGAGCTAATTTACCATCGCCCGAAGTTGTTGGGGCAGTGACCGTTTGGAGGCATACGGCCCCAGGACGGCGGCGCCGTAGGGCTGGGTCAGCAGCCGGCGGGCCACCGCGTTGACCTCCTCGACGGTCACTTGGTCGATCTTCCGCAGGGTCTGCTCGATGCTGCGGTGTTCGCCGTAGTTCAGCTCGTTGCGGCCGAGACGGCTCATCCGGGAGCTGGAGTCCTCCAGGCCGAGGACCAGGCCGCCGCGCAACGACCCCTTGGCGATCCGGCACTCCGCCTCGGTGATGCCGTCGCGAGCCACCGACTCGAGGACGTTATTGGTCACCTGCATCACCTCGGCGAACCGCTCGGGCTGACAGGCGGCATAGACGGACAGCGCGCCGCTGTCGGCAAAGATGTCCACCGTCGAGTAGACCGAGTAGGCCAACCCACGCAGTTCGCGAACCTCTTGAAACAGCCGGGAACTCAGGCCGCCGCCCAGCGCGCTGTGCAACACCGACAGCGCCCAGCGGTGCCGCCAGCTACGGCCGGGGGTGCGCACGCCCAGGGAGACGTGGGTCTGCTCGGCATCCCGGTTGCCCAGCGTCAAACCGGGCCGTCCCCTCACCCGTCCGGCGCCCTTGCGCGGGGCGATGGGCCGGCGCCCCCGGACCAGGTGCGGCCCGAAGTGCTCGCGCACCAGCGCGACGACCTCGTCGTGGACGACATTGCCGGCCACCGCGACCACCATGCGTTCCGGCGTGTAGCGCCGCACGTGAAACGAGTGCAGCTGGGTACGGGTCATCGACGACACCGACTGGGCGGTGCCGATCACCGGCCGTCCCACCGGGTGGTCGCCGAACATCGCGCCCAGGAACATGTCCCCGAGCGCGTCCTCGGGATCGTCGTCCCGCATCGCGATCTCTTCGAGCACCACGTCGCGTTCCAGCTCGACGTCGTCGGCAGCGCAGCGACCGTTGAGCACGACGTCGGCCACCAGGTCGACGGCGAGCTCCAGGTCGCTGTCCAGGACGTGCGCGTAGTAGCAGGTGTGTTCCTTGGCGGTGAAGGCGTTCAGCTCCCCGCCGACGGCGTCCATCGCCTGCGCGATATCCACGGCGCTTCGGGTGGGCGTCGACTTGAACAGCAGATGCTCGAGAAAGTGCGCCGCGCCCGCCACGGTGGCACCCTCGTCGCGCGATCCGACGCCGACCCAGACCCCGACGGACGCCGAACGCACCGACGGCAGGTACTCGGTGACGACCCGCAGGCCGCCCGGAAGCGTGCTGCGGCGCAGCGCGGATTGGCGGTCCGATTCCGCCGTGGCAGTGTGCTTGCCCCGCCGCAACGCAGCGTCAGCCGCTGGCCTTCCCTGGTCAGCTCGCGGCATCGGCTGGCGCGGCCTCCTGCGGAGCCCCGGCCTCGGCCGGGGCGTCGGCTGGGGCGGCGCCGTCTTCCTCGACCAACACGAGGGAGATCTTGCCGCGCTTGTCGATGTCGGCGATCTCGACCCGCAGCTTGTCGCCGACGTTCACGACGTCCTCGACCTTCGCGATGCGCTTGCCCTTGCCCAGCTTGGAGATGTGGACCAGGCCGTCGCGTCCCGGCAGCAGCGACACGAACGCGCCGAAATCGGTTGTCTTGACCACGGTTCCGAGGAACCGCTCGCCCACGGTCGGCAGCTGCGGGTTGGCGATCGCGTTGATCTTGTCGATCGCGGCCTGCGCCGAGGGCCCGTCGGTGGCGCCGACGAACACGGTGCCGTCGTCCTCGATGGAGATCTGCGCGCCGGTCTCCTCGGTGATGGCGTTGATGACCTTGCCCTTGGGGCCGATCACCTCGCCGATCTTGTCCACCGGGACCTTGATCGTGGTCACCCGCGGCGCGTAGGGGCTCATCTCGTCGGGCTCGTCGATGGCCTCGGCCATCACCTCGAGGATGGTCAGGCGCGCGTCCTTGGCCTGCGCGAGCGCACCCGCCAGCACGTGGGACGGGATTCCGTCGAGCTTGGTGTCCAGCTGCAGCGCGGTGACGAACTCCTTGGTGCCGGCGCACTTGAAGTCCATGTCACCGAACGCGTCCTCGGCGCCCAGGATGTCGGTGAGCGTGACGAAGCGCCGCTCGGACTTGCCGTCGACGTCCACGTCGTCGGAGACCAGGCCCATCGCGATGCCGGCGACCGGCGCCTTGAGCGGCACGCCGGCGTTGAGCAGCGCGAGCGTGGACGCGCACACCGATCCCATCGACGTCGAGCCGTTGGAGCCCAGCGCCTCGGACACCTGACGGATGGCGTACGGGAACTCCTCGACGCTGGGCAGCACCGGGATCAGGGCCCGCTCGGCGAGCGCTCCGTGCCCGATCTCGCGCCGCTTGGGCGAGCCGACCCGGCCGGTCTCGCCGGTGGAGAACGGCGGGAAGTTGTAGTGGTGCATGTAGCGCTTGGAGGTTTCCGGCCCCAGCGAGTCGATCTGCTGGGCCATCTTGACCATGTCCAGCGTGGTCACGCCCAGGATCTGGGTTTCGCCGCGCTCGAACAGCGCGCTGCCGTGCGCCCGCGGCACCACGGCCACCTCGGCGCTCAGCGCGCGGATGTCGGTGATGCCGCGGCCGTCGATGCGGAAGTGGTCGGTGAGGATGCGCTGGCGGACCAGCTTCTTGGTCAGCGACCGGAACGCCGCGCTGACCTCCTTCTCGCGGCCCTCGTAGGTCTCGGCGAGCCGCTGGGCCACCTCGGCCTTGAGCTCGTCGGTGCGCTGGTCGCGCTCGGCCTTGCCGCTGATCGTCAGCGCCTTGGACAGCTCGTCGGTGGCCACCGAGGCCACCGAGTAGTAGACGTCCTCGCCGTACTCGGGGAAGACGGGGTAGTCGCCGGTGGGCTTGGCGGCCGCGTCGGCCAGCTCCTGCTGGGCGGTGCACAGCGCGGCGATGAACGGCTTGGCCGCCTCCAGGCCCTCGGCCACGACGCTTTCCGTCGGCGCCTGGGCGCCGCCCTCGACCAGCTCGATGACGTTCTCGGTGGCCTCGGCCTCGACCATCATGATGGCGACGTCAGCCTTGCCGTCGCGTTCGCCGACGATGCGGCCGGCCACGACCATGTCGAACACGGCGCGCTCGAGCTGCTCGACCGTGGGGAACGCGACCCAGGTGCCGTCGATCAGCGCGACCCGCACGCCCCCGACGGGGCCGGAGAACGGCAGCCCGGAGATCTGGGTGGACGCCGACGCGGCGTTGATGGCCAGCACGTCGTACAGGTCGTTGGGGTCCAGGCTCAGGATCGTCACGACGACCTGGATCTCGTTGCGCAGGCCGCTGACAAACGACGGCCGCAGCGGGCGGTCGATGAGCCGGCAGGTCAGGATGGCGTCGGTGGAGGGCCGGCCCTCGCGGCGGAAGAACGAACCCGGGATGCGGCCCGCGGCGTACATCCGCTCCTCGACGTCGATGGTCAGCGGGAAGAAGTCGAAGTGCTCCTTGGGGCTCTTGCTGGCGGTGGTCGCCGACAACAGCATGTTCTCGTCGTCGAGGTAGGCGACGACGGCGCCGGCGGCCTGCTGGGCCAGCCGGCCGGTCTCGAAACGGATGGTGCGGGTGCCGAAGCTCCCGTTGTCGATGGTGGCGGTTGCCTCGAACACGCCTTCTTCAATTTCAGCGACAGACATAGGTGTCCGTACGGCCTCTCTGGGTATTCAGCTTTTTTGCGTCGTCACGGGCAGGTGACCGGGGAGCTTCCTAAGGAGAGGAAAGAGTCTGAATGCGGCTACGGCCGTCGATCGAAGCGGCCGACCTGCCCCGGATGCGGAGAGCCCGGCAGCCACTACCGAAGACCGCCCGATACAGACCGGGCTGCTCCCTGGTGACGTGCACAGTGACACGCTGGAACGGCGCACGCGGATCTGCGTGACCGCACCGTGTGCTCGGGCCGAGCCGGCCCAGAACGCTCTCACTCTACACGGGCGGACCTGGCCCACCAGTAGGGCTGGAGCACTTGGCGGTCTCCCGCCCGGGTCAGCGGCGCAGACCCAGGCGCTCGACCAGCGAGCGGTACCGCTCCACGTCGATCTGAGCGACGTACTTGAGCAGCCTGCGCCGCCGTCCGACCAGCAGGAGCAGTCCCCGCCGCGAGTGGTGATCGTGCTTGTGCACCTTCAGGTGCTCGGTCAGGTCGGCGATCCGCTTGGTCAGCAGCGCGACCTGCGCCTCCGGGGACCCGGTGTCGGAGTCATGCAGGCCGTAGGTGCCCAGGATTTCTTTCTTTTGCTCGGCGGTCAGCGCCACGAACATCTCCATCAATCGGTGCCGCGAAAAATTTGTCAGCCGTGGCCGCCGCGGACTGCAGCGCACGCCGTATCGGGGGGCGAGTCTATCAGCGGCGGTGACGTCGGCCGAAATCGCAGGCCGGCGCCGGACGCTGGCCGGGGAACACTCGGTGTCCACGCTGGCGGGCAAGTACGAGATGAGCTTTGCGGCGGTGCAGAAGCACGTCGCCGTGCTCGAGAAGGCCGGACTGATAACCAAACGGCGCAGCGGTCGCGAGCAGTTGGCCAGCGGGGACGTGACGGCCGTGCGGTCGGTCGCTTCCATGCTGGGCGAGCTGGAACTCCTCTGGCGCGGTCGCATCGCGCGCGTCGACGAGCTCATCGCATCCGATCGAACCGAAGGGGACTGAACCTTGCCCGTCACCGACGTCCAACACGATCCCGAGAACCTGACGCTGACCATCACCGCCGAGTTCGCCGCGCCGGTGCAGCGGATCTGGCGGGTCTAAGCCGGCCCGCGTCAACTGGAGAAGGTGTGGGGACCGCCGTCGCATCCGGCGACCGTCGTCGACCACAGCCTCACGCCCGGAAGCCGCACGACGTACTTCAACCAGATCGACGACCTGGTCGCGTCCTGAACCGCGGCGAAATCAGCCCTGCGCCGAGAGCATCGTGCGGGCCCGGTCGGTGTCGTTGCCCATCGCCTCGATCAGGGCCTGCACCGAGTCGAACTTGCGCTGTCCGCGGATGCGCGCGACGAAGTCCAACGCCACATACTGGCCGTAGAGATCGGCGGTCGTGTCCAGGACGAAGGCCTCGACGGTGCGGGTGCGTCCGGAGAAGGTCGGGTTGGTGCCGACGGACACCGCGGCCTGGTAGCGCTCGCCCGGGACGACGGTCCCGGTCACCGGCCCGTGGCCGAGCAGGGTGAACCAGGCGGCGTACACGCCGTCGGCCGGGATCGCCGAATACATCGGCGGCGCGACGTTGGCGGTGGGGAATCCCAGCTCCATGCCCCGCCCCTCGCCCCGGACGACGACGCCCTCGACGCGGTGCGGTCGGCCCAGCGCCTCCATGGCGGTCACCACGTCGCCGGCGTCGACGCAGGATCGGATGTAGGTGGAGGAGAACGTGACCGTCTCGTTGCTGTGGTGTTCGGACAGCAGCGACATCGACTCCACCGCGAACCCGAAGCGCTCCCCGGCGCGCCGCAGGGTCTCGACGTTGCCGGCCGCCTTCTTGCCGAAGGTGAAGTTCTCGCCCACCACGACCTCCACCACGTGCAGGTGCTCCACCAGCAGCTCGTGGACGTAGCGCTCCGGGGTGAGCTTCATGAAATCGCTGGTGAACGGCATCACCAGGAAGACGTCGATGCCCATCTCCTCGACCAGCTCGGCGCGCCGCGCCAGCGTCGTCAGCTGTGCCGGATGGCTGCCGGGGTAGACCACTTCCATCGGGTGCGGGTCGAAGGTCATCAGCACGGTCGGCACGTTGCGCGCCCGCCCGGCCTTCACCGCATGGGCGATCAGTTCGGCATGGCCCCGGTGCACACCATCGAACACGCCGATGGTGAGCACACATCTGCCCCAGTCCGTGGGGATCTCGTCTTGGCCGCGCCACCGCTGCACGACCGCAAGCCTACGGCTCCCCGTCGCCGACCGGGAGATCCGCCGCCGCGAGGGTGGCGTGGAGCACACGATCGGGCGTGGGTTGCCTAAACTTTGTCGTTGTGAGGGGTCGTCAGGAGAGTCGTCGTGCGGGCTGACGAGGAGCGTGGCGGTCTCACCGCGGTCGGCCAGGATTACCTCAAGGTCATCTGGAACGCCCAGGAGTGGTCCCCCAAGGACGCGCCGCGAAAGGTCAGCACCAAGATGCTGGCCGAGAAGATCGGGGTGTCGGCCAGCACGGCCTCGGAGTCGATCCGCAAACTCGCCGAACAGGGCCTGGTCGACCACGAGAAATACGGGGCCGTGTCCCTGACCGAGGCGGGCCGGCGCGCGGCGCTGGCGATGGTGCGCCGGCATCGGCTCCTGGAGACCTTCCTGGTCAACGAGCTCGGCTACGGCTGGGATGAGGTGCACGACGAGGCCGAGGTCCTCGAGCACGCGGTATCGGATCGGTTGGTGGCCCGCATCGACGCCAAGCTGGGGTTCCCGCAACGCGACCCGCACGGCGACCCGATCCCGGCTTCGGACGGGCAGGTGCCCACCCCGCCGGCCCGCCAGCTGTGGGCGTGCGTCGACGGAGACACCGGAACCGTGGCCCGCATCTCCGACGCCGACCCGCAGATGCTGCGCTACTTCGCCGACGTCGGCATCAATCTCGACTCGCGGCTACGGGTGCTCACCCGCCGCGAGTTCGCCGGCATGATCTCGGTGGCGATCGAATCCGGCGACGGCGCGGAGACGACGGTCGACCTGGGCAGCCCGGCCGCGCGGGCGATCTGGGTGACTGCGTCCACCTAGCTCAACAACCCCTTGGCGATGTGGGTGACCTGGACCTCGTTGCTGCCCGCGTAGATCATCAACGACTTCGCGTCGCGGGCGAGCTGCTCCACCCGGTACTCGGCCATGTAGCCGTTGCCGCCGAAGAGCTGGACGGCCTCCATCGCGACGTCGGTGGCCGCCTCCGACGAGTACAGCTTGATGGCCGAGGCCTCGGCCAGCGTCAGCGGTTTGCCCGCCTGCTGCCGCTCGATCGTGTGAAACACCATGTTCTGCACGTTCATTCGGGCGATCTCCATCTTGGCCAGCTTGAGCTGGATCAGCTGGAACTGCCCGATGTTCTTGCCCCACAGGGTGCGCGTCTTCGCGTAATCGACGCAGAGCCGGTGACATTCGTTGATGATGCCCAGCGCCATCATCGCGATCCCGATCCGCTCGGCGGCGAAATTGTCACGCGCGCTGTCGCGACCGTCCCCGCCGGCGTGCTGCTCGCTCTCCCCCAGCAGCCGGTCGCGGCCCAGCCGCACGTTGTCGAAGAACAATTCGCCCGTCGGCGACGACATCATGCCCATCTTCTTGAACGGCTTGCCCTGCGTCAGGCCCGGCATGCCGGAGTCGAGCACGAACACCAGCACCGGCCGGTTGCGCCTGCCCTGCGTGTCCGGGGATGAGCCGTCGTCGAGTTTGGCGTACACCACCAGGACGTCGGCGTAGGGCCCGTTGGTGATGAAAGTCTTCTGCCCGTTGAGGAGGTAGTCGTCACCGTCCCGTCTGACGGTGGTCTTCATGCCGCCGAACGCGTCCGAGCCGGAGTCCGGCTCGGTGATGGCCCACGCCGCGATCTTCTCCAGCGTCATCAGCCCGGGCAGCCAGCGTTCCTTCTGGGCCAGCGTGCCGCGGCTCATGATCGTTGTCGCCCCCAGGCCGAGGCTGACCGAGACGGTGCTCAACAACCCGATGCTCACGCCGGCGAGCTCGGAGACCAGCATGGCGACCATCGACGCCTGGGCGGCCATCCCGCCGGGACTGCCTGCGCCGGAAGGCTCTTCGTCGCGCGCGTGGCCCGCTTGCCTGGCGCGCTCGCGCTCCAGCATCGACTTGACCGATTCGGCGGCCATGACGTCGAGACCGAACTGGCTGAAGAGCTTGCGCGCGATCGGGTACGGCGACATCGCACCGGTTTCCAATTCGTCGAGGTGCGGACGAATCTCTTTGTCGATGAACTGACGGACCGCATCCCGGACCATCAGGTCCGCGTCGGACCACTCGATCATCGGGTCAGCGTTCGGCGCGCTGATAGGCGGTGACGACGGCCGCGCCACCCAGCCCGATGTTGTGTTGCAGTGCGGCGCTGACGTTTTCGACCTGACGCTTGTCGGCGGAGCCGCGCAGCTGCCATGTCAGCTCGGCGCACTGCGCCAGCCCGGTGGCACCCAGCGGATGGCCCTTGGAGATCAGGCCGCCCGACGGGTTGACCACCCAGCGCCCGCCGTAGGTGGTGTCGCCGTTGTCGATCAGCTTGGGCGCCTCGCCCGGGCCGCACAGACCCAGCGCCTCGTACAGCAGCAGCTCGTTGGCCGAGAAGCAGTCGTGCAGCTCGATCACCTGGAAGTCCTCGGGACCCAACCCGCAGCGGTCGTAAACCTGTTGTGCGGCCTGAACATTCATGTCGTAGCCGATCAGGTTCTTGGCGCTGCCGTCGAAGGTCGACGCGAAGTCGGTCGTCATCGCCTGGCCGACGATCTCCACCGCCTGGCCGGCCAACCCGTGGCTGTCGACGAAGCTCTCCGAGGCCAGGATCGCCGCGCCGGAACCGTCGGACGTCGGCGAACACTGCAACTTGGTCAGCGGGTCGGAAATCATGCGCGCGGCCAGGATGTCGTCGAGAGTGTATGACTCTTGGAACTGCGCGAACGGGTTGTTGACCGAGTGCTTGTGATTCTTGTAGCCGATCTTGGCGAAATGCTCTGCGGTGGTGCCGTATTGCCGCATGTGCTCGCGGCCGGCGGCGCCGAACATCCACGGCGCGACGGGCATCGCGAACTCGTCGATCTCGGCCATCGCCTTGACGTGTTTGCCCATCGGCGATTCGCGGTCCTGGGCTCCCCCGCTCAGCGCGCCGGGTTGCATCTTCTCGAAGCCGAGCGCGATCGCGCAGTCGACGATCCCGCCGCGGATGGCCTGGGCCGCCAGGAAAAGCGCGGTCGAACCGGTCGAGCAGTTGTTGTTGACGTTGACGATCGGAATGCCGGTCATGCCGAGCTCGTAGAGCGCTCGCTGCCCGGACGTCGAATCGCCGGCGACGTAGCCGACGTAGCCCTGCTGCACCTCGCGGTAGTCCACGCCGGCGTCGGCCAGGGCATTGGTCCCCGACTCCCGTGCCATGTCCGGGTAGTCCCAGCCCTCGCGGCGGCCCGGCTTCTCGAATTTCGTCATGCCGACGCCGACCACATACACCTTGTTGGACATAGCGCGCCCCTTACTTCGACAGGCTTGAGGAGATCCGCGTCACAGCCTATTCCTCCAGCGTCGCCGGGCGGATCACGACCACCGATTTGGTGCGCGGCCCCTCGTCGCGCAGCAGCGCGATCACCCGGCCGTCGGGGCCGCGGCCGGCGTAGACGCCGTCGATGCCGGCCGGCGACAGCGGGCGCCCGTTGGCCGTCGCCTCGGCCTCGTCGGCGGTCAGGTCGCGGCGGGGAAAGGTCAGCAGGCACGCCTCGTCCAGGGTCAGCGACAGCCCGGGCCGCTCGGCCAGGTCGTCGAGCGTGCGGGCCTGCTCGAGAGTGAAGCGCCCGACGCCGGTGCGCCGCAGCGCCGTCAGGTGCCCGCCCACGCCGAGCGCGGCACCGACGTCGCGGGCCAGCGCGCGGATGTAGGTTCCCGACGAGCAGTCGACCTCCACGTCCACGTCGAGGAACCGGCCGTCGGACCGGACGTCGAGCACCTCGAACCGGTCGATGCGCACCGGCCGGGCCTGCAGTTGGACGGTCTGACCCTCGCGGACCAGCCGGTAGGCGCGCCGGCCGTCCACCTTGATCGCGCTGACCGCCGACGGCACCTGCTCGATGTCGCCGCGCAGGCCCGCGACCGCGGCGGCGATCGCCTCGCGCGTCAGGTGCGCGGCCGAGACGCTGTGCAGCACTTCGCCTTCGGCGTCCTCGGTGGAGGTGGTCTGGCCGAGCCGGATGGTGGCGGCGTAGGACTTGGAGGCCGCCGTCAACAGGCCGAGGGTCTTGGTGGCACGGTCGACGCCGATCACCAGCACGCCGGTGGCCATCGGGTCCAGCGTCCCCGCGTGGCCCACCCTGCGGGTGGCGAAGATGCGACGGCAGCGCGCCACCACGTCGTGGCTGGTCATCCCGGCCGGCTTGTCGACGACGACGATGCCGGGCCCGGTAGGGCTTTGCGTCATAGCACGATCGCGGTCAGCACCAGCCCCCGCTCCACCGACCACCGGCCCCTCAGCGCGGTCAGCGGGGGGCCGTCGAGGGCCTGGCCGTCGATCAGGATCTTGGACACGAACACCCCGGTCGTGCCCCGGTCGGGCGGGTCGAGGTCGAACACGATGTGGGCGTCCTCGAAACCCAGCCAGCGCTTGGTCAACGGAAACCAGGCCTTGTACGTCGCCTCCTTGGCGCAGAACAGGATTCGGTCCCAATGCAGGCCTTCGGGCAACGTCGCGAGTTCGTGCCGCTCCTCCGGCAGGCTGATCGCGTTCAGCACGCCGTCGGGCAGCACGTCGTGCGGTTCGGCGTCGATGCCCACCGAGCGCACCGCTTCGGCGCGTCCCACCACCGCACCGCGGTAGCCGGTGCAGTGGGTGAGGCTGCCCACCACACCGTCGGGCCAGCACGGTTCGCCCTTCTCGCCCTTGAGGATCGGCACCGGCGGCAGGCCGAGCTCGCCCAGCGCGACGCGCGCGCAGTGCCGGACGGTGATGAATTCGTTGCGCCGCTTGGCCACCGACCTGGCGATCAGCGGCTCTTCCTCGGGCAGCGGGGCAAGGTCGGGCGGATCGGTGTAGACCTCGGAGTACGCCAGACCGTCGGATGCCGGCAGCACCGAGGAAACCAGCATCTCCCCGGTCATCGTGATTGCCGCTGCCGCAACCGTTCCCGGAACTGGGCGGCCTGCTGCCGCATCTCGGGAGTGATCTCGAAGTGACCGCCGAAGTCGTTGAGGTAGCCGGGCGCGTATTGCGGATCGGGCAACACCTGGCGCAGCCAGCTGTGCGGCTTGCGGCGCCGCCACTCCCGTGGGTAGCCCACCGACACCTCCTCGAAGCGCACGTCGTCGTACCAGGTGGTGCGCGGGATGTGCAGGTGACCGTAGACCGAACACACGGCGTTGTAGCGGGTGTGCCAGTCGGCGGTCTTGGTGGTTCCGCACCACAGCGAGAACTCCGGGTAGAACAGCGCGTCGCAGGGCTCGCGGACCAGGGGGAAATGGTTCACCAGGACGGTCGGTGTCATCCAGTCGAGCTTCTCGAGACGGGCCCGCGTGGTGGCGAGCCGCTCCCGGCACCAGGCCTCCCGGGTGGGGTACGGCTCCGAGGACAGCAGGAACTCGTCGGTGGCGACCACGTTGCGCTCCCGCGCGATGGTCAGGCCCTCGGCTTTGCTCGTCGCCCCCTCGGGCAGGAAGCTGTAGTCGTACAGCAAGAACATCGGCACGATCGTCGCCGGGCCGCCGCGCTCGGTCCACACCGGGAAGGGATGCTCCGGCGTGACGACGCCCATCTCGTCGCACATGTTGACCAGGTAGTCGTAGCGGGCCTTGCCGAAGATCTGCACGGGGTCACGCGTCGTGGTCCACAGCTCGTGGTTGCCGGGCACCCAGATCACCTTGGCGAACCGCCGGCGCAGCAGGTCGAGTGCCCACCGGATCTCGTCGGTGCGCTCGGCGACGTCGCCGGCGACGATCAGCCAATCCTCCGGCGAGGACGGGTGCAGCGATTCGGTGACCGGCTTGTTGCCCAGGTGTCCGGTGTGCAGATCGGACACGGCCCACAGCGTCGGCTGCCCCCCGTTGGTCGATTCGTGCCCCGCATTTTGACCAGCCACGATTAACCAGACTAATGACCCGTGGGCGTCGGCCGGTCGGGGCGGGCCCTTGCCCGCGGCATTGGAACGTGTTCTTGTTTCACTGTGGTCTCGGCGACGCGACTTGTACACTCCCGGGCAAGGAGCGCCGAGCCGTCAGGGGGTGTCGTGTTCGCCAAGGTGCGTCTGATCGGGGCGGTCGGAGCCCTCGTCGCGGCGGCCGTAGCAGGCACGGCGGGCTGGCAGGGCGCCGCGCCGGGCCCGACGGGCGGCGGGCGCGTCGAGCTGCGCTCGACGGCGGCGCCGCTGGAAACCACCATGAAGAGCCCGATCGTGGCGACCACCGACCCGCGGCCGTTCGACGCGTGCGAGGACATCCCGTTCGACGCGGTGCAGCGGCTCGGGCTGGCCTTCACGCCGCCCGAGCACGAAGACGGCCTGCGCTGCCACTTCGACGCGGGTAACTACCAGCTGGCCGTCGAGCCCATCATCTGGCGCACCTACGAGGCGTCGCTGCCGGCCGACGCCGTCGAGACCACGATCGCGGGCCACCGCGCCGCGCAGTACTGGGTGCTCAAGCCGACGTATCACAACAGCTACTGGTATTACTCCTGCATGGTCGCGTTCAAGACCAGCTACGGCGTGCTGCAGCAGGCGCTCTACTACTCGACCGTCTACTCCAACCCCGAGGTCGACTGCATGTCCACCAACCTGCAGCGCGCGAACGACCTCACGCCCTATTACAAATTCTGACGGCGGCCCGGCCTTAACCTGGGCACCGTGAGTATCACCTCGACGCGCGCCGTCCAGCCCTCGCTGCACACGCTGCGACACCTCGGCGGCAAGGCCGTCGGCCGGCTGCTGGGCCTGCCTGCGGCGACCACCGATTACGCCGTGGAACGGGTCCGGGTGCCGATGCGCGACGGCGTCGAGCTGGTGGCCGATCACTACGCACCAACCACCGCGGCGGCGGCCGGCACCCTGCTGGTCCGGGGTCCCTACGGGCGCGCCTTCCCGTTCTCGCTGGTGTTCGCGGCGCTGTACGCGGCGCGCGGCTACCACGTCGTGCTGCAGAGCGTCCGCGGCACGTTCGGCTCCGGCGGGGATTTCGAGCCGATGGCCAGCGAAGCCGCCGACGGCGCCGACACGGTGGCCTGGCTGCGCGAGCAGCCCTGGTTCACCGGCCGCTTCGCCACCGTCGGCCTGTCCTACCTCGGATACACCCAGTGGGCGCTGCTCACCGATCCGCCGCCGGAGCTCGCCGCCGCCGTCATCACCGTGGGGCCGCACGACTTCAACGCCTCGGTGTGGGGCACCGGCTCGTTCGCGATCAACGACTTCCTGGGCTGGAGCGACATGGTCGCCCACCAGGAGGATCGGGTGCGCGCCCGGTCCGCGCTGCGCCAGCTGCAGAACCGCCGCCACGTGACCCGGGCGGCACTGGGGCTGCCGGTGGGCGAGACGGCCCGGGCGCTGCTCGGCGCCGGCGCGCCGTGGTTCGAGTCGTGGGTCGAGCACGCCGACCCCACCGATCCGTTCTGGGACAGGCTGCGCTGCGGCGACGCCCTGGACCGCGTCGACGTGCCCGTCCTGCTGATCGGCGGCTGGCAGGACATCTTCGTCAGGCAGACGTTGCAGCAGTACGGGCATCTGCGCCGGCGGGGCGTCGACGTCGCGCTCACCATGGGCCCGTGGACGCATACCCAGCTGCTCACCACCGGGCTGAGCACGTGCGTGCGGGAGTCGCTGGACTGGCTGGGCAGCCACCTCGGTGGTGCGCCCGGCCCGCACCGGCCCAGCCGCGTCCACGTCTACGTCACCGGCTCCGACAAGGGGCAGGGGTGGCGCAACGTGGCCGACTGGCCGCCCGCCACCACCGAGCGCGCGCTGTATCTGCGGCCCGGCGGCCACCTGGGCGAGACCGCGCCGACGGACCTGACGAGGTTGGCGCCGGCGACCTTCCGCTACGACCCCGCCGACCCCACGCCCACCACCGGTGGCCCGCTGCTGTCGCCGAACGGCGGTTATCGCGACGACAGCCGGCTCGCGTCGCGCGACGACGTGCTGGCCTTCACCAGCCTGACCCTCACCCACGACGTGTGCGTCTACGGCAGCCCGGCCGTCGAGCTGGCGCACGGCACGGACAACCCGCATGCCGACCTGTTCGTGCGGGTGAGCGAGGTCGACGCCAAGGGCCGGTCGACGAACGTCAGCGACGGCTACCGGAGGCTCGGGGCGATCGCCAAGAACTCGAGGAAGACCGTCCGGGTCGAACTCGACGGCATCGCCCACCGCTTCCGCGCCGGCTCACGCATCCGCGTGCTGATCGCCGGCAGCTGGTTTCCCCGCTACGCGCGCAACCTGGGCACCGGCGAGCCGACCTTGACCGGCCGGCAATCGAAGCCGGTCACCCACACCGTGCGCTACGGGCGCTCCCGGTTGCTGCTGCCCGTCGGCCCGGGTGACCTGTCAGGCAACGGCGCGGCGGACGCGGGCGGCGACCTCGGCTAGCGCGGCCTCGTCATGAACGGGGTCGCACATCGGCGGCCCCAACGGCGCGTGCACCGGCAGCTCCACCCAGCTCTTGCACCCGCCGTGGTCGGGGGTCCGGGCGATCTCCACCGGCTCGGCCAGCGGGTGCACCGACACCACCAGCACGGCCAGTTTGCGCTTGGGGCGGAAGTCGAGCCGGTCGGCCCGCACCGACTCGGCGGTCCAGATGTGCAGATCCTCGATCGCCGCGAGGCCGTCGGGCCGGTCAACCTCCACCGCCGCAACGACTTTCGCGGCCGCTCGGAGCACCAAGCGATCGTCGGTGCTGTCGGCGGCGGCCGCTTCCAGCAGATCGCGATGCTCGGGCCGGACGCGCTCCGCGTGGCTGTGCGCGACGGTCGGGAACAACAGGAACTCGCGGGCGGCCAGTTCGAACCGCTTCTCCCCGATGCCGCCCTTGCGCAGCAGCACCCGCTGGCGGCCGTCCAGCAGGGCGTGCACGGCCGCGCTCCACTCCTTGAGCGCGGGCATCGTCGCGGTGTGCGTCATTGCGCGCCGGCCAGCCGGGCGGCCACCTCGGGCCGGCGCAGGGGCGGGACGGTCTTGGGCGGCTGCCGCCGCGCGGGCAGGGTCGCGAGCAACCGCGTCGTCGCCTCGGTGACGTCGGCCACCGCCGCCTCGAAGGCCTCGGCGTTCGCCGCCGAGGGTCGGGTGATCCCGCTGACCTTGCGCACATATTGGCGCGCCGCCGCCGCGATCTCCTCGGGGGTGGCCGCCGGCTGAAGCCCGCGCAACTCGGTGATGTTCCGGCACATGCCTCAACGATAGGCGCGGCCGGCGACCCTTTACGGTGATCTCATGAGCGACGACATCCTGCTGATCGACACCGACGAGCGGGTGCGCACCCTGACCCTCAACCGGCCCCAGTCCCGCAACGCGCTGTCTTCGGCGCTGCGGGACCGGTTCTTCGGGGCCCTGGCCGACGCCGAAACCGACGACGACGTGGACGTCATCATCGTCACCGGCACCGACCCGGTGTTCTGCGCGGGCCTGGACCTCAAGGAGTTGGGGGGTTCCTCGGCGCTTCCGGACATCTCCCCGCGCTGGCCACCACTGAGCAAGCCGGTCATCGGTGCCATCAACGGCGCCGCGGTGACCGGCGGGCTGGAGCTCGCCCTGTACTGCGACATCCTGATCGCCTCGGAGAACGCCCGGTTCGCCGACACCCACGCCCGGGTGGGCCTGCTGCCCACCTGGGGGCTGAGCGTGCGGTTGCCGCAGAAGGTGGGCGTCGGCCTGGCCCGGCGGATGAGCATGACCGGGGACTACCTGTCCGCCGCCGACGCGCTGCGCGCCGGGCTGGTGACCGAGGTGGTGCCGCACGACCGGCTGCTGAGCGCCGCCCGCGCAGTGGCGGCGTCGATCGTCGGGAACAACCAGGACGCGGTGCGCGCGCTGCTGGCCTCCTACCACCGCATCGACGATGCGCAGACCGGTGCGGGGCTGTGGCTCGAAGCGACGGCCGCCCGCCAGTTCCGGACCAGCGGCGACGACATCGCCGCCAACCGCGAGGCGGTGCTGCAGCGCGGGCGGGCGCAGGTCCGCTAGGCGCGTGAACTGAGGGCAACCAATACGATCAGCTGATGCGCGCTGTCATCGACGTCATCGTGCGGGTGCTCGCGGGCGCCGCAACCCTCGCGGTGGCCGCGGTCGCGGGACCCGCACCGCACGCGGCCGCCCTGCCGCCGCCGGGATTTCCGAACCTGGACGCTTTCGCACCGGTCCCGGCGGACGGCTACGTGACCGGCACCGGGCCGGGCACGCCACCCCGGATCAGCTTCTCCACGCCCTACTCGCTGGCGTGCGACTTCTACGGCGGCCCGGCGCCGGCGCCGCAGCCGTCACAGGACATCAGGTGCAAGGGTGACATGCCCGGCATCGACGACGTCCCCGTTCTCGGCGGACGCCCGCATCCGGGCGATTGCCTGGTGGGTTCGGCCGAGTTCAAGGGTCCCGGCTACCAGTTGAGCCGCATGTCCTACGGCGGATGCGACGGCAACCCGGCCGTCCTGCCGCCGGGCGGCAAGTTGCTGGGCGCGGGGCAGAAGTTGACCTACCTGAACGTCACGTGCGCGGTCGGTGCCGACAACCTGGTCGCCTGCCTGGACACCACCAGCGGGGACCACGGGTTCGTGCTGCAACGCTCGGGCAGCTGGGCGTTCTAGCCCAGGGCCGTGCGCAGCGACGCCACGACGTCGTCGATCGGGCCGCTCGTCGAATAGCCCGCCGCCAGCCGGTGGCCGCCGCCGCCGAATGCGGACGCGACCGCCGCCAGGTCCACGTGGGCCTTGGCGCGCATGGACACCGACCACTGCTGCGGTTCGACCTCCTTGAACACCGCGGCCACCTCGGCCTGCTGCGTGGTGCGCACGACGTCGACGATGCTTTCGACTTCCTCGGGGCGCGAAGTCACCCAGTCGTGGTGTCCGACAACGGCGTACACCAGCCCACGGCCGCCCACCGCGTCGGGCAGCAACTGCGCCGAGCCCAGCACGCGGGACAGCAGCGGCAACCAGGTGAAGGGGTGGCTGTCCATCAGCGTTCGGCTGATCGCCGCGTTGTCGACGCCGGTGTCGACCAGCCGGGCCGCCAGCCGAAGGGCGCGGGCACTGGCCCAGCGGAACGATCCGGTGTCGGTCGTCAGCCCGGCGTAGATGCAGTGCGCGACGTCGGGGTCGATGGGCTTGTCCCAGGCGTCGAGGATGTCGGCGATCATCATCGTGGTCGAATCCGCCGACACGTCAACGAAGTTGGCGGTCCCGAACTCCTCGTTGGAGGCGTGGTGGTCGATCACCAGCAACTCCTGGCCCCGGCGGGCCAGGCCGCTCAA
This sequence comes from Mycobacterium paraseoulense, assembly GCF_010731655.1. Lineage (NCBI taxonomy): Bacteria > Bacillati > Actinomycetota > Actinomycetes > Mycobacteriales > Mycobacteriaceae > Mycobacterium > Mycobacterium paraseoulense. The sequence continues at coordinate 5,913,389 of NZ_AP022619.1, read as the reverse complement.
CGCGCCCAGCCGCTTGACGCTCGGAACATCAACGGTGACAACCAAATCGACGTCGCGCCGCATCGCGTCCGCACCGACCAGCAGCCAGCACCCGGGCAGCGACGACAGCGACTCCGGCAGCGTCGCCGGCTCGGCGAAGCCGACCTCGACGCGCTTGCCGCACCTGTCCAGCACCAAGCCCAGCGCCAGGCCCGCGCCGATGGTGTCGGCGTCTGGGTGGACATGGGCGAGCACCGCGACCGTCTCGGCGTTCGACAACAGCTCGACTGCGCCCCAGACGTCGACGCGCGCCCCGGCGCCCGCTACCTCAGTCTTCGGGTCGATCGCCGTCATCGGCGTCCCTCACGCGATATGGATCGGCTTCACCGGCCGGCTTGGCGCCGGAGCGGACCCGCTCCAGGTCGGCGTCCGCGGCGCGCGCCCGCGCCAGCAACTCGTCCATCCGCGCCACGGTGTCCAACGTGGTGTCGCGGGTGAATGTCAGGGTGGGCGTGAAGCGCACGCCGGTGCCGGCCCCGACCATGGTGCGCAGCGCGCCCTTGGCCCGTTCCAGCGCCGACGCGGCGGCGGCGTAGTCCGGCTCGTCGTCCAGGGTGGGGCCCATCACGGTGTAGAACACCGTCGCGTCGTGGAGGTCGGCGGTGACCTTCGTGTCGACGATGGTCACCCCGTCGAGGCCCGGATCCTTGATCTCGAACTCGATCGCCGAGGCGACGATCGTGTTGATGCGTTTGGCCAGTCGGCGCGCCCGGGCCGGGTCGGCCATCAGGCGCGCTCCTTCTCGACGAGCTCGTAGGACTCGATGATGTCGCCTTCCTTGATATCGGAGTAGCCCAGCGTCATACCGCACTCGAAGCCCTCGCGGACCTCGGTCACGTCGTCCTTCTCCCGGCGCAGCGAGGTGATCGAGAGGTTGTCGACGACCACGATGTTGTCCCGCAACAGCCGAGCCTTGGCGTTGCGGCGCACCACCCCCGAGCTGATCATGCAGCCGGCGATGATGCCGACCTTGGAGGACCGGAAGATCGCGCGGATCTCGGCCCGCCCCAACTGGTTCTCCTCGTAGATCGGCTTGAGCATCCCGCGCAGGGCCTTCTCGATGTCGTCGATCGCCTGGTAGATCACCGAGTAGTAGCGGATCTCGACACCCTCGCGGTTGGCCAGCTCCGTCGCCTTCCCCTCGGCGCGCACGTTGAAGCCGATGATGATGGCGTCCGATGCCGACGCCAGGTTGACGTTGGTCTCCGTGATGCCACCGACGCCGCGGTCGATCACGCGCAACATCACCTCGTCGTCGACCTGGATGCCCATCAGGGCCTCCTCCAGCGCCTCGACGGTACCGGCGTTGTCGCCCTTGAGGATCAGGTTCAGCTGGCTGGTTTCCTTCAGCGCCGAGTCCAGGTCCTCCAGGCTGATCCGCTTGCGCGACCGTGCCGCCAGCGCGTTGCGCTTACGGGCGCTGCGCCGGTCGGCGATCTGGCGGGCGATGCGATCCTCGTCGACGACCAGGAAGTTGTCGCCCGCGCCCGGGACCGACGTGAAGCCGATGACCTGCACCGGCCGCGACGGCAGCGCCTCCTCGACGTCGTCGCCGTGCTCGTCGACCATGCGGCGGACCCGGCCGTAGGCGTCGCCGGCGACGACGGAGTCGCCGACCCGCAGGGTGCCGCGCTGCACCAGCACCGTGGCGACCGGGCCGCGACCGCGGTCCAGGTGCGCCTCGATCGCCACACCCTGGGCCTCCATGTCGGGGTTGGCCCGCAGGTCCAGGGCGGCGTCCGCGGTCAGCAGCACCGCCTCCTCGAGCGCCTCGATGTTGGTGCCCTCCTTCGCCGAGATGTCGACGAACATCGTGTCCCCGCCGAAATCCTCTGCGACCAAACCGTATTCGGTGAGCTGGGCCCGGATCTTGGCCGGGTCGGCGCCCTCCTTGTCGATCTTGTTGACGGCCACCACGATCGGCACGTCGGCCGCCTGCGCGTGGTTGATCGCCTCCACCGTCTGCGGCATCACGCCGTCGTCGGCGGCGACCACCAGGATCGCGATGTCGGTGGCCTTCGCGCCGCGGGCACGCATGGCGGTGAACGCCTCGTGACCCGGGGTGTCGATGAACGTGATCAGCCGCTCGCTGCCCTCGAAGTCGACGCCCACCTGGTAGGCACCGATGTGCTGGGTGATGCCCCCGGCCTCGGCCTCGCGCACGCTGGCATTCCGGATGGTGTCCAGCAGCCGGGTCTTACCGTGGTCGACGTGACCCATCACGGTCACCACCGGCGGCCGCGTCTGCAGGTCTTCCTCGGTGCCCTCGTCCTCGCCATAGGTCAGGTCGAAGGATTCCAGCAGCTCGCGGTCCTCGTCCTCCGGGCTGACGACCTGGACGACATAGTTCATCTCGCTGCCCAGCAGCTCGAGCGTCTCGTCGCCGACCGACTGGGTGGCCGTGACCATCTCGCCGAGGTTGAACAGCGCCTGCACCAGCGAGGCCGGGTTGGCGTTGATCTTGTCGGCGAAGTCGGAGAGCGACGCACCGCGGGCCAACCGGATCGTCTCGCCGTTGCCGTGCGGCAACCGCACGCCGCCGACGACGGGCGCCTGCATGTTCTCGTACTCGGCGCGTTTCGCCCGCTTCGACTTGCGGCCACGCCGGGGCGCACCGCCGGGACGGCCGAACGCGCCGGCGGCGCCGCCGCGCTGACCGGGACGGCCACCGCCGCCACCGCCACCGGGACGGCCGCGAAAACCTCCCGGACCGCCACCGCCGGGCGGGGCGCCGACTCCGCCGCCACCGCCGCGGTAATTGCCGCCGCCGCCGTCGCGGCCGCCGGGCCCGCCGGGCCGGCCACCGCCGGGGCGCGGGGCGCCGGGCCGGGCCGGGCGGCCCTGACCCGCGGCACCGCCGGGACGCGGCGGCATGTTGCCGGGTGACGCCCCGGGCCGCGGACCGCCGGGCCTCGGCGCACCGGGCCGCGGCGCCATGGGCCGCGGGATCGGCCGGTCGACGGGCTGCGCGGAGGAGAACGGGTTGTTGCCGACGCGCGGGGTGCGGACGCCGGGCTTCGGCGCCGGGCCGGGCCGGGGACCCGGCGTCATGCCGGGATGGGGACCGGGCTGGGCCTGGGGCTGGCCGGTCGGCTGCCCGGGAGCGGGCGGCTGCGGCTGACCGGGTGCGGGTTGGCCGGGCACCGGACCGGGACGCGCGGGCGCTTCCGCGGGCGCGGCTTGGGCGGGGGCGGTGGTCGTACCGCCGGCGGGCGCGCCGGCCGCTTCGCCGTTGCCGATGGCCTTGTCCAGGGCCTGATCGAGCGATTTGTCCGGCCCCTTGACGGGGGCCTTCGCGGCCGCCTTGGGCGCGGCCTTTTGCGGAGCCGCCTTGCCGCCCCCGAACGATTCGCGCAGTCGGCGGGCGACCGGCGCCTCCACCGTCGAGGATGCGGACTTTACGAATTCGCCCTGTTCATTGAGCCGGGCGAGAACTTCCTTGCTGCTGACACCGAGTTCCTTAGCCAACTCGTGTACGCGGGCCTTACCTGCCACTACATCTCCTGTCTAAGAGGCGACAGTCGTGGGGCCGCGCCTCGGGTTTAGCTATGACGCATGGTCATCGGGACTTCACGGTGTGCTCATGTTCTTTGCTGCCTCTTCTGTTGCCGGGCGGGTCGAGCGCTTCCACGTACTCGACCAGCGCGGATGTGTCCGGTGGACGGTCGATGCGCAGCGCTCTGGTGAAAGCCCGCCGCCGAATCGCCTGTTGCACGCATTGCGGTACGGGGTGCACCCACGCACCCCGCCCCGGCAGGCTGGTCCCGGTGTCAACGATCACGGCAAGTTCGCCGTTCCCGTCCGACACAGCCACGACGCGAAGCAGTTCGACGGCCAGCTCTCGCTTCCGGCACCCGACGCACGTGCGGACTGGTCCGTCTACACGTCTATGCGCCGAGACCGAAGGCTCACGCTGGATCACGGCTCAGTCTAGCGTCACTTATCCGATGGTCAGAACCGCCCGAGGGTCCGGCCGCTCTCCGCGACCCGCGCGGGTTTGCCACGTCAGCGGTCGTGCGCCATCCCGTGGGTGGCCCCGTGTTCGGGGTGGCCGGCCGAATGCGCATCGGATCCGCCTGGCGTGTCGCCGCGGATGTCGATGCGCCACCCGGTGAGCCGGGCGGCCAGCCGAGCGTTCTGGCCCTCCTTGCCGATGGCCAGCGACAGCTGGAAGTCGGGCACCACCACGCGGGCGGCGCGGGCGTTCTGGTCGATGATCGACACGGACACCACCTTGGCCGGCGACAACGCGTTGGCGACGAAGCGGGACGGGTCTTCGTCGTAGTCGATGATGTCGATCTTCTCGCCGGACAGCTCGCTCATCACGTTGCGGACCCGCTGGCCCATGGGGCCGATGCAGGCCCCTTTCGCGTTCAGGCCGGGGACGTTGGACTTCACCGCGATCTTGGAGCGATGGCCGGCCTCCCGCGCCACCGCAACGATTTCGACCGAACCGTCGGCGATCTCGGGGACCTCCAGGGAGAACAACTTGCGCACCAGGTTGGGATGCGTCCGCGACAGCGTGATCAGCGGCTCCCGCGTGCCGCGGGTCACCCCGATCACGTAGCAACGCACCCGGTTGCCGTGCTCGTAGCTTTCGCCGGGGACCTGTTCGGCCGCGGGGATCACGCCCTCCGAGGCTTTGGTCTCGGTCCCCATCCGGACCACCACCAGGCCGCGGGCGTTGGCGCGGCTGTCCCGCTGAATGACGCCCGCGACGATCTCGCCCTCGCGGGTGGAGAACTCGCCGTAGGTGCGCTCGTTCTCCGCGTCGCGGAACCGCTGCAGCATTACCTGGCGGGCGGTGGTGGCGGCGATGCGGCCGAAACCCTCGGGCGTGTCGTCCCATTCGCTGATCACGTTGCCGTCGTCGTCCGTCTCACGGGCGACGACGCGAACGACGCCGGTCTTGCGGTCGATCTCGATTCGCGCGTCGTTCTGGTGGCCCTCGGTGTGCCGGTAGGCGGTCAGCAGCGCCGATTTGATTGTCTCGAGCAGCTCGCTGACCGAGATGCCCCGGTCCACCTCGATGGCGTGCAGCGCGGCCATGTCGATGTTCATCAGCGCCGCTCCTCTCCCCCGCAAGCGGGTGGGGGTACCTCCCACTTGTGGGGGCGTGCCCCCACATCGCTACGTCCCCCTCGCCGCTTCGCGGCCGGGGGCGCCCCCACTGCATCGTCGCTGGCGCGGTTCATGCTCCGGCCTCCGTCCTGTCGGCCTGGCCCGCCAGGTCCAACTCCGCTTGCGCTGGGGGCGAAAACTCCACCTGAACAACGGCTTTGGCGATATCGGCGAGCGGGATGTCGCGCAGCCGATAGTCGCGGCCCTCGCGGACCACCAGCGCGACGGCGCCGCCGCGCGTCTCGCCGACCCGGCCGGTCAGCCGAGAACCATCCGCGAGGACGACGTCGACCTTGCGGCCGCGGGCGCGGCGGAAATGCTTTTCACTGGCCAGCGGGCGGTCCACCCCCGGCGAGCTCACCTCGAGCACGTAGCGGTCTGCGACGTCGTCGAGGCCGTCCAGCAAAGCGGACGCCGAGCGCGACAGCGTCGCGATGGTGTCCAGGTCGAGGGCTTTGTCACCGTCGGCGATCACCATGATCCGCGGCGGGCGCGTCCGCGCGTCGATGACCACGTCTTCGATCTCGTATCCAGCGCGCGCGAACTCATCACCGAGTAGCTCGATCACCTGCGTCTGCGAAGGTAGCCCGGTGGTCACGGCGAGCTCCTCATCTTGAGTTGTCCGGTCAGCTGGAGGGCGTCGCCGCCCCCGTTGGCCCGCGGGCGGCTCCAGTGTCCCGGCGGAACGCGAAGGCTGCCGTCCCGCGAGAGCCAGCTATCAACGATACGCCAGGAATCGCGTCTGACGGCGGGATCGCGTCCTGGCTTCGTGCCCACCTTCGCACCGATGGCAGGATGTGTTTGTGTCTAGCGCCGATCCCGTCGTCAACCGGCGGGGTGTGCTTGCCGGCGGCGCGGCTCTGGCTGCGTTCGGGGTCCTCACCTCCGCCTGCGGCGAGTCCCCGCCCAAGCCCCCGGCCGTCGAAGAGCTGCTGGGACCGTTGGACCAGGCCCGCAAGGACAGCGCGCTGGCCGGTGCCGCCGCGGCGGCCGTCGGCAATCCACCGCAGGTCGCCGCCGCGCTGACGGTGGTCGCCAGTCAACGCGCCGCGCATGCCCGCGCCCTGTCCACGGAGATCTCGCGGGCCGCGGGCAAGCTCACCACGTCGTCGACGAGTGAGACGACGACCGTCGGCCCCAGCCCGGCCCAACCGCCCGGGCCGCCGCCTCCCCCGCCGCCGGTGTCCGACGTGATCAACGCACTGCGCGCCTCGGCGGACAGCGCCAGCCGCCTGGTGGCCGGCGAATCGGGCTACCGGGCGGGGTTGCTCGCCTCGATCATCGCGTCCTGCACGGCCTCCTACACGGTCGCGCTGGTACCCGGGGGCCCGTCGATATGAGCTCCGGCAAGGACGCCGACAACGCCGCCCTGTGCGACGCGCTGGCCATCGAACACTCGACGATCTACGGCTACGGCATGGTCTCGGCGCTGTCGCCGCCCAGCGTGAACGGCCTGGTGGTGGAGGCCCTGACCCAGCACCGGCAGCGCCGCGACGACGTGATCGCGATGCTGACCGCCCGCAAGGTCAACGCGCCGGTCGCCGCCGCCGGCTACCAGCTGCCGATCCTGGTGGGCAGCGCGGCGGACGCGGCGCGGCTGGCGGCGCGGATGGAAAACGACGGCGCGTCGGCCTGGCGCGTGGTGATCGAGCATGCCGAGACGGCCGACGACCGCGCGTTCGCCGCGACCGCCCTGACCCAAAGCGCCGTGATGGCCGCCCGGTGGAACCGCGTGCTGGGCGCCTGGCCCATCACCACGAGTTTCCCGGGCGGAAACGACTAGGGCCGCAAGGGTTTTGCGGCTAGCAGGTCAGGGCCGCGGCGACATCGGTGGCCAGCGCCGGCCCGGTGGACAGCTCGCGCGTCTCGCCGCTGAAGCGGTCCCGCAGCTCGACCACGCCGTTGGCCCAGCCGCGCCCCACCACCAGAATCCAGGGCACGCCCAGCAGCTCGGCGTCCTTGAACTTGACCCCCGGCGACGCCTGCCGGTCGTCGAGCAGCACGTCGACCCCCAGCCGGTCCAGGTCGGCGGCCAGCGCGGTGGCCCCGGTGCGGGCGTCCGCGTCCTTGTTGGCGATCACCAGGTGCACGTCGAACGGCGCGATCGCCGACGGCCAGCGCAGCCCCAGCTCGTCGTGGTGCTGCTCGGCGATCACCGCCACCAACCGCGACACCCCGAGGCCGTAGGACCCCATGGTCAGCCGCACCGGCTTACCGTCCTCGCCGAGCACGTCGGCGGCGAACGCGTCGGTGTATTTGCGGCCGAGCTGGAAGATGTGCGCGACCTCGATGCCCCGCGCCGACACCAGCGGCCCGGCGCCGTCCGGGGACGGATCGCCGTCGCGCACCTCGGCGGCCTCGATGGTGCCGTCGGCGGTGAAGTCGCGGCCGGCCACCAGGCCGACGACGTGCCGCCCGGGTTCGTCCGCCCCGGTGATCCAGCTGGTACCGTCCATCACCCGCGGGTCGACGAGGTAGCGAACGCCGTTGTCCCGCAGCGCCTTCGGACCGATGTAGCCCTTCACCAGGAACGGGTACCTGGCGAAGTCGGCGTCGTCGAGCAACGCGTAGTCGGCCGGCTCGAGCGCGGCACCCAGCCTCTTGTCGTCGACCTCGCGGTCGCCGGGCAGCCCGATGGCCAGCAGCTCCCACTCCCCGCCGGGCTGGCGCACCTTGAGCAACACGTTCTTCAGCGTGTCCGCCGCGGTGACGGTGCGACCGAGGTCCGCGGTGTTGGCCCAGTCCACCAAGGCGGCGATGGTCGGGGTGTCACCGGTGTCGTGGACCACCGCCTCGGGCAGCCCGGCGACGACTTCAGCGGACGGCGGCTCCGGGCGGGCGGTGATGACGGCCTCGACGTTGGCCGCGTACCCGGACTCCAGGCAGCGCACGAAGGTGTCCTCCCCGACCGGGCTTTCGGCCAGGAACTCCTCCGACGCGCTGCCGCCCATCGCGCCCGACACCGCGGACACGATCACGTAGCGCACCCGCAGCCGGTTGAAGATGCGCTGGTAGGCCTCCCGATGCGCGTGGTAGGCGGCCTTGAGCCCCGCCTCGTCGATGTCGAAGGAGTAGGAGTCCTTCATCAGGAACTCGCGCACCCGCAGGATCCCGGCCCGCGGCCGCGCCTCGTCGCGGTATTTGTTCTGGATCTGGTAGAGCAACACCGGAAAGTCCTTGTAGGAGCTGTATTCACCCTTCACGGTCAGGGTGAACACCTCCTCGTGCGTGGGCCCCAGCAGGTAGTCGTTGCCGCGGCGGTCCTTGAGCCGGAACACGCCGTCGCCGTATTCGGTCCACCGGTTCGTCGTCTCGTACGGCGCGCGCGGCAGCAACGCCGGGAACAGGATCTCCTGCCCGCCGATCGCGTTCATCTCCTCGCGGACGACGGCTTCGATCTTGCGCAGCACCCGCAGGCCGAGCGGCAGCCAGCTGTACAGCCCGGGCGCCACCGGCCGGATGTAGCCGGCCCGGATGAGCAGCTTGTGGCTCGGCACTTCGGCGTCGGCGGGGTCGTCGCGCAATGTGCGCAAGAACAGCTCGGACATCCGGGTGATCACAGCGGGCCAGCCTAACTGGTCGGGGACGGGCACGGAGCAGCCGAGGACTCATGCGAGGCCCCACCGATGCGATATCGCGGGCGCTATCGAATCCGGCGCAAGGACATTGGAGTTGGCCGCCGTCGGCGACCCCTCGAGCTACAGCTCGCCGGCGTCGATCGCTTCCTTGACCTCTTGCGCGTGGGCCACCTGCGCCGGCGTGTAGCCGATCAGCAGCGCCGCAGCGCCGACGATGACGGCCACCCCGGCCACCCACAGCAGGCCGTAGGTATAGCCCTGGTCGAGTGCGTGCAGCTGGAGGTCGTTCATGTTCTTCACCGGGCCGGTGGTGCCGCCCATGTACAGGGTGCGGGAGGTGATGACGGCCTGGATGACGGCCAGCACCAGCGGGCCGCCGAGGCTCTGCAGCATCAACGCGATCGCCGACACCGGACCGATCTGATCGAAACCGACCCCGGCGATCGCCGACAGCGTCAGCGGGACGACGCAGATGCCGATGCCGATCCCACCGACGATGATGGGCAGCACCAGGTTGGGGAAGTAGGGCACGCCGCGGTGCATGAAAGCCCAGCCGTAGATCATCGCCCAGAACAACAGGATTCCGCCGCCGATGGTCAGCACCCGGGGCGAAAACCGCGACACCAGTTGCGAGGAGACGCCCAGGCCGATTCCCATCGCGATGACGAACGGGATGAAGCCGACGCCCGCGCGCAGCGCGCTGTAGCCCAGGATGTCCTGCACGTACAGGCCGATGCAGACGGTCAGGCTGAACATCAACCCGCCGGCGAGGAAGATCGCGGCGAAGGTGACCAGCCGGTTGCGGTCGCGGAACAGTTCGAAGGGGACGACGGGGTTTTCGGCGGTGCGCTCCACGATGATGAACGCCAGCGCGGCGGCCATCGCCACCGCTCCGGAGCCGATCGTGGTGATCGACACCCAGCCCTTCTCCGGCCCCATCGAGAACGCGAAGACGGCGGCGGTGCAGGCCAGCGTGGCCAGCATGGCGCCGGTCGCGTCGAGCTTCATCCGCTCCCTGTTGGTCTCGCGCAGCGCGGTGCGGGCCAGGTAGATCATCACCAGCCCGATCGGCACGTTCACCAGGAACGCCAGCCGCCAGGACACCTCGGTCAGCGCTCCGCCGACCACGAGGCCCATCACGGAACCGATGGCGGTCATCGCGGCGAACACCGCCGTCGCGAAGTTACGCGCGGGCCCCTTGGGGAAGGTGGTGGCGACCAGCGCCAGGCCCGTCGGGGAGGCGATGGCGGACCCGACGCCCTGCGACAGCCGGGCGATGACCATGGTCACCTCGTCCCACGCGACCGCGCACAGCACCGAGGAGATGGTGAACAGCGCGACGCCGACGATGAAGGTGCGCTTACGCCCGATCGTGTCGCCGAGCCGGCCGCCCAGCAGCATCAGCCCGCCGAAGGTCAGGACGTACGCGGTGATCACCCAGCTGCGGCCGGCGTCGGAGAGGCTCAGCTCGTTCTGGATCCTGGGCAACGCGACGATGGCGACGGTGCTGTCCATCGTCGCCAGCAACTGCATGCCGCCGATGGCGATCACGGCCGCGATGAAGCGACGCGAGGGAAGCCATGCCGGGTAGTACTTGCTGATGCGGGTGGAGGCGGTCTCCGCCGGGCGCGTGGCGCGCGCCGGGGCCGGACGATCGGGGCGCGCGGACGTGAAGTTCCGCACCGCGCGCTCACTGTCGTTGAGAGCCGTCATAAAGGGTTACCTTACAGTAATCTTAAGAACCGTTTAAAGCCCGAAAGCCGCCACCGGCCCGATCACGATGATCGCGGGAGGTCGGATGCCCTCGGCGCGGATCTTTTCCGGCGTGTCGGCGAGGGTGGCCCGCAAAGTCTGCTGCGCAGCGGTAGTGCCGTGCTGCACCACCAGCACCGGCGTATCCGCAGGTCGGCCGCCCCGTATTAGCGCATCGGCGAAAAGCTCGATGCGTTCGACGGCCATCAGCAAAACAAGGGTGCCGGACAACGCGGCCAGCGCATTCCAATTCACTAACGATTCGGGGTGATCCGGCGCCAAGTGGCCGCTGACCACGACGAATTCGTGGTTGACGGCCCGATGCGTGACCGGAACGCCGGCCAGCGCGGGCACCCCTATGGCGCTTGTCACACCCGGCACCACCGTGACCGGGATCCCGGCGTCGGCGCACGCGAGCACTTCCTCGTAGCCGCGGGCGAAGACGAACGGATCCCCGCCCTTGAGGCGGACGACGAACTTGCCGGACCGGGCGCGGTCGATCATGACGTCGTTGATCGCGTCCTGCGCCATGGCCCGCCCGTACGGGATCTTCGCGGCGTCGATGACCTCCACGTGCGGCGGCAGCTCGGCCAGCAGCTCCGGCGGCGCGAGCCGGTCGGCGACCACCACGTCGGCGTGGGCCAGCAGCCGGCGCCCGCGCACCGTGATCAATTCGGGGTCGCCGGGGCCGCCGCCGACGAGCGCGACCCCGCGCACCACGCCGGCGCTGGCGGCGCTGTCCGGGGTGATGAGCCCGGTCTGCAACGCCTCCCGGATGGCCGAGCGGATCGCCGCGGAGCGGCGGTGCTCGCCGCCGGCCAGCACCCCCACCGACAACCCCGCGTAGCTGAAGGACGCCGGTGTCACCGCCGTGCCCTCTACGGCGATGTCCGCGCGCACGCAGAACAGGTGGCGGCGTTCGGCCTCGGCGACCACCGCGGCGTTCACGCCCGCGTCGTCGGTGGCCGCGATCGCGTACCAGGCGCCGTCGAGGTCACCGTCGCGGTATTCCCGCAGGGACAACGTTATTCCGCTCATCGCCTCGACGGCCGGGGTGGCGCTGCGGGAGATGACGTGCACGTCCGCACCGCTCGCGATGAGCAGGGGCAGCCGGCGCTGGGCAACCGTGCCGCCGCCGACCACGACGACCTTCTTGCCGGCCAGCCGCAGTCCGGCGAGGTAAGCGTTCTCGGTCACCGGGCAAGCCTAGTCAACGGGCATGGTGGCGCCGACGCCCCGCGGCGGCATGCGCGACGAACCGCGCCACCGCGGCCGGCGCGGCCGCCGGGTGGGTGTGCAGGTACGAGGCGTGCACCCCGGCGTGCACGACGCCATCCGGCACGGGATCGGCGTTCGCGCTCCGGTACACCCACGCGGGCTGGTAGCCGTCGCTGAAAGTCACCGCGGTCCGGTGGAATTCGTGCCCCACCGCGCGCTGCCCGGCGGAATACAGCGGTGAATCGGCCACCGCGACGGCGTCGCGATAGGCCAGCGTCAGGTGCGGGGTGAACCGTGCCGACCCGGCCAGCACCCCGCACATCGGATAGCCGTCGAGTTCGGTGGCCAGATAGATGAGGCCGGCGCATTCGGCGTGTATCGGCGCGCCGGCGGCGGCCAGCGCGTTGACCTGCCGGCGCACCGTGTCGTTGGCCGAGAGTTCCGCGGTGAACTGTTCGGGGAAGCCGCCGGGCAGCAGCACCGCGTCGGTGCCGTCGGGCAGCGGGTCTGCCAGCGGGTCGAATTCGACCACGTCGGCCCCCGCGGCGCGCAGCAGCTCGGCGTGCTCGGCATAGGCGAAGGTGAACGCCTTGCCCGCCGCCATCGCCACGCAGGCCCGCCCGCCCGGCGTCTCCCCCACCACCGCCGCCGGGTCCCAGGCCGGGCCGGCCCGGCTCGCGGCAACCGCCGCCACGGCCCCCAGGTCGACGTGACGAGCGACCAGATCGGTCATCGCGTCGACTGCGAGCCGCGCCCGCCGCCCGTATTCGATCGCGGTGACCAGGCCCAAATACCTTGTCGGAAGCTCCAATTCGGCGGCACGCGGAATCGCGCCCAGCACCGCGACGCCGGCCTGCTCGCAGGCCTGCCGCAGCACGTGTTCGTGTCGGGGCGAGCCGACGCGGTTGAGGATCACGCCGCGGATCCGCGTCGCGGGGTCGAACGTCGAAAAGCCGTGCAGCAGCGCGGCAACGCTGTGGCTTTGGCCGCGTGCGTCGACGACCAGGACCACCGGGGCATCCAACAGGGCCGCCACGTGGGCGGTGGAGCCTTCGGCGGGCCCGGCCGCGGCGGGCGCGATCCGCCCGTCGAAAAGCCCCATCACCCCTTCGATCACCGCGATGTCCGCCCCGCGGGCGCCGTGGGCGTACAACGGGCCGACGAGATTCTCGCCGACCAGCACCGGGTCGAGGTTGCGGCCCGGACGCCCGGCCGCCAGGCCGTGGTAACCCGGGTCGATGAAGTCGGGGCCGACCTTGAACGGTGCCACCGTATGGCCCGCGCGTCGTAGGGCGCCGATCAAACCCGTTGCGACGGTGGTCTTTCCGCTGCCCGAGGCTGGCGCGGCCACGACGACCGCGGGAACACTCACCACTCGATGCCCTTCTGCCCCTTGCGGCCCGCGTCCATCGGGTGCTTGACCTTGGTCATCTCCGTGACGAGATCGGCGGCCTCGATCAACCGCTGCGGTGCGTCGCGCCCGGTGATCACCACATGCTGGTGGCCGGGCCGGGCCAGCAGGGCGTCCACCACCTCGTCGACGTCCACCCATCCCCATTTCAGCGGGTAGGTGAACTCGTCCAGCACGTAGAAGTCGTGGCGTTGTCCGGCCAGCCGGCGCGAGATCTCCGCCCACCCGTCGGCCGCGGCCGCCGCGTGATCGATCTCGCTGCCCGCCTTGCGCGACCAGGACCAGCCCGCGCCCATCTTGTGCCATTCGACGGGCCCGCCGACGTCGTGCGCGTCGTGGACCCGGCCGAGTTGGGCGAAGGCGGTCTCCTCGCCCACCTTCCATTTGGCGCTCTTGACGAACTGGAACACCGCGACGGAAAGCCCGGCGTTCCAGGCCCGCAACGCCATGCCGAACGCGGCGGTCGACTTTCCCTTGCCGGCGCCGGTGTGTACCGCCAGCACCGGGGTGTTGCGGCGCGCCTTGGTGCTCAGCCCGTCGTCGGGGACCCGCAGCGGTCGGCCTTGTGGCATGAGCGGTTACCTTCCTCAGGCCGCATCGCGCACGGCGCGCGTCAGAGAATCCGCGTGCAACTGCTCCAGGCGCACGGCCGGGGCGCCGAGCTGGCGGGCCAGTTGCTCGGCCAAACCCAGCCGCACATAGGACGTTTCGCAGTCCACGACCACAGCGGCGGCGCCCTCGGCCACCAGCCGGGCGGCCGCGGCCCGGCTGCGGCCCAACGGGTCCGGTCCCGCGGTGGCCCGGCCGTCGGTGAGCACCACCAGCAGCGGGCGCCGGGCCCGGTCGCGCGCCCTCTCCCGAACGATCAGTGCACGCGCGGCGAGCAGGCCCTCGGCGAGCGGAGTCTTACCGCCGGTGTCGAATCCCGCCAGCCGCCGGCCCGCGATGTGCGCCGACGACGTCGGCGGCAGCAACAGCCGCGCCTCGTGCTGGCGGAACGTGATCACGGCGACCTTGTCGCGGCGCTGGTAGGCGTCGCGCAGCAGCGACAGCGTCGCGCCGCTCACCGCGGCCATCCGGTCGCGCGCGGCCATCGAGCCCGACGCGTCCACAACGAAGATGACCAGGTTGCCCTCGCGTCCCTCGCGGATCGCCCGGCGGACGTCGTCCGGCCCCGGCCGCAACGGGCCGGCCACGGCGCGCTCGGCGGCCGACAACAGGGTGGCGAACAGGTGCAGCCCGTGCGCACCGGAACCGCTGTCGTCGCCGCCGGCGGCCGCGATCACGCTGCCGGTGGCATTGCGGGCCCGCGACCGCCGCCCGGGCGCGCCCGCGCCGACCCCGGGCACCGTCAGCGCCTTGGCGCGGAACGTCTTCGACGGCGGCGCGCTCGGTTTCGGCGAAGATCGCGGGCGCGGCGGGTCGTCGCCCATCGCGTTCGGTGGTTGCGGCCTCGATGACGACGATGAACCACTTTGTGGCGCTTGGCCATCGGCGGACTGCCCACCGCCCGGCGGCTCGGGCTCGGGCTCGTGGTCGGGGTCACCGTCACCGTCACCGGCTTGCGCCAGCGCCTCGTCCAGCTGCTCGGGGTCGATGCCCGGGTCGTCGAACGGGTCGCGGCGGCGCCGGTGCGGCAACGCCAGCTCGGCGGCCACCCGGACGTCTTGCTCCCCGACGGACGTGGCCCCGCGCCAGGCGGCGTGCGCGGCGGCGGTGCGGGCCACCACCAGATCGGCCCGCATCCCGTCGACGTCGAACGCCGCGCACACCGCCGCGATGCGCCGCAACTCGTTGTCCGGCAACGCCACGTCACCGACGAGCGCGCGCGCGTCGGCGATCCGCCGGGCCAGTTCGGCCTCGGCGTCGGCGTAGCGCTCGGCGAACGCGTCCGGGTCGGCCTCGTAGGCCATCCGCTGGCGGACCACCTCCACCCGCACGTCGACATCGCGCGACGCGTGCACGTCGACGGTGAGGCCGAACCGGTCCAGCAGTTGCGGGCGCAGTTCGCCCTCCTCCGGATTCATGGTGCCGATCAGCACGAACCGGGCCTCGTGCGAATGCGAGATGCCGTCGCGCTCGATGTGCACCCGGCCCATCGCCGCGGCGTCGAGCAGCACGTCCACCAGGTGGTCGTGCAGCAGGTTGACCTCGTCCACGTAGAGCACGCCGCCGTGCGCGCGGGCCAACAGCCCGGGAGAGAACGCGTGCTCCCCGTCGCGCAGCACCCGCTGCAGGTCCAGCGAGCCGATCACCCGGTCTTCGGTTGCGCCAAGCGGCATTTCGACGAGGCCGGTCCCCTCGCTGCCGTTGGCGGCCGACAGCAACGCCGCCAGCCCGCGCACGGCCGTCGACTTGGCCGTGCCCTTTTCGCCCCGGATGAGCGCGCCCCCGATCTCCGGGCGCACGGCGCACAACAGCAGGGCGAGCCGCAGCTGGTCGTGCCCGACGATCGCGCTGAACGGGTACGGCTTCACGGTAGCTCCGTCAGGCCGGAGCCCGGCCCGCCCGCCGACGATTCAGGCCGGGTATCGGCCTGAGGAGGCGGGCGTGAGGGCTTGAGCATCGGCACGTGGGGAATGCCGTCGTCGACGAAATCCTCACCGGCGCGGACGAAGCCGTGCTGGGCGTACATGTCGGCCAGATAGGTCTGCGCGTCGATGCGGCACGGGTAGTCGCCCACCTCGGCCAGGGCCGCGCGCAGCAGCCGGGTGGTGTGGCCCTGCCCGCGGGCGCTGCGTTTGGTGCACAACCGGCCGAGCCGGAACGTCTTGCGGCCCCCGGCGTGTTCCTCCATCAACCTCAACGTGCAGATCACCTCGCCCTCGGGCGTCTCGAGCCAGAAGTGTCGCGTTTCGGCGAGCAGGTCGCGCCCGTCGAGCTCCGGGTACGGGCAGGCCTGCTCCACCACGAACACCTCCACCCGCAACTTGAGCAGCTCGTAAAGTGTCTGGGCGTCAAGGTCTTTGGCCCAGGACCGACGCAACGCTTCACTCATGACCGCACCCCCGAATCGGACTTCAACCCCAGCACCTGGGTGCCCCAGGACCACACCTCGTCGTACAACGCCGGCTCACGGGCCAGCTCGACCCCCAGCGACGGCACCATCTCCTTGAGGGCGGGCAGCCAGGAACGGTACCGGTCGCCGAAGCACCGCTGAAGCACCTCGAGCATGGCCGGCACCGCCGTCGACGCCCCCGGGGAGCCGCCGAGCAGCCCGGCGATGCTGCCGTCGGCGGCCGCCAGCACGGTGGTGCTGAAGTCCAGCACGCCCCCCCTGCGCCGGTCCCGCCGGATCACCTGCACGCGCTGCCCGGCCACGGTCAGCTCCCAGTCGGAATCAACCGCGCTGGGCGCGAATTCGCGCAACGCGTGGATGCGGTCCGGCTCCGACAGCCGCAGCTGGCCGAGCAGATAGTTGACCAGCCGCAGCTGCGTGAGGCCGGCGCCGAGCATGGACACCGCGTTGTCCGGCTTGACCGAGCGGGGCAGGTCGCTGAGGCGGCCGTATTTGAGGAACTTCGGTGACCAGCCGGCGAACGGCCCGAACACCAGCCACGGCTTGCCGTTGACGAACCGGAGGTCCAGGTGCAGCGCGCCCAGGGGCGGGGCTCCCGGCGCCGGAACCCCGTACACCTTTGCCCGGTGCGCGGCGGTGAGCGCCGGGTTGTCGGTGCGCAGGAACCGGCCGCCGATGGGGAATCCGGCGAAGCCCCTGACCTCTTTGATGCCGGACTTCTGCAGCAATGGCAGCGCGTCACCGCCCGCCCCGACGAAGACGAATTTGGCTTTCAGCCGGTGCTTTTCGCCGGTGCGGCGATTGCGGACCAGCAGCGTCCAGCCGCCGTCGGATCGCCGGGTCAGATCGCGGACCTCGTGGCCGAACAGCGCGGTCGCGCCGCCCCGCACGCAGAAGCCGATGAGCTGGCGGGCCAGCGCACCGAAATCGACGTCGGTGCCGTGGGGGGCCCAGTTGAGCGCGGTCGGTTCGGAGAAGTCGCGCTTGGCGGCCATGAACGGCAGCCGGCGGGCGAACTCGTGCGCGTCGTCGATGAATTCGGTGCCGGCGAACAGCGGGTTACCGGCCAGGGCCCGCTGCCGGCGGCGCAGGAAATCCACGCGCTGCGCGCCGCGCACGAAGCTCACGTGCGGCAGCGCGTTGAGAAAGCCGGTATCGGTCAGGATCCCGTGCTCGACGGCGTAGGCCCAGAATTGCCGGGTCACCTGGAACTGCTCGTTGATGCGGACCGCTTTCGTGATGTCGATCGAGCCGTCGGAGCGTTGCGGCGTGTAGTTGAGCTCACAGAGCGCGGAGTGCCCGGTGCCGGCGTTGTTCCAGGGACTGCTGCTTTCCGCGGCGACGGCGTCCAGCCGCTCGACAACGGTCATGGACCAGTCCGGTTGCAGCCGCCGCAGCAACGCACCCAGCGTGGCGCTCATGATGCCCGCACCCACCAGCACGACGTCCGTCCGTGCGGTTCGGGCTAGCGATGACACCTGCTCCTAGGTCCTTCCCTCGACTGCGCCGGTCCCCAGGCTATCCCGAGGCAAACCGGGCACGAACGGCGTGCGCCTCCCCATGGCCAGCAAAACCTCTAAGCTGGCCTCGTGACTGGCTGGGAGCCCGACGTCCTGCCCGGTTATTGGCAGCGCACCATCCCCCTGGGGCCCGACCCGGTCGGCGAGGGGGAGATCGTCGCGACGCTGATCCGGCGGGGCGAGCCCGCCGGGCCGACCGGCGCGGGCCACGCCGTGCTGGCGGTGCACGGCTACACCGACTACTTCTTCAACACGGCGCTGGCCGATCACTTCGCGGATCGCGGCTTCGCCTTCTACGCGCTGGACCTACAGAAGTGCGGCCGGTCGCGCCGCGACGGTCAGACACCGCACTTCATCACCAGCCTCGACGACTACGACGCCGAACTCGAGCACGCCCTGGCGGGGATCCTCGAGCACGACCGGCCCGCCAGTGTTCTGGTGTACGGCCATTCCTCCGGCGGGCTCGTCGTGTCGCTCTGGCTGGACCGGCTGCGCCGGCGGGATCCCGCGGCCCACGGCGGCGTCGGAGGCTTGGTGCTCAACAGCCCGTTCCTGGACCTGCACGGTCCGGCGGTCCTGCGCCTTCCGGTGACCTCGGCGCTGATCGCCGGCCTGTCCCGGGTGCGGTCCAAGGGGGTGGTCCGCGCGCCCACCGAGGGCGGTTACGGGACCACCCTGCATCGCGACTATCACGGCGAGTTCGACTACGACCTGCAGTGGAAACCGGTGGGCGGCTTCCCCATCACGCTCGGCTGGCTCAACGCCATCCGCCGCGGCCACGCCCGGTTACACCGCGGCCTCGACGTCGGGGTGCCGAACCTGATCCTGCGCTCGGATCACACCGTCCGAGAGACCGGCGACGCGGCGTCCATGCAACGCGGCGACGCGGTTCTCGACGTCACCCAGATCGCCAGGCGGGCCGGCTGCATCGGCAATCGCAGCACCATCGTTCCGATCCGCGACGCCAAACACGATGTATTCCTGTCGCTGCCGGAGCCGCGACAGGCCGCCTATCGTCAGCTGGATCGCTGGCTGGACGACTACCTGCGCTCCGATCGCACCGAGTCATCCTCGAGGAAGGGATGACGGGGTGGAGACATACGACATCGCGATCATCGGAACCGGTTCGGGCAACACGCTTCTCGACGATCGCTTGCTCGGCAAGCGGGCGGCGCTGTGCGAGCAGGGCACGTTCGGCGGCACCTGCCTGAACGTCGGGTGCATCCCGACCAAGATGTTCGTCTACGCCGCCGAGGTCGCCATGACGATCCGCGACGCGGCGCGCTACGGGGTCGACGCGCACGTCGACCGGGTGCGTTGGGACGACATCGTCTCGCGCGTCTTCGGCCGGATCGATCCGATCTCGATGAGCGGCGAAGATTACCGGCGCGCCGCCCCCAACGTCGATTTGTACAGCCGGCACACCCGGTTCGGACCGGTTCAGCCCGACGGTCGCTACCTGTTGCGCACCGACGCCGGTGAGGAATTCACCGCCGACCAGGTGGTGATCGCGGCGGGGTCGCGCCCGGTGATCCCGCCCGCGATCATCGACTGCGGGGTCGGCTACCACACCAGCGACACCATCATGCGCATTCCCGAGCTGCCCGAGCACCTGGTTATCGTTGGAAGTGGTTTCGTGGCAGCCGAATTCGCTCATGTCTTCTCGGCTCTTGGCGTGCGGGTGACGCTGGTGATCCGGGGGGCCACCATGCTGCGGCACTGCGACGACACCATCTGCAAACGCTTCACCCGCATCGCCGCGGCCAAATGGGAATTGCGCACGCACCGCAACGTCGTGGCCGGCACCGACAACGGCTCCGGCGTCTCCCTGCGGCTCGACGACGGATCCACGCTGAACGCCGACCTGCTGCTGGTCGCGACCGGGCGGGTGTCCAACGCCGACCTGCTGGACGCCGAACAGGCCGGTGTCGATCTCGAGAACGGCCGGGTGCTGGTCGACGAATACCAACGGACCTCCGCGCGTGGGGTTTTCGCCCTCGGCGACGTCTCCTCGCCGTACCAGCTCAAGCACGTCGCCAACCACGAGGCGCGCGTCGTGAAGCACAACCTGCACTGCGACTGGGACGACACCGAGTCGATGGTGTTGACCGATCACCGCTACGTGCCCTCGGCGGTGTTCACCGACCCGCAGCTGGCGTCCGTCGGCCTGACCGAAAACCAGGCGATCGCAAAGGGGTTCGACATATCGGTCGCGATACACGACTACGGCGACGTCGCCTACGGTTGGGCGATGGAGGACACCACCGGGATAGTCAAGCTGATCGCCGAGCGGAACACCGGTTGCCTGCTGGGCGCCCACGTCATGGGCCCCCAGGCGTCGTCGATCATCCAGCCGCTGATCCAGGCGATGAGCTTCGGGCTGACCGCCCCGGAGATGGCCCGCGGCCAGTACTGGATTCACCCGGCGCTGCCCGAGGTGGTGGAGAACGCGCTACTGGATCTGCAGTAGGTCAGCGCCCTGAGCGTTTCGGCGGGCGCTTGGCCTCTTGGCATTGCGGACACAGGCCGTGCAGCGTCAGGCCCGCGGCCTCCGACAGCGCGAAGGAACTTCCCGCCATCGCGTGTTCGAGCGCCGAACTGAGCCGCCCGGCCGGCACCTCGATGATCGAGCCGCATTCGGTACACACGGCATGGTGGTGCGGCGCGGTGGCCATCCCGTAGGTGGTGACGCCGCCCTCGAGGGTCAACGGGTGCAACACCCCCTGCCCGACCAGCGTGGTCACCGTGCGATAGATCGTTGCCACGTCGGGAGGGTGGGCGCCGTGCGGCAGGCACGCCCGCACCCGCTTGTGGATCTCGGCCACCGGCAGGTGCCCGTGCACCGGCTCGAGCACCGCCAGCACCTGTATCCGCGACGACATCCGCCGCAGCCCCCGGTCGCGCAGCAGATCGCCGATCCGGGCGGTGACGGACGGGTCCAGCGCCGACGGGTTGGGCGTCACCCGTTCAGTGTCGCGCGCCGTCAGCCGGGCGCGCCAGTTTTCGGCCGGATTCGGCCCCCTGGCGGGTGCCGGCGATTCCTGCAATCCATTTGCATCTGGTTGACCGTGGCGCGTACCGGCACATACAGTCGTGCCGGTGGTTCCCCGCCCGAGGCTGGAAGGACCCCGGTGACCGGTACTGAGCTCGACTGGCGCCCGTCATGGACGACCAGGCTTCGCGCCGCCTGCACGCCGGCGGAGTGGTGGCGGCTCGCGGCGATGTCGGCGGTCATTGTCGCGCTGCACGTGGTCGGTTGGTTCACCCTGACGGCCTTGGTGGCCCCGGCGCAATTCAGCTTCGGCGGCAAGGCATTTGGCGTCGGCGTCGGGGTGACGGCCTACACCCTGGGAATGCGGCACGCGTTCGACGCCGACCACATCGCCGCCATCGACAACACCACCCGCAAGCTGATGAACGACGGGCAGCGCCCGCTGGCCGTCGGATTCTTCTTCTCGCTGGGTCATTCCACGGTGGTCTTCGGGCTGGCGGTCCTGCTGGCGTGCGGGGTCAAGACGATCGTCGGGCCGGTCCGGAACGATGCGTCGGCGCTGCACCACTACACGGGGCTGATCGGCACCGGCGTCTCCGGTGTGTTCCTCTACGCGATCGGCCTGCTCAACGTCATCGTGCTGGTGGGCATCCTGCGGGTGTTCGCCCGGCTGCGCCGCGGCGACTACGACCACGAAACCGACGGGGCCGAACTGGAACGGCAGCTGGACAACCGGGGCCTGATGAACCGATTCCTGCGCCGCTTCACCAAATCGATAACCAAGTCGTGGCACTCCTACCCCGTTGGGGTGCTGTTCGGTCTCGGCTTCGACACGGCGACCGAGATCGCGCTGCTGGTCCTGGCCGGCACCAGCGCGGCCGCCGGGCTGCCGTGGTACGCGATCCTGTGCCTGCCCGTGCTGTTCACCGCCGGCATGTGCCTGCTGGACACCATCGACGGCTCGTTCATGAACTTCGCCTACGGCTGGGCCTTTTCCAACCCGGTCCGCAAGATCTACTACAACATCACCATCACCGCCCTGTCGGTGGTGGTCGCGCTGCTGATCGGCAGCGTCGAACTCCTCACCCTGTTCGCCGAACAGTTCGGCTGGCGGGGCGCGTTCTGGACCTGGATCGGCGGGCTCGATCTCAACGCCGTCGGCTATTTCATCGTCGGGACGTTCGTCGTCACCTGGGCGGTGGCTCTGCTGGTCTGGCGTTACGGGCGTCTCGAACAGAAGTGGACGTCCTCCTGAGCGGGTACCCAACACTGCTGCGCGCTCGGGGCGTTCGGGTGTAGAACAGTGCTCATGAGCCTGGGGCGGACGCCGGTGATCGGCGGTGCATGAGCTGTCGCTGTGCGAGGCGATCGCCGGTGTGGCCAAGACGCATGCCGATGGCCGCCACGTCGACGTGGTGCGGGTTCGGATCGGGGCGCTTCGCCAGGTGGTGCCCGAGTCGCTGTCGTTCTGCTGGACCCTGGTGCGGGACGCCGAGGACATGCCGGAGGCCGAGCTGGAACTCGAGTGCGTCGCCGCCGAGGTGCGCTGCCGGGCGTGCGGCAGGCGATCGGAGATCACGTCGGCCTGGTCGATCTGGTGTCCGCAATGCGACAGTTCGGACGTCGAGGTGTTGCGCGGCAACGAATTCTTGGTGACGTCGCTGGACGTCTCGTGAAAAGCGCCTGCTCCGAACGGATTTGACCATGGGTAGATTTCATCGGCATGACGACGGAACCGTGCACACCCACGAGCACGACGATCCCGATCATCGGCACGGCGATCACGGCCAGTACCAGACCGGCAGGCAGCGCGTCGACGTGCTGGAGGCGATCTTCGCCGAGAACGACCTGCTCGCCGACGCCAACCGGGCGGCGTTCGAGAGCAACGGGGTGCGCACCGTCAACCTGATGAGCTCACCGGGTTCGGGCAAGACGACCGTCCTGCAGGCCACGCTCGACGAGCTCGCCGGTGAGATCGCGATCGGGGTGATCGAGGGTGACATCGCCACCGATCTGGACGCGGCCAAGCTCAGCGGTCGTGGCGCCCAGGTGTCACTGCTCAACACCAGCAACGGTTTTGGCGGCGAGTGCCATCTCGACGCGCCGATGGTGAACCGGGCACTGCCGGGGCTCGACCTGCCCGCCCTGGACCTGGTCATCATCGAGAACGTGGGCAACTTGGTGTGCCCGGCGGAGTTCGACGTCGGCGAGCACGCCAAGGCCATGGTCTACTCCGTGACCGAGGGCGAGGACAAGCCGCTGAAGTACCCGGTCATGTTCCGGTCGGTGGATGTGGTGTTGATCAACAAGATTGACTTGGTTCCGTACCTCGACGTCGACGTCGACACCTACATCTCCCATGTGCGCCAGGTCAATGCGGCGGCGACGATCCTGCCGCTCAGTGCGCGCACCGGCGCCGGGATGGGCGCGTGGTTCGGCTGGCTGCGACGTTTCGCCGCCGAGCCGCGAGCCTAACCGGTCCGTCTTGCAAGGGTTTTGCAGGACGCCGGAACTTTTCGCATGGCGCCGGGTGCGCGTGCGGCGGCACGGCAGGGCGATGCAACGGTTGTCTAACCAGTTGGTGCCGCGGAACCGTTGACACGCCCGGTGGTGAGGAGTAGACCCGGAAATTAGCGCCGCGCAAGTGGGCCGACGGTCGACTCCGGCGGCGCAGGGGCCCCAGCCCGGTCCCGGAAAGCTGCAGCATGCCAACAGAAGCAGCAGTCAAAGCGGAAGAAACATTGATTCATGTTCTATGGATCAATGCTGGGCTCAGTTGTGACGGCGATTCGGTGGCGTTGACTGCCGCCACCCAACCCAGCGTCGAGGAGATCGCCTTGGGCGCTCTGCCGGGGCTGCCGAAGGTCGCCGTGCACTGGCCGCTCATCGATTTCGAGTGCGGACCCAACGGGGGGGCGGACGACTTCCTGTCCTGGTTCTTCAAAGCCGATCGTGGCGAGCTGGAACCCTTCGTGCTCGTCGTCGAAGGATCCATCCCCAACGAGAAGATCAAGGACGAGGGCTATTGGTGCGGGTTCGGCAACGACCCGGCCACCGGCCAGCCGATGACCACCAGCGAGTGGCTCGACCGGTTGTCGCCCAAGGCCACCGCGATCGTCGCGGTCGGGACCTGCGCCACCTACGGGGGCATCCACGCAATGGCCGGCAACCCGACGGGGGCGATGGGGGTACCCGACTACCTCGGCTGGGACTGGAAGAGCAAGGCCGGCATCCCGATCGTGTGTGTGCCCGGTTGCCCGATCCATCCCGACAACCTGTCGGAGACGCTGACCTATCTGCTCTACATGGCGACCGGCCAGGCGCCGATGATTCCGCTCGACGACGCGCTGCGCCCCACCTGGTTGTTCGGCGCCACCGTCCACGAAGGCTGTGACCGGGCGGGCTACTACGAGCAGGGCGACTTCGCCACCGAATACGGATCGCCGAAATGCATTGTCAAGCTTGGCTGTTGGGGCCCAGTGGTCAAATGCAACGTGCCCAAGCGGGGATGGATCAACGGTGTCGGCGGCTGCCCCAACGTGGGCGGGATCTGCATCGGATGCACGATGCCGGGCTTCCCCGACAAGTTCATGCCGTTCATGGACGAACCGCCGGGGGGCAAGTTCTCCAGCGCCGCATCGGGCCTGTACGGCACCGTGATTCGCAATTTGAGGGGTATCACGGCGCGCACCGTCGACAAGGAACCTCGGTGGCGCCACACCGGTAACCAACTCACCACCGGGGCGCGCCGCACCTGGTAGGCGACTACCAGGTCGGGTGCGCGTCGTCCCCATCGCCTGAACCCTCAGGCCGAACAGCCCACAGCGGGAAGAAGAAGCGCGATGACAACCATCATTCCGGAGCCCACCCACGCCAACCGGGAACCCGGCCAACTGGTCGACATGGCCTGGGACCCGATCACCAGGATCGTCGGCAGCCTGGGCATCTACACCAAGATCGACTTCGAGAACAAGGAAGTCGTCGAGTGCCACAGCACCTCGTCGATCTTCCGCGGCTACTCGATCTTCATGAAGGGCAAGGACCCTCGCGACGCCCACTTCATCACCAGCCGGATCTGCGGCATCTGCGGCGACAACCACGCCACGTGCTCGTGCTACGCGCAGAACATGGCGTACGGGGTCAAGCCGCCACACCTGGGCGAGTGGATCGTCAACCTCGGCGAGGCCGCGGAATACATGTTCGACCACAACATCTTCCAGGAGAACCTGGTCGGCGTGGACTTCTGCGAGAAGATGGTCTCCGAGACCAACCCGAGCGTGCTCTCCCTGGCGGAGAAGACTCAGGCGCCGCACGCCGACGCGCACGGGTACCGCACCATCGCCGACATCATGCGCTCGCTCAACCCGTTCAGCGGCGAGTTCTACCGGGAGGCGCTGGTGGTCAGCCGCTGGACTCGGGAGATGTTCTGCCTCATGGAGGGTCGCCACGTGCACCCGTCCACGCTGTACCCCGGCGGGGTGGGCACCGTCGCGACCATCCAGCTGATGACCGACTACATGACCCGGCTGATGCGCTACGTCGAGTTCATGAAGAAGGTCGTGCCGATGCACGACGACCTGTTCGACTTCTTCTACGACGCGCTGCCCGGCTACGAGAAGGTCGGGCTGCGCCGCACGCTGCTGGGCTGCTGGGGCTCCTTCCAGGACCCCGAGGTGTGCAACTTCGAATACAAGGACATGGAGCGCTGGGGCAACGCGATGTTCGTCACCCCGGGTGTGGTGGTCGACGGCAAACTCCTCACCCACTCGCTGGTGGACATCAACCTCGGCATCCGGATCCTCTTGGGCAGTTCGTATTACGACGACTGGACCGACCAGGAGATGTTCGTCAAGACCGACCCCCTCGGCAACCAGGTGGACCGGCGCCACCCCTGGAACCAGCACACCAACCCGCACCCGCAGAAGCGCGACATGGACGGCGGCAAGTACAGCTGGGTGATGTCGCCGCGCTGGTTCGACGGCACGGACCACCTGGCGCTGGACACCGGCGGCGGCCCCCTGGCCCGGTTGTGGGCGACCGCGCTGGCCGGCCTGGTCGACATCGGCTACGTCAAGGCGACCGGCAACAGCGTCAAGATCAACCTGCCCAAGACCGCGCTCAAGGGCCCGGTCGAGTTCGAGTGGAAGGTGCCCAAGTACGGCAGCAACACGATCGAACGGGACCGGGCGCGCACCTACTTCCAGGCCTACGCGGCGGCGTGCGCGCTGCACTTCGCGGAGAAGGCGCTCGCCGAGATCCGTGCCGGCCGCACCAAGACGTGGGAGCGCTTCGAGGTGCCCGACGAGGCGATCGGCTGCGGCTTCACCGAGGCGGTCCGCGGCGTGCTCAGCCACCACCTGGTGATCCGGGACGGCAAGATCGCCAACTACCACCCGTACCCGCCCACGCCGTGGAACGCCAACCCGCGCGACAGCTACGGGACGCCGGGGCCCTACGAGGACGCGGTGCAGGGCCAGCCCATCTTCGAGGAGAACAGCCGCGAGAACTTCAAGGGCATCGACGTCATGCGCACGGTGCGCAGCTTCGACCCGTGCCTGCCCTGCGGCGTGCACATGTACCTGGGCAAGGGCAAGACCCTCGACAGACTGCACACGCCAACACAGTCACCCGTCGGGGAGTGACGATCGCAAGCGCGGCGAAGCCGGGCGCAGGGGGTCGTCACATTAACGGAGGACGCATGGCGGATCGCCCGGAGGAACCCCCGATGACATCGGACAACGACGCGAAATGGCGCACGGCGGGCGATCGGATCCAGACCCTGCTGGATTCCTGCGCGGCGGGCGGCGCGGCCGCGCAGGAACGCGCGAGGGAGTTGGTCCGCGAGGTGGTCGGGCTCTACGGGGCCGGGCTGGAGCGGATCATGCTGCTGGTTCAGGACGGACCAGGCCCCGGCCTGGCCGAGCGGCTGGCCACCGACGACCTGGTGGCCAGCCTGCTCCTTGTCCACGGCCTGCACCCGCACGACGTGCACCGCCGGGTGTCCGAGGCGCTCGACCGGGTGCGGCCCTACCTGGGCTCGCACGGCGGGGACGTCGACCTGATCGGAGTCGACGGCGACACGGTGCGGTTGGCGTTCACCGGCAGTTGCAAGAGCTGCCCGTCGTCGGCGGTGACGTTGGAACTGGCGGTCCAGGACGCGGTCCGCGCGGCGGCGCCCGAGGTCTCGTCGATCGAGGTGGTGCCCGCAGACGCCGCCACCGCGGGCGTCATCCCCGCCGAATCCCTGCTGACACACCTGCATTCGAACGGCCCCGGCACCTGGCACGGAATGCCCGAGCTGGCCGAGCTGTCGCCCGGCGAGGTCGCGGGCTATCAGGTCGACGGAACGACGCTGCTGGCCTGCCGCGTCGACGACCGGACCTTCGCCTACCGCGACCACTGCCCCGTCTGTGACGACACGCTCGCCGGTGCGGCGCTGCGGCAGTCGCTACTCGAATGCCCCCGCTGCGGATCGCTGTTCGACGTCGTGCATGCGGGCGCCGGGGTGAACGTCGCGGCGCACCTGGATCCCCTGCCGCTGTTGGCGCGCGACGGCGTGCTGTCGGTGGCGTTGCGGCCCGAGACGATGGGCGCCCCGGCATGACGACCCCGTACGAGGTGCTCACCCAGATCCGCAGCAACCGGCCGGCCCCCGAACCGGCCGGCGAGCGGTGCGAGATGTGCTCGGAATCGATCGCCGACGAACACCAGCACGTGGTCAATGTGGCCGACCGCCAGCTGATGTGCGTGTGCCGCGCCTGCTACCTGCTGTTCACCGACTCCCGGGCCGAGCTCCGCTACCGCGCGGTGCCCGACCGATATCTGTCCTTCCCCGACTTCGCGCTGGACCGGCGCGCCTGGGAGGCGCTGCAGATCCCGGTGGGCGTCGCCTTCTTCTTCACCAACTCCGCGCTCGGGCGCACCGTCGCCTTCTACCCCGGGCCGGCCGGGGCCTGCGAATCCGAGCTGGCGCTGGATGTTTGGGACGCGCTCAGGGGCGCCGACGCGCGGGTGGGCCTGCTGGCCGACGACGTCGAGGCGCTCTTGGTCCGGGTGCCCGAATCGGGTCCGCCGCAGAGCTACCTCGTCCCCGTCGACGCCTGCTACGAATTCGTCGGGCGGCTCCGCCTGCTCTGGCGTGGGTTCGACGGCGGGCAGCAGGCGCGCGAGTTCATCGACGACTTCTTCGCCCACCTCGAAGCGCGCGCAGTGATGACACCGCCATGATGGACATCGACTTCTCCGTGCTGGACGTGGCGCCCGAACCGTACACCGTCACCCCGGTGCTGACCGCCCGGGTCGCCGTGGCCACCGGCGGATCGCAGGTGATGGACCCCGTGCACGCGATCGCCCTGCGCTGCCAGGTCCGCATCGAGCCGCTGCGGCGGTCCTACTCCGACGACGAGGCCGCCGGGTTGACGGACCTGTTCGGGCCGCGCGAGCGGTGGGCGAGCACCCAGCGCACCTTCCTCTGGCAGCACTGCACCGCGATGGTGCAGGGGTTCACCGGCAACACGACGGTGGCGCTGCCGCTGGATTGCACCTACGACTTCGAGGTCGCCGCGGCCAAATACCTGCACGCGCTGCGCGACGGCGCCATGCCCCTCCAATTCCTGTTCAGCGGAACGATTTTCGTCAAATCCGACCGCGGGTTTTCCGTCCAGCAAGTCCCGTGGGACTGCGAAGACCGCTACGACATGCCCGTCGCGGTCTGGCGGCAGCTGATCGCCCAGCACTACCCGAACGCCGGATGGCTGCGGTTGAGTCACGAAACCATCGCCGCGCTGGCCGCCTACAAGTCGGCGCACGGTCTGCTCGACCTCGACCACGCGATCACCTCGCTGCTCGACGCGGACCGGGAGACGGCGCTGTGACCGGGGATCGGGACCGGGCCCGCGCCGTCGCCGACGCGGTGCTCTACGAGGGCTACCTGCTCTACCCGTACCGCGGGACGTCGAGCAAGAACCAATCACGCTGGCAATTCGGCGTTCTGGGACCGCCCGGGGCCGCCGAAGCCGGCCTGGGAGAGGACGCCACCCTGTCGGCGCAGTTCCTGGTCGACGGCGCCCGGGAGCTGAGCCTGGCGGTGCGGTTCCTGCAGTTGCAGCACCGCCGCGCCGAGCGCGAAGTCGCCCCCGGCGAATACCGGCCCGTCGAGCAGCTGACGACCGCCGGCGGGTCCTGGCTCACCTGGGACGAGGCGGTCGAATGCGAAAGGTCCTTCGGCCCTGTCGCGTTGGACGGCCGGCCGTGGACACTGTCGGTGACGGCGGATGGGGGCACCGACATCGAGCTCCTCGATGGTGGTCGCCTGGTGCGCCAACGACGGGAGGTGCGCGGCGTGCTGACGGTCGCGAGCGAGGCGGACGGCGACCTGTGCCGGGTGTCGGTGCGGGTCAGCAACGTCGGCGACGGCGCGGTCGACAAGAACGACTCGATCGCGCGGTCCATGATCGGAACGCACCTCATCGCCGAGATCGCCGAAGGGCAGTTCGTCTCGCTGCTCGAGCCGCCCCCGGCGGCGTCCGACGCGGTGTCCCGCTGCGGTCAGCACCGCTGTTTCCCCGTGCTGGCCGGCCCACCCGGCGCCCGGAACCTGCTGCTGATCTCGCCGATCATCCTCTACGACCACCCCGAGGTCGCCGAACAGAGCGACACCGCCCTGTACGACTGCACGGAGATCGACGAGATCCTCACCCTGCGCGTGATGACCATGACGGACGAGGAGAAGGCGCAGGCCCGCGCCACCGACCCGCGCGCGGCGCGGATCATCGACCAGTGCGACGCAATGTCACCCGAGGCGATGGCGCGGCTGCACGGCGTGCTGCGCGATCCCCACGCGATCTCGGGCCTGGTCCCGGAGATCCCGGAGGGGGTCGACTGGTGGGATCCATTGGCCGACAACGCGGTTCGTCCGGAGATCGATGCCGTGCTGGTGAACGGGATTCGGGTGGCGCGCGACAGCCGGGTACGGTTGCGGCCGAGACGCAACGCCGACGCGCAAGACATCTTCGTGGCCGGCAAGACCGCCCGTGTGACCTCCGTGCACTCCGACGTCGAGGGCAACAAGCACGTGGCGGTCGTCGTCGAGGACGACCCCGCCGCCGACCTGCACGACTGGTACGGCCGTTACCTGTATTTCTCCCCCGACGAAATCGAACCCCTGGACGCTCACCGCAGCCCTGCAAACTCGTGAAAGGAGTGTTCGAGATGGAAATCCTCGGTTGGATATTCCTCGCTATCATCGCGTTGGTGCTCGCGATCGGATTGGCGCTGGGGGTGGTATCGATACCCGACGCCCGCCGCTACCTCAGGCTGAGGCGGATGTAACTTGCTCGGACGACGGAGATGACGGCGCGCATCCTGGTTGCGGGCATCGGCAACATCTTCCTGGGCGACGACGGTTTCGGATCGGAAGTGATCCGCAATGCCGACATCGCGCAGGACGACCCGAGCGTCCGCGTCACCGACTACGGCATCCGCGGCATGCACCTGGCCTACGACCTGCTCGAGGAATGGGACACGCTGGTGCTCGTCGACGCGGTCCCCAGCCGCGGCAACCCCGGCACGTTGCACGTCTTCCAGGCCGACCATGAATCCGGTTCGGCCGCCGCGGGTTTCGACGGCCACAGCATGGATCCGGCGGCGGTGTTCGCCAGCCTGCGGGCGCTGGGCGGCACGCCGCCGTACACGGTCGTCGTCGGGTGCGAGGCGGGCTGCGTCGAGGAGGGCATGGGCCTCACCGAGGCCGTGGCCAAGGCGGTTCCCCGCGCCGCGCGGGCCGTCGAGGAGATCGTCGCGGCGTTGCAGCTGCACCCGGTCGCAACCACCCGAGGGGAACCCTGACATGTGTCTGGGGATCCCCGGTCAAGTGATCCGGATGCTGGACGGCTTCGAAGGGCAGCTGGCCCTGGTCGACGTCACGGGCGAACAGCGCAGGGTCAACGTCGGCATGCTGCCGGAAGAGACGTTCAATCCCGGCGACTGGATCATCATCCACATGGGCTTCGCCGTCGAAAAGACCGACCGCGCGGGCGCCGAACAGGCGATGGCCGGGCTGGAGCTGATGGGCAGGGGCCGCACGGATCCTTCCGACTTCCCGGAGGGCGGCTGAGATGACCCGGCCGCCCCTGCTGCTGCGGCATGACCCCGCTCATACCCGGGTTCGGCAGCGCATCACCGTGACCGGTGTCGTGCAGGGGGTTGGCTTCCGGCCCTTCGTGCACCGCGTGGCGACCGAGCTCGGCCTGTCCGGCTTCGTCGGCAACGACTCCGGCGCCGTCTTCCTCGAGGTGCAGGGCGAACCCGCACGCCTGGCCGAGTTCGGCAGGCGCCTGCGCGCCGACGCCCCGCCGCTGGCCCGGGTCACCGGCGTCACGGTCGACGAGATCGCCCCCGACGCCGGCCACGGACCCGAGTTCCGGATCGTGGACAGCCGCACCGCCCCCGGCGCCACGACGCCGATCCCGCCCGACATCGCGGTCTGCGACGACTGCGTCGCCGAGCTCTTCGACCCGCGCGACAGGCGCTACCGGCACCCGTTCGTCACCTGCACCAACTGCGGGCCGCGGTTCACCATCATCCGCGAGCTGCCCTATGACCGCCCGGCCACCACCATGTCGGCCTTCGCCATGTGTGCGCGCTGCGCCGACGAATACCACGACCCGGCGGATCGCCGGTTCCACGCGCAGCCGATCGCCTGCCCCGATTGCGGTCCGACACTGTGGTTTCGCTCGCCGGCCGGCCGGATCGACGGCCCGGACGCCGCGCTGTCGGCCACCCAGCGCGCGCTAACCGCGGGTGCGGTGGTCGCCATCAAGGGCGTCGGCGGCTACCACCTGGCCTGCTCCGTCAGCGACAGCGCCGCCGTGGCCGCGCTGCGCGCGCGAAAGGCCCGTGGCGCCAAGCCTTTTGCCGTGTTGGTCCGCGACCTCGCGGTCGCGCGCCGCTACGCCTACGTCGACGACACCGAGGCCGCGGCGCTGCTGGGTCCCGCCCGCCCGATCGTGCTGCTGCGCCGGCTGCCGAGTGCCGACACCGCGCCCGTCGCCGACGCCGTCGCACCCCGCAGCCCACTGCTCGGCCTGATGCTGCCGTACTCCCCCATCCACCACCTGCTGCTGGCGCCCGTCCCCGGCGCCGCCGAGCCGCCCCCGGCCGCGCTGGTGCTCACCAGCGCCAACCGATCCGACGAGCCCATCTGCTTCACCGATGACGATGCGGCGCAACGACTCCCGGCGCTGTGTGACGCGGTCCTCGACCACGACCGCCCGATCCACGTCCCCTGCGACGACTCGGTGGTGCGCATCGTGAAAGACGCCGGACGCGGCGCCGAACTGCCGATCCGCCGGTCACGCGGCTACGCGCCGCTGCCGGTCGAGTTGAATGTCAGCGGGCCGGCGGTGCTGGCGGTCGGCGGCGAATTGAAGAACACCTTCTGCCTCACCGACGGCGCGCGCGCCTACCTGTCCGGGCACATCGGCGACATGGGCACCTGGGAGACGCTGCGCGCATTCGTGCGGGCGGTGGGCCAGCTCAGCGAGATTCGCGGCGAGCCGGCCCGGTTGGCCGCCGACCTGCATCCCGGGTATCACACCCGCAGCTGGGCCGAGCGCCACGCGGAGGGTCGGCCGCTGGACCTCATCCAGCACCATCACGCGCACGTGGTGTCGCTGCTGGCCGAGCACGGACGCCTCGGCGAACCAATCGTCGGAGTCTCCTTCGACGGCACCGGGTACGGATGCGACCAGTCCGTCTGGGGCGGTGAGATTCTGCGGCTCGGCCGCGACAGCCACCGATTCGTCCGCGCCGGCCACCTGCTCCCGGTGCCGCTGCCCGGCGGCGACGCGGCGGTCCGCAACCCGTGGCGGATGGCGCTGTCCCAGTTGTGGTCGGCCGGCATCGACTGGACCACCGACCTGGCCCCCGTCGCCGCGGTCACCCCGGACGAATTACGCGTCACCCGTTCCCAATTGGAGACGGGAACCGGCTGCGTGCCGTGTTCGAGCATGGGCCGACTCTTCGACGCGGTCGCCTCGTTGCTCGGGGTGCGGCACCGCATCGACTACGAAGGCCAGGCCGCCATCGAGCTGGAGGCGCTGGCGGAGTCGGCGGCGGACGAAGCCGGGCCGTCGCTGCCGCTCACGGTGCACGCCGACGGGGTGATCGATCCCGCCCCCATGGTGCAGACGCTGGTGTCGGCGCTCTACGCCGGCACGCGGCCCGCGCCGCTGGCCGCGGCGTTCCACCGGGCCGTCGCGGATGCCGTCGCCGAGGTGGTCGGCCGGGTGGCCGGCGCCATCCGGCTGGTAGGGCTGACCGGCGGGGTGTTCCAGAATGTGTTGTTGCTCAACGCGTGTCGTCAGCGGTTGCAGCCGGCGGGCTTCGAGGTGCTGACCCACCGCACTGTTCCGCCGAATGACGGCGGGCTCGCCCTGGGTCAGGCCGCGATCTCCATGCTGACCGCGCTGAAGGGGGACTGAGAAATGACCACCACGGCCATCGATCGCGGCCTGGGCGCCGAACTGACCTCGGACCTGGCCGCCACCGCGTTCACACTCGCCAAGCGCTTCGCCGCGGGCGCCACCATGTGGTCGATCGCGCCGTCGTGGGAACCGCACGCCCTGCACATCGCGGTCGAGTTCGTCCACCCGGTGATCATGGGCAAACGTGCGCTTCCCGCGGTGGCGCTGACCGGACCCGATCTGGTGGACCTGGTCCGGGTGTCCGTGCGCCCGGGGGACGTCGTGGTCGCGGTCTCCGGCGCGGACGACGCGCAGGTCCGCTCGGTGATGCGGCGCGCCCCCGCGTGGGGCGCCACCACCATCTGGATCGGTAGCGCCGAGCGCCCGGCGCCGGGCATGGCCGATCACGTGCTGTGGCTCGACGACCCCGACCCGCGCGTGCCCGCCACGGGTGGCTTCGTGCTGTTCTACCACCTGCTGTGGGAGCTGACCCACGTGTGTTTCGAACACCCCGGGCTGCTGAAACCCGAGTCCCCCGAGTCGGTTTGCGTCACCTGCAGCGACGAGGGCCGCCCGGGCGAGGCGGTGACGGCGTCGGCCGACGGCCAGGCCACGGTCCGCACCGCGCGGGGCATCGAAAACGTGGTGACCACGCTGATCGACCCGGTCGCCGCCGGGGACCTGGTGCTGGTGCACGCGGGCATGGCGATCGGCAGACTGGAAGACGAGGAGGGGCGATGAGTGCCGCGGACGAACCCACCAACTTCCTGTACCCGTTCATCGACGCGCAGGAAGACGATGCCGGCTCGCTGCTGGCCGACCTGGCCGCGTCGGCGCAGGCGAAGGCGGCCGAGAGTCTGGCGCTGCGGCGCTCCACGCTGGAAGCCAACGCCGCGTTGCTCGGTCAGGCCGCCGCCGAGCTGGCGCGCCGCTTCGCGGCGGGCGGACGCATGTTCAGCTTCGGAAACGGCGGCAGCTGCACCGATTCCACCACCCTGGCGACGCTGTTCGCCCGGCCGCCGGTCGGCAAGCCGTTGCCCGCGTGGCCGCTGACCACCGACCAGGCCATCCTGACCGCCCTGGGCAACGACGTCGGATTCGAGTTGGTGTTCGCCCGGCAGTTGATCGCCCGCGCCTGCGCCGGTGACATCGCGATCGCCATGTCGACCAGTGGCGGCTCGCCCAACCTGCTCGCCGCGCTGGCCGAGGCGCGTCAACGCGGCCTGTACACCGTCGGATTCGCCGGCTACGACGGCGGGGCGTTCGCGGACAACCCGAATGTGGACGCCTGCTTCGTCGTTCGCTCGCAAAGCGTGCACCGGATACAGGAAGCGCAGGCACTGCTGGGCTATCAGCTGTGGCTGAGCGTGCATCAACACCTCGGCGGCGAGCAGGGGTTGGGGGCGGCATGAACCGCGCCGGCGACGATGCAGAGCGAGCGATGAGGAGCGGCGCAGTGAGCACGACCGCGGGTGAATACCTTTCGTCGGGGCCGCGGTTCGCCGAGGGCGAGGTGATCGAGCGGATCGAATCGTTCCGCAGGCGCCGCCCCCGGTTACTGGACGACCATGTGACGCTGGCGCACGGCGCGGGCGGCAAGGCCTCGGCGGCGCTGGTGGACGCGGTGTTCATGGAGGCGTTCCGCAACCCGATGCTGGAGTCGCTGGGTGACAGCGCGGTCCTGACGTTGCCCGGTGGCGAACGCCTGGCGATGTCCACCGATTCGTTCGTGGTGCAGCCCAGGCGCTTTCCCGGGGGCTCCATCGGCGCGCTCGCCGTGCACGGCACCTGCAACGACCTCGCGATGGCCGGTGCCGTGCCGTCGTGGATCTCGGCGGCGTTCGTGCTCGAAGAGGGTTTCCCCATCGGCGAATTGAAGGAGATCGTCGCCGACATGGCGGCGGCGGCCGCCACGGCGGGCGTGCGGATCGTCACCGGCGACACCAAGGTGGTGCCCAAGGGAGCCGCCGACGGGGTGTTCGTCACCACCGCCGGGGCCGGTGTCATCCCCGCGGGGCGTGCACTGTCCGCGGCGTCGGTGCGGCCCGGCGACAAGCTGCTGTTGTCGGGGTCGATGGGCGACCACGGCATGGCGGTGATGCTGGCGCGGGGCGATCTGGCCATCGAGGCCGACATCCACTCCGACACCGCCTGCCTCAGCCCGCTGGTGGAGCTGTTGATGGCTGCCGCGCCGTCCACCCGCTGGATGCGCGACGCGACGAGGGGCGGGGTGGGCACGGTGTGCAACGAACTGGCCCAGGCCTGTGGCCTCGGGGTGCTGCTCGACGAGGATCGGCTCCCGGTGGCGCCCATGGTGAACGGCGCCTGCGAGCTGCTCGGCATCGACCCGCTCTACGTCGCCAACGAGGGCAAGTTCGTCGCCGTCGTCGCGCCCGAGGAGGCGGCGGCCGGGCTCGAGGCACTGCGGTCGCATCCGCTGGGTGCCGATGCGGCCGAGGTCGGGGAGATCGTCACCGAACCGGCCGAAAGCGTGGTGTTGCGCACGGGATTCGGCGGAACAAGGATCGTCGACATGCTCGTCGGCGACCCGCTGCCACGAATCTGCTAGGGCGTGGCGATCGCAAGCGCGGCGTAAGCCGGGCGCGGCGGATTGCCACCGGAAAGGAAGGGAGGCCGCACATGTGTCTGGGGATTCCGGGCCGGATCGTTGAAATCACCGATCCTGCCAACTATTTGGCGAAGGTCGACGTCAGCGGTGTGCAGCGCACCATCAGCGTCCGGCTGCTCGAGGACGAGATGCCCGAACCCGACGACTGGGTACTGGTGCACGTCGGTTTCGCGATGGCCAAGATCGACGAGACCGAGGCCCTGCTCACCCTGGCCGCCGTCAAGAAACTCGGCGAAGCCTACGACACCGAGATCCAAGCCTTCGACTCCTCATCGATCGTCTGAGAAGGAAGGACCGTCATGAAATTCGTTGACGAGTTCCGTGACCCGGCCGCCGCCCGCAAGCTGCTGGGCGCCATCGGGCGCTTGGCCGGCACCGACGGCGATCACTTCAAGTTCATGGAGGTGTGCGGCGGGCACACGCACACGATCTACCGGCACGGCATCGAGCACCTGCTGCCCGACAACGTCGAACTGGTACACGGGCCCGGGTGTCCGGTCTGCGTGATCCCGATGGGCCGCATCGACGACGCGATGTGGCTCGCCGGCCAACCCGACGTGATCTTCACCTGCTTCGGTGACATGATGCGGGTGCCCGGGTCGGCCGGCAGCCTGCTGGACGCCAAGGCGCGCGGCGCCGACGTCCGGTTCGTCTACTCCCCGCTGGACGCGTGCAAGATCGCGGTCGACAATCCCGGCAAGCACGTGGTGTTCTTCGCCATCGGTTTCGAGACCACCGCGCCGTCGACCGCCGTGACGCTGGTGCGGGCGCGCGATCTGGGCCTGACCAACTTCAGCGTGTTCTGCAACCACGTGATGATCGTGCCGCCCATCAAGGCCATCCTGGAGTCGCCGGACCTGCGACTGTCGGGGTTCATCGGTCCCGGGCACGTCTCGACCGTGGTCGGCAACCGCCCCTACCGGTTTGTGCCCGAGATTTACCGAAAGCCGTTGGTGGTGGCCGGTTTCGAGCCGCTGGACATCCTGGCCGCCGTCGCCATGCTGCTGACGCAGATCCGCGAGGGCCGCTGCGAGGTGGAAAACCAGTACAAGCGCGTGGTGCCCGAGGGCGGCAATCCGGCCGCTTTGGCGTTGATGGGCAAGGTTTTTGCGCTGCGTCCCCATTTCGAGTGGCGCGGGCTGGGTTTCATCTCCCAAAGCGCACTGCGACTGCACGACGACTTCGCGGAGTTCGACGCCGAGCTGCGGTTCGCGATGCCGGGCGTGCGGGTCGCCGACCCCAAGGCGTGTCAGTGCGGCGAGGTGCTCAAGGGCGTGCTCAAACCTTGGGAATGCAAGGTTTTCGGCACCGCGTGCACCCCGGAGACCCCGATCGGCACGTGCATGGTGTCCCCCGAGGGGGCGTGCGCGGCCTACTACAACTTCGGACGCCTGCACCGGGACGCGGTCAAACTGGTGGAGCACGCTTGACCGGTGGAAGCTCGGAAGGCGGCGTGGAGATGTTCGCGCGCTACGCCTACGCGCCCAACGCCCTGGGCTATTGCGGGCCGCCGCTGGGAGCCACCCTGCGCGACGGTTCGATTGACGAAGTGCGCAGGGCCGCAACGACGTTCTCCGGGGCGTGGCCGTACCTGCGGGTGCTGTCGACGCTGACCGGGATCGCGGATCCGCTGGATTACCGGCTCGTCGAGTCGTACTGGCTGGGCGGCGGAGTCGGAGCCGACCTCGACCCGCGGGACTTCTTGGATGCGTTGCTGGCGATCATCGGCCCGCAGGCGGGCCGCTACTGGTCACACCTGACGCCGGACCTCGCCCCCGAGGCCGCCGCCAACCACTGCTTCCACGTGTTCGGCGTGTACCCGTGGACCCGGTTTTTGGGCCGTGGCATGGATGAACATCCGCTCAACGTGCTGGACAGCTGCCGCATCACCTGGGGGACCGTGGTTTCCCGCGATCACGACCGTATCGAGGTGCAGCGCCGGAGGCTGGTGCTCGACGGCGGGGCGCTGGCGCTCTCCGAAGCGTCGGCCGGCGTGTTCGACGTCTGGACCGACGGGTACAGCGCGGTGCCCGACGTGGCCGCCGGTGATGAGGTCGCACTGCACTGGGGGCGGCTGTGCGGCCGGCTCTCGCCGCGGCAGGTTCGCGCGCTCGCCGACGGCACCGATCGCCAACTGCGCGTGACGAGCGACCGACTGGCGCGTGTCTAATTTCGTGCCAGACTGGCCCAGTGCCCGGCTCCCTCTGCGACGTGCTGCCCGCCGTCGGAACGCTGCTCGGCGCGCCGGGCGCCGTCGACGAGCTGGGCCTTGTCGGCTGGATAGGCGGGGCCGACCAGCTCGATCGCGTGGCGCTCGTGCTGGTGGATGGACTGGGCTGGCACCTGCTGCCGGAGCTGGCCGGCAGCGCCCCGCTGCTCGCCGCGGTGCTCGCCGGGCAAACCGGGCGCCTCACGGAGCTGGCCTGCACGTTCCCGTCGACCACCCCGACCAGCCTGGTGTCGCTGGGGACCGGGGCGCGGCCCGGGGAGCACGGGATCCTGGGCTTCACGCTCAACGTCCCCGGCACCGACCGGGTGCTCAACCACATCCTGTGGCGTGACGATCCCCCGCACGCCGAGTGGCAGCCGTTACCCACCTGGTTCGGACGGCTCAACAACGCCGGCGTCAGCGCCCGCGCCGTGCTGCCGGCCGCGTTCATGGGCAGCGGGCTGACCGACGCCGCGTATCGCGGCGCCGAATTCCGCCCGATTCAACCGGCCGACGACAACGCGCGGAAAGTGGCCGAGGAGCTGAAGGCGGCGCCTGGTCTGGTCTACGGCTACACCGCCGCCCTGGACACCGCGGCGCACGCATTCGGCATCGGATCCTCCCAGTGGCACGAGGCGGCCGCCCGTGTCGACGCGCTGCTGAGCCGGCTGGTCGAGGCGCTGCCTCCCAGCGCGGCGCTGCTGGTGACGGCCGACCACGGCGGTTTCAACGCGCCGCCGGACGCGCGGGTCGACCTCGACACCGACCCGCGGCTGGCCGCGGGGGTCCGGGTGGTCGCCGGCGAGCCGCGGGTGCGCTACCTGCACACCGAGCCGGGCGCCACGGCCGACGTGCAGGCGGCCTGGACTGAGGTACTCACCGGCAAGGCGGATGTGTACAGCCGGGATCAGGCGGTGGCCAGCGGGATGTTCGGGCCGGTCAAGCCGGCGCACCTGGCGCGAATCGGCGATGTCGTCGTCGTGTGCACCGGCGATGCCGCCGTCCTGGCGACCGGGCACGAGCCACCGGAAACGGCCCGCCTCATCGGCTTTCACGGCGCGGCGACACCCGCCGAGATGGCCATCCCCCTCATCGCGTTCAAATCCCCTGCCACAACCGACTAGTCGCCGGCGCGGGCCTCGCTCAACAAGGCGGCGGCGCTGCGGTGCCTGCTGCCCAACCGGCGTGGTGTCCTCGGCGCGGCGATCACCGCGCGGGCCGGCCACGCTACGTCGGTCGGGGCGCTGTCGGTGCCACGGAGCTGGGCGGCGGCCGCGACGCCCATGGCCGTCCGCGCGGAACGGTCGCCCAGCGCCGGGTCAGCCCGCGTACGAGCGCGCGGCTTCCACGACCGCAGTGAAGAGGCGCACATCGTCCAGGGACTGCTCCGGATGCCATTGCACCGCAAGCACAAACCGGTCCCCCGGTAACTCCAGCGCCTCGACCACGCCGTCGGGATCCCACCCGCTGACCACCAGGCCCTCACCGACTTTGTCGATCGCCTGATGGTGGTAGCACGCCGCGTCGGTGGACTCCCCCACCAAACTGGCGAGCCGGCTGCCCTCGGCGGTGCGCACCGGCAGCCTGGTGAACACTCCGTTGCCCGCCCGATGCCCGTCGTGCCCGAGGACGTCGGGCAGGTGCTGGTGCAGGGTGCCGCCGAGCGCCACGTTGAGCACCTGCGCGCCGCGACAGATGCCCAGCACCGGCAGGCCCCGATCCAGCGCACCACGCAACAACGCGAACTCCCAGGCGTCGCGGGCGGCCCGCGGCTGATCGGTGGTCGGATGCGGCTGCTGGCCATACGCGGCCGGGTCCAGGTCGTAGCCGCCGGTAATGACCAGCGCGTGCAAGCTGTCGAGGACCGGGCCCACGGTCTCGGGTTCCGCCGGTTGGGGTGGCAGTAACACCGCCGCCCCGCCGGCCAGGAGGACACCCTGGAAGTAATCGGCCGGCAGATAACCCGCGGGCATGTCCCACATCCCCGTCCGCACCCGCTCCAGGTAACAGGTCAGGCCCACCACCGGGCGCCCAGAGGCGTTCACCACCGCGCATCCCTTCCCGATCGATGACCGCCGTCAATCCCCGCGCCCCGCTCGACACGTTACCGCCCCGGGGCGGTCGGTGCCGACGGCGGCGGATGACGCGCGGAACCGCCGGCAAACCGCTTGTACGCGTGGGGGTTCGGCGCACCAAGCCGGGGATCACCAGGTGCTGGTACGCAATACGATCTCGGCGGCCAGCTGTGCCGTCGACTCCTGTACCGTGCGCCTGCCCAGGTGCACCACCCGGTATTCGGCGTAGACATACTGCTGGCTGGCGCGGGCCACCGCCCGCGCGGCCGGGGAGCTGAACAGCACCGTGGTGCCGATCTCCACCGGCGGGCAATGCTCGTCGCGAACCTCGCCGTCACGGTCGGCCACCCGCGGATGTCCGCGGTCGATCACCACCAGGCCGACGAACCGGCCCAGCTTCGTGGCCGCCAGTTCCCAGGCCAGGTCGCCGCCGGCGCGGTCGCCAACCACCACGGCCCAGCCGATCGCCAGGGCGTCGAGGATGCCCACCACCGATTTGGGGGTCAGGCGCGCGTCGATGCCGATGACGACGGTGCGAAGCGACGCGGTGTGCAGACGCTCGCACACCGCGTCGTAGGCGGTGGGAAGACGCTGCTCGTCGCCCAGGATGACGACCACGACGCCTTGCTCCGGGCCGGCCACGGCTACCGGGACGGGGAACCCGTCGAGCGTGGTCATCATGGAGGGCACCTACGCACGCTACAGCGGGTCGGCGCGCCCGCGCGACGATTTCTCCAATTTCCGTGCGCGCTCGACGGGCTTTGCGTGACCGTAAATTCCGCCTTCACGCCGCGCCGGCCCGGCGAAAGCCTCAGGGCCGCAAGCGGCTTGCGATGTGCGGCCGGGGTGGCGGCGGACCGTCGAGCAGGCCGAGGACGGCGTCGACGTCGAGATGGGAATCCAGCAGCTCGGCGATCTTGTCGAGCTGGGCATCGCGTCGCGCGGCGACGTCGGTGTCGGCGACGACGAACCCGCCGCGGCCGGCCGCCGCCGCGACGCGGGTGAGCCACGCGCGGCGGAAGTCGTCGTTGTCGAGCAGGCCGTGCCAGTGCGTGCCGAAGACCGCGCCGCGCATTAAGCCGTGCGGCTGCCAATCGCGCGCGCCCTCCGCGGCGAACCAGCTGTCCTCGGCGCACCGCGACACGCGGCCGTGGTGAATCTCGTATCCGGCCAGCGGCGGCGGCCACCGGCGCAGCACCTTGGACTCACCGAAGGCGATGTCGGCGTCCAACAGCCCCAGGCCGGCGACCTCGCCGGCCCCCGATTCCACGGTGTCATCGATGCGCCGGCACAGCATTTGAAAGCCCCCGCAGATACCGAGCACCGGCTTGCCGGCCGCGGCGTGCGCGGTGATCGCCCCGGCCAGACCCTGCTCGCGCAGCCAGGCCAGGTCGGCCACGGTGGATTTGCTCCCGGGGATCACGATCAGGTCGGCCCCGGCCAGGTCTGCCGCGTCGGTGCTCCAGC
The DNA here is from genome assembly GCF_010731655.1 of Mycobacterium paraseoulense. Taxonomy (NCBI): domain Bacteria; kingdom Bacillati; phylum Actinomycetota; class Actinomycetes; order Mycobacteriales; family Mycobacteriaceae; genus Mycobacterium; species Mycobacterium paraseoulense. The sequence goes on along the minus strand of NZ_AP022619.1, from coordinate 5,871,895 downwards.
GCACCATGACGCCCGGTTCGCAGGCCAGCGCCTCCACGTCGGTGGAGTTGGAGATCCGCGGCAGCCGGATCGCGGCCACCCGCAGCCACTCGCGCCCGCGCGGCGGTGCCGGGGTGCCGACGACGCGGCGCGCGACCACCGACAGCGAATCCTCGGCGTCCAGCCAGAGTTCGTCGGCGTAGGGCAACACCCCGTAGGTCGGACGGCCGGTCATCGCGTGCAGCTGCCACAGTCCGGGTTCGAGCAGAGCGGGGTCCCCCCGGAACTTGTTGACCACGAAGCCGGCGATCAGCGCCTGGTCGTCGGGCGCGAGCACCGCGACCGTGCCGAAGAGATGCGCGAGCAACCCACCGCGGTCGATGTCACCGACCAGGATCACCGGCAGGCTCGCCGCCCTGGCCAGGCCCATGTTGGCCAAATCCGTGGAACGCAGGTTGATTTCGGCCGGAGAGCCGGCACCCTCGCAGATGACCGCGTCGAATTCCGCACGCAGGCTGGACAATTCGTCCGCGACGATCCCCGCGAGGCGGTCGCGGTGGCGCACATAGCTTGCCGCCGTGACCGAATCGGCGACCTGGCCCCGGATCACCAGCTGTGACGTCCGGTCGCTGCCCGGTTTGAGCAGGATCGGGTTGAACCGCACGCTGGGCTCCAACCCCGCCGCCCGCGCCTGCAGCGCCTGGGCCCGGCCGATCTCGCCGCCCTCGACGGTGACCACGGAATTGTTGGACATGTTCTGGGCCTTGAACGGCGCCACCCGGACCCCGCGGCGCGCCAGCAACCGGCACAAGCCCGCGGCCACCACCGATTTCCCGGCGTCGGAGCTGGTGCCGGCGACCAGCAGCGCCCCGCTCAAGGGTTCACGGCTGCTTAGATCGAGGTGAGGATTTCCACGCCGGTGTCGGTCACCAGCAGGGTGTGCTCGAACTGCGCGGTCCACTTGCGGTCCTTGGTGACCACCGTCCAGCCGTCGTCCCAGATCTCGTAGTCCAGGCCGCCGAGGTTGATCATCGGTTCGATGGTGAACGTCATCCCCGGCTGCATGATCGTGGTCACCGACGGCTGGTCGTAGTGCAGCACCACCAGCCCGTTGTGGAACGTGGTGCCGATGCCGTGGCCGGTGAAGTCGCGAACCACGTTGTAGCCGAACCGATTAGCGTAGGCCTCGATGACGCGGCCGACGACCGACAGCGCCCGCCCCGGCTTGACGGCGTTGATCGCGCGCATCGTCGCCTCGTGGGTGCGCTCCACCAGCAGCCGGTGCTCTTGCGAGACATCGCCGGCCAGGAACGTCGCGTTGGTGTCGCCGTGCACGCCGTCGATGTAGGCGGTGACGTCGATGTTGACGATGTCGCCGTCTTCGACCACGGTCGAGTCGGGGATCCCGTGGCAGATGACCTCGTTGAGCGACGTGCAGCACGACTTCGGGAAGCCCTTGTAGCCCAGGGTGGACGGGTAGGCGCCGTGGTCGATCATGTACTCGTGGGCGATCCGGTCCAGTTCGTCGGTCGTCACCCCGGGCGCCACGGCCTTGCCCGCCTCCTGCAGCGCGCCGGCTGCGATCCGGCCGGCGACCCGCATCTTCTCGATCACCTCCGGTGTTTGCACCCACGGCTCGCTGCCTTCGCGGACGGTGGGCTTCCAGGCGTATTCCGGGCGGGGGATGCGGCTGGGCACCGGCAGTGTGGGGGACAACTCTCCGGGGGAAAGCGCGGTGCGGGCGGGCATGGGGCCAGCTTAGCGACGCCGCGCGGCGCCGGCTCGGCCCCGAGCCCCGATCAGCCGAAGCGGCCGCGGATCAACGAGCGCCGCGGCCCCCGGATGGTCACCGAGCCGCACACCACCCGCCCCGTCAGCACGACGTGTGGCCGCCCTTCGCCCGGCGCGTCCTTGCGGCGGTCGGTGGCGCTGCCCACGTAGACCTCCACGTCGTCGATCGACGCGCTGGCGCCGTCCGGCAACCGGATCTCCACCGAGCCGAACCGCATGTCGAGTTCGATGACCACCACCGGGCCCGCGAACCGCGCCCTGGTCAGGTCGAGTTCGATCGAGCCGAGCCGGCGCACCAACGCCAGGCGGGTGGGCACCGTCCACTCCCCATGGCGTTTCAGCGAGCCGGCCCAGCCGCGCAGCTCCACCCGGTCGGCCGCGGACGTGACGATGGCGCCCGGACCCGGCAGGTCGCCGACCAGCGCGTCCAGCTCGCCGCGGGTGCGGGCGTAGGACACCTGCGACGAACGCTGCTCGAACTCGTCGATATCGATCAGACCGAGCGCGACGGCGTTGTGCAGTCGACGCATCGTGCCGTTGCGGTCGGCGTCCGAGACCCGCAACGCCACCATCTCTCCACCGGTCTCAGTCATGGCCTTTCCTGACGCTGAAAACCCTCGGCCCACCCTCGCAACTTACCGCTGCCGGGAGCCTCGCGAGCGTGCGTGTCGGTACGCCGACACGCCGTTGCGGGCGGCATTCCGTGCACGCTCGCCTGGGCGCCCGCAACGGGCGTCAGGCCAGGAAGTCCGGCGGCAGCGATTCGAACATCACCTTGGTCATCCGGACCGCGTATTCCGAGCTGCCGCCCCCGACGATCAGCGCGGCGAACGCCAGGTCGCCGCGGTACCCGGCGAACCAGGAATGCGATCCGCCCGGGAACTCGGCCTCACCCGTCTTTCCGTAGACGGCGCCGCAGCCGGCGATCTCCTTGGCCGTCCCGTTGGTCACCACCAGCCGCATCATGGGCCGCAGGGCGTCCACCATCTTCGGGCTGATCGGCGTGGTGTCGCCCTGCACCGCGGTGGGCCGGCCGGCAATGAGCTGCGGCGTCGGGGTCCTGCCGGCGGCGACGGTCGCCGCCACCAGGGCCATGCCGAACGGGCTGGCCAGCACCTTGCCCTGGCCGAAGCCGTCTTCGGTGCGCTCGGCGAGGTCCACCGTCGGCGGCACCGACCCGGTCACCGTGGTGATGCCGTCGACCTGGTAGTCCAGCCCGATCCCGTACCGGGTGGCCGCCTGCGTCAGGCCCCGGGGCGGCATCCTGCTGCTGAGCTCGGCGAACGTGGTGTTGCACGAACTGGCGAACGCCCGCGACATCGGCACCACGCCCAGGTCGAAGCCGCCGTAGTTGGGGATGGTGCGGTGCCCGATGTCGATATGGCCCGGGCAGCCCAGCATGGTGTTCGGGGTGGCCATGTCGCGCTCGACGGCGGCGCCCGCGGTCACCATCTTGAACGTCGACCCCGGCGGGAAGAGGCCGGTGGTGGCCACCAGGCCGTCCTCATCGGCGCCGCCGTTCTGGGCGATCGCCAGGATCTCCCCGGTGGACGGCTTGATCACGACCATCATGGCTTTGCCGCCCCGGGTGTCCACCGCGTGCTGGGCGGCGTTCTGCACCACCCGGTCGAGCGTGATCGAGACCGACGGTGCCGGCGACCCCGGCACCTCGTGCAGGACTTCGACCTCGACACCGTTCTGGTTGACGCTGACCACCCGCCAGCCGGCCTCGCCGTCGAGCTGGTCGGCCACGGCCTTCTTCACTTCGGATATGACGGCCGGCGCGAAATGCGGGTCGGTCGGCAGCATCTCCGGCTGCGGGGTGACCACGACGCCGGGCAGCCGCCCGATCGCCGGGAAGACCTTGTCGTTGTCGTCGGGATGCAGCGTCACCAGATCCAGCTGCTGCGTCGCCGAGCTGGCCTGCTCGGCGAGCAACTGCGGGTCGTTCAGCGCCCCGTTGAAGGGGTGCAGGACGTCGACGATCGCGTGTGCCGTCCCGATCAGGGCGGCCCCGGATCCGGCCTGGGTGGCGTCCAGCGTGTAGTGGTACAGGTAGCCGGGGACCAGCACGTCACTGCCGCCGAGCTCGTTCACCGAGGCGCGCCGCGGCGCGTCGGCCCGCAGCGCGAACGTCTGATGCTCGCCAAGTTTGGGGTGCAGGTCGGTGGTGGTCCAGCGGACCTCCCAGCGTCCCTCGTCGCGCGCCATTTTCAGCTGGCCGTCGTAGGTCCAGGTCCGGTTCTTGGGCAGGTGCCAGGTGAAGCGATAGCCGACCGTGCCGGTGTCCTCGGCGTATTTGGCGTTGAGGATCTGCGCGTCGAGGTGGCTCGTCTGCAGCCCCGCCCACGCCGCGTTGAGCGCTTCGCGCGCCTCGTTGGGGTTGTCGCTGAGTTGGGCGGCGGTGGCGGTGTCGCCGACGGCCAGCGCGCCGAAGAACCGCTCCGCCGCGGGGCCGGGGCCCTCGGGCCGCGGGGTGCAGCCGGACAGGGCCACGGCCGCGACGAGCAGCACACCGGAGATCCCCGACGCTGCTGATACCAGTGTGCTTCTTGTTGCCATCGTTACAGATGTTATGAACGGTGGCGGCGGCATCGGCGCAGACACACCGAGACCGAAGCGTTACGGCCGCGTACCGCGTCCGAGAGAACGCTAGTCGAGCAAGACCGTCGCGAACGTGCCCACCTCGGCGAAGCCCACTCGGGCGTACGCGGCGCGGGCCACGGTGTTGAAGCTGTTCACGTACAGGCTGGCGGTGCGCCCGCTGCCGACGATCACGGCGGCCACGGTCGCGGTGCCGGCGGTGCCGAGGCCCAGGCCCCGCCACTCCGGGTGCACCCAAACCCCTTGGATCTGGCCGACACCCGGCGACTGCGAGCCCACCTCGGCCTTGAAGACGACCTGGCCATGCTCGAAGCGGGCCCAGGCACGGCCGGCCGCGATGAGGCTCGCGACGCGCCGCCGGTACCCGCGGCCACCGTCGCCGATGCGGGGGTCGACGCCCACCTCGCCGATGAACATGTCCACGGCCGCCACCAGGTAGGCGTCCAGCTCGTCCGGCCGGACCTGGCGCACGTCGGGGTCGATGTCGCAGTCCGGGTGCCGCGACAGCGCCAGCAGCGGCTGGTGGTCGCGCACGTCGCGGGCCGGGCCCCACGCGGACTCGAGCCGCTCCCACATCCGCATCACCAGGTCGGCCCTGCCGACCAGCGACGAACAACGGCGCGTCCCGCTCATCGCCTCGTCGGCGAAGGCGTCCATGTCGGCCGGCGCGCCGCGCAGCGGGATCAGGTTGGCGCCGGCGAAGCACAGCGACTCCTGGGCACCGCGCAGGGTCCACAGCTCGCCGCCGATGGAATTCGGGTCGATGCCGTGGTCCGCCACCCGGGCCGCGACCATGCACGACCCGACCGGGTCCTCCTCGAACACCCGCCAGACGGCGGCGGCGTCGCGCACCACGGACACCCGTCGCTCGCCGACAAGGCGGAACAGGGGCGGAGCCGACATCTGGCGAACTCTCTGTGCTGCGAACTAACGGACCGGCAGCCGGAAACCGGCCCCCATCAGCTTACGGTCACGATCGGCGAACCGCTTGATGTTGTGTCAGGACCGTGATCGGCGCCCATCTCCGAGGCGAGCCGCATGGCCTCCTCGATCAGGGTCTCGACGATCTGGGCTTCCGGTACGGTCTTGATCACTTCGCCGCGAACGAAGATCTGCCCCTTGCCGTTTCCCGACGCGACGCCCAGGTCGGCCTCGCGGGCCTCCCCCGGGCCGTTGACGACGCACCCCATCACCGCGACCCGCAGCGGCACGTCGAGGCCGTCCAGCCCGGCGGTGACCTCGTTGGCCAGGGTGTAGACGTCGACCTGCGCGCGACCGCAGGACGGGCAGGACACGATCTCCAGGCCGCGCGGCCGCAGGTTCAGCGACTCCAGAATCTGGATGCCGACCTTGACCTCTTCGACGGGCGGCGCGGACAGCGACACCCGGATGGTGTCGCCGATCCCCCGCGACAGCAGCGCGCCGAAGGCCACCGCGGACTTGATGGTGCCCTGGAACGCGGGGCCGGCCTCGGTGACGCCGAGGTGCAGCGGGTAGTCGCATTGGGCGGCCAGCTGTTCGTAGGCGGCGACCATCACGACGGGATCGTTGTGCTTGACGCTGATCTTGATGTTGCCGAAGCCGTGGTCCTCGAACAGCGAGGCCTCCCACAGCGCGGACTCGACCAGCGCCTCGGGGGTGGCCTTGCCGTACTTCTCCAGGAAGCGCTTGTCCAGCGAGCCCGCGTTGACGCCGATGCGGATCGGGATGCCGGCCGCGGCGGCCGCCTTGGCCACCTCGCCCACCCGGCCGTCGAATTCCTTGATGTTGCCGGGATTCACCCGCACCGCGGCGCACCCCGCGTCGATGGCGGCGAAGATGTACTTGGGCTGGAAGTGGATGTCGGCGATCACCGGGATCTGGCTGTGCCGGGCGATCTCGGCCAGCGCGTCGGCGTCCTCCTGCCGCGGGCAGGCCACCCGCACGATGTCGCAGCCGGCGGCGGTCAGTTCCGCGATCTGCTGCAGCGTCGTGTTCACATCGTGGGTCTTGGTGGTGCACATCGACTGCACGGAAATCGGATAGTCGCTGCCCACCCCGACGTCGCGGACCATGAATTGGCGCGTCTGGCGCCGGGGGGCGAGCGTGGGCGCCGGAGCGTCCGGCATGCCCAGGCCAACGGTCACAGTCTTGGTTTCCTTTGGTCGATTACTGGAAGAGGGTGATCGGATTCACCAGATCCGCGGTGACGGTCAGCAGCATGTACCCGACCACGAACACCAGCACCACGTACGTGGCGGGCATCAGCTTGAGATAGTTCACCGGCGCGGCCGCGACCATGCCGCGGGCCGACCGGATCATGTTGCGGACCTTCTCGAACAGCGCGACGGCGATGTGCCCGCCGTCGAAGGGCAGCAGCGGCACCAGGTTGATCGCGCCCAGGATCAGGTTCAGCTGGGCCAGGAAGAACCAGAACGCCATCCACAGCCCGTGATCGACGGTCTCGCCGCCGATGATGCTGGCTCCCACGACGCTCATCGGCGTCTGCGGGTCGCGCTGCCCACCGCCGATCGCGTGGACCAGGGCGCCCACCTTGGTCGGGATCGTGACGAGCGCCTTACCCACCTCTGCGGTCAGGTCGGTCGCGAAGGCGACGGTCGCGGGAACCGCGGTGAGCGCGTTGTAGTGCGTGGGCTGAAGCCTCTGCGCGCCGACGCCGATGGCGCCGACCGTGGCAGATTCGGGCTTGGCGCCCTCTGCCTTGGAGATGTAGCGCTGGGTGGGCGTCACGTCGACGTAGGTGGTGATCGGTGTGCCGTTGCGCTCGACCACGACGGGGACGCTGCCGTGCAGTTTGCGAACCGCGGCCGCCATGTCATCGAAGCTGGAGACCTTGGTGCCACCGACCTTGACCACGACGTCGCCGGGGCGGATCCCGGCCAAGGCCGCCGGACCCGGTCCGGCGCAGTCGGCGAGCTTTCCGGGACTCACTTCCGGTGCGACGCAAGCGGTTTCGCCAACGACGGCCCGGGTGTCGGGGTGCAGGTTCGGCAGCCCCCAGACCAGGGCGATGCCGTAGATCAGGACCAGGCAGATCACGAAGTTCATGCCGGGGCCGGCGAACAGCACCGCGACGCGCTTCCAGACGGCTTGCTTGAACATCGCCCGGTCGGTCTCGTCGGGGGCCAGCTCCTCGACCGAGGTCATCCCGGCGATGTCGCAGAAGCCGCCCAGCGGCACGGCCTTCAGCCCGTACTCGGTCTCACCACGCCGCGTCGACCACAGCGTGGGCCCGAACCCGACGAAATAGCGTCGCACCTTCATGCCGGTCGCACGGGCGACCCACATGTGGCCGCACTCGTGCAGGGCCACCGAGATCAGGATGGCAACGGCGAACAGCGCAATGCCGATAACGAACATCATCTCCGCTGCAGGACCTTTCTCACACCATTCCGGAGGCGTTGACGGAGGCCTCGGTGGGCCGTGCGTGTGCGACGGCGCGTCGCGCCCGCTCCCGCGCCCAGCGCTGCGCGTCTAGTACCTCATCCACGTTAGCGGGTGAAACCGCCCATTGGTCGGCGGCGTGCAGCACCTCGGCGATGGTTTCGACGATGACGGGGAATCCCACCCGGCCCTCCAGGAACGCCGCCGCCGCCTCCTCGTTGGCCGCGTTGTACACGGCGGTCATGCAGCCGCCGGTCCGGCCGGCGTGCCGCGCCAGGTCGACGGCGGGGAAAACCTCGCTGTCCAGCGGTTCGAATTCCCAGCTAGAGGCGGTGGTGAAGTCGCAGGACGCGGCCACCCCGGGGACGCGGCGGGGCCACCCCAGGGCCAGCGAGATGGGCAGCTTCATGTCCGGCGGGCTGGCCTGGGCGATGGTCGACCCGTCGATGAACGTGACCATCGAGTGAACAATCGACTGCGGGTGCACGACGACCTCGATGCGGTCGTACGGGATGCCGAACAGCAGGTGCGTTTCGATGAGTTCGAGCCCCTTGTTGACCAGCGAGGCCGAGTTGAGCGTGTTCATCGGGCCCATCGACCAGGTCGGGTGGGCGCCCGCCTGTTCGGGGGTGACCCCCTCGAGCTGGGCGGCGGTCCAGCCTCGGAACGGCCCGCCCGAGGCGGTCAGCACCAGCTTGGCGACCTCTTCCGGGGTGCCGCCGCGCAGGCATTGGGCCAGCGCGGAGTGCTCGGAGTCGACGGGCACGATCTGACCCGGTCGCGCCGCCCGCAACACCAGAGGACCACCGGCGATCAGCGATTCCTTGTTGGCCAGCGCCAGCCGGGCCCCCGACTCCAGCGCCGCCAGCGTCGGACGCAGGCCCAGTGCGCCCACCAGCGCGTTGAGGACGACGTCGGCCCGGGTGTCTTCGACCAGGCGGGTGACGGCGTCGGGGCCGCGGTACGGGGCGTCGGCGATCTGCGCCGCGCGTTCGTCGGCGACTGCGATGTTGGTGACCCCCGTCTCGGCGCGCTGACGCAGCAGGGTCTCCAGGTTCGCGCCCCCCGCGGCCAGGCCGACCACCTCGAAGCGGTCCGGATGGGCCGCGATCACCTCGAGCGCCTGGGTGCCGATCGAGCCGGTGCTGCCCAGCACCAGCACGCGCAGGCGGCCGTCGGGTGTCGCGGTTGTCACCCACCCATTGTGCCCCGCTCGAAGAGTCCGCGACGGGTGCGGGACCGCGCCGCGGGTATGCCAGAATCGCTGCAGAAGCGACGAAAGGGGTTCACCGTGGCCAGTACCGAGGTGGAACAGTTCACCGGCGTCGACACCGTCGAGGTGCCGTCGGCGGCGTGGGGTTGGAGCAGGATCAACCACCGCACGTGGTACCTCACCGGTCTGGTCATCATCGTGTTCCTGCTGGCGATGCTGCGCGGCAACCACGTCGGCCACATCGAGAACTGGTACCTGATCGGGTTCGCCGCGGTGGCCCTGTTCGCCCTGGTCCGCGACCTGTGGGGCCGCCGCCGCGGCTGGATCAGGTAGCCGCCCACCCCGATGCTCTAGCGTTGCGCCCGCCGGTACCAGGCGCCGCCGAGCACGACGGCGGCCAAGGCGAACAGGGCCGCCAGCCAGGGCCACATCCCGTGCTGATGCACCCAGCCGGCCAGCGTTCCCTGCACGCGCCCGGCCGCGGTGATCACCGCGTCCTGCGGATTGGCGTCCGGCCCCAATAGGCGTAGCTCGTAGCAGCCGTAGTAGGCCACGTAGAGACCGACGAGCAACAGCAGCGCGCCACTGATCCGGTCGACGAATGGCAGGATGCGCCGCAGCCGGTCCACCACCGCCGAGCTCGCGGTAGCGGCGGCGACCGCGAGTACGCCGACGACCAAGGTCAGGCCCCCTGTGTAGGCGAGGTAGATCGACACCTCCGTGACGATCGATCCACCCCGCAGGCCGGCCGCGGTGACCGCCAGAAACGGCCCGATCGTGCACGACAGGGAAGCGAGCGCGTAGCTGACGCCGTACCCGTACATCGAGCCGAGCCGCACCGTGGGTGCCCGCCGCGGGCCCAACGGCCGAGGGGTGAGCGCCGACAGCCGGCGACCCGACATCAGCCATACGCCGAGCGCGACGAGCACGACGCCGACGATCACCGTGGCGTACGGCAGGTACCGCTGTACGGTCGTGGCCGCCGATACCGTCAGCGCGCCGAACAAGCCGAACACCGTCAGGAAGCCGAGCGCCATCCCGGCGGTGGCTGCCAGCGCCCGCCCGGCGGCCGTCAAAGCCGACGACACGCCCGCTCGCTCGCCGGACCGCTGACCTCGCACCACCAGCAGCAGGTAGGCGGGCAGCATGGCAAAGCCACACGGGTTCAGGGCCGCCACCAACCCGGCGGCAAAGGCCAGGCCGACGAGGCCCCGATCCACGAGGTCAGGACCTCAGCGCGGCTACCCGCTCGGACAGCTCCTGCTGCGACATCGCCGCGGTCGGGTTGTTCACGAAGGTCGAGCTGCCGTCCGCCCGGTAGAACACGTAAGCGGGCTGCCAGGGGACGTTGTACCGGGCCCAGAGCGCGCCGTCGGTGTCGTTGAGATTGGTGAAATTCAGGTTGTACTTGGCGACGAAGTTCTGCATCGCAGCCACGTCGGAGTGGGCCGCGACGCCGACGAAAGTGACGCCGGGGTTCGCGGCTGCCACCTGGCTGACGCCCGGGGCTTCGGCGTTGCAGAACGGGCACCACGGCGTCCAGAACCACAACACCGCGGGTTTGCCCTGCAGGCTGGCCCCGTTGAACGGCGCACCACTGAGGGTCGTTGCCGTGAATTGCAGACGGTCGTCCGCCGCCGCCGCCCGGGTCGCGCTGCCCACGCCGATAGTCCACATGACCGCGATGAGCGCCGCGGCAAACGCTTTGCTCAGGGTTGAACGGTGAATCCTCATGGCACACCTCGTTTGCTGGAGTCCTGCCCTACTCGACGGGGCAGAAGCTCGCCCGGTTCACCGGAGCTACCCGCCTTCGGCGGCCAGCTGTCCGCAGGCGGTAGTGGGATTCGCCTGCGCTCCAGCTACCCGCCTTCGGCGGCCAGCTGTCCGCAGGCGGCGCTGATCTCACGTCCGCGCGTGTCCCGCACCGTGCACGACACCCCCTGCGCCCGCACCCGCCGGACGAACTCGCGCTCCACAGGCTTGGGGCTGGCGTCCCACTCGCTGCCCGGCGTCGGGTTGAGCGGGATCAGGTTGACGTGCACCAGCGGGCCCAGCGCCCGATGCAGGCGTTTACCCAGCAGGTCGGCCCGCCACGGCTGGTCGTTGACGTCGCGGATCAACGCGTACTCCACCGATACCCGGCGCCCGGTGACGTCGGCGTAGTAGCGGGCGGCGTCGAGCGCCTCGGTGATCTTCCACCGGTTGTTGACCGGCACGAGGGTGTCGCGCAGTTCGTCGTCGGGCGCGTGCAGCGACAGCGCCAGCGTCACGCCGAGCCGCTCGTCGGCCAGTTTGCGGATGGCGGGGGCCAGGCCGACCGTCGAGACCGTGACCGAGCGGGCCGAGATGCCGAAGCCGTGCGGCGGCGCCTCGGTGATGCGACGCACCGCGGCAACCACCCTCGCGTAGTTGGCCAGCGGCTCCCCCATGCCCATGAACACGACGTTGGAGAGCCGGTCGCCGAAGTCGTCGCGCAGGGCCACGGCGGCGGAGCGCACCTGCTCCAGAATCTCCGCGGTCGACAGGTTGCGGGTCAGTCCCCCCTGCCCCGTCGCACAGAACGGGCAGGCCATGCCGCAGCCGGCCTGCGAGGAGATGCACACGGTGTTGCGCTGCGGGTAGCGCATCAGCACCGACTCGAAGGTCGTCCCATCGGTGCCGCGCCACAACGTCTTTCGGGTCTGCCCGGCATCGCAGGTGACTTCGGCGGCCGAGCTCAGCAGGCGCGGGAACATCGCCTCGGCGACCCGGTCCCGCACGGCGGCCGGCAGGTCGGTCATCTCGCGGGGGTCGGCGATCAGGCGGCCGTAGTACTGATGCGCCAGCTGCTTGGCGCGGAATGCCGGCAGGCCCAGCTCGGCGACGGCCGACGCGCGGCCTTCCGCGTCCAGGTCGGCCAGGTGCCGCGGCGGCCTGCTGGGGCGGGGTTCGGTGTAAACCAGTTGTTGGACCATGACCAGTCCAGTATCGGCCTTGGTCAGGGTACGAGCGTCAGCACCGTCCACGCGGCGACCGCCGACGGGAGTACACCGTCGAGCCGGTCCATCAGACCGCCGTGGCCGGGCAGCAAGCGGCCCATGTCTTTGATGCCGAGGTCGCGCTTGATCTGGGACTCGACGAGATCGCCGAGCGTGCCGGTCAGCACGAGGACGACGCCCAGCAGCGCTCCGATCCAGGGCGGCTTGCCGGCCAGGAACGTGGCCGTCAGGATCGCCGCGGTGATGCCGAAGAAGAGCGAGCCGGCGAACCCCTCCCAGGACTTCTTCGGGCTGATCGCGGGGACCATCGGGTGCTTGCCCAGCAGCACGCCCACGGCGTAGCCGCCCACGTCGGAGGCGACGACCGTGACCATCAGGCAGAACACCCGGCCCGCGCCGTCCTTCGGGTAGACCAGCATGGCGCCGAAGGAGGCGAACAGCGGCACCCACGCGGCCAGGAACACGGTGGCCGAGGCGTCACGCAAATAATTCGCCGACGGCGAACCGGCGAACGGCTCCGGCCGCTTGCTGTTGTCCTGCATGAACAGCCGCCACACGTTGCACACCACCACGGTGGCGGCGAACCCGGCCAGGGCGCCGGCGGCGTGATAGGGCCACGTCAGCCAGAGGGTGACCTGCCCGCCGATCAGCAGCGGGATGAGCGGGATGACGTACCCGGCCTCGCCCAGCCGCCGCGACACCTCGAGGGTGGCGACGAAGATGGCGAGCGCGACGATGGGAACCCAGAAGCGCGGCGCAAACATGAGCGTCACGATCAGCACGCCGCCGATCCCCGCGCCCACCGCGATCGCGGCGCGCAGGTCGCGTCCGGCGCGGGACGTCTTCTTGGCCGGCTGCTGCATGGTGTTCCTGCCCTCACGCCGCGGCTCGTCGGGCGGGCTGGCTGCGCCGGTGGTTGCCACGGACCTGGGTGAACTCAGCTACTGGGCGGTCGCTAGACCTCCAGCAGCTCGCCTTCTTTGTGCTTGACCAGGTCTTCGATCTGGGTGATGTACTGGTGCGTGGTCTTGTCCAGGTCTTTTTCCGCGCGACCGACCTCGTCCTCGCCGGCCTCGCCGTCCTTGCGGATCCGGTGCAACTCCTCCATCGCCTTGCGCCGGATGTTGCGCACCGACACCTTGGCGTCTTCCCCCTTGCCCTTGGCCTGTTTGACCAGCTCCCGGCGCCGCTCCTCGGTCAGCTGCGGCACCGCCACCCGGATGAGGGTGCCGTCGTTGGTCGGGTTGACGCCCAGATCGGAGTTGCGGATCGCCGTTTCGATCGCGCCGAGCTGACTGGTTTCGTAGGGCTTGATCACCACGAGTCGCGCCTCGGGCACGTTGATGCTGGCCAGTTGCGTGATGGGGGTGGTGGCGCCGTAGTAGTCGATGACGACCCGGGAGAACATGCCCGGGTTGGCGCGCCCGGTCCGGATGCTTGACAGGTCGTCACGGGCCACCGCTACGGCCTTCTCCATTTTCTCTTCCGCGTCGAAGAGAGCCTCGTCAATCATTGCGCCGCTCCTTTCCCCCGCAAGCGGGAGGTGCCCCCACATCACTGCGTTCTGCATCGTCGCCAGCGCGAATCATCGTTCGCTCTTCCCCTCAGGTGGTGACCAGTGTCCCGATTTTCTCACCGGCGACCGCGCGGGCGATATTGCCATTGGTCAGCAGGTTGAACACCAGGATCGGCATGCCATTGTCCATGCAGAGGCTGAACGCGGTGGCGTCGGCCACTCGCAGGCCCCTGTCGATGACCTCACGATGGCTGATCGCGGCGATGAGCTCGGCTTGCGGATCGTGCCGGGGGTCCGCGGAGAACACCCCGTCGACCGCCTTGGCCATCAAGACGACCTCGGCGCCGATCTCGAGCGCCCGCTGCGCGGCCGTGGTGTCGGTGGAGAAGTAGGGCAGTCCCATGCCGGCCCCGAAAATCACCACCCGCCCCTTCTCCAGGTGGCGGACGGCGCGCAGCGGCAGGTACGGCTCGGCGACCTGACCCATGGTGATCGCGGTCTGCACACGGGTGACGATGCCCTCCTTTTCCAGGAAGTCCTGCAGCGCCAGGCTGTTCATGACCGTGCCGAGCATGCCCATGTAGTCCGAACGGGTGCGTTCCATGCCGCGCTGCTGCAGCTGCGCGCCCCGGAAGAAGTTGCCGCCGCCGATTACGACGGCAACCTGCACGCCGTCGCGAACCACCTCGGCGATCTGGCGGGCCACCCGCGCCACGACATCGGGGTCCAGGCCGACCTGGCCGCCGCCGAACATCTCGCCGCCAAGCTTGAGCAACACCCTGGAGTACTTGGGCCGCGTTCGCGGCTGCCCGGCAGCTGATCCGTTCTCCCGCGCCGTCGGCTCCGGCTGTGGAGCCGACGCGCCGGCGGCTTGGGGCTCCCTGGACTCCGTCATCAGGCTCCTCGCATGAAGGTGCCATCCCGGGTGACCACATCCGGAACGGCATTTCACATCCTGCCTCATCGCAGCACAACGCGGCGTCGGCGGGGTGCGTTATGCGCAGAGTTCGCGGCGCGGGCGGTCTTTCGCGGCCATCAGCCAAGGTAACGCCGACGGCGGCGGCGGCTGCGCCGACGTCGGGATGTTTGAGCGGTGGGCGACACGGGGAATCCGCACCATCGCGGCGGGAATTCACGGCCTTGAGAAACAAGGGCCAGCCTGGCCGCAGAACCGGACCGGTCGCTTTCGGCGATCGGCGGTGAGCACGGATCGCTCAACGTACGCCAACGAGAGGAACTAATTCCATGGCGGACAACAACTCGGGACCTGCTGAAGCAGTCAAGGGCGTCGTCGAGGACGTCAAGGGCAAGGCCAAGGAGGCCGTCGGCGCGGTGGCTGGTCGTGACGACCTCACCCGCGAGGGCCAGGCCCAGCAGGACAAGGCAGAAGCACAGCGCGACGCGGCGAAGAAGGAAGCCGAGGCCGAAGCGGCGCGAGGCGGCGCCGAGGCCGCTGAGGAGCGCCAGAAGGCCAATCAGTAGCTTGCTGGGAGGATGGGTCCGGTCTGTGAAAACGGACCGGACCCATCGACTTTTCCACGGCGAGACGATTCCGTCCGGTGAGCCCGGCCGGACGCGGGGCGGACCGCGCCGAAGCAGTTTGCTTAATTTGGCGGCGAGCGGGTAATCACCGCTGCGCTGGCAGACATCTCCCCGTGAGGTGCCTACGAGCCGGGGGAAGAGACCCACCGAGAGTTTTTCGGGAGATGTCGTTGGACGTTCTACTGCTCACCGACGCGGAGGACTTCGACCGGGCTCTGCCGGCCCTGGCATCAGTCGCGCGCATCAAGGGGCGCGCACCCCTGACCGGCTCGGCCCACGGGCCCGACCATGGCGGAGACGTCGCGATCGTCGACGCCCGCGGCGACCTGGCGGCGGCCCGGGAGGCCTGCCGGCGCCTGACAACCGATACCCCCGGCACCGCGGTGGTGGCCCTGGTGGCGCGCGCCGACGACGGGGCGAGGGTCGACGACTGGAACGTCGACGACGTTATGCCGCCCGTCACCGACGGCGACGAGCTGCAGGAGCGGCTGCGACGGGCGATTGCGCAGCGACGCAGCGCAATCGACGGCAGTTTGCGATTCGGCGCGCTGCTCCTGCACCCGACCAGCTTCTCCGGCTCGCTGGAGGGCAAGGACCTGGCGCTCACGCTCACCGAGTTCAAACTGCTGAGTTTCCTTGTGCAGCACGCCGGGCGGCCTTTTACCCGTACCCGCCTGATGCACGAGGCGTGGGGCTACGACAGCAACGGCCGGGTCCGTTCGGTCGACGTTCACATCCGACGGCTGCGCGCCAAGCTGGGAGCCCACCACCAGTCGATGGTCGACACGGTCCGGGGCGTGGGTTACATGGCGGCGACCCCACCGCATCCGGAATGGATCGTCAGCGACCCGACGCTGACACCGATGTGGCCGACGGCGACGGCGGCCCCGGACCCGGTCGCGCGTTAACGCAACCTCCATCGATCCCGAATATCGTTGCCGCACAGCGGCTTCGCGGATAGCTCAGCCGAATAGCGGGAAAGCGCGCTTGCGCGCGAGCGCATCCATTCCTTGCTGGATGGCGTCCTGGATCTCCCGGTACTTGCGGTCCACGTAGGCGTCGTCGTCCGCGCGCGCGGGATCGTGGTCCAGCTCGACCGCGGGCATGAACCGGGTCCTGATCTTGGCCGGGAGTGGCAGCTGCGGCAGCGCCGCCGGCGCGATCCCCCATGGCAGTGAGATCGCCAACGGGAACACCTTGAGGCGCAGCAGCCGGTCCAGTTGCAGGGCCTTCGACAGCTTGTCACCGCGGATCAGCACGGGCATCGCGTCCGCACCGCCGACCGTCGCGATCGGCACGACGGGGACTCCCGCCCGAATCGCCATTTTCACGAACCCTTTTCGTCCGGCCAGGTTGGCGTGGTCGCGCTCGGTCCAGGGGCGCAGCGAGTCCACTTCCCCGCCGGGCCACAGCACGACGTCACGGCCTTCGGCGAGGGCGGTGGCGATCGCGTCCGGGGCGGCCGGGAGCACGCCCATCGATCGGAAGTACCGGCCGATCAACGGGATGGCCATCAACGCATCGTGGGCGGTACCGTGCAGCGGGCGGTCCTGGCCGAAGCGGCGCCACCACTGCAGGCCCACGGTCCAGGCGTCCCAGACGAACGGGGCTCCCGAGTGGATCCCCACCAGCAACGCCGGTGGTTCCGGGATGTTCTCCCAGCCATCGATTTCCATGCGAAACCAGTAGTCCACCAGCACATTCCACAGATATTTCTGCCGCTGAAGGGTGGTCTCGTCCTGCCCGCTGAGGTCCCACTTGCCGGCGCGCTCGGCGACCCAGCCGCTCAATCCGCCGCCCTGGTCGCTGCGCCGTTCGTCCATCGTTGCCCGCGCTTGCTCGGCGTGGAGCTCCGCTTGCTGGCGCACTTCGGCTGGCCTGTGATCCGGGTTACTCATGAGTTGCGGGTACCCGATTCGGGCCCGCACGACGCAACACCGACAAAAAACGGAACTCCCCGCGTCGCGCGCGACGCGGGGAGATATTCCGCAAGCCGGACTACGTGTGGGCCGGGCTGGGCGGTGTGCCCGGAGCGGGGCTCGCGCTCGGGCCACCGGGCGCAGCGCTGCTCGGCACGTTCGACGTCCACATCAGGATGTCCTGCATTCCGTCGTTGTAGACGACACCGTTCGGCGGCGCGCCCGTCACGTCGAAGTACAGCGTCCCGGTCGACTCGCTGCCCTGCGGGATCGGCGCGGGGTTCAGACCGTTGGGGACCCCCACCTTGTCGATCACCCGGTAGTTCTGGCCATTAGGCCCACGAGCGATGAAGTCGTTGACCATCGGGGTCACGACCCCGCCGTCCGAGCGGGCGGTGACGTCGGCCTGGTAGAGCGTCCCCTTGGGCGTGTAGCCGGGAATCGTGACGTTGCTCGGCTGCAGGTTGCTCACGGTGTAGTCGGTGATCAGCGGCCCGTCCACAAGTTTTTCGCTGGTGCCGAAACCCTGAATGTTGGGCGGCGGTGCGGCGAACGCCGGTGCCGCTGCGAATATGCTCGCCGCTATCCCCCCGGCGGCGGCTGCTGTCTTGACGGCCGTCTTGGTGACCTTCATTGTCCATTCCTTTCGTGTTGAACAATCGCCCCCCAGAAGGGCAATACGCACATAAGGCGCCCATAGCCGTTTGTCATGCGCCTTAAACATGTTGCGCGACTATATGACGAATACGTGCCGCTTAGCGGCCTAAAACCGATTTTTTTGCCGGACAGGATCTTTCGCATCAATTCTTAACATCTGTATCGCTATTCACGTCGTATCACTAATACGCCTATGCCCGGCCAGGGCCCACACGGCGATTAGCGCCCGCCCTGGCGGGTAGTCGCATCCGGTTGTAACCGACGAGGGCGAAAGGGGCCGCCCATGGAACGCGGAGGCGCCAAGCACAGTCCGCCCGAGACGACCAGCCCAAGCACGAATGAGACGGCACGCTAAGCCTGGGCTTCGCCCCTCAACAACAGGACGTCCCGGGTGTGCAGGGGCGGATGAACCCGGTTCAGACCGCAGCGAAAACACTTACCGCGGTATGGGAAAGCGATCTCCTATCTCAACGAGGACGACGACGCCCGCGACGTCGCGCGCCTCGTACAGGACGCCGGAAGCAATTGCGTGCTGCTCCCCGGCGACCTTTCCGACCCAGCGCATTGCCGCGCCGTCGTCGACACAGCCGTCCAGGAATTCGGCGGGATCGACGTCCTGGTCAACAACGCCGCCTACCAGATGATGCACAAGAGCCTCGACGAAATCAGCGACGAGGAATGGGATTACACCTTCCGGGTCAACGTCGGTGCGTACTTTTACCTCGCCAAGGCCGCCATCGCGAATTCGTCGGCCGAACTGCCGGCGTCCGACGACGCGAGTTACATCCTCGGCGCGCGGGTGGCCGTGACCCGGGGGGCCGCCCGGTGCTGTGACCCCTGCGCCGCCTCGGTCGCGGGCGGAAAGTTCTCGACGGGCCCAGCCCTTCCGGGCCGAAAAGCCCGCTGGCTACCGGTGATTCGACGCCCGGCCGCGCCGCGTTCAGGGGCCCCGGTTCTCGCCCAGCTCGTCGACGATCGGGCTCCGGGCGGGGATGTCCTTCGCGGTTTCGGCAAGCCCCGGCTTCGTGTGTGACCGACGCGCCGCGGCCTTGTCGCCGTCCCGGATGTCGTGTTCGTCGGCGATGGTGACCGATGCGGCGACTTGGGCGGCGTTGTTGTAGGTCTCTGGCGGGATGGCACGTACGGCGCGGATCGTGTCGTCATCGCAGCCGTTGCGACCGGCGGCGTCGAGCAGATCCTGCTTGTTCACCGGGAAATCCACGTCGCTGAGGCACTGGCGTAGCTGGCTGGAGGTGGTGGAAGCAACCATGGCTGTCGGGATTTCCCGCCGGCTGGGCCTAAAACCGGGTCGGGGCCGGTGTTTTGAGTCACATCGGCGGCCGACGGACGCACCTCTCAGCGGCCCCGCACTCGCCGATTGTGCTTCACGATCGCGTCGACCAACTCCGGCTTGCTCATCGTCGAGCGGCCCCGCACGTCGAGTCGGCGGGCCAGGCCGAGCAAGTGCTTCTTGCTGGCGTTGGCGTCCACGCCTTCGGCGGTCGGGCCGGATGCTCGCGGACCGCCGCTCTGGGCCGCAATCACATCTTCGCGGCCCGAAGTCGCATCCAAACCGCCGAAATATGTCAAGATGATTGACATGGTTCAGGCCGAAGACGCACCGCTTGGTTACCTGCTCTACCGGGTGGCGAGCCTGCTGCGACCGGAGGTGTCCGCCGTGTTGGGCCCGCTCGGCCTGACCCTGCCCGAATTCGTCTGCCTGCGTATGCTTTCCATGTTCCCCGGAACGTCGAGCGCCGAGCTGTCCCGGCAGGCGGGCGTCACGCCGCAAGCCATGAATACGGTGCTGCGCAAGCTGCAAGACATTGGCGCCGTGGCGCGTCCGACGTCGGTGTCCAGCGGTCGCGCGCTACCCGCCACGCTGACCGGCCAGGGCCGGGCCCTGCTCAAGCGCGCGGAAGGCGCGGTCCGGACCGCCGACGCGCGCATCCTGGCCAAGTTGACCGAAACTCAGCAGCGCGAGTTCAAGCGGATGCTCGACAGGCTCGGATCCGACTGACTTACCTACGAGACTTGGATCCGGGCCCACGGCCGGGCCTCTTCGAGCTCGTAGGCCAGCTCGAGCAGAAGCGCCTCCTGCCCGAGGTCGGCCGAGAACATCATGCCCACCGGCATGCCTTCATCGGACTGTGCCAACGGAAGTGAGATCGCCGGCTCGCCCGTGACGTTCTGCAGCGGGGTGAACGAGACCCAGTCGATCAGTCGTTCGATGACCTGGTGGTAGTCGGTGGGTGCCAGGTAGCCGATGCGCGGCGTCTCGTCGGCGAGCGTCGGGGTCAGCACGACGTCGTAGGTGCCGAAGAATTGTGCGGTACGCCTGCGGATACGGCGCAGGCGCATGATCGCCAGAGGCAGTCGGTGAATGTTGCGGGCGGTGTGCCGCTCGAGACCGAGCGTCAGGCTGTCCAACCGGGCGCGGTCGAACGTCTTGCCGAACATGTGCCGCCCGCTGCGCACCTGGGCCAGCGCGAGAAATCCCCAGTAAAGGACGAAATCGTCGACGAAGCTGGCCGGCACGGGGGGCTCGTCGAGGTATTCGACGCGGTGCCCCAGTTCCTCGAGGAGGCCGGCGGACTTGAGCGCGAGCTCGCGCACCTGGGGGCTGCAGTCGCGTTGTACCGACCGGGTCAGAACTGCGATCCGCAGCCGCTGCCGGCCCGGCCCGGTGACGTCCCCGACCGGCGCCAGTTTCGGGTTGCGCCAAATGCGTTCGGCCTCCCGGTAGAACGCCGCGGTGTCCCGCACCGAACGGGTCACCACGCCGTTGGCGACGATGCCCACCGGCATTCGGCGCAGGTGGGCGTCCAGTGGCAGCCGCCCGCGCGACGGCTTCAGCCCGACGAGCCCGTTGCAGGCGGCGGGGATGCGGATGGAGCCGCCGCCGTCGTTGGCATGGGCGATCGGCACCACGCCGGCGGCAACGAACGCACCCGAGCCCGATGAGGATGCGCCGGCGCTGTAGTCGGTGTTCCACGGGTTGCGGACCGGCCCGAGCCGGGGGTGTTCGGCCGACGCGCTGAAACCGAATTCCGACAACTGCGTCTTGCCCACCGGGGCGAGCCCGGTGGCCAGGAACACCCGGGTGAATTCGCCGTCGGAGGTGGCGTTCCATGGCGTCCACGCATCGGTGCCGTGCATGGTGGGCTGGCCGGCGATGTCGACATTGTCCTTGAGGAACGTCGGCACGCCGTCGAAGAAGCCGTTCGCCGGCACGGCGGTCCGCGCCTGCTGGAAAGCCGCATACGCCAGGCCGTTGAGGACCGGATCGACGGCCTCCGTACGGGCGATGGCGGCCTCGATGACCTCGGCCCTGGTCACCCAGCCGGCTTGGATGGCGTGGGCGAGCCCGACCGCGTCCAGGTCACCGAGGGCGTCGTCGCCGAACGCATGCATGTGTCGCATGTAACCGACGCTAACCCGTCGCCCGCGTCGGGGCTTAGGCCTGGCCCACTTCGAAGCGCACGAACCGGGTCACCGTCACGCCGGCCTCGTCGAGCAGGGCCTTGACCGTCTTCTTGCTGTCGGACACCGACGGCTGTTCGAGCAGCACCGCGTCCTTGAAGAATCCGTTCAGCCGGCCTTCGACGATCTTGGGCAGCGCCTGCTCGGGCTTGCCCTCGGCCTTGGCGGTCTCCTCGGCGATGCGGCGCTCGCTGGCCACCACGTCCTCGGGGACATCGTCGCGGGACAGGTAGCGAGCCTTGAGCGCGGCAATCTGCAGGGCGACGGAATGCGCCGCTTCCGAGTCGGAGCCGCTGTACTCCACCAGCACACCGACGGCCGGCGGCAGGTCCGCCGCACGCTTGTGCAGGTAGGCCTCGACCGTGCCGTCGAAGAACGCCACGCGGCGCAGCTCGAGCTTCTCGCCGATCTTGGCCGACAGGTCGGCGATGGCCTGCTCGACCGTCTTGTCACCGGCGCTGGCCGCTTTGAGGGCGTCGACGTCGGTGGCCTTGGCGCTCAGCGCGGAGTCGACGATCTGGTCGGCCAGGGCCTGGAACTCGGCGTTCTTGGCGACGAAGTCGGTCTCGGAGTTCAGCTCGATCAGGGCGCCGCCCTTGGCCGCGACCAGCCCCTCGGCCGTCGCGCGCTCGGCACGCTTGCCGACGTCCTTGGCGCCCTTGATGCGCAGCGCCTCGACGGCCTTGTCGAAGTCGCCGTCGCTCTCGGCCAGCGCGTTCTTGCAGTCGAGCATGCCGGCGCCGGTGAGCTCCCGAAGCTTCTTGACGTCGGCGGCGGTGAAGTTGGCCATGTCAGCCCTCCGTGGGGTTCGATTCGGGTGCGCCCGCAGCTGCGTCGGTGGGGCCAGAAGATGGAGCGGTTGCGGCGGCGGAGGCCAACAGTTCCTGTTCCCATTCGGGCAGCGGCTCGGCGGCCAGCGAGTCCGAAGCCTCGGGCTTGCCGTCGCCACGGCCGACCCCGGCGCGGGCCTGCAGGCCCTCGGCGACCGCGGAGGCGATCACCTTGGTCAGCAGCGCGGCCGAACGGATCGCGTCGTCGTTGCCCGGGATCGGGTAGTCGACCTCGTCGGGGTCGCAGTTGGTGTCCAGGATCGCGATGACCGGGATGCCGAGCTTGCGGGCCTCGCCGACGGCGATGTGCTCCTTGTTGGTGTCGACGACCCAGATCGCCGACGGCACCTTGGCCATGTCGCGGATACCGCCGAGGCTGCGCTCGAGCTTGTTCTTCTCCCGGGTCAGCATCAGGATTTCCTTCTTGGTGCGACCCTCGAAGCCGCCGGTCTGCTCCATCGCCTCGAGTTCCTTGAGGCGCTGCAGCCGCTTGTGCACCGTGGAGAAGTTGGTGAGCATGCCGCCCAGCCAGCGCTGGTTCACGTACGGCATGCCGACGCGCGTCGCCTCGGCCGCGACCGATTCCTGCGCCTGCTTCTTGGTGCCGACGAACAGCACCGAGCCCCCGTGGGCGACGGTCTCCTTGACGAACTCGTACGCCTTGTCGATGAAGGTCAGCGTCTGCTGCAGGTCGATGATGTAGATGCCGTTGCGGTCGGTGAAGATGAACCGCTTCATCTTGGGGTTCCAGCGACGGGTCTGGTGCCCGAAGTGAGTGCCGCTGTCGAGCAGCTGCTTCATGGTTACTACGGCCATGCTTATGCCTTTGTGTGTCGGTTGTCGCCCGGCATCGGGTGAAGCCGGGCCCTGGCGCCTGCTGCGATGCCGGACCCAGTTAAGGGACCGCCCGGCATGCGATGCGAACTCCTAGTGGAACGGGAGACGCGGGGCAGACGCGCGAAGTCAGCCCGCGAACGAGCTGCGACCAGGAGTTTACACCGAATCAGCAGGTGGTTTTGCACAGCACCGGTACACGTGAGTGGTGCCGGCGCCCGCGCGGCAATGGACTGAGCCGATGCGACGGGTTCTGTGGCTTTTAGCGGGCCTGGCAGTCCTCAGCGCGGCGCCGGCGGTTGCGGACGACGCGCGGCTGGATTGGCCGTTGCGCCCGCCGCCGGCCGTCGGGCGTGGATTCGACGCTCCGTCACCGGACTGGAAGCCCGGGCATCGGGGTGTGGACCTGCCCGGCGCCCCCGGTCAGCCGGTGTTTGCGGCGGGCAGTGCCACGGTGGTGTTCGCCGGGCGGCTGGCCGGCCGGCCGGTGGTGTCGCTGGCCCATCCCGGCGGTCTGCGCACCAGCTACGAGCCCGTGCGGGCCGCGGTGCGGGTGGGTCAGCCGGTGACGGCCCGGACCGTGCTCGGCTCGTTGGAGCCCGGGCACGCCGGCTGCCGGGCCTCGGGAGCAGGAGGGGCGTGCCTGCACTGGGGCGCGATGTGGGGTCCCGCGTCGGGCGCCCACTATGTCGATCCGCTCGGCCTGGTGAAGTCGACTCCGATCCGGCTCAAGCCGCTTGGCGAATGAGTGTGCGTCCAGGGCTTTGCGCGTGCCTCCAGGGCGGGAATTCTGCGGCGGATTCCCCGCCGTGATCGCACTCACGCCCGCGGGTGGGCCTGCTCGTGCACCGCCCGCAACCGGGAGACGGCGACGTGGGTGTACAGCTGGGTGGTCGCCAGGCTGGAATGGCCGAGCAGCTCCTGCACGACCCGCAGGTCGGCCCCGCCTTCCAGCAGATGCGTCGCCGCGCTGTGCCGCAGCCCGTGCGGGCCCATGTCGGGGGCGCCGTCCACCGCGGACACCGTCTGATGCACGACGGTGCGGGCCTGGCGTACGTCGAGCCGCCGCCCCCGCGCGCCCAGCAGCAGCGCCGGGCCCGACTCCGCGGTCACCAGGGCCGGACGTCCGTCGTGAAGCCAGGCGCGCAGCGCCTCGGCGGCCGGCATCCCGAACGGGACGGTGCGCTGCTTGTTGCCCTTGCCGAGCACCCGCACCAGCCGGTGCCCGGTGTCCACGTCGTCGACATCGAGGCCGCATAGTTCGCTCACCCGGATGCCCGTGGCATACAGCATCTCGACGATCAGCCGATCCCGCAATGCCATCGGATCGCCTTGCTGCGCACCGGATTTCGCGGCGGCCATCGCGTCGAGCGCCTGGTCTTGGCGCAGCACCGCCGGCAGGGTGCGGTGCGCCTTCGGCACCTGCAGCCGGGCGCCCGGGTCCGCGACCAGCAGGCCACGCCGCGCCGCCCACGCGGTGAAGGCCTTGACCGCCGAGGTGCGACGGGCCAGGGTCGTGCGGGCCGCGCCGGCCGTGGCCGCGGCCGACAGCCAGGACCGCAGCAGGGGCAGGCTCAAACCGTCCAGCCCGGCGCCGCGGTCCGCGAGGAACGTCAGCAGTGAGCGCAAGTCGCCGAGGTAGGCCCGACGGGTGTGCGCCGACCGGCCGCATTGCAGCGACAGGTATTCGTCGAACTCCTCGAGGATGGCCTCCACGCCTGAAACGTTCGCAGGCGCCGCGGGCTCGACTCAGTCGACGCGCCGGAGCGTGTCCGGGGTGAGATCTTTCAGTGTCGGATAGCCGTCGACGGCCATGATCAGGTCCGCTTCGGCCAGCAGCGAACGCAGCACGTGCACGATGCCGTCGACGCCGCCGAGCGCCAGGCCGTACGCGTAGGGACGGCCGACGCCCACCGCGGTCGCGCCCAGCGCGAGCGCCTTGACGATGTCGGCGCCGCTGCGGATCCCGGAGTCGAACAGCACCGGAAGCCCGTCGGCCGCCTCGACCACCCCCGGCAGGCAGTCGAGCGCGGGCAGACCGCCGTTGGCCTGGCGCCCGCCGTGCGTCGAGCAGTAGATGCCGTCGACGCCACCGTCCTTGGCGCGGCGGGCGTCGTCGGGATGGCAGATGCCCTTGACGATGAGCGGCAGCTTGGTCAGCGATCGCAGCCAGGGCAGGTCGTCCCAGGTCAGCGGGTTGCCGAACGTCGTGATCCACTGCAGCACAGTGGCTTGCGGGTCCTCCTCGGGCGGGCGCGACAGGCCGGCGCGGAAGACCGGGTCGCTCGTGTAGTTGCTCAGGCACAGCCCCCGCAACTGCGGAAAATTCGCCGTGCTGAGGTCGCGCGGACGCCACCCGGGAATCCAGGTGTCCAGGGTGACGATGATGCCCTTGTAGCCGGCGGCCTCCGCCCGCTGCACCAGGCTGGCGGCGAGCTCGCGGTTCTTCGGCGTGTACAGCTGGAAAAAGCCAGGCGTGTCGCCGAACTGGGCGGCGACGTCTTCCAGCGGGTCGGCGGTCAGCGTGGAAACGACCATCGGGACGCCGGTGGCCGCCGCGGCGCGCGCGGTGGCCAGGTCGCCGTGGCCGTCCTGGGCGCAGATGCCGATGACGCCGATCGGGGCCATGAACATCGGCGACGGCAGCGTCAGGCCGAACATCTCGACCGACAGGTCACGCTCGGCGGCGCCGACGAACATCCGGGGCATCAAGCCCCAGCGGTCGAACGCCTCGCGATTGGCCCGTTGGGTGCGCTCGTCGCCGGCACCACCGGTGACGTAGGACCACACCGACGGCGACATCGCCCGCTCGGCCCGGGCCTCCAGCTCCGCGAAAGCCATCGGCAGCGCGGGCGCGACCCCACCCAGACCCTTGAAGTAGATCTCGTTCTGGTAGTCCCCGAAATGCGCCATGGAAGTAGAGAATGCCAGCCGCCCGTCCGGCCGACGAACCGGCTACGACGGCCCGGCCTCGGCCTCGGCGAGTTCCCTCTTCCACTGCCGGAACGTCTCTTCGGTGCGGCCGCGCCGCCAGTAGCCCGAGATGGACGATGCCCACTTGGCGTCCACGCCACGCTCCTTGCGGATGTAGGGCCGCAGGTTGTGCATGACGCTTTGCGCCTCGCCATGAATGAAGACGTGCACCTGCCCGGGCAGCCACGGCGTGGTGGTGACCGCCTCGATCAGCGGGGCGTGGTCGCCGGCACGGTCCTCGGGGACCAGGTCGGCGCGGCCTCCCGGTACACCCAGTGCACCTCGACGCCTTCCGGCGCGGTCAGCGGGATCTCGTCTTCCTGGCCCACCACCTCGATGAACGCCTTGCCGACGGCATTGGGGGGCAGCGCTTCCAGAGCCGCGGCGATGGCGGGAAGCGCGGATTCGTCGCCGGCCAGCAGGTGCCAGTCGGCGGCCGGGTCGGGCGTGTAGGCACCGCCGGGGCCCATCAAGAAGATCCGCTCGCCGGGCTCGGCCGCCGCGGCCCATTGGCCCGCGATCCCGTGCTCGCCGTGCACGACGATGTTCAGCGTGATCTCGCCCGCCGCCGCGTCGACGCGGCGGACGGTCATCGTCCGGACCGACGGCCTCTTCTCCGGCGGCAGGCCGGAGAAACTGTCCAGGGTCAACGGCTGGGGCAGGCCCGCGACGTCGACGTCGTCCGCGACGAACACCAACTTGACGTAGGAGTCGGTGAATTCGCTGGGCACGAAGGCGTCGAAATCCTCGCCCCTCAGCACCACCGCGACCATGTGCGGTGTGAGTTCTTTCGTATCGACAACCTCGAAGCGTTGCAGAGGTCGACCCGCCACTTGTCCTCCTGTCCCCACCCGGCCCCCGTCGACTATACGAGCCGCGTCGTCGCCGCCGGCTGGCCGCCGACGGCCCGGACAAGCCGCCACCTGCCCTCCTGGCGCTGCACCAACCCGGTCAGCTCGAGGATCGCCAGCGGCCCCAATACCCGCTCGGGCGCCAGGCCCGACGCGACCGCGAGCTGCTCGATGGTGGCCGCGCCGCGGCCGGGCAGCGCCTCATATACCCGGCGCTCGGCGTCGCCGAGCCCGTCGAGCGCCGTGGCCGGGTGGGGTTCCTCGACCGCCAGCTCGCCGATGCGGCCGATGAGCTCGACGACGTGAGTCAAAGCGAACTTGAAAGCGAAGAGCAAGCCCGATATCCCTGTGGCGTCGACCCCGATAGCAAAGAATTTTGAACAGTGGCGCGCCATCCAGGACAATTCTCATGAGCCCGCACAGCGGTTTCGCGCTCCAGGAGAACATCGTGCACCGCGCGCTACATCGGAGAATGCGCCACGATTACGAAACCGCTCACCTGCTCGCCATATGCCGTCGCGGCCCGAGTTCCCACCACGGCGGCCGCGCGGTGCGCCGCCTCGTCCAGCCGGGTCGGGCCCTGCGCCCACAACACCATCGGCGCCCCGCCGCGGCCTTGCGCCGAGGCGCTTCCGAATGCAGTGAACGCCAGCAGCGGCCACTCGTCATCGCCGGGTGTGATCAACCGTCCGCCGCGATTTGCAAGCAGCTCGAGATCGGCTGCCGCTCAGTCGATTTCGTGCCTCGCTTCGGTGTGTCGCGCCAGGGCCTCGTCCACGATGCCGCGGCGGACCCGGTCGGCCGCCTCGACCGGGCCCACGCGTCACACCAGGGTGGCGAGCTCGGCGCAGGGCGGCTCGGCCACCCGGGACAGGTACGCCCACGCGCGCAGCGCGGGATCGTCGACCGCGGTCAGCATTGCCGCGGCCCCGGGTTTCAAGAATTCGCCAAGCCCCGTACGCGAATGTGTTGTCGTCGAACCCCATTCGCCCTCGCGCAGGCGGCAAGGAACGGAGCGAACCATGATCATCTGCCAGCCCAGCCAGCTCGCCGCGCCTGCCCGCCCCGTAAACCCCTGGGCGATCGCGGCCTTCGCCCTGAGCCTGGTCAGCTGGTGCGGCTTGCCCATTCCCATCCTGAGCGGCGCCCTCGCGTCCGTCGCATTGCGCGACATGGAACAGCGCGGCGAAGGCGCCCGCGCGATGGCGCAGTCCGCCAGCGCGTTCGCCATCCTGGTGATCGCGGCGATTGTGGTCCGGGGCGGGCACAACGACTGGCTGACCAAGGCCTGCTGGTGAACCGAGGCCGCCGGTCATCGCTGCGCCCCCGGTTGCCGGAAGCTGAGCGCGGCCCCGACCTCCTCGGGGCCGGGCGATTAGCCGCCGGCCAGGTCGGTCAGGCTCCACGCGACCGCATGGACACCGGTCTAGCAGAACTCTTTGTCCCCGAAGATAGGGATCGGTCTATGACATGGCATAGGGGGCCAGGATTGCCACGGCGGACCGGTGCCCCACGTGCGTTACGCCACAGAAGGTTCGCTCTCCTGAACCGAGAGCATCCCGGGTGTAGATCGCGCGTCCGATGCGTCCGGCCCGAGTCGTCAGCGGGTGAGGTCAGCTGCCGAAATCACAGCCCATACGACCTCGGCGTGGCGGATGTCGCTGTGCGCGCCCCCAAACTCAGATTGCCTCGCCTTAATGACGGCGTTGGAATCGAGCGAATAGAACCTGCCTCGTGCAAAGTCATATGGTTGTCCCATCGCGGCCAAAGGCATGATGATCGGGGTGGGAGATTGCTGATAGCCGTCGTGGCCCATAGCGCCCCAGCGGTACACGAGTTCTGAGGCGAGTCGGCTATCTTGGCGTGCAAGCATGCTCGCCGCCGGATACCACCAGCCGAGAGCTCTGTCGGCACCGCTGAACGTTGCCAGCAGTGGCCCATCAACGCAGACGCCTCGGTCAGCGAGTTCACCAGAACGGCCAGCATCGATCGGCAACGGTGAGGCAAAGGTGAAGTGCGAGAAGGCACCTTGGATCAATGTCACCGACTTGATGGGGCTCGCCGATCCGGTGAATCGTTCAGGAACACCGGCGAGCGCATATGCGACGAGACGGGCGCCGAAGCTGTGGCCCAACAGGTGAATGCGGGGCGGGCCGGCGAGGCTGGCCAGCAGCGGACCCAGCCCATTCTTGCCCACAACCCCAGCGCGGTTCTTCATTTCGTAGTAGCTCAGAGTGCGCAGCAATTCTCTTGCGCCGGACCAGAGTCCAGCGAATGGGCCCCCGGACTCCTCGACCTTGGTAACGGGGGGTAGCGCCATCGCAGCAGCCTGGCCCAAGGCCGTTACGGTATCGGCAGTGAGAAACGCTGATTCGCCGGAGTCTTCGCTTCCCTGCGGGACTGTCGTGACGAGTTCTGCCGCGAGAGAATGGAATTCGATAAGTTTCTTCACTTCTTGCGGCTTTTCGTCTAGCAGACTGCCGAGTGTCTCGAGCTGCCATTTCTTATCTGGGAATGCTGGGGCCAGCGCAGCGGCAAGCTGTAGCCCCGTCGAGGGGGCCTGCGGAGCAGTGGCCGGATCGTCCTCAGGAAATAGGAGGGACGGCCAGAAGATGCTGGCGGCTGCGCTGGTGGACCGGTGCACACCCAGTTGATTGGCCAACAAGCCGAACATCGCTCGATAGAGATCACGGGCGGAGTTGACGCCGCTGTTCCAGCCGTGGGAAAGGACAAAGAGATCGCTGATCCCCCCGGCGGCTACAGCGGCCCGCAGCCCGCCGTCGCCGTTGCCGGTCAC
Organism: Mycobacterium paraseoulense; assembly: GCF_010731655.1. Taxonomy (NCBI): domain Bacteria; kingdom Bacillati; phylum Actinomycetota; class Actinomycetes; order Mycobacteriales; family Mycobacteriaceae; genus Mycobacterium; species Mycobacterium paraseoulense. The sequence goes on along the minus strand of NZ_AP022619.1, from coordinate 5,842,544 downwards.
GGTGTTCAGCGCGCCATTGGCATTGAAATCGATTTCGTAATAGCGGAGCCCGTTGATCGTCGTCAATTCTTTTCCACTCCCCTAGGTCGCTTACAAAGCTCGCGGAGTCGATGGGGCCAGCCGCCTTGGAAGAATCCGTGCCGGCGTGAAAGCACACCCGCAGCGGTGGAAGTTCTCGCATGGTGTATCTAACAGTGCACCAAGCGCGCCCGAGTTGGTTGGCCGCAGTTCCATGGAACTACCAGGACGTACCGATTGTTGATGATGACTCGCAGATGGCGTGGGACGGGCAGCGCGAGTACGGCTTGACCTTCGGCGACTCGATTGACTTAGGTATGTAGGCCGGGAGTGCCCGGGCCTTCGTGATTGTTCATCGCGACAGCTCAGCCGTGTTGAAATAACCGCTGCACGAGGAATGTTCACGGCGTCGGCGCTAGGTTAAGCATGTTCTGGTAGAAATCGCTGATCGGCTTAACCGTGTTCTCAAGTACTATCTGACCAGACCCTACTGGGTAGGGGTCATTGATAATGTAGAACGATTCCCGGTGCGACGTCTCGCCCGTGCGTGCCTTTCGGTACACGTACTCGCGCCAACCCCGCAACACGCGTGCGTGGCCGGGAATACCAGATTTCGCCGGCCACAGATGCTGAAGGTAGTCGACCTGTAACTCGAACGTCGGCTTGCTGACGACCATGCCGCCCCACGCTCCGGCTGTCAGCGCGTTTAGGCCCGCCTTCATGCCCCCGTTGGTCGTCCCCGCCGGCCCGGTGCCCAGCGCGCGCGCAACGTCGAGCTGCTCCAACCGACCGAAGCCGAGGTAAGACAAGATCATTACTGTAGAGGCCACGGCGCAGTAGACAGGGGTCTCCTGCGCAATCAGTTCCACCGGAAGCAACGAGCCACGGATTGATGGCATGTCCTCCGGCGCGAGCTTGGTCTTGGCTGAGGACAACCGTTCTTGCGCGAACGCCAGGCTACGGTCCCACGCCTCGCTCGTCTCGCCGGCGCCCTCAGGTATTCGATCCAGACACGAGTAGAAAGGCTCGCCCTCGCGGTCTCCAGCCTCGCTGCCTTCGGGCAGTGCGTCGCCCTTCCACGCCCGTACCTTATGTAGGGTGAACACGTCATAGACAACCGACAATAGATTGCTCGCCTGAGCGACTTTGACGGCGACGCCTATTCGGGGATAGCCGTAACAGACCACCATGTCAGCACTGACGCTTGCACCTGGAAAGTCGTTGCGCGCCTGCTCAATCACCGCCGCTGTCATCGTTGGGCCATCGATAGGGAGCGCTCCGATCATGATCGAGTCGACGACCGCGAAGCTGCCGTCGCGCGCGGAGCTACGAATGACGCCGATGTGCTTGCCGTGCCCATCGGTGATCTGGAAGTCCTTGAACAGCGGTTCGCCGGAGAGGTCGGCGATCTCCATCGGCGGGCCTTCGGCCACGTCCGAGTCCCGTAGGTCACGTCCCGTGAGCAGTCCGATGTCGTTGGCAAAGCTCCGGTAGTAGAAGCTCAGGACTTCCCGTTGTGCGGTATCGTCCAACGCTGGCCGCGCTTAGCTCCGGATCACCGAGATCGCGGACAGTGGCACGAACGCAGTCGTCCCAGGCTGCGAGGGGGGTGCCATCGGAAGTGCCAATTCGTCGATGTCCTCGGGATGTGTTTTCTGGTACTCCATACGGACACGGTCTTTGACGTTCCAGCGGATCTGGTTGCAGGTGAACTCCTCTGGCGCCCCGTCCACGTGGCGGTGCGGACAGCTGCCGAAGCACACGGGTAGGACCGGACAACTCTTGCAGGGGTCGTTGCGCGTGGGGTCGAATCGCATCCAGCGCATGTTCTCGGGACTAGCCACGTTGACCGCGGAAGTTATATGGCCGATGCGCTTGTCATCCTCGCCAACCTCGATCCAGCAGCGCTGAAGCGAACCGTCTGGCTCAACAACGTAGGAATGTGAGCTGACAGCCTGACACTGCTGCAGCCAAGGCTGCTTGAACGGAGCAGCAGTACGGAAGCCCAGCGCCTCCGCGTGGGTGATCAAGTCGAGCTCGATGCGCGCGAAGTCGCGGTTGGTGCCAACCTTGACCGTCTTCGCTTCGGCGATATCCCGGCAGCCCTTGCCAAACGGGTGGATCGGCGCAAAGTAGACACGAATGCGCGCCGCCGCGCCGGAAGCGGCTAGATGGTCGAGCAATTTGTGGCAGCCGTCGGGGTTTATCAAGTCTACGTTCATCCGCAGCGTCACCGGTAGGACGCTCGAAGCGTGAATCAGATTGCCGCACACGCGGTCAAAGGTTGGCATCCCGGCCTTCGTTGGGCGCTTGGCGTCATGGTCGGCACGGAAGCCGTCGATCGTAAACTGGATGTTCGCCCAGTGCCCGAGGTTAGCGAGTTCGGCCGCCACCTCCTCGGTCAAGATCCAGCCGTTCGTGACCATGAAGGCCTCATAGCTTGCCCCGTTAGCGTCCGAAATCCGGATGAATTCCCGGCTCAGCCGGCAGATTGTCTCCTTACACATCAGAGGCTCGCCGCCATACCAAGTCACTGAGAAAGATGTCTTGCCCGGAAGTGTCCGCTCGACGTAGTCGACTACGTGCTGCTCGACCTCAGCCGTCATTCGGCCTGGCCGCTTGTCCTCATAGCAGTAGGCGCAGCCGAAGTTGCAATCGATCGTTGGCGCAATCGTCAGGCCTAGCACCTTCGGTGAGAATCGGCCGTCGTCGTACTTACGTTGGATGAAGCTCAGCTCGTCGAAGCCGTCGTCAATGAGCATCTTGTTGTCGAGGAGGCTGGCGCGCATGCTGTCTGGAAAGGCAGCGAAGTTGTCACTGCCGCGCCAGATTTCCGCCTCGGCAGGCGTCAATCGCGCGAAGGTGCGCCAGAGGAGGTTCGTTAGGACCACTGCAGAGCCCGACGAGAACTCTTGGACATAGTCGGAACGCTTCATGTCTGAGCCTCCACCCTCGCAGTTTCAGCAGCGGTGTAAGCGCGACAGACGTCGCGGCAAGCGCTGCAGGGGTCGGTATAACGAGCCTTAGGGGCGAATGCAAACAAGCGCGTTCGCCCCATCTCATTCAACGCCGCCGCCAGCGGGCCAGCGCTTTGTATGTCCTGGAAAAAGGGCAGAGCGCCCAGCTGATCGGCGAAGCGCCGTAGGGCACCCGCCTCATAGGTCCCCCCGCACAACGGGCTGTCATGACCGAAGCGGATCGAGGCCGCGCAACATGCGTATAGGTGGCCGTCCGGCGTCAGTGCCAACTGCCCGATGACGGGGCACGGGCGCATATGGCCGGTGAAGTCGAACGCCGAAGCGTCTAGGCCCTCAGCGCGGCCGACTTGCGAGACGCCGTGTATCTTCACTGCAACGCCCGCGATGGCTCCCGCCCTCGCGGCGAGCGCGTCGTTGTCGGTGCCTGGTCGCCGGGTGATTGCGACTTGGCAACGCATTCCCAGCGTGGCCGCTGCTCGTGCGGCCGCCAGCACCTGCGCCTCGCTCACATACGGGAGGTGGAAATAATCCAGACTAAGCAGAAGCGTGTCGACCCCTGCATCTTTGAGGCGCGCGACGCGCTTGGTAGCAACTGCGTCTGACTTCGCCCAGAAGCCGTTGGTCGCCACCGCGACCGAGACACCGAACGGCTTCGCTGCACGCGCTACCAATTCAACTGTGCCCGGGTCGATCATCGGCTCGCCGCCTGACACATTAACGTTCCATCCAGCAGCGGCCGCTTCACGCGCGGCTTGTTCGGCCACCGACCGCGATAGGCTCTCGCCACGCTCCGGTGACGAATCCGTGACGCAGTGTGCGCAGCGCGCGTTGCAACGGAGTGTGGAGAGAATCGTGAGGCTTTGGATGCGGAGCACTCGGCTACGTTCTAACCAATCTGGCCTTGGCAACCGCCGACGCACCATCGGGCCGGTTCTTCCGCGCCCTCCTGGCTTTGGAGCCGGTAGAAAGCGACGACCATCTCAAGAACCTCAGGTGGAACAGGCTGGCCCTCCGGGACGGAGATTCCATCGGGCAGTCTGATGGTCAACGTGTTGGACCCCGTGGCTGTAACCTCGACTTGTTGTGGCATACGGCCTCCTACGCGGAGTTAACCGATCAATCAGAGATTCAGGTTCGCACGTTATCCGCCAGCCGCTTGACATGTCAAGGGAAAATTTGGTAAGCCCCCTGCGAATACAACATGAGCACTAGGGAATGGGCGCGACGCTGCTAGCAACGTTACTACCGCAACAACAGCACTGCTCGCATCTCTGTGGCCGGATGATCACGTCATATTCGACCGCCGGGTGGCACGCGGCCGCGAATGCGCTACGCATTCACGCAGGCTTACGACCTTCCAAGAGTGTGGAAGTCGAGATTTCGAGGGCGAAGCCGCAGCAGGCGGACTTCGGTGACTATGCGACGGTACGCGGTGGGCTACGCAACCTCGACTTCCCCTTGGTCACTTCAGAGTTCGGTGCCCGAGAACGCGCCCGCGCGCACCGAATGCATCTGGACCCGCAGGTCCACTCGGTCGAGCAACGGCCCGGGCAGCTTGCCCAAGTAGCGACGCTTGGCCGCCGCACAGATGCAGTCCTGCGGATCGGCGGGCGCGCATGGACACAGGTTGGCCGCCAACACCAGCTGGAACCGGGCCTGGTAACAGGCCACCCCATCGCGGCGGTCGAGACGAATCTCCGCGTCTTCCAACGGAGTTCGCAAGGCCTCCAGCGCACTGGCGGCTGATCCCGGCGCATTCGAGTTCCAACACCACCCCACATCTTTGACGCGCCGTCAAAGTCAGGGCGAAATAGGTTGGGAGACAGTCTATCTCAGCTGTACGCCGCTACGTAGATCGACTAGATAAGGGACGCCGACCCCGGGTCAGTAGTGGTAGTTTCCGTGATTCCGGTATCGAGCAGCGATCTCCGGAGTAGCCATGTCGGCGAATCTGAATGAGCGCATCGGAAAACTACCTAGTGCGTCAGTGGTGTTCGTAATGCGAAGTCCGTCCGCGAAGGGCTTAAGTGTCGGATCGTTGATAGCCAGCTTTCCCCACAGCGAGCCGACGAAGTTGGTCAGAGGGGACAGATTTTGTTGTTGGTAATCGTGACGAAGGCCGGTCACGACGAGAGATTCGATACCCGATGTTCCGCTGGCAAACCCTAGCCAGGGGGCGAGCTGTTGATTTTCTCGTAGAAACCTCTCGGTTACGACGATGGACAAGCGACTCCAAGCTCCAAGGTCAGCAATGCAGATAAAATCAAGCCCTTCGCGTGGAGACATGACCAGATCGCGATCGAAATCAGTTGTGGCCGACTTTATATTTTCTTTCGGATCGCTACCCGGAGCCTTCCACTCGTGGGATTCGCCCAGCAGTCCAAAGAACACAGGCGGCACCAAGTAATCCTTCTCTTTGGTCGCATCCCGTATCTCCATCCCGCGGCGAAGAATTATCGCCTCTTCGTATGCATTTTTGATGTCCTGACGATCGACCGTGCGCCGAGAACTGAATGCTGCTGCGACGCCCGATGCGAGAACGGACTCTTTGACCCGCAACTTCTCTGGGTAGTGCGGATGGAAGACGACCAGGTCAGTTTCCTGCGTAAGCGGTGGGCCATCCTCGGTTTCGAGTAGCAGGTACTTCCGCTTCCCAATCTCATACTGCGGCGGCAGCCAGTCGCGCAAGACCTCATCCCAGCGTGACTCGACACGGTGCCCCGTCCGCTGGCCTTGCCGGCGAGCTATCTCCTGATCGCGCTCGTGCGATTCCACGATCGACCTGTTCAAGTCCGCAAGCCACTGGTGATGTTCGTGAGGCATCCTTCGAGCGTAGCCAGAGGGTTCGACATCTTTATTTATTTTCGAACATATGTGCGATAATGAATGCGAATAATGGCGCTCTGATGAATGGAGAAACTGGAAGGTCACGCAGCGCAGGAACGCGCCTTGAAACCTCCCCCACCGACTGATCCCACCGACCCCGGCCTCATGATCGCTTTTAACAAGGTAAATACGAGTTGCTTCTCGCCGCCCCTTCTGCCCCTGGACGGTGACGAGGCAGAGAAATTCCACGCTCAGGCATTTGTGGTCTTTGGCGCCTGGGTCGCATCGAACATGGATATGGGCGCTCGCGATTGCACAAGCTATGAGGAAAGCATGTTGCAGGGGGCGCACAACTATTTCGCCAAGAAACTTCCCGATACGATCTACGACCTGCCCGAACCGACTCTGTTGGACAGCTTTAGCGCGCTATGGCCTGGCTAAGCAGGCCAGATCATCCACCTCGCCCGATATCCTCGAACGCATCTCAAAGAGCCGCCCCCTCGTGATGCACAGCCCCCGACACCGTCGCGGCCCGCGCTCGGCCCGCGCCGGTCCGCGGCCGACCGAAATTATGCGACCACCCCTTTGGTGCTGACTCCGCCCGTAGTCAGGGTTTTCTTTTTCCGGCGGGCGGAAGAAACGGCCTAGGCGGGGCGAATAGGCCCGCGTGAGGGTGCTGTACGGCGGGTCAGGTAGACCGACAGTGGGTGCGGCGCAACAGAATCGGGGATGCACCGGATGGACGCCAGCGGGGGAACATGCCGCGTCGTTCGCCCTACCAGTTGCGGCGGGTACGGTCACGGTTATGCGAATCGTGGCCGATGAACTGCAAGCGTTGCAATCCCGACTCCAGGCCCCGGTTGGTCAAAGCACCGAGGTCGCACAGCCGCCGGTGACGGTGGTGACTCTCGTCGCTAGCTTGATCGCGCCGGACGCGCTCGTCGCCTCGACCTCGAACTATCGGGGCGGTCCACCGACCGTATGGACGGTTTATGCGGCCAGCCGCGTTGCGCTGGCGTATGTCGAAGTGGAGTTCGATCAGCAGCTGTACACAGCCGACGTCGAGCGTGATGTCGCGAAGTATCGCGGCGAGTACGCGGCGGCGAATGTGCGCGTCGCGTGGGTCCGGCCGTTGAGCCGGATTACTGAGCTGACGGTTAGTCGCAGCGTGGTATTCGCCGACACAGGCCGGTTGAACGTCGCCGCATCAGTGCGGTTCGCGGGTGTAGACGAGCCGCTGGTCCTGCCCGACCAATGCGTGATGATCAATGATCAACAGTGGGAACGTGCCGACGAGTTGCTCGGCATAATCCGGGATGGGGTCGGCGCATCCCGGCAGTAGCCCGATCAGCCATTGCACCGCCTAACCTGCCGCCAAACCACGCCAATCAGGGAGCATCGTTCGACTGCTCTTCAAGCATCGTGACGATCTCGGGCGGGAGCGGCCTGCTCTTGTAGTCGCGCCCGCCGCTGGACACCCACGCGTACACCGTTCGGGGCTCGACGCCCTTGGCCCTGGACCCCTTAACCGCTGCCACGACGCCACCCGGCTCAGTGACGAATGTTTTGCTCGCACCGGCGCCAACTTCACAGGGCGGTCGCTGTCCCTGGGGATCCTTTTCTACCGCCGCAATGCCGGAGGGATCGGTCCGCCACGCCCATCCGATCACGTGGAACGGAGATCGTCCGGCGTTCACCACTTCGACGCCGACAACGATCTTGCCACCAAGATGGGCTAGCGAACCCTGGATGTCTTCGCGGACGTTCTTGGTCGCCGGCATGGCGTACAGCTTGCCGCCGCTAAGAATGCACACGACCGGCGTCAGTTTGGGGCGCGCACCCGTCAGCACGAATTGGGCGATGCCCCAACCGAAGGATAGGCAGCCGGTCAGGGTGCCGATGATGCCGAGGATGAACGCGGCGACAGTCACTTCGTGCCGCTATCCGCCGCCGCTCGGTGGTGGCGCTATCGGGCCGGGCGGGGCTGGCGGTAGCGGCGTGGGGCCGGGCGGGGCCAGCGGTAGTCCTGGCGGCGCGGCACCGCCGCTAAGACCCAGAACCGACAGAATCGCACCGCCCGTGACCTGTGCGAGTGTGCCTACGACGAACGGGTAAACGAAAGTGTTCACAACCACGGTCACCTTGTCGCGGAAGGTGCTGCTGTGCTGGGCACTCTGCCCGACCGTGATAAGTAGGCGGTCAATCGCGACCTTGAGCTCGAAGTCACCGGTCTGTGAGTACCCGTCTAGGCACCACCGCAGCTGGTCACACATTTGGCGAAGGTGGATCTTCATGTCGGCGGGTAGAGAGTCGTCGTCGTTGACTGCGTTGAGCACGTCATCGACCAACCTGCCAGTGCGTTCAAGCCCGGCCGCGTCGGCCTTGGGCAAATAATCGTCCAGCCAACTTGCCAGCGTTTGAAGATGATCGAGCGAAGTCTTATCGATCCCGCCCGTGTTCTGGCCGCCCCAGCCGCGCGGCCACGCGAATACCACCTGAGACCAGATGGCGAATGCGCCTTCCCATACTCTGACGTCCTTACCGCGGGCGCTCATTTCCCGCAGGATCTCCTCAAGCGCGCCGATGTGTCGCACCGCTAGGCGGTGCAGGATCCACACCTCGGCACTATTTGTTGCGCGGGCTTGGTCCGCAGACCGATTGGGATGGTTCCACGCATGGAACTGCGTAAGTAATAGCGCGGCTGGGTTCGCCATAGCGCGGACGCTACGACGCATAGCAACCCGCACCGCTGCGGCGCGCCGCGCGACGCGATAAGGGTTCGTTGAGAATCGGCAAGAAGCATAGTGGACAAATCGTTAACTGCGGCAAAGACGCGCCGAGAGCTCGCAATTTGCTCATCGGCAACAACAGCGTCACCAGTAGCACTGGTCAGGCTTATGGCGCTATTAGCGCGGAGGGGCCGGCGCGCCCAACCGTTCGTCTAGTAGCGAGTCCGCCACGGCCATCGACGGCAGCGGTCCGCCCCGCGCCCGTGCCGCACGTCGAAGCGGTGCCATTAAACGGAGCTCGGAATCGATGGTTCCGGTGTTGCGCATGCGACGAAGGTAGAAGTAGCGCAGATCGCCGGCAACTCACCACTATCAGCCGTCGCCGGTTCGTGGCGTCCACCCCGGAGTCTTGTCGGGGTGCCGCACGACGGGGAGGCCAGTGTCTGCGCCGGGTGGGCATGAGCCTTTGCACTCTGGCCCCATCAACACCGTCTTCTTTCCGTCGCTCTGAGGTTCCTCACCTACGTACCACCACTCGACTCGTCCGCCGCACTTCGGGCACTGCTTTGTGTGGCGCCCAGGGTCGATGCCTACGTAGTCCGGCATGTCGTTGATCCTAGTCATCGTGGGCCGATAAGACGGTTGTAGTTGCAGTTTTGCTATCGCGCTTGCGGCAGCCGTGCCCCCTTGTCGGCGCAGCAGTCTCGGAACAGGTCGAGATCCCCTTTGTGCGGCCTCGTCCCGGCACCAAACTTGCCTCAGGGCTCTTCCACAGGGCGACGTACTCGCCTGGGGACCGGAGACAACAAAACGGCCCGCAGAAAAACGGCCTCAAGACTGCGCGATGAGAGCCGTTTTTGATCGTGGCGGTATTCCCAAGATCCACGAGGAGGGCTGCAGCGTTGGCAGTATCCCCCAAGAGCGGCTGGTGGCTTCATCGTGAAGTCCTCCCCGATTCGCCAATGGCGAAGATACCGCAAGTCACAGCACTGGCTTCTGACCTCGTTTTCGCAGGTCATAGCACACCGTTTACTCGTCTCTACCGTTCTGGTAGTCCCCGAAATGCGCCATGGAAGTAGAGAATGCCAGCCGCCCGTCCGGCCGACGAACCGGCTACGACGGCCCGGCCTCGGCCTCGGCGAGTTCCCTCTTCCACTGCCGGAACGTCTCTTCGGTGCGGCCGCGCCGCCAGTAGCCCGAGATGGACGATGCCCACTTGGCGTCCACGCCACGCTCCTTGCGGATGTAGGGCCGCAGGTTGTGCATGACGCTTTGCGCCTCGCCATGAATGAAGACGTGCACCTGCCCGGGCAGCCACGGCGTGGTGGTGACCGCCTCGATCAGCGGGGCGTGGTCGCCAGCACGGTCCTCGGGGACCAGGTCGGCGCGGCCTCCCCGGTACACCCAGTGCACCTCGACGCCTTCCGGCGCGGTCAGCGGGATCTCGTCTTCCTGGCCCACCACCTCGATGAACGCCTTGCCGACGGCATTGGGGGGCAGCGCTTCCAGAGCCGCGGCGATGGCGGGAAGCGCGGATTCGTCGCCGGCCAGCAGGTGCCAGTCGGCGGCCGGGTCGGGCGTGTAGGCACCGCCGGGGCCCATCAAGAAGATCCGCTCGCCGGGCTCGGCCGCCGCGGCCCATTGGCCCGCGATCCCGTGCTCGCCGTGCACGACGATGTTCAGCGTGATCTCGCCCGCCGCCGCGTCGACGCGGCGGACGGTCATCGTCCGGACCGACGGCCTCTTCTCCGGCGGCAGGCCGGAGAAACTGTCCAGGGTCAACGGCTGGGGCAGGCCCGCGACGTCGACGTCGTCCGCGACGAACACCAACTTGACGTAGGAGTCGGTGAATTCGCTGGGCACGAAGGCGTCGAAATCCTCGCCCCTCAGCACCACCGCGACCATGTGCGGTGTGAGTTCTTTCGTATCGACAACCTCGAAGCGTTGCAGAGGTCGACCCGCCACTTGTCCTCCTGTCCCCACCCGGCCCCCGTCGACTATACGAGCCGCGTCGTCGCCGCCGGCTGGCCGCCGACGGCCCGGACAAGCCGCCACCTGCCCTCCTGGCGCTGCACCAACCCGGTCAGCTCGAGGATCGCCAGCGGCCCCAATACCCGCTCGGGCGCCAGGCCCGACGCGACCGCGAGCTGCTCGACGGTGGCCGCGCCGCGGCCGGGCAGCGCCTCATATACCCGGCGCTCGGCGTCGCCGAGCCCGTCGAGCGCCGTGGCCGGGTGGGGTTCCTCGACCGCCAGCTCGCCGATGCGGCCGATGAGCTCGACGACATGGTCGGCCCGGGTGACGAGCTCGGCGCCGTTGCGCAGCAGCGCGTGGCAGCCGGCCGACGCGGACGACGTCACAGGCCCGGGCACCGCGGCCACCACCCGTCCCAGCGCCCGCGCCCAGGCGGCGGTGTTCGCGGCGCCGCTGCGCAGGCCCGCTTCCACCACCACCGCCGCCCCCGCGACCGCAGCCACCAGGCGGTTGCGCGTCAGGAATCGGTGCCGGGCCGGCCGCACCCCGGGCGGGTATTCGGTGAACAGCAGACCGTGTTGGCCGACTCGGTGCAGCAAGGCCGAGTGGCCGCTCGGATAGGGAACGTCCAGGCCGCCGGCGAGGACGGCGACGGTGATTCCGTCGGCGTTCAGCACCGCCCGGTGCGCCGCGCCGTCGATGCCGTAGGCGCCCCCGGAGACGACGGCCACCTCCCGTTGCGCCAGCCCGGCCGCCAAGTCCCCGGCCACCTGCTCGCCGTAGGACGTCGCCGCCCGGGTTCCCACCACGGCGGCCGCGCGCTGTGCCACCTCGTCGAGCCGGGCCGGGCCCTGCGCCCACAAGACCATCGGCGCCCCGGCACGAGCCTTCGCCGAGGCGTTCGCGAACGCGGCAAACGCCAGCAGCGGCCACTCGTCGTCGTCGGGCGTGACCAGACGTCCGCCGCGCTGGGCGAGCAGCTCGAGGTCGGCCGCCGCGCGGTCGATTCCGCGCCGCGCCTCCGTGAGCCGCGCGAGGTCGTCGCCGACCAGCCCGCGGCACACCCGCTCGGCCGCCTCCACCGGGCCGACGCGCCGCACCAGCATGGCGAGCTCGGCGCAGGGGGGCTCGGCCACCCGGGACAGGTACGCCCACGCGCGCGCCACGGGATCGTCGACCGCGCTCAGCATCGCGGTGTCACCGGCCGCAAAGATCCGCCAAGAATCCGTTTAGCCCCGTAGGCGAATGTGTTGTCGCCGGGCCCCATTCGCCATCGCGCAGCCGGCGAGGAACGGAGCGAACAATGATCATCTGCCTGCCGGCCCAGCTCGCCGCGCCCGCCCGCCCGGTGAACCCGTGGGCGATCGCGTCCTTCGCCCTGAGCCTGGTCAGCTGGTGCGGGTTGCCGATTCCCGTGCTGAGCGGCGTCCTCGCGTCGGTCGCGTTGCGCGACATGGAACGGCGCGGCGAAGGCGGCCGCGCGATGGCGCAGTTCGCCCGGGCGTTCGCCATCCTGGTGACGGCGGCCCTCGTGGTCCGGGGCGGGCACCACGACTGGCTGACGAGGGCGTATTGGTGACCCGCGGCGGGCGCTCATCGCTGCGCGCCCGGCTGCCGGAAGCTCAGCGCGGCCGCGACCTCGTCGGGCCCCGGCGATACGCCGCCGGCCAGGTCGGTGAGGCTCCACGCGACCCGCAGGGTGCGGTCCAGGCCGCGGATGCTGAGCAGCCCACGGTCGAGCGCTCGTTGCAGCGGGGTCATCGCGGCGTTGCCGGGGCGGAACTTCCGGCGTAACAGCGCCCCGTTGACCTCGGCGTTGGTGCGGAAACCGTGCGGGCGCCAGCGCTGCGCGGCGGCCGCCCGGGCCTGCGCCACCCGGTCGCGGACCTGCGCGGTGGACTCGGCTTCGCCGCCGGAGAATGCCCCCGCGCGCACCGAATGCATCTGAACCCGCAGGTCCACCCGGTCGAGCAGCGGCCCGGACAGCTTGCCCAGATAGCGACGCTTGACCGCCGCCGCGCAGATGCAGTCCTGCGGATCGGCGGGCGCGCACGGACACAGGTTGGCCGCCAGCACCAATTGGAACCGGGCCGGGTAACAAGCCACCCCGTCGCGCCGGGCGAGACGGATCTCGCCGTCCTCCAACGGAGTTCGCAATGCCTCCAGCGCGCTGACGCTGATCTCGGCGCATTCGTCCAGGAAGAGCACGCCCCGGTGGGCGCGGCTGATCGCGCCCGGGCGCGCCATGCCCGAGCCGCCGCCGACGAGCGCCGCCACGGTGGAGCTGTGATGCGGCGCGACGAACGGCGGTGTGGTGATCAGCGGCGTGTCACCCGACAGCAACCCGGCCACCGAATGGATCGCGGTGACCTCCAGTGACTCGCTCTCCGTCAGCGGCGGCAACAGGCCCGGAAGGCGTTGCGCCAGCATGGTTTTGCCGACTCCCGGCGGGCCGGTCAGCATGAGGTGGTGCGCACCGGCGGCGGCCACCTCCACCGCGAACCGCGCCTGCGTCTGCCCCACCACATCGGCCAGATCCACCGACGGCTCCGGCGCGGGGGCCGTCCCGGTGATCCTGCCGTCCAGGGCGCCGGACCCGCTGAGCCACTTCTGCAACTGCCTCAGCGTGCGCACGCCCCAGACATCGATGCCGTCGACCAGGCTGGCCTCGGCCAGGTTGTCCACCGGGACGACGACGGCCGGCCAGCCGTCGCGTTTGGCGGCCAGCACCGCCGGCAGCACGCCGCGCACCGGGCGGACCCGACCGTCCAGCGACAGCTCGCCCAGCAGCACCGTTTTCTCCAGCCGGTCCCACGGATTCCTGCGCTGCGCCGACAGGACGGCCGCGGCCAGGGCGATGTCGTAGACGGAGCCCATCTTGGGCAGGGTCGCCGGTGAGAGCGCGAGCGTGAGCCGCGCCTGCGGCCAGCTGTTGCCGCAATTGGCGACCGCCGCCCTGACCCGGTCGCGGGACTCCTGCAGGGCGGCGTCGGGTAGCCCGACCAGATGCACGCCCGGCAGCCCGGAGGAGATGTCGGCTTCGATTTCCACGATTTGTCCGTCCACCCCGCGCACGGCGACCGAAAACGCGCGACCCAGCGCCATCAGCCGATCCCCTGCAAATGGGTGATTTCGGGGGTGCGCCGGCGCCCGATCCGCACCCGGATCACGTCGATGCGCAGCACCGCCCAGCGCGTGTCCTGGCCGGCCAGCCACAGCGCGGCCAGCCGGCGCAGGCGACGAACCTTGCGCTCGGTGACCGCGTACGCCAGCCCGCCATAGCCGTCGCCGGTACGAGTCTTCACCTCCACGAACACCGCCGTGCGGGTGGCCTCGTCGCAGGCGATGACGTCGAGTTCGCCGTAGCGGCAGCGCCAGTTCCGGTGCAGAATCCGCAACCCCATCCTCGTCAGATGGTCCACGGCGAGGGCCTCGCCCATCGCGCCGAGCTGCACCCTGGTCATCGTCGTCTCGGTGGTCATGCCGGTCACTGTGCGAGAGGGCCCCGACAGGGCGGTCACCGCCAGGCTTCCGACGGGCCCACGAGGAGCGGTTATCCCCAGTGCCGGATTCATGCACACCCGGCCGCAACCGACTAGCCGATCCGGTCCGCCCTGGTGTAGACGTTCATCGAGTCCTGCCGCAGGAACGCCACCAGGGTGATCCCCGACTCCTCGGCCAGCGAGACCGCCAGGGACGACGGCGCGGACACGGCGGCCAGCACCGGGATCCCGGCCAGCACCGCTTTCTGCGTCAACTCGAAGGAGGCCCGCCCGCTGACCAGCAGTACCGAGCCGGCCAGCGGCACCCGCCGATTTTCCAGCGCCCAGCCGATGACCTTGTCCACCGCGTTGTGCCGGCCGACGTCCTCGCGGACCGCCAGCATCGTGCCGTCGACCCCGAACAGCGCCGCGGCGTGCAACCCGCCCGTGCTGTCGAATACCTTCTGCGCGCCCCGAAGTTGGTCGGGCATCGCCCGCAGCGTCGTCGCCGCGACGGTGGTTTGATCCGCGCCCGGCGAGAAGCGCCCGGCCAGCCGCACCGCCTCCAGCGAGGCCTTACCACAGACCCCGCACGACGAGGTGGTGTAGAAGTTGCGGTTCACGTCGAGGCTGGGGAGTGCGACGCCGGCGGCCAGAGTCACGTCCAAGACGTTATAGGTGTTGGTCCCGTCGACGGCACCGCCGCAGTACCGGATGGCGAGCACGTCATCGCGGCCGGTGATGACCCCCTCGGTCAACAGAAAGCCTTGCGCGAGTTCGAAATCCGCTCCCGGCGTGCGCATCGTCACGGTGACCGCTGCACCGTTCACCCGGATTTCCAGCGGCTCCTCGACGACCAGCGTCTCCGGCCGGCTGATCGCATTCCCGGCCGTGAGATGCTTCACCCGCCGCCGTGCAGTTACGCGCCGCACTAGGCGAATTCACCGTCAGCCGGGATCGCGGCGCGACGCGGGGACCTCACTTAGCCAAACTACCTCGGTTGCCGGTCGGTCGCCCGGGCCGTCAGACCGCCGCAGCCAGTGCCGCCAGGGTTTCCGCCGACGAGTGCACCGGCCGCCAGCCGAGCTGGGTGCGCGCTTTGGTGGTGTCCATGACCATCGACGTGCGCGCGGTGTGCAGCCATTCCAGCATGGACGGGACCAGCGGCACCCGCGAGAGCGCCGCCGACGCCGCCGCGGCAGCGGCCGCAGGCACCCGCACGGGGCGGCCGCCCAGGGCCCTGGCCACGTCCCCCACCGTCACCACGCCCTCACCGGCGATGTTGTAAGCCCCGGGCGGCGCCGGGGTGGTGGCGGCCAGCGCGATCGCGCTCGCGACGTCGTCGTGGTGCACCAGCTGCAGCGGGATGCCCGGATCCGGAACGACCGGCTTCAATATCGGAACCGCCCTGACCACCGCGCGCATCGGGCCGGGCAGCTGATTCCACGGCATCGCGTCGGCCAGGACGGTGGCGTTGGGCCCGGCGACGATGCACGGCCGCAACACGAACACCTCCAGCGGCGAGTCCTTCGTGATCTCGCCGAGCAGCGCCTCACACGCCGCCTTCTGCGCCGAGTAGTAGTGCTCCTCGGACCCTCGCGCCGGAACGTCCTCGGTCAGCGGGGCGGGGTTGTCGGCGTGATAGCCGTAGGCCGCCACCGACGAGGTGTACACCAGGCGCCGCGTCCGCTCGCTGGCGGCGGTCGCCTCGAACACGTTGCGGGTGCCCTGCAGGTTGACGCGCGCGCTCTCTTCGCGTGAGCCCATGATGATGAACGCCAGGTGGATCACCACGTCCGCCCGCGCCACCAGGGCGTCGACGGCCTCGCGGTCCAGGATGTCGCCCTGCTGGTAGGTGGTCTTCAGCCAGCCGCGGGTCGACGGGTCGAACGGCCGTCGCGCCATCCCGATGATGGCGTCCACGGCGGGTTCGCGCTCGAGCGCCGTCACGGCCGATATCCCGATCTCGCCGGTCGGCCCGGTCACCGCGACGGTAATTCCCATCCCAAGGCTCTAGCCCGCCCGGGGCTCGCCGAAACCACGGGTGGGAAACATCACCGCTCGGGCCACCGCGGGGCGCCGGCAGTCGTCGCCGCTGAACGCGCGGGCACCCGTATTGTCGGCGGATGCCTTCGCCGGCCCGTGGCGGCCCGCCGAGGGCGTACATTTCGTCGCAATCGCACCGAACAGCGTGTGAGGCTCGCACGGAGGACCGATAATCGACGGCGATCGAACGCGGGTCAGACTGCCGACGGCGCAGGAAATGAGGCACAGCATGGGGGACGAATCGACGGCCGGTGGCGGGCCGATGCCCGGCGGGGAGAAAGCCGACCCGGGGACCGTGTTCGCCGCGCTGGCCGAGATCATCTATCAGGGATCGGACGCCGGCCAGATGTATGCCGCCATCTGCATCGCCGCCACCCTGGTCGTCCCCGGCTGCGACCACGCCAGCCTGTTGCTGCGCGACGGCGACCGCTACATCACGGTGGGCGCGAGCGACCGCTTGGCGCAGCAGATCGACGAGCTGGAACGGCGTTCCGGTGACGGACCCTGCATCGACGCGATCGAGGAGGAAACGCCGCAGATCGAGCCGGACCTCACCACGCCGTCGCTGTGGCCCAAGCTGTCCAAGATCCTGCTGGCCGAAACGCCGGTGCGCGGGGCGATGGGCTTTCGGCTGCTGGTCGACAAGCGCAAAGGCGCCGCGCTCAACCTGTTCAGCGACAGCGCCAACGTGTTCGACGCCGAGGCGGCCGGGAGCGCGGCGCTGCTGGCCGCGTTCGCCAGCGTGGCCATCAACGCAGTCGCCAAGGGCGAGGACGCCAGCAGCCTGCGCCGGGGGCTGTTGAGCAACCGCGAGATCGGCAAGGCGGTCGGCATGTTGATGCTGCTGCACGAGATGACCGAGGAACAGGCTTTCGACCTGCTGCGGCGCCACTCCCAATCACTGAACATCAAGCTGGCCGACGTGGCGCGGGAGGTCATCGAGAGACGCGGCGCACTGCCGGCCCCGGAGGACAAGGCGCCTCCGGCGGAGGGCTAGCCACGGCTACTCGGGCAGCCGCAACTCGGGCTTCTCGACCTCTTCGATGTTGACGTCCTTGAACGTCACGACCCGCACCTGCTTGACGAACCGCGCCGGCCGGTACATGTCCCACACCCAGGCGTCGGACAGTCGCAGCTCGAAGTACACCTCTCCGTCGGCGTTGCGCGGCACCATCTCCACGCTGTTGGCCAGGTAGAAGCGCCGCTCGGTTTCCACCACGTAGCTGAACTGGCCGACGATGTCCTTGTATTCGCGGTACAGCGAGAGCTCCATCTCGGTTTCGTACTTTTCGAGATCCTCGGCACTCATCTGGTCAGACGTCCTTCTCGGAGAAACACTTCCCCGGCGTTCCGCTCGGGAAATCCTGGCTCCATCTTTCCTCACCATATCCGCCGCGCGCGGCCGGCGGGTCCGGTCTGCATTCGGCCACCACGCGGCCGCCCGAGGCCCCTGACCCTGTGGCCACGCGCCGGACGTTGATGAACGAATGCCGGTGTTCGGGGCAGGGACCGAGCTGGGTGAGCGCGGCGCTGTGCGCCGGCGTGCTGTAGCCCTTGTGCTCGGCGAAACCGTACCCGGGGTGATCGGCGTCCATGGCGACCATCAGCCGGTCCCGGCTGACCTTCGCCAGCACGCTGGCCGCGGCGATGCACGCCGCCACCGCGTCCCCGCCGATGACCGGCAGCGACGGCACCGGCAGGCCGGGCACCCGGAACCCGTCGCTGAGCACATAGCCGGGCCGCAGCGACAGGCCCGCCACGGCGCGGCGCATGCCTTCGATGTTGGCGACGTGCACGCCGCGCCGGTCCACCTCGGCCGGCGGGATGAACACCACGTGGTAGGCCAACGCGTACCGACGGATCAGCGGGAACAACTTCTCCCGGGCGCCCTCGGTCAGCTTCTTCGAATCATCAAGTGCAGCAAGGCTTTCCAGCCGACCCGGCCCGAGCACGCAGGCCGCCACCACCAGCGGGCCCGCGCACGCGCCGCGGCCGACTTCGTCGACGCCGGCGACCGGCCCCAAACCGCTGCGGTACAGCGCGGATTCCAGGGTGCGCAACCCTGACGATTTGCGGATCACCGTCCGCGGCGGCCACGTCGTGGCCATGGCTACGGATGCTGTTGTGGGTTCACCGAAGACACGCCGCCCCACCGCCCCGGCGGCCACACGATGAACCTCGCCTTGCCGATCACATTGGACACCGGGACCGTTCCCGACGCCGGATCACCCGTGCACAGCACCCCTTTGAGCGCCTCGGCCGGGACGCTGGTGCAGTGGGCACGCGAATCCGCGGAGTGGGTCCGATTGTCGCCCATCACCCACAGCCGCCCCTGCGGGACGGTGACCGGCCCGAACTCGCTGCCCAGGCACGGGTACACCGCCGGGTCGGCCATCATGGTGGCCGGGTCCAAATAGGGCTCCTTGAGCGGCTTGCCGTCGACCGTCAAACCGGTGTCGGCCCGGCACTGCACCGTCTGCCCACCGACGGCGATGACGCGCTTGACCAGGTCGTTCTCGTCGGGGGGCACGAAGCCGATGAAGGACAACGCGTCCTGCGCCCAGCGCAGCACGGTGTTGTTGGACCGGATCGACTTGTACCCGAGGTTCCAGGAGGGCGGTCCCTTGAACACGATGACGTCACCGGGCCGCGGTGCGCCGAAGCGATAGGTCACCTTGTCGACCATGATCCGGTCGCCGACGCAGCCGGCGCACCCGTGCAGCGTCGGCTCCATCGACTCCGACGGGATCAGGTAGGGCCGGGCCACGAACGTCAACATGACGTAGTAGAGCGCCACCGCGATCACGGCCAGCAGCGCGAATTCGCTCAGTGCGGATCGCTTGGTCCGCTCCGGCGCGCCCGCCTCGGGCTCGTCCCCCGGTTCGGACACCGTCGGCGATCCGCCGTCGGGCGTGTCCGGGATGCGAGTGGAGACCTTCGGCTCTGACTGGGCGGGCTGGGGCTCAGGTGAGTCCGTGGGATCGGTCACGAGATCAGAGTAGCCAGCGCAGATTGTGGCGCTGTAAACCGACCGGAACTGCCGCCCGGCCGCCCCGGCTCAGCGCTTTTCCTTGATCTTGGCCTTCTTGCCGCGGAGCTCACGCAGGTAGTAGAGCTTGGCGCGGCGGACATCGCCACGGGTCACCACCTCGATGTGGTCGATGTTCGGCGAATGCACCGGGAAGGTCCGCTCGACGCCGACGCCGTAGCTCTCCTTGCGCACCGTGAAGGTTTCGCGGATGCCGCCGCCCTGGCGGCGGATCACCACGCCCTTGAACACCTGGATACGCTCCTTGGCGCCCTCGATGACCTTGACGTGCACGTTGATGGTGTCGCCCGGGCCGAAAACCGGGATGTCGTCGCGCAGCGACGCTTGGTCGACGAAGTCCAGGCGGTTCATCGCAGAAGACACTTCCTTGCAGGTCGCGGCCTGCGGCAACAGCCCTCACCTAGGGTGTGAGGCGGTCGCCAAGCCGATGGTTTTGGGCAACTTGCGCGTATCTCGCAGCAGGCGAGAAGCGGCCCGGCCGGCCTGCTACCGCTGGAGACAACTGGTCAATTGTGCCAGACGGGACGCGTGCGGAGAAAATCACAGGATCGGAGGCGGTTCGCAGCGCGCCGAAAAGGCTGGTGAATGGTACATATGAGCTGGGCTGGAACGCGCTTTCCGCACCTCGGCATCACGGCCGGGACCGGGCGGCGCAATCGGGGGCCCGACTCGAGCAGGTTTGCCACACCGTAGGAGAGGAATGCGCGTCCGGCCGCTGTTTTTGCTCACCGCCACCGCGGCGGTGGCGTTGGTGGTGGCTGCCGGGTGCGAGGCGAACGTCCAGGCCAAGGCTTACAACCTGCCCGTCTACGTCACGCCGGACCGCGGTCTGCGGCAGCCGCCCCCGCAGTTGGCCGAGCTGATGCTCGACGCGGTCAAACCCACGCAGGCCGAGCAGCAACTGGCCAGCGGGGGCCCCGTGGGGCTGCAGGCGCGGGTGCAGCAGGCCACCGACGAGGCCGCCGCCGTCGGGGCCGCCCTGTCGGTGGCGATTCTCGATCGCAAGACCCACCAGCTGATCTCCACCGGCAACAGCCAGGTCATCGGCACCGCCTCGGTGGCCAAGCTGTTCATCGCCGACGACCTGCTGCTCCACGAATCCGAGGGCAAGGCGGCGCTGAGTGCGGACGACCGCCAGGCGTTGGACGTCATGTTGCAGTCATCCGACGACGGCGCGGCGGAGAGGTTCTGGGGCCAGGGTGGCGCGAACGCCATCGTCACCGCCGTCGCGGCGCGGTACGGGCTCACGTCGACCACGCCGCCCAGCGACGGACGATGGTGGAACACCATGAGTTCGACGACCGACCTGATCCGCTACTACGAGATGCTGCTCGACGGGTCGGGAGGGCTGCCGGCCGACAAGGCGAAGGTCATCGTCGACGACCTGGCCCAGTCCACCCCCAACGGGCTCGACGGCTACCCGCAGCGCTTCGGCATCCCCGACGGGCTCTATGCCGAACCGGTGGCGGTCAAGCAGGGCTGGATGTGCTGCATCGGCAGCGATTGGATGCACCTGTCGACCGGTGTGGTCGGCGCGGACCGCCGCTACATCATGGTGGTGCAGTCCCTGCAGCCCTCCGACGACGCCACCGCCCGCGACACGATCACCCGGGCGGTCAAGACGATATTTCCCGAGGGCCGCATCGACCCGCTGGGGCGCGGGCTCTAATCCGACCGCGGGTCCAGCAGTTCCGGGCGGCGTTCGCGGGTGCGCTGCAGCGAAACCTCCCGGCGCCATGCCGCGACGCGCGCGTGGTCGCCGGATAACAGCACCTCGGGAACGTCGAGCCCGCGCCAGCTCGGTGGCCGCGTGTAGCTGGGCCCCTCAAGCAGCCGGTCCAGGGCCGGCGAGTGCGAATCCTGCCGGTGCGACGCCGGATTGCCGAGCACTCCCTCGAGCAGGCGCACCACGGCTTCGATCATCACCACGGCGGCCGACTCCCCGCCCGGCAGGACGTAGTCGCCGATCGAGACCTCCTCGACCCGCATCCGGCGGGCGGCGTCGTCGATGACCCGCTGGTCGATGCCCTCGTAGCGACCGCAGGCGAACACCAGGCGCTCCTCGGCGCTCCACCGCTGGGCGTCGGCCTGGGTGAACAACCTACCGGCGGGCGTGGGGACAACCAAAAGCGTTCGCTCCGAACAGATCTCGTCCAGCGCTTCGCCCCAGACCGGCGCCTTCATCACCATCCCGGGGCCGCCCCCGTAGGGCGCGTCGTCGACCGAGCGATGCACGTCGTGCGTCCACCGGCGCAGGTCGTGCACCCGCAGGTCGACCACGCCCGATTGAATCGCCTTGCCCGGCAACGATTGCCGCAACGGATCCAGGAAGGCCGGGAAGATGGTGACGACGTCGATCCTCATGCCAGGTCCAGCAGGCCCTCGGGGGGATCGATCTCCACCGCGGCGTCGTCGAGCGACACCGACGTGACGATCGCGCCGACGAACGGCACCAGCACCTCGCCACCGTCGCCTCGGCGCACGGCCAGCAGTTCGCCGCCGGCGGTGTGCAGCACCTCGGCGACGACGCCGACGTCGTGGCCGGCCGTCGTCCGGACGTGCAGCCCTTCGAGCTGGTGGTCGTAGTAGGTGTCCGGCTCGTCGATCGGCGGCAGATCATCGGAATCGACGACGAGGATGGTGCCGCGGAGCGCGTCGGCGGCGTCGCGATCGGTCACCCCGGCCAATCGCACCAGTAGCCGCCCACCGTGCTCGCGCGCGCTCTCGACGACGAAGTCGCGTTCCCCGCCGCCGCGGGATGCCTTGCCGCGCAAGGTGTTACCCGGCGCGAACCGGGCGCCGGGGTCGTCGGTGCGGACCTCGACGACGACCTCGCCGCCGATCCCGTGCGCTTTCGCGACGCGCCCGACGGTCAACTCCAACGGAGTTCCATCAGCGGCTACTGGTCGGTGTCCACCACGTCGACGCGGATGCCGCGGCCACCGATGCCGGCGACCAGCGTGCGCAGGGCGGTCGCGGTGCGTCCGCCGCGCCCGATCACCTTGCCCAGGTCGTCGGGGTGGACGTGGACCTCGACAGTTCGGCCGCGGCGGCTGGTCACCATGTCCACCCGGACATCGTCGGGGTTGTCGACAATCCCCCGGACCAGATGCTCCACCGCGTCAACGACGACCGTGCTCACGTCGGTCAGCTCTCGGCGCTCGGGGTGGCCTGCTCGCCGCCCTCGGCAGCGGCCTCGGCGGGCGCGGCCTCACCGGCGGTCTCCGCAGGAGTCTCGGCGGCCTCCGGCGCGGCGGCCTTTGCAGCCTTCTTCGCAGGCGACTTCTTCTTCGGCTTCGCGGCCTCGGTGGTGGGACCGCCCTCGGCCTCGGCCAGCGCGGCGTTGAACAGCTCGAGCTTGCTGGGCTTGGGCGGCGCGACCTTCAGGCGCCCCTCGGCGCCGGGCAGGCCCTTGAACTTCTGCCAGTCACCGGTGATCTTCAGCAGCTTGAGGACGGGCTCGGTGGGCTGAGCACCCACGGACAGCCAGTACTGGGCGCGCTCGGAGTTGATCTCGATCAGGCTCGGGTCTTCCTTCGGGTGGTATCGCCCGATGACCTCGATGGAGCGGCCGTCGCGGCGCGTGCGGGCGTCGGCGACGGCGATGCGGTACTGGGGATTGCGGATCTTGCCGAGCCGGGTGAGCTTGATCTTCACAGCCATGGTTGAGCGAATTCTCCTGTGTGCGTCACGCTGCAATTCAGCGATGCGGGCGGGATGCCCGGATCCGGTTTTGCCTCGCGTGTCTGACCGCGAAGCGATGCGTGATCGCTCGGCGGACAGCCGCCCATTGTGCCAGAACAGGCCGCCCCGCCAGAAATCGCGGCGAGCCGACCGCGGGTCGTCGCCGAGATTGCGGTCGTGGTCGTGCTGGGGGCGCAACCCACAGCCATGACGGCAATCTCGGGAAAGGAGGCCGCGATCGCGGCCTACATCACTTTCTGGAAGACCTTGGACTCGACCCGGCGGGTCATCCGCCAACCCTGGGGGGTGCGGACGAACTCGTCGTCGTACCAGAGCCCGCAGAACAGCACCTGATCCTTGTCGCCGCCGAGCACCATCGGGTTGAAGCAGATCACCCGCGACCAGGCCTGGTCCCCGTCGATGCGCACCGAGAAGTTGCCGAGCATGTGCGCGTACACCGGGAAGTTGGGCAGTACCTCCGACAGCCACTTCTTGACCTCGGGATAGTGGCCCTCGATGCCGCCGAGCGCGGTGTAGTCGATGTACGCGTCGTCGGTGAAAACCTTGTCGAGGTCGTCGAATCGGCGCTGGTCAATGGCGGTGGAATAGTCCACCAGAAGCTGCTGGATCTCTAAGCGGTCGGAAATCTCGGCCAGGCTCAACATGCATCGGACAGTAGACGAAAATCGCCGGCGGACAGGCCCGGAAGTTAGACTTTCGGCCCATGCGCAAGGTCATGGCCCTCAGGGTCGGCGTCGCGGCCCTGCTCGCGGCCGGAGCGTGCGGTGTCGCCGTCCCCACGTCCCGGGCCGACAGCATGCAGCCGGTCGGCTCGGTGCCGATCCCGGACGGCCCGGCCCAGACCTGGATCGTGGCCGACCTCGACAGCGGTCAGGTGCTCGCCGAGCGCGACCAGAATGTGGCCCACCCGCCGGCGAGCACCATCAAGGTGCTGCTGGCGTTGGTGACCCTCGACCAGGTCAGCCTGGACTCCACCGTGGTCGCCGATACGGCGGACACGCAGGTCGAGTGCAACTGCGTCGGCGTCAAACCGGGCCGCACCTACACCGCGCGCCAGCTCCTCGACGGCCTGCTGCTGGTCTCGGGCAACGACGCCGCCAACACGCTGGCGCACATGCTGGGCGGTCCCGAGGCGACGGTCGCCAAGATGAACGCCAAGGCCGCCTCGCTCGGCGCGACGAGCACCCATGCCGCGACGCCGTCCGGCCTGGACGGGCCCGGCGGATCCGGGTCCTCGACGGCCCACGACCTGGCCGTGATCTTCCGCGCCGCGATGGCCAACCCGGTGTTCGCCCAGATCACCGCCGAGCCGTCGGCGATGTTCCCCGGCGATAACGGCGACCACCCGATCACCAACCAGGACGAGCTGTTGCAGCGCTATCCCGGCGCGATCGGCGGCAAGACCGGGTTCACCGACGCCGCTCGCAAGACCTTCGTCGGCGCGGCCGCCCGCGGTGGCCGGCGGCTGGTCATCGCCATGATGTACGGCCTGGTGAAGGCCGGCGGGCCAACCTACTGGGACCAGGCTGCCACGTTGTTCGACTGGGGATTCGCGCTGAACCCGCAGTCCAGCATCGGCTCGCTCTAGTTATCCGCCCGGCCGGCGTTCGGGGCCGCCGCGGACAGCAGCGTCATCAGCATCGGGATCCGCTGCTCGGCGATCTGGGGCTGCGGCAGCACCCCCTCGACCACCGCGGCCCCGTCGAAGACGTTGGTCAGCAACGCCACCAGCACCGGGAACGTCTCTTCGGGGAAGCCCTCGGCGCCGGGCAGCGCGCGGGCGGCGTCGTGAATCTTCGTCGAGTACTGCCGCAGCTCGTGTTGCAAAGTGGCCCTGAGCTTTTCGTCCGTGCGCGCGGCGACCAGCAGTTCGTACAGCACGGCGTTGCTCGGGGCGGCGGTGAGGTCGCGCAGGATCGCCAGGGCGGCCTCCAGTGCCGGCCGGTCGGGCGGTATTTCGGCGACCCGCTTGGTGAACGTCTCGAGCTGACGGCGCAACACCTCGGACGCCGTCGCCGCCATGAAGTCGCCCATCGTCTCGAAGTGCCGGAACAGGGCGCCCACGGAGACCCCCGCGCGCTTGGTGATCACGGCGGCCGAGGCGCGGGCGTACCCGACCTCGATGATGGTGGCGATGCAGGCGTCGAGCAGACGGCCGACGGTCTCTTCGCGGCGCTGCTGCTGGGTTCTCGCCACGTCAGGCCCCGATTTTCAGGGCGCTCTTGCCGCGGTGGCGCTGGCCCGCGCGCAGGTAGCGCCCGGACTTCACGGTCCGGCCGTAGCCGTCGCGGAACTGGCCCGCGCGGAACACGACCGCGCCGCCCACGCCCGTCGCGACGACCGCGTCGTCGTTGCGGTTGACCATGCGCCGCAGGCCGCCGTAGAACGGCACCTCGTCCTCGTAATAGCCCTCGACCGCGTCGTTGAGGCCGGCCGGGTCGATCACCACGAAGTCCGCGCGGTCGCCCCGGCGCAGCGTGCCGGCGTCGATGCCGAACCACTCCCCCAGTTCGCCGGTCAGCCGGTGCACGGCCTGCTCGGTGGACATGAACGGCGCGCCCGCCCGCTGGGCGTCGCGGACGCGCTTGAGCAGCTTCACCGGGAAGTTGTAGAAGGCCATGTTGCGCAGGTGCGCACCGGCATCCGAGAAGCCCATGTGCACGCTGCCCTCCTTGGCGAGCGCGTCGAGCAGCTTGGGGCGATGGTTGGCGACGACGGTCGTCCAGCGGACGTTGCGCTCACCGTTCTCGACGAGCACGTCGAGGAACGCGTCGAGCGGGTGCAGCTTGCGCTCGTCGGCGATCGCGCCAAAGCTCTTGCCTTCCAACGACTTGTCGGGGCATTCGACGATGACGGCGTCGTGGAAGTCGCGGTGCCACAACGACGGCCCGAGCTTGATGCGGTCGAACTCGCGCCGGAACTTGCGGCGGTATTCCTTGTCGGCCAGTAACTCGTTGCGCTCCAACTGGTCCCGCAGGTGCAGGGCGGCCGTCCCGGCGCCGAACTCCTCGAACACCGGGAGGTCGATCCCGTCGGAGTACAACTCGAACGGCACGGGCAGATGCTGGAACCGCACTTGAGAGCCCAGCAGCTTGTTCAGCAGGCGAGTCCCGGGGCCGAACACGTACACGGACATCGGCATCGACTTGGCGTCGGCCGATACCAGCATGCTCATGCGAACGCCCTTGCCCCGGTTCAGGATTCGGCTGCTGGCCAGGAAGAACAGCATCCCGGTCGACGGCTTGGCCACGTTCGGGGCGCTCTGCAGCAGGCGGCCGCGCTTGCGCAGCACCTTGATCAGCTTGCGCCGCTCGCGCCAGCTCGCGAAGGTGGACGGCAGCGCCCGCGACCGGAAACGCTCACCGTCGAGCTTGTCGATGGCCGCGTCCATCCCGGACATGCCGAGCATCCCGGCTTTCAGCGCGTCGTCGAGCAGCTCCGCCATCTTCTCCAGCTCGGCGGCGGTGGGCGAGGCGGCGGCGTCGGTGGCCCGGTCGAGGCCCAGTACCGCGGTCCGCAGGTCCGAATGACCAAGCAGCGAACCGACATTCGGGCCGAGCGGCAGGGCGTCGATCGCCTTGATGTATTCCGCCGGGGTGGACCACGTCTTGTTCTGCAGGGCGCCGTAGACGTATTCGCGCGGCACGGCCTCGACCCGGCTGAAGAGGTCGGCGGCGTCCTCGGAGGAGGCGTAGACCGTCGACAACGAGCAGTTCCCCAACAACACCGTGGTGACGCCGTGACGCACCGACTCCCCCAGGCCCGGGTCCAGCAGCACCTCGGCGTCGTAGTGGGTGTGCACGTCGATGAAGCCGGGCATGATCCACTTGCCGGCCGCGTCGATCACCTCGGGACAACCCGTCTCGTCCAGCGGCCCGTCGGACACCGTTTCCACCACCCCGTCGCGGATGCCCAGCGTGCGGGTCCGCGGTGCGCCGCCGGTGCCGTCGAACCACAGCCCGTCGCGGATGATCACGTCGTAAGCCACTCTTGCCTCCAGGTCCTCGTGGTGACACGGACCGTAACATAGATAGCAAGCACTCGCAATCTTTTCTGTTTCGGCGCGCCGATCCGTCGACCGGGCTACACCGGCGACCCGAACACCTTCCCGCGCAATATCACCAGGTCAGGGCGCCGTAGCACGCCTGGACCGGACCGCGGGTCGTCGGAGTAGCACAGCAGGTCGGCCGACGCGCCATGGTCGAGGCCGGCCCGGCCCAGCCAGCGGCGCGCGTCCCAGCAGGCCGCGCCCAACGCCTCGGTGGGGCTCATCCCGATGCGCTTGAGCGCCTCGACCTCGTCGGCGATCCGGCCGTGCGCGACCGTGCTGCCGGCATCGCTGCCGGCGTACACCCGCACGCCGGCGTCGCGCGCCGCCGCCACCCGCGGATAGCAGCGGGCGTAGAGGTCGCGCATGTGGGCGGCGTAGGTCGGATACTTCGACGCGGCGTCGGCGATGCCCGGAAAGTTCTCGACATTGATCAGCGTGGGCACCAACGCGGTTCCGCGGTCGACCATCATCGCGATCGTGTCGTCGGTGAGCCCGGTGCCGTGTTCGATGCAGTCGATGCCGGCGTTGATCAACCCGGGCAGGGCGTCCTCGCCGAAGACGTGGGCGGTGACGCGGGCGCCGTGAGCGTGCGCGGCGTCGATGGCGGCCGTGAGGACGTCGTCGGACCACAGGGGTGCCAGATCGCCGACCTTGCGGTCGATCCAGTCGCCGACCAGCTTGACCCAGCCGTCCCCGCGCTTGGCCTGCTCGGCCACCGCGGCCGGCAGCCCGGATTCGTCGTCGAGCTCGACGGCGAAGCCCGGGATGTAGCGCTTCGGGCGGGCCAGATGCCGTCCGGCCCGGATGATGCGGGGCAGGTCGTCGTGGTCGTCGAGGCTGCGGGTATCGGTCGGTGAACCGCAGTCGCGCAGCAGCAGCGCCCCCACGTCGCGTTCGGTCTCGGCCTGCGCGATCGCCTCGTCGAGCGGGACCTCGCCGTGGTGGCCGAGGCCGACGTGGCAGTGCGCATCGACCATTCCGGGGATGAGCCAGCCGCCGTCGAAGACGGTGTCGGCCCCGGCGACCGGCTCGGTGCTGATGCGGCCGTCGACGATCCACAGCTCGGTTGGGTTCTCGTGGGGCAGCCCGACACCTCGCACGTGCATGCGCACGGCGGGTTACTTTCGTCCGGTCCGATGGTCGCCCGGTCCCCCGCAAGCGGGAGGTGCCCCCACCGCCGCGCTGGCGATCGTCACGGCTTGCCCGGGAACTTGAGTTTGGACAGGTCGAAGTCCGCCAGCCCGGGCGGCAGCTCGTTGAGGCCCTCGGGCATGTGCGAGAGGTCGGGGAAGCCGGCCGGCATGCCCGGCATCGCGGCGCCGAGCGGGTTCCGGACCTTGGGCGGCGTCGGGCCCCGGCCGCCCTTCTTGCCCTTTTTGCCCTTGCCGCCCTTGGCCTTTCGGGTCGCGGACTTGCGGCCCATGCCCGGGATGCCCATGCCGCCGAGCATCGACGACATCATCTTGCGGGCCTCGAAGAAGCGGTCGACCAGCTGGTTCACCTCGGACACGGTCACACCCGAGCCGTTGGCGATGCGCAGCCGCCGCGACGCGTTGATGATCTTGGGGTCGGCCCGCTCTTCGGGCGTCATGCCGCGGATGATGGCCTGCAGGCGGTCGAGCTGCTTGTCGTCGACCTGGGCCAGCGCATCCTTCATCTGGCCGGCCCCGGGCAGCATGCCCAGCAGGTTGCCGATCGGACCCATCTTGCGGATGGCGAGCATCTGCTCGAGGAAGTCCTCGAGCGTGAGCTCGCCGGTGCCGATCTTGGCGGCGGCGGCCTCGGCCTGCTGGGCGTCGAAGACCTGCTCGGCCTGCTCGATCAGGCTCAGCACGTCGCCCATGCCCAGGATGCGGCTGGCCATCCGGTCGGGGTGGAAGACGTCGAAGTCCTCCAGCTTCTCGCCGGTGGAGGCGAAAAGGATTGGGACGCCGGTCACCTCGCGGACCGAGAGCGCGGCGCCGCCGCGGGCGTCGCCGTCGAGCTTGGTCAACACCACGCCGGTGAAACCGACGCCCTCGCGGAACGCCTCGGCGGTGGTGACGGCGTCCTGCCCGATCATCGCGTCCAGGACGAACAGGACCTCGTCGGGATTGACGGCGTCGCGGATGGCCGCGGCCTGGGCCATCAGCTCGTCGTCGATGCCCAGCCGGCCGGCGGTGTCGACGATGACGACGTCGAAATGCTTGGCCCGGGCCTCGGCGAGCCCCGCCGCCGCCACCGCGACCGGGTCGCCCGGCCCCGATTCGGGGGACTCGCCGGGATGGGGCGCGAACACCGGCACCCCGGCGCGTTCACCGACGACTTGCAGCTGGTTCACCGCCGCCGGGCGCTGCAGGTCGCACGCCACCAGCAGCGGCGTGTGCCCCTGTCCGCGCAGCCACGCGGCCAGCTTGCCGGCCAGCGACGTCTTACCGGAACCCTGCAGGCCGGCGAGCATCACCACGGTCGGCGGCGTCTTGGCGAACGCCAGCTGGCGGGTCTCCCCACCCAGGATGCCGATCAGTTCCTCGTTGACGATCTTGACGACCTGCTGCGCCGGGTTGAGCGCACCGGAAACCTCGGCGCCCTTGGCGCGGTCTTTGATCCGGGTGACGAACGCCCGCACCACGGGCAGCGACACATCGGCTTCCAGCAGCGCCAGGCGGATCTCGCGGGTGGTGGCCTCGATGTCGGCGTCGGTCAGTCGACCCTTGCCGCGTAGTCCCTGAAGGGCACCGGTCAACCGGTCGGACAGCGATTCAAACACCCCGCCAGCCTAGTGGAGGCCCCGGCGAGGCGGGCCCAGCGCGGCGACTCGGCGCCGCCCATCGACCACGACACCGCAACTACGCACACGACACGCCGATGAGCGCGTGCGTGATTTCAGTCTCGGCGCAGGCGAGCGCGCTATTGAATGGTTCCCATGCTCGAGGTGATCGACAAGGGATCCTGCAGCCCGGATCATCCCGTGCCGCTGCTCTTCGTGCACGGCGGCTGGCACGGCGCGTGGTGCTGGGAGCATTTCCTGGACTTCTTCGCCGACGCGGGCTACCGCGCCGTCGCCGTGAGCCTGCGCGGACACGGCGGCAGCCCGACCGCGAAGCCGTTGCACAAGGTTTCGATCGCCGACTACATCGACGACGTCCGTTCGGTGGCCGGCGACCTGGGTGGTGGCCCCATACTCGTCGGCCATTCGTTGGGCGGTTTCGTGATCCAGCGCTACCTCGAAGGACACCGCGCGCCGGCGGCGGTGCTGGTGGGTTCCGTGCCGCCGCAGGGCGTGCTCAGATTGGCGGTGCGCGTCTGGCGCCGCCGGCCGTCGATGACGATGGAAGCCTGGACCGACCGCACGCTGCTGAAATTCCTCGCCACCCCGGAGCTGACCCGCGAATATCTGTTCTGCGCCGACACGCCCGAGGCCGTCGTCGAATCCTGCATGCAGCGCGCCGGGGCCGAGAGCATGCGCGCCGCCATGACCGACCCGATGGTCCGCCGCGTCAAGACCCGGCGGGTGAGGACCCCGATCCTGGTCCTGGGCGCCGAGCACGACGGCTTCGTCAGCGTCGGCGATGTGCGCGCAACGGCGCGGGCCTACCGGACCGAACCGGAATTCTTCTCGATGGGTCACAACATGATGCTCGAGCCGGGGTGGGCTGACGTCGCGCAACGCATCGACGCCTGGCTGGCGGCCCGCGACCTCACCAGCCGGGCGCGCTAACCGCACTCGAGTCGCTACTGCGCCGAAAAGCGTTGGCGTGCTACATTTCACGTCCGCCACTTATCCGGGCCGTCGACGATCCAAAACTGCAACTACGGGGGGAAATGTCCGTGCAACCGGTCGTTCGCACGGAGTCCTCCGCGGGCGACGACGGTGGCCGGGCGCTGCGCGGCTGGCAGCGCCGGGCGTTGGTGAAATACCTGGCCGCCCAGCCGCGCGATTTCCTGGCGGTGGCCACCCCGGGGTCCGGGAAGACCACGTTCGCCCTGCGGGTGGCGGCCGAACTGCTCACCCAACGCGCCGTCGAGCAGATCACGGTGGTGGTGCCCACCGAGCACCTCAAGGTGCAGTGGGCGCAGGCCGCGGCACGCCACGGGATCGCCCTGGACCCGAGGTTCTCGAACAGCACCGCCCACACCTCGGGCGAGTACCACGGCGTGATGGTCACCTACGCGCAGGTCGCGGCGCACCCGACCCTGCACCGGGTGCGCACCGAGCAGCGCAGGACCCTGGTGGTCTTCGACGAGATCCACCACGGCGGTGACGCCAAGACCTGGGGGGAGGCCATCCGTGAGGCCTTCAGCGACGCCACCCGCCGGCTCGCCCTGACGGGCACGCCGTTCCGCAGCGACGACAGCCCCATCCCGTTCGTGGAGTACGAGGCCGGCGGCGACGGGGTGCGGCGTTCGCGGGCCGACCACATCTACGGCTACGCCGAGGCGCTCGCCGACGGGGTGGTCCGGCCGGTGGTCTTCCTGGCGTACTCCGGGGAGGCCCGCTGGCGCGACAGCGCCGGCGAGGAGCATGCCGCGCGGCTGGGCGAGCCGCTGACCGCCGAGCAGACCGCCCGGGCCTGGCGGACGGCGCTCGACCCCGCCGGTGAATGGATGCCCGCGGTGATCGCGGCCGCCGACCAGCGGCTGCGCCAGAAACGCGCGCACGTGCCCGACGCCGGCGGCATGATCATCGCCTCCGACCGCACGGCGGCCCGCGCCTACGCCGCCCTGCTGACGGCGCTGACCTCGGAGGCGCCGACGGTGGTGCTGTCCGACGATCCCGGATCGTCCGCGCGCATCAGCGAATTCGCCGCCGGTACCAGCCGGTGGCTGGTGGCGGTGCGCATGGTGTCCGAAGGCGTCGACGTGCCCCGGCTCTCGGTCGGCATCTACGCCACCAGCGCCTCGACTCCCCTGTTCTTCGCCCAGGCCATCGGCCGGTTCGTCCGGTCACGCAGGCCGGGCGAGACCGCGAGCATCTTCCTGCCGTCGGTGCCCAGCCTGCTGCAGCTCGCCAGCGAGCTGGAGGCCCAGCGCAACCACGTGCTCGGCGAGCCACACCGCCCGGCCGAGGATCCCCTCGACGGTGACCCCGCCGTCAGAACGCAAACCGAGAAGACCGAGATCGACAACGGCTTCACCTCTTTGGGCGCCGACGCGGAGCTGGATCAGGTCATCTTCGACGGGTCGTCATTCGGCACCGCCGCCCCCGCCGGCAGCGACGAGGAGGCCGACTACCTCGGCATCCCGGGCCTGCTCGATGCCGAACAGATGCGGGCGCTGCTGCACCGCCGTCAGGACGAACAGCTGCAGCGACGGGCCGCGCGGGGGGCGCCCGCCGCGGCGTCGGCGCCGCCGTCGATGCATGGCCAGCTGCGCGAGCTGCGCCGTGAGCTCAACACCCTCGTGTCGGCCACGCATCACCGCACCGGCAAGCCGCACGGCTGGATTCACAACGAACTTCGCCGTCGTTGCGGGGGGCCGCCGATCGCCGCCGCGACCCGCGAGCAGATCCAGGCCCGCATCGAGGCGTTGCGGCAGCTCAATGTCGAGCACTCCTGAAAACCGCTAGTCGCCGACGGGCTCCTCGAGCACTTCGACCGCGGGGCCGCCCAACACGGCCAGCAGGTTCTGCTCGATCGCGGCCCTCGCGTCCTGTTCGGCGTGTGCCGGCACCGTCACGCAGAAGACGTCGGCCGCCGTCGAGCCGAAGGTGTTGACCTTGGCCCAGACGATGTCGGCGCCCGCACGCTCCAGCGCATTGGTCAGCAGCGCGAGCAGACCCAGGCGGTCCATGGCGCGGACTTCGAAGATCAACTGGCCGACGGTCACCGTGTCCAGCCACAGGATCCGCGGCGGAGCCGTGGACCGGGTCACGGGCACCCCGGCCTGAATCTCGCCGGCCCGCGCGCTGGCGGCGCTGATGGCGTCGCTGTCGCGCCGCTCGAGGGTGCCGAGGACATCGAGGTGGCCGGCCAGTGCGCCGTTGAATTGCTGCCGCAGCAGGCCTGATTCCGGCGGCGAACCGAACACCGGCGACACGACGAACTCGACGATCGCGACGCCCTCGTGAATGTTGGCCAGCGCCGAGTGGATGCGCAGCGAGTTCAACGCCAGCACCGCGGCGGCTTTCGACACCAGCCCGCGCTGGTCCGGCGCCAGCATCACCGCGGTCAACCGCTCCTGGTCGCCGGGGTTGATCTCCACGTGCACCCCGCGGTCGGCCGCCAGCGAAAGATAATGTGGCGAAATCGGTTCCGCTTCCGGAAGCGGCTCACCGGCCATCACCAGCCGGCAGCGGCGGACCAGGTCGTCGATCAAGGAGGCCTTCCAGTCGCTCCACACCCCCGGCCCGGTGGCCTTAGAGTCGGCCTCCGCCAGCGCGTGCAGGAGCTCGAGCAGCTGGGGGTCACCGTGCAGTGCGGCGGCCACCGACGCGATGGTCTTCGGGTCGTTGAGGTCGCTTCGGGTGGCCGTGATCGGCAGTAGCAGGTGGTGGCGGACCATGCCCGCCAGCGTGTCGGTGTCCTGCGCCGAGAGTCCGAGCCGGTTGGCGATCGGGATGGTCAATTCGGCGCCCAGCACGCAGTGGTCCGTGCCGCGACCCTTGCCGATGTCGTGCAGCAGCGCGCCGAGCGCCAGCAGGTCCGAGCGCGCCACACGGGTGGTGAGCGGCGCTGCGTTCACGGTCGTTTCGACGATGTGCCGGTCGACGGTCCACTTGTGCGAGACGTCGCGCGGGGGCAGGTCACGGACCGCGTCCCATTCCGGGAAGATGCGGCCCCACAGCCCGGTGCGGTCCAGCGACTCGATCGTGTTGACCGTCGTGGGCCCGGCCAGGAGCACCACCAACAGGTCGTCGAGCGCCTCCCGTGGCCAGGGTGACGGCAGGTCGGGGACGTTGTCGGCCAGCCGCATGAGCGTGCCCGCGCTGATGGGCAGGCCGGTGTTCGCCGACGCTGCCGCCACGCGCAACACCAATCCGGCATCGGTTTGGGGTTGGGCGTCGCGGGCAAGCACCACCTCGCCGTCGTACTCCACCACGCCCTCGTCCAAGGGGCGGCGCTTCGGGCGTCGCACCAGGGCGGTGAGGCCACGCCGGGGCAGCGCGTTCTGCGCCGTTCGCAGCCCGGTTTCGGCGTGGTAGGCGATGGTGCGGCTGACACTGGAGAGCATGCGGGACAACGCAAACCGGTCCCCTACCCCCAACGCGGCGCTCACCTCGTCGGCGAACTGCGCCAGCAGTTGATCCAGCCCGCGTTTGGACACCCGGTGCAGTTCGGTGCGCACGTCGAGCAACGTGAGATACGCGGCGTCCAGCGAGCCGCCCGGCGCGTCCGGATGCCCCATGCCGCGGCGGTCGATGAGCTGCGCGACGCCGAGCGCGTCGAGCAGTTGGACGTCGCGCAGACCGCCGCGCCCCGACTTCAGGTCCGGCTCGGCCCGCTGCGCGATGCGCCAGCACCGTTGCCAGCGTTCGTATGTCATCGTGACGAGCTCGTCCATACGGGATCGGATCGCGCTGCGCCACTGGCGGCGCGCCCCGTCGATGAGTTCGGCCGACAGGTGCTCGTCCCCGGCGATGTGCCGCGCGTCGAGCATGCCCAGCGCCGCCACCATGTCTTTGTTGGCGACGCCCAGGGCCCCCGACACCGTGCGCACGCTGTGGTCGAGCCGAACATTGGCGTCCCACAACGGATACCACAGCCCGTCGGCGACTTGCTGCAACGTCTCGTCAGACTTGTTGTCGTGCAACAGCATCAGGTCGAGGTCGGAATACGGCAGCAGCTCACGCCGGCCCAAACCGCCCACACCCACGATCGCGAAACCGCTGTCGTCGGTGATGCCGATCTCGCCGGCCTTGGCGACCAGCCAGGATTCATGGAGCTCCAGCCAGGCTTTCCGCAGCTCCGCCGCGCCGAGCTCGCGCCCCTCGGACAGCAGCTGGCGCCGGGCGGCGGCCAGATCGCTTGCCCTGCCGGAGCTTTGAGCTCCCGCTCCAGATGACCCGGACGGGTCGGGTGGGTCTGTCATACCCTCCCGGCCCGTCCGGCCCGGTTCAGCAATGGGCGGCTAGGGTCAGAGGGCATCGGTTCCGCGTTCACCCGTGCGCACCCGCACGATGGTTTCCACGGGGGTGACCCAGACCTTGCCGTCACCGATCTTGCCGGTGCGCGCCGCCCGGACGATGCTGTCCACGACCTTGTCCACGAGGGAATCGTCGATCACGACCTCGATTCGCACCTTCGGCACGAAATCCACCGAGTACTCGGCACCCCGGTAAACCTCGGTGTGGCCCTTCTGCCGGCCGTACCCTTGGATTTCGCTGACCGTCATCCCCAGGACGCCCGCTTCCTCGAGGCTGGTCTTGACGTCATCGAGGGTGAACGGCTTCACGATTGCGGTGACTAGCTTCATGCCTGCTCTGCCTCCACCTTGTCGCCCACTCGGTCCTCCTCCAGCCCGTTGCGGTCATCCACCGGAATCCGCGCCGCCGGCAGGACGGATCCCTGCCCACCGATCGCTCCGAAATCGTAACCGCTCTCCGCGTGCTCAGACTCGTCGATGCCGTTGGCTTCTTCCTCGGCGTCGACGCGCAGCCCCATCGTGTACTTCAGGATCAAAGCCAGGATCAGCGTGACGATGCCGGAGTAGAAGAGTACCGCGAACGCGCCGACCGCCTGCCGTTCCAGCTGGGCCCAGCCGCCGCCGTAGAACAACCCCTTCGACACCCCGGTGACACCGTTGATCGCCGTGCTCTCCGGCGCTGCGAGCAGGCCCACCAGCAGAGTGCCCGCCAGACCACCGATCATGTGCACGCCGACCACGTCGAGCGAGTCGTCGAAGCCGAACTTGAACTTCAGCCCGACCGCCAGCGCGCACACCACGCCGGCCACCAGGCCGACCACGATCGCACCCAGCACGTTGACCGACGAGCAGGACGGCGTGATCGCAACCAAGCCGGCGACGATGCCCGACGCCGCTCCCAGCGTGGTGGGCTTGCCGTCGCGGATGCGCTCGGTGAGCAGCCAGGCCAGCATGGCCGTGGCCGTGGCGATGGTGGTGGTCATGAACGTCGACCCGGCCGAGCCGTTGGAGCTGGTCGCCGAACCGGCGTTGAACCCGAACCAGCCGAACCACAGCAATCCGGCGCCGAGCATCACGAACGGCAGGTTGTGCGGGCGGAACAGCGTGGTGGGCCAGCCCTTGCGCTTGCCGAGGACGATCGCCAAGGCCAGGCCCGCCACACCGGAGTTGATATGGACCGCCGTCCCTCCGGCGAAGTCGATGGCGTGCAGCTTGTTGTTGATCCAGCCACCGTGCTCGGACGCGAAGCCGTCGGCGGCGAAGACCCAGTGCGCGACCGGGAAGTAGACCAACGTCGCCCACAACCCGGAGAACACCAGCCAGGCGGTGAACTTGAGCCGGTCGGCCACCGCGCCCGAGATCAGGGCGACGGTGATGATCGCGAACATCAGCTGGAAGGCCACGAACACGGTGGCGGGCATGGTGCCCGCCAGCGGGATGTCGACCTGCGCGACGCCCTTGCTCGGGTCCGCCTTGACGGCGTTGCCGCCGACAAGCTTTGCCAGGCCCCAGTAATCGGTCGGGTTGCCCACGACGCCGCCCCGGTCGTCACCGAACGACATCGAGTAGCCGTAGAGCACCCAGAGCACGGTCACCACGCCCATCGCGCTGATGCTCATCATGATCATGTTGAGCACGCTTCTGGTGCGCACCATGCCGCCGTAGAAGAACGCCAGACCCGGCGTCATCAACAGAACCAACGCAGAACTCGCCAACATCCAGGCGGTGTCGCCGGTATCGGGTTGGCCCAATTGCGGGAATGCCACGCGCTATCACCTCCGGTCGCACGGGAAGGGCCGTCAGACGTGCGCCTGTGGCCTGATCCAGAACCTTGCGCAATAAGTGTTTCGGCGATGGGGCCGCTGTGTTTCGGCGGGATTAACGTCCCGCTCGGCGTGTTAGGGCTTTCAGCCGAGCAGAGCGTCGACGAATGCGGCCGGCTCGAACGGTGCCAGATCGTCGGGACCTTCCCCGAGGCCGACCAGCTTCACGGGCACCCCGAGTTCCTGTTGGACGCGGAAGACGATGCCGCCCTTGGCCGTTCCGTCGAGCTTGGTCAGCACGGCGCCGGTGATCTCGACGACTTCGGCGAACACCCGCGCCTGGGCCAGCCCGTTCTGCCCGATGGTGGCGTCGAGCACCAGCAGCACCTCGTCGACCTCGGCCCGTCGTGTTACCACGCGCTTGACCTTGTCGAGCTCGTCCATCAGTCCGACCTTGGTGTGCAGCCGGCCGGCGGTGTCGATGAGCACCACGTCGGCGCCCGAGGCGATGCCCTTGTCGACGGCGTCGAACGCCACCGATGCGGGGTCGGCGCCTTCGGCCCCGCGCACCACCTCCGCGCCGACCCGGGACGCCCAGGTCTGCAGCTGGTCGGCCGCGGCGGCCCGGAACGTGTCGGCGGCGCCGAGCACGACGCGGCGCCCGTCGGCCACCAGCACCCGGGCCAACTTGCCGACGGTGGTCGTCTTCCCGGTGCCGTTGACTCCCACGACCAGCAGCACCGACGGGTGGTCGGCGTGCGGCAGGGCGCGGATCGAGCGGTCCATGTCGGGGTGCAGCTCCCGGATCAGCACGTCACGCAGGACGGCCTTCGCGTCGGCCTCGGTGCGCACGGCGCTGCCGGCCAGCCGGGCGCGCAGCTGCGACATCACCGACTCGGTGACCACCGGGCCCAGGTCGGCGACCAGAAGCGTGTCCTCGACGTCCTGCCAGGCGTCTTCGTCCAGGTCGCCGCCGCCGATCAGGCCGAGCACGCTGCGCCCCAGCGCGTTCTGCGACCGGGCCAGCCGGCCGCGAAGTCGCTCCAGCCGGCCCTCGGGCGGCGCGATGGCCTCGATCTCGGGGGCCGCCGGCGGCTCGGGGGTCTCGGGGGGCGCCGGGGCTACCGGCGGCGGGGCGAGACTCTCCGGTGCCTGCGGTTCGGGGAGCTGAACCTCGGAGATGGTGCGCCGGGGCGCGTCGTGCGGAATGGTGGCGTCGTCGCCCACCGCGGGCAGGCCGGTGGTGTCGAGCCGGTCGGCCGTTGAGGTCTGGCTGAAGGTGATGCCCGACGACGCGGTGTAGCCGCCCGACCGGTCGATCGCGCCGGGCTCCGGCTTGGCCGCGAAGCTGATCCGCCGGCGGCGGTAGCGCACCAGGCCTGCGACCAGCGCGGCGACGAGAACCAGGACGGCTATGACCGCGACGGCGATCCAAAGACCTTGTGACACGCTGAC
The DNA here is from genome assembly GCF_010731655.1 of Mycobacterium paraseoulense. Taxonomy (NCBI): domain Bacteria; kingdom Bacillati; phylum Actinomycetota; class Actinomycetes; order Mycobacteriales; family Mycobacteriaceae; genus Mycobacterium; species Mycobacterium paraseoulense. The sequence goes on along the minus strand of NZ_AP022619.1, from coordinate 5,804,404 downwards.
ATTGTTTCAGGGGCATGAGGCCACGCGGTCGGCGCGGGGTCGACGCCGCTAGGAGGAGCTGGACACCAACTGCTCCACCTGCTGCCCGCGCATCCGCTGCGAGATCACCGCGGTGATGCCGTCGCCCTGCATGGTCACGCCGTACAGCGCGTCGGCGACCTCCATCGTCGGCTTCTGGTGCGTGATGATGATCAGCTGCGACCGCGCCCGCAGCAGCTCGAACAGGCTGATCAGCCGGCGCAGGTTGGTGTCGTCGAGCGCGGCCTCCACCTCGTCCATGATGTAGAACGGCGACGGGCGGGCGCGGAAGATGGCGACCAGCATCGCCACCGCGGTCAGCGCCTTCTCGCCACCGGACAGCAGCGACAGCCGGGTGATCTTCTTGCCCGGCGGACGCGCCTCCACCTCGATGCCGGTGGTGAGCATGTCGTCGGGGTCGGTGAGCCGCAGCCGGCCCTCGCCGCCGGGGAACAGCACGGTGAAGACTTCCCGGAATTCGCGTTCCACGTCCACGAAGGCGTCGCTGAACACCTGCAAGATCCGGGCGTCGACGTCGGCGACGACGTCGAGCAGGTCCTTGCGCGCCGCTTTGACGTCCTCGAGCTGGGTGGACAGGAAGTTGTAGCGCTCCTCGAGCGCGGCGAACTCCTCGAGCGCCAGCGGGTTGACCCGGCCCAGCTCGGCCAGCTCCCGCTCGGCGCGTTTGGCCCGGCGCTCCTGGGTGGCGCGGTCATACGGCATCGGTGCGGGCGCGACGACTTGCTCACCGCGTTCGCGGGCCTGCTCGAATTCGGCCATTTCGAGCTCGGTGGGCGGCAGTGCCACGTCGGGCCCGTACTCGGCGATCAGGTCGGCCGGTGCCATGCCGAACTGCTCGAGCACCATCTGCTCGAGCTGCTCGATGCGCATCGCCGCCTGCGCGTTGGCCACCTCGTCGCGGTGCAGCGAGTCGGTGAGGGTGGCCACCCGGGCGCTCAACGCGTTCACCTCGTCGCGCACCGCCGCCATCGCCGTCGCACGCTGCTGGCGTTCGGCCGCCAACGCGTCGCGAATCGTGGACGCCGCCGCGACCACCCCGTCCAGCCGCCGGGCCAGCAGCCGTCCCGAGTCGGCCACCGCCGCGGCGACGGCGGCCGCGCGCACCCGCGCCTCGCGCGCTTGCTGGGCCCGCAGCCGCGCCTCGCGTTCCGCCGCGGCGGCGCGGCGCAAGGAATCCGCGCGCCCACGCACCGCGTTGGCCCGCTCCTCGGCGGTCCGCACCGCCAACCGGGCCTCCACCTCGGCGCTGCGGGCGCCTTCGGCCGCGGCGGCGATCCGCTGGCGCACCTCCGCATGGTTGGGCTGTTCGGCATGCACGTGCTGCGTCTCTTGCGCGTTGCGCAGCCGGTTTTCCAGCTCGGTGACTTCGTCGACGGTCTGCGCGCGGCCCGCTTCGAGCTCCTCGCGCTGCCGCAGCAACCGGTTCCACTCGTCTTCGGTCGTGCGGGCTTCCTGCCCGAGCCGGCCCAGCTGCTCGTACATCGCCGAGATCGCGGTGTCGGATTCGTTGAGCGCGGCCAACGCCTGCTCGGCGGAGTCCTGGCGGGCGGCCTGCTCGGTCAGCGCGCCGGACAGCGCAGCGGTCAGCTGGGCGACCTGCGATTCCGCGGCGGCCAGCTCGCTGCCCGCCTTGTCGATTTCCGAGGTCACCTCGAGCGTGGACAGCTTGCGGTCGGAGCCCCCGCTCACCCAGCCGGCGCCCACCAGGTCGCCGTCGAGCGTGACCGCGCGCAACTGCGGGCGGGCCGCCACCAGCTCGAGCGCCTGGCCCAGGTCCTCGACCACCGCCACGCCCGACAGCATCGCCGTGATGGCGCCGCGCAACCGCGCGGGCGCGTCGATCAGGTCCAGCGCCCACAGCGCGGTGCCGGGCAGGGCATCGCGCGACGCGGGGTGATCGGCGGGCCAGTCACCCAGCACCAGCGCCGCGCGTCCGCCGTCGGCCTGTTTGAGCGCGGCGACCGCGGACCGGGCCGCGCCGAAACTCTCGGCGGCCAGCGCGTCGGCCGCCGAGCCCAGCACCGCGGCCAGCGCCGCCTCGTAGCCGGAGCGGACCTTGACCAGCTTGGCGATCGGCCCGAAAAGCCCTGCGCCAGAATGATTTTCGGTAAGCCAGGCCGCGCCGTCCTTGCGCTCCAGCCCGACCGCCAGCGCGTCGATGCGGGCCCGCAACGAGGCCACCCGGCGTTCGGCGTCGCGTTCGGCGGCCTGCAGTTCGGCGACACGTTCGTCGGCCAGTCGCAGCGCGGCCACGGTCCGCTCGTGGTGCTCGTCCAGGCCCACCTCACCCTGGTCGAGTTCACCGACGCGTCCCTGCACGGTCTCGAATTCCGCCTTGGACTGCTGCGCGCGGGCGGCGGCCTGCTCGATGCGTTCGGACAGCCGCGCGACGCTGTCGTCGATCGATTCGACGCGCGCCCGCATGGTCTCCACCTGACCGGCCAGCCGCGCCAGGCCTTCACGCCGATCCGCTTCGGCCCGCACCGCGGCCAGGTGGGCGCGATCGGCCTCGGCGGCCTCGCGCTCGCGTTCGGCCAATTCGGCCCGGGCGGCTTCGAGGCGGGTGCGCGCCTCGGCCAGTTCGCCCAGCAATTGCCGCTCGGCCACCGCGACCCGCTCGGCCTCGGCCTCCAAAGCGTCGGGGTCGGTGTCGCTGGGTGGCGCCGGTTCCAGGTCGAGGTGATGCGCGCGCTCGCTGGCGATGCGGACCGTCGCGGCCACCCGTTCGGCCAGCGCGGAGAGCCCGAACCAGGTGTGCTGCACCGATTCGGCCCGCTGCGAGAGTTCGGCGACCGCCGCCTCGTGCGCGGTGAGCTCCTCGGACGCCACGGCCAGGCGGGCGGCGGCCTCGTCGTGCTCGCGGCGGATGGCGGCCTCGGCCTCGAAGATGGCGTCGCGCTCGGTTTGCCGGTTGACCAGGTCGTCGGCGGCCAGGCGCAACCGGGCGTCGCGCAGATCGGCCTGGATGGTCTGGGCGCGGCGGGCCACCTCGGCCTGGCGGCCCAGCGGTTTGAGCTGGCGGCGCAGCTCGGTGGTGAGGTCGGTGAGGCGGGCCAGGTTCGCCGACATCGCGTCGAGTTTGCGGAGGGCCTTTTCCTTGCGCTTGCGGTGCTTGAGCACCCCCGCGGCCTCCTCGATGAAGGCGCGACGATCTTCGGGGCGCGACTGCAAGATCTCGTCGAGCTTGCCCTGCCCCACGATGACGTGCATCTCCCGGCCGATCCCGGAGTCGCTGAGCAGCTCTTGCACGTCCATCAAACGGCAACTGGCGCCATTGATTTCGTATTCGCTGGCGCCGTCCCGGAACATGCGCCGGGTGATCGACACCTCGGAGTATTCGATGGGCAGCGCGTTGTCGGAGTTGTCGATGGTGACGGTTACCTCGGCGCGGCCCAGCGGGGCGCGCGACGAGGTGCCGGCGAAGATGACGTCTTCCATCTTGCCGCCGCGCAGCGTCTTTGCTCCCTGCTCCCCCATGACCCAGGCCAGGGCGTCGACGACGTTGGATTTCCCGGACCCGTTGGGCCCGACGACCGCGGTGATCCCCGGTTCGAAACGCAGAGTCGTCGGCGATGCGAAGGACTTGAAGCCCTTCAGCGTCAGACTCTTGAGGTACACGGCCAGCCAGACTACCGGTCAGCCGGGCTCGTCCCGCGTCCTCGCCGGAGTGTCGGCGGCCCGGAATCGGGCGGTCGGCACGGCGGCCACACGAGCCACATCCGTCACTCCGAGACCCGCAATACGTGCGTACGAAACGTGATAGCGCCGGCGCTATCACGTCGGCGATCGGGCCGTAGCCGCCCACGGTGATGCCCCTGTGGCTGATGTGATCAGCGCTCGACGAAACCCTCGAACGGCTCCCGCGGCTGCGACCAGTCGGCGACGACCTCGTCGACGCGGCCAGGTCTCGACGGCCAGGACTCGCCGCCCTTGAGCAGTGCCAGCAGCTTCTCACCGGCCTCGCGGGGTCCCTGGGCGACCACCAGGACGCGGCCGTCGGCCTGGTTGGCCGCGTACCCGGCAAGGCCCAGCTCGAGTGCCCGGCACCGCGTCCACCAGCGGAAGCCGACGCCCTGGACCTCGCCGTGCACCCAGGCGGTGAGCCGGACGTCAGGATCCGACATCGGTCACCTTGAACTCGACCCGTGTGCCGGCCTTCAGGGTGCGCCCGACGGTGCAGACCAGGTCGATCGCCCGGTCGACGACGGTCAGCAGCCGCTCCTTCTCCTCCGGCGACAGCCCCGAAAGGTCGAGCTCGAGCGTCTCTTCCAGCAGTGGATAGACCTCGCGTTCACGGTCGGCATCACCGGAGACCCTGACCACCGCTGTGTAGTCGTCGCCGAGCCGGCGCGCGAGCGGCTGGTCGCTGGACATCCCGCTGCACGCGGCGAGCGCGATCTTCATCAGCTCGCCGGGGGTGAACACGCCCTCGACGTCCTCCGAGCCGACGAGTACCTTCGCACCGCGCGAGCTATGCCCGGTGTAGCGGCGCGATCCGGTGCGCTCCACCCATAGTTCGGTCATGCCCTACTTCTTACCGGGCGGCGCGCGCTCGGCGTCGCGGGCATACTGCGTTTGATGGCCACCGTGGTCGCATTCCACGCACACCCGGACGACGAGGTGATCCTCACCGGGGGCACGCTCGCGCGTGCGGCCGCAGGCGGTCATCGCGTGGTCGTCGTCACCGCGACCGACGGGCGGATTCAGAACGACGAAAGTGGTTTCCGCCTGGACGAATTGCAGTCGAGCGCCAGCATTTTGGGTGTCGATCGGGTCGAGTGCCTCGGCTACGCCGACAGCGGTTACGGCCCGCTGTTCTACCCGGATCCACCGGGACGGGTGCGCTTCGGGCGAGCGGACGTCGAGGAAGCGGCGCAGCGACTCGCGGCGATCCTCGGCGAGGAAGACGCGGACCTGCTGCTCAGCTACCCGCCCAACGGCGGCTACGGCCACCGAGATCATGTCCAGGTGCATCGCGTCGGCAAGCGGGGCGCCGAACTCGCGGCGACGCCGCGCGTGCTGGAGGCGACCATGCCGCGCGAATTACTGGTGTGCATCGGCCATCTCGCCCGTCTGTTGCGGCTCCCGGCGCCCTACGAGCCGGACGTCGCCCGCACCGCCTACACGCCCCGGGCGAACATCACCCACCACATTGACGTCTTCCGTTTCGCCCGGCAGAAGCGAGACGCCTTCGCCGCCCACCGCTCTCAGATCGGCGAATCCGGTGTGGGGGCGCGCATGTACGGGGTGCTGCTTCGAGTGCCGCCCCAGGTGTTCGGCCTGCTGTTTCCGCGCGAGTGGTTTGTCGACCCCGCCCTACCGGCCGGCGCTGCCAGCCGGGACATCTTCGATTGAGTGCTCCCTCAGCGGACGATCAACGACAGCAGCTTCTTGCCCAACGAGATTGCGGTCGAACCGTTTTCGCACGCCACCACGACTCGCTCGTCAAACCGCCGCCGCAGCTCGCGCTCGAATACATCCCGTAGTGTGGACGACGCCGCCGGGCATCCGTCGCACGCGCCGACCATTCGCACGGTCACGGTGTGGCCGGCGACCGAGACGAGCTCGATCGACCCGCCGTGCGAGGCGGCAAGCGCCCCAACGGGTCCCGCAAGCAGTTCCGCCGCAACGCTTTCCAGATCCGGGCCGGATGATTCATCGACCGCCCAGCCCTGGGGGTCGACCAGCGCCTCGCCGAGTGCCTCGCGAACGTCGTCTCCCAGCTCACGCCAGCTGTTACCCACGCCGAGTGTGATCAGGATGTCGTCGGCGCCCACCACGATCTCGGCGACCGTCCCGCTGCCCAGCATTGCGCCCAGCCTGCCCGGGGCCCGCCGCACGGTGCCGCGCGCAGGCAGCCGGTCGGGGGGGACCACCCAGCGCAGCTGGGCCGGATCGGAGGTGGCCGTGGCGTGGATCGGGATCATGCGCCGACGCCGATCGCGATCGACCGGGCCGCGAACGCCATCGTCCACGCCAGGATGAACATGTAGCACCAGGCGAAGGCGGGCCACCGCCACGAATTGGTCTCGCGGCGCATCACCGCGACCGTGGACATGCATTGCAGCGCGAAGATGAAGTACGCCATCAGCGCGATGACGGTCGACGAGGTGAACACCTTGTGGCCGTCCTCGTCCGCCATGCTGACGAGAGCCTCATGCGGGTCCTCGGGATTTGTCGCCGCCGACACCTGGCCCAGCGTCGACACGAAAACCTCACGCGCCGAGAAGGAACCGAGCAGTGCGACGTTGATGTGCCAATCGAACCCCAGCGGCTTGAACACCGGCCCGATCGCCTTGCCGACGTCGGCGGCGTAACTGTGGTCCATCACGTAGGCGGTGGTCTCCGTCGCCGACATGTGCGCGGTTTCCGCTTGGCGCGCGGGCAGATTCAGCAGCACCCACAACACCACCGACGTGCCCAGGATGATGGTTCCGGCCTTGCGCAAGAACACCTTGGCCGAATCCCACATCGTGATGACGACGTTTCTGACCGACGGGAAGCGGTACGGCGGAAGCTCCATCGTGAACGGCAGCAGGTCGCTGCGCAGGATCGTCGACTTGAACAGCGACGCGGCGATCAGCGCGGAGGTGCCGCCGCACAGATACAGCAGGAACATCGCGACGCCCTGCGCGCTCAGGCCCCACCACTGGGTCTGCGGCGAAACCAGCAGCCCAACCAGCAGGGTGAACACCGGAAGCCGGGCCGAGCACGTCATCAGCGGCGCCGTGATGATGGTGGCGATCCGGTCGCGCGATGACGGCAGCGTCCGGGTGGCCATGATGCCCGGGATCGCGCACGCAAACGACGAAAGCATCGCGACGAAGGCGCGACCCTCCAATCCCGTCGCGGCCATCACCCGGTCCATCAAGAACGCGGCCCGCGCCATGTAGCCGACGTTCTCCAACAACGCGATCAAGAGGAACAGCAACACGATCTGCGGGATGAACTGAAGCACCGTGCCCACGCCCCCGATGAGGCCCTGGCCGAGCAGGCCGCGCACCACATAGTTGCCCACGTGATCGCTGACCAGTGCGCCCAGCCAGCCGAGCCCTTGACTCACGCGGTCCTGCAGGGGCGCGGCGACCGTGAAGACGACCTGAAAGAAGCAGAACATCACCGCGAAGAAGATCACGGTTCCCCACAACGGATGCAGGACGATCGCGTCGATCCCCCGCGTGCGCCGATCCGGCCGCGGCGCAACGTATCCGGCCGCATCCAGCACGGACTTGCCCCAGGCGTCGATCGCGTCGTCGTGACGCGGGGGCAGGATCGGGGGGCGTGACCACCGGTCGAAGGACACCAGTTGGGCGCGCAGCGTGTCGATCCCAGCCCCCCGGTGCGCGATCAAAGGGATCACCGGAATGCCCAGCGCCGTCGCCAGGGCGTCGACGGAGATGCCGCCCCCGCGCGCGGTCAACTCGTCGGTCATGGTCAGCGCCAACAGGCACGGAACGTCGAGCCGCAGCACCTGCGCCACGAGCGTGATCGAACGGTGCAGTGTGGTGGCGTCGGCTACCAGGACAATCGCGTCGGGTGGGTCGGCGTCGGCCATGTTGCCCGCCAGCAGATCGGACACGACCCGTTCGTCCGGGCTGATGGGCTCGAGGCTGTAGGTGCCCGGCAGATCCTCGACGGCGATCTCGAGGCCGTCCACCTTCGTGATGCCGACGCTGCGCCCGACGGTGACACCCGGATAGTTGCCGGTCTTGGCGCGCAGCCCGGTCAGGTGGTTGAACACCGACGTCTTGCCCGCGTTGGGGCTGCCCACCAGAGCGACGCGTGCCACGCCCGCGACCGCGACCGCGGCACCGCCCTCCTCGTGGCAGGCCGTCATGCGGGGCTGCCCGGATCGACTTCGATCAGTCGCGCCTCACGCCGCCGCAGGCACAGTTCGGTGTCTTGAACCCGGTAGATGGTCGGGTCGCCCATCGGGGCGCGCCGGATCACCTCGACGCGGGACGCCGGCCGGAATCCCAGCTGCCGCAGCCGGCCCGCGACCACGGGTGACGCCGCCGGCGTCACGCCCACAATCGTTGCCCGCTGGCCCGGCGCGAGCTGAGCCAGCACGGTCGGCGGGCCCGGTGCGTGAAGTGACTTCCGCACTAGCCGCCCCGACGCCACAGGTTCACCATGCCACCCAGGATAACGATGAAAGGTGAGGGTAACCTCACCTTCTTCGGAATCGGTTCCGCAACCGCCTTCGAGTGTGCGTCCTGGGCGGTGCCGCTCGGCGTGTCGCCGCCGTGGGCGCACACCCGAAACCCCACGAGCACGCTCAAGGCCGTGGCCTCGGCTGACATTTCGGGCAGTAGAACGACGACCGGTTCATGAACTTCTCCCGGCGCATCACCGCGCCGCAGCGACGGCAGCTCTGCCCGTCGCGGCCGTAGGCGTCCAGCGACCGGTCGAAGTAGCCGGATTCCCCGTTGACGTTGATATACAGCGAGTCGAACGACGTCCCGCCCTGCGCCAGCGCATCGCGCATCACGTCGGCCGCCGCGTCCAGGAGGGCGCCCAGCCGGCCGCGGCTCAGCGTCGCGGCGATCCGGGCGCCGTTGACCTTGGCCCGCCACAGCGCCTCGTCGGCGTAGATGTTGCCGATGCCCGACACCACGGTTTGGTCGAGGAGCTGCCGCTTGATCTCGGAATGCTTGTGCCGCAACACGTTCACGACGCCGTCGCGGTCGAAGAGCGGGTCCAGCGGGTCGCGTGCGAGGTGTGCGACGGGCGTAGGCACCACGCTGCCATCCACGCCCACCAGATCGGCGAGCATCCACCCGCCGAAGGTGCGCTGATCGGCGAAGCTCAGCACGGTCCCGTCGTCGAGCAGCGCGGAGATGCGCACGTGGTCGGCGCGCGGCACCTCCCCGAGCAGCATCTGCCCGCTCATACCGAGGTGGACCACCAGCGCCGTGTCCGATTCAGACGGCGCGGCCCCGGTGTCGAGCAGCAGCCACAGGTACTTGCCACGCCGGTCGGTGCCGGTGATCCGGGCGTCGAGCAGCCGGGCCGTGAGGTCGGCGGGCCCGGCCTCGTGCCGGCGCACCGCGCGTGGGTGGTGCACCCGGACGGCCTTGATCGTCCTGCCCACGACGCGGGCCTGCAAGCCGCGGCGCACCACCTCGACTTCGGGGAGCTCGGGCATCTAGTGATGATCGCAAGCGCGGCGAAGCCGGGCGCGGCGGGTCATCACCATAGATCTAGACGGACGTTTTCCCCGCCGGGTCGAGCGATTCCAGCGTCTTCCACGTCGCCGCCGCGGCCTTCTGCTCGGCCTCCTTCTTGGAGCGGCCGACACCGGACCCGTATTCGGTTTCCATCACCACGACGACGGCGGTGAACTCCTTGTCGTGGTCCGGACCGGTGGAGGTGACGACGTAGGACGGCGCGCCCATGCCCCGCGCCGCGGTCAGCTCCTGCAGGCTGGTCTTCCAGTCCAGCCCGGCCCCCAGCGTCGGCGCGGCGTCGAGCAGCGCGCCGAACAGGCGCAGGATCACCTCGCGGGCCGTGTCGATCCCGTGCTGCAGGTAAATGGCGCCCAGCAGCGATTCCATCCCGTCGGCCAGGATGCTCGACTTGTCGGCGCCGCCGGTGTTGGCTTCCCCGCGCCCGAGAAACAGGTGGGCGCCCAGGCCGTCGGCGGACAGCTTGCGCGCGACGTCGGCCAGCGCCTGGGTGTTGACGACGCTGGCCCGCAGCTTGGCGAGGTCGCCTTCCGACCGGTCGGGATGCCGGTGGTAGAGCTCGTCGGTGACGGTCAGGCCCAGCACGGCGTCGCCGAGGAATTCCAGACGCTCATTGGTGGGCAGCCCGCCGTGCTCGTAGGCGTAGCTGCGGTGCGTCAGGGCCAGCGTGAGCAGTTCTTCGGGCAGCTCGACCCCGAGCGCGTCGAGCAGGTCTTCCCGCGACGTCACTGCTCACCCCGCGGCGCGTCGGGCTCGGGAAACATGCCGGCCAGTTTCGCCCACCGCGGGTCGATGCGGTCATGGTGGTGGCCGGGCTCGGCGGCGAGGGGCACGCCGCATTCGGGACACAGGCCCGGGCAATCGGGCGTGCAGACGGGCGAGAACGGCAGCTCGAGTCCCACGGCGTCGACGATCGACTGCTCGAGGTCGAAGGTGTCGTCAACGATGTGACCGACCTCGTCCTCCTCGGTGGTCGCCTCGGTGGTGCTGTCGGGGTAGGCGAACAATTCGGTCAGCTGGACCTGCACCCGACCGTGGACGGGGGTCAGGCAGCGGGCACACTCGCCCACGCTGGGCGCGTCGACCGTCCCCGTCACCAGCACGCCCTCGGAGACCGACTGGACCTGCAGGTCGAGCTCCAATGGAGCGCCCGCCTCGATCGCGATCATGTCCAGCCCGATGCGCGTGGGGCTGGGCACGGTCTTCCGCAGAGTCACCATCGCCCCGGGGCGACGCCCGAGCCGGCTGATGTCAACCGTCAACGGGGAGCTGAGACGGCGCTGCGAGGTAGTGCTGTGCTGCCGCGTCATATGAGAAATCCTACGGCGCGAACCGCACAATTCCAGGGCGCGGCCGCCCGGCTGACGCGCTAACGCACCGCGTAGTCGTGCGTGCCGGCCGCCGTCCGGAGCTGGTGGCGGCCGCGGCCGACCGAGCGCAACGTGCCGTTGAGGAACTCCTCGAACTCCGCGAGCTTGTTGTCGACGTAGATGTCGCATTCACCGCGCAGCCGATCGGCCTCGGCGTGCGCCGAGTCGATCAGGCGCGTGGCCTCGGCGTTCGCCGCTTCCACCACGCTGTTCTGCGACACCAGGCGCTGCTGTTCCTTGATGCCCTCTTGCACGGCCTTCTCGTAGGAGATGTTGCCGTTCTCGAGCAGCCGGTCGGCCTCGGCCTGGGCGCGGCCGACGCTGGCCTCGTACTCCCGCTTTGCCGCCGTGGCGATGCGCATCGCCTCCTCGCGGGCCTCGCCGACCATCCGCTCGCTGTGCTGGCGCGCCTCGCTGACCATGCGGTCGGCCTGGGCTTTCGCGTCGGACAAGAGCCGGTCGGCCTCGGCGCGCGCGTGGTTGAGCATCGACTCGGACTCGGTGGTCGCCGAGGAGACCATGGAGTCGGCGTGCGACTTGGCGTCCTGCAGCATCGAGTCGCGCGCGTCGAGCACGTCCTGGGCGTCGTCGAGCTCGCCCGGGATCGCATCCTTGATGTCGTCGATCAGTTCCAGCACGTCACCGCGCGGCACGACGCAGCCGGCCGTCATGGGAACGCCGCGTGCTTCTTCAACGATGGCGCTCAGTTCGTCGAGCGCTTCAAAGACTCGGTACACGGCCATTTCCTCCTGGCGTCTGCAAAAACCTGTTGTTACCAGTGTGCCTGGTGTTGCGCTTGTGACAGTGGTGGCGAGGCCGGTGTGTCGGACATTCGACCGGACCACCACCCGGTTGCCCTGTTGCGGCCATTCTAGGGATCGCGCCGGCTCTCTGCCCTGGCCAGAACGCTTTAGCCCGTTTGACGTATACCCCACAGGGGTATAGTTTGGGACGCCGGGGGCACCACAAGGGGAGGATTGGAGCACTCGTGCTAGCAGCGGTCGGACACGCCTTGGCGGTGGCGGGATCGATGACGTGGGAAATCCTGTGGGCGCTGATCGTGGGGTTTGCCCTGTCGGCGGTGGTGCAGGCCGTGGTGCGACGCTCGACCATCGTGGCGCTGTTGGGCGACGACCGGCCGCGCACCTTGGCGCTGGCCGCCGGCCTCGGCGCGGCATCGTCGTCGTGCTCCTACGCCGCGGTCGCGCTGGCGCGGTCGCTCTTCCGCAAGGGCGCCAGCTTCACCGCCGCCATGGCGTTCGAGATCGGTTCCACCAACCTGGTGGTCGAACTCGGCATCATCCTGGCCCTGCTGATGGGTTGGCAGTTCACCGCCGCGGAGTTCGTCGGCGGCCCACTGATGATCGTCGTGCTCGCCGTCCTGTTTCGGTTGTTCGTGCGCTCGCGGCTCATCGACGCCGCCCGTGAACAGGCCGACCGCGGGATCGCCGGCTCGATGGAAGGCCATGCCGCGATGGACATGTCCATCAAGAAGCAGGGCTCGTTCGCTCGTCGGCTCTTTTCCGGGGAGGGCTTCACCTCCGTTGCCCATGTGTTCGTGATGGAGTGGTTGGCGATCCTGCGTGACCTTGTGCTGGGCTTGTTGATCGCGGGGGCCATCGCGGCCTGGGTGCCCGAAAAGTTCTGGCAATTCTTCTTTTTGGCCGACCACCCGGCCTGGTCGACGATATGGGGCCCGCTCGTGGGACCGATCGTGGCGATCGTGTCCTTCGTCTGCTCGATCGGTAACGTGCCACTGGCGGCGGTGTTGTGGAACGGGGGCATCAGTTTCGGCGGCGTCATCGCGTTCATCTACGCCGACCTGCTGATCCTGCCGATCCTGAACATCTACCGCAAGTACTACGGCACCAGGATGATGCTGACGCTGCTGGGCACCTTCTACGCCGCCATGGTCGCCGCGGGCTATCTGGTCGAAGTGATCTTCGGCGCAACGCATCTCATTCCGAGGGAGCGCAACGCCACGGTGATGGAAGCGGCGGTCTCGTGGAACTACACGACCTGGCTCAATATCGCCTCCCTCGCCGTGGCGGCCATCCTGGTCGCCCGATTCGTCGCAACGGGCGGAATTCCGATGGCACGGATGATGGGCGGCTCACCCGACGGCGGCCACGACCACGCATGCCACTGACGGCGCGTCAAATCTTTTGCGCGAGTGTGCATCGATGGCGATTTCGCGGGATTTTTGTCGGTTCTCCGGCCTACCGAGCCACGAGCCGTAACCGCTGACATGCGTTGCAGCGCAAGGCTTTACGATCGGCCCGCGAGCTTCTCGCGCAGTCGGCGGTTGACCGGTTCGGGCAATAGCTGCGAGACGTCGCCGCCGAACGTCGCGACCTCTTTGGCCAACGACGACGACACGAACGAATACCGCGGTGTCGTAGCGACGAAAAAGGTATCGACACCGGCGATGTGCTTGTTCATCTGCGCCATCTGCAGCTCGTACTCGAAATCGGTGCCGGTGCGCAGCCCCTTCACGATTGCGGTCATCCCCTGCGACCTGACGAAGTCCACCACCAGACCCTGCCCGGCCTCGACGCGCAGATTCGGCAGGTGTGTCGTCGACTCGGTGATCATCGCGATCCGCTCGTCGAGGTCGAACATGCCCTTCTTGGCGGGATTGGTCAGGATCGCCACCACGACCTCGTCGAACTGGGCCGACGCCCGCTCGAAGACGTCGATGTGGCCCAACGTGACTGGATCAAACGACCCGGGGCATACCGCGCCACTCATGTCGAAAGACGCTACACGCCCGCCTCAGCGTCGTTCGGCCATCTCCAGCCGGGTGTCGCCGTACACGCGCGGCGGCCACACGGACCAGCCGGCCGGCCAGGTCAATGGCGCACCGGCCGCCGCCCGCTCCATCACCGCCACGGTTCCGGCGTCCACCCAACCGTGGGTGACCAGAGCCGCCAACACCGCCTCCACCTCGGCGTTCTCGACGTCGTAGGGCGGGTCGGCCAGGACGAGGTCGACCGGCCTCGCGGTCCCGGCCGCCAAAACGGTTGCGACCGCGCCGCGGCGCACGGTCGCACCGGTCACACCCAGGGCGTCGATGTTGCGTGCGATGACCGACGCGCTGCGCTGATCCGATTCCACGAACAGCGCCGAAGCCGCGCCGCGGGACAGCGCCTCCAATCCCAGTGCGCCCGAACCGGCGTAGAGGTCCAGCACGGCGGCGCCGCTCAGGTCATGGCGCGCGGTCAGGATGTTGAAGAGCGACTCACGCACCCGATCGGTCGTCGGTCGGGTACCCCGTTGCGGGACGGCGATGCGCCGGCCGCCGGCCACCCCGCCGATGATCCGGGTCACGTGGCACCACTTAGAGCAGCGTCGACCAATAGTCCCAGAACCGCGCCATGATCAGCAGGAACACCGCGGTGAACCACAGCGCGGTGACGGACCACCGCCATTGGTACAGCGCCCACGCCACACCGTGCCCCCGGCGCTGCAGCGCCGGGCGGCACGCGATCGACGCGACGACCACCAGCAGCGTTATGGTGGCCGCCCAGACGACCATGCAGTACGGGCACAACGCCCCGATGCTGTACAGGCTCTCGTAAATCAACCAGTGCACGAAGGCCGCGCCGATCAGCAGGCCGGCCGTCAGCCCGATCCAATACCATTGCGGCAACGCCACTTTGGTCACCGCCAGCAGCCCGGTGACGACCACCACGGTGAACGCCACCAGGCCGAGCAGCGGGTTGGGGAATCCCAGCAGCGACGCTTGCGGCGTGACCATCACCGAGCCGCACGACAGGATCGGGTTGAAGTTGCACGACGGCACGTACGCCGGGTTGAGCAGAAGGTCGATCTTCTCCACCGTCAGCGTCGCGGAGGCGGCCAGGCCGATCACACCCGCGATCAGCACCCACCACGCGCTGGGCGCCGGTACGCGCGCTTCGGGGCGCGATTGCGGTGTCAGGTCGTCGGTTTGGGCTGACACCGGGGTGGTCACGCGGCCGCGGGGGCCACGGCGCCGTCGATGCCCGGCACGTCGCCCACGATGCTCTTGATCTTGGCGACCAGCGCGTCAGGCGTGGACGGGTCGTAATCGTCGCCGTTGATCTTGATGGTCGGCGTGGCGTTGATCTTCGCGGCCGCCGCCTCAGCGGTGACCTTGGAAATGTACTTTCCGCTGTTGATGCAGTCGGGCACCTTGCCCACCACGCCGGCCTCACGGGCGAGCTCGATCAACCGCGCGTTGTCGGGGAAGCTGCTGCCGCGCTCGCTGGGCTGAAGGTCGGTGGTGAACAGCGCGGTGTGAAACCGGCGGAACGCGTCGATGGACTCGTCGGCCACGCACAGGGCCGCGGCGCCCGCCCGCGACGAGTAGTTCTGGTTCCTGGAGTTGTCGAGGATCGACACCATCGAGTAGTCGGCCGCAATGGCGCCGACGTCGATGAGCCTGGACACCGTCGGGCCGAACGTGCGCTCGAAGTTGCCGCAGGCCGGGCACAGGAAGTCCTCGTAGAACGTGACCACGGCCTTGGGGTTGGTGGTCCCGGGCTGAGTGACCAGCTTGCTCGACGTCACGCGCACCGTGTCCCCCGCGCCGATGGCGGCGGTCTTCTTGTGGTGGGTGACCACGATGTAGGAGACCAGCGCAACGAGGAAGATGACGACGACGGCGGTCCCGCCGATTTGAACGAGTCGGCCCGATTTACCGTCGGCCGCCTTCATGTCGAAGCGCGGAGGGCGTTTGGGTTTGTCGGCCACAGTCTGGGTGATCCTTCGGTACTCGGGGTGTCGTTCGCAGGCGCCTCTAGGTTACCGGCGCCCGCCGTGCGCCAGGTCAGACCCGGCTCAGGTGGGCACGCAAAGCCGAAATCAACTCGGTGGTCGCGGCGGCGCTGCCGCCGCCGAGCTTGAACAGATTCGCGAAGCCGTGCGTCAACGACCCCATGCACCGCAGATCGACGGGGGTTCCGGCGGCCTGCAGGGCCGCCGCGTAGCTCTCGCCTTCGTCGCGCAACGGATCGAAACCGGCGACCGCGATCAGCGCGGGCGCGAGCCCCGCGAGCGACTCGGCCAGCAGGGGCGATACCCGGGGATCCGCCCGGTCCACGCTCGAACGCCTCAGGTATTGCGACTCGAACCAATCGATGTCGCGCTTGGTCAGCAGGAACCCACGGGCGAACAGGCTCAGTGAGCGGGTCTGGGTGGTGAAGTCGGTCCGCGGGTAGATCAGCCACTGCAGCACGGGCGCGGGGACGCCCTCGTCCCGGGCCAGCTGGCAGACGACGGCGGCCAAGTTACCCCCCGCGCTGTCGCCGCCCACGGCGACCCGACCGGGCGCGGCGCCGAGTTCCCCGGCGTGGTCGTACGCCCACCGGAAGGCGGCGTAGGCGTCCTCGACCGCGGCCGGCGCGGGGTGCTCGGGGGCCAGCCGGTAGTCGATCGACAACACGTGGACGCCGGCGTCGCGGCACGTCAACCGGCACAGCGCGTCGTAGGAGTCCAGGTCCCCGATCGACCATCCGCCGCCGTGGTAGAAGACCAGCAGCGGCGCCGATGCGCCATTGACGGGACGGTAGTGCCGTGCGGGGATCTCGCCCGCCGGTCCGGGCAGCGCCAGGTCCTCGACGTCGACGTGGATCTGCGGGCCGGGAAGTTCGAGCGACAGCTGGCGCATCTGGGCGCGGGACGCGACCGGGTCATCGTCGACGACCAGGCCGTCGATGCCGACCGCGCGCAGACCGGAGAGCATCAACTGAAGCGTGGGATCCAAGGTGTTGCCGTCGATGGTCACCGAGCGGCCCCCGAACAGCGCGCGCTTGGCGGGCGTCGGAATCCATGGAATGACCTTGACGCCGATCGTGGAGACCGCGCCCTGCAAGCGACTGGCCAGGCGCATCGGCGCGTGCTTCGGTCCCAGGTGTAGGTCCGGCGCGGGCACGCTCTTGGTCATGGGCACTCCCTCGAATGAACGTCTTTCGGCCCCGGACGCCCCCGAGCGGTGCGGCTGGGGCCGCGCTCCGCACCGGTCACCGGCAAGGCGGTTACCGGGCCCGGTGTGCCGTGTGACAACTCTACGTGGTGACGAATTTGTGGAATGCAGGCCACGGCCGGATATCACCGCAGCCACCCCGGTGTTGATGAGGTGGTATTTTCCAGCTCGGTAATATCGTGATCCCCAAGCCGAACCGCCTAATGGATTGCGAGCAGTTTCGACGTGTTCATTTCGAACCCATCGCCTCGAACTCAGCGCCGATGCAACGGCGTCGATCCAATGGCGTCGATCTCCTCGCTCGATGACGGCACCGGGCTCGGTCCACGAACCTTCAATTTCACAGGCAGGTGAATGACATTGGCTGGCGAGTCGGGCGCGGCCGTGCCCTCGATAGCTCTTAATGACGAAAACACGATGCCGGTACTTGGCCTTGGCGTCGCCGATTTATCGGAGGACGAGACCGAACGCGCGGTCTCGGCGGCGCTGGAGATGGGCTGCCGGCTGATCGACACCGCCTCCGCCTACGGCAACGAAGCGGCCGTCGGCCGCGCGATCGCGGCCTCCGGGATCCCGCGCGCCGAACTGTTCGTCACCACCAAACTCGCCCCCGCCGACCACGGTTTCCTGCGATCCGAGGAGGCCTGCAAAGAGAGCCTGGAGCGGTTGGGCCTCGACTATCTCGACCTGTACCTGATTCACTGGCCGGTGCCGTCCCGCGGTGAATATGTGAACTCCTTCGGGGGGCTGATCCAGTGCCGCGGCAACGGGCTGGCCCGTTCGATCGGCGTCTCCAACTTCACCGAAGTGCATGTCACCGACATCATCGACCTCACCTTCGTCACCCCGGCGGTCAATCAGGTCGAGCTGCACCCGCTGCTCAACCAGGACGAGATCCGCAAGGTCGACGCGGAACACAACGTCGTCACCCAGGCCTACACGCCGCTGGCGTTGGGCAAGCTGATGGACAACCCGACGGTGACGTCGGTCGCCGGCGAATACGGTAAGACGCCCGCCCAGGTGCTGCTGCGGTGGAACCTGCAGCTGGGCAACGCGGTCGTCTTCCGGTCCGCCAAGCCCGAGCACATCGCCGGGAACCTCGACGTGTTCGACTTCGAGTTGGCCGCCCAGCACATGGACGCGATCAACGGGCTCAACGACGGCACCAGGCTGCGCCCGGACCCAAACACCTTCGAGGGCGTCTGACCTAGGCCGCCGGGCAGGTGGCGGCCGCCTGACGCAATACCCCGGTCGAGGGCTGGTCCACCGGTAGCGAATAGCCGCGCAACACGGCGATGAACTGCATGGCGTACTGGCAGGCGAACGCGGCGTTGGGCGGCATCCATTGCGCGGGGGCCGCGTCGCCCTTGTCCTGGTTGGCCTGCCCGTCGACGGCCAGCAGGTTGGCCGGATCGTTGGCGAACCGCAGGCGCTCGTCGGCGGGCCACGCGTAAGCGCCCATGTCCCAGGCGTAGGCGAGCGGGACGATGTGGTCGATCTGCACCGCCTCGCCGACCTTGGCGCCGCGCTGGAAGTCGATGGTCTTGTTGGTGTACGGATCGTGCAGGGTGCCGGTGGCCACCGCGTCCGGACACCGTTTGGTCGACACATACGTCTTGTCGACGAGGTCGCGGTTGAGGATGTCGTCGCGGGTGTCGCAGCCGTTGTGCCCGAGCGGGGCATCGTTGTCGTCGGTCCACGCGTCGCCGAACGCGGCCCGCCGGTAGTCATAGCGGTGGGCCCGCAGCGGCAGCACCGCGATGTCCGCGAGCACATCGGTGCCCGGCTGCACCGTCGGAACGTCGGCGCGCGCCGCGTATTCGGCGGCGTGCCTGGCCGTCGAGGATCCGACGGTCTGGTAGGCCACCAGCAGTGTGAGTGCCGCGACCGCGCACAACCACAGCAGCACCCTGCGATTCACGACTTGTCCAGGTATTCGATCCGGTCAGTGGTGACGAAAGGCGCTGCGAGCAAAGCCAATTCGGGGCTTTCCGGGTCGGCTTCATAGGCGCGGACGCAGAAGTCGCGGGCGGCCTCGATGACGTCACGGTGATCGGCCAACGAGAGCAGGCGCAGGTTGATGGCGCGCCCGGACTGGTTGCGGCCCAAGACGTCGCCCTCCCGGCGCTCCTTGAGGTCGAGGTCGGCGAGCGCGAATCCGTCCAAAGTCGCGGCCACGGCGGAAAGCCGCTTGCCCGCCGGCGATTCCGGTGACACCCAGCTCGCCAGCAGGCACAGGCTGGGATGCTCGCCGCGGCCGATGCGGCCCCGCAGCTGATGCAGTTGGCTGATGCCGAAGCGATCGGCGTCCATCACCAGCATCAAGGTGGCATTGGGGACATCCACCCCCACCTCGATCACGGTGGTGCACACCAGCACATCGATCTCACCGGCCCGAAACGCCGCCATCGCGGCGTCCTTCTCGTCGGCGGACAACCGCCCGTGCATCAACCCCACGCGCAAATTCGCGAGCTCCCCCGAACGCAGCCGGGCGTAGAGACCCTCGGCGGTTTCCGACGGCCTGATGTTCTGCTCCCGATTCTCGGCATCGTCGGTCTCGTCGATCCGGGGCGCCACCACGTAGGCCTGGCGGCCGGCCGCGACCTCTTCGACGATGCGCCGCCACGCACGCTCGAGCCACGCCGGCTTCTCCTTGACGAAGATGACGTTGCTGGTGATCGGCTGGCGCCCACGCGGAAGTTCGCGCAACGTAGAGGTTTCCAGGTCGCCGTAGACGGTCAGCGCGACCGTGCGCGGAATCGGCGTCGCCGTCATCACCAGCAGGTGCGGTGTGACACCGGGACGGGCCTTGGCCCGCAACTGGTCTCGCTGTTCGACGCCGAACCGGTGTTGCTCGTCGACCACCACCATGCCGAGGTGGTGGAATTCCACCGCGCCCTGCAACAGCGCATGGGTGCCGACGACGATCCCGGCCTGGCCGGTGGCCACCTCGTCACGGACCTGCTTCTTCTGCGCCGCCGTCATCGACCCGGTGAGCAGCGCGACCCGGGTGGCGTTGTCCGCGCCGCCGAGCTGGCCCGCCATCGCCAACGGGCCCAGCACATCGTTGATCGACCGCATATGTTGGGCGGCAAGCACTTCCGTGGGAGCCAGCAGCGCACACTGGTAACCGGCGTCCACCAGCTGGAGCATCGCCAGCACCGCGACGATGGTCTTCCCCGACCCGACCTCACCCTGCAGCAGGCGGTTCATCGGCCGGGTGGCGGCCAGCTCCTTCGCGAACACGTCGAGCACTTCGCGTTGTCCCGCGGTCAGCTCGAACGGCAACCGCGCCAACAGTTCCGCGGCCAGGCCGTCGGGGCGCGGCGGTGCCGGCGGTCCCGATTCCGACAGCTCGCTGTGCCGCCGGGCCACCAGCGCCCACTGCAACCCGATGGCTTCATCGAAGG
This sequence comes from Mycobacterium paraseoulense, assembly GCF_010731655.1. NCBI lineage: Bacteria > Bacillati > Actinomycetota > Actinomycetes > Mycobacteriales > Mycobacteriaceae > Mycobacterium > Mycobacterium paraseoulense. The sequence goes on along the minus strand of NZ_AP022619.1, from coordinate 5,784,429 downwards.
TCAGGCGTTCCCGGGCCCGCATCCGCGCCGGCTCGTCTTCGGCCAGATGGATGTCGCGCAACGCCTGATCCTCGGAAACCAGGCCGTAGCGGCCGCGCAGGTCGGCGGGTAACGGGTCATCCACTGGGTCCAGGACGTCGAGCACCTGGCGCACGCACCGGAAGATGTCCCAGCTTTGCAGCTTCGTCGTCGCCGGATAGATCGGAAAGAAGGCCCGCTCGAACGCCGACATCTGCAGCTCGCCGGTGGTGGCCTGCGAGGCGATGGCGATGTTCTTCAGTGAGCTCGTGCCGCGGTTCTTGCCATCCGGGGAGTCGAGGATGAGGAAGGCCGGATGCGTCAGCTGCATGACGTTCTTGAAGAACCCGACCTCGCCGGAAAGCATCACCTTGGTGCCCTCGGTCAGGCCGTTCTTCAGGTAGTTCGCGTTGAAGAAGGTCGCGGTCACCTTGTTGCGCCCGGCGCCGAGGGTGATGCGGTGGCAAACCTTCTTCGGGGTCTTCTTCATCGGCCAGGTCTTGGTCTCGGTGATGGTGTCGACGATCGTGACGTGCTCGCCGGCCGGCGGACGCTGGTCGTCGGACTCCCAGCGGGTCGCGCCCTCGGTGTAGCTGCGTGGATAGTGGCGCAGTAGATCGTCGACGGTACGGATGCCCAACTCCTCGTCGAGCTGATCGGCGGCCTTGGCGCCCACCACGAAGTCCAGCCGGTCGCGCAGGGACGCCACCGCTACTCGACCCCGATCAACAACGCGTCACCGCGATGGCCGGTGCGGTACGTGACCAGCTCCGTTCCGGGGTGGTGATCGTGCATGTGTTCTGCCAGCGTGTCGCCCAAGGCCGCGGCCTCGTCGTCCGTTTCGACGCCGGCGCCCACCAGCACCGTCACCAGGTCGCCACCGGAGGCCAGCAGCAGATCGAGCAGACCGATAGCCGCCGCGGTCGCGTCGGGGGCCACGATCAGCACCTCGTCCCCCGCGATGCCCAGCCCGTCGCCCGGCTGGCAGCGGCCCGCCCAGGTCAACGCGCTCTCGGTTGCGATGCGCACCGACCCGTGCCGGGCGGCGCCGGCGGCCCGGGCCATGGTGTAGCCGTCGTCCACCGCCTGCCGGCCGTTTTCATGCACGGCCAGCGCGGCCAGCCCCTGCACCATCGATCCCGTCGGAATCGGAACGACGTCGATGCCCCAGCCGATGGCCGCGGTGCACCCGGCCACCAGCTCCTCTGCCGGCACGTAGCCGTTGGGCAGCACCATGACCTGCGCGGCACCGGTGTCGACCACCGCCCGCATCAGCTGATGGGCGCTGATGTTGGTGAGCGGGTCGCCGGGAGCCGAATCGCGCCGCAACACGCAGGCGCCTTCCCCGCCGAACAGCTCCGCGGCGCCGTCGCCGTCGACCACGGCCAGCACCGCGCGTTCCCGCGTCCAGCCGCCGGCCGGCAGCCCGGTGGCGCCCGAGCTCAACACCGAAATCACGATGCGGCTCGGCCGCCCGGCCGCCAGCCCCGCCTCGACCGCGGCGCCGGCGTCATCGGTGTGCACGTGTACCGAGTAGGTGCGCTCCGCCGACGACCGCGCGGCCGCGATCCCCACGGAGTCGCCCAGCTCCCCGAGCCGGTCGCGCAGCGCGTCCGCCGCGGCCGGATCGCAGCCATCGAGCCGGTACATCACCTCGAACTGCGGTGCGGGACGTTCGGCGGCGCCTTGCGGTTGCGGCGCCCGCGGCGACAGCTCGTACACCGTGCGGGCGGGTGACTGACCGGTGATCGTGGTGCGCAGGGCGTCCAGCAGGACCAGCAGGCCCCGCCCTCCGGCATCCACGGCACCGGCGTCGCCGAGCACGTCGAGCTGCTCGGGCGTCTTCTCCAGCGCCACCACCGCGGCTTCGCCAGCGGCGACGATCGCCGAGGCGAGCCCTTCCCCGGCCTGGGCGCACTCCCCGACGGCGTCGGCCGCGGCGCGCAGCACCGAGACGATGGTCCCGGGGATCTCCCGCCCGCCCATCGACGTGATGACCAGGTCCACGCCGCGCCGCAACGACGCCCCGAGGGTGGCGGCGTCGATGTCGGGCAGCTCACCGCCGGAATCGGCCGCCGCGGCGGCGGTGACGTCGGCGATGCCGCGCAGGATCTGGGACAGGATCACCCCGGAATTGCCGCGGGCGCCGTTCAGGGCGCCGGCCGACAGCGCCGCGGCGGCCTTGGCGACGCACGCCGGACCGCCCTCGGAATTGACGCCGACGTTGGCCTCGGCCAGCGCCGAGCGCATGGTGAACAGCATGTTGGCGCCGGTATCGGAATCGGCAACCGGGAAGACGTTGAGCCGGTTGATCTCGTCGATGTGGGTGATGAGGTCACTGACCGCGGTGTGCGCCCAGTCCCGCAAGGTGACCGCGTCCAGCGGACGCTCCGACGGTCCCAGTGTTACCCACCTCCTCGGTGCCTCCCAGTACCCCGCCCCCGGTGGGCGCCAGCGTAGCTCGGCGACCCGGGCGGCGGCCGCCCGTGACCACCACCCGCGGCCAGGCGACCCGGCACATTGAGCCTAGCCAGGTGCGACGACAGCGGCGCCTGAGCGTTTTGGTGGTTGCCGCGACAGTCGGTATCCTGGTTGGGCCCGGGCCAACCTGGGCTGTCCCGGCCACGTGTCAGACCGCCGAGCCGGACCCCCGAGATTTGAGGAGCTTGAACCATGGCCGCTGTGTGCGACATCTGCGGGAAGGGCCCCGGCTTCGGCAAGTCGGTGTCGCACTCCCACCGCCGCACCAGCCGCCGGTGGGACCCTAACGTCCAGACCGTGCACGTTGTCGCCCGCCCGGGCGGCAACAAGCAGCGCGTCAACGCCTGCACGTCCTGCATCAAGGCCGGCAAGGTCGCCCGGGGTTAGTCCCGGCTCCATCACGGGCTACATCACGATGTGCCCGGCGTCGACGGGTATCGACACGCCCGTCACGTAGCGGGCGCGGGGACCGACCAGCCACAGCACCGCTTCGGTCACGTCTTGCGCCTCGACCAGCGGCACGTCGGGCAGCAGCATCTGTGAGACGGCGGGGTTCGGGTTCTCCAGCATCCGGTTGACGACGAAGTCGTTGAGGATCATCGGTGTCATGACGCCGCTCGGATGCACCGAGTTGACCCGAATCTTGTGTGGCGCGTAGGCATTGGCCGCCGACCGCATCAACCCCACCACCCCGTGCTTGGACGCGGCGTAGGCGAACATCGCCGCACTGCCGTCGCCGCCCCGGCCGGTCAGCCCCTGCGACGAGCTGACCAGCACGACCGACCCGCCCTGACCCTTGCGGATGATCGAGGGCACCGTCGCCAACAACGTGTGCCACACCCCCTTGAGGTTGGTGTCGACGATCGTGTTGAACACCGGTTCCGAATGGGCTTCGGGGTCACCGATCGCCACCACCCCGGCGTTGGCGACGACGATGTCCACCTCGCCAAGTGCGTCGATCCCGCTTTGCACCGCGGCCTCCAGTTGCGGCAGGTCGCGGACGTCGGCGACGACGGGCGCCACCCCGCGGCCCGCGGCTTCGACCAGCCGCGCGGTCTCGTCGAGATCGGCTTTGGTGCCCAGCGGGTAGGGAATCGCGTCGATATCGGTGCAGATGTCCAGCGCGATGATGTCGGCGCCCTGTTCGGCGAAGGCCACCGCGTGACTGCGGCCCTGGCCGCGCGCCGCACCGGTGATGACGGCGACCTTGTTGTCCAGTTCACCCATGGCTACACCTCCAGCTTCGTGCCGGTCTCCTGCTCGGCGAAGGCCACCAGGCGCGCGGCCGCGTCGTAATCGCACGCGAGCGGCGACCGGCCGATCAGCACCGGCCCGCCGCGCAGGCCGAACCTGCCGGTGACCCCGACGTAGCTGCCCGGCGGCAACGGCTCGCTAATGCAGTACAGCGTGGGCGCCGCGCCCTCGTCGATGTCGTTGGCCAGCCGGTCGGCCACCACCTTGACCGCCTTGTGGGCCAGCGACATCAGCGGCGAATCGCCGAGCTGCGACAAATTCGACGCCACCCAGCCCGGGTGGGTGAGCTGGGTGACCACCGGCGATCCGGCCGCGCGCAGCCTGCGGTCCAGCTCCAACCCCCATAGCATGACCGCGAGCTTCGACTGCGCGTAGGCGCCCAGCCGGGTCCACTTGTGCCGGCGCAGGTGCAGGTCGTCCAGGTGCAGCGTCGCCGACCGGTGCGCGTCGGAGCCGACGTTGATGATCTGCGAGCGCACCCTGGGCAGGAGCAGGTTGGTCAGGGCGAACGGGCCGAGCAGATTGGTGCCCAGCGTCTTCTCGAACCCGTCGACCGTTTCGGTGCGGCGCTCGGTCAGGGCGCCGGCGTTGTTGATCAGGATGTCGACGTCGTCGTCGATCGAACTGGCGAAGGCGCGCACCGAGGACTGGTCGGCGAGGTCGACCCTGGCCACCGTGGTCGAGCCGCCCATCTCGGCGGCGCGCTGCTCGCCCAGCTCGGTGTTGCGCACCGCCAGGATCACGTGCGCGCCGGCTTTCGCCAGGGCGCGGGCGGTGCCCAGCCCGACGCCGTTGGTCGCTCCGGTCACGACGATTCGTTTGCCGGTCAGGTTGCCGAGCCGGTCCGGCGTCCAAGGTAGGGTCACGGCGATCAAGAGTAATGGTCGGTTCTATGTAATTGGACCGGCTCTGCCACCATTGCTCGCGGAAGCGGAGGTTTTCACGGGTGGTTCCACATGAGTGACAGCGCGCGAGAAATCACCAACCTGATCTACACCTACGCCGAGCTTCTCGATCGCGGCGACCTGGACGGCGTGGCCCGGCTCTTCGAACACGGCCGCATCTGCGGAGTGGAGAACGGGCCGCCGGAGACGGTGTTCGCCGGGGCCGCCCGGGTGCGCGAGATGTACGAGATGGCCACGCGCATCTACGAGGACGGGACCCCGAAGACCAAGCACAACACCACCAACGTCCAGCTGCACATCGACGAGGCCGACGGGACCGCCCGCAGCACGTCCTACTACTGCGTCACCCAGGCCACCCCCGACCTCCCGCTGCAGGTGATCGTGACCGGTCACTACAAGGACACGTTTCATCGGGTGGACGGCGTGTGGCGGTTCGACAGCCGCACCATGTTCGTCGACCAGGTCGGCGACGTCAGCCGGCATTTGAAGTTCTGATCACGTTGTACGCCAAGCGGTTTGACGATGTATCGGAGGAACAACGGATGCCCGACGACCCCGTCGCGACGAAATCCCAGCACGAACAGGAACTGGCAGCCCTCGACCTGATCGAGCACCCCGTCGTCAAGGCCGCCTATCAGACCGTGGCCGAGACCTGGCTGGGCCGGGCCAAGGCGTCGGAGGCGATGCGGGAGCGGTTCGACGACGCGTTCGCCGAGGTGATGTTCTCGGCGGCGGTGTGGTCGTCCAACCAGGACAAGCTGCGGCCCAAGGTCGGCTGCATCACCCGGCTGGCGCATCCCGTCGACGGCCGGCGCATCCCCGGATCACGGTGGGGCATCGACAATCCCGACAGCGTGTACCGGGTGATCCCGATCTCCGGCGACGAGCGCTACGAGATCCTCGGCCGGGTGGGCGAGCACCGCATGACCGAGAACTACTTCACCCTGTGGGACGCCCACATGGGCACCGTCGACGTGCTCAACGGCCGCACCATGCGGGTCGACTCCGACGGCAGCTTCACCGTCACCGTGGACGCCGACCCCGCCGGTAACCGGCCCAACCACGTGCAGACCTCCCCGGCGGCGCACGAGTTCTACATCCGCGACGTGCTGCTGGACTGGGGCCGCGACGACCCGAATCACCTTGAGGTGCGGCGACTCGGCGGTGCACCGGTGGCGCCGGCGCGCACGCTCGACGAGCAGGCCGAGGCCACCGCCGCGATGATGGCGTACTTCGCCGACTTCACCGGCAAGCTCAGCCACGGCGTGTACAAGATGCCGGCCAACCATTTCAACCTGGCCTGGTCGGCCGACAAGGCCGGCGCGATGCGCAACCAGGTCTACGTCATGGGCCGCTTCGATCTCGCTCCGGACGAGGCGTTCGTGGTCGACCTCAACGATGGTGGGGCCGAGTACTTCACCGTGCCGCTGAGCAACATCTGGGGCACTACGCTGGACATCGTCGACCGCACCGGCAGCCTCAACAAGGCGCAGTCGGTTGCCAACGACGACGGCACCTACACCTACGTGATCTCGCCGGCCGACCCCGGCGTGGCCAACTGGATCGACTCCGACGGGCTGCGCGAGGCCATCCTCACGCTGCGCATGGCGGAATTCGGCGAGGCGGGTCCGCGCGAAGACCTCGGCGCGCGGGGGCGGGTCGTCAAGCTGGACCGGCTGGATGCCGAGGTGCCGCACCTGCCGCGGGTGAGCCCGCAGCAGCGGGCCGCCCAACTCGCCGACCGGCGTGCGGCGTACCTGCGGCGCCTGCCGGAAGGAACGGCCTGAGATGGCGCGCTGGCTGATCACCGGATGTTCCACCGGCTTCGGCCGCGAAATCGCCCGCGCCGCACTGGAAGCCGGACACAGCGTGATGGTGACCGCGCGGCGGGCGGAGGCGGTGCAGGATTTGGCCGACGAGTTCGGGGATCGCGCCGTGGCCGTCGCGCTCGACGTGACGGACGCCGGTCAGATTGCGGCCGCGGTGTCGGCGGCCGACGACGCATTCGACGGGATCGACGTGCTGGTCAACAACGCCGGTCACGGCTACTTATCGGCGGTGGAAGAGGGCGAGGACGCCGAGGTTCGAAAGCTGTTCGACGTCAACTACTTCGGCGCGGTCGACATGATCAAGGCGGTACTGCCGGCGATGCGTGCCCGCGGATCCGGGCACATCATCAACATGTCGTCGATGACCGGGCTGGTCGCCAACCCGCCCAACGCGTATTACTCGTCGACGAAGTTCGCACTCGAAGCGATCACCGAGGCGCTGGCCACCGAGGTGCGGCCACTGGGCATCAAGGTGACCGCCATCGAGCCGGGCGCCTTCCGCACCGACTGGGCGACGCGGTCGATGAAGGAGTCGGGCACGCCGATTGCCGACTATGTCGACGTGGCTGCGCGCAAGGACCTGATCAAGCAGTTCGCCGAGCATCTTCCCGGCGATCCGAAGAAGGTTGCCGAGGCCGTCCTGATGGTGACCACGCTCGACGAGCCGCCGCTTAGGCTGCTGCTGGGCCGTGACGTGCTGAAGGCGATGCGCGACAAGATCGCCGGGATGTCGTCGTCGATCGAGGAGTGGAAGTCCGTCACCAAGGACGTCAATTTCGACGGTTCGTGACTGCGCAGCACGGCGATGCGACGGGCCTCGGTGTCGTGGCGGGGCGATGCCCATCGAGCCGTACACCTGCGCGCCGGTGTCGCTGCGGAAGTGAGCGAACGCGGCGGGCAGCTGCGGCACGTTGGGCGGTTCCGAGCGGGCCTTTTTCGGCATTGCGGCGACCAACCGGTCCCGTGCCGGACCGGAGACGAACACCATGTGCCATGGCTGCACGTTGGAGTTCGACGGCGCGCGAATGGCCGGCTCCAGCGATTCCTCCACGAGGTGGCGCGGTACCGGGTCGGGCAGGAACAGCCGCGTCGAATGCCGCTGCCGGACGGTGTCTTCGAGGTCGTGCATGGGCTCATGTTCTCAAGGCCTGAAATCGCGAGCGCCGCGCAGCCGTGCGAAGCGGGTCGCCTTCATCACAGCGAGTCCTGGCGTCAACCGGGTTCGTCACCATCGCGGAGGAATCTTTCGGGATGGTGGTAGCTATTGGTCCGAGGTCCGCCGTGGTCGAGGTGTGGTGGTGGGATCCATTCGGTTTCGCCGTGGGCGTTGGTTCGCGTGGTCCAGCCTTTCTCTGCGAGCCGGTTGTCGGGGCCGCAGGCCAACGTGAGGTCGTCGATGTCGGTGCGGCGGGTGGTTGTCCAGCCGCGCACGTGGTGGACTTCGCTGTGGTAGGCCGGCGCATCACATCCCGGCCGAGTGCAGCCACGGTCCTTGGCGTACAACATGATTCGCTGCCCCGGGGAAGCGAACCGTTTGGTGTGGTGCAGCGCTAGCGATCTGCCCTTGTCGAAGATCGCCAGGTAGTGATGCGCGTGGCCCGCCCAGCGGATCACATCCGACATGGGCACCAGCGTGCCGCCGGCCGTTAGGGCCTTACCGGCGGCGGATTCCAAGTCCCGCAACGTGGTGGTGACCACGATCGACACGGGCAGTCCGTGGTGCTGGCCCAGGTCGCCGGAGGCAAGCAAACCCCGAAGTCCGGCCAGGAAGGCGTCGTGATTGCGTTGAGCTGGGCTGCGGGTGTCGCGGCGCACCGCTTCCTCATCAGGTGTCGCGTCGACCACCGGGGTTTCGTCGTCGGGGTTGCACGCGCCGGGCGCGGCCAGCTTGGCCAGCATGGCCTCGATCGCGGCCCGCAACTCCGGGGTCACCAGCCCGCCGAGGCGCGACATGCCGTCGAATTCCTGAGCGCCGAGCGTGATCCCACGCTTGCGGGCCCGTTCGGCGTCGCTGAAATCCCCGTCGGGGTGCAGCCAATCCATGACCCGGTGGGCGTATCTGGCCAATTCGTCGGGCCGATACCCGGTGGCTTTGGCGGCCAGGTCGGCTTCGGCGGACTCGCGGGTCACCGCGTCGACCTCGACGGGCAGACGGGCGAAGAAGGTACGGATCACCTTGATGTGCCCGTCGCCGATGAGCCCGTGGCGTTGGCCGGCCGCGGTCGCGCTCAATTGGGGCGCTAACGGCTGGCCGGTCAACCCCCGGCGCTCGCCTAGGTCGGCGGCTTCGGCGATGCGCCGGGCGGCCTCGCCCTTGGTGATGTGCAACCGGTCGGCCAGCCCCACCCGCAGCGAGCCGCCCAGCTCTTCGGGGCTGGCCTGCGCGCCGAGCTGGTTGATCAACGCGTGCTGCGGGGTGCGCAGCCGGCGGTAAGCGCGTTCCAGGCGCTCGAGGGCGCGCAGCCGCTCGGGGGTGGTGAACGCGTCAAAGGACAACGCGCACAGGCGGTCCACGTCGTGGTCGAACGTGTCGAAAACTTCGACGATCTCCTCACGGCTATTGGCTCCCATGCCTCAAACCTAGGGACACCCACCGACAAAAAAGCTCGCGTTGTGGCGGTTGAAGCGAAAGTGACACAAGGGATTACAGAGCAACCGCAAGGCTGCAAACAGGGCCGCCCTAATCCCGAACCACGATGACCGTCTTGCCGGGGCGACGGCCCGGCAGTCCACGGCTTTCGAACGCCTCGCGGCCTTTCTCGAGCGGAAACGTCCCGGCGATCTCGACGCGCAACCGTCCGCGGTCGACCAGCGCGGCGAGCTCGGTCAGCTGTTCGGAGTTCGGCGTGACGATGAAAAAGATTGCCGTGACGCCGTATTCGTCGGCTCTGCCGGCCGGCGGTGGGGCCGACAGGGTGACCAGTCGCCCACCGCGGCGGAGAGCCGGAAACGAGCGGTCCAGCGTCTCGCCCCCCACGGTGTCGATCACGACGTCGTAGACCGCGTCGTCGAATCCCTCGGTGCGGACATCGATCACCCGGGCGGCGCCGTAACCGCGAACCAGGTCACCGGCGTCGCTGCGCACGGTCGCGGTGACGCGCGCGCCCAGCATCGCGGCCAGCTGGACCGTCAAGGCGCCCACGCCGCCCGCGCCCCCGTGCACCAGCACGCTCTCGCCGGCCCGCACGCCCGCGTGGTCGACCAGGGCTTGCCACGCGGTCAGGCCGGCCAGCGGCAGCGCGGCGGCGACGGCGTGCGACACCGTCGACGGCTTGGGGGCCAGGTCCGACGCGGGAACGCAGACGAATTCGGCCGCCGCGCCGTCGCGGTCGAACGGGATCAGCCCGCACACCTGGTCGCCGGGTGCGAAATCGGCCACACCGGGGGCGGTCTCGTGGACGACGCCCGAGACCTCGTGCGACGGAATCACCGGCGTCCGGCTGACACCGTCTCGGGTCCAGGTCTCCTCCCACGTCAACTCGTCGAATGTGATGGCGGCGGCGTGCACGGCCACCAGAACTTCGCCCGCCGCCGGGACGGGCACGGGCGCCCGCTCGACGACAAGTTGCTCCGGGCCGCCGCGGCGGTGCGCCCGTAACGCCGTCATGCCGTTCATGGCAGCCGCCAATCGATCGGGTCGGCGCCCATGCCCGTCAAGAGTTCGTTGGCGCGGCTGAACGGACGCGACCCGAAGAATCCCCGGGAAGCCGACAGCGGCGACGGGTGCGGCGACTCGATTGCCACGCAATTACCCTCGGCCAGAATGGGTTTCAGCGTGGACGCGTCGCGCCCCCACAAGATCGCCACCATCGGCTGCGAGCGCGCGGCCAGCGCACGGATCGCGCACTCGGTCACCGCCTCCCAGCCCTTGCCCCGGTGCGACGCCGGATTACTCGGGCGCACGGTGAGCACCCTGTTCAGCAACATCACCCCGCGCTCGGCCCATGGCGTCAGGTCGCCGCACGAGGGCTGCGGATGGCCTAGGTCGGCGGCGTATTCGTCGAAGATGTTGGCCAGGCTGCGGGGCAGGGGACGCACATCGGGGGCCACCGAAAAGCTCAGGCCCACGGCGTGTCCCGGCGTCGGATAGGGGTCTTGTCCGACGATCAGCACCCGGACGTCGTCGAACGGAAACGTGAACGCCCGCAACACGTTGGGGCCCGCCGGGAGGTACTTGCGCCCGGCCGCGATCTCGGCCCGCAGGAACTGGCCCATGTCGGCAACCCGATCGGCCACCGGCTCCAGCGCGGCCGCCCAGCCCTGCTCGACGAGTTCAGTCAACGGCCGCGCCGTCATCGGGCTCCCTCCATGGCAGCGATCACCCTAGCCCTCATAGGATTGCCAGCCCGCGTAGCCTGCCCACTCTTGCCCGTCGACGAGCACTTTGGGCTCGCCCTCGAGAACGCGCCCGATGATTCGCCACCCGGCCGGGGCGGGCCCGGCGAAGCAGGCCACCAGGGCATGGTCTTCCCCGCCGCCCAGCACCCACGCCCAGGGGTCGGCGCCCGCGGCGGCGGCCGCGGCGGCCAGGGCGGCGTGGTCCGCGGCGAGCGCCGCGGTCGACAGATCCATTGCCACAGCGGAAGCCTCGGCGACGTGCCGGAGGTCGGCAACGAGACCGTCGGACACGTCGATCATCGCCTGCGCTCCCCCGGCCGCCGCCGCCACGCCCTGCCCGTAGGGCGGGTGCGGGATCAGATGCCGGCGGCGCAGTGCGTCGAAGCCCTCAATCCCCTTGTCGAACAACGCCAGGCCCGCGGCCGAGCGGCCCAGGTCACCGGCGACCGCGATCACCGACCCCGCCTTCGCCCCGGACCGCAGCACCGGGGCGCGGCCGTCCAGGTCGCCGAGCACGGTGACGGAGACCACCCACTGCGGGCAGCTGACGAGATCGCCTCCGGCGATGCCTGCGCCGATGCGCTGCGCCTCGTCCCACATTCCGCCGACCAGTGCGTCGACGTCGGCCGCAGGCGTGTCCCCGGGCGCGCCGAACGCCACCACGAAGGCCGTGGGCCGCCCTCCCATCGCTTCGATGTCCGCGGCGTTCTGGGCGATGGCCTTGCGGCCGACATCGTGCGGCGTCGACCAGTCCAGGCGGAAATGCCGATCCTGCACGAGCATGTCGGTCGACACCGCCACCCGCCGATCCCCGGCATGCACCACGGCCGCGTCGTCGCCCGGGCCGACCACCACCGCGGCCGGCTGGCGGCGGCCGCGCACCAGGCGATCGATGACGGCGAACTCCCCCAGCTGCTGCAGGGTGGGATGTGATGCGTCGTCGCGCACGCCACCTCCTCCGGCGCGTCCTTGTGCGGGCCTCTATCCGGCCGCCGACCTGCGGTAAGTTGGACCACTGCCCGCGTGAGCGGCCCGCGCCAGTGTAAAGGCCCGTGATGTCGTGCCAGAGATAGGAGGTGCGCGGGCGGTGACGACCGACCCCGATACCGGCCCCGGCGGTGACCCGGGGCCGCCCCTCGCGATGATCGTCGCCGCGGTCGCGGTGGCCGTCGTGGCGATCGGGGTGATCCTGGTGATCGCGGCGAACCGCGAGGCGCCGCCGCAACCCGTGGCCGTTCCCGCCGCCCCGGCGGCACAGGCCGACAGCCCCGCGTGCCGGGCGCTGGCCGGGGCGCTGCCGCAGCGGCTCGGCGACTATCAACGCGTGCCCATCGCGCAACCGGCGCCCCGGGGCGCCGCCGCCTGGCGGGCCGGGCCGGACAGCGAGCCCGTGGTGCTGCGGTGCGGGCTCGACCGCCCGGCGGAGTTCGTGGTGGGCTCTCCGATTCAGGTCGTCGACCGGGTGCAGTGGTTCGCCGTGCGCCCCGAACAGCAGTCCGCCGGCGACGCGGGCAGGTCCACCTGGTACACCGTCGACCGGCCGGTTTACGTGGCGCTCACCCTGCCGTCCGGATCGGGCCCCACGCCGATCCAGCAACTCTCCGACGTGATCGACCGCACCATCGCTGCGGTGCCCATCAATCCGGGACCGCCCGGTTAGCGCAAGCCCACCCCACGGGCCAACGCCGTTTCGACCATGGTCGCCAGCAGGGTCGGATAGTCCACACCGCTGGCCGCCCACATCCTCGGGTACATCGAGATCGTGGTGAACCCGGGCATCGTGTTGATTTCGTTGAGCACCGGCCCGTCGTCGGTCAGGAAGAAATCGACCCGGGCCAGGCCCTGGCAGTCAACGGCTTTGAACGCCCGGATCGCCAGATGCCGGATGGCGTCGGCGATGTCGTCGTCCACCTTGGCCGGCACGTCCAATTCCGCTGCGTCGTCCAGGTACTTGGTGGCGAAGTCGTAGAACGAGTCCTCGCGTCCCCGCACGCCGGCCACCCGGATCTCGCCCAACGTGCTGGCTTCGATTGTCCCGTCGGGCATCTCGAGCACCCCGCACTCGACCTCGCGGCCGGTGATCGCCGCCTCGACGATCACTTTCGGGTCGTGCCGGCGCGCAAGCGCGACGGCCGCGGGCAGGTCCTCCCAGCTCGACACCCGGGTGACGCCGATCGACGATCCACCCCGGGCGGGCTTGACGAACACCGGCAGACCCAGCCGCTCGCGCTCGTCGGGTTCCAGGGCCGACCGCGACGGGCGCAGCACCGCGTACGCGCCGACCGGCAACCCCTCGGCGACGAACAGCTTCTTGGTGAATTCCTTGTCCATGCCGGCCGCGCTCGCCAGCACGCCGGCCCCGACGTAGGGCACCCCGGCCAGCTCCAGCAGCCCCTGGATCGTGCCGTCTTCCCCGTACGGGCCGTGCAGCACGGGGAACACCACGTCGACGGAGCCCAGCACTTCGCCGGCCCCGGGCGACAGCGAGACCAGTTGGCCGCCGCGGCGCGGATCCGCCGGCAGGGCCAGTTCGGTGCCCGACTGCGCGGTCACCTCGGGCAGCTGCCGATCGCTGATGGCGAGCGCGGCCGGGTCACCGTCGGTCAGCACCCACGACCCCTCCGGGGTGATGCCGATCGCGACGACCTCGAACCGCTGGGGGTCGAGGTTGCGCAGGATGCTGCCGGCGGACACGCACGAGATGGCGTGCTCGTTGCTGCGCCCGCCGAAGACGACGGCGACGCGCACGCGGCTTCCGCTGGCACTCACAACCTAAAGAGGCTACCGGTTGCGCGGCGCCGGGGTCGGGCGGCGGGCCGCGAGCTGGGGTTTTGCCGGCCGCGCGGCGTCATTCGGGCTTGGTCCTGCGGCCCAGCAGCAGGGCCATCGCCTCGTCCACCAACAGTCCCCTGTGGCAGACGCGGTGCACGGCGTCGGTGAGCGGCATCTCGACGTCGTAACTGGAAGCGAGCGCCAGCACCGACTCGCACGACGTCACACCCTCGACGACGTGACCGTCCCGGGCCTGCATCGCCGATTCCATCGTCCCGCCGCGACCCAGTCGCTCGCCGAACGACCGATTGCGCGAATACGGCGACGTGCACGTCGCGACCAGGTCACCCACACCGGCCAGCCCGGCCAGGGTGGCGCCCTTGGCGCCCAGCGCAATGCCCAGCCGCATGATCTCCGCCAGACCGCGGGTGATGATTGCCGCCGCGGTGTTTTCGCCGAGCCCGACGCCGGCCGCCATGCCGCATGCCAGCGCGATGACGTTCTTGCACGCCCCGCCGACCTCGGTGCCGACGACATCGCTATTGGTGTAGGGGCGGAAATACCCGGTATTCAGCATGCGCTGCAGCGCGACGGCCCGGCCGGAGTCGCTGCACGCGACGACGGTGGCGGCGGGCTGGCATTCGGCGATCTCGCTGGCCAGGTTGGGGCCCGAGACCACCGCGACCTGAGCCGGGTCGACACCGGTCACGGAAACGATGACCTGACTCATCCGCATCAGGGTGCCCAGCTCGATGCCCTTGGCCAGGCTGACCAGGGTGGCGTCCTCGCGCATCAACGGCGCCCAGCCCTCGAGGTTGGCGCGCATCGTCTGTGCGGGCACGGCCAACAGCACCGTCGAGGCTTCGCCGAGCGCCTCCGCCGCGTCGGTGGTCGCGCGGATGCCCGCCGGCAGCACCGCGCCGGGCAGGTAGTCCGCGTTGGACCGGGTGGCATTGATCCGGTCGGCGACGTCGGATCGGCGGGCCCACAGCGTGACGTCCGCGTCCGCTCCGCCGGCCTCGACGAGCACCTTGGCCAGTGCGGTGCCCCACGCCCCGGCACCCATGACGGCGACGGCACCCTTGGAACCGGCCATCGACCACCCCCATCTGTCGTCTCCAGCGTGTTGCAGCCGCTACACCCTAGATCAGCGGGCGTCGCGCGAGCTAGCGCGTCGGTCGTTCAGCGGTCGCTGGCAGGATGAGATGTCATGAGCGGCACACGAGCCGACGGCACGGGGAAAGACATCGCCCTGATCATCGCCGTGAAACGGTTGGCGGCGGCGAAGACCAGGCTGGCCCCGGTGTTCTCGGCGCGCACCCGGGAGAACGTGGTGCTGGCCATGTTGATCGACACGCTGACCGCCGCGGGACGCGTTGGTTCACTCGGCTCGATCACGGTGATCACGCCCGACGAGGCCGCGGCGGCCGCGGCAACCCAGCTGGGGGCGGATGTGCTGTCCGACCCGACGCCCGACGGGCACGGTGACCCGCTCAACAACGCCATCGCCGCGGCGGAGCGGGCGGTCGCCGATTCTTACCCGAATGTTGTGGTGCTGCAAGGGGATTTGCCCGCGCTGCAGACGCAGGAGCTGGCCGAGGCGATCGCCGCGGCGCGCCAGCACCGGCGCAGCTTCGTCGCCGACCGGCTGGCGACGGGAACCGCCGCCCTCTTCGCCTTCGGCGCCGCGCTGGATCCGCAGTTCGGAGCCGATTCGTCGGCGCGCCACCGACGTTCGGGGGCGATCGAGTTGACCGGCGCGTGGCCGGGCCTGCGCTGTGACGTCGACACTCCCGACGACCTCGCCGCCGCCCGCCGGCTCGGGGTGGGCACGGCAACCGCCCGGGCCCTCGCCCAACAGTGACCCCGACCGCGAAACGGCATAGCTGTCGTCGGGGTGAACGTCGCCCCAACGGCGAATGGATGTCCGTCGAGCGCTAGCAGCATCGGCGCGTGATGAGCGATGATCGCAGGGTGACTGAAATCGAAGCTGAGGCGCGCCCCGACGAGAACTTGTGGCACGGCGACTCCGCCGTGACTGCGCCGCCCGCCGCGACGCCGTCCGCACTCACCGACCTGCCGGAGGACCGCTACCTCAACCGGGAACTGAGCTGGCTGGACTTCAACGCCCGCGTGCTGGCGCTGGCCGCCGACAACTCTTTACCCCTGTTGGAGCGAGCCAAGTTTCTGGCAATCTTCGCCTCGAACCTCGACGAGTTCTACATGGTGCGGGTCGCGGGCCTCAAGCGCCGTGACGAGATGGGGCTCTCGGTCCGCTCCGCCGACGGCCTGACGCCGCGCGAGCAACTGGCCCTCATCGGGGAGCAGACGCAGCGAATCGCAACCCGGCACGCGCGGGTGTTCCTCGATTCGGTGCGCCCGGCACTCGCCGAGGAAGGAATACATATAGTCACGTGGGCCGATTTGGATCAGAGTGAGCGCGACGAACTGTCGACCTATTTCCACGAACAAGTCTTTCCCGTTCTGACCCCGCTCGCCGTCGATCCCGCTCACCCCTTCCCCTTCGTCAGTGGGTTGAGCCTGAATCTCGCGGTCATGGTGCGCCAGCCCGAGGACGGCGGCCAGCACTTCGCGCGGGTGAAGGTGCCCAACAACGTGGATCGGTTCGTCGAACTGGCGGCGCGCGACGCCGCGGACGATGCCGAAGGGCATCCCATAATCCGCTACCTGCCAATGGAAGAGCTGATCGCGGCCTTCCTGCCGGTCCTCTTCCCGGGCATGGAGATCGTTCAGCACCACGCGTTCCGCATCACCCGCAACGCGGACTACGAGGTCGAAGAGGACCGCGACGAAGACCTTCTGCAAGCGCTGGAACGGGAATTGGCGCGCAGGCGGTTCGGGTCGCCGGTGCGCCTCGAGGTCGCCAACGACATGACCGAGAGCATGCTGGAATTGCTGCTGCGCGAACTCGATGTGAACCCGGGCGATGTCATCCAGGTGCCCGGCCTGCTCGATCTGTCGTCATTGTGGCAGGTCTACAGCGTCGACCGGCCGGCGCTCAAAGACCCGGCGTTCGTCCCGGCGACCAGTCCCGCGTTCGTCGACCGCGAGACGCCCAGGAGCATCTTCTCGACGCTGCGCGAAGGCGATGTGCTGCTTCATCATCCGTATGAGTCGTTCTCCACCAGCGTGCAGCGATTCATCGAGCAGGCCGCCGCCGATCCCAACGTGCTGGCGATCAAGCAGACGCTGTACCGCACCTCCGGTGACTCGCCGATCGTTCGGGCGCTCATCAACGCCGCCGAAGCCGGCAAACAGGTGGTGGCAATGGTGGAGATCAAGGCGCGCTTCGACGAGCAGGCCAACATTCGCTGGGCGCGCGCGCTGGAGCAGGCGGGCGTGCATGTGGTGTACGGGTACGTCGGACTCAAGACCCACTGCAAGACCCTCCTGGTGGTCCGCCGGGAGGGTTCTACGATCCGGCGCTACTGCCACATCGGGACCGGGAACTACAACGGGAAGACGGCACGACTGTACGAGGACGTCGGCCTGCTGACGGCCTCTCCCGAGATCGGGGCCGACCTGACCGACCTGTTCAATTCGCTGACCGGCTACTCGCGCAAGGTCTCCTACCGCAACCTGCTGGTCGCCCCGCACTCAATTCGCACCGGCATCATCGAACGCGTCGAGCGCGAGATCGCCGCGCACCGCGAACACGGCGGCGGCCGGATCCGCCTCAAGATGAACGCCCTCGTCGACGAACAGGTCATCGACGCGCTGTATCGCGCGTCCCGGGCGGATGTGCGGGTGGAGGTGGTGGTGCGCGGGATCTGTGCGCTGCGCCCCGGCGCGGAAGGGTTCTCGGAGAACATCGCGGTCCGTTCCATCCTCGGCCGCTTCCTGGAACATTCCCGCATCATGCATTTCAATCGCATCAACGAATTCTGGATCGGCAGCGCGGACATGATGCACCGCAACCTCGATCGTCGCGTCGAGGCGCTGGTTCAGGTGAAGGATCCGAGGCTGACCTCATACCTGGACGACTTGTTCGAGTCCGCGCTGGATCCGTCCACCCGATGCTGGGAACTGGGACCCGACGGGCAGTGGATCGCCTCGCCGCAGGACGGCCACAGCGTGCGCGATCACCAGGTGTCGTTGATGGAGCGGCACCGCAATCCGTAGCCCCCTGCGTGGTGATTTACGGTTGTCTTCCCGGCCGCACCGAAACCGTGCGCGCGGCCAGACCGAATTGACCTGCAGGAGTTGACTTGCCGACCAAGAGCTCGTCCACCGCTCGGCGTCCGGGAAGCCGTATCGTGTATGCCGCCGGTGCGGTCCTGTGGCGACCGACCGATTCGTCCAACCCCGGCCTCGAGATAGCGGTGATCCACCGTCCCCGCTATGACGACTGGTCACTGCCGAAGGGAAAAGTGGACCCGGGCGAGACGGCGCCCGTCGCCGCGGTGCGGGAAGTCTGCGAGGAGACGGGTCACCACTCCCTCCTGGGCAGGCGGCTCGACATGGTGAGCTACCCGATCGAGGCAGGCGTCAAGAAGGTCTACTACTGGGCGGCCCGCAGCACTTGCGGGGACTTCACCCCCGGCAACGAGGTCGACGAATTGGTGTGGCTGCCGGTGCCGGACGCGCTGAAGAAGCTCACCTATTCGCATGACCGAAAAATGTTGCGCCACTTCATGAAACATCCCGCTGACACGCATACCGTGTTGGTGGTCCGGCACGGCACCGCGGGCCGGAAATCCCGCTTCAAAGGCGACGACACCCAGCGGCCGCTGGACAAGCGAGGCCGTGCGCAAGCCGAGGCGCTGGTTCCGCAGCTGCTGGCCTTCGGCGCCACCGACGTGTACGCGGCCGACCGACTGCGCTGCCACCAGACGGTCGAACCGCTGGCCGCCGAATTGGGCGTGGCCATACACAATGAGCCGGCCCTCACCGAGGAGGCCTACGCCAAGAGCCCGAAACGCGCCCGGCACCGGATGCTGGCCATCGCCGAGCAGCAAGGGACACCGGTCATTTGCACACAGGGCAAGGTGATCCCGGACCTGATCGCCTGGTGGTGCGAACGCGACGGGGTGCGTCCCGACAAGTCGCGCAACCACAAGGGCAGCGCCTGGGTGCTGTCACTGTCGGGCGGCCGACTGGTGGCGGCCGACCACATCGGCGGCCCGCTGGCCGCCAACGTGCGGGCATAACACGCGAATACCCTTCGGGTGCATCGCTGCGACCCGAAGGGTTTTCGCGTCGAGAGCGCGACTGCTGCCGTTAACGGCGACCGCGACGCGCGGTGGCCTTCTTGGCGGGAGCCTTGCTGGCCGGCCTCTTTGCCGCGGCCTTCTTGGCGGGAGCCTTGGTAGCGGCCTTCTTCGCCGCGACCTTCTTGGCGGGGGCCTTGGTCACGGCCTTCTTCGCCGGAGCCTTGGTCGCCGCCTTCTTGGCGGGAGCCTTCTTCGCCGCGACCTTCTTCACCGGAGCCTTGGTCGCCGCCTTCTTGGCCGGAGCCGCCTTCTTGGCGGGGGCCTTCTTCGCCGCGGCCTTCTTGGCGGGAGCCTTCTTGGCGGCGGTCTTCTTGGCCGCGCCGGTTGCCACTACACCACGCTTCACTGCAGGTCCTTCCGACGGGAGACGCTGTGCGCCAGACACAACCGCTTTGAATTGAGCACCGGGACGGAACGCCGGGACGGAGGTCGGCTTCACCTTCACCGTCTCGCCGGTACGCGGGTTGCGGGCCACCCGAGCCGCGCGGCGCCGTTGCTCGAACACACCGAACCCGGTGATGGTGACGCTGTCGCCCTTGTGCACCGCACGCACAATGGTGTCGACGACGTTCTCGACGGCGGCGGTCGCCTGCCGTCGGTCGGTGTTCAATTTCTGTGTGAGCACATCAATGAGCTCTGCCTTATTCATCCAATCCCTCCGACGCTAGTGGTCCTCGATTTGAACCGACTAGTGGACACGGTAAACCCTCACCCAGCAAATTTCCAAGAGCCACGCGCAATTTCAGGGTCGGACATTCGGCGGTTTCGCAATCCGGTTGCCGCCCTTGACCGGTGGCGCCACCTGGAAATGGGCCCGGTTTAGTTAGGTGAGCGAGAAGAAATTCCGGCCTTCCCGACCGTTCAGGAGGCGGGCAGAGTGCGCGGTTTCCACTGCGGATAGGCGGCCTCGTATGATTCGATTTTGTCGAGTTTCCGCAGCGTAAGGGCTATATCGTCGAGCCCTTCGAGGAGCCGCCAGGCCGTGTGGTCGTCAATCTTGAACGGCAACACCGCCGTTCCCGCGGTGATATTTCGATCTTGAAGATTGGCAGTGATTTCCAGTCCCGGACTCTGCTCGATGAGCTTCCAAAGCAGTTCCACGCCGTCTTGGGAGACTTCGGCCGCCAGGAGCCCCGCCTTGCCGGCGTTGCCCCGGAAGATGTCACCGAATCGAGATGAGATGACCACCCGGAACCCGTAGTCCATGAGTGCCCACACGGCGTGCTCGCGCGACGAGCCGGTGCCGAAATCGGGCCCGGCGACCAGAACCGACCCCCGGTCAAAGGGACTGAGGTTGAGGATGAATGAGGGATCCGAGCGCCAGCTGGCGAACAACCCGTCCTCGAAACCGGTGCGGGTGACCCGCTTCAAATACACCGCCGGAATGATCTGGTCGGTGTCGACATTGGACCGCCGCAACGGCACGCCGATACCGGTGTGCGTGTGAAATGCTTCCATGGTCGTCCGTTCTTCTCGATTACGTCAGTTCAAATCGGCCGGGGCGGACAATGTGCCGCGAACTGCGGTCGCGGCGGCGACGGCCGGAGACACCAAGTGCGTGCGGCCGCCTTTCCCCTGGCGCCCTTCGAAGTTGCGGTTGGACGTCGCCGCGCACCGTTCCCCCGGCGCCAGCTGGTCCGGATTCATGCCCAGGCACATCGAGCAGCCCGCCTGTCGCCATTCGGCACCCGCTGCGGTGAAAACCTCGCCGAGCCCTTCGGCTTCGGCCTGCGCACGCACCCGCATGGACCCGGGGACCACGAGCATGCGCATGCCGGGGGCCAGCTTGCGGCCGCGCAGCACGTCGGCGACCACCCGCAGGTCTTCGATACGACCGTTGGTACAAGAGCCCACAAAAACGGTGTCGACCGCGATGTCGCGCATCGGAGTCCCCGGCCGAAGGTCCATGTAAGCCAACGCTTTCTCGGCGGCCTGCCGCTCGGCGTCGCCGCTCATCAGCTCCGGGTCGGGCACGGCCGCCGCCAGCGGCACGCCCTGCCCGGGATTCGTTCCCCACGTCACGAACGGGCTCAACGACGTCGCGTCGAGGTGGACCTCGGTGTCGAAGGCGGCGCCGGGGTCGGTGTGCAGCTGCTGCCAATAGTGCATCGCCGCGTCCCATTGCGCCCCCTGCGGCGCGTGCGGCTTGTCACGCAGGAATTCATAGGTGGTGGCGTCCGGGGCTACCATGCCCGCCCGGGCGCCGGCCTCGATGCTCATGTTGCAGATCGTCATGCGGCCTTCCATCGACAGCGATTCGATGGCGCTGCCGCGGTATTCGATGACGTGCCCCTGCCCTCCGCCGGTGCCGATCTTGGCGATCAACGCGAGGATGATGTCCTTGGCCGTCACGCCGGCGGGCAGTTCGCCGTCGACGTTGACCGCCATCGTCTTGAACGGCCGCAGCGGCAGCGTCTGGGTGGCCAGCACGTGCTCCACCTCGGAGGTGCCGATGCCCATCGCCAGCGCCCCGAACGCGCCGTGCGTCGACGTGTGACTATCACCACAGACGATCGTCATTCCCGGTTGGGTGAGACCCAATTGCGGCCCTACGACATGCACGATGCCCTGCTCGATATCGCCCATCGGATAAAGGCGGACACCGAATTCGGCGCAGTTCCGGCGCAACGTCTCGACCTGGATGCGCGACACCGGGTCGGCGATCGGCTTGTCGATGTCGACGGTGGGCACGTTGTGGTCTTCGGTGGCCAGCGTCAGATCGGGCCGTCGCACCGGCCGGCCCGCCAGGCGCAGCCCGTCGAAGGCCTGCGGGCTGGTGACCTCGTGCACCAGATGCAGATCGATGTAGATCAGGTCGGGCGCCCCGCCTTGTTCGGGGTCATCCGCCCCGCGATCCACAACGTGGTCGTCCCACACCTTTTCGGCCAGGGTGCGCGGCTTGCCGGATCCCATCTGAAACCTCGCCTCGATTCGCCTCGTGCGCGGCTCGCCGACAGACCATGGGCTGTGATCTCATAATGCGAGACGCTAGTATCTTCTTGTGAGACAGCATAGCGGCATCGGCGTCCTCGACAAAGCCATGGGTGTCCTGCAGACGATCGCCCAATCCCCCTGCGGATTGGCCGAACTGTGCGAGCGAACCGGATTGCCCAGGGCGACCGCCTACCGGCTGGCCGCCGCGCTCGAAGTCCATCGCCTGCTGGCCCGCGACGACGAGGGGCGTTGGCTACTGGGTCCGGCCGTCACCGAGCTCGCCGCCCATGTCAACGACCCGCTGCTGACCGCCAGCGCGGGGGTGCTGCCCCTGTTGCGCGAGACCACCGGTGAGAGCGTGCAGCTCTACCGCCGCGAGGGCACCACACGGGTCTGCGTGGCCGCCCTGGAACCGGCTGCGGGCCTTCGCGATACGGTTCCGGTCGGGGCCAGGCTGCCGATGACGGCGGGTTCGGGCGCCAAGGTGCTGCTGGCCCACAGCGACGCCGCGACTCAAAAAGCGGTGTTGCCGACCGCGAAGTTCACCGAGCGCACCCTTGCCGAGGTGCGGCGCCGCGGCTGGGCACAAAGCGTCGCCGAGCGCGAGCCCGGGGTGGCGAGCGTGTCGGTTCCCGTGCGCGACGGTCGCGGTGCCGTCGTCGCCGCCATCTCGGTGTCGGGTCCCGTCGACCGGATCGGTCGGCGCCCGGGAGCGCGCTGGGCCGCGGACCTGATCTCCGCGGCCGAAGCGCTCACCCGCCGGCTCTGAACGTCGCGCGCGAACAGCTCGCGGCCACCAGCGCACCGGCTTTCCGGCGTGGCCTGACAGACTGACCGCCATGGGAACCAATCAGCGCGCGAGCATCGTCATGTCCCCCGACGAGATCGCCGACTTCGTCGTCAAGAGCCGCACCGGGACGCTGGCCACCATCGGCCCCGACGGGCAGCCGCATCTGACCGCGATGTGGTACGCCGTCGTGGACGGTGAAATCTGGCTGGAGACGAAGGCCAAGTCGCAGAAGGCGGTCAACCTCAAACGTGATCCGCGGGTGAGCTTCCTGATCGAGGACGGCGACACCTACGACACGTTGCGCGGAGTGTCGTTCGAGGGCGTCGCGGAGATCGTCGACGATCCCGACGTCTCGCACCGGGTCGGGGTCAGCGTGTTCGAGCGCTACACCGGTCCCTACAGCGACGAGATGAAGCCCTTCGTCGAGCAGATGATGAACAAGCGCGTCTGCGTGCGCATCGTCGCCCGGCGCTCGCGCTCGTGGGACCATCGCAAACTCGGCTTGCCGGCCATGCCGGTGGGTGGGTCCACGGCACCGGCCGCGTTGGGAACCGGTCAATAGTGGTTTTGTAGCCCCGATGGGATTCGAACCCACGCTACCGCCGTGAGAGGGCGGCGTCCTAGGCCGCTAGACGACGGGGCCAGACACGATCCGAGGTGTCAGCATAGCTCACACGTCAGAAGCCCACCTAATCGCTTGAGGTGGCGAGATTTTGCTGGGGTACCAGGACTCGAACCTAGAATGGCTGAACCAGAATCAGCTGTGTTGCCAATTACACCATACCCCATCGGCTGCCTAAAACCGCTGGTCAACGGTCATCCCGAGCCGCATCACGCCGCCCGGAGGACCGCCACCGCCAGCCGTTGCCGGCCTTTGTGAGCCGCAGTGCAGACTACCAAAGACTGCGCACACAATCCGCACGCGAGTCTCGGTCTAGCCGGCGACCGTTTCTCGTGCGGCCCGTAGCCGGAGCAAGCTGCGGTCAGGGCCCAACAGCTCCAGCGATTCGAACAACGGCGGGCTGACCGTCGTTCCCGTGGCGGCAACCCTGATCGGGCCGAAGGCCTTGCGCGGTTTGAGGCCCAGGTTGTCGATGAGCGCGGCCTTGAGGGCGGACTCGATATCGGCAGTGGTCCAGCCGGTCACGCCGTCGAGCGCGGCCAGCGCGGCGTCCAGCACCGCGGCCGCGTCCGCGCCGAGCTCCTTGGCGGCGGCCTTGGGATCGATCGCGTATTCGTCGTCGTTGAGGAACTTCAGCAGGTCCCACGCGTCGGCGAGCACGACGATGCGGGTCTGGACCAAGTCGGCCGCGGTGGCGAACGCGGCGTCATCCAACCCGAGCCGATGTCCGTGGGCGTCGAGGTAGTCGCGCAGCCGGCCCGCGAAGTCCGCCGATTCGAGCATTCGGATGTGCTCGGCGTTGAGCGCGTCGGCCTTCTTCTGATCGAACCGAGCCGGGTTGGAGTTGACGTCGACCACGTCGAAGGCGGCCACCATCTCGTCGAGACTGAACAGGTCATGGTCGTCGGCGATCGCCCAGCCCAGCAGCGCAAGGTAATTGAGCAGCCCCTCGGGGATGAAGCCACGGTCGCGGTGGGCGAACAGGTTGGACTGCGGGTCGCGCTTGGAGAGTTTCTTGGTGCCCTCCCCCAATACCGTTGGCAGGTGGGCGAACTCCGGGACCCGCTCGGCGACGCCGACCCGGATCAGCGACTGGTACAGCGCGAGCTGGCGCGGAGTTGACGGCAGCAGGTCCTCGCCGCGCAACACGTGTGTGATTCTCATCAACGCGTCATCGACCGGGTTGACCAAGGTGTACAACGGGTCTCCGTTGGCGCGGGTCAACGCGAAGTCCGGCACGGAGCCCGCGACGAAGGTGGTGGCTCCGCGCACCAGGTCGCTCCAGCCGAGGTCTTCGTCGGGCATCCGCAGCCGCACCACCGGCTTGCGGCCCTCCGCGAGGAATGCGGCGCGCTGGGCGTCGGTCAGGTGCCGGTCGAAGTTGTCGTATCCCAGTTTGGGGTTGCGGCCCGCCGCGATATGGCGCGCCTCAACCTCTTCCGGGGTCGAGAAGGCGTAGTAGGCCTCGCCCGCTTCGAGCAGCTTGGCGACGACGTCGCGGTAGATCTCCTTGCGCTGCGACTGCCGGTAGGGGCCGTAAGGTCCGCCGACCTCGGGCCCCTCGTCCCAGTCGAGGCCAAGCCAGCGCAGCGCGTCGAGCAGCGCCAGATAGCTTTCCTCGCTGTCGCGTTCGGCGTCGGTGTCCTCGATGCGAAAGACGAAGGTGCCACCGGTGTGCCGGGCATAGGCCCAGTTGAACAACGCGGTGCGGACCATGCCGACGTGCGGGGTGCCCGTGGGAGACGGGCAGAACCGGACCCGGACTTTCGTTTCGGCTGTCACGACTTTCCCTTACGGACCACGGGATTGGTGAGCGTGCCGATCCCTTCGATGGTGATGGACACGGTGTCGCCGTCCTCGATCGGGCCGACGCCCGCCGGCGTTCCGGTGAGGATGAGGTCGCCTGGCAGCAGGGTCATCACTGCCGAGATCCATTCGACGATGGCGCCGACGTCGTGGATCATCAGCGAGGTACGGCTGTGTTGCTTGACTTCGCCGTTGACCTCGGTTCGTATCTCGAGGTCCGCCGGGTCGACGTCGGTGACGATCCACGGCCCCACCGGGCAGAAGGTGTCGTGCCCTTTCGCCCGAGTCCATTGGCCGTCCGACTTCTGTTGGTCCCGGGCCGACACGTCGTTTCCGATGGTGTAGCCGAGGATGCTGTCGGCGGCCTGGGCGGCCGAGACGTCCTTGCAGGGCCGGCCGATGACCGCGGCCAGTTCGCCCTCGAAATGCACGGGTGATGCGTTGGCGGGCAATCTGATCGGCACATTCGGGCCGACGATGGCGGTGTTGGGTTTGAGGAAGATGATCGGGTCCGGCGCCGCCGGGCCGGTGAGATCGGTCATCTCGGCGATGTGGTCGGCGTAGTTCTTGCCGATGCACACCACCTTGCTGGCCAGTATCGGAGCCAGTAGCCGCACATCGGCCAGCGGCCAGGAACGGCCGGTGAAGTTCGGCGTGCCGAAGGGATGCTCGGCGATCTCGCGGGCGACCATCGCGGTGGGATCGGCGAGTTCGCCCTCGATGCTGACGAAGGCGACACCGTCCGGGCTGGCGATTCGACCAAGGCGCATTCCATTGAGCCTAGTGACGGTCGCGAGCGCGGCGAAGCCGGGCGCGGCGGGCCGTCACCCAAACCCCCTCACGGTCGCGAGCGCGGCGAAGCCGGGCGCGGCGGGCCGTCACCCAAACCCCCGCGACGGTCGCGAGCGCGGCGAAGCCGGGCGCGGCGGCACGAGTATTACCAGCGGCTCCACCGGCCTGTGCAAGCATGGGGGATGCGAACGGGGCCGGCCACCGCGCGCACGCTGGGCGCGGGCGCCCGCTGGTCCGTCATGGGCATATCGCTGGTGGCCACGGCGAGTTCGTTCCTGTTCATCAACGGCATCGCGTTCCTCATTCCCTCGCTACAAACGGCGCGCGGCATCCCACTCGACGAAGCCGGTCTGTTGTCGTCGATGCCCAGCTGGGGCATGGTGGTCACGCTGGTGCTGTGGGGTTACGTGCTGGACCGCGTGGGCGAGCGCGTGGTCATGACAGCGGGTTTGGCGCTCACCGCAGTGGCGGCGTACGCCGCGGCGTCGGCGCATTCGATGGTGCTGATGGCCGTCTATTTGTTTCTCGGGGGCATGGCCGCGGCCAGTTGCAATACCGCCAGCGGTCGGTTGGTGTCGGCGTGGTTTCCGCCGCAACAGCGCGGTGTGGCCATGGGTGTCCGGCAAACCGCGCAGCCCCTCGGAATCGCCGTGGGAGCGCTGGTGATTCCCGAGCTGGCCGAGCACGGGCCGGGTGCGGGGCTGAAGTTCGCGGCCTTGGCGTGCGCGTTGGGAGCGGTGGCGAGCGCGGTCGGCATCATCGACCCGCCCCGCAAGCCGCGGGAGAAGGCCAGCGACAACGAACTCGCCAGCCCGTACCGAGGGTCGTTGGTGCTGTGGCGAATTCACACGGTGGCGGGGCTGATGATGGTTCCGCAGACGGTGACCGTCACGTTCATGCTGGTGTGGCTGATCAGGAATCTGCACTGGTCGGTGGCGGCCGCCGGCAGCCTGGTCACCCTTTCGCAGGTGCTCGGCGCGATCGGCCGGGTCCTCGTGGGCCGCTGGTCTGACCGCGTCGGCTCGCGAATGCGACCGGTCCGCGTCATCGCGGCCGCCGCCGCGGTCACCCTGTTCCTCTTGTCGTGGGCCGACTTTCTGAACTCGATGTATCAAGCGCCGCTGATGGTCGCCATCTCGGTGATCGCCATGCTCGACAACGGTTTGGAGGCCACGGCCGTCACCGAATTCGCCGGGCCGTTCTGGAGCGGGCGTGCCCTGGGCATTCAGAACACCACCCAGCGGGTGCTGGCGGCCGCCGCGCCGCCGCTGTTCGGCGCCCTGATCACCGCCGCGAAATACCCCAACGCGTGGATATTGTGTGGACTCTTCCCGGCGGTCGCGGTGCCGATGGTGCCGGCGCGGTTGCTCCCACCCGGGTTGGAACCTACAGCCCGGCGGCAATCCGTTCGCCGACTTCGCTGGTGGCGGGCCGTTCGTTCCCGCGCGTTGCCAGGTAGGCCTCGACAGCCCGATCCACCCGCCTAGCGGCATCGTCCTCGCCGAGATGGGCGAGCAACAACGACACCGACATGATCGCCGCGGTCGGATCGGCGATGCCCTGACCGGCGATGTCCGGCGCGCTGCCGTGCACCGGCTCGAACATCGACGGGTTGGTCCGGGTGGCGTCGATGTTTCCGCTGGCCGCCAAGCCAATTCCGCCACACACCGCCGCCGCCAAGTCGGTGATGATGTCGCCGAAGAGGTTGTCGGTGACGATCACGTCGAAGCGTCCGGGGTCGGTGACCATGAAAATGGTGGCGGCGTCGATGTGTTGATACGCGACCTCGACGTCGGGGTAGTCCTCCCCGACTTCGGCCACGATCCGCGACCACAGCTTCCCGGCGAAGGTCAGCACGTTGGTCTTGTGCACCAGCGTCAGGTGTTTGCGCCGGCGCTGGGCGCGCTCGAAGGCGTCGGCCACCACGCGGCGCACGCCGAAGGCGGTGTTCAGGCTCACCTCGGTCGCCACCTCGTGCGGCGTCCCGGCGCGGATCGCGCCGCCGGTACCGGTGTAGGGGCCTTCGGTCCCCTCGCGGACCACCAGGAAATCGATGTGGGGGTTTCCGGCGAGCGGGCTGCTCACACCGGGGTACAGCCGCCCCGGTCGCAGGTTGACGTGGTGATCGAGCTCAAAACGCAGGCGCAGCAACAGGCCCCGCTCCAGCACGCCGCTGGGTACCGACGGGTCGCCGATCGCCCCGAGCAGAATGGCGTCGTGCTGGCGCAGCTCGGCCAGCACCGTTTCCGGCAGCAGCTCACCGCTGGCGTGAAAACGCCGCGCACCCAGGTCGTAATCGGTCTTCTCGACGCCGGGCAACACCGCGTCAAGGACTTTGAGCGCCTCGGCCGTCACTTCCGGCCCGATACCGTCGCCGCCGATAACCGCCAACTTCATGAGCGTCGCTCCTGCTCATCGCTTCGCCCCGCGCAAGCGGGTGGTGCCCCCACTGCATCGTCGCCGGCGCACTTCACGAGAGATCTACCACCTCAAGCTTGTTGGCGCCTACCGCGGCACCGATCGCCGACCGGACCTCGCTCGGAACGTCCTGGTCCAGGCGCAGCAGGATCGTCGCACCGGGGCCCTCGGCATCCTCGGACAGTTGAGCCGCCTGGATGTTCACGCCCGCCGAACCGAGCAGGGTGCCGATCTTGCCCAGCGCCCCGGGCGCATCGACGTAGTTGATCACCAGGTTGGTGCCCCGGGCCCGCAGATCGAAATTGCGGCCGTTGATCTGAACGATCTTTTCCACCAACTGCGGACCGGACAGCGTGCCGGCCACGTTCACGGCGCTGCCGTCGGGGGCGACGGCGCGCACGTCGACGACGCTGCGGTGGTTCGGGCTCTCCGAGGCCGTGATGAGCTCGGCGGTGACGCCGCGCTCCTCGGCCAGCGCCGGCGCGTTGACGAAAGTCACCGGGCCCTCGACCACCGCCGAGAACAGGCCGCGCAGGGCCGAAAGCTTCAGCACCTCAACGTCTTCGGAGGCCAGTTCGCCGCGCACCTGCACCGACAAAGACACCGGCGGCCCGGCGGACAACGAGGCGGCCAGCACCCCGAGCTTGCGCACCAGGTCCAGCCAGGGCGCCACCTCTTCGTTGACCACGCCGCCGCCGACGTTGACGGCGTCGGGAACGAATTCCCCGGCGAGCGCGAGCTTCACGCTTTCGGCCACGTCGGTGCCCGCGCGGTCCTGCGCCTCGGCGGTGGACGCGCCCAGATGCGGCGTGACCACCACTTGCGGCAGCTCGAACAGCGGGCTGTCGGTGCACGGCTCCTTGGCGAAGACGTCGATACCCGCCGCGCGGACGTGTCCGCTGCTCACCGCTTCCGCCAACGCGGCCTCGTCGACCAGGCCGCCGCGGGCGGCGTTGACGATGATGACGCCCGGCTTGGTCTTGGCCAGCGCCTCCTTGCCGATCAGGCCCGCCGTCTCGGGCGTCTTGGGCAGGTGCACCGAGATGAAGTCGGCGCGGACGAGGAGGTCGTCAAGGGGCAGCAGCTCGATGCCCAACTGGGCGGCCCGGGCGGGCGAGACATACGGGTCGTAGGCGACGAGATGGGTGCCGAAGGCCGTCAACCGTTGGGCGACCAGCTGGCCGATCCGGCCCAGCCCCACCACGCCGACCGTCTTGCCGAAGATCTCAGTGCCGTTGAACGACGAGCGCTTCCAGGCGTGCTCGCGCAGCGAGGCATCGGCCGCCGGGATCTGCCGGGCGGCGGCCAGCAGCAGCGCCAACGCGTGCTCGGCGGCGCTGTGGATGTTCGAGGTGGGCGCGTTCACCACCAGCACGCCGCGCTCGGTCGCGGCGTCCACGTCGACGTTGTCCAGGCCCACCCCGGCCCGGGCGACGATCTTCAGCTTGGGGGCGGCCGCCAGCACCTCGGCGTCGACCGTGGTGGCCGAGCGCACCAGCAGCGCGTCGGCTTCCGGCACCGCGGCCAGCAGCTTCTCCCGGTCCGGCCCGTCGACCCAGCGCACTTCGACCTGGTCTCCCAGGGCGGCGACGGTCGATTGGGCGAGTTTGTCGGCGATCAATACAACAGGCAGATTCACCCGGCCAGCCTAACGGCTGCCTTCTACGGCCATTGACGGGCTCACCACTGCGCTAACCTGCGCCGACGCAGGTTTGGGAGGGGGCTCGTCGCGGTCCTACGATGCGCTGGTGACCAAACTCGCGATCATCTACTATTCGGCCACCGGTCATGGCACCGCGATGGCGCAGCGCGTCGCCACCACGGCCGAGTCCGCGGGCGCCGAAGTCCGCCTGCGGCACGTCGCCGAAACCCGCGACCCCGAATCGTTCGCCCAGAACCCGGCCTGGACCGCGAATTACGAAGCGACCAAGGACCTTCCGGCGGCGACGGGCGAGGACATCGTCTGGGCCGACGCGGTGATCTTCGGCTCACCGACCCGCTTCGGCTCTCCCGCTGCGCAATTGCGCACCTTCCTCGACTCGCTCGGCGGACTGTGGGCCGAAGGCAAGCTCGCGGACAGGGTCTACGCGGCCTTCACGTCGTCCAACACCCTGCACGGCGGCCAGGAGACCACGCTGCTGTCGCTCTACATCACGCTGATGCATTTCGGCGGCATCATCGTGCCGCCGGGATACACCGACCCGGGCAAGTTCGTCGACGGCAATCCGTACGGGGTGAGCCTGGTCTCCACCCACGACAACATCCACGAGTTCGACGAGGTGACCGGCAACGCCTTGGATCACCTGGCCCGCCGCGTGGTTCTGACGGCCGACCGGCTGGGTTCTTGACTCGAGGGCGAGCTACGCCGTCTCGGTGATCGGTCGGTCGACCCAGCTCATCAGGTCGCGCAACTTCTTGCCGGTCACCTCGATGGGGTGCTCGGCGTTCTCCTTGCGCAGTCGCTCGAGCTCCTTGTTGCCGCCCTCGACGTTGGCGACCAACTTCTTGACGAATTCGCCGTTCTGGATGTCGCGCAGGATCTCCCGCATCCGCTCCTTGGTGCCGGCGTCGATGACGCGCGGACCCGAGAGATACCCGCCGAACTCCGCGGTGTCGGACACCGAGTAGTTCATCCGGGCGATGCCGCCCTCGTACATCAGGTCGACGATGAGCTTGAGTTCGTGCAGCACCTCGAAGTACGCCATCTCCGGCGGGTAGCCCGCCTCGACCATGACGTCGAAACCTGCCTTTACCAATTCCTCTGTGCCACCGCACAACACGGCCTGCTCACCGAACAGGTCGGTCTCGGTCTCGTCCTTGAAGGTGGTCTTGATGACGCCGGCGCGGGTGCCGCCGATGCCCTTGGCGTAGGAGAGCGCCAGCGCCTCACCGTTGCCGGTCGGGTCCTGATCCACCGCGATCAGGCAGGGCACGCCCTTGCCATCGACGAACTGGCGGCGCACCAGGTGGCCGGGGCCCTTCGGGGCGACCATCGCGACCGTGACGTCGGCGGGCGGCTTGATGAGTCCGAAGTGGATGTTGAGTCCGTGCCCGAAGAACAGTGCGTCACCGGGCTTGAGGTTGGGCTCGATGTCGTTCTTGAAGATGTCCGCCTGCGCGGTGTCGGGCGCCAACAACATGATCACGTCGGCCCACTTGGCCACCTCGGCGGGGGTGTCGACCTCCAGGCCCTGCTCTTCGACCTTGGCCCGCGACTTCGAACCCTCCTGCAGGCCGACGCGCACCTGCACGCCGGAGTCGCGCAGGCTCAGCGAGTGCGCGTGGCCCTGGCTGCCGTAACCGATCACGCCGACCTTGCGGCCCTGGATGATCGACAGGTCTGCGTCGTCGTCGTAGAACATCTCTAATGCCTCGGATGGCACTTCTCATCTCCTTCGTGTTGCAGCTGAAACTTACTTGGCCGTGGTGATGCCGCGCGGACCGCGGGACAACGACACCACTCCCGATTGGACGATCTCGCGGATGCCGAACGGTTCCAGGACCCGCAGCAGCGCTTCGATCTTGCCGCGGTCGCCGGTCGCTTCGATCGTCAGCGCCTCCGGCGACACGTCGATCACCTTGGCGCGGAACAGGTTCACCGCTTCGATCACCTGGCTGCGGCTGCCCGCGTCGGCGCGCACCTTGATCAGCGCCAACTCTCGCGACACCGCTGCCCCGTCGTCCAGCTCGACGATCTTGATGACGTTGATCAGCTTGTTGAGCTGCTTGGTGATCTGCTCGAGCGGGGTCTCCTCCGCGCTGACCACAATGGTCATGCGCGACATGTCCTTTTGCTCGGTGGCGCCGACGGCCAGCGACTCGATGTTGAAACCGCGCCGGGAGAACAGCGCCGCCACGCGGGCGAGCACACCGGGTTTGTCCTCCACCAGCACCGACAAAGTGTGCGTGTGCATCAGGCGTGCCCTTCGCTCTCGTCGTCGAACAGCGGGCGAATCCCGCGGGCGGCCTGAATCTCGTCGTTGCTGGTGCCGGCGGCCACCATCGGCCATACCTGCGCGTCCGCGCCGACGATGAAGTCGATCACCACCGGACGGTCGGTGATCGCGCGGGCCGCGTTGATCACGTCCTCGACGTCTTCCTCACGCTCGCAACGCATTCCGACGCACCCCAGCGCCTCCGCCAGCTTCACGAAGTCCGGGATGCGATGCGAATGCGTGGCCAGGTCGGTCTGCGAGTACCGCTCCTCGTAGAACAGCGTCTGCCACTGGCGCACCATGCCCAGGTTGCCGTTGTTGATCAGCGCAACCTTGATCGGCACGCCCTCGATGGCGCAGGTGGCCAACTCCTGGTTGGTCATCTGAAAGCAGCCGTCGCCGTCGATAGCCCACACCTCGGCGTCCGGGCGGGCCATCTTGGCCCCCATCGCCGCGGGGATGGCAAACCCCATGGTGCCCAGCCCGCCGGAATTGATCCAGGTGCGCGGGTTCTCATACGAGATGAATTGCGCCGCCCACATCTGGTGCTGGCCCACCCCGGCGACGTATACCGCGTCCGGGCCGGCGATCTGGCCGAGCTTCTCGATGACGTATTCCGGGCCGAGGCTGCCGTCGCTCTGCGGGTCGTAACTCAGCGGATAGGTCGACTGAACGCTGTCCAGATAGGCCCACCATTCGGTCATGTCGACGTTGCCCGGAATGTCGTAGTGCCGCAGCATCGCGATCAGGTCGGTGATGACGGCCTTGACGTCGCCGACGATCGGCACGTCGGCGTGGCGGTTCTTGCCGATCTCGGCCGGGTCGATGTCGGCGTGAATGACCTTGGCCTCCGGCGCGAAGGTGTCCAGTTTCCCGGTCACCCGGTCGTCGAAGCGGGTGCCCAGCGCAATCAGCAGGTCGCTGCGTTGCAGTGCCGCCACCGCGGCGACCGTGCCGTGCATGCCGGGCATGCCCAGGTGCTGGCGATGGCTGTCGGGGAACGCGCCGCGCGCCATCAGCGTGGTGACGACGGGGATTCCGGTCAGCTCGGCCAGCTCGCGCAGCTGCTCGGTCGCCTCGCCACGGATGACGCCGCCGCCGACGTAGAGCACCGGTTTGCGGGCGTCCGCGATGAGCTTGGCGGCCTCGCGGATCTGCCTGTTGTGCGGTTTGGTGTTCGGCTTGTAACCGGGCAGGTCCATTCGCGGCGGCCAGTGGAACGTGCACTGCCCCTGCAACACGTCTTTGGGGATGTCGACGAGCACCGCACCGGGACGACCCGAGGCGGCGATGTGGAAGGCCTCGGCAAGCACCTGCGGGATCTCGTCGCCCGAGCGAACCAGGAAGTTGTGCTTGGTGATCGGCATCGTGATGCCCGAGATGTCGGCTTCCTGGAAGGCGTCGGTGCCGATCAGCGTGCGACCGACCTGGCCGGTGATGGCGACGACGGGCACCGAGTCCATCTGGGCGTCGGCCAGCGGTGTGACGAGATTGGTGGCGCCGGGACCCGACGTCGCCATGCACACACCCACCTTTCCGGTGGCGTGGGCGTAGCCGCTGGCCGCGTGTCCGGCGCCCTGCTCGTGCCGAACCAGCACGTGGCGAAGCTTTTTCGAGTCGAACAGCGGGTCGTAAACCGGCAACACGGCGCCGCCGGGGATACCGAAGATGACCTCGACATCGAGCTCCTCCAGCGACCGGATCACCGACTGGGCACCGGTAAGCTTCTCGGGCCCAACGCGTTTCGGCTTGGCGGTCGAGGATTTCGCGGCCGGCTTGATCGCGTCGGAGGCGACGTCGGCGGCACGCTGCGGCTGTGTGGCGTGCTGCCTGGTGGGTGCGCTCAAGGTCTTTGTTCCTTATTCACTCTGGGAGTCTCGCTGGGGCAACAAAAAACCCCCGACAGCTCATCTGCTGCACGAGGGTTGCGCGTTGGTCTGGATAGCTTCAAATGCCGAGAGGCTAGTCAGGCACCAACGCGCCGACTAATTACTACGAGCATCCCGGGCTGTCCGGCGGTATCCATAACGTCCGACGGTAGCCTTCGCACAGCTCAGCAGTCAAATCCGGCCCCCCGTGGTCTCGGGGATCCCCTCGCCCAGGCCGGGTGAAATGATGGTCGGGTGGCTACCGGTTCGTCTTCGGACACACCCGTCGTGATCAAGGTCTCCCCGATCGCTCACCTGGCCGTCGCATTCTTCACCCTGGGGTTGCTGATACCGGTGATGCTGTGGCCGCCGTCGGCGCCGCTGCTGGTCGTTCCCGTGCTGCTGTCGGCATTGATCGTCCGCCTACGCACCGTCGCCGACGATCGCGGGGTGACCGTCCGGACACTGCTGGGCAGCCGGACGGTGGAATGGGACGACATCGACGGGCTCCGCTTCCACCGGGGTTCCTGGGCCCGCGCTCACCTCAAGAGCGGCGCGGAGTTGCGCTTGCCCGCGGTGACGTTCGCGACGCTGCCGCAGCTGACCGAGGCGAGCTCCGGGCGGGTCCCCAACCCCTATCAGTGAGGGTCAGGCGATCGGGTTGACGCCGTTGAGCAGCACCCACACCGCGATCCCCGCGGCGATGCCGGCCAGCAGCGCGACGAACGACCCGATGAAGGGCCGATGGGCCCAGCCCCGCCGCGCGTCGAGACCGTAGCGGCCGGGCCCACAGAGGATGACCGCGACGGCCAGGAGGATCAGGGTGATTTGGTATTCGTGCCCGTCCGGCAGGAAGTACGTGAAGGTGTGGGGATGCGGCCGGGCGGTGATGGTGGCCAGCATGCCGTTGATCAGAAACGCCAGGGCGCCGGCCGCGGCCACCGGGGTGAACAGCCCCAGCACCAGGAGCACACCCGCGACGAGCTCGCCGCCGGCGCTGACGTAGGCGAGGATGTCGGCGTGCTGGTAGCCGACGTCGGACAGTGAGTTCTTGAACCCACCGACTCCGGAGCCGCCCCACCAGCCGAACAGCTTCTGCAGTCCGTGCGCGGCCAGCACAACTCCGAGGCCGACGCGCAGAACCAGCAAACCCAGATGCTGGGTTCCGCGCCGCCCGACCTCGTGCAGCCGGCCGTGGTGGTCGTCGGCGTCGATCTCGGCGGGCTCGACGGCCGCGTGCCGCGCGGGCTGCGGCTGCACATACGGCAGGGGCTCCTGCTGATCGAGCACGTGGTAACCCGTCGCACTGGCACCGCCCGCTGCGGCGTGGTCGCCCATGTAGGGGATGACGGTGGTGGTTCCGGTGGAGGGGTTGAAGTCGCCGGGGTAACCGACGGGCGTCAAGTCATCTTCGGGGTCGACCACGCGCGCCGTGGCGGGACGTCCCGGGGTCGGTTCCGGGGATTCGCCCGGGCGCTGCCAATGTCCGTCATTCGATTGACTGGTCACGGGTGTCAGGGTAAGGGCATTTCGCGCTGAATTTGGGATTTGAACGGCGCTTTTCGCCAGGCAATCGGTGGTTTGCCCGTCAAATGGGCCCAGATTGACCCGAAACTACCTTGCTCGCGGGTTCGGCGAGTCCCCAACGGCGGAATTCCGGCCCCCCGAGGCGGCGCGCGCCGACGCGAAAGGTGTTCCGATGGTGCCGCACCCGGCGGGCGGGCGCATGCGTGTGGCGGGGGCGGCCGCTCTGTCCGTAGCCTGTCGGTCATGCGACTACGGCACTCGGTTCGGTGCGGCTTCGCCGCGCTTTGCGCGGTGGTGCTGGTCGCGAGCGGGTGCGCGCGGTTCAACGACGCCCAGTCGCAGCCCTTCACCACCAATCCGGAACTCAAGCCCCAGCCCAGCTCGACGCCTCCCCCGCCGCCGCCGTTGCCGCCCACGCCATTCCCCAAGGCGTGCCCGGCTCCCGGGGTGATGCAGGGCTGCCTCGAGAGCACCAGCGGACTGATCATGGGGCCGGACAGCAAAACCGCGCTGGTCGCCGAGCGGACCACCGGCGCGGTCAAGGAGATCTCGGTCAGCGCCGAGCCGAAGGTGAAGACGGTCATCCCGGTCGACCCGTCCGGGGACGGCGGTTTGATGGACATCGTGCTGTCGCCGACCTACACGCAGGACCGGCTGATGTACGCCTACATCAGCACGCCGACCGACAACCGGGTGATCCGGGTGGCCGACGGCGACATCCCCAAGGACATCCTCACCGGCATCCCCAAAGGCGCCACCGGAAACACCGGCGCGTTGATCTTCACCAGCCCCACCACGCTGGTCGTGATGACCGGCGACGCGGGCAACCCCGCGTCGGCCGCCGACCCCAAATCGCTGGCGGGCAAGGTCCTTCGCATCGAGCAGCCGACCACCATCGGTCAGGCGCCGCCGACGACGGCGCTGTCGGGAGTCGGCTCGGGCGGCGGCCTGTGCATCGACCCCGTGGACGGCTCGCTCTACGTCGCCGACCGCACGCCGACCGCGGATCGATTGCAGCGCATCACCAAGACCTCGGAGGTCTCCACGGTGTGGACCTGGCCGGACAAGCCCGGCGTGGCCGGCTGTGCCGCAATGGACGGGACCGTCCTGGTCAACCTGATCAACACCAAACTGACGGTCGCCGTGCGGCTGGCGCCGGCGACGGGTGCGGTCACCGGTGAACCCGACGTGGTCCGCAAGGACACGCACGCCCACGCCTGGGCGCTGCGGATGTCGCCGGACGGAAACGTCTGGGGCGCAACCGTCAACAAGACCGCCGGGGACGCCGAGAAGCTGGACGACGTCGTGTTCCCGCTCTTCCCGCAGGGCGGCGGGTTCCCGCGCAACAACGACGACAAGACCTAGCGGAAGCCGGTCTTCGTCAACTCTGGCCGCAGGCCGCCAAAACCAGCTCGCGCACCCGGGCGGCATCGGCCTGCCCTCGCGTCGCCTTCATCACCGCGCCGACGATCGCGCCCGCCGCGGCCACCTTGCCGCCCCGGATCTTCTCCGCCACATCGGGATTGGCGGCCAGCGCCTCGTCGACCGCGGCCTGGGTCACCGAATCGTCGCGCACCAGCTCGAGGCCGCGGGACGCCATCACCTGCTCGGGCTCGCCCTCGCCGGCCAGCACCCCCTCCACGACCTGGCGGGCCAGCTTGTTGGAGAGCTTCCCCTCGTCGACCAGCGCGATCACCGCGGCCACCTGTGCCGGGCTGATGGCCAGTTCGTCCAGTCCGACGTTCGCCTCGTTGGCCTTCTGCACCAAGAAGTTGCCCCACCAGGCGCGCGCCGACTCGCTGGCCGCGCCGTGCTTGACGGTCTCGATGACCAGTTCCACCGCGCCGGCGTTGACCAGGTCGCGCATCACCTCGTCGGAAACACCCCACTCCTGCTGAATCCGCTTGCGGCTCAGCCACGGTAGCTCCGGGATGGTCTGGCGCAGCTGCTCGACCAGTTCACGGCTGGGCGCGACCGGTTCCAGGTCGGGCTCGGGGAAATAGCGGTAGTCCTGGGCGGTCTCCTTGGCCCGACCCGGGCTCGTATACCCCGCCTCGTGAAAGTGTCTGGTCTCCTGGATAATTCGTCCACCGGACGCCAGGACCGCTCCCTGCCGCTGCATTTCGTAGCGCACGGCGACCTCGACGCTCTTCAGCGAGTTGACGTTCTTGGTCTCGGTGCGCGTCCCGAACTCGGTCGTTCCCGTCGGCATCAGCGACACGTTGGAATCGCAACGCATCGAACCCTGGTCCATCCGTACATCGGATACACCCAAGGCGCGCAACAGGTCTCGCAATGCCGTGACATAGGCGCGAGCGATCTGCGGTGCGCGGGCGCCAGCACCCACGATCGGCTTGGTCACGATCTCGATCAACGGCACGCCGGCGCGGTTGTAGTCGAGCAGCGACGTCGTCGCGCCGTGGATGCGGCCGGTCTCGCTCCCCAGGTGGGTCAGCTTGCCGGTGTCCTCCTCCATGTGCGCGCGCTCGACCTCGACCCGCCAGGTGGTGCCGTCTTCCAGCGGCGCGTCCAGGTACCCGTTGATGGCGATCGGCTCGTCGTACTGGGATATCTGATAGTTCTTCGGCATGTCCGGGTAGAAGTAGTTCTTCCGGGCGAACCGGCACCAGGGCACGATCTCGCAGTTCAGCGCCAGCCCGATCCGGATGGCCGACTCGACCGCCGTGCGGTTGAGAACCGGCAGCGAACCGGGCAACCCGAGGCACACGGGGCATACCTGGGTGTTGGGTTCGGCGCCGAAGGCGGTGGAGCAGCCGCAGAACATCTTGGTGACGGTCGACAGTTCGACGTGTACCTCGAGGCCCAGTACCGGGTCGAAGCGCGCGATGACGTCGTCGTAGTCCATGAGATCGGCGCTGGCAGCAACACTCATGCCGTCGATCGTAGACGGCGGCGCCGGGCGGTATCAGGGCCAGTGCGGCGAGCGCGGTCGCGGGAACCGGTCGCGGTCCTCGCCTCTGCCGGGGAACATGTCGGCCAGTACGGCCGCCATCTCGAGGTAGCTGCGCCGGCTCTCCTTGCTCAGTCGGTCCAGCTCGATCTGCTTGCCGTTATGTATGTGCCGGTCGAACGGCAACACCACCGTGCCGGCGACGCGCGCCGACAATCGCTCGAGCTCCTTGGCGGCGACCAGCTCCACCTTCGCCGGCTCGACGTGGTTGATCGCAAGTATCGTCGACCGCACCAACACTTGATATCCGTTGTTGCCCAACCAGTCCAGCGTGGTGGCGGTCTTTCGTATCGCATCGATCGAGGTGCTCGTCACCACGACCAGCGCCCGCAACTCCGGCAGGACCGCTTCCATCACACCCGAATTCAGCGCCTTGGCGCAGTCCACCAGCACCACGGAATAGTGGTTTCGCAAAAGCGAGAACGCCTTGACCACGTCGTGTCGCTCGAGCCGCCAGTCGGTGTGCGCGTAATCCGGTAGTCCGAGCACTTCCAGACCGAAATTGTTCATGTAGGTGTGCGCGCGGACATCCTCATAACTGGTGATCGCCTTGCCGGAGAGCAGGTCGGCCATGCCCAGGGGGTTGGGACGGCCATGCCGCTCGGGGAGGTCGCCGGCGTCGATGTCGACGGCGATGACCCGGTCGTGGCGCACCTCGGCAAACGTCGACCCCAACGCCTCCACCACCGCGGTCTTGCCGACGCCGCCTTTGAGGTTGAGGACGGCAACGGGGAACGCGCCGCCCAGCGCCGCACGGATGCGGTTGCGCAGTTCTTCCTTGTACCGCGCGTCCTTGCCGGGGCCCACATCGACGCCGGTCACGCGGTGGACCACGTCACGCCAGCTGAACCCCGAGGAACTCTCGCGCCCCTGCTGGTCAAGCCCGTCGAGGGCCATCCCGCCCGGCAGTCGCGGCGGTCGAGGCGGGGACGGGGATCGCCTCACCGGCGCCGGCGCGGGCGTGGGTGGGCTCGAGGGCGGGGGCGGCCGGAACGGCGGCCGGCGGATAGCCGGGTCCTGGCGCTGGGGCCGGGCCACCGTCGCGGCCGACGGATCGGCATCGATGCGCCGGCCGGGCGAACGCGGCGGGACGACCGGCGGGCCCGGTGGCCGCGCCGACGTCGCGGGGCGCTGAACGACTCCGCGAATCGAATCGCGGTTGCTCACCCCCCCGGTATAACCACTGGGAACCGGTCCGGAAACCACGAATCTGCCCCGACCGGTCCGCAGCTGGTCAAAGGGTGCGCAGATTCAGCCCCTGGTCGGCCAGGAGTCGGATTGGGGCCAGATCGGCGTCACCCGTCGTTTGCCGAATCCACCGGGAGTTAACCGAAGAAGGCGGCGGCGTCGTCGTAGCGGCTTTCGGGCACCAGTTTGAGCTGGCGCACGGCGTCGGCCAGCGCCACCCGGCCGATGTCCTGCCCGCGCAGCGACACCATCTGACCATATTCCCCCGCGTGCGCGGCATCGGCCGCGTTGACACCGAACCGGGTGGCCAGCACCCGGTCGTAGGCCGTCGGGGTCCCGCCGCGCTGGACGTGGCCGAGCACGGTCACCCGGACGTCCTTGTTGATCCGCTTCTCCACCTCGGCACCCAGTTGGGCCGCGACACCGGTGAACTTTTCGTGACCGAACTCGTCAATTCCGCCTTCGCGCAACGAGATCGAGCCCGGGATGGGTTTCGCACCCTCGGCGACCACACAGATGAAGTGCGAATCCCCGCGCTGGAAGCGCCGTTTGACCAGCCGGCACACCTCCTCGACGTCGAAGGGCTGCTCGGGGATCAGCGTCATGTGCGCGCCGGAGGCCAGGCCGGAGTTCAGCGCGATCCAGCCGGCGTGTCGGCCCATCACTTCCACGAGCATCACCCGCTGGTGTGATTCGGCGGTACTGTGCAACCGGTCGATCGCTTCGGTGGCCACCGTCAGCGCGGTGTCGTGACCGAAAGTCACATCGGTGCAATCGATGTCGTTATCGATGGTCTTCGGCACCCCGACGACGGGAACGTTCTCGTCCGACAGCCAGTGCGCGGCGGTCAGGGTGCCTTCCCCGCCGATCGGGATGAGCACGTCGATGCCGTTGTCGTCCAGGGTTTGCTTGATCTGGTCCAGCCCGGCGCGCAGCTTGTCCGGATGTACCCGGGCGGTGCCCAGCATCGTGCCGCCCTTGGCCAGCAGCCGGTCGTTGCGGTCGTCATTGTGCAGTTGAATGCGCCGGTTCTCCAGCAATCCGCGCCACCCGTCCTGGAAGCCGACCACCGACGAGCCGTACCGGGCGTCGCAGGTGCGCACCACCGCCCGGATGACGGCGTTCAGCCCCGGGCAGTCGCCACCTCCGGTGAGAACTCCGATCCGCATGCCCTTATCTTGCCCTGCGGAAGGCCCGCCGCGCCTCGCAGACGCCTAGATCGCGCTCGGCAGCGGTCCGCGCGCGGCCTCGTAGGCGGCGCCCACCCGGTACAGGCGGTCATCGGCCAGCGCGGGCGCCATGATCTGCAGGCCGACCGGGAGGCCGTCATCGGGCGAGAGCCCCGAGGGCACCGACATGCCGCAGTGCCCGGCGAGGTTCAGCGGCAGCGTGCACAGGTCGAACAGGTACATCGCCAGCGGGTCGTCCACCTTCTCACCCAGGCCGAAGGCGGTGGTCGGAGTCGCGGGCGACACCACCACGTCGACGGACTCGTACGCCCTGTCGAGGTCGCGGGCGATCAGGGTGCGCACCTTCTGCGCCTGGTTGTAATAGGCGTCGTAGTAACCCGCCGACAGTGCGTAGGTGCCGATCATGATGCGCCGCTTGACTTCCGGCCCGAAACCGGCGGCGCGGGTCAGCGCCATCACCTCCTCGGCGCTGTGCGTCCCGTCGTCACCGACGCGCAGCCCGTAGCGCATCGCGTCGAAGCGGGCCAGGTTGCTCGACACCTCCGACGGCAGGATCAGGTAGTAGGCGGCCAGCGCGTATTCGAAGTGCGGGCAGTCGACTTCGCTCACCTGGGCGCCCAGTTCGGTCAGCCGCTTCACCGCGGCCTCGAACGAGGCCAGCACGCCCGGCTGGTAGCCGTCGCCGCGCAGCTGCTTGACGACTCCGACGCGCACGCCGTTGAGGTCGCCGGCCGCGCCGGCTTTGGCGGCGCCGACGACGTCGGGAATGGCCGCTTCGACGGAGGTGGAGTCGCGGTGATCGTGCCCGGCGATGACCTGGTGCAGCAGCGCGGTGTCCAGCACGGTCCGCGCACACGGGCCGCCCTGGTCCAGCGACGACGCGCACGCCACCAGGCCGTAGCGCGACACGGTGCCGTAGGTCGGTTTGACACCGACAGTCGCGGTCAGCGCCGCCGGCTGCCGGATGGAGCCGCCGGTGTCGGATCCGATGGCCAGCGGCGCCTGGAACGCGGCCAGCGCCGCCGCGCTGCCTCCCCCGGAACCGCCGGGCACGCGGTCGAGGTTCCACGGGTTGCGGGTGGGGCCGTAGGCGGAGTTCTCCGTCGACGAACCCATCGCGAACTCGTCCATGTTGGTCTTGCCCAGGATCGGGATGCCCGCGGCGCGCAACCGCGTGGTGACGGTGGCGTCGTAGGGGGAACGCCAGCCCTCGAGGATCTTGGAGCCGCAGGTGGTGGGCATGTCGACGGTGGTGAAGACATCTTTGAGCGCCAGCGGCACCCCCGCCAGCGGCGACGGCAGCCGTTCCCCCGCGGCCACCGCCTCGTCGACGACGGCCGCCGCGGCCAGCGCCTCGTCGGCGGCGACGTGCAGGAAGGCGTGGTACCGGTCGTCGGTCTCCGCGATCTGGTCCAGGCACGCCCGGGTGACCTCGACCGACGACAGCTCCCCGGCGGCGATCCCGGCGGCCAGGGTGGCGGCGTCGGACCGGATGATCTCGTTCACTCGCTGTCCCCCAGGATCTGGGGCACCGCGAAGCGGCCGTCGGCGGCCTCCGGCGCCTCGGCCAGCGCCTCGGCCTGGGTGAGGCAGGGTGTCGGCTGGTCCGGGCGGGTGACGTTCACGTCCTTCAGTGGGTTGCCGGTCGCTTCGACGCCGGTGACGTCGACGGCCTGCACCTGGCTGACGTGGGTCAGGATGGCGTCGAGTTGACCAGCGAAGCTGTCCAGCTCGCCGTCGGTCAACGCCAGGCGGGACAGCCGGGCCAGGTGCGCCACCTCGTCGCGGGAGATTTGAGACACGACAGGAAAGCCTAACGCGCTCGTCCGGGCGACCTCCGGCCGCTCGGGCCCGGCGAGCGTGGCCCGCCATTCCGAGCCGAAATGCCGTCGACACATCGCTGTGTAACAGTGTTGGCCGTGCCGTCGTATCTGTTGCGCATCGAGCTGGCCGACCGCCCCGGCAGCCTGGGCTCGCTGGCAGTCGCGCTCGGTTCGGTGGGAGCCGACATCTTGTCCCTCGACGTGGTGGAGCGCAGCTCGGGGTACGCGATCGACGACCTCGTGATCGAGCTGCCGCCGGGGGCGATGCCGGACACGCTGATCACCGCCGCGGAAGCGCTATCCGGTGTGCGGGTGGACAGCGTGCGTCCGCACACCGGGTTGCTGGAAGCGCATCGCGAGCTGGAACTGCTCGACCACGTCGCCGCGGCCGTCGACAACGCGTCCCGGTTACAGGTCTTGGCCAACGAGGCGCCCAGGGTGCTGCGCGTCAGCTGGTGCACCGTGCTGCGCGGCTCGGGCGATGAGCTGCAGCGCCTGGCCTCCAGCCCGGGCGCGCCGGAGACGCGGGCGGATTCCGCACCGTGGCTGCCCATCCACCGCGCCGCGACGCTGGACAGCACCGGCGACTGGGTACCGCAGGCGTGGCGCGAGATGGACACCACGATGGTCGCGGCCCCGCTGGGCGATCCGCACACGGCGGTGGTGCTGGGCCGCCCGGGCCCCGAATTCCGGCCGTCGGAGGTGGCTCGCCTGGGTTACCTGGCCGGGATCGTTGCCACCATGCTGCGCTAGCTAGTGCGCTTTCGCCGCCACCACGGGGTCGTCGTCTTCCCACAGCAGGAGCTGGCGGACCGCGGGGCGCGGCCCATACGGCCGCAGCATGGTGCTGGCCGGACGGGGACGAATGTGCTGCGGCCACCAGAACCACCGACCCAGAATCCTTGCGACGGAAGGGGTCATGAATGAACGCACGATCAGCGTGTCGAACAGCAAGCCGAGGCCGATCGTGGTGCCGATCTGACCGAGAACCTGGAATCCGCTGAAGACGAACGCGCACATGGTGACGGCGAAGACGATGCCGGCCGAGGTGACCACCGATCCGGAGCCCGCCATCGCCCGGATGATGCCGGTGTTCACACCGGCATGGATTTCTTCCTTGAACCGCGAGATCAACAGCAGGTTGTAGTCGGACCCGACCGCCAGCAGCAGGATCACAGCAAGCGCGAGCACGACCCAATACAACTGGATGCCGAAGAGGTACTGCCACACCAGAACTGACAACCCGAACGAAGCTCCCAGCGACAGGGCCACGGTGCCCACGATGACAAGCGCGGCGATCAGGCTGCGCGTGATGATCATCATGATCAGCAGGATGAGACTCAGTGCGGCGAACGCCACGATCATCAGGTCATACTTGGCGCCATCCTGGATGTCCTTGTACGTCGAGGCGGTCCCACCGAGATAGATCCCCGCGCCCGCCATCGG
The DNA here is from genome assembly GCF_010731655.1 of Mycobacterium paraseoulense. Lineage (NCBI taxonomy): Bacteria > Bacillati > Actinomycetota > Actinomycetes > Mycobacteriales > Mycobacteriaceae > Mycobacterium > Mycobacterium paraseoulense. The sequence continues at coordinate 5,740,288 of NZ_AP022619.1, read as the reverse complement.
CGTCCCCTTCAGGGCCTCGTGCGCAGCCTTGGCCATCGGATCGATGTGCGAAATGCCCTCGGGCGTCGCGGGATCGCCTTCGTGGGTGACGATCATGCGGGCGGCCTTACCGTCGGGCGAGAGGAACAGTTTGAGCCCACGCTTGAAGTCGGGGTTGTTGAAGACCTCGGGCGGCAGGTAGAACGTGTCGTCGTTCTTCGCGGCGTCGAAGGCCCGCCCCAGGGCCGTGGCGTTGTCGATCGCGGCCGCGGTCTGTGCGTAAATGCCGGACAGCGTGGCGTAATTGGCGAGCGTCAGATCCCGATTGGTCTGCTGACTGTCGATCTGCGGCGGTATCAGCGCCACCAGTTTCGGCTGCAGCGCGTCGAGCTTGTCCAGCGAAGCCGTGAGGCTTTCGAACTTCTCGGTGAGTTGGTCGATGCCGTCGAGCGCGTCGAAGAGTGATCGGAACGCGAAGCAGACGGGAATGTCGTAACAGTGCCTCTCCCAATAGAAGTAGCTGCGGACGGGCCGGAAGAAGTCGTCGAAGTTCGCGATCTTGTCGCGCAGATCCTGGATCGTGCCGAGGGTGTCATGAAAGCTTTGCGTCTCGTCGTGGGTGGTGCCGGCGAGCTGCTGCTGCAACACGTACTGCTGCCTCAGGATGTTGATGGTTTTGTTCAGTTCGTTGGCCTGCTTGAGGGCATCCTCGGCCCGATCTCGTTGGTACGTCAGGTTTTCCTGCTGCGCCGCGCTGGAATTGCTGACCACGAACGCGAGTGAACTGTGGACGAGCGGGGTGCCCAGGGGGCGGGTGATGGTCTGCACCTGCGCGACGCCGGGAACGTGAAACACCGCCTTGGCCACCTTGTCCAGGATGAGCATGCTTTCCGGGTTACGCATGTCGTGGTCGGTTTCGACCATCAGCAATTCGGGCTCCAGCCGGGCCCGCGAGAAATGCTTCTCGGCGGCGGTGTACCCGACGTTGGCCGGCGCGCTCGCGGGCATGTAGGGACGGGTGTCGTAACTGGTCTTGTATCCGGGCAAGGCGATGAGCCCGACCAGTGCCAGCGCGCAGGCCGCGGCGAGAACCGCACCCGGCCAGCGGACGATGGCCGTCCCGATCCGCCGCCATCCGCGGGTTCTGATCGCGCGCTTGGGCTCGAAGACGCCTACCTTGGAGCCCAAGGTGAGGATCGCCGGCCCCAGGGTGAGCGCGGCGAAAAGTGCGACGAGAATGCCCAACGCCGCTGGTATGCCCAGGCTCTGAAAGTACGGCAGCCGGGTGAAGCTCAGGCAGGCGACCGCGCCGGCCACGGTGAGCCCGGACCCCAAGACGATGTGCGTCGTGCCGTGATACATGGTGTAGAAAGCTTTTTCGCGGTCCTCGCCGGTCCCGCGCGCTTCCTGGTAGCGGCCCACGAAGAAGATCGCGTAGTCGGTGCCCGCGGCGACCACCAACAGCGTCAACAGGTTCGTCGCATAGGTCGACAACCCGATGACTCCGGCGTTACCGAGAAACGCGACCAGGCCCCGTGCGGCCGACATCTCGATCAGGACCGTGGCGAGCACCAGCAGGGTGGTCAGCACCGACCGGTAAACGAAGAACAGCATCAGGGCGATCACCCCGATGGTGATCGTGGTGACCTTCGCGGTCCCCTTGCTGCCGACGTCGAACTGATCGGAGATCAGGGGCGCCGCGCCGGTCACATAGGCCTTGACGCCGGGCGGCGGCTTCAGCCGCTCGACAATGTCGCGGATCGCGCCGACGCCCTCGTTGGCCAGCGCGGAACCCTGATTGCCCGCGAGGTTCACCTGGACATAAGCGGCCTTGCCGTCGCTGCTCTGCGATCCCGCCGCGGTCAGGGTGTCGCCCCAGTAGTCCTGGACATGCTCGACGTGCTTCTTGTCCTGCTCGAGTCTGCGGACCATCTCGTCATAGAAACGGTGCGCGTCCGCACCGAGCGGCTTGTCGCCTTCCAGCACGATCATGGCCGAGCTGTCGGTGTCGAACTCGTGGAACTTCTCACCGATGCGCTTGATTGCCTTGAGCGACGGGGCGTCGGGCGAGTTCAGCGCCACATTGTGCGTCTTGCCAACCTCTTCCAACTGCGGCACCGCGATGTTGGTGATCGCGGCCAGCGCCACCCAGAACAGCAGGATGGGCAGTGCCAGCCTGCGGATGGTGCGCGGGACGCCGGCCCGCGGCTTTTCGTGGTTGCTCATCCCGACTTGTCCAGGCAGAAGGTGTAGGCGTCGACTTTGTTGACGGTGCGTTGGTCTTTCACTTCGCCGTTGACGGTGATGCGGCAGCCGAGGGTATCCCCGTTGCCCTGCGCGACGACGTTGCCGAGGACGGCCGGCTCCGTCGTGGTGATGGTGAACGACCACGGCAGCGCGGCGTCCTTGACTTGCTGCGGCTGGGCGTTGACGTCAAGGTAATTGATGGTTGCGGTCGCCCCGGGCGCGCCGAAGACTTCGAGCACCACCCGTTTGGGGTTGAACGGGACGATTTCGTTGGCCAGGCCGCCGTTGGCCGACGTGTTGTCGTTCGAGCCGAAGATTCCGTGCAGGCGGTAAATCGCGAATCCGGCGAGCGCGACAACCAGCACCGCGACCAGCACCATCCACCGTCGCCTTACCAGGGCGCCCACCGAAATCCCTTTCACCCGTTCACCTTTCGATCATCGGGCGATACGACACCCTCGGTGCGAGGGTCGCTGCCGACCCGCCTAGGCACGATCGACAGGTATGACAGTACGGTACGGGACCGTACTGTACAAGAGACGCGCGCGTACACATTCCGCGAAAGTTGGCTTGCCCACCGCTGGCCTCGCCGTCACCCGGTGGTTCTGGTCAACCCAGGGATCAGGAACCCGTCGACGAGGGCTTCGACGGTACGGCGGGTGGGCGGCCGGCCAGGAATGATGGACCGGAAGATGAGATACCCGGGCAACAAATCCCACAGCTCGTCGGTGATGGCATCCGCGCTGATCTCACCGCGGTCGACGGCCTGCCGAAGCACATGCTGAATCAACGCCTTACGTTGTTTGAGGAATTGCTCCTGTAAGGCGTCGTTGAGCGCTGAGTGCCGCGGCACCTCGACCATCACCGCGCGGATCGTGCTCGCGTGCCGGCCGCCCTCCTGGCAGATCGTCTCCCCCAGCCGCAGGAGGTCGCCGCGCAGCGTGCCCGTATTCGGCACCACCGCGACCTGGCGGACGCCCTCGATGAAGGCGGCCAGCACCAATTCGGCCTTGGAGGGCCAGCGCCGATACACCGTGGCCTTGCTGGCATGGGCGGCGCCGGCAACGGCGTCAACGGTCAGCTGGTCGTAGCCGTGTTGTTGCAGCAGCTGCAAGGTCACCGCCAAGATCTCGGCCTCGCGGGGTGACCACGGTGACGCCTGCGTGCACCGGTCCGCCGTCTGGGTCATAGCGCCCACCATAGAGCCGCTCGGGCGGTGCGGCCCAATTTCGGCTGAAGCCGTTATCGGGCTCAGTCCGTTGGAGTTTTCGGTGGACCCTCGGCCAGCAGCTTGCGAAACCCGTCCTCGTCGAGGACCGGGACGCCGAGCTCGACCGCCTTGTCGTACTTGGAGCCCGGTGCGTCACCGGCGACGACGTAGTCGGTCTTCTTCGACACCGAACCCGCGGCCTTGCCCCCGCGCGCGATGATCGCCTCCTTGGCGTCGTCGCGCGAAAAACCCGCCAGCGAGCCGGTGACGACAACCGTCAGCCCTTCCAGGGTGCGACGCACACTGGCGTCGCGTTCGTCGGCCATCCGCACCCCGGCGGCCCGCCACTTGTCGACGATCGCGCGGTGCCAGTCGACGGTGAACCACTCGGTGAGCGCGGCGGCGATGGTCGGTCCGACGCCCTCGACCGCGGCCAGCCGCTCGGTGGACGCCGCCATGATCGCGTCCAGGCTGCCGAATTCGGTGGCCAGGGCGCGCGCTGCCGTCGGTCCGACATGCCGGATCGACAGCGCCACCAGCACGCGCCACAGCGTCACCTTCTTGGCCTTGTCCAGGTTGTCCAGCAGCCGCCTGCCGTTGGCGGACAACGTGCCGGCCTTGGTCCGGAAGAGGTCGGTGCGCAGCAGGTCGTCCTCGGTGAGGGTGAACAGATCACCCTCGTCGGCGATCACCCCGGCCTTCAGCAGCGCGATGGCCGCCTCATAACCGAGCCCCTCGATGTCGAGCGCCCCGCGACCGGCGACGTGAAAGACCCGCTCCCGCAGCTGCGCCGGGCACGACCGCGCATTGGGACACCGGATGTCGGCGTCGCCCTCCTTGGCCGGGGCCAGCGGGGTACCGCACTCGGGACACGTTGTGGGCATGACGAATTCGCGTTCGGAGCCGTCCCGCAGATCGACGACGGGACCGAGCACCTCGGGGATGACGTCACCGGCCTTGCGGATCATCACCGTGTCGCCGATCAGCACCCCCTTGCGCTGGACCTCGCTGGCGTTGTGCAGGGTGGCCAGCCCCACGGTCGACCCGGCCACCTTCACCGGCGTCATGAAGGCGAACGGCGTGACGCGCCCGGTGCGCCCGACGTTGACTCGGATATCGAGCAGCTTGGTCTGCGCCTCCTGGGGGGGATACTTGTACGCGACCGCCCAGCGGGGCGCCCTCGACGTCGTCCCCAGCCGGCGCTGCAGCGCGAAGTCGTCGACCTTGACCACCACGCCGTCGATTTCGTGGTCAATCTCGTAGCGGTGCTCGCCCCAATACCCGATCCGGTCCTCCACCGCGGCAAGGCCCTGCACGCGCGCCGTCTGCTCGGCCACCGGCAACCCCCAGGCCTTGAGCGCCGTGTAGGCCTCGTGCAGGGTCTTGGGCGCGAACCCGTCGGTGCGGCCGATGCCGTGGCAGATCATCCGCAGCTTGCGCCGAGCTGTGACCGCCGGGTTCTTCTGGCGCAGCGAACCGGCCGCGCTGTTACGCGGATTGGCGAAAGGCGCCTTGCCGTCCTCGACCAGGCTGGCGTTGAGCGCCTCGAAATCGGCGAGCATGAAGAAGACCTCACCACGCACCTCGAGCACGCTGGGAATCGGCAGATCCACACTCGCAGCGAGCCGCTCGGGCACATCGTCGATGGTGCGCGCGTTGAGCGTGACGTCCTCGCCGACCCGGCCATCGCCTCGGGTGGCGGCGCGCTCCAGCCGGCCGTCGCGATACACCAGCGACAACGCCACCCCGTCGATCTTGAGTTCACACAGGTAGTGGGGATCGCGGCCGATCTCGGCCTCGACGCGGTTGCTCCAGGCGACCAGCTCGTCGCGGTCGAAGACGTCGTCGAGGCTCAGCATCCGCTCGAGGTGTTCGGCCTCGGTGAAGTCGGTGGCAAACCCGGCGCCACCGACCAGCTGGGTCGGGGAGTCGGGGACGCGCAGCTCCGGATACCGATCCTCGAGTGCGAGCAGCTCGTTGAACAACGTGTCGAACTCGGCGTCGGCGACGATCGGCGCGTCCTTGATGTAGTAGCGGAACTGGTGTTCACGTACTTCGTCGGCCAGGTCCTGCCAGTGCCGCCGCACCTCCGGCGACACCGGATCAGCGTCTGCTGGGCTCACCCCCGCAGGCTATCCGAGGCCGCCGACACCACGCCCCGTCAGTCCTCCACGTATGCCCGCAGTCGATCCACCGCCGCGTCCCACCGGTGCGACAGCGCGGTGAGATAGTCGCTGGCCCGGGCCAAGGGTTCTGTCCGCATGGTCCAGACACGCTCGCGGCCCCGCCGGGTGCTGGTCACCAGTCCGGCCGATTCCAGCAGCTGCAGGTGCTTGCTGGCCGCCTGCCGAGTGACCGGAATGACGCTGGTGATCTGCGATGTCGAACTGGGTCCCCGATCGCAGAGCCGCACGATGATGCGCAGCCGGTTCGGGTCTCCAAGCGCGTCGAAGAGGGGGGCGGCCACAGCTGTAGGGGCGCTCACACCAGGGCGTCCTCGGTGTACCTGCGCACGAGACCCGCCTGGATCGCCCAACCTTCGGCGTTTGCCTCGAATGAGGAGGATCGGCGCGCTTCGGGAAGATCCTCGAATCCGGATTCGGTGATGGTCAGCAGGACCCCGTCGGGCGTTTCCGACAAGGTGAACTCGACCAGCGTGGTCGGTTCCTGGTCGTAATCGACACCGGGGTCGACGCCGAAGGGGTGCCACCGGTAGGCGAGCCGCCGCTGCGGCTCGACGGCGACGATCTGCCAGGTGCTCTCCACGCCGGCGTGGGGCTCCTGCCGCTTGGCCACCTCGGCGTCGACCGTGGTCGGACTGATCGCCGCGGTGACCGACGTCCCGGCGACAAACGGCCCGTCGAAGCGGGCGCCGAACCAGCGGCCGAACTCGTCGGCCTCGCTGATGGCCCGCCATACCCGCTCCAGCGGCGCATGGAGCAACACGCGCTTCTCAACCTTCATATGCAACCTCCCGGTTGCCTATGAGTCCACCAGGTGACCGGAAGAAAAGCAACCATTCGGTTGCCTATCAGATTGCCCCGGGGTCCTCCGCGAAAGCCTCGGCCGCCTTGCGGGCCAGCCCGATCGCCAGGCGCGCCCATTCGGGCGTCGCGCCGGCCAGACCGCACGCGGGGGTGACGCCGACGCGGTCGCGCAGTCCCGAACGACCGAAGCCCAGGCGATCCGTCACCGCGACCAGCGCGGCCGCCACCTCTTCCGCCGACGGCCGCCGCTCCGGAGCGCTGCAGGGCACCACCCCCAACGCGATCGTGCGGCCCGATTCGACGAACCCGCCGATGCCGTCGAGGTCCGCCGCGACCAATGTGCTCGCATCCACCGATACCGCGTTAATTGTGCTGTCCTGCAGCAGGTTCCATGGCAGATCCGGGGCGCAGCTGTGTAGCAGCACCTCGCCCCCCACCGTGGCGACGCAGGTGTCGAGCAGGGTGAGGGCCACCGCTTCGTCGAGGGGCGCCACCGGGCTCAGCGCCGTCACACCGGCCAGGCGCCCGCCCAACGCCTTCGGCAGCGACGGCTCATCGAACTGCACCACCACCGGCGTCTCGAGCCGGCGGGCCAGGGCCGCGCGGTGGGCGGCGACCCCTTCGGCCAGCGAGGCCGCCAGATCGCGCACGGCGCCGGAGTCGGTGATCGCCCGGTGGCCGTTGGCCAGTTCGAGCTCGGCGGACAGCGTGATCGGTCCGGGAGCCTGCACCTTGACCACGCGGTCACCACCGCGCAGTCCGGCCACCTCCCAGGCCTCTTCCAACGCGTCCATGTCCTCGTCGAGGAGGCTGGCGGCGCGCCGGGTGACCGCGCCGGGCCGAGCGGCGATCCGATAGCCCCGCGGGACGAGGTCGATGGCCACGTCGATCAGCAGCGCGCCCGCCCGCCCGAGCATGTCGGCGCCCACTCCCCGGGCGGGCAGCTCGACGATGTGGGACAGCCCGCCGGCCAACTCCCCGACGACGACCTCGGCGGCCTCCCGCGCCTTGATCCCCGGCCACGACCCTATGCCGCTGGCCGTCGCGAAGGAATGCGGGAAAACACTCACCCGCCCAACCGTATTCGACGTCGCCCCGCACGCCGTTGGCCAGGGGTGCCTGCCCGGGCACCGCACAGGTAGGTTCAACGCAAGAAGGGTGCGAAAAGTGTCGCGGATGGCGAGATCAGCGCGGCCGCTGCTGCTGTGTGCGGTAGTGGTGCTGGCTGCGGCGTGCACCCGGGTGGTGGACGGTGCGGCGGTGGCCGGATTCGGTTCCCCGCGCCGGGCCGTGCAGGGCGTGAACGTCGACACGATCTTGTTGGACCAGGCGCGGATGCGCGCGATCACCGGCGCCGGCGAGCACCTGACGATCATCCCCTCCATGGACGGCACCAGCCCGGTGGACATCGACGCGCTCGCCGACACCACGCCGCGCGAATGCCGGTTCATCTACGCCGAGACGGCGACGTTCGGGCCCGATGTCGAAGAGTTCCACAAGACGACCTTTCAAGACCCGCCCGATGGCGCGCTCATCTCCGAGGGCGCCGCGGCGTACCGGGACACCGACACCGCACACCGGGCGTTCGAAGCGTTGGTCAGCACGGTCGGGGATTGCGCGAACGGCTCGGGGGGCCAGCAATACGTCGGCGACTGGAAGGCCGACGCCGGCTCGCTGCATCTGCGGCCGGGCGGCTGCGGCCGCGACTATCGGCTGCGGTCGGTGGCCATCGTGGAGGTCACCTTCTGCGGCTTCGCGCAATCGGTGTCCGACATCGTGATGACGAATATCGTCGCGAACGTACCGGCCTAGCGCGCGGTGCCCGCGATGGTGGCGCTGCCGAGCACCTCGTCACCATCCGGGTCGGGCCGGTACAGCACCAGCGTCTGGCCGCGCGCGACGCCGCGCAGCGGGGCGCGCAACCGCACGAGCAGCTCGTCGCCGACCAATTCGGCCACCGCGCCCGCTGTTTCACCGTGCGCGCGCACCTGGACCTCGCACTCGACGGGGCCGGACGGCGGCCGCCCGGCGGTGAACACCGGTTCGCGCCCGCGCAACTCGCGCACTTCGAGGTCCGCCGCGTTCCCCACCCGAACCGTGGCGGTGTCGGCGTCGATGGCCGTCACGTAGCGGGGGCGGCCGTCGGGCCCCGGACCGGCGATGCCCAGACCCTTGCGTTGGCCGATGGTGAAACCGTGCACCCCGTCGTGCTCGGCGAGCACGGCGCCGTCGGCGCCGACGACGGTGCCCCGGCGGACCGCGATCCGCTCGCCCAGAAAGGCCCGGGTATTGCCCGACGGGATGAAGCAGATGTCGTGGCTGTCCGGCTTCTCGGCGACTGCGAGCCCGCGCCGGGCGGCTTCGGCACGAATCCGCGCCTTGGGAGCGTCCCCGATCGGGAACGTGGCGTGACGCAGCTGCTCGGCGGTCAGCACGGCGAGCACGTAGGACTGGTCCTTGTCATGATCGACCGCGCGGCGCAGCCGCCCGCCGGACAGCCTGGCGTAGTGGCCGGTGGCCACGGTGTCGAAGCCCAGCGCAACGGCTTTCGCCGACAGTGCCGAGAACTTGATCCGCTGATTGCAGCGCACGCACGGGTTGGGTGTTTCGCCACGCGCGTACGACGACACGAAATCGTCGATCACGTCTGCCTGGAACCTCTCGGCGAAATCCCAGACGTAGAACGGGATTCCGAGCACATCGGCGACGCGGCTGGCGTCCGAGGCGTCTTCTTTCGAGCAGCACCCCCGCGAGCCGGTGCGCAGCGTGCCGGGCGCGGTCGACAACGCCAGGTGCACGCCCACGACGTCGTGCCCGGCGTCGACCATGCGGGCGGCGGCGACCGACGAGTCGACACCACCGCTCATCGCGGCGAGGACCTTCACTTAGGGAGCCCCCGCAGAGGCCAGTGCGGCCCGGCGGGCGCGGTCCACCGCGGCGGGCAGCACCTGCAGCACCGCGTCCACGTCTTCGTCGACGCTGGTGTGCCCCAAGGACATTCGCAGTGATCCGCGGGCACTGGTCGGGTCGGTGCCCATCGCGAGCAACACATGCGACGGTTGCGCGACGCCCGCGGTGCACGCCGACCCGGTCGAACATTCGATTCCGTTGGCGTCCAACAACATCAACAGCGCGTCGCCTTCGCAGCCGCGGAACGTGAAGTGCGCGTTGCCGGGCAACCGCAGCGGGTCGCGGGAACCGTTGAGGCTGACGTCCTCGATGCCGGCCAGCACCCCTTCGATCAGCCGGTCCCGTAGCGCCCGCAGCCGGGCGCCGTTCGCCTCGATCCCGTCCACCGCGATCCGGGCGGCGGCCGCCATTCCGACCGCGCCGGCGACGTCGGCAGTGCCGGAACGGATGTCACGCTCTTGTCCACCGCCATGTGCCAGCGGCACACACGTCACGTCGCGACGCACCAGCAAAGCGCCCACACCGGGAGGACCACCGAACTTGTGGGCGGCCACGCTCATCGCCGAGAGCCCGCTGGCGGTGAAGTCCACCGGCAACTGCCCCACGGCCTGCACCGCGTCGCTGTGCATCGGGACGTCGAATTCGGCCGCGACGTCGGCGAGCTCGGCTGCCGGCATGACGGTGCCGACCTCGTTGTTCGCCCACATCACCGACACCAGCGCGACATCGTCGTGGCGCCGCAAAGCCTCGCGCAGCGCGGCCGCCGACACCGAGCCGTCGGCGGCGGTCGGCAACCAGGTCACCTCGGCGCCTTCGTGTTCGACGAGCCAGTTGATCGAGTCCAGGACGGCGTGGTGTTCCACCTCGCTGGTGATGATGCGCCGGTGGCGCGGCTGGGCGTCGCGGCGGGCCCAATAGATGCCCTTGACGGCCAGGTTGTCGCTTTCGGTACCGCCGCCGGTGAAGATGACCTCGGACGGGCGGGCGCCCAGCCTGTCGGCGATCAGCTCGCGGGATTCCTCGAGGCGCCGCCGGGCCGTCCGGCCGCTGGTGTGCAGCGAAGAGGCGTTGCCGACGGTGCCCAGCACCCCCGTCATCGCCTCGACGGCGGCGGGGTGCATCGGCGTGGTAGCGGCGTGATCGAGGTAGACCATGACGCGCCCCAGGATACCGGCAGGTGAAAGTGCCCTTCGGCCCAGTGGCGATCGCAAGCGCGGCGTAGCCGGGCGCAGCGGGTCGCCACCTTCGGCCCAGTGGCGATCGCAAGCGCGGCGTAGCCGGGCGCAGCGGGTCGCCACGAATTCGGCTAGGAGGCCACCAGCAGGGGGCCGTGACCCGCGGGCCGGGCCGCTCGCGCGCCCACCACCGACTGGCAGCGACGCGCCAGCGCTCGCCGATCCGTCCCCGGGAGCTGCAGGGATTCGACGTGTACCCGCGCGTGCGTCCGTCGCACGGTCAGCAACCGGCGGATGGATCCCACGAGTGTCTCGTCACCGACGAAGGCCGGAACGGTCGAGACGCTGCCGTCGGCGTGGTGGTAGGTGAGCCGAAGGGGCTGCACCGGTCGGCTGGCGTCGATCGCGGCCTGGAACATCGCGGGATAGAACGCCCCGCCGTCCCGACCACACCAGGTGGTGCCCTCCGGGAAGCACACGACAGTCTGCCCGCCGCTCAGCCGGCGGGCCACCGTGTCCACCACCGCGGGCAGCCGGCGCAGACTGGCCCGCTCGATCGGGATGATCTTCAGGATGCGGGCCAAGATCCCGGTCGCGGGCCCGGTGAACATGTCGGCCCGGGCGACGAACGACCCGGGCAAGACCGAGCCGATGGCGAAGACGTCGAGCCAGGACATGTGTGGGCTGACCACCAAAACCCCACGGAGATTGCGAATCGGGCTGCCGGTGACCGTGATTCGGATGCCAAGGCAGCGCAACACCATTCGGCAGTAGATGCGCTGCACCCGCGTCCGGCCCGGCAGGGGCACCGCCAGCAGCGCCACTCCCGGCGCCAGCAGCAGCGCCAGCATGAGGCGAAGCGTTACCCGCAGCGCCACCAACAGCGGCCGCGAAGCTGCCGCGTCGCCGACGCGCACACAACCGGCGTCACAGGTTGCGCGCGGCAGCCAGGAGTGGGCACCGGCCGCGGGGGCGTTCATCGGTCGCCGCCGGCCATCTGCGAGGCCGCCGATACGGACCGAAGGCGTTTCAGATATCGGGTATCGGCGCGCCCCTTGTCGAGCAGGACGCAGAAGTCGCCGACCCCGAAGTCGGGGTCGTGCGCGGGCTCGCCGCACACCTGGGCGCCCAGCCGCAGGTAACCGCGCATCAGCGCCGGGACCGACGGGCGGGCGGGCGGCGGGATGTCGTCGAGGCCCTTGCCGTCCACCATCACCGGACGGTGCGGGCGCACCCGGTACTCCGGTGGCGCGGCATGCCGGCTCAGGATGAAGTCGCGGACGCCGCGCAGTTGACGGCCCGGGGCCCGATTCTCCGGGTCGTCGGAATCGCCGCTGACCGGCACCGACACGCAGCCGGTCACGTAGTCGTAGCCGTAGCGGTCCAGGTAGGCCAGGATGCCCGCCCACATCAGCAACACGACGCCGCCGTTGCGGTGGCCTTCGCGCACCACCGCACGTCCCATCTCCACCAGCGACGGCCTGAGCGGGTCGAAGGCGCGGATGTCGAACTCCGTCGCGGTGTAGAGGCCCCCGGCCGCGATGGCGCCCGCCGGCGCCAGCATGCGGTAGCAACCCACCAGTTCGCCGGTGCTGTCGTCGCGGACCAGGAGATGGTCGCAGTGCTCGTCGAACCTGTCGACGTCGCGTCGTTCGTGGTTGTTCGTCGGCAGTGCGAAGCCGGGCGTGCTGGAAAAGACGTCGTACCGGAGCCGCTGCGCCGCCTCGATCATGCCGGCGTCGGTGGACAGCAATAGTGAGTAGTGCGGCCCTGCGGGCGACGCCGTCGTCGCACCTTCGGGCTTGTCGCTGGGAATCAGGACAGAAGCAATGCTCATGTCCACCAAACTTGCGTAGTCGATGAGCGAGTCGGCATCGTGGCTGTGACGTGTTCGTGCACGTCAGGTGACGAAATGTGGTTGCGACCAGGCCCGGGTCCGCGGCTTTTCGCGATCGCGGCGCGCGATTTCGGGTATGCGGACCGGCATGATGCTCACCACCGACCGCGCGATCGCGGCGCCGCCGTCGGCGGTGTGGGAGTTGTTGGTCGATCTGGACGCCTGGCCGAAGTGGGGTCCCACGATCCGGGGGGCCCGGCTCGACGACCCTTACACCGAATTGGGTTTGCACGCGACGGGCACAGTTCAGACGTCGCTGCTCGTCACGGTCCCGTTCGTCGTCACCGAATTCGAGCCGGGCCGTGTCTGGGCCTGGAAGGTCGCCGGCATCCCGGCGACGCGGCACTGGGTGGACCCGGTGGGGCGTGCCGCGCGAGCGGGCATGGGCGTTCCGTGGTGGGCCGCGCCCTATGTGACGGTGTGCGCGATCGCGCTGCGGCGCATCGACGCGCTGCTGACCGCGGGCGGCTAGGCCGTTGGGCCCGTGGTGCGCAAGAGCCCCCGGCACCGGGGTGCCGGGGGCTGCTCAGGCCCGGGGACTCAGCCCTTGCGTGTCTTGACGGCGTCGGTCAACTGCGGAGCGACCTTGAACAGGTCGCCCACCACGCCGTAGTCGGCGATCTCGAAGATGGGCGCCTCTTCGTCCTTGTTCACCGCGACGATGGTCTTCGACGTCTGCATGCCGGCGCGGTGCTGGATGGCTCCGGAGATGCCCAGCGCGATGTAGAGCTGGGGCGACACCGTCTTGCCGGTCTGCCCGACCTGGAACTGGCCCGGGTAGTAGCCGGAGTCGACCGCCGCGCGCGACGCCCCGACGGCGCCGCCGAGCGAGTCGGCCAGCGCCTCGACCACGCTGAAGTTCTCGGCGCTGCCCACGCCGCGGCCACCGGACACCACGATCGTGGCCTCGGTGAGTTCCGGCCGGTCGCCGGCGACCGCCGGCTCGCGGGCGGTGATCTTGGTGGCGTTCTCGGCGGGCGCGGGCACCTCGACGGTGACCTGCTCGCCGGCCCCGGCCTGCGGCTCCGCGTCGATGGCGCCACCCCGGACGGTGATGACCGGGGTGTCACCGTTGGCCTGCGACTCGACGGTGAACGCGCCACCGAAGATGGAGTGCACCGCCTTGTTGCCTTCCTGGACGCCGACCACGTCGACCAGCAGGCCGGATCCGATCCGGGCCGCGAGCCGGCCCGCGACCTCTTTGCCGTCGGCGTTGGCCGACAGCAGCACCGCGGCGGGCGCGTTCGACTCGGCCAGCGAGGCCAGCACGTCGACGACGGGAGTGATCAGGTAGTTCTCGGCGTCGTCGGACTCGGCGACGTAAATCTTGGCGGCGCCCGCCTCCTTCAACCCGTCGACCAGGGGTGCGGCCGTCCCGGGCTTGCCGACCACGACGGCGGCCGGCTCGCCCAGCGCGCGGGCGGCGGTGATCAGTTCGGAGGTGACTTTCTTCAGTGCGCCTTCGGCGTGCTCAACGAGCACCAAAACTTCAGCCATGGTTTCTTCGCTCTTCTCGTCTGTGGGATGGGTGCTCGTCTAGATGATCTTCTGGGCGACCAGGTACTGGGAGATCTGGTTACCGCCCTCGCCCTCGTCGGTGACCTTCTCACCCGCGGTCTTCGGCGGCTTCGGCGTCGACGACAGCACCTTCGACCCGGCGTTCTCGAGGCCGACCTCGTCGCTTTCGACCCCGATCTCGGCGAGGGTCAGCACCGTCACCTCTTTCTTCTTCGCGGCCATGATGCCCTTGAAGGACGGGAAGCGGGGCTCGTTGATCTTCTCGGTGACACTCACGACCGCCGGCAACGACGCCTCGAGCGTGAACACGCCGTCGTCGGTCTCGCGCTCGCCGGTGACCTTGCCACCCTCGATCGACAGCTTGCGCAGGTGCGTCAGCTGCGGAAGGCCCAGGTACTCGGCGATGATGGCCGGCACCGCGCCGCCGGAGCCGTCGGTGGATTCGTTACCGGCGATGACGAGCTCGGTGCCCTCGATGGTGCCCAGCGCACGCGCCAGGGCCCACGCGGTCTGCACCACGCAGGAACCGCGCATACCGTCGTCCTTGAGGTGAACGGCCTTGTCGGCGCCCATCGACAGCGCCTTGCGGATCGCCTCGGTGGCACGCTCGGGGCCCGCGGTCAGCACGGTCACCGAACCGTCGCCCCCCTCCCGCTCGCGGATCTGCAGGGCCTCTTCGACGGCGCGTTCGTTGATCTCGTCCAGTACCGCGTCGGCGGCCTCGCGGTCCAGCGTGAAATCGCCGTCGTTCAGCTTGCGTTCCGACCAGGTGTCTGGGACCTGCTTGATCAGGACCACGATGTTCGTCATGAGTGTGGTTCGTCCTCCTCGACGGAGTCTCGCAGCAATCGACCACGAGACTTTCAATACGCGTTTCGCAGCGCACGGTCGTGTTACTACGGGGTAACTTTGTGCAGCCTGCATTCACACCATAGCGGGTCGTACTGCACGTTCTTGCGGCGTGCCTACCCTGCGTGAGCGGAGGCAGCCCCCGCTCCCGGTTCGCGAATTCGACACTTCGCGTTAGCCTGCCTATGCGATGAGCGCAACCGTCCCCGACGTACCCCGGCACAGCCCCGGCGATCCCCCGCCGGCGGCTGATCCCGTACTGACGCTGACGGGCGAGCGCACCATCCCCGATCTGGACGTCGAGAACTACTGGTTTCGCCGCCACCAGGTCGTTTACCAGCGACTCGCCGGGCGCTGCGCGGGCCGCGAGGTGCTCGAGGCCGGCTGCGGCGAGGGGTACGGCGCCGACCTGATCGCCGGCGTCGCCCGTCGTGTCGTGGCCGTGGATTACGACGAGGCCGCCGTCGCCCACGTGCGCGCCCGCTACCCCCGGGTGGAGGTCATGCGGGCGAACTTGGCCGAGCTGCCGCTGCCCGCCGCGTCGGTCGATATTGTGGTCAACTTCCAAGTCATCGAGCATCTGTGGGATCAGGCACAATTCGTGGCCGAATGCGCGCGGGTGCTGCGCCGCGGCGGGTCGCTGATGGTGTCCACACCGAACCGGATCACCTTCTCCCCCGGCCGCGACACCCCGATCAATCCGTTCCACACCCGCGAACTCAACGCCGACGAGCTGACCGAGTTGTTGCTCGGCGCCGGCTTCCGCGAGGTTTCGGTCAGCGGGTTGTTCCACGGTCCGCGACTGCGGGAGCTGGACGCCCGCCACGGCGGCTCCATCATCGACGCGCAGATCGAGCTCGCGATGGCCGGCGCGCCCTGGCCACCCGAGCTGGCCGCCGACGTCGCCGCGGTGACCACCGACGACTTCGACATCGTCGACAGCGGCCGCCGTGACATCGACGACAGCCTGGATCTGATCGCAATCGCGGTAGCGCCGTGAGCAATTCACGCGACCGGGTGCCCGGTATGTTCACCCTGGTCCTGCACACCCACCTGCCGTGGCTGGCCCATCACGGCCGGTGGCCGGTCGGCGAGGAGTGGCTCTACCAATCCTGGGCGGCGGCCTACCTGCCGCTGATGCGGGTGCTGACCACGCTGGCCGACGAGGACCGCCACCGGTTGGTCACCCTGGGTGTCACCCCGGTGGTGAACGCCCAGCTCGACGATCCGTACTGCCTCGATGGCATGCACCACTGGCTGGCCAACTGGCGGCTGCGGGCGGCCGAGGCCGCCAGCGTGCGGTCCGCGCCCCGCTCGAAGTCGGCGAGTTTTTCGTCATGCACGCCGGACGCCTTGCGCGCCTTGGGGATTCGGGAATGCGCCGAGGCAGATCGGGCGCTGGACGAGTTCGCCACCCAATGGCGGCACGGCGGCAGCCCGCTGTTGCGGCGCCTGATCGACGCCGGCACGGTGGAGTTGCTCGGCGGCCCGCTGGCCCACCCGTTCCAGCCGCTGCTCGCGCCGCGGCTCCGCGACTTCGCCCTGAGCGAGGGGCTGGCCGACCCCGAGCAGCGGATGGCGCACCGCCCGAGCGGCATCTGGGCACCCGAATGCGCTTACGCCCCCGGCATGGAGCACGGCTACGCCGCCGCGGGTGTCACCCACTTCATGGTCGACGGCCCGTCCCTGCACGGCGACACCGCGCTGGGTCGCCCCGTCGGCGACACCGACGTGGTCGCGTTCGGCCGCGACCTGCAGGTCAGCTACCGGGTCTGGTCACCGAAATCCGGTTACCCCGGCCACGCCGCGTACCGCGACTTCCACACCTATGACCACCTCACCGGGCTGAAGCCGGCGCGGGTGACCGGTCGCAACGTGCCGTCGGAGGCCAAGGCGCCCTACGACCCCGAGCGCGCCGACCATGCGGTCGACATCCACGTCGCCGACTTCGTCGACGTCGTCCGCGACCGGCTGACGAGCGAATCCGAGCGGATCGGTCGGCCCGCCCACGTGGTCGCCGCCTTCGACACCGAACTGTTCGGCCACTGGTGGTACGAGGGCCCCACGTGGCTGCAGCGGGTGCTGCGCGCCCTGCCCTCCGCGGGTGTGCGGGTGGGCACGCTGAGCGACGCCATCGCCGACGGTTTCGTCGGGCACGCAGTGGCGTTGCCGCCCAGTTCCTGGGGCTCGGGCAAGGACTGGCAGGTGTGGGCCGGCGACAAGGTGGCCGATCTCGTCCAGCTCAACGCGGAAGTGGTCGACATGGCGCTGAGCACCGTCGACAAGGCATTGTCGGAGCGGGCGTCGCTGGACGGGCCGCTCCCCCGCGACCACGTTGCCGACCAGATCCTGCGCGAGACCCTGCTCACGGTCTCCAGCGACTGGCCGTTCATGGTGAGCAAGGACTCGGCCGCCGACTACGCGCGCTACCGCGCCCATCTGCACGCCCACGCCACCCGCGAGATCGCCGGGGCGCTGGCGTCCGGCCGGCGGGACACCGCCGGGCGGCTCGCCGACGGATGGAACCGCGCCGACGGACTGTTCGGCGCGCTGGACGCGCGCAGGCTCCCCCGATGAGGTGGCTGGCCGCGTGAAAATCCTGATGGTGTCGTGGGAGTACCCACCGGTGGTGATCGGCGGGCTCGGCCGGCACGTGCATCACCTGTCCACCGCGCTGGCGGCGGCCGGTCACGAGGTCGTGGTGCTGTCCCGCCGCCCCTCGGGCACCGACCCCAGCACGCACCCGTCGTCCGACGAGGTCGTCGACGGCGTCCGGGTCATCTCGGCGGCGCAAGACCCACATGAATTCTCCTTCGGCGCCGACATGATGGCGTGGACGCTGGCGATGGGCCATTCCATGATCCGCGCCGGGCTGGCGCTGAAGAAGCGAGGCAGCAACCGGTCGTGGCGTCCCGACGTCGTGCACGCGCACGACTGGCTGGTGGCCCATCCCGCGATCACGCTCGCCCAGTTCTATGACGTGCCAATGGTTTCCACGATCCACGCTACCGAGGCCGGGCGGCACTCCGGTTGGGTATCCGGCGCGATCAGCCGTCAGGTGCACGCCGTCGAGTCGTGGTTGGTACGCGAATCCGATTCGCTGATCACGTGTTCGGCATCGATGGCCGACGAGATCACCGAACTGTTCGGTCCCGGGCTGGCCGGAATCACCGTCATTCGCAACGGAATCGACGCCGCCCGCTGGCCGTTCGCCGAACGTCGGCCGCGCACCGGGCCCGCTGAACTGCTCTACCTCGGGCGGCTGGAATACGAGAAGGGCGTGCACGAAGTCATCGCCGCCCTGCCGCGGATCAGGCGCACCCACCCGGGGACCACGCTGACCATCGCCGGCGAGGGCACCCAGCAGGAGTGGCTCGTTGAGCAGGCCCGAAAGCATAGGGTGCTCAAGGCAACTCGGTTCGTGGGGCACCTGGGCCATGCCGAGCTGCTCGCGGTCCTGCACCGGGCCGACGCCGCGGTGCTGCCCAGCCACTACGAGCCGTTCGGGATCGTCGCGCTGGAGGCCGCCGCGGCGGGCACGCCGCTCGTGACATCGAACATCGGGGGCCTCGGCGAGGCGGTGATCAACGGACAGACCGGGGTGTCGTGCGCGCCCCGCGACGTCGCCGGACTGGCCGAGGCCGTGCGGGGTGTGCTCGACGATCCGAGCGCCGCCCAGCGGCGCGCCCGCGCCGCCCGCGAGCGGCTCACCTCGGCCTTCGACTGGAAGACCGTCGCCGGCGAGACGGCGCAGGTGTATCTGGCCGCCAAACGCGGCGAGCGGCAGCCCCAGCCGCGAATGCCCGTCGTCGAGCATGCCTTGCCGAACCGCTAACCTGCAGTATGGGGCTTGAATATTCGAGCGTGGTCGACGCGCCGATCGCCGATGTCTTTGCCTGGCACGCCCGACCGGGCGCGTTCGCCCGGCTCTCGCCGCCGTGGCAGCCCATGCGGCTGGTCAGCGAGGCGGCCTCCCTGAAGGACGGGCGGGCGACGCTCGCGCTGCCGGGCGGTCTGCGCTGGGTCGCCGTGCACGAGGCGGGAGGATACGACCCGCCGCGCCGCTTCGTCGATGCCATCGGTGGTGACGGGCTGGCCACGCTGCCGGTGCGAATGGCGGTGCGCTGGCGACACACCCACGATTTCGAAGACGCCGGCGGCGGACGGACCAGGGTCATCGACCGGGTCGACACGCCGGTGCCCGCGTCGTTGCTGCGCCCCATGTTCACCTACCGGCACCGTCAGCTGGCCGACGATCTGGCCGCCCACCGGCTGGCCGCCGCGAACGGCCTGGCGCCGGCGACGGTCGCCGTCACCGGGGCGTCGGGGTTGGTGGGCTCGGCGTTGACGGCGTTTCTGAGCACCGGCGGCCACCGCGTCATCCGGTTGGTCCGCGGCTCCCCGCGTGGCGACGACGAGCGAGAGTGGAATCCCGACGACCCCGCCCCGGGACTGTTCGACGGGGTAGACGCGGTCATCCATCTGGCGGGCGCCTCGATCGCCGGCCGGTTCACCGAGAAGCACCGCAACGCCATCCGGGAGAGCAGGATCGGGCCGACCCGCCGGCTCGCCGAGGCGCTGGGACGCACGTCGCACCGCCCGGCGGTACTCGTCTCGGCTTCGGCGATCGGATATTACGGATCCGACCGCGGCGACGACATCCTCACCGAGGACAGCGACCGCGGCGACGGTTTCCTCGCGGAGGTGGTGGCCGACTGGGAGGAGGCGACCGCACCAGCGGAGCAGTCCGGGGTGCGCGTGGTACGGGTGCGCACCGGGATCGTGCAATCCCCTCGGGGCGGCACATTGAAGCTGATGCGCCCGCTCTTCAGCGCCGGGCTGGGCGGCCGGCTGGGCAACGGCCGGCAATGGCTCTCGTGGATCGGCATCGACGACCTGGTCGACGTCTATCACCGCTCGCTGTGGGACCAAGCGCTGTCGGGACCGGTCAATGCCGTTGCCCCGCAGCCGGTTCGCAACAGCGAGTACACCGCAACGCTGGCACGCGTCATGCACCGGCCCGCGGTGTTGCCGGTACCGTCGCTGGGGCCCCGCGTCTTGCTCGGCGAGCAGGGCGCACGCGAACTCGCGTGCGCCAGCCAGCGGGTCGTTCCGGACAAGCTGAGCGCGGCCGGGCACCGGTTCCGCCAACCGGACCTCGACCAGGCCCTGCGCCACCTGCTCGGCCACGCCCACTGACCTGCACCGCTGGTGGTATTCGGGACCGATGAGGCCCCATTTAACTAACTTAATGGTTCAATCCGTTAATAATCTCAGGCGCCCTGGTCGGGCGTGCCCGTCAGGGCGGCGCGGTCCTGATGGGCGTCGTCGCGGTGGCCACGATCATGCTGGCCCCCCGCCAGGCCCGAGCCGAATCGGCCGAAGCGGACAGCACGACCGATGTCGCGTGCGCGACCGCAAGCCAGGCGGTGCCGACCACCTGGTATCTGCCCAGCACGCCGCCCCTCGGACTGGTCTGGCTACAGCACGGCTTCGTCGAAGGCAAGAAGGTGTGGTCCACCTTCGCCGCCGAGGTGGCCGCCGGCGGCTATCTCGTGATGGCCACCACGCTGCCCACCCTCAGCGCCTTCGGATGCACCGTGGAGCACCTGATCGACAACAGGGCCTTCCTCGACAACATCGCCGATGTCTTTGCGCACAAAGGCGACCCGGATGGCGCGTTGGCGAAGTCCTTCGCGACGGCGGCGGCCGACGTCGGCCGACCGGTGACGCCGCTACCCGAGAAGATGGTCTTCGTGGGGCATTCGGCAGGTGCCGAAGCCGTCGAATACGTCGCCGAGCGTCTGCACACCGCCCACCCGGCGGCCTTCACCCAACTGCGCGGCCTCGTCAGCGAAGACGGCGTGAAGTCGTTCATCGGTTCCAACACCGACGACGCGCTGGCGGGCCTGGCAGGCACCGCCCTGCCCATCTACGCGACGGCCTCGCCACACCTGCTGTGCAACTTCTTCCAACGCGGCACCAAGGCGATCGAACGGTACCTGTCGGACCGCCCGTTTCACGGGGTGAAGATCACGACCGGCGCCCACGGCGACGCGCTCGGCCCCTCGTCACCTGGGTACGAAAACCTGGTGTGCGGCCGTCCGAAACCGGACAACGTCGCGGCGGTCTGGGGACTGACACGCGGCTGGATCGCCGACATGTTCGCGGGAACGACCACACCCGAGTTCTATCCCGGCGGAGGCTATTACACCGAACTGTTGACCGCCGGCACCATCACCACGCTGCCCTGACGAATCACGGCGATGTGGTACGGGTGGCCGTCCTCGGCGAGCTTGCGCAGCAACGTCGTTCCCACGTCGCCGCTGGACCCGGTGACGACGGTTCGCCTGCGCACGGCGGCTCCTAGTCCGCGTCTCTGCCGTGACGGCTGCGCCGATACGCGCGGGCGCGCAGATCGGCGAGCCACCGCGGATGCAGGCTGACGCCGGGGGCCGTGTTGACGACGGGATCGAACGACACGTCCGGTGCCCGTTCGGGGTCGAGGGCGCCGGTCAACGTGAGCCGGCCCAGCGGAGTGAAATCACCTCTGCCGCAGGCCTGATCGAGCGACACGGCGATCGGGTCGTGCTGGAGCCGCTCGCGGACGCTGTCCAGCGAGAGGCCCGGTCCGTCCAGCTCGCTCTCGATTCGGGCTCTGAGCCACCAATTGGCGCCCCGATAGTGCAGCGGCATCAATGTGTTCAGCGTCTGACCGCTCCACGAAATGGCCGGCCGCAGCGCCAGCGCGCGGGACAACACACCCGAGCCCGAAGAGACGACCAGGATGTCCCATGGCCCCGCTGCCTGCGGCGGCGTAACCCGGAACGCGAGCCCGACGAAGTCGGGCAGGGCCCCCGGGGTGCCGCCGGCCTTCGACACCCGCGCGACAACCTCGGACGACGAGATGGGCAGCCCCTCGCCCGCCGGCGCGGTGCGTTCGATGAAGCCTTCGGCCAACACCCCGATGGGATGAAACAACCGTTTGCCCCGGATGGCCGCGCCCCACTGGAAGGGCAACGCAACAAGATCGGAAACGCTCACCGGCGGCGGATTCCCGTTTGCTCACGAGGGAAACACGCCGAAGTCCCCGCGGCCCGCTCCAGGCCTTGCGTCAGCCGCGCAGCAGTGGCGCGACCCGGCGTTCACGCGGCCAACCGCCGGCCGATCATTCGTCCTTCGCCGGGCGGTTGTCGCTGCTGATCCTGCGTGCGCCCGTCGATGTAGACCTGCTGCATCACCGCCTGCCACGACTCCATCTCGGGTGCAGATCCCCAGATGCCCTCGAACAGCCCCACGATCAGCGCCCCGTTGTCGTCTGTCAGCACATAAACGGGGCCGCCGAAGTCGCGGCTGTCCGCCGCCAGGTCGGCCATGGTGAAACGACCATTGCTGACCGAGGCGATCGAGCCGCACCGCTGGCCGCCCGCTCGGCGGAATTGGCACACCGGCAGGCCGGGCTGCGCCTGCAGACCGGGCGCCGACCTCAACTGCCGCCCCGTCGGCAGCACGTCCGAGGCCGTGACGGCGGGGCCGAGCGCGATGACTTCGTATTCGACGGGCTGCATCGCGCCATTCGCCGCCGCGTCGTCGGCGGCCTGGCGCCGGGCCAGCACCACCGTTCCCACCAGGTTCCCGTCATGGTCGGTGACGTCCGGCTCCCCGTTGCCACACTGGCCACTGGTCACCGCCACCCGCAACCGGGGCTCCACCAGAGCGACCATGCACACCGTGGCGCCCTGACGAATCTCCATACCGGGAAACACCGTGACGCCGGGGCTGGCCTGCGCCGGGCTCGGGGTGCCGACGACCATCACCGTGATCGCCAGTGCGAGCGCCACCGGACCGCGCCGGCAGCTGACCGCTTCCATTGGGCCGCACCACCCCTCACGTCCGTCCGAGGGATTTTGTCGGACAATCTGATGAACCGGGTGTACCCAGCGGCAACGTCGCCAAACCGGCCTTAGACCCCGTCGGGCGTCGGCGCGACGGCGCATGGCGGGATCGCCGATCACTGTGCGGGACCATCCAGGTCGCCCTGAAAGCGTTGCATCGCGCGGATCTGCGCCGCCAGCACCCGATGGGCGGCGACCAGGTCGGCGTCGGGTAGCTCCTCGAGGGCGACACGGGTGTGGGCGGCCAGCGGGCTGAAGAACGACCGGGCGGTGGCCAGGCCGGATTCGCCGTGACACAGGATGACCTTGCGGCGATCGTCGGGATGTGAATCACGGCGAATGTGGCCGGAATCGATCAATCGGTCGACCAGATAGGTGATGGCCGAACCGGACAGCCCCATCCGCTGACTGAGGTCACCTGAGCTCATCGGCCGGCCCGCGGTTTCTGCGACCATGATGTACATCAATGCCCGGAAATCATTGGGCCGCAATCGATGTGACACCGCGAACTGGCGGCCGATCTGGTCGGATTCGGCCGCGATCTCCCGCAGATCGGCCGAGATCAGCGACTCCAGCGCATCTCGGTGCCCGCGCTGTTGATCGACGTCCATAACGAAGTGAGCATATCCCCAAATCGGGCGGTCATTCAGTTGGTTAATGGTTAATTGATTGAACTGCGTACGCGACTGCGTCGTTGTCACGGGCGTGAGGAGACGACGGACCGCGGCAGTTGATCGCCGATCCACCCGATAGGACTGGCCAAACGCGATGAATTTCAGTAAATTAATGTTTAAGTTATTGAAGCTAGTGGAACCTCGGAGCGGGTTCGGCGGGCGCGGGTCTACCGCCCATCGGCGCGGTCTTGCGCGTCCGAGCAGCGGTCAAGACCCCGCGTGTTCGAGCCGTTCTAACCCGGGAACGCCAAGCCGTCCAGGAGGGAGCGCGTGGCCGAGATGGGTGCTTTGTCGTTGACATCCGCCACCGAGTCGCCCGTCATCGCGGCGGAATGGACCCGCACAGCGAACGCCACCGAGTGGCGCACGCGCATAAGGCACGGAGTTCTCGCCCACCTCGCCGGCTTCATCGCGCCGCGCCGCGCCGAGTTGGGCGACACGCGCATCGATGCTGCAGGCGACATCTTGGCGGCGTTCGTCTCCGGAGGCAAATGCCTGCGGTCAACTTTCGTGTACCTGGGGTGGCTCTGCGGTGCCGCGCCCGACGAGGCGGCATTGCGGGCGGCCGCCAGTTTCGAGTTGCTGCATGTGTTTGCGCTGCTGCAGGACGACGTCATGGACAGTTCGACCGAACGGCGCGGGCGCCCGTCGGCGCACCTGCAATTCGCCCAGTGGCACCGCGAGCGCGGGCTTTCCGGCTCCTCGCGGCGCTTCGGCGAATCGGCCGCCATCCTGCTCGGTGACCTCTGCCTGATCTGGTCCGAGCAGATGCTGCGCGAAAGCGGGATCGAACCCAGGCGGTTGCAGCAGGCGTGGCCGCGCTATGACACGATGCGCACCGAGCTCGCGGTCGGTCAGTTCGCGGACCTGACCAACGATGTCCGGCACATGCCTTCGCTGGAGGAAGTGCTGGACGTGGCACGGCGCAAGTCGGGCAACTACACCGTGCGGCGACCGTTGGAGATCGGCGCGGCGATGGCCGACTGCGACGACCGAACGTTGACACAGCTCGGCCGGTACGGCGCCGCCGTCGGAGAGGCGTTCCAGCTTCGCGACGACGTGCTCGGTGTCTTGGGCTCGCCGGCTACCACCGGGAAGCCTTGTGCCGGGGATCTTTTGGAACGCAAGGCAACGAGCCTCGTGGTGACCGCGCACCAGCTGGCCGACCCGCCGACCCGCGCCGAGATGACCGAATTGATGAACGGCGACGCCATGGATGCCTGCGCCCTCGACCGGTGGAAAGCGTTGATCCTCGAGACCGGGGCCGTCGACATGATCGAGGAGATGATCAGCGACCGGGTCGCGGCCGCACGCGAGCACCTCGGCGACGCCGCGATCGAGGACCACGTCCGTGTCGCGCTGGACGAAATGGCGGCCGCATGCACGGATCGTGCCGAATGAGTGCCACGAGTTTGGGAGCATGTTGACATGCGGACCATCGAAGGACGCAGCGAGCACGTGGTGGTGATCGGCGCCGGGCTGGCGGGGCTGTCCGCCGCGTTGCATCTGGCCGGCCGGGGGCGCGCCGTGACCGTGGTCGAGCGCGAGCCATGGCCGGGCGGACGCGCCGGTCGGCTCGACATCGACGGCTATCGCATCGACACCGGGCCGACGGTGCTGACGATGCCGGACATCATCGACGAGACGTTCGCGGCGGTGGGCCGCAGCCGGTCGGGCCGGCTGGAGCTGCTGCCGCTCGAGCCGGCCTACCGGGCGGTGTTCGCCGACGGGAGCGCGCTCGACGTGCACACCGACCCCGATCGCATGGCCACCGCCATCGAAGAGTTCGCCGGCTTCGGGCAGGCGGCGGGCTACCGGCGGTTACGCGAGTGGCTGACACGGTTGTACCGGATCGAGTTCGACGGGTTCATCGCCGCCAATTTCGATTCCCCGCTGTCGTTGCTCACTCCGCAACTGGCGCGACTGGCCGCGATCGGCGGGTTCCGCAAATGGGATCGCATGGTCAAACGCCACCTCAGCGACACTCGCTTACAGCGCGTCTTCACGTTTCAATCGCTCTACGCCGGCGTGGCCCCGCGCGACGCCCTTGCCGTGTACGCGGTCATCGCCTACATGGACACCATCGCGGGAGTGTTCTTTCCGCGCGGCGGCGTTCGCGCGCTTCCCGATGCGCTCGCCTCGGCGGCCGCCGAGGCGGGGGTCCAATTCCGTTACAACGCCACGGTGACCGGGCTCGACCGCTCCGGCGGGCGGGTCAAAGCCGTGCGAACGGATCGCCTGGACCCCATCGCCTGCGACGCTGTGGTGCTGACCACCGAATTGCCGCAGTCCTACGCATTATTGGGCCGCACGCCGCGTCGGCCCCTGCGGCTGCGCCCGGCACCGTCGGCGGTCGTGGCTCATCTCGGCTGTCGCCGCGTCCCGTCCGACACGGCGCACCACACCATTTTGTTCGGTGATTCCTGGGATCGGACCTTCACCGACATCATCCGCGACGGACGGTTGATGCAGGACCCGTCGCTGCTGGTCACCCGCCCCACGGCGAGCGACCCGACCCTCGCCCCGGACGGTCGGGACCTGCTGTACGTGCTTGCCCCGGCGCCGAATCTGGATCGCGGGAACATCGACTGGGGCAGTGTCGGGCCCCGGTACGTCGACAACCTCATCGACGACGTGGCGGCCCGGATGCTTCCCGGGTTGCCCGACAACGCAACGGTTTTGGACGTGGTCACGCCGGCGGACTGGGCGCGTCAGGGCATGGCCGCCGGCAGCCCATTCGCGCTGGCCCACACCTTCGCGCAGACGGGTCCGTTCCGGCCGGCCAACATGGTGCGCGGCATCGACAACGCGGTCCTCGCCGGATCGTCGACCGTGCCCGGCGTCGGTGTCCCCACCACGCTGATCTCGGGCCGGCTCGCCGCCGACCGCATCACCGGCATCGGTGCCGGCCGAGCCAACCGGATGCCGACACATCACGACATGGGAGCCGGGCTGACATGATCCGCAGCGAGTTGGACGCGGCCGGAATCGACGATCCGCGGCTGCGCGAGGGATACCGTCGCTGCCGCGAGCTCAACGCCGCGCACGGCCGCACCTTTTTCTTGGCCACCCGGCTACTGGCACCCGACCAACGGCCGGCGATACACGCCCTCTACGGTTTCGCGCGCTATGCCGACGACATCCTCGATGACCTCGATCCGCAGCTGTGCACCGATATCCGCGCCGAACGGCTCCAGCAGTTGGCCGACAAGTTCTTCGCCGGTGGAGAACATCTCGACGATCCCGTGCTCGCGGCGGTCTCCCACACCGCGCGCCGGTACCGGATCGGCACCGAGCTGTTCGACGACTTCCTGGCATCCATGCGGATGGATCTCACGATCACCGACTATCCCGACCGCAAGGCGCTCAACCTCTACATGCGCGGATCCGCCGAAGCCATTGGGCTGCAGGTTCTTCCGGTGCTGGGAACCGCGGTGCCGGTCGAGGAGGCCGCGCCCTACGCCGCTGCGCTGGGCAGGGCGTTTCAGCTCACCAACTTCCTGCGCGATGTCGACGAAGACCTGCTGCGCGGCCGGGTCTACCTGCCGGCCGATGAACTCGCCGCCCACGGAGTGGATCGCGAGCTGTTGACCTGGTGTCACCGGAACCGCCGCACCGACCCGCGGGTCCGAACGGCGCTGGCCGCTCAACACGAAATCACCCGGGAGACTTACCGGTTCGCCGACGCCGGCATCGCGATGCTCAGTCCCCGCTCACAACCGTGCGTGGCGACGGCGGCGGCGTTGTATTCGGAGATCCTGGACCGCATCGAGGAAAGCGACTTTGCGGTGTTCAACCACCGGGCCACGGTCGGCAAGGCTCGACGACTGCAGGTCGCCGGCATCGGGCTGATACGGTCGTGGCGGGCGCGCATCAGTTCGCCCGGTGTTTCGGATCCTCCGGGGGCCGCATGACGGATCGCTGGCAATATCTGTTGGTCCTGGCGGGGTGCCTGGCGATCACCGCCCCCCTGGAGATGTTCGGTCCCGGCGTCTATCGGCAATGGCGCCGGCTTGCCAAGGCGGTCTTCCCCGTGGCGGTGGTGTTCCTGATCTGGGATGAGATCGCCATCGCCGCGCGCGTCTGGACCTACAACAGCGCCTACATCACCGGCCTGAGTATCCCGTTCCGGGTGCCGGTCGAAGAAGTGCTGTTCTTCGTCGTCATCCCGATATGCGCGCTGCTCACCTACAACGCCGTCAGCACCATCCTGGACAGGGTCAACCGCCGATGACCGGCCTGGGTTACACGGTTCCGGCCGTGGTGGCCGTATTGGCCGTTTGCGCACTGGAATTGGCGGTGCTGCGCACCGGGCTCTTCCGGCGGCCGGGCTACTGGCTGTCGATGCTGATCATTCTCGGCTTCCAGGTTCCGGTCGATGGCTGGCTGACCAAGCTCAGCTCCCCCATCGTCAGCTATGCCCCTCGCCAGATCACCGGCCTGCGCTTCCCGTTCGACATCCCGGTCGAGGATTTCTTGTTCGGCTTCGCGCTGGCCACCGCGGTATTGCTGGGATGGGAACACCAACGTGCGCGTCGGTGAGGCCGGGCCCACCCCCGGTCAGTTGTCCGCCGCGTTCGACGCGGGAGCGACGGCATACGACCGGCTCGTGGGCGCCAGCCCCGGCTACCACGAGCAACTGCTGCTCTCCGCCCGCCGCATGCGAATCCGCGAACGCGGCAGGGGCTTACGGCTGCTCGACGCGGGATGTGGCACCGGCGCCTCGACGGCCGCGCTGCTCGCCGTGGCCCCCGAGGCCAACATCGTCGCCGTCGACGCGTCGCGGGGCATGCTCGACGAGGCCGCCGCCAAGAATTGGCCCCCCTCGGTGCGATTCGTGCACACCCCCGTCGAGGACCTGGCCGAGCACGGCATCACCGGACCGTTCGACGGCATCCTGGCCGCCTACCTGATCCGCAACCTGGCCGACCCCGACGACCAACTGCGCAAGCTTCGGATGCTGCTGCGCCCCGGCGCCACCCTGGCCGTGCACGAATACTCGGTGCGCGACTCCCCCGCCGCCACCTGGATCTGGCACGCCGTGTGTTGGGGCATCATCATTCCGGCCGGGTGGTGGCGCACCCGGGACGCGGCGCTGTACCGCTACCTGTGGCGCAGCGTGCTGGAGTTCGACGGCGCGGCACGCTTCAGGGCCCGCCTCGCCGAGGCGGGCTTCACCGCGGTGCACAGCGAAACGATGCCCGGCTGGGAGGCCAACATCGTGCACACGTTCCTGGCGGACGCGCCGTCATGACATCCCGCCCCGCCGATCGCCGACGCGAAACACGGCCCGCCACATCCGGATTGCCGGATGCGAGCACGCTGCCGTCACGACCCCGGGTGGTTGTCGTGGGCGGCGGCATCGCCGGGCTGACGGCCGCCACCGGGCTGGCCGAACGCGGCGTCGCCGTCGAGGTGGTCGAGCGCGAGCACTACCTCGGTGGTCGGGTGGGCGGCTGGACCGAGCGCCACGACGGGGTCGACCTCGCGATGAACCGCGGCTTCCACGCGTTCTTCCGGCAGTACTACAACCTGCGGGCCCTGCTCGGACGCATCGATCCACAACTGCGGATGCTCACCGCCGTCGACGACTATCCGCTCATCGACGGGGCGGGCCGGCGCGACACCTTCCGGGGGCTGCCCCGCACCCCGCCGTGGAACGCGGTGGCCTTCGCCGCGCGCAGCCCGACGTTCCGCCTTCGCGACTTCCTCGAGATCGACGCTCGCGCGGCCGCCCCGCTGGCCGCGGTGTCGGTGCCCGGCATCTACGAGCGCCTCGACCACTTCGACGCCGCGACGTTCCTCAAGGACATCCGGTTCCCGGAGGCCGCAAGGCATCTCGCGTTCGAGGTGTTCTCGCGGAGTTTCTTCGCCGACCCCGCCAAGCTCTCCGCGGCCGAGCTGGCCGCCATGTTCCACATCTACTTCCTCGGGTCGTCCGAAGGCCTTATCTTCGACGTCCCCACATCGAACTACGACAGCGCCCTCTGGCAGCCGCTGCGCTCCCACCTCGAGGCGCGGAACGTGCACTTTCGGCTCGGCACCGGTGCCACGCGCGTCGACACGGGCGAGGCGAAGCCGTTCCGGGTCCAGACCGATTCGGGCGAACAGCTGGACGCCGACGCCGTGGTGCTGGCCACCGATGTGGCCGGTCTGCAGCGCGTCGTCGGGGCATCGACCGGCCTGGGCACGGAAGACTGGCGCGCACAGATCGCGCGGATGCGCACGGCGCCGCCGTTCGCCGTTCATCGGTTGTGGCTCGACCGGCGCGTCGACGCCGGGCGGGCGGCGTTCTTGGGCACGGCGGGCCACGAGCCGCTGGACAACATCAGCGTGCTGGAGCGCTACGAACGCGAGGCAGCCCAATGGTCCCAAGCGCACCACGGGTCGGTCGTCGAGTTGCACTCCTACGCCCTCGATGCCGCACCGTCGCGCGCGGCAGCGCTGCGTCAACTGCACAAGGTGTATCCGGAAACCGCGGCGGCGCAGATCGTCTACGAGCGACTGCTGCACCGCAGCGATTGCCCGCTGTTTTCCCCCGGGTCCTATGCGGACCGTCCCACGGTCGCCACGCCGCAGCCGGGGCTGCTGTTGGCCGGCGACGCCGTCCGCATCGACCTGCCCGTCGCACTCATGGAGCGCGCCGCCACCACGGGTTGGTGCGCCGCCAACCATTTGCTGGGAGGATGGGGACTGGCCGGGCACCCGTTGGTCACCGTACCCACCCGAGGCCGGTCACCCCTGTTGCGATGGCTCGCCAGCCGCGAAGGACGTGCCCCACGATGAAGATTCCCCAACAGCTGCAACACCGGTGGCCGGCCACCCGGCCCAAAGACTGGCCCCTGGAGGTGATCCCACGCGCGTCGTGGGCCGCCCAGCGACCGACCTACCGGGAGGCACAACCCGCCATCATCGACGCCGCGCTGGAGCGGGCCCGGCAGAAACCCACCGGAAACTGGTACGCCTTCGCCGGCAGCGCTGACGTGCGTCCCGGGCGACCGTTCGGCACGCGGGTGGCCGGGGTCGAGGTCGTCGCCTGGCGCGACGAACACCACCGACTCTGCGTGGGGCCTCGCAGTTGCCCACACCTGGGGGCCGATCTGGCCACCGGGGCCGTGCACGGCGGCACGCTGATCTGCCGATGGCACGGCCTGGCGCTGGACGGCCATACCCGCGAATTCGGGTGGAGCCCCTTGCCCGGCCACGACGATGGCACCCTGGTGTGGGTGCGGCTCGACCAGGTGGGTGGGGAACAGCCGTTGGACGAGCCGGTGATTCCGGCCCGGCCGGCCGGCGATACCGTGGGCGCCGTGGCCCGCATGGCGGGCGTGTGCGAGCCCGCCGACATCATCGCCAACCGGCTCGATCCCTGGCACGGCGCGTGGTTCCACCCCTACTCGTTCACCCGGCTCGAAGTGCTCACCACGCCAACCGAACACGCCGATCGCTTCTTGGTAGCGGTGACCTTCCGGATGGGCCGCCTGGGTGTCCCCGTCGTCGCGGAATTCAGCTGCCCCGAGGCACGGACCGTCGTCATGCGCATCGTGGACGGCGAGGGCACCGGTAGTACCGTCGAGACCCACGCCACCCCAATCGGTTTGGGCCCCGACGGGCTTCCGCGCACCGCGGTGCTGGAAGCCACCATCGCGCATTCGGACCGCCCCGGGTTCAGGCGAGCGTCCCGGGCGGCGCCACTGATCACCCCGCTGATGCGGTTCGCGGCCAACCGGCTATGGCGCGACGATCTCGCCTACGCCGAGCGCCGTTACCACGTGCGTGCCGGCCTCGCGTGACGGTCCGGCCGTGCGGAAAGGATATGTCGCCGCCGTCGTCCTCACGGTTGGCGTGCACCTCGCCTACCTGGCGTACGTACCGGTCGGCGGCTTCCTCGCGCTGCGCTGGCCACGTACCATCGCGCTGCACCGGGCCGCCGTCGCCTGGGGTGCGGCGGTCGTCACGCTCGAGCTGCCCTGCCCATTGACGGAACTGGAATCGTGGGCCCGCCGCCGCGCGGCGATGAATCCGTTACCCACCACGGGATTCGTCGACCGTTATGTCGCGGGGCTTCTCGTTCCGTCGGGCCGCGTAGGCGTCGCACAGTTCTTCGCGTTCGTGTCGGCCGCCATCTCCTGGGGCCTATTGGCTCGGCGTCAGCCGCTCACACCCGGCCGCCGCCCTGGCGCGCCGGCTACCGACGAATCCGTGCCGGGCGGCGTTGCTTCGGCGTGACGGCGACCAGAGTTGCGTTGCCACAAGGCCCAAGCGGCCACGGAAAGCACAACGGCCGACAGGATCAAGGTCGGCCAGAGGGCCAATTGCGCGAGCCACAGGTCCCGCTGCAGCCGCAGCGCTCTGCGCCGGCCGCGCCAGACACGCTGCGGCACCTCTTTCACAGTCATCGCGGGGCAAGTACCCCGGACCCGCTGATTTAAACCGCAGGGCACGAAAACATTTCGGGCTACGCAGGGTTTGGCTCGCCCCGCGAGGGGCTAGTCACCAGCATGAGCATTGAGTCGCACGTTCCCCCCGAGCAGTCGTCGCGATCATTCACCCGGCTGGCGGCCGCGTGGTGGGCGCTGGTCGTCGGCCTGGTGATCCTCATCGTCCTGCTCATCTTCGTCGCGCAGAACACCGAATCGGTCACCACGCACTTCTTGGGCTTCCACTGGAACCTGTCCGTGGGAGTGGGCTACCTGTTGGCCGCCGTGGCCGGCGCGACCACGACCGTGCTGGTCGGCGCAGCACGGATGATCCAGCTGCGTCGTTCCGCCAAGAAGGATCTCAGACCCCTTTGACCCTTCCCGGCACCGCTGGTGCGCAAACCCGTTGATTCGCAAGCGTTCACGGGTGAGGGGCATTGCCCATGCCTGGCATCCATGCAGTAACTTAAATATTAAGTTAATTAATTTATTCCCCGGTGGGCATCCGGGGATTCGGCCTGTGGTCCACCGGGAATGCCGCAGCGACCAGCCGGGGAGGAAACATGAGTCAAGACGGCACAAATGACGCCGTCGCGGAGGCGGTGGGCAAAGTCACCGAGGCCTTGGAGACCGTCGAGCGGGCCCGGGGACACCTGTACTCGTTTCACCAGCTGACCGGGCACGCCGACCTGCAACTCGATGCCGCCGTCGCCCAGCTGCGCGAACTGGGAAACGCCGACCTGGCCCAACACATCAGCGACGAACTGGTCGGGCGCAACGTGTTACCGGGACGGTGGACGTTCCAGGTCGTCGACGAATACGACGACGGGTACTACCGATGCTTCCAGGAAGTCGAGCGCCTGGTGCGGACCCGCCTCACCGGCGGCCGCCGTCACCTCTACGAGGCGCGGCTGAAGGAACGCCGGCGCACGCCCGCGCATCCGGCCCATACCGTCACCCCCGACGACCAGTCGGCGAAGGAAGTGAATTGATGCATTGTGTCGTGTTCGGCGCCACGGGATACCTGGGCACGCGGCTCATCCCCCAACTGCTCGACAACGGTCACACCGTACGTGTGCTGGCGCGCGATCCCGCAAAGCTCGACGACGTCGCCTGGCGCGGCCGGGTGGAGGTCGTGCGGGGTGACGTCATCGACGCGGGCGCGGTGCGACGGGCCCTGGACGGTCAGCAGGTCCTGTACTACCTGGTGCATTCGCTGATGCGATCGGACTTCGTCGACTTCGACGAACGCGCCGCCCGCAACGTCGCCGAGCGCGCGGCGCAAGCGGGCCTGACCCGCATCGTCTACGTCGGGGGCATCACGCCCGACGGACAGCGGCTCTCCGATCATCTGGCCTCGC
The DNA here is from genome assembly GCF_010731655.1 of Mycobacterium paraseoulense. Classification (NCBI taxonomy): domain Bacteria; kingdom Bacillati; phylum Actinomycetota; class Actinomycetes; order Mycobacteriales; family Mycobacteriaceae; genus Mycobacterium; species Mycobacterium paraseoulense. The sequence goes on along the minus strand of NZ_AP022619.1, from coordinate 5,707,166 downwards.
GCGCGCAGGTGGGGCGACTGCTCCGGGCCTCGGGCGTCCCCGCCGTCGAGTTGCGCGCGGCCGCCATCATCGGGGCGGGTTCGGCAAGCTTCGAGATGCTGCGCTACCTCACCGAGCGGCTGCCGCTGATCGTCGCCCCGCGCTGGTTGCGCACCTGCGTCCAACCCATCGCGGTGCGCGACGTGCTCTACTACCTTCTCCACGCGGCGGAGCTGCCCGCCGAGGTCAACCGCCCATTCGACATCGGTGGGCCCGACCGCTTCACCTACACCGAGATGATCCGCAAATACGCCGTGATCGCGGGCCTGCCGAGGCGGCCGGCGGTGCCGGTGCCGTTGTTGACCCCGCGGCTCTCGGCGCCGTGGGTCGACCTGCTCACACCGATTCCCCGCCAACTCGCCGTCTCGCTGATGGAGTCGCTGGAGAACGACGTGGTGTGCGCCGGCCACGACATCGCCCGCTACATACCCGATCCCGACGGCGGGCTGACGCATTACGAGGAGGCCGTCGCACTCGCCTTGGCGCACGTGCGCGAAAAAGATCTGCGCACCCGGTGGTCGCGCGCCGACACGAACGGCGAGCCTTCCCAGCCCCTGCCCACCGACCCGCGGTGGGCGGGTGGATCGCTGTACGCCGACGTCAGGCAACGCCCTAGCCGCGCCGACCCCGAAACGCTTTGGCGGGCCATCCAATCCGCCGTCGCCGAGCGCAACTGGTCGGTCTTGCCGTTGGAATGGCCCCTGCGGGGCTGGATCAACGGCGCACTGGCAGCCATCCGGCCGCGGCGCCGGCCGCTCGACGGTCAGGAGTTGCACGAAGGCGAGGCACTTGACTGGTGGCGGGTGGAGCGCATCGACACCCCCCGCCTGCTCCGGTTGCGTGCCGATATCCCGCTTCCCGGGCGCCTATGGCTGGAGCTGTCAACAGCCCCCGACGGCGACGGCGGCTCCCGCTACCGCCAGCGAGCGCTCTTTCAGCCGTATGGGATTGCGGGCCAAGTCTTTTGGAACGCGGCCGCCCCCTATCGCGATGTGGTGTTCGGCGGCATCGCGCGCGATGTCACGGCCAAGGCGCGCGGCGTGACGCAGGCGACGGCCCGGTCGCACTGTTGACAGGACGACCGGCATGAGTGACAAGAAGTTTCACAAGGGCGACAAGGTTGAGTGGCAGAGCCACGGCCGCACCGTCCGCGGAACGGTCGAACGCGAGGTCACCTCCGACACCGAGGCCGCCGGCCGCACCGTGCGGGCGTCCAAGGACGAACCCCAGTACCACGTCCGCAGCGACAAGACGGACGCGGACGCGGTACACAAGCCGGGCGCGCTTCGTCCCGCCGACTGACGATTCGGACACGGACGAGCGAGCTAGAGAAGCGGCTTGCGATCGACGCGTCGCAAGAGCACGAGACAGACGCGGGGCGGCGCTTCGGCGAGGCAATCGCAGACAAATGCGCGACACTTGCCGGGGTTCGTGGCCGACGCACGGCGGTCGCCGATACGCTGGTCGGCGAATCATGCAGAAGGACTCAGGTAAGTGACCAAGCGCGGCGCCGCTGAGCGGCGACTGGACCGAGCCGAACTCGAGAAGCTGATGTCGGCCGACATGCGCGCGCTCACAGCGCAATCGGACCGCATCGGCCGGCACTTCGCGCGTCAAAACGAGGTCGGCGGCACGGACCTGCACGCCTTGCTGCACATCATGGTTGCCGAAACGGCCGGGACGCCGTTGACACCCGCTCAGTTGCGGCAACGCCTGGACGTGTCACCGGCCGCGATCACCTACCTGGTGGACCGGATGATCGACTCCGGCCACCTGCGCCGCGAGCCCGATCCCGGCGACCGGCGCAAGACGCTGCTCCGCTACGAAGAATCGGGCATGGCTTTGGCCCGTTCGTTCTTCACCCCCCTCGGTGCTGAATTGCGTGCGGCCCTTGCCGGCGTGTCCGACCGGGATCTGGCCGCCGCACACCGGGTTTTCCTGGCGATGATGGAGGCGATGTCGACCTTTGAATCGCGACTCGACGGAGCGGCCGCCAAGCCGCCGGCGACCAACGCGAAGCGCGCGCCTGCGAAGGGCAGGGCTCGCGCGGTGAGCAAGGCGGGCGATCAACCGGCCTAGCGCACCGGCCGCCTGGCCGCGGAGCCGAGCACCCGCTGCTCGATCAGGTCCGCCCCGCGCTGCACGCCTCCGGTCGCGGCGAAGCCGGCAGCCACCCGACGCGCGCCGTCCGCCATCGTCATCGCCGCGCGCACCTTCGCCCTCAGCCGTGCCGGGGTGAGGTTCTTGGCAGCCAGGCGGGTGCCGCAGCGAGCGACCTCCACCCGCCGGGCGACTTCGGCCTGGTCGCGCGCGAACGGCACGACGCAGACGGGTACACCTCGGTCGAGGGCCTTCAGCGTCGTTCCCATTCCGCCGTGCGTGATGGCGCAGCTGGCCCGCTCCAGCACGGCCGCGTGGGGGACGAAGCGGCATATGGTCGCGTTGGATGGTCGCGGCAGGCCCGGCGGTATGCCCGCCGGAAACGTCGCCACCACGTGCACGGGCTCGTCGGCCAGCGCCCGCAGCGCGGTCCGCCCCAGAGCCGCGTCGGGCTGCTTGATCGAGGACGTGCTCACCAGCACCACCGGCCGCTCGATCTCATCGATCCAGTCGGGCGCGGCCGCCTGTGCGGGTTCGAACGCGCACGCGCCGATGTGGTGAACCAAGCCCGCCCAGCCCGGGTGCGGGTACTCGAAGGGCTCCCCGCCGACGGCCAGCAGCAGCGGCGCGCGCCGCATGAAGTCGTCGACCGAACCGACCGGCGACACCCCCAGCTCCGCGCGAATGGCGTTGAGCCGCGGCAGCATTGGCCGGTCGAAGAGATGACGGACGATCGGTCGCACCTGGGCATCCCGGATGTCGCCGAGGATGCCCGGCAGCGGGCGTAACCCCGGGCCGAAGGGCGGCACCCCGCGGGACCGCAGGTACGGCGTGAACGGCGAGAACACCAGCCACGGAGTATGCCCCGCCTCCGCCGTCGACATCGCGCCCCAGCAGTTCGCGTCCACGATGACCGCGTCCGGCCGGACCGCATCCACCGCGCGGCGCAGATCCTGGACTTCGAGCACCGCCCGCCGGCAGAGCACGTCGATCGTCGACTTCAAGACTCCCAACGCGCTGCGCGCCCGCCAATCCTCGCCGACGATGCCCTCGATGGCGGAATCGACCGGCGCGGCGTGCACCCCGACCGCGCGCATCGTCGCGACCCCGCCCGCCATGGTGCGCGCATGAACCTCATGGCCGCGGCCGGCGAGCTCGGCCAGCAGCGCCCCGACCGGCAACAGGTGGCCCAGGACGGGCGACCCGTAGGCCAGTATCACCGCCATGTCACACGCAGCTACGAGACGGGCGTGAGGTCGACTGCGCGCAATGCCGAAAGGCTTGGGGCACCGCATCCGTGCAGGCAGACCCGGAGCTCGTCGATGAATGGCTGCAGCCAATCGACAACGGCCGCAGCGGATTCAATGGCGGCGGGCAGCAGGGGACGAGCAACCGCCACGACGTCGGCGCCCAAGGCGATCGCCTTGGCGGCGTCCATGCCGGTGCGAATGCCGCCGGAGGCGACCAACGGGATGTCCGGCAGCACCTCACGCACCTCCACGATCGCCTTCGCGGTCGGGATGCCCCAATCAGCCAGGTGCGGGTAGCGCAGCTCGCCGTAGCGGACGAACTGCTCGACCCGTGACCACGACGTGCCGCCGGCGCCCGCGACGTCTATTCCCGAGACCGGCAAATCGCCTTCGGTCCCAACCAGTTCCGCTGCGGCCGCGCCGCCGATCCCGTGGCCGACCTCCTTGAGCAACACCGGGCAATCTATCGCGTCGGCCACATCTCGTAGCCTGCCCAAGGAGCCGGAGAAGTCGGTGTCGCCGTTGCGCTGCATTGCCTCCTGCAACGGATTGGTGTGTACGGCAAGCGCATCGGCGCCCACTCGGTCGAGAGCCTTCGCCAGCTCGGGCACGGCGGCCGCGGTCAGCTGGGCCAGGCCGATATTGCCGAACAGCAGCACATCCGGGGCTACGTCCCGAACGGCGAAGCTGGCCGCCGCGCGCTCCCCCAGCGCGCTGTCGAGCATGATCCGCTGTGAGCCGAGCATCATGCCGATGCCCAGTTGTTGAGCGGCCGCGGCCAAATTCCGGTTGATCGTGCCCGACAACTCGGCACCTCCGGTCATCGCACCGATCAGAATCGGCGCCCGTAGGTTGGCGCCGAAGAACTTCGCGGACAGGTCGATGTCGCTGAGGCTGGTCTGGGTCAGGGCGTTGTAGGGCAATTGGTAGCGGTCCAGCCCGGTGCTGAGATGCTCATAGTTGACCTGTTCGCCGAGGCACACGTCGATGTGCCGCCGCTTGCGGGTGGTCATGGGCCCGCGGTCAGTCGTCACGGCGGGCACCCCGGCGCGCCGAACCCCCGGCCCCAAAGATCCATAATGTCCATAGTGCTCCTAGTTGCGTACCGTCGGCGCCCTATGCGTGACGATGCGTAATTTCAGTTGATTAATGTTTAACATACTGAAAGACTTCTATTCGTGGTGTGGGATCGCGTGGCCGCGGCCGTGACGGGACGCCGGTCGTGGCTGTTAGCGCTGTGCGGCCTCCTGTTGGGCGTCGGGTTGATGGCGGTGATCGGCGCCAACGCGGCGGCGGGGCAGGCGCCCCTGTCGGTGCCCGCCGGCTCGGATTCGGCGAGGGTGGACGCGCTGGCCCGCCAATTCCCCGGCGGGGACTCCGTTCCCCTGATCATGGTCGTCAGCCGCGCAGACGGCGCCCCGCTGGGCCCGGGCGGCGTCGCCGCCGCCCAGGCCGCACGCGACCGCATGCAGGCCGCCGCGCCGCCGGGCGGCCCCGCCGGAGCGGCGCCGGCGCGGGTATCGGCCGATGGCAAGGCCGCGATCGGGGTGGTGGCCGTCAGCGCCGACCTCTCCGGACTCACCCTCAGCGACGTGGTCGCCAATCTGCGCAAGGCCGCCTCGACCGGCCTGCCGGCGGACCTGCGGGCCCACGTCACCGGCGGCCCGGCGTTCGGCGCGGACATCGCAGGCGCGTTCACCAACGCCAACGTCACCCTGCTCGCGGTGACCGCGTCGGTGGTGGCACTGCTGCTGATCGCGACCTACCGCTCCCCGGTGCTGTGGCTGGTGCCGCTGCTGGTGGTCGGGTTCGCCGACCGGGTCGCGGCGGCGGTGGGCACCGCCGTGGCGTCGCTGACCGGGCTCAGCTTCGACGGTGCCACGTCGGGGATCACCAGTGTGCTGGTCTTCGGCGCGGGCACCAACTACGCGCTACTGCTGATCTCCCGCTATCGACAGGAGCTTCGCCGCCATAGCGGGCACCGAGACGCGTTGCGCCGCGCGGTGCGGATGGCCGGACCGGCGATCGTCGCCAGCAACGCCACCGTGGTGCTGGCGTTGCTCACCCTGCTGTTCGCGTCGACGCCGAGCACCCGCAGCCTGGGCGCGCTGGCGGCGTGCGGCCTGGTGGTCGCCGCGGTGTCGGCCCTGGTGTTATTGCCACCGCTGCTCGCTTTGTGCGGCCGGCGATTGTTCTGGCCCTTCATCCCGCACCCCGAAGACACCGCGACCACCGATTCCGGCGCCTGGCACCGCGTCGGGGTGTGGGTGAGCCGGCGCCCGGCGCTGGTCGCGACGGTCACGATCGCCGGCCTGGCGGCGCTGACCACCGGGCTGCTCGGCACGCGCATCGGTCTGTCGCAGACCGAGCAGTTCCGCGTCCACGCGGATTCGGTGTCCGGCTACGACATCGTGGCCGCGCATTTCCCGGCCGGCGTGGCCAACCCCACGGTGGTCGTCGCGCCCACCCGTTCGGGGGTGCCGCAGGCCATTAGGTCCACGCCGGGAGTGGTATCGGCGACCGATTCCGGCAGCTCGCCGTCGGGATTGACGAGGTGGTCGGTGGTGATCGATGCGCCACCGTCCTCCGACCGGGCATTCAATACCATTGCCGCACTGCGGGATAGGACGAAGTCCGCCAGCCCCGCAGCGCTGGTGGGTGGCGCCGATGCGCAGGCGCTCGACGTCCGCAACGCGGCCATCCACGACCGGCGCCTGCTGATCCCGGCGATCCTCGCGGTCATCCTGGTCGTCCTCTACGGCCTGCTGCGATCCGCGCTCGCGCCGCCCACGCTGCTGGCTGCCACCATCCTCGGGGCGCTGGCCGCGCTCGGCATGGGCGGCTGGGCCAGCAGCCACCTCTTCGGGTTTCCGGCGCTGGACAACAGCACGCCGTTGTTCGCCTTCCTATTCCTCGCCGCCCTGGGCGTGGACTACACCATCTTTCTGGTCACGCGCGCCCGCGAGGAGTCCGCGCAACGCGGTGCGCGCGGCGGGATGGTCGCCGCGGTGTCGGCCACCGGTGGCGTCATCACCAGTGCGGGCATCGTTTTGGCCGCCGTCTTCTGTGTGCTCGGCGTGTTGCCGTTGATCGTGCTGACCCAGCTGGGAATCATCGTCGGCCTCGGCATCCTGCTGGACACCTTCGTGGTGCGCACGCTGGTCATCCCCGCGCTGTTCGCCCTCATCGGCGACCGCATCTGGTGGCCCGCTGTGCCCAAACCCGCCAAAACCGTTGCAGCACAAGCCGAAAATCAACACGAACGGAGTAACAGGTGAACAGGTCAACCCTGGCCGCGACGAGCCTCGCCGTCGCCGTCGCCGCCGGATCCGGAAGCATCGCCAGCGCCAAAGGCGTTCCCACGTGGTATGCGCGGCTGCGCAAGCCGCCGTACCAGCCGCCCAACGCCGCCTTCCCGGTGGCATGGACCACCCTCTACGGCGACATCGCGGTCACGTCGGCGGTCGCCATCGACCGATTCCGGGCGGCGGGACAGCACGACAAGGCACGCCGCTACGCCGCCGCGCTCGGGGTGAACCTGGTTCTCAACGCCGCGTGGAGTTGGCTGTTCTTCCGGTTCCACAAACTCGGTGTCTCGGCGGCCGGTGCCGCCGCGCTGACGGTGAGCAGCGCGGACCTCACGCGTCGGGCCGCGCAAGCCGACCCGCGGGCCGGACTGGCCCTGTCGGCGTATCCGCTGTGGTGTTCCTTCGCCACCACCCTGGCCACCCACGTGTGGCGGCTCAACCGCTGAGGAGACCACCGGATCATGCCGACGCTCTTATGGTTTCGTCGCGACTTGCGGTTGCGCGACCATCCGGCGCTGAATGCGGCGGCCGACGACGGGGAGGTGCTCGCCTGCTTCGTGCTCGACCCCAAGCTCGAGGCCTCCTCCGGCCCGCGCCGACTCCAGTTCCTGGGTGACTCGCTGCGACGGCTGCGTGCCGACCTGGAGGGCCGGCTGCTGGTGACCCGCGGACAGCCCGGCAAGGTGATCCCGCGCATCGCCGCGGACATCGGCGCGTCGGCGGTGCACATCTCCGAAGACTTCGCGCCGTTCGGCAGGCGCCGTGACGAACGAGTCCGCGCCGCACTGGGTCCCGTCCCCCTGGTGGCTACCGGGTCGCCGTACCTGGTGTCGCCAGGGCGGGTCACCAAGAAAGACGGCTCTCCTTACCAGGTGTTCACACCGTTTCTGCGCCAGTGGCGCGAGTCCGGCTGGCGGGCACCGGCGAAATCGCGTGCCGGGTCCGCCGGCTGGCTCGATCCGGCACAGCTGCGGATCGAGCCGGCCGAGATCCCCGATCCCGGCGCCGCGCTCGACCTCCCGGCCGGCGAGGCGGCGGCCCGCAAGCAGTGGAAGTCATTCGTTGACAACGGTTTACACCGCTACGACGAGGAACGTAACCGACCCGATCTGCACGGTACCAGCCGGATGTCAGCGCACCTGAAGTTCGGCACCATCCATCCCCGCACCATGGTCGCCGACCTCGACCTGCGCCACCCCGGGGCGCAGGCATTTATGCGCGAGTTGGCTTTTCGCGACTTCTACGCCGACGTGCTGCATCACTGGCCGGCCAGCGCCTGGCGCAACTGGAACCGCCAGTTCGACGGTATCTCCACCGACACCGGCGCCGAGGCGAAACGCCGCTTCGAGTGCTGGAAAGCCGGCGAGACCGGTTACCCGATGGTGGACGCCGGCATGCGGCAACTACGCGAGACCGGCTTCATGCACAACCGGGTGCGGATGATCGTTGCCTCGTTCTTAGTCAAAGACCTGCACCTGCCCTGGCAGTGGGGCGCCGAGTGGTTCCTGGCTCAGCTGGTCGACGGCGACATGGCAAACAACCAGCACGGGTGGCAATGGTGCGCGGGCTGCGGTACCGATGCCGCGCCGTACTTTCGGGTGTTCAATCCGACCACCCAGGGCGAGAAGTTCGACCCGTCCGGCGAGTACATCCGGCGGTGGGTGCCCGAGCTGCGCTCGGTCGACGACGCCCATCTGCGTAAGGGGGAACGGCCGGCCGGCTACCCCGCCCCGATCGTCGACCACGGCGCCGAGCGCGCCGAAGCGCTGCGCCGCTACCAGAACATCTGACGCACGGCCGCGCCGCGCTCAGCGACGAATTGTCGCCCGCGTGAATGTTTGCTCAATCGCCCCTCTCAAAGCCGATTGCATGCAATCATCAGCCGACTCACAGTCGTCGCGCCCTGGAGGCACCAATGACACACTTCATCGTTCGGACGTTGCTGGCCTCGGGTGCCGCCGCCGGGTTGCTGGCCGCCGGCGCCGCCTGCTCCTGCTCCGTCGGTTCGTCGCACACGGTCAGCAAGAGCGACGTCGCCGGCCAGATCACCTCGAAGATGACCGACGCCGCCGGCAATAAGCCCGACTCGGTGAACTGTCCGAACGACCTGCCGGCCAAGGTGGGAGCACAGCTCAACTGCGAGATGAAGGTCAAGAACCAGACCTTCAATGTCAACGTGACCGTGACGAGCGTGAACGGCAGTGACGTCAAGTTCGACATGGTGGAGACGGTCGACAAAAACCAGGTCGCCAGCATCATCAGCAACAAGCTGGCCCGGCAGGTGGGCAGAAAACCGGATTCGGTGACCTGCCCCGACAACTTGAAGGGCGTCCAGGGCGCGACGCTACGGTGCCAACTCGTAGACGGCACCGACAAGTACGGCATCGAGGTGACCGTCACCAACGTCGACGCCGGCGACGTCAAGTTCGATTTCAAGGTCGACGACCACCCAGAGCCGTAATCGACCCAGCGGTGATCGCGAGCGCGGCGAAGCCGGGCGCTGCGGGTCACCGCCGTTGGCCCAGCGGTGATCGCGAGCGCGGCGAAGCCGGGCGCTGCGGGTCACCGCCGTTGGCCCAGCGGTGATCGCGAGCGCGGCGAAGCCGGGCGCTGCGGGTCACCGCCGTTGGCCTAACGCGCGGCCTTCTTGCGTTCGATGTCGGCCAGGGCGGCGGCGAGTTCTTCCCGCTGGGCGGCCGTGCTCTCCCAGGCGAGCTGGCGGTTCTTGACGACCTTGGCCGGCGCACCGACCGCGATCGAGTAGTCGGGGATCACGCCGCGGACCACCGCGTGCGAACCGAGCACGCAGCCGCGGCCGATGGCCGTGCCCCGCAACACCGTGACCTTCACCCCCACCCAGGTGTCGGGCCCGATTCGCACCGGCGACTTGACGATGCCCTGGTCTTTGATCGGCAGGTTGATGTTGTCCATGCGGTGGTCGAAGTCGCAGACGTAACACCAGTCGGCCATCAAGACCGAATCGCCCAGCTCGATGTCGAGGTAGGCGTTGATGACGTTGTCGCGGCCCAGGACGACCTTGTCGCCGAACCGCAGCGAGCCCTCGTGCGCGCGAATGGTGTTCTTGTCGCCGATGTGGACCCATCGGCCGATCTCCAGCTGCGCCAGTTCGGGCGTCGCGTGGATCTCGACGTCCTTGCCCAGGAACACCATCCCCCTGGTGATGATGTGCGGGTTGGCGAGCTTGAACTTCAGCAGCCGCCAATAGCGCACCAGGTACCAGGGTGTGTAGGCGCGGTTGCGCAGCACCCACTTCAGCGAGGCCAGCGTGAGGAACTTGGCTTGGCGAGGGTCCCGCAGGTTCGATCCACGCCAGCGGCGATGGACCGGGGCGCCCCACATGCTCGTCATGGCCGGAGAGCCTAGCGCGCGGGTTGGTGAACCGAGAACCGCGGGCAATCCCCCAGGGCCGAGTCGCGACGGGTTACCCTCACCTGTACTCACTGGCCGCTCATGCCGAACGCCCTGGGAAGGATCTGGGAATCGAGGTGCTTGACCGACATCTCCCGCGCGGGCTTCGGCGGTGGTCATCGGTGTTGCTGTCGGCCGGGATCGCAGCCTGGCTCAGCGGGTGCGCCAACACCGACTCGTGGGTGGAGGCATCACCGGCGGCCGGCTGGCCCGCGCAATACGCCGACGCCGCCAACAGCAGCTACACCGGAACCGGTGGCGTCACCAAGCTGACGTTGCGGTGGACGCGCTCGGTCAAAGGCACCCTTGCGGCCGGTCCGGCGCTGAGTGCGCGCGGTTATCTGGCCCTCAACGCGCAGACCCCGGCCGGATGTTCGCTCATGGAATGGGAGAACGACAACAACGGCCGGCAGCGCTGGTGTGTGCGACTGTTCCAGGGCGGCGGCTTCGCGGGCCCCCTGCTCGACGGGTTCGACAACCTCTACGTCGGCCAGCCCGGCGCCTTCCTGTCGTTCCCGGTGACGCAGTGGACGCGGTGGCGGCAGCCGGTCATCGGAATGCCCGGCACACCAAGGTTTCTCGGGCACGGGCAGCTCCTCGTGGTGACCCACCTGGGTCAGGTGCTGGTCTTCGAGGCTCACCGCGGCATGGTGGTCGGCAGCCCGATGGATCTGGTGGAGGGCGTCGACCCCACCGATGCGACGCGCGGTTTGGACGATTGCGTGCCGGCGCGGCGGGGCTGCCCGGTGGCCGCGGCGCCCGCCTTCTCGGCGGCCACCCAGATGGCGGTGCTGGGCGTCTGGCAGCCGGGTGCGCCGGCCGCGGAGCTGGTCGGGCTGAAGTATCACCCCGGGCAGACGCCGCTGCTGTCCCGGGAGTGGACCAGCGACGCCGTCGGCGCCGGCGTCATCGCCAGCCCGGTGCTGTCCGCCGACGGGTCGACCGTCTACGTCAACGGCCGCGACCAACGACTGTGGGCACTGCATGCCGCCGACGGCAAGGTGAAGTGGTCGGTGCCGCTGGGATTCCTGGCTCAGACGCCGCCCGCGGTCACCCCTGGAGGCCTCGTCGTATCGGGCGGCGGTCCCGACACCCGCCTGGTGGCCTTCAAGGACGCGGGCGATCACGCCGATCAGGCGTGGCGCCGCGACGACGTCATCCCGCTGTCGTCGTCGAGCCTGGCCGGTGCCGGTGTCGGTTACACGTCCATCAGCGCCCCGGCCGCCGACGGCGCGCCGGGCATGTCGCTGCTGGTGTTCGATCCAGGCAGTGGCCACACGCTGGCGAGCTACCCCCTTCCGGCGGCCACCGGCTACCCCGTGGGGGTCTCGGTCGGCACCGATCGCCGGGTGGTGGTCGCGACCAGCGACGGCCAGGTGTACGGTTTCGCGCCGGCATAACCGGGCCACACTGGGCCCATGGCGACCGATGACACGGAGATGCAGGCCGCGGCCGCCGCGTACAACAAGACCAGCCGACGCAACCGGGCGGTGGGCCGTACCGCGACCTTGGTGCTGCTCGGCGTGCAGGCGTTCCTGGTCGCGGTCACGGTAGGTGTGCTGAGCCTGTGAGTCATGGGAACCGACCCTTGCGGCTACCAGAAGTGCGGCGACCGCCCGGCACCGGACGGCCTTCTCGTCTAGACCTCAGATGGCCAGCGGCGGGATGGCGGTGCGGGGCACCTCGGCCTCGACCGGCCCGGCAAACGTCGGCAGCATCTCACCTGGCGCGAAGTAGAAGATCAGCTGATCGTCGGTGATCGCGAAGTTCTGGTAGTGCGTCGGGTCGTGCCCGGTCGAAGGCAGAATGGCTGCCCCGAATGGGGTTTGGCGCGCCAGGTCGCGCTGCACGATCGGGAAGATGCTGTCCAGCGGCGTGGTGCCCGGCGCAAACAGGTTGTCGAAGGTGATGGGCTGCTTGGTCCCGAGGTTGTAGTTGAACGCCTTGTACCAGATCGAGGGGTGGGACCCACCGAGGTCCTGGAAGAACTTGAGCACCACGCTGCGGGTGTTGTGCGGCGGCTGGCCGGAGCCGCGCTGCTCGGTGGTGGCCTCGAGCTGGTAGAGCTGGTCGCGTGACCCCGAACTCTGTGCGACGTTGACGAAACCGTCCCGATTCTGCGTGATGTAGTCGATCAGCGCTTGCTCGTCGGGGTAGTCGGCGGGAAACGCCATGTTGAGCGTGTACGTCGGGCCGGTGGCCCGCACGCGACACATCTGGCCGTCCTCGATGGTGCCGCCCAGGCTGGCACACGACGGTGGCGCGGCGGCCGCCGGCCAACCGCACAGGGCCGCCGATGCGAGCACCAGGGCCGCTATCAGATAACGCATTCTTCGAATGTCCTTGCAGGATAGGCGGGGCTGGCGCCTGAAAGAGCGATCACACCAGCCTACGGGAGCTATCGTGACGGCCGGCAAACGAAGGCCGTCACCCGTCCGGCGGCCCGCGACCCGATCCGGGTGATGACCACCGACAACGGCCGGCCACCGCGCAGCCGCATCCGGCGCCGCAGCGCGTCGGGGTCCACCCGCACCCCGCGCACCAGGACCTCCAGCGCCCCGCAGTCCAGCGAAGACAACGCCTGGCGGAGCCGTCGCTCGTCGAACGCCAGCTGGTCGAGCACCTCGAAGCCCCGGACCGCCGGCGGCAGCTCATCCCCCGAAAGGTAGGCGATGTCGGGGTCGAGTTGCCACAGTCCGTGCCGCGCGCCGTAATGGCGCACCAGCCCGGCGCGGACCACGGCGCCGTCGGGGTCGACGATCCATCGCCCGGGCGGCCGCACCGGGCACTCGCCGGGGTCGGCGTCGGTGATCTGCTCGCCGCGGTCGAGGACGCTGGCGCGCCGACGGACGCCGCGCCGCGCCAGCCCGGCCGGCCACAGGCACGCTTCGCGCACCGAGCCGCGATAGGACGTCACCTCGATCTCGCCATCAAACCCGAGCCGGTGCAACTCTGCGAAATTAATTCCGGGAGAACACTTTACGACGAGATCGCGGTCTCGGTAGGCGTCGATCAGCGCGCCCAGGGCCGGCCGGTAGTCCTCGAGGCGGAACAGGCGGCGCGCACCGAGGCGTCTCGCCGGATCCACGAACACCGCGGCGTCGCGGGTCACCGGGGCCAGCGCGTCGGCACGGCAGAGGTCGGCCCACTCACCCAGGTTGTGCCGCGCCATGGCCAGCCGCACCGCATCGAGGTCGCTGCCCACCGCGCGGACGCCGGCGCCGCGCAGCGCGGCCAACTCGGTGCCGATCGAACAGGTCGCGTCGTGGACGACGACTCCCGCCTCGGCCAGCCGCTCGGCCCGGTGCACAGCCACCGGGGCCGCGGTGGCCTGTTGCAGCGCCTCGTGGGTGAACAGCCAGTTCGACACCGGGATTCCGCCGCCCAGCCCGCTCAATTTTTCGGCGGCGCGCCGGCGCAGCAGCGTCGTCTCCACCAACACCGCCGCCCGGTCGCCGAACCGGGCCCGGGCCGCGGCGATGTCGGCGACCTTGCTGGCGTCGGTCAGCTCGAGTTCGGCGACCGCGGCCAGGGCCGCGGCACCCGTTGGCGACCGCAGATAGCGGACGTCCTCGACGCCGAACGTGAGGCCGGCAGAAGCACGGCTCAGGAGGGCTTGACCCCGGTGATCATCACGTTGTAGAACCAGCCCTTCGGCGCCACGTGGCGCAACACGTTGGCGTCGAGCCAGCTCAGCGTCTTCCAGCTGTTGAACGCGAACCTCGCCCAGCCCCAACCCAAGCGGCCGGGCGGCACGGCGCATTCGAACGTGCGCAGCGGCCAGCCCAGCATCGCGGCGGTGAATTCCACTGTGGCCGTTTGCACTTCGGTCGCGCCCGCGTTACCGGCCAACCGTTCCAGGTCGGCGGGCGTGAAGGTGTGCAGGTCGACGACGGCCTCCAACGCCGCGGCGCGGGAGGATTCGTCGAGTTCGGCCTGCGGCCGCCGCCAGCCGTCCAGGCCGGGCAACTTGGTGACGTTGGTCGCCAGGCGCCAGGTCCAGGTGGACAACGTGCGGGCGTACGTGTCGCCGACCGTGGTCGGCTCGCCGGCGAAAACGAACCGGCCGCCGGGGCGCAGCACCCGGACGACCTCCCGCAGCGCCAGCTCGACGTCGGGGATGTGGTGGAGCACCGCGTGCCCGACCACCAGGTCGAAGGTGTTGTCGTCGTACGGGATTCCCTCGGCGTCGGCGACCCGGCCATCGATGTCCAGCCCCAGCGATTGCCCGTTGCGGGTGGCGACCTTGACCATCCCGGGCGACAGGTCGGTGACCGACCCGCGTCGGGCCACCCCGGACTGGATCAGGTTGAGCAGGAAGAATCCCGTCCCGCAACCCAATTCGAGGGCCCGGTCGTAGGGCAGCTCGCGCAGCACCTCGTCGGGCACGATGGCGTCGAAGCAGTCCCTGGCGTAGTCCACGCAGCGCTGGTCGTAAGAGATCGACCACTTCTCGTCGTAGGACTCGGCTTCCCAGTCGTGGTAGAGCACCTGGGCCAGCTTGCTGTCATGCCGGGCCGCTTCCACCTGCTCGGCGGTGGCGTGCGGGTTGGGAACGGCGTCGGTCGAACTCGTCGTCATGCAGGGCAGCCTAACGGGCGCCGGATTGCGGGTCCTCGTCGCCGGTCTGACCAGCGGCGAAGACGTCGACGTAGCGGCGCCGCTCGGCCTCGGCGCGGTCGACCGGGCCCAGCTCGAACACGTCGTTGATGCCGGCCTTCGCGGCGGCCAGGGCGTGCCGCGGGCCGTCCAGGAAGCGGCGTGCCCACCCCGCGGCGGCGTCGTAAACGTCGTCGGGGGCCACCATCTCGTCGATCAGGCCCAGGGTCAGCGCCTCCTCGGCGTCGAAGAACCGGCCGCTGAACACCAGTTCCTTGGCCCGGCTCGCCCCGGCCGCACGGGTCAGGCGGGCCATGCCGTCGCCGCCCGGGACCAGACCCGCCAGAATCTCGGTCGCGCCGAACTTCACGTTGTCACCGCTGACGCGCCAATCGGCGGCCAGGGCCAGCGTCAGCCCGGCACCCAGCGCGTAGCCGGTGATCGCGGCCACGGTCGGCTTGGGGATGCCCGCCACGGCGTCGATGGCCTGTTGCCGCGCCCGGGCCGTCGTCTGGGCCTCCGGCGCGGTCAGCGTGCGCAGCTCGGGCATGTCGTCACCGGCCGAGAAGATCTCGTGGCCACCGAACAGGATGACCGCAGCCACGTCGTCGCGGCGCCCCAACTCCGCCGCCGCGGCCACGATTTCCCGGTACACCTGGCGGGTCATCGCGTTCGTCGGCGGCCGCGTCAGCAGCAGCATCGCCAGGCCCGCGTCGCGCGACCCGTCGCTGACCACCGTGCTGACGAACTCGCTCAATGCCGCCACCCCATCCCGCCGGCTTCGCGCGCCCGGTGGTAGCGGTCCGAGTCGAAGAACTCGAACACCCAGTTGTCGCCCTGGATCTCCAGGTGCGGCTGCACGGGCACGATCTGGCGCTCGACGGCCAGCACGTCCGCGACGGTCCGCCCGGCCAGCGAATCCAGCTGGGTCCACGTCGGCGGCAACAGGAAACAGCGACCGGCGGAGAAGTCGTCGATGGCGGCCTGGGGCGTCGTCCAGCCGGCACGGTCGGATTCGGTGTTCTCGCCGTCGGCCCGCTGCCCTTCCGGCAGCGCCGCCACAAAGAAGTAGGTGTCGTAGCGACGGGTGCGCTCGGCTTCGGGGGTGACCCAGTTGGCCCACGGCCGGAGCAGGTCGGAGCGCAACTCCAGGTTCTCGCGGCGCAGGAAATCGGCGAACGACAGCGTGCCGTCGGCAAGCGCGCGGCGGGCATCGGCGAACACCGAGGCGTCGCCGACGATACCGTCGGGGTCGCCGGCCGGCCCGGCGAACAGCACCCCCGATTCCTCGAACGTCTCCCGGGCCGCCGCGCACACCAGCGCCTCGGCCAGGTCGGGTTCGATGCCGAAGCGCTCCGCCCACCACTGCGGCGGCGGGCCGGCCCATGCGATGTCGGCGTTGCGGTCGCGGTCGTCGACGCCGCCACCGGGAAACACCATGGTGCCCGCTGCGAACTCCATCTTGGCGTGGCGGCGCATGAGGAACACGGCGATGCCGCGGGGATCGTCGCGGACCAGCATCACGGTCGCCGCCGGGCGCGGGACCAGGGGCGGTTCGGTGGCTGACGTCATAACTGCCTCCGGTGGGCTGCGCGGGTACGGACGCGGCGGGCGAAATAGCGCCCGTCGACGACGTCGAGGGCGATCGACTGCCCGAACGCGGTGGACAGGTTCTCGGCGGTCAGCACGTCGGTCAGTAACCCCGCGGCGACCACCTGCCCCTCCGACAGCAGCATGCAGTGGCTGAAGCCGGGCGGGATCTCCTCGACGTGGTGGGTGACCAGCACCAGCGCGGGGGCGTCCGGGTCGGCAGCGAGGTCGGCCAGTCGCGCCACCAGCTCCTCGCGCCCGCCCAGGTCCAGGCCTGCCGCGGGCTCGTCGAGCAGCAGCAACTCCGGATCGGTCATCAGCGCGCGGGCGATCAGCACGCGCTTGCGCTCGCCTTCCGACAGGGTTCCGTAGCGACGGTCCGCGAGGTGCTCGGCGCCGAGGCTCTCCAGCATGTCGATGGCGCGGCGGTAGTCCACCTCCTCGTAGCTCTCCCGCCACCGGCCCAGCACGGCGTAGCCGGCCGAGACGACCAGGTCGCGCACCACTTCGTCGGTGGGCACCCGCTGCGCCAGAGCCGACGAGCTGAGCCCGATCCGGGAGCGCAACTCCGACACGTCCACCCGGCCCAGCCGTTCGCCGAGCACGAAGGCCACACCCGCCGAAGGGTGCTCGGCCGCCGCGGCGATGCGCAGCAGTGACGTCTTGCCGGCCCCGTTCGGGCCGACGATGACCCACCGCTCATCGAGTTCGACCGCCCAGTCCAACGGACCGACCAGGACATGTCCGTCCCGCAGCAGCGAGACGTCGTGAAAGTCGATCAGCAGATCGGGGTCGGCTGCCTCCGTACCGATTTCGGGCACCCGACCATCGTGCCGTACCCGGAAGGCCGGATACCTGCCGGGTGTGGGCTCGGTTCGTCAGGCGTCGGGCGGGATTTCCACCCGGCGCACCTCGCCGTCGACCGCGTCGGCGGCCTCGATCTCGCCGCGAGTCACCCCCAGCAGGAACAGCACCGTGTCCAGGTACGGGTGGCTCAGCGAGGCGTCGGCCACCTCCCGCAACGCCGGTTTGGCGTTGAACGCCACCCCGAGCCCCGCCGCCGCCAGCATGTCGATGTCGTTGGCGCCGTCGCCGACGGCGACGGTCTGCGCCATCGGCACCCCCGCCCGCTCGGCGAAGTCCCGCAGCGCCGTGGCCTTGCCGGCGCGGTCGACGATCGGGCCGAGGACCCGCCCGGTGAGTTTGCCGTCGACGATCTCCAGGTCGTTGGCGGCGACGTAGTCCAGCAGCAGCTCCTCGGCCAACGGCTCGATGATCCCCCGGAACCCGCCGGACACCACACCGCAGTGAAAGCCCAAGCGCCGCAACGTCCGCAGCGTCGTCCGGGCGCCGGGCATGAGTTCCAGCTGTCCGGCGACCTCGTCGATCACGGTGGCTGGCAGACCCGCCAGGGTGGCCACCCGCTGCTCGAGCGACTGCGCGAAGTCCAGCTCGCCCCGCATGGCGGCCTCGGTGATGGCGGCGACCTTGCCCTCGGCGCCAGCGCGGGCGGCCAGCATCTCGATCACCTCGCCCTGCACCAGCGTGGAGTCCACGTCGAACACGATCAGCCGTTTGGCCCGCCGCTCGAGGGTGTAGTCCTCGACCGCCACGTCGACGCGCTCCTCGGCCGACACCTGGTTCAGGGCGGTCCGCAGCGCGGCGTCCGATCCCGGCGGCACCGAGACCCGCAGCTCCAGGCCGGTCACCGGGTAGTCGGAGACGCCGCGGATCAGGTCGATGTTGACGCCGAGGCCGGCCACCGCCCGCGCCACCGCCCCGAACGCGCCGGCGGTGATGGGCCGGCCCAGCACGAAGATGGTGTGGGTCGAGGGATCCCGAATGATCGGCACGTCGTCGCTGCGCTCGATGCTGACGTCGAGGCCCACCCTGCGGATGGCCGATTCGACGTCACGGCGCAACTCGGGACCGTCGGCGACGTCCGCGGGACAGCACACCAGCACACCGAGCGTCAGACGGTGCCGGATGACCACCTGTTCGACGTTGAGCAGCTCGACGCCGTGCCGGGAGAGCGCCTCGAAGAGGGCCGACGTGACGCCCGGCTGGTCCACTCCGGTGACGGTGATCAGCACCGACACCTTCGGTGGTGTGCTCACTGGCGATAGCCGCCTATCGGACGATCAGCTGCGCACGTTGACGTCGTCCAGCCTGGTGACGTCCTTGTCCGCCGGGCCGTGCGCCCGGCCCACGTGCGCCTCGGCGCGGAGCCGTTCGACCATGTGCGGGTAGTGCAGCTCGAAAGCCGGGCGTTCCGAACGGATCCGGGGCAGCTCGGTGAAGTTGTGCCGCGGCGGCGGGCAGCTGGTCGCCCACTCCAGCGAGTTGCCGTAGCCCCACGGGTCATCGACGGTCACGACCTCGCCGTAGCGCCAGCTCTTGAAGACGTTCCAGACGAACGGGAACATCGACACGCCCAGGATGAAGGCGCCGATCGTGGAGACGATGTTGAGCCCCTGGAAGCCGTCGCTGGCCAGGTAGTCGGCGTAGCGGCGCGGCATCCCCATATCACCCAGCCAGTGCTGCACCAGGAACGTGGTGTGGAAGCCGATGAAGGTCAACCAGAAGTGCAGCTTGCCCAGCCGCTCGTCGAGCAGCCGGCCGGTCATCTTCGGGAACCAGAAGTACACGCCCGCATAGGTGGCGAACACGATGGTGCCGAAGAGGACGTAGTGGAAGTGCGCGACCACGAAGTAGGTGTCGGTCACGTGGAAGTCCAGCGGCGGGCTGGCCAGCATCACCCCGGTCAGGCCGCCCAGCAGGAAGGTCACCAGGAAGCCCACCGAGAACAGCATCGGGGTCTCGAAGGTGATCTGTCCCTTCCACATCGTGCCGATCCAGTTGAAGAACTTGATCCCCGTCGGCACCGCGATCAAATACGTCATGAACGAGAAGAACGGCAGCAGAACGGCTCCCGTGGCGAACATGTGGTGCGCCCACACCGCGACCGACAACGCGGCGATCGACAGCGTCGCGTAAACCAAGGTGGTGTAACCGAAGACCGGCTTACGGGAGAACACCGGGATGATCTCGGTGACGATCCCGAAGAACGGCAACGCGATGATGTACACCTCGGGATGGCCGAAGAACCAGAACAGGTGCTGCCACAACAGAACCCCGCCGTTGGCGGCGTCATAAACGTGGGCCCCCAGATGCCGGTCGGCCGCCAGCCCGAACAGCGCGGCGGTCAGGATCGGGAACGCGATCAGGATCAGGATCGAGGTCACCAGGATGTTCCAGGTGAAGATCGGCATCCGGAACATCGTCATGCCGGGCGCGCGCATGCACACCACGGTGGTGATCATATTGACCGCACCCAGGATGGTGCCCAGACCCGCGACGATCAGGCCGGTGATCCACAGGTCGCCGCCGGCGCCGGGTGAGTGGACGGCGTCGGACAGCGGGGTGTAGGCCGTCCAGCCGAAGTCCGCGGCCCCGCCCGGGACGATGAAACCGGCCGCCGCGGTCAGACCGCCGAACAGAAAGAGCCAGAACGAGAAGGCGTTCAGCCGCGGGAACGCCACGTCGGGGGCGCCGATCTGCAGCGGCAGCACCAGGTTGGCGAACCCGAACACGACCGGCGTCGCATACAGCAGCAGCATGATCGTGCCGTGCATCGTGAACAGCTGGTTGTACTGCTCGTTCGACAGGAACTGCAGCCCCGGCGCGGCGAGCTCGGTGCGCATCAACAGCGCCATCAGTCCGCCGATGAAGAAGAAGCCGAAGCAGGTGACGGTGTACATGATGCCGATCATCTTGTGATCGGTGGTCGTGATCAATTTGTAGACGAGGTTCCCTTTGGGGCCGGTCCGGTCCGGGTACGGACGAACGGCCTCGAGTTCTCCCAAGGGGGGCGCTTCGGCTGTCAACAGCTTCTCCAAACATCCGGATAGGACAGGGGCCCAAAACAGAGCTGACACGAATCTTAGCCGTCGATCATGCCGACGTCAGGGCTGGTCCTACAAACTGTCGTAATCGGCTTGGCGCTGCGGCGTGTCGTTCCGGCGTGCCGGGCGCAGAGCCGGCGGGTGTTAGCGTCTGACGCGTGCTTTTCGGCCTGATCCGACCCGCGTCGCCGCCCGCGGCCGCCGCGCTGGCTGCGGTGATCGCCGTCACGTGCAGCGGCTGCGGATCCGGCAACCCCGGCTCCAAGGCGCCGACCCCCGCCCTCGTGACCCCCACCACGCAGATCGCGGGCGCCGGCGTGCTCGGAAACGACCGCCGCCCGGACGAGTCGTGCGCGCGGGACTCCGCGGCGGCCGATCCGGGGCCCAAGACGCGGCAGGCCCACAACGCGGCCGGTGTCACCCCCGACGTCGTGCAGGTGCCCGCCGAGCCGCAGCGCATCGTGGTGCTTTCCGGCGACCAGCTCGACGCCCTGTGCGCGCTCGGACTGCAATCGCGGGTGGTCGCCGCCGCGCTGCCCGACGGGTCGTCGAGCCAGCCCGCCTACCTGGGCAGCGCGGTGCACGGCGTGCCCGGCGTCGGGACCCGCAGCAACCCGGACCTGGCCGGGATCGCGGCCACCCACCCGGACCTCATCCTGGGATCGCAGGGCCTGACGCCCAAGTTGTATCCGCAGCTGGCGGCGATCGCCCCGACGGTGTTCACCGCGGCGCCCGGCGCGGCCTGGCAGGACAACCTCCGCGGCGTAGGGGCCGCGACGGCGCGCGGCGCCGCGGTGGACGCGCTGCTCAACGGCTTTTCCCAACGGGCCGGCGACATCGGCGCCCGCCATGACGCCTCCCACTTTCAGGCGTCCATCGTGCAGCTGACCACCAACACGATCCGGGTCTACGGCACCAACAACTTCCCGGCCAGCGTGCTCGGCGCCGTCGGCGTGGACCGGCCGGCGTCCCAACGGTTCACCGACAAGCCCTACATCGAGATCGGCGCCACCGACGACGACCTGGCCAAAAACCCCGACCTCTCCGCCGCCGACGCCGACGTCGTCTACGTGTCGTGCGCGTCACCGGCGGCCGCCCAGCGCGCCGCCACCGTGCTGGACAGCAACCCGTGGCGCAAGCTGTCCGCCAACCACGACAACCGGGTCTACGTCGTCAACGACGAGGTGTGGCAGACCGGCGAGGGCCTGATCGCGGCCCGCGGCATCGTCGACGACCTCCGCCTGGTCAACGCCCCGATCAATTAGCGGCAGGCGAGCGGGTACCCGTCGTCCTAGGGTGATAGCCGGCGGCCACCGTTTGGCCCGGGAACATTACCTTAGCTAAACTTTTGCTGACGCGACCATATCGAAGAGGAATATCATGAGCACTGTTTCGGCCTATGCCGCCACGTCGGCAACCGAACCGTTGACCAAGACCACCATCGAGCGCCGTGAACCCGGTCCGCACGACGTGGCGATCGACATCAAGTTCGCCGGCATCTGCCACTCCGACATCCACACGGCCAAGGGCGAATGGGGTGTGCCGAATTACCCCGTCGTCGTCGGCCATGAGATCGCCGGTGTGGTGCGCGAGGTGGGTTCCGAAGTCACCAAATACAAGCGAGGCGACCACGTCGGGGTGGGCTGCATGGTGAACTCCTGCGGCCAGTGCAGCTCCTGCACGGCCGGCCTCGAGAATTACTGCAAGAAGGGCGCGACCTTCACCTACAACTCCACCGACAAAGACGGCACGCCGACGCAGGGCGGCTACAGCCAGGCGATCGTCGTCGACGAGAACTTCGTCTTGCGCATCCCCGACTCCCTGCCGCTGGACAAGGCGGCGCCGCTGCTGTGCGCGGGGATCACACTATTTTCGCCGTTGCGGCACTGGAAGGCCGGCCCGAACACCCGCCTGGCGATCATCGGCCTGGGCGGCCTGGGGCACATGGGCGTCAAGCTGGGCGCCGCGATGGGCGCCGAGGTGACCGTGCTCTCGCAGTCGCTGAAGAAGATGGAGGACGGCCTGCGGCTGGGCGCCAGTAACTACTACGCGACGGCCGACCCCGCCACCTTCAAGAAGTTGCGCAACAGCTTCGACCTGATACTCAACACCGTGTCGGCGAACCTGAACCTCAACGACTACCTCAGCCTGCTCGACGTCGACGGCACCCTCGTCGAACTGGGCATCCCCGAGCACCCCATGGAGGTGGGGGCGTTCCCGCTGGCGCTGGCGCGGCGCAGCCTCTCCGGGTCGAACATCGGCGGCATCGCCGAAACCCAGGAGATGCTGGACTTCTGCGCCGAACACGACGTGACGCCCGAAATCGAGCTGATCGAGCCGGATTACATCAACGAGGCCTACGAGCGCGTGCTGGCAAGCGACGTCCGCTACCGCTTCGTCATCGACATCTCGAAGCTATGAGGCGACCTCTGACGGTGCTTCGGGCACGCGGTCACGGGCGATGACTTCGGCGGCCTCCGCGTGCTCGTCGTCGGGAACAACCTCGCTCACGTCGATGCCGGCCAACGGCCAGCCGGCCGCGGCCAGCGTGGCGGCCACCCGGATGATGTTCTCCTTGCCGGCGTCGAACTGCGTCATGTCGGAGATGAATTCGGCGATCTCGTCGCGATCGATGACATGGTCGGCGAGCGCCGGGGAGCCGTCCTTGGTAATTTCGCGCACCACCTCGCGGATCTGGTCTTCGGTCAGCGGGGTGCTGCGCAGCAAGGCCATCAGCGGCACGCGGTCGGGGCCGGGAACGCCACCCGGGTAGCCGACCTGCAGCCACTGAATCACTGAACGCAAGAAATGGTGGCGGTGATCCTTCTCGGAGGATGCGGTTGTCGTCACCAGAACAGTTTCGGGCAGTGGCATCAGCCACGCTAGCGAGCCGTCACGGGATCCCCACAATTCATATGCCGTTCATTGCCCGAACATGTGCGGGCCGGGCGCGGCGCTTGCGGTCAATGTCTCGTTTTGTCATGGCCGATCCCTACCATCGAGGCGTGCTCAAGGCGCTCGTCGTCATCCCGCTGGCCTGCGGGCTGTTGGTCGGCCTCGCCGAGCACAACCCCGGGCTGGGCTTCGTGGCGTTTTACCTGGCCCTGCTGCTCGCGGTGCTGGCCGGCTGGGCAACCCGTGCTCATTGGCCGCGCGCGGGACGCGCCATGTTGGGCGCTGTCGACGCCATGGACGGCGTCGAGTTCGAACGCTATGTCGCGGGGCGGCTGCGCCGGGCCGGTTGGCGCGTCACCTTCACCCCACCGGTCGGGGACTACGGCGTCGACCTGATCGCCGAAAAGGACGGCCACTCGGTGGCGGTCCAGTGCAAGCGCTACGGCAAATCCGTTGGCGTGGCCGCCGTTCAGCAGGTGGTATCCGGCGCCCGCCACCACGGGTGCACCAGGAGCATCGTCGTGAGCAATCGGGAATTCACCAGGGCCGCAAAGCAATTGGCACACACCCACGGCTGCCAACTGATCGGCCGCAAAGTCCTCCAGGGTTGGGTGCCCCCGCTCGCGGGAGGCGCCAAGAATCCCGTGGGAAGAAAATCGGCCCGGCCGGTGTCTGAATAGATGATCGGGCCGGCCCCAGTCCCTCCCCCCCGACGGTGCGGCCGGCCCGATTCTCAATCAACCAGCGAAATCAGAAGTCCCAGTCCTCATCCTCGGTGACGACGGCCTTGCCGATCACGTACGAGGACCCCGAACCGGAGAAGAAGTCGTGGTTCTCGTCGGCGTTGGGTGAGAGCGCCGAGAGGATCGCGGGGTTCACGTCGGTCTCGTCCCGCGGGAACAGCGCCTCGTAGCCGAGGTTCATCAGCGCCTTGTTGGCGTTGTAGCGCAGAAACTTCTTGACGTCCTCGGTGAGCCCGACCTCGTCGTAGAGGTCCTGGGTGTACTCCACCTCGTTGTCGTACAGCTCGAACAGCAGCTCGTAGGTGTAGTCCTTGAGCTCGGCGCGCTTGGCCTCGTCCACCAGCGCCAGCCCACGCTGGTACTTGTAGCCGATGTAGTACCCGTGCACGGCCTCGTCGCGGATGATCAGCCGGATCATGTCGGCGGTGTTGGTCAGCTTGGCCCGGCTCGACCAGTACATCGGCAGGTAGAAGCCGGAGTAGAACAGGAAGCTTTCCAGCAGCGTCGAGGCCACCTTGCGCTTGAGCGGCTCGTCGCCCTTGTAGTACTGCATGACGATCTCGGCCTTGCGCTGCAGGTTGGGGTTCTCCTCCGACCAGCGGAAGGCGTCGTCGATCTCGGCGGTCGAGCACAGCGTGGAGAAGATGTTGCTGTAGCTGCGCGCGTGGACCGACTCCATGAAGGCGATGTTGGTGTAGACGGCTTCCTCGTGCGGCGTCAGCGCGTCGGGGATCAGGCTGACGGCGCCGACCGTGCCCTGGATGGTGTCCAGCAGCGTCAGCCCGGTGAACACTCGCATGGTCAGCTGCTTTTCACCGGGCGTCAGCGTTGCCCAGGACGGGAGGTCGTTGGACACCGGCACCTTCTCGGGCAGCCAGAAGTTTCCGGTCAGCCGGTCCCAGACCTCGGCGTCCTTCTCGTCCTGCAGCCGGTTCCAGTTGATCGCCGAAACGCGGTCAATCAGCTTCATGTTCTCGGTCACCAGAACCCCACTTCACGCGCCGTTTTGCCTGCGGATGACTAGAGCTCAAACACTACCCCTGGGGTACGACAAGCCGCGGCAACACAACACGTTGTGTCTTCCGTGTCGTAACCCGACTCTTGGCCCAGTACAGCTTTCGCACGTTGTGGCCGACCCTGTTCAACGGCGCGCACAACACGTACCATTTGGTACATGATTACCGAAGACAGCGTCGAGATCGACGCGCCGCCGCAGCTCGTGTGGGATGTCTTCAGCGAGGTGGAGCGCTGGCCCGAGTGGACCGCCTCGGTGACCTCGCTGATCGGACGGGACGGGCCCACGCTGGCAGTGGGCAGACGGTTCGCGATCAAACAGCCCGGCATGGCGAAGCTGGTCTGGAAGGTCACCGAGATCGATCCGGGCACGTCGTGGACGTGGGTGCAACGCTCCCCCGGCGTGCGCGTGAGCGCCCGGCACGACGTCATCGCACAACCGGGCGGGCGCACCCTGGTGCGCCAGCGGCTGGATCAGGGCGGCGTGCTCGGCGCCCCGATCGGCCGGTTGATGCTCAACAAGACCAAGCGATTCCTCAAACTCGAGGCTCAAGGACTCAAGGCCCGGTCTGAGCAGCTCAGCCGGGCCGATGGCTCGCACTCCTGACTCCGAACGGCGCAGGCAGCTCCTCGACACGCTCGTCACCGAGTTCGCGGCCGGCGGGGTCGGCGATCGATCGTTGCGCGACGTGGCCGCCGCGGTGGGCACCAGCCACCGAATGCTGTTGCACCACTTCGGGTCTCGAGAGGAACTGCTGCTGGCGGTCGTCGAGGAGGTGGAGCGCCGCCAGATGGGCGTGCTGGCCGAGCTGCCCCGGACACCGGCCGAGGGCTTCGCCGCCATGTGGGCCGATGTCCGCCGCCCCGAGCTTCGCCAAGCCGAACGCCTCTTCTTCGAGTGCTACGCGCGCGCGGCTCAGGGCGAAAAGCCGTTCGCCCGTATGGTTCCCGGCGCGGTCGACGGCTGGCTCGCGGAGGTCGGGGCCGTGGCGGACCCCACCGACGGGCGGATCGATCGGGCCATGGCGCGGCTCGGGCTGGCCGTCATCCGCGGCCTGCTGCTGGACCTGGTGGCCACCGACGACGAGGCGGGCGTCGACGCGGCCGCGCAAGCCTTCACCGAACTCCTCAGGCGCGGCGCCTGATCCGCCTCACTCCCCCTTTGGCAACAGGGCGATGATCGTGTCCACGAGTTCCTCGGCGTCGGTGTGCCACTTATCCAGGTCGAGGTGGCCGCTCAGGTCCAGACCGGTGATGCCGTGGGCGGTCGTCAAAAGCAGTGCCCCATAACGCCTTGCCTGCCGGGGGCCGGTGATGCGGCCCACGATGTCGAGAAACAGGTTCTGCGTGCGTTCGGCGGCGCGCACCGCCGCCTCGGGCGGGTCGCCCGGGGGCGGGGTAAACATCAGGCGATACAGGTGCGGCCGGCTGCGGCCGAGAGCGATCAGCGAAAGAAGACCGGATCGCAATGACACCTCGGGCGGGTCGTCGCTGGCGGCCAACACCTCGAGAGAGTCGCCCAGTTCACCGAGCGCGTTCGCGGCGAGGACGGTGAGCAGCGACTGCTTGTCGGCGAAGTGGCGGTACGCCGCCGATCGCGACACGCCGCTGCGAGCGCCCACCTCTCGCAGCGTCACGGCCTCGACTCCGCCGAGGTCGAGCAGCACCTCCGCGGCCTCGAGCAGCGAACGGCGAGTCGCCGCGGCGCTCTCCGAGCGAGTCGTCACCGGCTGAGCATATGTCGGCGCTTCAGTTGACATTGTCAACTCAGCTGTTAGTTTGAGATGACAGCGTCAACTCAATCCGCCCCTGGAGACCGCCATGACTTCCCCGCATCCCCCCGAACGCAACCAGCTGATCGTGGTGACCGGTGCCTCTACCGGTATCGGCGCCGCCACCGCAAGACAATTGGCCCGCAACGGTTTTCACGTTCTTGCCGGCGTGCGCCGCGCGGTCGACGCCGATGCGTTGCGGGCCGAACGCATCGAACCGCACATCCTCGACATCACCGTCGAGTCGGACGTGGCCGCGATCGCCGCCCGCGTCGCGAATGATCCGCTGCGCCGACCGCTGCGCGCGTTGGTCAACAACGCCGGCATTGCGATCAACGCGCCGGTGGAGACGTTGCCGCTTGACCAGTGGCGCAAGCAGTTCGAGGTCAACCTGTTCGGGCACATCGCGATGACTCAGGCGCTGTTGCCGGCCCTACTGCTCAGCTCGGGCACCGTCGTGAACATAAGTTCCGTCGGCGGGAAGGTGGTCTTGCCGACCTACGGCGCATATGCCGGCTCGAAGTTCGCGCTCGAGGCGGTCAGCGATGCCCTGCGCCGAGAGGTCGGTGATTTCGGGATCAAGGTCGTCGTCGTCGAACCCGGTGCGGTCAAGACCGAGATGGCCGAGCGCGGAATCGCGACTGCGGAGGGACTGATGGCCAACATGACCGCCGACCAACTCGCGCGCTACGACGCGCTCGCGGCAGCCGTCACGGCCCAAGCCCGGTCGTTCGGCGAGGACGGCGTCTCGGCCGAACACGCCGCCACAGTGATTGTCAAGGCCGCGACCGCGTCCCGTCCGAGAACTCGCTACACCATCGGCCGCGACGCCGCGATATTGCTGCGGATCAGCCGCGTCGTGTCCGACCGGGTACTGGACCGCATCGTGCGCATGAACCTTCGCTCATTCGCGAAAAGCTCAGCCCCCGACGGCCGCCGCGCGACGGCCGGCACGTGAGTCGGCGCCGAAGAACTGATACTCCTCCGGCTTGACCGAGCGAGTCGCGCGCCAGTACTCCCAGGTATAGCCGCCCCACAGCACGGTGTTCTTGCCGTGCTCGTCGAGGTACCAGCTGGCGCAGCCACCGGTGTTCCACACCGAGTGCGACAGCCTGCGTTGCAGCTCGTCGTTGAATCGGTCCTGGGCCTCGCGCGTGGGCGCCAGCGCCTGCGCGCCCAGCTTGTCGCAGGTCTTGATGGCACTGGCGACGTAGTGGATCTGGGATTCGATCATGAAAACCACCGAGTTGTGCCCGAGCCCGGTGTTGGGTCCGAGCAGGAAGAAAAGGTTGGGCACGTCGGCGACGGTGATGCCGCGATGCGCGCCGATGCCCTCGCGGTTCCAGCGGTCGACCAGGTCCTCCCCATGCCGCCCCTTGATCTGGACGTAGGTGTAGGAATCGGTGACGTGGAAGCCGGTGGCGTAGACGATCACGTCCACCTTGTGCTCGCGGCCGTCGGCGGTGACGATCCCGTCCCGCGTGATTCGGCTGATGCCCTCTGTGATCAATTGGGTCTTGGGGTCCGCGACCGCGCGGTAATACGTGGAGGAGTTCAGGATTCGCTTGCACCCGATGCGGTAGTGCGGGGTCAGCTTGCGGCGCAGGTCGCGGTCCTTCACCGAGCGGCGAATGTTGTACTTGCAGTAGGCCTCGATGAACTTCAGTGCGTTCGGCCGCTTGGTCATGCCGACGGCCAACGCCTCTTGTCCCCAATAGAGCGCGAGACGCACCAGCGCCCGCAGGCCCGGTACGTTCGCCATGGCCCGGCGCAGCGCGTCGGGAATCTCGGGGTTGGAACGCGGCACCACCCACGGCGGGGTGCGTTGGTAGAGCTGAAGTTCGGCGACCTGCCCGACGATCTCCGGGACGATCTGGATCGCGCTGGCGCCGGTGCCGATGATCGCCACCCGCTTGCCGGTCAGATCGACGCTGTGGTCCCACTCCGCCGAATGGAAAGCGGGACCGGCGAATTCGTCGCGTCCCTCGATGTCGGGAAACGACGGGATGTGCAGCGCGCCCGCGCCGGAGATCAGAAACTGGGCGACGTACTCGCGGCCGTCGGCGGTGAACACGTGCCACCGATTCTCGTCGTCGTCCCAATGAGCGCGATCCACCAGCGAGTTGAACACCATGTAGCGGCGCAGCCCGTACTTGTCCGTGACCCCCTTGAGGTAGTCCCAGATCTCGGGCTGATAGGAGAACGGGTTCTTCCAGTCGGGCTTGGGCTCGAACGAGAACGAGTACAGGTGCGACGGGATGTCGCAGGCACAGCCGGGGTAGCTATTGTCTCGCCAGGTGCCCCCGACGTCTTCGGCCTTCTCCAGGATGACGAAGTCCACGCCCTGCTGTTGCAAGGCGATCGCCATTCCGAGACCGGAGAAGCCGGTCCCGATGATGAGGGCTCGGGTGTGCACGGGCTCGTGCGCCTGAGTCGGCTCGACGTCTGTCATGGCTTCGGTCACGGTAGATCGGTCTTCCTGTTAGCTCCCGCAAATACCCAGTACCCAGGGTATCGAATGGCACGAGTGTTGACGATCGCCGTAGCGATGTCAACGTGCCAAAAGTCCTCAGCTCGCCGCGGGGTTGCTGGGCACCACGCTGTGCACCGGCTGATCGGGGTCCAACGCGATGCCCAGCGCCTCAGCCGTGCCCAGGATCACCCCGATCATGATCGTCGTCAGGTGGGCGACGAATTGCTCGCGCGGCATCCGCCGCGGGCTGTCGGGGTCGGGGCCCAACCACCACTCGGTGGCCGACGCGGCCGAGCCGAACGCGGCGTGCCCGGCCAGTTCGATCGCCGCGTGGTCCAGCTCCATCTCGCGGAGCTCGTTGTCGAACATGTCGGCCACGGCCAGGGTGATCCCACGGCCCTCGTTGAGGATCTGGGGGCTCGCCGCCGAGCGGCCCTGGATGAAGACCCGCAGCACGTTGGGGTGCTGGTCGACGAGGTTGACGTACTCCTCGACGGCGCGACGGATCACCTCGCGGGCCGAGTCGGTCTTCAGGTCGATCGACGGGAAGATGGCCCCCCACAGCATGTCGCGCAGCCGTTCCCCGATGGCCCGGAACAGGTCGGCCTTGTCGTGGAAATGCCGATAGATCTTGGGCTTGGCGGTGCCGGCCTCCTCGGCGATCTCCCGCACGCTGAGCTCGGGACCCAGTCGGTCGATGGCGCGGAAGGCCGCGTCCACGATTTCGCCGCGCACCTTCTTGCGGTGTTCGCGCCAACGCTCGCTGCGCGCGTCGACCTTCGCCCCGGGCGGCTTCACGCCGGGGTGCGGTGGTCGCGGAATTCTCACCACATCAAGCACCATACCGCGTAGACCCGCTGACCTGGGCAGACCGGCGCCGCGGCGGCAGCCGGCCTTCACCAGCGCACGTTCGGCGAGATGTCGAGCCGCCTACAGCATGCAGGACACGCAGCCCTCGACCTCGGTGCCCTCGAGGGCCATCTGCCGCAGCCGGATGTAGTAGAGCGTCTTGATGCCCTTGCGCCAGGCATAGATCTGCGCCTTGTTCACGTCGCGGGTGGTGGCGGTGTCCTTGAAGAACAGCGTCAGGCTCAGCCCCTGGTCCACGTGCTGGGTGGCCGCGGCGTAGGTGTCGATGACCTTTTCGTACCCGATCTCGTAGGCGTCCTGGAAGTACTCCAGGTTTTCGTTGGTCATGTAGGGCGCCGGGTAGTAGACGCGGCCGATCTTGCCTTCCTTGCGGATCTCGACCTTGCTGGCGATCGGGTGGATCGAGCTGGTGGAGTGGTTGATGTAGGAGATCGACCCCGTCGGCGGGACGGCCTGCAGGTTCTGGTTGTAGATGCCGTACTCCTGCACCGACTCCTTCAGCCGCTTCCAGTCGTCCTGGGTCGGGATCCGAATGTCCGCGTCGGCGAAGAGCTGACGCACCTTGTCGGTCTGCGGCTCCCATACCTGGTCGATGTACTTGTCGAAGAACTCCCCCGAGGCGTACTTGGACCGCTCGAACCCGCCGAACGCCCTGCCGCGTTCGATGGCGATGCGGTTCGACGCCCGCAGCGCGTGATACAGCACGCAGTAGAAGTAGATGTTGGTGAAGTCGATGCCTTCCTCGGAGCCATAGAAGATGCGCTCGCGCGCCAGGTAGCCGTGCAGGTTCATCTGCCCGAGGCCGATCGCGTGAGATTCGTTGTTGCCCTGCTCGATCGAGGGCACCGACGTGATGTGGGTCTGGTCGCTCACCGCGGTCAGCGCGCGGATCGCCACCTCGATCGTCTGGGCGAAGTCCGGTGAGTCCATGGCCTTGGCGATGTTCAGCGAGCCGAGGTTGCACGAAATGTCCTTGCCCACCTTGGAATACGACAGGTCGTCGTTGAACTCCGACGGCGTGGACACCTGCAGGATCTCCGAGCACAGGTTCGAGTGTGTGATCTTGCCGTCGATCGGGTTGGCCCGGTTCACCGTGTCCTCGTACATGATGTAGGGGTAGCCGGACTCGAACTGCAGCTCGGCCAGCGTCTGGAAGAACTCCCGTGCCTTGATCTTCGTCTTGCGGATGCGCGCGTCGTCGACCATCTCGTAGTACTTCTCGGTCACCGAGATGTCGGCGAACGGCACCCCGTAGACCCGCTCGACGTCGTACGGCGAGAACAGGTACATGTCCTCGTTCTTCTTGGCCAGCTCGAAGGTGATGTCGGGAATCACCACGCCCAGGCTCAGCGTCTTGATCCGGATCTTCTCGTCGGCGTTCTCACGCTTGGTGTCCAGGAAGCGGTAGATGTCGGGGTGATGCGCGTGCAGGTACACCGCGCCGGCGCCCTGGCGCGCGCCCAACTGGTTGGCGTAGGAGAACGAATCCTCCAGCAGCTTCATGATCGGGATGACGCCCGAGGACTGGTTCTCGATGTTCTTGATCGGCGCGCCGTGCTCGCGAATGTTGGTCAGCAGCAACGCAACTCCCCCGCCGCGCTTGGACAGCTGCAGAGCGGAGTTGATCGATCGCCCGATCGACTCCATGTTGTCCTCGATGCGCAGCAAAAAGCAGCTCACCGGTTCGCCGCGCTGCTTCTTGCCCGAGTTCAGGAACGTCGGGGTGGCCGGCTGGAAGCGGCCGTCGATGATCTCGTCGACGAGCTTCTCGGCCAGTCCGGTGTCGCCGGCGGCGAGGGTCAGCGCCACCATGACCACGCGGTCCTCGAAGCGCTCCAGGTAGCGCTTACCGTCGAACGTCTTCAGCGTGTAGGAGGTGTAGTACTTGAACGCGCCGAGGAAGGTCGGGAACCGGAACTTCTTGGCGTAGGCGCGGTCCAGCAGCTCCTTGACGAAGTTGCGCGAGTACTGGTCGAGAACCTCACGCTCGTAGTAGTTCTCGCGGATCAGGTAGTCGAGCTTCTCGTCCTGGTTGTGGAAGAAGACCGTGTTCTGGTTGACGTGCTGCAGAAAGTATTGGCGCGCCGCCAGCACGTCCTTGTCGAACTGAATCCTGCCGTCAGCGTCGTACAGGTTCAGCATCGCGTTCAGCGCGTGGTAGTCCGTCTCACCGGGCAACGCGTGCGCGCCGGACGTTACAGGCTCTGCAGTGACGGTTGGTGGCACGTCTGTTCCTTCCAGAAATCTTCCAAGCCCGCTCGGACGGCTTCCACGTCGTCCGGGGTTCCCATCAGTTCGAAGCGATAAAGGTACGGAACGCCGCATTTGCGCGAGATCACGTTGCCCGCGTAGGCGAATTCGGCACCGAAGTTGTTGTTGCCCGCGGCGATGACGCCGCGGATCAGCGACCGGTTGTGCTCGTTGTTCAGGAATGCGATGACCTGCTTGGGGACGTAGCCACCGGCATTGAGGTCCGGGGTGGCCCGGCCGCCGCCGTAGGTGGGCACGATCAGCACGTACGGCTCGTCGACCTCGATACGGCCATGCAGCGGTATCCGCGTGGCGGGAACACCCAGCTTCTGCACGAAACGGTGGGTGTTCTCCGACACCGAGGAGAAATAGACGAGTGGCGCTGCCGTGGACGCGGCAGCGGTGTCCCGAGCCCGGCGAAACGGGTCGCCACTCATCCAGCTTGGGTTGCGCGACTGCACCGCAACCTCCTTCTTACCTAACGTCCGCCGCTAACCACTCAGGCGCTGATCGCCGATTCCGCGAGCGCCTTGATGCGGTCCGGCCGGAACCCCGACCAGTGCTCGTTCTCCGCCACCACCACGGGCGCCTGCAGGTACCCCAGCGCCATCACGTAGTCGCGCGCCTCGTTATCCAGCGTGATGTCGACCTTCTCGTAGCCGATGCCCTGCTTGTCCAGGGCTTTGAACGTGGCGCTGCACTGCACACATGCCGGCTTGGTGTACACGGTGATGCTCATAGAAGCCGCTCCTTTGCGGAAGGTGGGACTCGTTACGGACTGGCAACTACTCGGTACTACGTCTTCGCTGTGTTCCAGCGGCCCGTCAAGCCCCCACATTCCCGTCGTTCTGCCGTCGGGGTCGAATGACCCATCGAGCCGATTTCGGGTGGTGAACCAGGCCCCGGTCGGGCTGGTGAACCTGGGATCTGCCGGTGCTCGAAACACTACACCTAGTGGCCGACAAGATAACCAGATACAAGATGTTCGGAATAACATTTCTGAAATTCGCTGGTCGTAAGCCCTTCGGACGACACGCACACGGCGTGTCGCAGGTCACATTCCTCGACGAAGCCGCCCATGCCAATCGTTGTATCACCGGCCACCGACAAGTCCCCCCGCCGTCGGCCTCTTCCGGCGGCCGGGTCCGCCACCAGCAAAGCCGCCAGCGAGAGCTGGCGGCTTCTGCTATGCGGTCGTGGCAACCGTGCTGGTTGCCCGCCGAGGGGCTTGTCGACTTCCGCCAATCAGCCGATTTCGGCGACCAGCTTCCCGACGACGTCACGCACGTTCGCCGTCAGCTCGGGGTGCTCAGCCGGGGCCTTGCCCGCCAAAGTTGTGAACGGCACCGACAACTTGATGGAGTCGACCACCCGGGCGCCGGCGATTCCGAACGACTTGCGGGTCTCGTCGTGTGCCCACACCCCGCCGTAGCGACCAAAGCCTCCCCCGATCACCGCCAACGGCTTGCCCTTCAGGGCGCCGTCACCGAACGGGCGGGACACCCAGTCGATCGCGTTCTTGATGACGGCCGGGATGCTCCCGTTGTATTCCGGGGTGACCACCAGCGCGGCGTCGGCGTCCGCCGCCGCGGCGCGCAGGGCGGCCACCGGGGCCAGCCGCGGGGCGTCGGGGTTCATGGCTTCGTCAATCTCTTCGTTGTAGAAAGGCACGTCGTTCAGACCCTCGAAAATCGTTACGCTGACACCCTCGGGCGCGACAGCTGCCGCCAGTTCCGCGATCTGACGGTTGACCGACGCCGTGCGCAGACTGCCCACCAACGCCAAGATCTTGATCTCTGCCAATGTTCCGTTCCCTTCGGTATTGGACTACATCCTCCCACGGCGCAACCGGACTGTAGTCCGGTTTATTCCGGCGGCGTTAAAGTGCAGTCATGAGCGAACGGCCGGGCGGGTTGCCCGTGTGCGCTCCGCAGGTGGTTCACCAAGAGCGGGGCGACGCGGCACGCAACCGCGCGCTCTTGCTCCAGGCTGCCCGAAACCTGGTCGCCGAGCGCGGCGCCGACGCCATCACCATGGACGACATCGCCGCTGCCGCCGGGGTCGGCAAGGGCACGCTGTTCCGCCGCTTCGGCAGCAGGGCCGGGCTGATGCTGGTGTTGCTCGACGAAGACGAGCAGGCCAGCCAGCAAGCGTTTCTGTTCGGGCCGCCGCCCCTGGGCCCCGGCGCGCCGCCAACGGAGCGGCTGGTCGCGTTCGGCCGCGAGCGCATCCGGTTCGCCCACACACACCACGAACTGCTGTCGGCCGCCAACCGTGATCCGCAGAACCGTCACAATGCACCTGCGATGGTGCAACGCACCCACGTGCGGATCCTGCTGAAGGCGGCCCAATCCACCGGGGACCTCGATGTGCAGACCGATGCGTTGCTGGCTCTGCTGGACGTGGACTACATCGAGCACCAACTCGCCGAAGGCGGCCACACCCTGCAGACGCTGGGCGACGCATGGGAAAGCCTGGCGCGCAAGCTTTGCGGGCGGTGACGCCCGAATGGCCGCGCCGACACCGAGCTGGGTCCTGCACGTCGACCTCGATCAGTTTCTGGCGTCGGTGGAGTTGCGCCGTCGCCCGGAGTTGGCCGGGCGGCCGGTGATCGTCGGCGGTAACGGCGACCCGTCCGAACCGCGCAAGGTCGTCACCTGCGCTTCCTACGAGGCCCGCGAATTCGGGGTGCACGCCGGCATGCCGTTGCGGGCGGCCGCGCGCCGCTGCCCCGAGGCGACGTTTCTGCCGTCGGACGCGGCCGCCTACGACGCGGCCTCCGAAGAAGTGATGGCGTTGCTGCGCGACCTGGGACACCCGGTCGAGGTGTGGGGCTGGGACGAGGCGTATGTCGGGGTGACGGGCGCCGACCCGACCGAAGTGGCCGACGAGATCCGGGCGGTCATCTCGTCGGAAACCGGGCTGTCCTGTTCGGTCGGCATCAGCGACAACAAGCAGCGCGCGAAGGTCGCGACCGGTTTCGCCAAACCGGCCGGCGTCTTCGCGCTCACCGACGCGAACTGGCTGACCCTGATGGCGGACCGTCGCGTCGATGCGCTGTGGGGCGTCGGACCCAAGACCGCGAAAAAGCTTGCCGCCCTTGGGATCGCGACGGTGAGGGAGCTAGCGCACAGCGACGCGGAGCTGCTGACGTCGGCATTCGGCCCGCGCACCGGGCTGTGGCTGTTGCTGCTGGCCAAGGGCGGCGGAGACACCGGCGTCAGCGCCGAGCCGTGGATCCCGCGCTCGCGCAGCCACGTCGTCACCTTCCCGCGAGACCTCACCGATCGCGCCGAAATGGATTCGTCCATCACGCGATTGGCCGAGCAGGCGCTGGCCGACGTGCTCGCGTCGGACCGCGTCGTGACCCGGGTCGCGGTCACCGTGCGGACCGCGACGTTCTACACCCGCACCAAAATCCGCAAGCTGGCAGCGCCCACCACCGATCGCGACACCATCGTCGCCGCGGCGCTGCGCGTGCTGGACCTATTCGAGCTCGACCGCCCGGTCCGGCTGCTCGGGGTGCGCCTCGAACTGGCCATGGGAGACTAGCGGTGCCGGGGCGGGCCGCAGCGCCCGGGTGAACACCACGTTGACCTGACGCATCGCCACGCTGTAGGGCCACCAGGCCAGCCGCTTGAACGCATACAGCGCCCTGATATCCGCCGACGTGTAGATGAGGTAGCGGTTCTTGGCCACCCCGGCCAAGATCTTCTCGGCCGCCTTCTCCGGCGAGACGGCGTGGCCGCTGAACCGGTTCACCCACCGGGCCACCTTCGGGTCTTCGCGGTCCACCCCGGCGATCTCGACGGTTTGCACCAGCGGGGTGTTCACCGCGCCCGGCACCACGACCGACACCCCGATGCGGTGCCGGGCCAGGTCGAAGCGCAGCACCTCGGACAGGCCGCGCAGGCCGTACTTGCTGGCGCTGTAGGCGGCGTGCCACGGGAGCGCGACCAGCCCGGCCGCCGACGACACGTTGACCAGGTGCCCGCCGTTGCGGGCGGCCACCATCGCCGGGACGAACGTTTCGATGACGTGGATCGGCCCCATCAGGTTGATCGCGATCATCTTGCTCCACTGCTCGTGCGTCAGCCGGTCGACGGTCCCCCAGGCGGACACTCCGGCGACGTTGAGCACCACGTCCATGCTCGGATGGCTGCGATGGATGTCGGCGGCGAACGCCGCCACCTGCTCATAACTCGCGATGTCGAGGGCCCGATGCTCGGACACCCGCGCTCCCAGCGCGCGGGCGTCGGCCACGGTCCGCTCGAGGCCGTCCCGGTCACGGTCGGTGAGAAAGAGCTCGGCGCCCTGGGCGGCCAACCGCAACGCGGTGGCGCGGCCGATGCCGCTGGCCGCCCCGGTCACCAGACACCGTTTGCCTGCGTAGTACCCCTGCTGCTGCCCCATTGCCGTGACGATACCGGCGGTAACGCCTCGCCTAGGGACACCCGCTCCAGAGCGCGTGCAGCCACAGTCGCTCGAGCACGCGCACGCGGCGGTCGCGATCGCTGTCGCGGCCGGCCAGGATCGGGTCGCCGGTCAGCATCAGCGCGGTGGTGCCGGCGAGAGTGCGGATCAGCGTCGGCAGGTCGTCGCTGATCGGGCTGGCCGTCCCGGCCTTCATCTCGGCCTCGACGATGGAGACGATCTGGCCCAGCACCACCTCGAATTGTTGGTCCATGAGATTGCGGATCTCGACGTCGGTGTTGCGGGCCTCGTTGCACGCGCTCATCACGGGGTCGTTGTGCGCGTACACGGCGGCCGCGCTGCCGACCATGCGCTTGGCGAACTGCTCCGGCGACTCGCCGGGCTGCCGCGGCGCGAAATCCTGCGTGAGCTCCTCGAGCTCCTGGGCGGCCTCGGCCATCAGCTGGGCCAGTACGGCGTATTTGGAGTCGAAGTAGAAGTAGAAGCCGGACCGGGCCACCCCGGCCCGCAGGCTGATGGTGCTGACCGACAGCTCCGCGAACGGCTTCTCCTGCAGCAGTTCCCGCACCGCCTGCAGGATCGCCTGGCGCTGTTTGTCGCCGCGCCGTTGCCCGCCAGGCTCGGGCGTGGCGGGGTGGCTGCTCATTCCCTGACCTTGCACCACGCCGCTCGAAAAGCAAACTTGACAGCCGTCAAGTTTTTTCCGAAGGTTATAAGACAGTGACGGCTGTCACCTCGGAGGGAACGCAAAGGAGCGTCTATGACCGCCACGATCAGCACCCCGCAGTACCTGCTGGACCAGGCGCGGCGCCGGTTCACCCCGACGCTGAACACGATCCCGGGGATGGGTGCGGTCGAAAGGCGCCTGCTCGCCCACGACTGGGAAACCAAGGTCTTGGCCGAGCCGCCCGCCGGCAGCGGCCTCAAACCCGTGGTGGGCGATGCCGGGCTCCCGATCCTCGGCCACATCATCGAGATGTTCCGGGGCGGGCCGGACTACGCGCTGCATCTCTATCGCACCCGCGGCCCCCTGCACTTCCTCGACTCGCCGATCATGCCGGCGGTCACCGCGCTGGGACCGGACGCCACCCAGGCCGTGTTCTCGAACAAGAACAAGGACTTTTCGCAGAAGGGCTGGCACCCGGTGATCGGGCCGTTCTTCAACCGCGGCCTGATGATGCTGGACTTCGACGAGCACATGTACCACCGGCGCATCATGCAGGAGGCCTTCACCCGCACCCGGCTGACCGGTTACGTCGAGCACATCGACCGGGTCGCGAGCGACATCGTCGCCAACTGGCCGACGAACGACGCCCGGTTCCTGTTCCACCCGGCGATGAAGGAACTCACCCTGGACATCGCCTCCCTGGTGTTCATGGGACACGAGCCGGGCACCGATCACGACCTGGTCACCAAGGTCAACCAGGCGTTCACGATCACGACCCGCGCCGGCGGCGCGATCATCCGCCAGCCGCTTCCGCCGTTCAAGTGGTGGCGCGGGCTGCGGGCCCGCAAGCTGCTCGAGGACTACTTCGCCGACCGGGTCAAGGAGCGCCGCAACGCCACCGGCAACGACATGCTGACGGTGTTGTGCCACACCGAGGACGACGACGGCAACAGCTTCACCGACGAAGACATCGTCAACCACATGATCTTCTTGATGATGGCCGCCCACGACACGTCGACGTCGACGACCACCACGATGGTCTACAACATGGCGGCAAACCCGGAGTGGCAGGAGCGCGCGCGGGAGGAGTCGGCGCGGCTCGGCGACGGACCGCTGGACATCGAGGCGCTGGAGAAGCTGGAAACGCTCGAACTGATCATGAACGAGTCGCTGCGCATGGTGACGCCGCTGCCGTTCAACATGCGCCAGGCGGTCCGCGACACCGAGCTGCTCGGCCACTACATCCCGGCCGGGACCAACATCACCATCTGGCCCGGCATGAACCACCGGTTGCCCGAATTGTGGACGGACCCGGACAAATTCGATCCCGAACGCTTCGCCGAGCCGCGCTCCGAGCACAAGAAGCACCGATACGCCTTCGCGCCGTTCGGCGGCGGCGCGCACAAGTGCATCGGCATGGTGTTCGGGCAGCTCGAGGTCAAGACCGTCGTGCATCGGCTGCTGCGCCGCTACCGGCTGGAGCTGGCCCGGCCGGGCTATCAGCCGCACCTGGACTACGGCGGCATGCCGATACCGATGGACGGCATGCCGATCGTGCTGCGCCCGCTGTAGGCCAGCGCCTCAGGCGAGAAGCCGGTTGGCGCAGGCGATCACCGCGCGCAGCGCCGACTGCGTCGGATCGTCCGACCAGCCCATCGCCCACTCCTCGCGAGCCCCGTTGCCGCCGCGGACGAACGTGGCGGTCTCCCCGCCGGATCGCAGCTGATGAAACTTCAGGATCTCCAGTGGGATCCCGCGATCGTGCAGCATGGCGCTGAGCGCCGCGATCGGGCCGCCGGCGGCGGCGGTCGACGTGCTGATGCGCTCGCCGACGGCGATCATGGCGCGAAAGTTGCGGGCCTGCGGCCCCAGCCGTCGATCGTCATCGGTGCACTCCCAGTTACCTAAGCGGATCGGGCCGGCCGCGGGACCGTAGGTCGCGACGAAACGCGCCCGGGACATCGCGCCGGCCTGCTCTCGCAGACCGCGGGGCAGCGGGGCGCCGAACTTCTGCGCGAACCACACCGTGGCCGGGCACTCGCTGTCCGGGTTATCGGACGGGTCGAGCCGCTCGGGAAAGGTCTCGGGAAGAGTCTTGGGAAGAATCATCGTGCCGGTCTTCTTCGGTCGAAGTGGTGACCGACGGCAGTAGCTTTCCGACCCACAGCGGGGGGTCGGTCTGGGTCAGACCCCGCTGCGGGTGCTGGCTACTACTGCTCGATCGAGAAGACGCACGAGGCACGACGTTAGCCGATTAACCCGCTGACGTGCAAGTTTCGGCCGAGCGGGATAACGCGTCAACCCGTCTCGAAATTAGTCGATGATTTTGGTTTACTCGTGCCGAACAGTGGGTATGAGGCGGGAGCACCGCTCTTCAACGGCTGTGCAATTACCCCCTCGAAGGATGATGAAAG
This sequence comes from Mycobacterium paraseoulense, assembly GCF_010731655.1. Lineage (NCBI taxonomy): Bacteria > Bacillati > Actinomycetota > Actinomycetes > Mycobacteriales > Mycobacteriaceae > Mycobacterium > Mycobacterium paraseoulense. The sequence continues at coordinate 5,667,414 of NZ_AP022619.1, read as the reverse complement.
AAGGCTCATCATGAAGGAACGCACCATGAAAACCCTCAAAGCTGCCGCAGCGGCCGCGGGCCTCATCACGGTGTTAGTGGTACCGACAGGATGTGCTTCATCGGCGGCCGGGAGCGGCGGGCTCGTTGGCGGCGCTACCAGCGGGTGTACGGTCAGCGTCGGCGGCCTCTGCATCTAGCTGAAAGCGACGAGCGACCCCTCGGGACCGCGGCGTGGGGACGGTTCCCGGGGGTTGCTTGGCGTTCAGCCCGTGGGGCCGGCCGACGGCTCGAACCGCAGGTACGCCTGAATCGTCGTACCGCTGGCAGTGGTGTGGGTGCGGACCAGGTCCGAGATGGCGTTGACCAGGTATAGCCCCCGGCTGGCGGGACCGCACGGTCCGGGGTCCATTCGGCCCACCAGCGGATCCTCGAAACAGCCGGTGTCGCGCGCCTCGCATACCAGGTAGTCGTCGTCCCGCCAGAAGGCCAACTGGCAGGCGCCGTCGGTGTACATCAGGCTGTTGCTGGCCAGCTCGGTGGCCACCAGTTGCAGGTCCTCGATCCCGTCCTGGGACAAGCCAACCCAGCCCGCGTAGTTCACGGCGAAGGACCGAGCTGGGCTGAGGTCCGACGACTTCCTCACCGTGTAGGTGACGGCCCCCGGATTGCCGGGCAGCGGCCGGTTGCAACGCTGCAAGGCGGCATCCGGCGCGTAGTCGGCGCTGCGGCGGAGGGCGTCGCCGCTCCACAGCAAGGGGTGGGTGGCGCGGGCGTCCGCCAGCACGCCGTCGTCGAGCCGGCTCCCGTCGTAGAGGCACAACCCGGTCACCTGGTAGCCGTCCATGGCCCCGTTGACCAGTGCCTCGTGCTCCACGCAGGCGACCAGTTCCTCTTCGGTGCGCCCGGGCCAGGCGAGTTGACTGACGATCCGCACGCGCCGGTCGGGGTGTTCGTCGACGAAACATCCCTCCATCGCCAGCAGCCGGCTCGGGTTGCGGGCCACCTCCGTGATGTCCACCAAGCGCAGATCGTCCGGCGCCTCGCCGCCCACGCTCAGCGCGTCATGCAGCAACGCCACTTTGTCGGACGGCACCGCGACCAGCACCGCCTCATCCATCGCCTGCCCCTCGCTGACGAAGCGGGTCACGAAATCCAAATACTCTTGCTGGGATTGGTAGATGAGTGCGGAGTGGACGAAGCCCAACTTCCCGATCTCTGTGCCCGCGGTCACTCCAGCACTCTCGCTTTCGGTCACGAACGCCAACCCCCTGCTGGACCGGCCGTCTTGCTTCTCCCTCCCCAGTACCCGCGACGGGCCTTCGCTATACCGCGCTGCAGATCACATCTGCGACTGAAGTATTTGTCACAGCCACCAAGACGCGGCGGCGTCCAGATGACGCCGCACGCGATAGCGGGCCAGGCTGTCGTCGCCCGCCTCGATCGCGTCCGCGATTCGCAGGTGAGCGTGGTGGACGGCGAGGACGTCCGCCCAGGTCGGCGCCGCCTGCCCGGTGCTCGACCAGTGCCGCCGGAACAATTCGACGATGATGCGCAGGAACAAGTCGAGCAACGTGTTGCCGGCCAGCCGAGCCAGTCCGACGTGGAACCGGAACTCCTCCACCGCGGCGTCGCCCACATCACCGGACGTTTCGCAGACCTCGGACCGGTGGGCGGCCAGGAACGCGGCCACCTCCGATTCGCCGCGCCGCTTGACCGCCTTGGCGACGTTGTCGATCTCGATCGCCTCGCGGACGCGACGCAAGTCTTCGCGGTTCGGCTCGCGGTACTGCAAATACAAGGCGATGGTGTCGATGCTGGCCTGGGCCTGGGGCCGGGCGATGACGAGCCCGCCGCCGGGCCCGCGGCGCATGTGCGCGATCGAGTGGTATTCGAGCAGCCGTACCGCTTCGCGGAACACGGCGCGGCTCACCCGGTAGCGCTCCAGCAGGGCGGCCTCGGTGCCGAAGACAGCACCGACCTGCCAGCCGCCGGCCGCGATCTCGTCGCCGATCGTGGCGGCGAGCATCTCCGCCAGCTTGCCGCGGGGAACCTCGGTGGTGAGCCGCCGCGGCTTGCGGCGCCGGCTCGCGGTGCCGGGGTGATGGTGCTGCAGCCAGGCGGTCACGGCCTCGATGTGTCTTTCGCTGAGTGTCTTGGCCCGGGCGGCGTCGCCGGAAGTGACGGCCGCGACGATGTCGGAGTGGTCGATGTGCATCCGGTCGAGCGCCTCGATGGCCTCGGTGTCCGTGTCCGTCCGCGACTGCAGGGCGTATCGGGTGGTGAGCCGCATCAGGACGTCGATAAATAGTTGCAGGACAGGGTTTTTGGACTGTTCCGCCAGGGCTATGTGGAATTCGTCGCGCGGCGTCGGTAGCCCGGGTCTCCACTGTTGTTCGCCCCGCAGCACCGCCCGCAGCCGGGCGATGCCCGCTTCGTCGATCCGTTCGGCGGCCAGCGACGCCGCCAACGGCTCGAGCACCAGCCGCGCGTTGAGCAGGTCGCCCAGCGTCGTGCCGAGGTGTTCGAGATAAATGACGACGGCGCGGGTCGCCGGGCCGGCGTCGGGCTCGCAGATGATCAGCCCGCCGCCCGGACCGCGGCGCATCCGGGCGACCTGGTGGTGTTCGACCAGCCGGACGGCTTCGCGCAGCACCGAGCGGCTCACCCCGAAGCGCTCCTGCAGGGCGTGTTCGGAACCCAGCGATTCGCCGATGGCCCAGCCGCGGCGCACGATCTCCGCCTCGAGGTCCCTTGCGACCTTGGCAGCCAGCTTGGTCTCGCGGCCGGCGCTCACGTCAGCCCCAACGATGTTTTCGGCCAGGCGCTTTCAGCATGTGAGCAACATGCAGCCGGCCACGGGTCCACCGCCCACGGAGACGACGCCGACGTCCGGGCGCTGCGAGACCTGCCGCTCCCCCGCCTCGCCGCGCAACTGCAGACATCCCTCGTGCAGCGCCCAGTAGCCGTGCATGCGCCCGGCCGACAGTTGGCCGCCGTAGGTGTTCAGGGGAAGCGCGCCGTCGCGGGCGATCCGCGCGCCGCCCTCGACGAAAGGCCCGGCCTCGCCGTCGCCGCAGATCGCCAGGGCCTCCAGCCACGCGAGGGTGAGATAGGTGAACCCGTCGTAAAGCTCGGCGAGCTTGAGGTCGGACGGCTTCAGGTCCGTGCGCGACCACATCTGCGCCGCGGCGTCCGACATCGCCATCTTCGGATAGTCGGCACGGTGGAACCAGCCCCCGGCGCCGTCGGCGCCGCCGATCGCCTCCACCGCCACCGCGCGGTGCGGGCAATCACGCGCGTACTCCGCGTGCGAGACCACCACCGCGATCGAGCCGTCGATCGGGACATCGCAGTCCAGCAACCCGAACGGGGTGGACACCGGCCGCGCGCTCAGGTAGTCGGCCATCGTCATCGGGTCGCGGTACACGGCGCGCGGATTCAACGCGGCGTTGCGCCTGCCGTTGAGGGCCACCCAGCCCAGCTGCTGCTTGGTGGTCCCATACAGCTCCATGTGGCGCCGACAGTTGAGCGCCAGCCAGTTCGCGGCGGAGTAGGCGTTGGCCGCCACCAGGTCATTGACGTCGTCCATGGCGCCGACGGCGGGACGTTCGGCGCCCTCCCGCGTCTCGAACATCCGCGCGAGCGGCGGTGCGGGCGCGTCGTCCTGTGGCTTCACCGGGACCGTGCCCCCGAGCATCTGGATGGTCCGGTACACCACCACGTGGCGTGCGCGGCGCTCGGCGACCGCGCGGCACGCGGACATCACCGGGCTGAGCAAGCCGCCGGTGCCGAAGCCGGATCCGCAATCCGCCGCCTCGATCCGCAGTTGGGCGTTGACCTCCTCGGCGGGGGTGTCGCCCAGCGTCGCGATGCCGTCGATGTCGGAGGCGACCAACCCGGCGTCGTCGATGGCGGCCCGCACCGCTTCCATGGTCAGGTCCAGGCCCGCGATGCCCGTGCGACGGCCGATCCGCGAGATGCCGATGCCGGACAGGATCGCGTCCTTCTCGAAATGCGTCATGTACACCGCCCGTCATGCGTCGAATCAATTGAGTGTACTGTATTCGTCGTGTCGGACGAGCCGCTGCTCATCGAATATTGCGACGCCTGCGCGCGCTGGGTGCATCCGGCGACCGGCCAATGCCGCACCTGCGGCGGCCCGCTGGTCGCCCGGCCGGTCTCCGGGCGGGGCACCGTGTTCACTTACACGGTCAATCACCACCCGTATAACCCGGAGATCCCCGTCCCCTACGTGATCGCCATCGTCGAACTCGCCGAACAAGAAGGCCTGCGGGTGGCCGCCAACATCGTTGGCTGCGAACCCGATTCGGTCAAATGCGGCATGCCCGTCGAGCTGCAACCCGAGAACGGCAGCGCCGGGGCGCCGTTGTTCGCCCCCGCCTGACGCCCGCCATCAGTTGATCAGCGGGTCGCGCGGCATGCCGAGGATCCGCTCGGCGATCTGGTTGCGGGTGACCTCCGAGGTGCCGCCGGCGATCGCCATGCCGCGGGCCCCCATGGCCAGCCGGCCCACCACCGCGCCGGGGCCGTCCATCAGCGCGACCTCCGGGCCCGCCAGCGCCGCCCAGATCGCGGCGCCGTCCACCATGTGTTCGGCCAGCTTCAGCTTGGTGATGTTACCTTCGGGACCCGGGCCCGCTCCCTCGACGCTGCGTGCGGCGCGGCGCAGGTTCAGCAGCCGCAGCGCGTGGTCGTCGGCGAGGAAGGACCCGATCCGGATCGGCGCCCCGGCCAAGCGATCCGACTGCCGGGCGAGCTGCACCAGGGTGGACGCCAGGCCCTCGTAGAACGATCCGCTGCCGCCGATGCTGACGCGCTCGTTGCCCAGCGTGGCACGGGCGACCGTCCACCCCGAGTTGGGCGCCCCGACGACGTCCTCGTCGGGAACGAACACGTCGTTGAAGAACACCTCGTTGAATTCCGAGCCGCCGGTGATCTGCCGCAGCGGCCGCACCTCGACGCCCGGGCCCTTCATGTCGATGATCACGGTGGTGATGCCGGCGTGCTTGGGGGCTTCGGGGTCCGTGCGCACCGTGGCCAGGCCACGCGCGCAGTACTGGGCCCCGCTGGTCCAGACCTTCTGCCCGTTGATCTTCCAGCCGCCGTCCACCCGGGTGGCGCGGGTCTTGACCGACGCCGCGTCGGAGCCGGCCTCGGGTTCGGAGAACAACTGGCACCAGATCTCTTCTTGGCGAAGCGCCTTCTCCACGAATCTTTCGATCTGCCAATCGGTTCCGTGCTGGATCAGGGTGAGGATCACCCATCCGGTGATCGAGTAGTCGGGCCGTTTGATGCCGGCCGCGCGGAACTCCTCCTCGATCACCAACTGCTCCACCGCGTCGGCGGCGCGGCCCCAGGGCTTGGGCCAGTGCGGCATGACGTAGCCCGTCTCGATCAGCTTGTCGCGCTGCGCCTGTTTGTCCAGTTGCGCGATCGCGGCGGCGTCGGCGTGGATTTGGGTGCGCAGTTCTTCGGCCTCGGGCGGCAGGTCCAGGCTGTTCTCCCGCTTGGCGCCCGCGGCGGTGCGCTCGAAGATGTCCCGGGCCGGGGCGTCACCGCCGAATAGTGCCTGTATCACCAGCGCGCGGCGCAGGTGCAGATGCGCGTCGTGTTCCCAGGTGAAGCCGATGCCGCCGTGGACCTGAATGTTGAGTTCGGCGTTGCGAGCATAGGCCGGAAACGCCAGGGTCGCCGCCACCGCGGCGGCCAGCTGAAACTGGCCCTCGTCCTCCGACGCCGCGCGCGAGGCGTCCCACACCGCGGCGACCCCGGACTCCGCGGCCACCAGCATGTTCGCGCAATGATGCTTCACCGCTTGGAAAGTGGCGATCGTTCGCCCGAATTGCTGGCGCACCTTGGCATAGTCCACGGCGGCGTCCACGCAGTCGGCTGCGCCGCCCACCGCCTCGGCGGCGAGCACGGTCCGCGCGCGGGCCAGCACCGATGCTCGCGCGCCCGCCAGGACGTCGCCGGCACCGACGTTCACGTTTTCCAGGCGGACCCGTCCGGAGCGCCGGGTGGGGTCGAAGTTGTTCGGCACCTCGACCGATACGCCGGCGCGATCGCGTTCCAGCAGCAGCACGTCGTCGCCCGCCGCGACCAGCAGCAGCTCGGCCAGCCCGGCGCCCAGCACGATCCCGGCGTCGCCGTCGGCGATCCCGTCCTTGAGCCGAACCTGGCCGTCCAGTCCGATGCCCGCGGTGACGGTCCCGTCGATCAACCCGGGCAGCAGCCGCGACTTCTGTTCGGGGGTACCGGCTTTGGCGATCGCCGCTGATGCGATGACGGTCGGCACGAACGGCCCGGGCGCCACGGCGCGGCCGAGTTCCTCGACCACCACCACAAGTTCGGGCAGCCCGAAGCCGGAGCCGCCGTGCTCCTCGTCGACGTGCAGGCCGAGCCAGCCCAGCTCGACCAGGTTCTGCCAGAACGGGGGCCGGGACTCCTCGGCGGCGTCGAGCAGGGACCGCGCCGCCCAGCGGGCCTTCTGCGAGGTCAGGAACCCGCGGGCGACTCCGGCGAGTTCGCGATGGTCATCGGTCAGTGCGATACCCATGAGGGGCCCTCCTCGCTACCGGATGGGTAGCCGGCCCCGCTTCGAGGGGAAGCGGGGCGGCTGCCTAAAGAGTGTACTTAATGCGAGGAGGGCGGGCCGTGGGGGTGTTACTTGGGCGCGAACCGCTGCCCGGCGTCCAGGCGCAGGCACTGGCCGTTGAGCATCGGGTTGTCCACGATCGCCGCCACCAGCTTGGCGTATTCGATGGGGCGGCCCATCCGCTTCGGGAAGGCCGCGTCCTTGGTCAGGGCGGCCGCCATCTCGTCGGGCACCATCGAAGTGATCCCGGTCAGGAAGAGGCTCGGCGCGATGGCCAGCACCCGGATGCCCATCGAGCCCAGGTCGCGGGCCATGGTCAGGCACATGCCGGCGATCGCCGCCTTGGCCGCGGTGTAGGCGACCTGTCCGATCTGCCCTTCGAAGGCCGCGATCGACGCGGTGTTGATGATGACGCCGCGCTCCTCGTCCTCGGGCTCGTTCTTGGCCATGTGGGCGGCGGCGAGCCGGCTGATGTTGAAGGTGGCGATCAGGTTCAGGTCGATCACGGACTGGAACGATTCGAGGTCGTGGGGACCGGACTTGGTCAGCGTCCGCTTGGCGATGCCGCCGCCGGCGGTCGTGACCGTGACGTGCAGGCCGCCCAGCTTGTCGACGGCGGTCTGCAGCGTCTCCTCGGTGCCCTTGAAGTCCGTGACGTCGACCGGATAGAACGCGCCGCCGATCGCTTCGGCGACGGTCTTGCCGTCGGAACCCTCGCGGTCGAGGACCGCGACGTCCGCCCCGCGCTCGGCCAGCAGCTCCGCGGAGGCACGACCCATCCCCGACGCGCCGCCGATGACGACGACCTTCTTCCCGTTGATCTCCATCCGGACCTCTCCTTTGTGGCGTGTCAGAATCCCTGAAAACTGTAACGTTACGTAGGCACGCTAGCGTGTCCGTCCTTCAGGGTTGACCCCGCCTTGTACAAGAGCCATGCCAAGCTGATTTCGTGCTACTCCTCGACGTCGCGACGACCTCACGGGACGTGGGCGGCACCTCGTCGCGGCTGGGCAAGGTGGACCACATCGCCGGCCTGTTGCGTCGCGCGGCGGCCGAACCCGACGCCGTCGCGATCGTGGTGTCCTGGCTCTCGGGTGAGCTCCCCCAGCGCCAGATCGGGGTCGGCTGGGCGTCTTTGCGGTCGCGGCCGCCGCCGGCGTCGCATCCGACGCTGACGGTGGCCGGCGTGGACGCCCGCTTTTCGGAGATCGGGGCGGTGTCGGGCAAGGGGTCGCAGTCGCGGCGCGCCGAGTTGATCGCCGGCCTGTTCGCCGCCGCGACCGACGCCGAGCAGGCCTTCCTGCTGCGGTTGCTCGGCGGGGAGCTGCGGCAGGGCGCGCTGGCCGGGGTCATGGCCGACGCGGTGGCCCGGGCCGCCGACCTCCCGGTCGCGGCGGTGCAGCGCGCCGCGATGCTGGGCGGGGACCTGCCGGCCGTGGCGGCCGCCGCCCTGGGCGGCGGGGTCAGGGCGCTGGACGCGTTCGCCCTTCGGGTGGGCCGGCCGGTCGGCCCGATGCTGGCGCAGAGCGCGACCGGGGTGGCCGACGCGCTGGAACGCCACGGCGGCGCAACGATTTTCGAGGCCAAGCTGGACGGCGCCCGGGTGCAGATCCACCGGGCCGGGGACGAGGTCACCGTCTATACCCGGAGCCTTGACGACGTCACCGCCCGGCTGCCCGAGGTGGTGGAGGCGACGCTGGCCCTGCCGGTGCGCGACCTCATCGCCGACGGCGAGGCGATCGCCCTGCGTCCCGACAACCGCCCGCACCGCTTCCAGGTCACCGCGTCGCGGTTCGGCCGGTCGGTCGACGTCGCGGCGGCCCGTGCCGCACAACCGCTTTCGGTATTCTTCTTCGACATCTTGCACCGCGACGGCGCCGACCTGCTCGACGCACCGACCGCCGAGCGGCTGGCCGCCCTGGACGCGCTGGTGCCGGCCGCGCAGCGGGTCGATCGGTTGCTCACCTCGGACGCCGCCGAGGCGGCCGGCTTCCTCGACGCGACGCTGGCCGCCGGCCACGAAGGCGTGCTGGCCAAGGCGCCGGACGCGCCGTATCAGGCGGGCCGCCGCGGTGCGGGGTGGCTGAAGGTCAAGCCGGTGCACACGCTCGACCTGGTGGTGCTCGCGGTGGAGTGGGGATCGGGGCGCCGAAGCGGCAAGCTCTCCAACATCCACCTCGGGGCGCGCAACCCGGCGACCGGCGAATTCGTCATGGTGGGAAAGACTTTCAAGGGCATGACCGACGCCATGCTGGTCTGGCAGACCGCGCGGTTTCGCGAACTCGCCGTCGGCGGGACGGAGGGTTACGTCGTGCGGCTGCGGCCCGAGCAGGTGGTCGAGGTGGCGCTGGACGGTGTCCAGAAGTCCTCGCGCTACCCCGGCGGCGTGGCGCTGCGGTTCGCCCGCGTACTGCGCTACCGCGACGACAAAGGCCCGGCCGAAGCCGACACCATCGACACCGTGCGGGCGCTGTATTAGGACGGGCGGAGTTCGCTTCCCGCGCGTAGGGTTTTCGGCCGTGGCAGTCAAAGAACACGACAAAGACGTCAGCTACATCCACACCGACGACGAGCTGCCGCCCGTCGCGATCGTCGACCGTTCCCCCATCACCGCCCGGCACCGAATCGTATTCGCGGGCGTCGCGCTGGTCGGTGCCGTCGCGTGGGCGATCATCGCGTTCGCGCGCGGCGAGACGGTGAACGCGGTCTGGTTCGTGGTCGCGGCGATCTGCACATACGTCATCGGCTTCCGGTTCTATGCCCGGCTGATCGAGATGAAGATCGTGCGCCCACGTGACGACCACGCCACCCCGGCGGAGGTGTTCGAGGACGGCACCGACTATGTGCCCACCGACCGGAGGGTGCTGTTCGGCCATCACTTCGCCGCCATCGCCGGGGCCGGACCCCTCGTCGGCCCGGTGCTGGCGGCCCAGATGGGCTACCTGCCCTGCAGCATCTGGATCATCCTCGGCGCGGTGTTCGCCGGCGCGGTGCAGGATTACCTGGTCTTGTGGATCTCCACTCGGCGGCGGGGACGTTCCCTGGGCCAGATGGCCCGCGACGAACTCGGCGCCACCGGCGGCGCGGCCGCCCTCGTCGGGGCGTTCGTCATCATGGTGATCATCATCGCGGTGCTCGCGCTGGTCGTGGTGCGCGGCCTGGCCCAGAGCCCGTGGGGAGTGTTCTCCATCGGCATGACGATCCCCATCGCGCTTTTCATGGGTTGCTATCTGCGGTTTTTGCGTCCCGGACGGGTGGCGGAGGTGTCGCTCATCGGGTTCGTGCTGCTGATGCTGGCCGTGGCATCGGGCAATTGGGTCGGCGAAACATCCTGGGGCGCAACATGGTTGAGCGTCGCTCCGACGACGGTGGCGTGGCTGATCATCGGCTACGGTTTCGTGGCATCGGTGTTGCCGGTGTGGTTGCTACTGGCCCCGCGCGATTACCTCTCCACCTTCATGAAGGTGGGCGCCATCGCCCTGCTCGCGGTCGGCATCTGCCTGGCCCGGCCGCTCATGCAGGCTCCGGCGATCTCACGGTTCGCGGCCGGCGGCGACGGGCCGGTGTTCCCCGGCTCGCTGTTCCCGTTCCTGTTCATCACGATCGCGTGCGGCGCGCTGTCCGGGTTTCATGCGCTGATCTCCTCGGGGACGACGCCCAAGCTCCTGGAGAAGGAAAGCCAGATGCGGCTGATCGGCTACGGCGGCATGCTCACGGAATCCTTCGTCGCCGTCATGGCGCTGATCAGCGCATCGATCCTCGACCAGCATCTGTACTTCACCCTCAACGCCCCGGTGGCCCAGACCGGCGGCACCGCGGCCACCGCGGCGGACTACGTCAATCGGCTCGGCCTGTCCGGTACGCCGGCGACCGCCGACCAGCTCACCCAGGCCGCGCACGGGGTCGGCGAAAAGTCGATCGTGTCGCGCACCGGCGGGGCGCCCACGCTGGCATTCGGCATGGCCGAGGTGTTGCACCGGGTCTTCGGCGGGACGGGCCTCAAGGCGTTCTGGTATCACTTCGCGATCATGTTCGAGGCGCTCTTCATCCTGACCGCCGTCGACGCGGGTACACGCGTCGCACGTTTCATGCTGTCCGACGCACTGGGCAACCTCGGTGGTCCGCTGGCCAAGCTGCGCAACCCGAGCTGGCGGCCGGGCGTCTGGCTCTGCAGCCTGGCGGTGGCCGCCGCCTGGGGCAGCATCCTGCTGATGGGCGTGACCGATCCGCTGGGTGGGATCAACACGCTCTTTCCGCTGTTCGGCATCGCGAACCAGCTGCTGGCGGCGATCGCGCTGACCGTCGTCACCGTGATCGTCATCAAGAAGGGCCTAGTGAAGTGGGCGTGGATTCCCGGGATTCCGCTGCTGTGGGACCTGACGGTCACCCTGACCGCGTCCTGGCAGAAGATCTTCTCGGCCGATCCCAACGTCGGCTACTGGACGCAGCACTTCCACTACCTGGCGGCGAGAAGCGCCGGCAAGACGTCGTTCGGTTCGGCCAAGAACGCCCACCAGCTCGACGACGTCATCAGGAACACCTTCATCCAGGGCACCCTGTCGGTTCTGTTCGCGCTGGTCGTCGTCATCGTGTTGATCACTGGAGTCGCGGTGTCCTACAGGGTGATTCGCGGCGGTGGCCGGCCCCTGACGGAGGATGAGCCGATCCCGTCGAAGTTTTTCGCGCCGTCGGGTCTTGTCCCCACGGCCAGCGAACGCGCGGTGCAGAGGCAGTGGGATGCGGCCAGAACGGTTGCCGCCGAGAGAACTTGACCTAAACCGGATCGAACCCGGATACCAGCCAGCGACCGCCGACCTTGTCCAGTGTGACGCGGACGCTGGATGCCGTGTAGGCGGGCGCCTCAGCCCCGACGATCGTGGTCTGGTCGACGAAGAGCAGGACGACACCGTGGTCGGGCCCCGCCGACACCGACGCCGCAGACCGGACGGTCGCCACCGCGGAGATGTGCTTCTGTTTCGAGCCGGGGATCACCACTTCGCGGGTCAGCGACGTGTAGGCGTCTTTGAACCGCCCGGTCAGCCGGTCACGAGCGGCGCCGAGGTCGCGCTCGACCGTGTCGGGTCGGTAGGTCAGCAGGGCGGCCGTGGCATCCCGCGCCGCCTGCGTAGCCTCGATGCGACCGCGATCGGCATCGGTGACCGACGAGCCCTGCCACTTCAGGAAGCCGGCCGCAGACGCAAGCGACAACGCCAGCCCCGGTATCAGACCGTATGCCAGCACCCGCGACCAATCGATGCGGTCGGCGCTGCGGCGCAGCCTAATTCTCATCGCACGAACTCCACATTCGACACCTTCGCCACCCCGCCCACCTTCAGTACGGAAAGCCGCATTCGCCAGGCGTGCGGCTCCTGTTCGGCCACACCGGCGTTCGACGTGTGGACCGTGACAGCCACCAGGACTTCCGCCCGGTCGCCGGACTGGGATTCGATGCCCGCTTCCGTCACGGTTCCAACGGACTTGGACTTGGTCCGCAACACCACGTCGATGAACGGCTGCGAGCGTTTGGAGAAGTTGTCGTAGAGTTGGCCGGTCGCCCCGGCCAGAATGCGCTGCACGTCCGCGTCGGCTTCGCGGAAGTCAACCGTGGTGAGGTTGAGCGCACCTTGGCGACCGGCCTGCAGGAAAAGCGTGCGCTGCTCCTGCGCTTCGTGCCCTCGGTACGCGCGCAGGCCGACCCACCCGACCAGCCCGATCAGCGCGGCCACGATGACAAGTCCGATGGTCAGCGTCAGCCGAACCGGGGCGGCGCCGCGCGACGGCTCCTCCGTTTTCGACTCGTCGACTTCCGCAGGGAGCTCGGTCAATTCGGCGGTAGCAACATCGTCTGCCATGTGCGCTCCTTTCCCCCGGGGGTGGCCAAGTCGGATTGCGTGTAGACATGCCCGTCGGGGCCGACGTAGGTGCCGGTGGCCGGGTCGTACTCGGCGGCCGCAATCGGCATGGGGTCGGGGGGCGGCGCAGGTGGTACCGGTGGGCGCGGCTGCGGGACGGGCTGGCCCGAAAGCGTCGCGTTCGGGTCGCCTTTCCAGTTGTAACCGTCGTTGAGCGGAATGTAGGTTTCGTCGCTGACGCACATCTGCACCGTCGGGGCGCGTTTGCCCGGGCGTCCCACGCACGGGGTGTTGCGAACGCCACGGACGTTCTGCGGGGAGTCCTGTGGCACCCGGCAATACAGGTCGCCCGCGGGTCGGTCCGGGTAGTCGTCCCACGACGGAACTCGCTGCTGTTGCGCCGGCAGAAAGCCGGTCAGACACGGTGGCGGCAGGTTCAGTCGCAGGTTGAAACTCAGGAAGGCGCCCTTGTAGCCCTGTTTGGTGTTCCTGTTCGGGACATTGATCGCCTGAATCGTGGCCACCGCCTGGGGAAGAAGGACCAGCAGCTGCTCAATGCCGGCGTGATAGGTCAGCGCCACCTGCCCGACACCGATCAGGTTGGCGAGCAGGACCGGCAGGGTCGGGTTTACCCGATCCAGGAGCTTTCGCACTTCCCCCACGGCGGGCCCGCCTTGCTCGAGCACCTGCCGGACGGCGGTGTCGTTTTTCTGCACCCCCCGGGTGAGGTCGGCCAGGTGCGCGGCCCACGCCTGTACCGCGTCCGGTGTGTCGGTCTGCGCATCGAGCACCGGCTTGGAGTCGTCGATCAGGGTGAGCAGCGCACCGAGATTCTTTCGCGCATCGATGGACAGCGAACTGGCGCCCGCCACGAGCCGGGAGATGTCGGGGCCGAGCCCGCTGACGGCCGTGGAGGCCTCGTCGACGACGGTCTTGAGGTCCTCACGGGGGACCGACTCCAAACCACGGTTCGCCGCATCCAACATCGTGTCCAGGTCGGGCGGCACCGACACGCGATCCGGGCGGATCACGTCGCCGTCCCGCAGCGGCGGAGAAGCCCTGCGTGGCAGCAGGGCAACGTACTGCTCTCCCACCGCCGACTGACTGTGCACCTGCGCATCGAGATCCGACGGGATGTCGATCCCCGACTTCAGCGAGAGCACCGCCACGACGCCGGTGTTGGTGAGACGCACGCTGTCGACCCGGCCGACTTCGGTGCCACGATAAGTGACGTTGCCGCTGGGGTACAGACCGGCGGCCTGCGGCAGCTCGACGGTGACGCGATAGCGGCCGATGCCGAACATGGCCGGAAGCTGGATGTAGCCGAACACCATCACCGCGCCGCCGACCAGCGCGACGACCACAAAGATCGCCAGCTGGATGAGGATTCGTCTCGACAAGGGCGGCACGTCAATGCCCCTGATCCCAATGATACGGCGCGACAAGCGGATTGCCGGCCGTGTACGGACTCGGCATCTGGCCGATCGTCCGGCCCCACTGCAGTTCCAACTCCGTCAAATTGCCCTCGAACCGAGTGCCCGTGAGGAAGGACGCGTCGAGTCGGCTGAGCGTGAGGTCGATGATGGCGGTCAGATTGGCGTAGTCCCCGCGGGCCCACTTGCTGATGGTCTCCTTCGGGAACGGATAGGTGGCGAGCAGGCTCAACGCGCGGGTCATCGCGGGGCCGGCGTTGGCCAGCGATTCCAGCACCGGCGCAAGGTCGTTGAGCTCTTTGACCAGAGTGTCCTTGGTCTGGCGTGCCGAATCGGCAACCAGCGCACTGAACTTGCCGAACTGATCGAGCGCCTCCACCAGAGTCTGCCGCTCGTCGGCCAGGGTGCGAAGCGCGGCCGGGATGGTCGTCAGCGCCCTGTCCATCACCGGCCTCTGATCCGCGAACTGACCGACCAGGTTGTTGAGGCTCTCGGCGGCGGCGATGATGTCACCGGTCTGGTCGGCGACGTGGCCCGTGAAGGTGTCGAGCTGAGTTATCAGGCTGCGCAGGTCATCGGCACGGCCGGCCAGCGCGGTGCTCAGTGCCTGGGTGATGTCCTGAATCTGCCCGATCCCGCCGCCGTTGAGCAACAACGAGATGGCGGCGAGCGTCTGCTCAGTCGACGGGTAACTGCCGGCCGACGACAGGGAAATCAGCGAGCCCTCCTTCAGCCTGCCCCACGGTGGGACGTCGGTGGGCGGCGCCAGCTCGACATGCAGGGAACCCAGCAGGCTGGTTTGCCCGATCGTCGCGGTCGCGTTGGCCGGCAGGTCGACATCGCCGTCGAGCCGGATGGTCAGCAGCGCATGCCAGCCCTGCCGCTCGATCCTGGTGACGTTGCCGACCGTGACGTCGCCGACTTGCACTCGCGAGTTCTGTTCCAGGGTGCCCACGTCAGGCAGTTGCGCCTGAATCGTGAACGCCCCGGGACCGCGTCCGGCGGTTCCCGGCAGCGCTACCGAGTTCAGACCGCGCCAACCGCAGGCCGCCGGCGCGACCATCGTCAGCGCCGCCAGCAACCCCACCACGGCGCGACGCAGGCGGGCGCCCGTCACGGTCCGTCCCCCGTCGGCAGCATCAATCCGCGCAGGCCGTCGGCGGGATTGGTCGCGTGCACCTGGGCCGGCGCGGACGGCAGGCCGGGAATTCCCATCGGATTCGGCTGCGGCGGAACGTAGTCCGGCCGCATCCAGTCCTCGCTGTAGGTCACCTCATTCGGGCGTGCCGTGGCGCCGACCACCAGGTTCTCACCCAGTGGGGGGAAGTTGTACTGACGATTCTTGATGATCGGCGCCAGGTACTGGACGCACAGCTTCGCCGACTGGTCCCATCCCAGGCGCGACGCCGCCTGTATCGCCCCGCACAGGAAGGCGACCGGATTGGCGAAGTTGGCGAATGCCGGCGCACCGCTCAGGGTGCCCTGCGCGGGCTGATAGATGTTGATGAAGTTCTGTAGCTCGGTGGGGGCGATATGCAGCGCCTGCCTGATGTCGTCGAGGCTGTTGTTCAGCGCGGTCGACACCGACGCCAGCTTGTCGGAAGTCGTGCCCAGCGCTTCGCGGTTGTCGGCCACGAAGGTTCGGACGTCGCCAACGACGTCGGAAAGTGCCGTGACTGCGTTAGCGACCTCGTTGGGATCATTGGTCAGCAGGCCGGTGACCGAGGCCAGATTCTGATTCAGCTGCCGCATCAGGTCACCGCTGCTCTGCAACGCCGAAACCAGGATCGACAGGTTCTTCACGGTGCTGAACAGATCCTTGCTGTGGTCGCCCAGCGCTGAAACCGCTTGGGAAAGCTTGACGATGGTGTCGCGGATGTTCACTCCCTGGCCGCGCAGATTGTTCGCGGCGGTCGTCACGAGCGATCCGAGCGGGCTGAGGCCGCCGCGGGTCGGCTGCAGCATCTGGGTGAGCTTTTCCAGGTCCTGACGCAGGTCGTCCCACTCCACCGGGACCGCGGTGCGCGCCTGCGGAATCACGGCGCCGTCTTGCAGCCGCGGTCCACCGGTGTAGGCGGGGGTCAGCTGGATCGCCCGCGCGGTAACCAGCGACGGCGAGAGGATCACGGCCTTGGCATCGGCGGGCACCTGGTATCTGGCCTCATACCAGAAGGTGATCTTGACGCGCTCGGGTTGCGGCTCGATCTTTTTGATGTGGCCGACGGCCACCCCCAGGATGCGCACCTCGTCGCCTACGAAGATGCCGTTGCTGTTGGCGAAGTAGGCGACGACCGTGGTCCTGCTGCTCGCCGTCGACGAGCGCCACAGCACCGAGGCGCCGGCAAGGAGGCTCAGCACCAGCACGGCGGCCAGGCCGATTCTGGCGTTGTGGCGGTTCATCTTTCACCGGCTTTCGGCGGTGAAGGCGATTCCCCCGGCGCCGGCACGTACACCGGCGACGGCGAAGGCGGCGCCGGTGGTGGGGCCGTCTGCCCCGGGGCGAGCGGTGGCGGCCCCGGCGGCGGTCCACCCGGCGGCGGCGCGGGGGGCGGCTCACGGTAGGGGTAGCGCGGGTCACCCGGCTTGCCGATGATCGCGTCCGGGAGGTTCAGCCTCGGCTCGCCGCCCTGACCGGTGCGGGGGAACGGTACCGGCAGGGCAGGTGTTCCCGGCTGGCCGACCTGCGGATCGGAGAGTTGTGACGGCAGCAGCACATTCGGGTCCAGGCCCAGATCGGAGAACGCGGCGTCGACGAAGGGCTGGATGAACTGACCAGGGATCAGGTTGGCGATGTAGAAGTTGAACCATGGACCCGTGGACATTGATTCGCCGAGCGACAGCGCATAGTCATCGAACTTCTTGATCGCCTGTCGCACTCGTTCTTTGCGGTTGTCGACGATCGCCAAGACCTCGTTGAGCTTGTCCAACGCCGGCTTGAGTGTCTGCCGGTTGTCGGCGATGAACCCCTTGATCTGCCGGCTCATCGCCGCGATGTTGCCGGAGATCTGGTCCAGCGCGCGGCTCTGGCCCTGCAATTGCACGAGCAGCGCGTTGCTGTCGGCGATCAGACGGGCTATCTGGTCACTGCGCTGCGACAACACGGTGGTCGCTTTGTTGGCGTTGGCCAAGAGATTTCGCAATTGCGTGTCCCGGTCACTCAATGTTTGTGAGAACCGCGCGACACCGGCCACCGCGATCTTCAGGTCGGCCGGGGTGTCGGAAAAGGTGTCCGCCAGTACCGCCAGTGATTCGGACAACCGGTTGGTGTCCATCCCGCTGATCGCGGCGCCGAGGTCACCGAGCGCTTCGGGCAGCTGATAGGGCGCATGGGTGTGCTCGAGCGGGATCGGCCCGGACAGCCTGCCGTCGCCGCGGGTGGTGATCTCCAGGATCTTGGCGCCCAGCAGGCTCTTCGTCTTGATCGACGCCTCACTGCGATCTCCGAGCCGGATGTGCTTGTCAACCTCGAACGTGACGAGCACCCGTGGACCGTCCAGCGCGATGCTGTCCACCGTGCCAGCTTTGACGCCCGAAACCTGCACCGCGGCACCCGTTAACAGCCCGCCCGCTTCGGCGAAGTATGCCGAGTATCCCCTGCCTGATTTGAAGAAAGGGAGCTTGCTATAGGTCAGCGACGCCGCCACCGCGCCGGCGACGACCACGACGCCGATCGCGCCGACGACGAGGGGATTGCGTTCGGAGAAGTACTTCATCGCGGTGTGCACCTTCCCGAGGGCTGGCCGATCACCTTGACGTAAACCGGTTGCCCGCCTTTGCCATTCAGCTTGAAGAGCATCTCGCACAGATAGAAACTGAAGAAGTCGCCGTACAGGCCCTGCCGGTTCAGCATCTGGTAGGCGTCCGGCAACGTGTTGAGGAAGTCGTCGAAGTAGTCTCGATCGGACAGGATGAGGCCACCCGCCCGCTCGCCGTCGCTGAGGATCTTCGTGAGGGGCGCACGGCCTTTCGCCAGGAGATCGGCGATCGAACCGGCTGCGGCATTGGCATAGGCGATCCCGTTGCTGATGTCTTGCTTGCGGCCGGCGAGCGTCGCCAGCAGCTGGGACAACGAGTCGACGGTCTTTGCGAACTGGGCGCTTTGGTCTCCGAGCGAGCCCAGAACGGTGTTGAGGTTGATGATCACCTGACCGATGAGCTGGTCCCGGTCCGCCAGGGTGTTCGTCAGCGCGGCGGTGCGCGACAGGACGGAGCCGATCGTTGCACCCTCGCCCTGGAATGCTTTGATGAGCTCGCTGGACAACGTGTTGACCTGGTTGGGATCCAGCGCGCGGAACAACGGGCGGAAGCCGCCGATCAGCGCATCCAAGTCCAGCGCCGGCGACGTCCGAGCCAGCGGAATCGTGTCGCCGGGCCTGAGTTGCCTTGTGCTACCGGGACCTTCCTGTAGGGCAAGGTAGCGGCCGCCGATGAGGTTCTGGTAGCGGACGACCGCCTTGCTGCCCTCCGTCAGCACCACGGTGCTGTCGGCGCTGAAGTCGACGACCGCGGTGCCGTCGTCCTCGACCGAGATCTTGCTGACCTTGCCGACTTCGACGCCCGCGATGCGGACGAAGTTGCCGACCTCGAGGCCGGACACGTTGCTGAACCGAGCCTTGTACGGCAGTTCGTTGCCGAACCGCAGTTGCGCGAAGATCGCCAACATCGCGACCAGGCCCAGGGTGCACACGACCATGAAGATCGCCAGGCGCCAGATCGCGCCGAGCAGGTTCTCCTTCATAGCGGTGCTCCTGGTTTACCTGAGTCGGCTGGCCGTCACGGCGCAGGCGGGGGTGGCGGTGTGGGGGTGGGCTGCAGCTGTGCGGGGGCCGGGATCACGGCCGGCTCGGATCCCGGTGGCGGGGAACCGGGTTCGGGCGGTGCGCCCGGCGGTGGCGCCGGCGGCAGACCCGGGTACAGCGGTGTCCCGTCTGGGGCGTATTGCGGCGCGCCGTACGGCGGCGCCCCCGGGTACGGGATCGGGCCGGGCGCGGGGCCGCCCGGATAGCGGATGCTGGGCGGTTCGGGAATCCCCCGGGTGACGGGCAGGTAGTCGGCGTATCCGGGAAAGGCGATTCCGGGGTTGGGCCGGATATCCAGGCCGGTCCCCCAACCGGTGTTCGTAATCAACTCACGCAGTGGCCAATTCGCGGCGACATCCGGCAGCGATCCGCAACCCGGCTTACCGCCGGGCCCGCCCCTGGCGCCCACGATCGGAAGGTTCTGCGGGTACCGGTATTGGTCTGCACCGAACAAAGGCGTGCTGTCGATGATCAGCGAGTAGCCGTTGGCGCCACCCATCGCGTCCCGGTACCCGGTATCGAGGGCGGTCTTGGCGCCGACCAACATGCACGTCAAGGCGGGGTTGTATTTCATCAGCAGGCTCGTCGTGGGTTCGAGCAGATTCACTGCCCTGATGATGTTGTCCCTATTGGGGCCAACGAGGTTGATACCGCTCCGAGAGAGGCCGATGACGCCGGTGAGCAGCGAGTCCAGGGCGGATGAGTCATCGTTGACCGTGCCGCTGGTGACGCTGGCCGCGTCGAGCACCCGCAGTATGTCCTGCGCCGCAGGACCATAGGTGTCGCCGACACGCTTGACCGCCCGCATGTCCGCGCGGACGGCCTCGGCCCGCGGATTGATCTCGCGCAGTACCTCGTTCGCGTCGGTGATGCCCTGGCCCATGATTGCGCCGCGCCCGCGCAAACCCTCGGCCAGCGCGGACAGGACGCCCTGAAGCTTGGCCGGGTCGATCTCGTCCAGCACCTTGACGAGGTTGGCGAACATGGTGTTGACCTCGGTGCCGACGTTCTCGACCCTGATCACCGCTCCGGCCGCCAGGCGCTTGGAGGCGGGCCGGCTCGGGTAGACGAGGTCGACATATTTGCCGCTGAACAACGTCGTGGCCCTGATGCGGGCACGCACGTTCGCAGGGATGTACTTGACCTGGTCCGGGTAGAGGTCCAGCCTGAGGCTGACTTGTTCCTTCCCGGTGGTGATCTCGGCGACCCGGCCCACCTGCACCCCACGCATCTTGACCTTGCCGCCACGGTCCATCACCAGTCCGGCCCGGTCGGATATCACCGTCACCGGCACATACGACTTGAACGACCCGGAGTAGAAGGCGGACGTCAACACGATGGTGCCGAGGGTGGCGACGACCAAAATCAGTGTCCACCACGCGGGATGCATGCCCTCCGAGCGCGATTCCGACATATCCCTACCCCGAGAGATTGAAGTGGCCGGACTGGCCGTGAACGGAAAGGGAGATCGCCAACACGATCAGTGTCAACACGATGAGGGAAGTGCGAACCGAGTGACCGACCGCCCGGCCGACGCCGGCCGGGCCGCCCGAGGCGGTGTAGCCGTAATAGGTGTGCACAAGCATGACGGCGCTCGCCGCGGTGATCACCGTGACGAACGACCAGAGCAAGTCGGTCGAATTGAGAAATGTACGGAAATAGTGGTCGTAGACCCCGGTGGACTGGCCATAAATGCCCGTCGTGCCGAACCGGGCCGCCTGAAACGCACATACCACCGCCACGCAATACAGCGGGATGACGACGACAACGCCCGCGACCACCCGGGTCGAGACGAGGTAGGCGACGGACCGCACCGCCATCACCTCGAGCGCATCGATCTCGTCGGCGATCCGCATCGCGCCCAATTGCGCGGTGGCGCCCGCGCCGATGGTCGCGGCCAGGCCGACGCCGGCGACCGCCGGTGAAATGATGCGTACGTTGACGTAGGCGGAGATGAATCCCGTCATCGCCTCAACGCCGATGCCCGACAGCTGGTTATAGCCCTGTACCGCGATGACCGCGCCGGTCGACAGGGTCAGGAAACCCACGATCACCACCGTGCCGCCGATCACCGCGAGCGCGCCGGTGCCAAGGCTCATCTGGGCGACGAGCCGGATGATCTCCTTCCCGTAACGAGAGAAGGCCGTCCGCATCTCGGTGACCGCCATCGAGTAGAACTTCACCTGCGCGCCAACGCGATTCCAGCCGGCGGCGGCGCGGCCGGCCGCTTGCAGCAGCCAGTCGAATCGCCGGTGTGTCGCGCTGCCGGCGGTCATTGTGGACCCGTGTAGTAGACGGCTGTCACCACGATGTTGATCACGAACAGGGCGATGAACGAGTACACGACGGTTTCGTTGACGGCGTTGCCGACGCCTTGCGGGCCGCCGCCGACGGAAATCCCCTTGTAGCAAGCGATCAGAGCGGCCGCCATCCCGAACAGCGCCCCCTTGACCAGACCGAGGATGAGGTCGGGCAGGTGGGTGAGCAGCGTCAGACCCGCTGCGAAGGCGCCCGGGGTGACGTGCTGAACGAAGACCGAGAAGAAGAACGAACCGGCCATGCCCACCAGGGTCACCAGCGACACCAGGGACACCGCGACGACGGTGGCGGCCAGCACCCGGGGTGCGGCCAGCCGGCGAACCGGGTCGACGCCCATCACCCGTAACGCGTCGAGTTCGCCGTGGATGGCACGCGCTCCCAGGTCGGCGCACATCGCCGTGGCCCCCGTGCCGGCGACGACGAGAACGGTCACGACCGGTCCGATCTGGGTGACCGAGGCGGTCGCGGCGCCCGTGCCGGAGAAGTCGGCCGCCCCGAACTCGACCAACAGGATGTTCATGGTGAAAACGACGAGCACGGTGAACGGGATCGTCAGCAACAGCGTCGGAATGATCGACACCCGCGCCACGAACCAGGTTTGGAAGAGAAGCTCACGCCATGCAAAGGGCAGCTTGAATATCGCCACGAATGTGTCGAGCGACATGGCGAAGAAATCGCCGACCGACCGGAGGGGTTTGGTGACGGACTCTGAGGACATCACGGCAAATCCCTCCCCCGGCCCGAAAATATGGCCGTCGCGACGCGCGTGCGGCCAACAGGGGGTCGCTTGTGGGGAACCGTACAACACGCGTCCAACCCGTGCGGACGAATTCGCGATGTTAGCCGCCCGGGCGCCAAATGCGCTCGGAGTAAGGATGATTCATGGCCGCACAAATGGCTGAGATATTGGGCCGGTGTTGTCATTGCGGCACGGGTCCAGTCGGCGGAACGTATCCGGCGGCCGATTGTCGTAGCTGCCAGATCTGGGCGGGGCACAATTCGCCGACGGCCTGGCTGATCAGATACGAGGCCTGGTACTCGTCGGGGTTGCCGAAGTCCTCCTTGACCTCCCTCATGATCTGCGCGTAACGCTCCCCCGCCCGCACCTTGCCGCAAATGCCGTCCCCGTATGCGAGGGCGGCGTCGGCGTTGGGAAAGTTGTAGCCCGGGCGCACCGTCACGTTGACGAGGTAGGCCACCGCATCAGCCCGGGCTGGGGGCGGACCGGTGCACAGCAGGGCCGCCACCGCCGCAGCAGGACCGGTCAGCCGGCGAAGATTCATCTCGGCGCCCGAACGCCGGGTGCGCCGTACACGGCGACCACCACGCTGCGGTCCAGGCTGTTCTCGGACCACACCCCCATCTGCGTGTAGGCACAATTCCGCATGATCGCCAGGTAGGCGGGGTTGCCGTACCACTGGTTGATGACATCGAGCCCGCTGATCGCCAGCGCCGGATTGATCGCCACGGTCTCGGCGACGCTGCCCCCGTAGCCCGCGGCAACCGCGCGGTCCTGCGGAGTCGAGCCGTCGGAACCGATGTCACCGTCGAGCGCGCGGTTGACGAGCACATCGTCGGTGTGCCATTGCGCCGCCAGTTGCAGTTGCGGATTGATCCGCACGTCGTTGGTACATCCGGCGTTGTGCTGGACGGTGTAGACGTTGGCGACGACTCCGTCGTTGAGCCGCTTGTTGTCCGCGTTCGCCAGTGGCGTGCAGGCGAGTGCCGCGCCGCCGAGGAGAACGGCGCAGCAACGAACGGCCTCGCGCAATTTCACGCGACCCCGCGCCGACCGCCGGGTTCGGAAACCCATTGGCGCGCTTGTTCAGCCTCCGCCTTGGAAAACGTACGGTACTTCCCGGGCCAGAGAAAGCCCAGAAGTTCGGTGAATTTCGCCACGTGTTTCACCCATTGCACGTCGCTGACGATCGCGCACCGGTCCCAGTCGAAATAGTGGTCGACGCCGAATTTCGAGTCGGCCCATACCGCAGTCGGGTCAAGAAGGGTTAAGTCAGGCGCGATTTCGCAATATATCCGGACTTTTTTGTGCCGGGTCAGTTTGTCTTCGAAGCTGGGTATCAGCACCGCGTCGTAATCGGCCTTGGTCACGTGCCCATGAATGGCGAACGCGGCCACGTCGTCGGGAAAGCCGTTGAGGATCTCGATCACGGGGGCCTCCTGAAACAAACGCAATCTTTTCGATGCGGTCATCGTCGCTGCGTCGAGCACGGCGGCCTAGGGGCCAAAGTCATCGGAAGAAGCGACCGGTGGCCGTCAACTCGAGGACTTGTCCGGCCGCGGCGCGCCGGCCAAAAAGCTTGTTTCAAGCCCCCAGCGCGGTCCTAAGATTGCGCGATGAGGGTCGGCATCGACTTTGGCACCACGCACACCGTCGTTGCGGCCGTCGACCGGGGCAACTACCCGGTCATCTCCTTTGATGGGGTCGACGCGTGGCCGTCGATGGTCGCGGCCAACGCCGCCGGGGAGCTGCGGTTCGGCGCCGAGGCCGCCGCGGTGCGCCACGACCCGGGGTGGTCGGTGCTGCGGTCGTTCAAACGACTACTCAACGAGGCCGGGCCCCAGACCGAGGTGAGCCTGGTCGGCCGCAGCCATCGCCTGGCCGACCTGCTCACCGGCTTTTTGGCCCAGCTGAAAACCGACCTGCTGCGCCGCTCCAACGCCAGCCTCATCGCGGGGGAAGACATCGAGGCCGCGATCAGCGTGCCGGCCAACGCCTCGAGCGCCCAGCGCCTGCTGACCCTCGACGCCTTCGTCGCGGCGGGTTTCCACGTCGCGGCGCTGCTCAACGAGCCGTCCGCGGCAAGCCTCGAATACGCGCACCGGTACCGCTCCACGATCACCGCCAAACGGGAGTACGTCCTCATCTACGACCTGGGCGGGGGCACCTTCGACGCGTCGCTGCTCAAGATGACCGGGCACGCGAACGAGGTCGTCATCAGTGAGGGCATTCAGCGCCTGGGCGGTGACGACTTCGATGAGGCGATCGTCGAGCTCGTCCTGGCGCGCTCGCAGCTGTCCGGCGTGGACGCCGCCGCCCGTGAGCTGTTGCGGGAGGAGTGCGCCGCCCGCAAGGAGGCCGTCGGGCCGCAGACGCGCCGCTTCCTGGTGGACCTGACGGGGGTCGACGGCACCGACCGGCCCCCGTTCTCGTGCCCGGTCGACGACGTCTATGCGGCGTGCGCGCCGCTCGTCGACAAGACGATGCGATTGCTCGACCGCGTCTTGCGCAATTCGGCCGGCGGCGGCCGCGACGTGACGTGGTCGGAGGTCGCCGGCATCTACGTGGTGGGTGGCGCGGGCAGCTTCCCGCTGGTTTCACGGATGCTGCGCACCACCTTCGGCGACAAGCGGGTGAAACGCTCGCCGCACCCGTTCGCGGCCACCGCCATCGGTCTGGCCGTCTTTCTCGACAAGGAGTCCGATTTCGCTCTCTCCGAACGCTTCTCGCGCAACTTTGGGGTGTTCCGGGAGGCGGAAGCCGGTGCGGGTGTCGTCTTCGACCCGATCGTGTGTAAGGACGTCCCCCTGCCCGCCGACGGGCACACCCCGCTGGTGGTGAAGCGCACCTATCGGGCCGCGCACAACATCGGCCACTTCCGATTCGTGGAGTGCAGCCGCCTGGTCAACGGCCGGCCCGACGGCGACGTGACGCCCTACGACCCGGTCCTCTTCCCGTTCGACCCTGCCCTGCACGACAGGAACGATCTCGGGCGGCAGCCGGTCGGCCGGTGGCGCGACGGGCCCGACGTCGAGGAGCGCTACGTCATCGCCCCCAGTGGCGCGGTGGAAGTGACCCTGACGACGCAGCCGGCCGGATTCAAGCGCACCTTTCGCCTGGAGCGCCACGCCTCCGCGAGCGCGTGACGCGGGCATGGAGCTCTATGACGTCATGCGAACGACTTTCGCGGCGCGCGAATTCACCGACGACCCGCTGCCCGACGAGGTGCTGGGACGCATCTTCGACAACGCCCGGTTCGCCCCGAGCGGCGGCAACCGGCAGGGCGCGCACATCACGGTGGTGCGCGACCCGGACACCCGCCGCCGGCTCGCCGAGCTGGGTAGGGCCGCCGCCCGCCGCTACTTCGCTCAACTACAGGCGGGTGAAAACCCTTGGAATTCAGTCCATCCCAGCGGTGTGCCACCGGACGTCATCGACCGGACCGAGATCCCCGATACCTTCGTCGCGCCGATCACCAAAGCGCCGGTCGTCCTTGTGATTTCGGTCGACCTGACCGTCGTCGCCTCGATCGACCAGGACTTGGACCGTGTCGGCCTGGCCGGCGGCGCATCGGTGTACCCGCTGATCTGGAACGTTCTGCTGGCCGCCCGCAGCGAGGGGTACGGCGGCACCATCACAACCATGGCCATCGCCGCCGAAGACCAGCTCCGCCGCCTGGTGGGAATCCCCGACCTGCACGCGGTCGCCGCCGTTGTGCCCCTTGGCAAGCCGGTGCGCCAGCCGACCAAGCTGCGCCGCCGCCCGGTCGCGGAATTCGTGACTCACGACCGCTTCGACGGTCCGGCATTCGAGGGCTGAGGGCCTGTCGCCGGGCCGGTCAGTCCTTATTCGATGACATCGACATAGATGTCCAGGAGCCGGAACCTTGTCGCATCGAGATGCTCTCCGAGAACCGCGATCACACGCTTCTGCAGCTCGTACCCGAGTTCGTGGTCCTGTTCGCACTTGTCGCGCAGGCACTTGCCGTCGAAACCGATGGCGCGCGTCGCCTCAACCGCGCGTGCGTCGAACCGCGAGTTGTACGGCGGCACCAGCCACGACCATCCAAGGATGTCTCCGTCTCCGAGTGTCTGCACCGTCAGGCTGCCACGGCCCAGAACGGGGGTTTCGAGCGCGATCCTGCCGGCGCGGATGAGGTAGAAGTGATTGGCGGGGTGGCCCTCGCGGAAGATCAACTCACCCGCGGTGAAGCGCATGTTTGCCGCACACCCGACCGCCAACTGCAAATAACGCGGGTCCATCCCGCCGAAGAACGGGTGTCTGGCCAGAACGCCTTCTAGCGTCCGCACTGCCTTCTTCCTTCACCGGTGCCTGATGAGTTCCTTGAGTCGGACCATAGTTGATGATGAAGGCCCCCGTCCCGCGATCGAAGGGAAGAATTGCCTGCCGAAAGCCAACGCCGGCGTCCGACGTCGACATCGACGAGCTCGGCGTGATCGCGACCGGGCCGGTCCGCGTACCCCCCACAGCTGGCGCGATTCGCACGCCTGCAGTGGCGGCGATATCGACCTCAGCACGACAAGTGACCCGACGCGAGTCAGTGCCGTAGTCTGACAACACATTTCACGGTACTAGTTGCGTCTCGGCGAGGAGGGGTCATCCCGCATGTCCACCTGGCTCATCACCGGCTGCTCGAGCGGACTCGGCCGCGCGCTTGCCGAAGCCGTCATCGAGGCCGGCCACCACGCGGTCGTGACCGCGCGCGACGTCGCGAAGGTCGCCGACCTGGCGGGAGGCGCACCGGAGCGCGTGCTCGCGGCCGCCCTTGACGTCACCGACCCCGCACAGGTCGCCTCGGTCGTGGGCCAGGCCCACGACCGGTTCGGCCACGTCGACGTTCTGGTGAACAACGCCGGTTACGGTTACCGCGCCGCGGTCGAGGAGGGCGACGACGCCGAGGTGCGCGCCCTGTTCGAGACGCACTTCTTCGGCACCGTCGCGATGATCAAGGCGGTCCTGCCCGGCATGCGGGCGCGCCGCAGCGGCGCGATCGTCAACATCTCCTCGATCGGCGCGACGGTAACTCCGGTGGGCTCTGGCTACTACGCGGCCGCCAAGGCCGCCATCGAAGGCATGAGCGGCGCGCTGCGCGGTGAGCTCGCGCCGCTGGGCATCTCGGTGACCATCGTCGAGCCCGGTGCGTTCCGCACCGATTTCGCCGGGCGCTCGCTCGTCCAGTCGGCCACCGTCATCGACGACTACGCGGCCACCGCCGGGCAGCGACGCAAGGAAAACGACACCATGCACGGCAACCAGGCCGGCGACCCCGCCAAGGCGGCCACCGCGATCGTCGCGGCGGTCGAGTCCAGCGACCCCCCGGGATTCCTGCTGCTCGGCCCCGACGCCCTGGCCTTCTACCGCTACGTCGCGGACGCGCGCGCCACCGAGATCGCGAAATGGGAGCGGCTGACGAGCGGCACTGACTTCGGGCCGTGACCGTCCGCCGGCCGGGTCAGGTCGTGCCCGCCGCCGCGGTCGACACCACGACGGCATACACCCGCTTGGCACGGTCGTTGGTCAGGTCGATATGCACGAACTTCTGCTCGGTGTACTCGTCGAGGGCGCCGGGCCCGAGTTCGCGGCCCAGGCCGCTTTGCTTCATACCGCCGAATGGGAACATCGCGTTGACCATGTGCCAGTCGTTGATCCACACCGTGCCCGACTCCAACCCGCGGGCGATGGCCAAGGCCCGTTCGTTGTCTGCGCTCCACACACCCGCGGACAGTCCGTACTCGCTGTCGTTGGCGATCGCGACCGCCTCGGCGTCGTCGGCGCACTTGATCACGACGAGCACCGGCCCGAAGATCTCCTCCCGGGCCACCCGCATGTCGTTGGTGGCCCCGGTCAGGATCGTCGGCGCAACCCAATGACCGTCGGCGAGTCCGGCTTCGGCAGGCACCGTGCCCTGGAACGCGATCTTGCATCCCTCCTCTTGCCCGAGCGCGATGTACTTCTCCACCCGTGCCTTCTGTTTGGCGGATATCAGCGGACCGACGTCGGTGGCCGGGTCCATCGGATTGCCCACGACGAGCGTGGACGCGCGGGCGACCAGCCTTCGCAGGAACTCGTCGTGAATCGAGGAGTGCAGCAACAGCCGTGTTCCGGACTCGCAGGCCTGGCCGCACATCAGCAGGAACCCGAACAACGTGCCGTCGACGGCCAGGTCCAGGTCGGCGTCGTCGCAGACGATGTTGGCGCCCTTGCCGCCCAACTCGAGCGTGACCTTCTTGACGTTGTCCGCGGCGGCGCGCATCACGGTCTTACCGACTTCGGTCGAGCCGGTGAACGCCACCTTGCGAACATCGGGGTGTTCGGCGAGGCGGGCGCCGACGACCGGGCCGGGCCCGGTGACCACGTTCAGCACTCCCGCCGGCAGCCCGACTTCGTCCGCGGCCCTGGCTAATTCGAACAACGTCAGTGGGGTCTGATCGTCGGGCTTGAGCACTATTGTGTTGCCGGCCGCCAACGCGGGCCCCAGCTTCCACACCGCGAGCAGCAACGGGAAGTTCCACGGCACGATGCCGGCGCAGACCCCCACCGGTTCTCGGCGAAGCACGCCGG
Source organism: Mycobacterium paraseoulense (assembly GCF_010731655.1). NCBI lineage: Bacteria > Bacillati > Actinomycetota > Actinomycetes > Mycobacteriales > Mycobacteriaceae > Mycobacterium > Mycobacterium paraseoulense. Next base: position 5,639,093 of record NZ_AP022619.1, on the reverse strand, counting down.
CGGCCAGGGTGGGCGCTTCCATCAGGGGCCTGGTTTCCTCGAACGCATATGACCGAGCCAGCGCGGCGAAGCACTTCAGGTGAGCGATCGAGTAGCCCAAGAGAAATGCGCCCGCGGACCGTGCGGTGGCACCGTTTTCGCGAACCTGCAGCACGGTCAACTCGTCGAACCGTGCGGCCAGGTTGTCGGCGATCGCGTCGAGGAAGCGGGCGCGTTCGGCGGGCGGCGTCGACCGCCAGATCCCGCAGGCATGTGCTGCCTTCGCCGCGGCGACGGCCTCGTCGGCAATGGCGACATCGCCTTCGGCAACCGTCGCCACCAACTCGTTGGTCGCGGGATCACGTACCTCTAACCTGCTTGACGTGTCGCGCCAACGGCCGTCGATGTACATCGAATAATGCGGAATGGCGGTCATGTGGTCCTCGCTCTTGTTCGTCGGATTCCCCGAAGCCGTCGCGCCGCGCTTGTCCATCGGTCGGCGGCGTGGTGCGCGACGCTGACCCCGGCCGGGATGCCCAAGGGGGCCGCAATGATGACGGCGATGGTGATGAGACTCATGGGACGGTTCAGAACCGGATCAGCCCGCGGAGATTCACGCCGGCGTGTAGGTCGGCGTAGCCCGTGTTGATCTCCTCGAGGGTGTATTCACGGGTGACGAGTTCGTCGAGCTTCAATCGGCCGGCGCGGTACAGGTCGAGCATCCGGGGTATGTCGTGCCGTGGGTTGGACGATCCGAAAAGCGAACCGCGAACCTGCTTTTCGTACAGGGTCAAATCGAACAGCGACAGGTCGACGCTGGTGTCGGTCGGGTGTGGGATCGCGGTCATCACGACCCTGCCGCGCTTGCCGACGAGGCTCAGCGCCTGCGCCACATAGCTTCCCTCGGCCGAATCGGTGCTGACCACGCAGACGTCGGCCATCTGACCGCGCGTCAGGTCGGTGATCAGGGCCTGTGCCTCCTGCACGGTCGCCGCGGTGTGGGTGGCCCCGAACTCGAGGGAACGGGAGCGTTTGTACTCCACGGGATCGAGCGCGACGATGACGCGCGCGCCCGCGATCCGTGCGCCCTGCACCGCGTTCATGCCGATCCCGCCCACACCCATGACCACCACGGTGTCGCCGTCACGCGCTTCGCCGGTACGCACCATGCTGCCGTAGCCGGTGGTGACTCCGCACCCGACCAGCGCGGCGGTGTCCAGCGCGGTGGACGGATCCACCTTGATCACCGAGGCCAGTGGCACCACCGTGTATTCGGAGAATGTTCCCAGCACGCACATCTGGCCCAGCCCTTGGCCTTTGGCGTGAAATCGGAAGGTGCCGTCGAGTTGTGGCCCGGCGATGATGGCGGCGCCGAGCACGCACAGGTTGCTCATGCCGCGCGAACACGGTTCGCAGCGACCGCAGGCCGGGATGAAGCTCAGCGCCACCGAATCGCCCGGGGCGACCTCGGTGACTCCCGGGCCGACGTCGACGACGACGCCCGCGCCCTCGTGCCCGCCGACCACCGGCAGCTGCATCGGCATGTCGCCGGTGATCAGGTGGTCATCGGAGTGGCACAGCCCGGCGGCGGCCATTTTGACCAGGACCTCGTGCTCCTTGGGCCCGTCGAGGTCGACCTCTTCGACCTCCCATTTCTGGTGCAGCCCCCAGAGCACCGCGGCTTTGGTTTTCATCGAGAACTCCTTGGATTCAGCGCTTCTCGGGTGTCCAGGTGGCCGGCAGGCTGTTGACGCCGTTGATGAAGTTGGCCAGGGCGTAGTTGGGCTCCGGTGCCGAAATGTCCGGGATGCGGGTGTAGACCTCGGTCAGCAACGCCTTGAGCATGGTGCGGGCCAGCGCGGCGCCCAGGCAGAAGTGCGGGCCGCCGCCACCGAAGGCGATGTGCGGGTTCGGGTTTCGCAGGATGTTGAACGAATGGGGATCGTCGAAGACGTCCTCGTCGCGGTTGCCCGAGTAGTACCACAGCACGACCTTGTCGCCGGCCTTGATCTCCGAGCCGCGCACGGTGATGTCCTGGGTGGCGGTGCGGCGCATGTGCAGCAACGGCGATCCCCAGCGCAAAACCTCCTCGACGGCGGTGCCGACGCGGCCCTCGACGTCCTCGACGAGCAGTGCGCGCTGGTCGGGGAACTTCGAGAGGGCGGCGATGGCGTGGGCCGAGGCGTGCCGCGTGGTGTCGTTGGACGCGACGCCCATCAACACGAAGAACGCCTTCAGCTCGTCGTCGGTCATCTTCTTGCCGTCGAACTCGGCCTGCACCATCCAGGTCATCAGGTCGTCACCGGGATTGGCCCGCCGCTCGGGGATCAGGACCGTCGCGACCTCGTGCAGGTCCATCACGGCGCCCATGAACAGTTCGAGTTCGCTCTGCTCGCCGCGGATGTTCGGGTCCGTCCAGCCCACGAGCCGCTGGGCGGCGGTGACGGCCTTGTCCCGCAGTTCGCCGTCGGGCAGCCCGAAGAAGCTGCCGAAGATCCGGCCGGGCAGTTTCACCGACACCAGCTGGACGAAGTCGCCCTCGCCGAGGTGGGCCATCTCGCTGACCAGGTCGTGGGCGTGGCCCCGGATCCAGCCTTCCAAGCGGCGCACGTTCTTGGGCTTGAAGGCCTCCGTCGTGATGCCGCGCAGCTGGGTGTGCCGCGGGGCGTCCATCGCGATGAACGACTGCGCGATCTCCACCGCCTCGGGGGCGAAGTCCTCCATCGTGATGCCCTGCGCGGAGGAGAAGATCTCCGGGTGGCGGCTGGCCATGCGGATGTCGTCTTGTTTGGTCAGCGACCAGAACCCCCTGGTGTTGAGCTCGGGAGGCAACAGATCCGACTCCGCCGGGCGGCTCCACGGCACCGGGTTCTCCGCGCGCAGGACGGCGAAGGCGGCGTCCCGCTCTTCGGGGGGTTTCGCCCAGAACGCGCGGGCGCTCAGGTCGATGTCCCTGTGGGTGGGGGCGGTCGTGGGTGCGGTCATCAGGAGTCCCTTTCTCGCGCGGTGCTGTGGTGCACGTCACCGCGGTTCTGCAACCATGCTGGCCAGCGCGGCGGCGGCGCGGTACAGACGCGAGTGCCAATCACTGGCCTGTGCGGGCCAGCGGATGGAACCGGCGATCAGGCGATGGGTGCGCGGAAGCTGGCGACCAGGCCGCCGCCGTCGCGCGCGGCGAAGTCGACCCGGCCACCCATTGCTTCGGCGATCTGCTGCACGATCCACAGGCCGAGGCCGGCGGTGCCACGTTGGCCGCCGACGCTGACGTACTTGGCGGTCAGCTCCCCGAGGTTTTCGGCCGGGATACCCGGCCCGCGGTCGGCCACGGTGAACACCAGCTCGTCGCCTTCGCGCGAACAGGTGACGTCGACCGGCTCACGTCGGCCGTGCCGGGAGGCGTTCTCCAGCAGGTTGGTCAGCAGCCGGCGCAGCCCTTGGGCGTTCACGGCCACGGCCCCGACGTCGGCGCCGACGCTCAGCCGCAACCGCGGCGCCGCCAGGCCGACGGCGTCGGCGGCGGCGACGATGAGGTCGGCCACGTCGACGCGGCGGACCCGGCCCGCCGAGAATGTCGGACGGCGGCTCAGCGCGACGTCGGAGAGGGCGTCGAGCATGTCGGTCAGATGGTGCACGTGCCGGGCCACCAGCTGCAGACTCGTGTCCCGGTCGGCCGGCGACATCGGCTGGTCCGCAGTCAGCGCCTCGGTCAGCGCCTCCAAAGACGTGACGGGAGTGCGGAACTCGTGCACAAGCACCTGAAGTCCATCCTGCTGCGACTGGTAGGACCGCAGCAGGCGGGCCCGAAGGTCACGTTCCTCATCGGCGGCGGCGTGTTCGGCCTCGGCCTCGACCAGCGCGCGCACCCGGGAGCGATGTTCACGCTCGGCGAGCGCGGACAGCCCCGCGGTTATGATCGCGACGAAGATCAGGTACACAGCCGACCAACCGGCCTGGAGTGCCGGGGCCGCGGTGACCGGAAGCCTCGGCGACGACGTCAGCGCCACGGGGATGTACGCGGCGCCCAGAAGGACCGCGACCAGCAAGGTTTCCCTGAACGAGAGCCGCGCCGCCGAGGCGATGACCGCCAGCGCCAACACCGCGACCACCGGGCTGTAGACGCCTCCGCTCAACGCGATGACCGCTAGCGTGAACGCCGAGTCGAAGCCGGTCACCAGCCATGCGTACCGAGTGCGACGAACCTCCATCTGTGGATAGGCCATCACTATGGCCGCGTAGACGAGCGCGGCGCCCAACACCGCGACGGTGGCCACCGTGTGCTGACGGACCCATTGCGGGCCGATCGCCAGCAGCACGCCGATCGAGATGACCACGGCGACCCGTACCGCAACGACGGTGCGGGCCAGCCCGTAGTCCTCGCCGTCGAATTCCACCGTGGTTTCGAGCTGATCGCGCCGTCTCACCCAGCTGACCATAGGGTTGGGGCTAGCATCGCGGCAATGACCCGCTCGCCGTACGTCGTGGTGATCGTGGACGACCATGAGCTGTTCGCCCAGGGCCTTGCCCTGTTGCTCAGCCGTGAGTGGGGCGAACTGTTCACCGTCGGTGGCCAGACCACATATGTGGAGGAGGCCGCCGACCTGGTGGCCCGCTGCGACGCCGATGTCGCCATCATCGACCTGTCGATGCCGCCGCTGGGCGGGGTGGCCGCCATCCGCCACATCAAGGCGCGCCACCCGAAGACCCGGGTGCTGGCCCTGTCGGGGACCGAGGACCTGGCGCTGGCCGAAGAGGCCTTGCGGGCCGGCGCGGACGGTTTCCTGCCCAAGACGGCGCGGCCCGAGGCGCTGGCGGGGCCGCTATGGACGATCGCGGAGGGCCTGCGCGTCATCGACGGCACGCTGCTCGATGCGTTGCTGAGCAACACCCGAAAGCCGCCGTCGGAGCTGCTGGACAGCCTCAGCGCCCAGGACCTCCAACTATGGACCCTGCTCGCGACCGGCATGGAGACCGGCGACATCGCCCAGCGGATGCTGGTGTCCGAGCGAACGGCCAAACGCATGGTGGCCGCGCTGCTGCACAAGCTTCGGGTCAGCAACCGCACTGCCGCCGCCGCGTTGGCCGGGCGTTACCGGCTGCTCGACGACATTGCCGAAACCGGCCGGATCAGTTGAGGATTCGGATCGCCTGTGCGGGGCACATGGCGGCCGCCCGAAGCAGGCGTTCGCGGTCGGCCTCGGGCGGGTCCGGCTCGAGCACCACGACTTGTTCGGCGCCGTCGGGAATGTCGAAGACGTCGGGAGCGGCCAGCAGGCACTGCCCGTGCCCCTCACACAGGTCATAGTCGACGGTGATGTGCATGAGCGCCAGTATCGGACGCGTCTGGGCGCCGCGGAGGGTCCGCACGCGCCAGATGTGGCCTGCCCGGGCCAGTCCGTCGAGGGCCTTTCAGCTCTACTTTGCATCGACGCGTACGGCGTAGCATCTGCTCATTCTGGAGACCCCAGTGTCCCTTCCTGAGCCGAGAACGCGACCATGACCACAACGCAAACCGAGTCCGCCTCCTCCACCGACGCACCCACGCTCGCCGAGGAGCGCAGACGCGAAGTCGATGCGATCGTCGACAGGGCGGCCGTGGCGGCCCGAGCCTTCCGCAGCCTCGACCAGCAGCAGGTCGATGCGATCGTCGAGGCGATGGTGCGCGCCGGGGTACGCGCCGCCGGGGAACTGGCGGCCGTCGCCATCGAGGAGACGGGTTTCGGTGTGTTCGAGGACAAGGTGGTCAAGAACTATGTGGCCACCGAGTTCCTGCACGACTACCTGCGTGACAAGAAATCGGTGGGGGTCATCGACGAGGACGTCGAGCACAACATCGCCTACCTGGCCGAGCCGATCGGGGTCGTGCTGGCGATCACCCCGGTGACCAACCCGACGTCGACGGTGCTGTTCAAGGCGATCGTCGCCGCCAAGACCCGCAACGCGGTTCTTTTCCGACCGTCACCGTATGCCGTGCGCTGCTGCGAGCGCAGCCTGGAGATCATCCGCGCGGCGGCCGAGGCGGCCGGGATGCCACCCGGTGCGCTGCAGGTCATCCCCGACGCCGCGCATGAGGTGACGCACTATCTGTTCAAACACCCAGGAGTCGATTTCATCTGGGTGACCGGTGGACCGAAGATCGTCGCGCTGGCGAATTCGGCCGGCAAGCCCGGCCTGTCCGTCGGTCCCGGCAATGCACCGATCTACCTTCACAAGACGGCCGACCTCAAGGGCGCCGTCGTCGACATCCTGATCTCGAAAACCTTTGATTCGTCGGTCATTTGCCCGGCCGAGCAAACCTGCGTCATCGACGACGAAGTGTATGACGAGGTGATCGCCGAGTTCGAGCGGATGGGCGCCCGGTTGCTCACCCCGGATGAGGCGAACGCTCTGGCAGAGTTCGCGTTTGGCTGCGGCGACAAGATCGCGCACGAGGCGGTCGGACAGAAGGCGTCGGAGCTGGCCGCCCGAGCAGGCTTCAGCGTGTCACCGACGGTGAAGGTGCTGCTGGCGCCGCTGCCGGCCGACCTGGAGGAACTCGCCTCGCACCCGCTGGTGCAGGAGAAGCTGATGCCCGTGCTCGGGGTGGTGCGGGCGCGCAGTGTCGAGCACGCCATCGACGTCGCCGTCCTGGTCACCGAGCACGGAGGACTGGGCCACACCTCGGCGATCTACGCGAATGACGACGGCGTCATCGAGGCATACAGTCTGGCGGTGCGCACCGGCCGCATCCTGGTGAACGCACCCACCGCGGTCGGAGCTCTCGGCGGGGTCTACAACGACCTGACCCCCACCTTCTCGTTGGGTTGCGGCACCTGGGGTGGGTCGAGCACGACGGAAAACGTCAACTACCGGCAGCTGCTGAACATCAAGACCGTCTCACGGCGCCGCACGCCGCCGCAGTGGTTTCGCGTGCCGGCCAACACCTACTTCAACGAAGGTGCACTCGACAACCTGCGTGAGCTCGACTGCGAAATCGTCGTGGTGATCACCGATGCCCTGACCGAAGAGCGCGGCGTCGTCGACCTGCTGCGGGGCAAGTTGCGCACCAAGCACGTGCAGGTGTTCAGCGAGGTGACACCAGAGCCCGATGAGACGACCATCCGCCGCGGCGTCGCGCTGCTGGAGCGGGTCCAGCCCGATCTGTTGATAGCCATCGGCGGCGGCTCGGTGCTCGACGCCGGCAAGGCGATCAGGCTGTTCTACGAACACCCGGAGAAAAGCATCGACGAATTGACGATGCCGTTTCTCGACCCGCGCAAGCGCGTCGCCGACTATCCGACCGACCGTCACCGGGTCCAATTGGTCGCCGTCCCAACGACATCGGGCACCGGTTCGGAAGTCTCGCCGGCGGCGGTGCTGACGGTACGCGGCAAGAAGGAGACGCTCGTCGACTACAGCCTGGTGCCCGATCTCGCGATCGTCGACCCGGTCCTGACCTCCTCGATGCCGCAAAAGCTGACCGCCGACACCGGTATCGACGCGCTGACCCACGCCCTGGAGGCGGTGGTCTCGATCTTCGCCTCGCCTTATACGGACGCGTTGTGCGCCCAGGCGGCGCGACTGATCTTCGACGCGCTGCCGAGATCGTACGACCATCCCGACGATCTATCCGCGCGAACCAGCATGTCCAACGCGGCAACCCTGGCGGGGCTCGCCTTCTCGAACGCGTTCGTCGGGACCAACCATGCGCTCGCCCATGCCGTCGGCGCCAGATTCGGGATCTCGCATGGCCGGGCGAACGGGATATTCCTGCCGCATGTGCTGCGCTACAACGCAAGCCTGCCGAGCAAATTCATGCCCGCGCCGGGATATTCCGCCTACGTGGCGCCGGACAAATACGCGCAGCTCGGCCAGTTGATCTTCGGTGGTCACGAGCCCGAGGACTGCCGAGCCCGGCTGTTCGGCGGGGTTGACGATCTGCTCGTCCGACTGAACATGCCGCGATCGCTGCGGGAGTACGGCGTCGACGAAAAGGAGTTCCTGGCGGCGCTGCCCGCGTTGGCGATGACGGCGTTCGAGGACCTCAGCAACCGCACGAATCCGAGGATGCCGTTGGTCAGCGAGATCACCGCGTTGCTTCGGGTGGGCTTCTACGGCGATGCCGTTCTCGGGCAATCACCCCCGCGAGTTGAGGCTCAGCGCAGCTGAGGCAGCACGTCGCGTTCCCACGCCGCGAAGAACCCGTCCATGTCGGGGCCGATCTGTTGGACGTGCACCTCGTCGATGTCGGCGTCGAGGTAGGTGCGCACCCGCGCGACGTGCTTCTCCGGGTCCGGCCCGCAGGTGATGGTCTCGGCCACCTGCTCCGGCGTGACGAGCGACATCAGGGCGGCGAAGTCCTTGGGCCGCGGCAGCGTCTGCGCGGACTGCCCGGGCAGCGCGTCGTTGGCCCACAACCGATGCGCCGCCTTCAGCGCGGGGTTCGCGTCGGGCCGGTGCTCCCCAAAACCATTGCCGCAACATAGGAACCACGCAGACGAAGGGCCGGCGTGACGAACCGGTTTGTCAGCTCACCGGGACGCCGAGTGTGGTGGTACCGGCGGGAGGGTGGACCCCAGCTTGGGCCCCACCGGGATGTCCGGAGTGACTCCGTTGCGGTCCATAGCCGCCGTACACACATGCGTGTTCTGGTTCCAGGTTCCGTGGGCCCAGAGGCAGCAAGCCGCGTGGTAGGTCTCTTCAGAGTCCTCGGCGTGCGGCTGGTGCATGCAGTTGTTGTACGTATTCCAGTTGAATTCGGCGCTGGCGATCGCGATGTGTCCGAAGGCGTTGGCTGCGAGGGCGATCGCCCCGGCGAGTAGGGCGGCACGTGAAATCCTGCGCACTCCTGTGGGACGTGCGATGACCATGGTCGAGTTACCGATGTTCATGAATATTCTCCTTCGGTGTTCGCAAGCCCGGTTGGCTGCATTCACCAGCTAGGAGCGACCAGGAACCGAAGCGGTGACACATTTCTGTCGACCATTGCCGCAACATGGGAGCATCTGTGTATCCGGTGCCCTCCCCACCGAACGTCGTTGCTCACTAAAACTGATGTACGGCAGTAACTTTCATCGCCGAGTCCGCATCAGGCCCCCGACGCCCCCGGGTGTTGCCGCCGGCGGGCGGGCCTCCCCACTAAGGGATCTTCTTCGCGATCCGCTTGGCGATCTGAGCACCCCGATCGTCGACGTGGTCGGCGCAGGCGCTCACATCGACGACAACGTTGTTGGCCGTAGTCAACGCTCGCTGGCACGCCCAGCCCTCCGAACCTTCTTCTTGGACCCGAGTGATCGTCAAGACTCCGTCCGCGACGCTGGCCTTGCTCAGCGACCAGTAATGGGCGTTCGGGTCGCCCGGGTCATGAAGGTCGACACGCCGGTTGTCGCAGTTGGCCCAGCCGGTCACCTGGCTGGCATAGAAATCATGGGCGCCCAGAGCCCCGGGGAACGCCACCACCGCCTGGTAGGCGATGTGGTCCGCACGATCGCGGTGGTCCTTGAGCTGCTGCACGCGCACAGCTGTCCAGCCGCTGCCTTGGTAGGAGTATTCCTGCGCTTCGGCCCAAACCAGGCACCCATCCTCGAGGGGACGGTTGGTGTACATCGTGTCGCCGGAGTCAACGACCTCCATGTGAGCATCCATGATGGTGCCGATATCGCCGGTGTCGAGCAACAATCCCGACAGCTCACTCGGCGGCAGCGGTGGCGGGGCATGACCCAACGTCGGAGCCGCAACCACCCTCCCGTCGGTCGTTACGGTGCACCCCGCTGCCAGCGCGGACAGCAGCAGGACCGCCAGCGCGCGCCGCATGCTCGCTATCCTCGACTGGCGCTCCTCGACATCGACGCCGACCACAAACGTGCCCCGCTCACGCATGTGTAAATCGTAGGGTTGAGCTCGGCGGGACGCGGCGTGAGTGGACCAAACCCAACGCTTGGAGAATCGCTTCGCCGATTCGGAGAAGATAGTTCTCCGAACTCGAGAGACGAATTACGATACCGGTGACCCGTGAGGTCCCGCCCCCAATGATCGGAGTCGTCATCGACACCTCGATTCTCGCCGCGGTGCGCGCGCCCGGTGGCCGGGTGTGACCATGCCGAGCGCACTGGAACTCGAGCGGCCCTGCGACGGAGTCGCCGTGCTGCGCCTGAACCGCCCCGAGCGACTCAACGCCATCAACGAGGCGATGCAAACCGAACTGGCCCGGTCGCTCGCCGAGCTGGCCGCCGACCGCTCGGTGCGTGCCGTCGTGCTGACCGGGGCGGGGCGTGGGTTTTGCGCCGGCATCGACGTGCGCGACTTCGGTCCGTCGATGCTGGAGGCCACCGCACCCGCGCTGGACCGGATGCGCTTCCAGGAGCGGATGGCCGCCCTGGCGGAAGCCGTCCGCGCGCTGCCGCAACCGGTCGTCGCCGCGGTCAACGGCCCCTGTGTCGGCGCCGGACTCGCGCTATGCCTGGCGGCCGACATCCGAATCTGTTCGCACAACGCATCGTTCGGCAACGCCGCCATCCTGCTCGGCCTCTCGGGCGCCGAGATGGGCATGAGCTACCACCTACCGCGCATCGTGGGCACCAGCGTGGCCGCCGACTGGATGCTCACCGGCCGCACGGTGTCTTCCGAGGAAGCCGACCGGCGCGGTCTGGTCAGCGAGGTGACCGAACCGGGCCGGCTGCCCGAGCGGGCCCTTGAGTTGGCGACGCTGATCGCGAGCCATCCCCCGCTGGGCGCCCAACTGACCAAGCGCGCCCTGCAGGTCAACGCCGACGCCCCGAGTTTCTCGGCGGCGCTGGAGCTGGAGAACCGCAACCAGGTGATCTCCCACGCCACGGACGAGGCCGCCGAGCGCCGCAAGAAGTGGTCGTCGTGAGCGACTCAACGTGAGCATCGACGAGAGGACGGCGCATGTCGTGGAACTTCTCCACCGACCCGGAGTGGGCGCGGCAACTCGAGTGGGTCGAGGACTTCGTGCGCGAAGAATGCGAACCGATCGACCTGATCGTCAAGGAGTCGCACGACCTTAACGATCCCGTGCGCCAGGCGCTGATCCCGCCGCTGCAGGAGGTCGTCAAGGAGCGCGGCCTGTGGGCCACCCACCTCGGTCCGCATTTGGGCGGCCCGGGCTACGGGCAGGTGAAGTTGGCGCTGCTCAACGAAATACTGGGCCGCTCGGAATGCGCCCCGATCGTCTTCGGCTCCCAGGCCCCCGACTCGGGCAACAGCGAAATCCTCGCGCATTACGGCACCCCGGAGCTCAAATCCCGCTACCTCGAGCCGCTGCTCGACAACCGGATCGTTTCCTGCTTTTCGATGACCGAGCCGCAGGGCGGCGCCGACCCGAAAGTCTTTCGCACCACCGCGCTACCCGACGGAGACCACTGGATCATCAACGGGGAGAAGTGGTTCTCGTCGTTCGCCTCGATGGCGTCGTTCATCATCGTGATGGCCATGACCGACCCCGACGCGCCGCCCTATCAGCGGTATTCGATGTTCGTGGTTCCCGGCGACACTCCCGGCATCAACGTGCTGCGCGACGTGGGCCTGGGTTATCAGGCGCCCGGCGGCGGGCGGGAGGGTTACGTCCGCTACGAAAACGTCCGTGTGCCGGCCAACCATATGCTGGGTCCGCGGGGCGGGGCCTTCGTTGTCGCACAAACCCGCTTGGGCGGCGGGCGGATTCATCATGCGATGCGCACCGTCGGCCTCGTCCGCCGGATCTTCGACATGCTGTGCGAGCGGGCGGTGTCGCGGTACACGCAGGGCGAGCCGCTGTCCCACAAGCAACTCGTTCAGGAGATGGTCGCCGACTCGTGGATGGAGATCGAGGCCTTCCGCCTGCTCACCCTCCAAACCGCTTGGAAGATTGACCAATTCAACGATTACAAGGCGGTGCGGGCCGACATTTCCGCGGTGAAGGCGATGATGCAGAAGGTCCTGCACGATGTGTCGTCGCGGGCTTTGCAGCTGCACGGGTCGCTGGGCACCACCCACGAGATGCCGTTCGTGCAGTACTTGGTGGAGTCGTTCGTACTGGGGCTTGCCGACGGTCCGACCGAGGTGCACAAGGTGACGCTGGCCCGCTTGCTGTTGAAAGACCGCCAGCCGGCGCCCGACCTGTTCCCGTCCGAGCACTTGCTGCGCCTGCACGCGGCGGCCGAGGCGAAGTTCGCCGACAAGCTGGCGGGCATTCCCCGCGGCTAGACCGATTTGGTGACGCCGACGTAGGACAGCACCACGTCGGACAGGTCCGTCATTCGGGTCAGCACCGCATAGGAGCGGATGAACGACTGCCCGACGCACCCGTCGATCTTGATGTGAAAGTTGCTGATCATGACCCAGGGATTTGCGCCCTTGAATTGTTTCTTGATCACCGGCACCGTGAGGACGAGGCCGGGTTTCATGCCGATGCTCATCACGCCGTTCAAGGGAGTCGAAACAAACGGCAGCAGAGGCGGCAATGTACCGGTGGTGTCGAAGGTGGGGCTGACGCCCGGGATGATGCCGGCGCCACCCTCCATGATCACGCCGTTGGACGTACTCATATCGATACCGCAGCCGATCTGATAGCCCACTTCCAGGATTCCGTGGGGCTCTTCCGATCCTTTCAGCGAGCCGACGAAGATGCCGCTGGCCATGTATTCGCGCGACGCTACGGAGGTGGTCAGCGGTGCCACCGGGACTTGCGCCTCGTCCTTTGCGCCCAGCCCCAGGGTCCAGCCGTCGGGAGTGTTGAGGATGACGGGGGGATTCGAGGGCACCGCCCCCCCGGCCGGTGCCGACGCTGCAGCGGCGGGCTCGATCTCGGGACCGTCATCGGGATCGGCGGTCGCCGCCGGCGCCGTGACCACCGACATGACGAGGCAAACGGCGACCGCCAGCGCGCGACGAACGACCACCGCTACCGGCCTCACGAACGACAACGTACGCACTTGCCGTTTCGAGTCGCGAAATTTGCTGGGCCGCCGATCAAAGTTGTTGTGTGTTTGTGACTCTTATGCGATGTAGACACCGTAGGTAGAATTAAGCTCTGCTTAGCGGCGGTTCAGGCAGACGACGGAAGGGCCGCGATGATGAAGCGTAGGTATGCTGCCCTGGTTGTCGTGGGTTTGACGGCCGTTGCCGTTTTGACGGGCGGCACCGGATTTTCGGTCGGAAGGGCGCTCGCGTCTCCGGACCCGGGCCAGGTGGACGACATCCCGACGATCGACGAATGGCAGATTCAGTACCCGACCACCATGACGAACCCATACGAAGATTCAGTCGGCTCGGGGGGTGACTGGGGTGGCGTCGGAATGTGGTGCCAGAATCTCCACGCCAACTGCAGCTGATCGGGTGCCCCGTTAATCCAGCAGTGACCGCGCCCGAGCCAGCAACCCCGGAAGCGTTGCCGCCATGGCCTCGAATTCCGCCCGCGGCGAGCGCCTTCGCCGGTTGTGCTTGACGATCAGCGCCCAGGTCGCCGCCGACTTGAAGCACGCCAGCGCCATGAACCAGGCCAGGTCGGTGACCCCGCGGCCCAACCCTTCTCGGTAGATCTCGGCGAGCTCGGCCATGGGCGGCACCGTGCCCGCCGCCACCGGAACACGCCGGTAGGTGTCCGGGTCGCAGTTGATCAGAAACCAGCCCGCGTCGATGCGCGGATCGCCCACCGACCAGATTTCCCAATCGATGACCGCGTTGATGCGGGGCCCGACGGCCATCAGGTTGCCCAGCCGGAAATCACCATGCACCACGCTCGGCGGCACAGCCGTTGGGGCGCAATCCAACAACGCGTCGCGCAATTCCGGCCAATCGGGCACCAGCGCCGCGTCGACGGTCCGCAGCGTTTCGCACCATCGCCAGACTTCGGCAACCGCATCGACGACCGGTTCGGCGGCTAAGCCGAGCCCGCTCGGCGAGAGACTGTGCAGCGCGGCCATGACCCGGCATGCGTTGCGGTACCGCTCGAGAAGGGCGCGGGAACCGGCGCAGCCGTCGAATAGCGGTTCCACACAGGTGCCGTCGACGTGTGACATCACGAACAAGGGCGGCGTGCGCGGCGGGTCGCCGGAGTCCTCCCACAGCACCTCGGGCACCGGAACACGCGTCCCGGCAAGCGCTTTGATGATGCGGGCCTGCCGCAGCACGTCGCGATGGCCGATCGGTTCGACGCCGGGCGGTGCGACCTTGATCACCACGGGATGGCCAGCCAAGGCGCCTTTGAACGTGAGGCTGGACGCGCCGCCGGTCAGGGGGGCGACGCCGGTGACGCCGCGGTCATGCAGTCGTCGCCGCAGCTCCTCCGAATCGAGCTCGGCCATTCAGCGGGCGGGTTGGGTCCACCCGACCTCGGCGAGGAAGGGCCGGGTGTGCGCGATGCGACCGGTCAGGGTCTTCGGATCACCGGTACACAGCCGGAAGGCGGTCTCGGTGATCAGTTCGATGTCCTCGGTGTCGGTCTTGGCCAGGTCCAGCGCGCCGGCCCCGGGCGTGGCGACCGGATTGCTGGGGGCGGCGGCGTTGACGGCGATGCCGTCGTCGTACAGTTCGGCCGCAAGGCTTTTCGTCAGCCGGTTCAACGCTGCCTTGACCGTCCCGTAGATGCCGAAGCCCGCGGTGCGATCGAACTCCGAGAACGGCGGCCCCGGCGGCAGATCGCCACCCACCGAGGTGAGGTTGAGGATCCAGCCGCGCCCCCGCTCGCGCATCGCCGGAATGGCCAGCTGGCTCAACTGGAGGGGGCCGAGAACGTGCATCTCGAGCATCACCCGGGCCCGCCGTTCGGGAAACGCGTCCAGGGGACGCAGGAAGGTCACCGCGGCGTTGTTGACCAGGATGTCCGGGGCGCCGACCGCGCCGACCACTTCGGCGAAAAGCCTTGCCCGATCTTCGGATTGGGACAGGTCCGCTTGGACCGCGACGGCCTTTCCACCGGCGGCGACGATCTCGTCCAGGGTCTCGCTCAGCGACCCCCGGTATTTAGGATCGGGGTCCATCGTGCGGGCGGTCAGCGCGACGGTGGCACCGCGGGCGGCGAGCCGTGCGGCGATCGCCTTGCCCAGCCCGCGGCTGCTGCCGGTGACAAGCGCCACCATCCCGTCGCACCGTTGGTCAATGCTCACCTGCGGCCTCCTACGGAAATGGGTTCTCCGTATCAGAGAATGCCATTATCCCCGGTCTATCGGAAGGCCCGTCCGCGCAGGGCGTCGATCGAGTAGCTTCCGCCCCCGGTGAAGACCAGCAGGAAGAATGCGAAGCAGAAAAGGACCGCCAGCGTCCCACCGTTGCCCGCCGGCGGATCGGCGACCGGCCAGAGCCCCTGGGGTTGGTGGATCCAGAAGTAGGCGACCGCCATCTGCCCCGAGGCCACGAACGCGGCGGCGCGGGTGAACAGTCCGGCGGTGATGAGCAGACCCGCAACGACCTCGATCAACCCGGCATACCAGCCGGGCCAGGATCCGAATTCGATGCGAACCGGCGACCGGACGGGCCAATCGAACAGGCTCCTCGAACCGTATGCGGCGAAGAGCAAACCGTAGACGAGCCGAAACAGACTGAGCACCGCCGGCGCGTAACCGTCCAGTCGCCGATCCAAGTCCCTTGTCACGATCGCAAGGTTACGGTCGCGGCCCAGCCGAGCAGACGTCGCCAAAGCCGGTGGCGGCTCGACGCCATGTTGTGGCAATGCGCGCTGTCGGCCACCACCAGGGTGGTGATGTCCGGGCAACTGCGATACACGGCGGCCTCGGCGCGCGGATCGGGTGAAACGTCGACGGCACCGTAGCCGATCAACACCGGGACGTCGATCAGCGCCGCGTGTTCGGCGACGACACCGGGGATCATGGCGGTGCCGAACACCCGCGGCACCATCGACGTTGCGACCACGCGGTCCGCCGCCACCACGCCTGCCGGAACATCGCTGAGGTGGAACCAGCTCTGCAGGTGCTCGCGCGGCCCCTCGAAGTAGGGCCGCTGAAGGGCGGCAAGTATCTCCCGGGCGAGCTCGGCGCGCCCCCGCGGGGTTGCCGAGCGGGCGATGAATGCCGGGTCCAGGTTCAGCGGCGCCACGTGTTGATTGGTGCACCCGAGCAGGGCCAGCGCGGTGAAGCTGGAAAACAGCGCCTGCTGCGTGATCGCCAGGTAGCCGCCGAGGGAATGGGCCATGGCCACCGCGGGTGCCTGGATTCCGATGGCGCTCGGCAACTCCGAAACCGCCTGCGCGAGCGTGGCGGCGATGTCGCTGAAGTCGAAATCGCGTGCCGGCTGCGAGCTCTCGCCGGTACCGAGCGGGTCTATGGTCACCACGGCGTAGCCGTTCCCGGTGGCGAAATCGGCGAAGCTATACCCGTGATGGCCGGGGATGCGCAGGTCCCAGTAGTCGCGACTGTAGGTGCCGCCCGGCAGGCAGACCAACAGTCCCAGCGCCTTGGCGCCGGTGCGCGCGGGGTAGTACGTCGCCGCCAGCGACGCCTGCTCCCCGACCACGTCGCCCACGTCGAACCGCAGCGGTTGGGCGGGACAGGTCATACGACGCGATCCTGCCACGACAGTCCTGTACACACATACATGTACGTCCGCACGCGAGGAGGCGTCTTGACCTATCTGCTTCTCTTCTGCGCCATCTTCGCGGAGGTCATCGCGACCAGCCTGCTCAAGAGCACGGAAGGCTTCACCCGCCTGTGGCCGACGGTCATCTGCCTCACGGGTTACGCCATCTCCTTTGCGCTCCTGGCAGTGTCGATCTCGCGCGGCATGCAAACAGACGTCGCTTACGCGTTGTGGTCGGCGATCGGCACCGCGCTCATCGTGCTCATCGCGGTGCTGTTTCTCGGCTCGACGGTCTCGGTCGCCAAGGTCGTCGGGATCGCGCTGATCATCGCCGGCGTGGTGACGCTGAACCTGTCCGGCGCGCACTGACGCTAGGCGCGGGCCGTCAGCGGTGCACTCAGCAGGCTGAGTAGCGCGGCGCTCACCTCGTGGGGGCGTTCCTCCATGACATAGTGGTCGGCGCCCGGCAGCCGAATCAGTGTGGCGCGCGGAATGGACGCGGCCAATTCGCGCGCGGTGCTCAACGGGATATAGGGATCGCGGTCACCCCAGATCACGGCGACCGGGCACCCTATCGTGCCGAGTCCCTGCGCAAGCCACCCGACGGCGGGCACCGGGTAGTGCGCGAAGAAGTTCCAGAACGTGCGCTTTCCTTCGGGCGAATTCATCCAGCCCAGATACTCTGCTTCGAGCGTGGCATCGAAGCAGCCGAGTCTTCGGTAGCGGGTCAGCGCCACATGGTGCAGGGTGGCCAGCGGAAGACGTTGTGCGGCTTGAGACGGAGCCGGGTGGGTGGCGATCCAGTGTTGGCCTCGCGAAAAGCGGTAGAACCATGGGCGAAAGATGCCGTGTGCGCGGGTGTTCAGCAGTGCGAGTCGCAACACGCGCCCGGGATGGCGGATGGCGTAGCCGAGGCCGATGAAGCCGCCGTAGTCATGCGCGCAGAGGTTGAACCGTTGCCATCCCAACTCCTCGACGAATCGTTCGATCCGCGCTATCTCGTTGTCGTAGGTGGGTGCGGTCGGCGGCGGATCGGAGCGGCCGAAGCCGGGCCAATCCGGCGCCACGACGTGGTGGCGTTCGGACAGCGCCGCGATCTGGTGGCGCCAGCAGGATGCGCTCTGCGGGTAGCCGTGCAGCAGCAGCACTGGCTCTCCCCTTCCGGCGGCCTCTCCGAACACGTTGCATCCGTCGATGTTCCACATGGTCGACAACCTATTCGCAGCCGAGGTCGCGCTGCCCCTCGCTTTGAGACACACGGGGCTCGATTCCCGCCACCGTGAGCTCCTGCGCCGGCGCGATAGCTCTTGCTCTCAACGCCGTTTCGTCGCCGGCCCGTGAGCTGGTGTTTACGTAACAGCCTTCGACCGCGCGCCTGGTGTGCAAACATCGCTGCCAGACTGACGGTCTGCCGCCCCCGGGCGGACAGGTTGATTGCGGCAACCTCGAGGGAGTAGGACCCACCATGACCGATGTCGAGCAGACGCCTCCCGACGGACTGTCTCCCTCCGCCCCCGCGCGGGCGGACCTGGTTGAGCACTCCCGCACCGGGATGAGCGCGGCCGCGCTGCAGCGGGCCATCAACGACCACCTGCGCTATTCGATCGGCCGCCCGGCAGCGGCCCGCCGTCCCGAGCACTACTACCGGGCGCTGGCGCTGGCCGTGCGCGACCGCATGCAGGACCGCCGCGTGGTCTCGACGCAGACCTCGCTCGATCTCGGCCGCAAGGTGACCTGTTACCTGTCGGCGGAATTCCTGATGGGCCCGCAGCTGGGCAACAACCTGCTCAACCTCGGCATGGAACGGGCGGCCCGCGAAGCACTGTCGGCGATGGGCCAGAACCTGGACACGGTCCTGGCCTGCGAAGAGGAGCCGGGCCTGGGCAACGGCGGCCTCGGACGACTCGCCGCCTGCTACCTGGACTCGCTGGCCACCCTGGAGAGGCCGGCCATCGGCTACGGGATCCGTTACGAATTCGGCATTTTCGATCAGGAGATTCACGACGGCTGGCAGGTCGAGCAGACCGACAACTGGCTGGACCACGGGAACCCTTGGGAGATCGCCAAACCCGACGTCAACTACTTGGTCAAATGGGGCGGCTACGCCGCTCACTACACGGACGAAGCCGGAAAAGACCGCGTCCGATGGGTGCCCGGACGGGTGCTCAAGGGCGTCGCCTACGACACGCCGATTCAGGGCTACGGCGTCAACACCTGCAACGTGCTGACGTTGTGGAGCGCGCGGGCCGTCAAGTCGTTCGCGTTGGAGGCCTTCAACACCGGCGATTACTACGGGGCCGTCGAGGACGAGGTGATGTCGGAGACCGTCACCAAGGTGCTCTATCCCAACGACGAGCCGGAGGCGGGCAAACAGCTGCGCCTGCTGCAGCAGTATTTCTTCGTATCGTGCTCGCTGCAGCATGTGCTGCACATCATGGATGATCTTGCCGACGTCTCGGTGAAGGAACTCCCCCAGCGTTTTGCGTTGCAGCTCAACGACACCCATCCGTCGATCGGCGTCGCAGAGCTCATGCGGTTGCTCGTTGACGAACGCGAACTCAACTGGGACGAGGCGTGGGAGATCACGGTCGCGACGTTCGGCTACACCAACCACACGCTGCTGCCGGAGGCGCTGGAGACCTGGCCGCTGGAGATGTTCGCCGAGGCGCTGCCGCGCCATCTGCAGATCATCTACGAGATCAACCGCCGGTTCCTCGACGAGGTGCGCGCCCGGTTCCGCGGTGACGAGGAGCGGGTCAGCCGGATGTCGCTCATCGGCGAGAACGGCGGCAAGAGCGTCCGGATGGCGCACCTGGCCACCGTCGGTAGCCACGCCATCAACGGTGTCGCCGCGCTGCACTCGGAGCTACTGAAAAGCAGTGTGCTCAAGGACTTCTACGAGATGTGGCCCGAGCGATTCAGCAACAAGACCAATGGCGTCACACCGCGCCGCTTCCTGGCGCTGGCCAATCCGGGATTGCGGGAATTGCTGGACCGCACCGTCGGTGACGGCTGGCTGACCGATCTGGGTCGACTGCGCGGACTGGAGCCATTCGTCGACGACGCCGCGTTCGGGCGGGAATGGCGCGACATCAAACGCAACAACAAGGCGCGTCTCGCCAAGTACATCCGCTCGGTGGCCGGCGTCGAGCTCAACCCGGACTGGATGTTCGACGTCCAGGTCAAGCGCATCCACGAGTACAAGCGGCAACATCTCAACGTCCTGCATGTGATCGCGCTGTATCACCGGCTCAAGCGCGATCCGGGCCTGTCGATTCCGCAGCGGGCCTTCATCTTCGGGGGCAAGGCCGCGCCCGGGTACTTCATGGCCAAGCGGATCATCAAGCTGATCAACGCCGTCGGGGAGACCGTCAATGCCGACCCGGACGTCAACCCGTTCCTGAAGGTGGCGTTCGTGCCGAACTTCAACGTGCAGAACGCCCACATGATCTACCCGGCCGCCGACCTGTCCGAGCAGATCTCCACCGCGGGTAAGGAAGCGTCGGGCACCGGGAACATGAAGTTCATGATCAACGGCGCTTTGACGGTCGGCACGCTCGACGGCGCGAACGTGGAGATGCGCGACGAGGTGGGGCCGGAGAACTTCTTCCTGTTCGGCCTGACCGAGCAGGAGGTCGAGGCGGTCAAGGCGGGTGGATACCGGCCGGCCGATTACATCGACGGCAACGACGAGCTGTGCGCGGTGCTCGATCTCATTGCCGGCGGCACGTTCTCGCGGGGCGACACCGAGGTGTTCCGGCCGCTGGTGGACAACCTGCGCCATGACGACCCGTTCCTGGTGTGCGCCGACTACGCGTCCTACGTGAACTGCCAGGAGCGGGTGAGCGCCGCGTGGCAGGACAGGGAGTCGTGGACGAAGATGTCCATCCTGAACACCGCTCGCAGCGGTAAATTCTCATCGGATCGGGCGATCGCCGAGTACTGCGACGACATCTGGAACGTGTGGCCGCTGACCGTCAAGATGTGAGAAACCGGCGGATAATCGCGGTGCCCGGGCCTAGGATCTCGGCATGTCAATTCTCGGCGATGCCACGGTCGTCCTCGCGCGCCTGACGAGGTCGACGTCCAACGCGCTACGGGTCGAGCTCTCCACCCCCGACGGTGCCGAATTGGCGCGCGCCCAGCAAAAGGGCGGTGCCGGAGTGCTATTCGGCTTCAAGAACGGCGGCAAGAGCGAGTACACGCTGTCGGCGGCCGACGGTGATGAACTCAAGATCGCGGTGGCCGGAACGACAACCATCACCAGGCAGGGCACGCCCGTCGGGAAGATCGTCCCCGCCGACGGGGCGGCGCGCCTGGAAGACGGTGGCGGCATCGTGCTGGCGGTGGTACGACCGCACACCGGACACAAGGCCGACAGCGCCTGGCACCATCGCGTGTTGTCACCGTCCGGTGAGGCGCTCGGCGTCCTCACCCTGATGACCGTTCACACCGGTTGGAGCGACATCGAATCCGAAGCCATTCAGCTGTTGTTCAACCGCAACGTCGCCACCCTGAAGGCACCATCGGCCGGTGCGATGCTCAGCCTCGCCGCGCCGGTTCACCCGCTATTGGGCGACGTCCTGGCCGCGGCGTGCGTCGACTTCTCGGTGCTGCCCCGCGGGTACATCGAACAAAGCCAGACCTAGCGGTAGCCGGGCAGGTCGGGCACTCCTCTGGCGGTCAACCATCCGCCGCCGTCGACCACGAGCGTCGCCCCGGTGACATACGACGCCGCATCACCGGCGAGGAAGAGCACCGCTTCGGCGACCTCGGTGGTCGAGCCCGGCCGCCGCAACGGATTTTGCGTGGTGCGATGCGAATCGTCACCGGCGACCCTCTTCACTCCCTCGGTGCCCGACATCGCCCCGGGTGCAACGACATTGACCCGTACCCCGTCGGGTCCCCACTCGATGGCGCAGGCGCGGGTGAACGCATCGACGCCGGCCTTGGCCGACACGACGTGGGCCTGCAAAGCCATACCGCGATACTGGGTCGCCGCGCTGATGTTCACGATCGATCCGCCGTGATCGCGCAGCCATAGTTCGTAGGCCGCCTTCGACACGTTGAACGTCCCCACGAGGTCGATGTCGACCACGGCCTTGAATCCGCCTGTGCTCAGGCCGCTGACGGGCACGGGAAAATTGCCGGCGGCGTTATTGACGACAATGTCCAGGCGGCCGCAGGTTCGCACCACGTCCCCGACGACGGCCGTCACCTGATCGTGGTGCCGGACATCGCACACGCCGTAGCCGGCCTCGACGCCCGCCTCCCGTAACGCCGCAACGGCCGCCGCAAGGTTGGCTTCCTTGCGGCTGCAGATGACGATCCGGGCCCCGTGGTTGCCCAGCACCCTGGCGATCTCCAGGCCCAGACCGGTGGCTCCGCCGGTGACCAACGCCACCTTGCCCTGCAGCAGATCGGCCCGAAACGGGCTGCGCCGGGCGCTCACGCCGTTCGCGTGCACCGCTTGACCTGTCCGTTGCTATCCATCGCCACAGGCTACGACGGGTGGACGATCGGTCGACAGTGGACGTTTTCGCTGACCACCGCAAGGATCGACATCGTGACCCCTGGCAGGAGGAAAGTGACCCTACGATTCCGTCGGCTTGCGCTGGCCCCGTTGACCGTGGTGCTGGCGATGCTGCTCGCGCCGTCCGCTTCGGCCGACACCTACACAGATCGGCTGGTGGGCAGGTTCAATGCGCAGACGCACGTGCTGGCCGACCCGGCGGCGAATCCGCCGTTGCAGGACCCGGACAGGCTCAACGACCAGATCCTGAGCAGCCGATGGACGTGGAGTTCCACGCCGCCCATCTGGGTGGCGGCGGTCGCCCGCAGTCAGACCGGCATCACCACGCCGGATGCCATCCACAACGTCATCCTCGGGCGTGATCCCGCGTTCAGCGGGATCATTCTGGTCATCGACGCCAAGGGGTATCACGTGCGCGCCTACAACGTGCCCAAGGCGATCGCCGACAGCGTCGATCCGTTGATGAGCCAGTCGGCCAGGGCCCACCGAAACGACCCGCAAGGCGCGACCAGCGAATTCGTCAGCAAGTTGACCAAGGTGGACGTGTCCTCCGGGGGGCCGGCGGCCACCACCTCCCCCGTCGTGCACAAGAACCCCGACCGCTGGGCGTGGCTGTGGAGCTTGCTGGTCTTTGTCGCCGTCGCGTTGAGCGTGGTCAGCCTGATCTGGTTCGCTGTGGGCCGAAATCGTAAGCGCCGCAAGGACGCAGAGGCGCGCGAGCAGATCAAGCAGCAGTTGATCACCGCCGAATCGGAGATCAGCGACCTCGACAACGCGGTGCTCACCAACAGCGAAACGGACGTCAGCGCCGAATCGACGAAGGCCAACGCCAGCCTGTACGACGCCAGAAAGGCCTACGAGACAGGCGACTACGGCGCCGCGCGGGCGCACCTGAAGGTGGTGGAGTCGACGGTGGCCAAGGCCAACCAGAAGCTCTATCCCGGCCGGCCCGCGCCCAACGTCGCCGCCCTCGACGCGGTGCCCGAGGACGACCGCAAGCAGGCCTCGGTGCGGGCCAAGAATCCCGACACCGGCGAGTACGTGACGATCAACAACAACAACTACAGCACCACCCCACAGCCCGGTTATCCGCACTATTACGGGGGTGGCTACTACAACGGGATGTTCTTCTACCCGGGCTACTACCCTTACGCGTTCTGGGGGGCGGGCTGGGGCTGGGCGCTCACCGACGTCCTGCTGATGGATGCGCTGCTGGACGACCATTGGGGCGGCGGCGGGTTCGAGCGCGGCTTTGAGGCCGGCCGAGACTCGGCGTATACCGATGCCGGCTATGACAGCTCTGACAGCGGCCAGGGCGCCGGCTACGACAGCCAGCAAACCGATGTCGGATTCGGTGGCGGTCATGACTCGGGCGGCGACACCGGCTTCGCAGGCAACGGCGGCTCGTACTCCGGCGGTGGCGACGTTGACTTCGGCGGCGGCTGGGACTCCGGCGGTTGGGATTCCGGCGGCGGGTCGGATTTCGGCGGCGGCGGGTCGGACTCCGGCGGCGGCGACTTCGGGTTCTGAATGCCCAGAAGTATGGTTTTCCGGGTGAGCACGCACAGGAACCCCGGCATCCTGCTCGCCATGGTGGCAATCGGGGCGAGCGCGTGTACGGGTTGCGATCATCCGCGACGCGGTGGATAACCGGAAGCGGTGACGCAGAAGGAGGGCGATAGTGACAGAGGGATTGTTCGGTCTGCTGACCGTTGTCGCCTTGGGTCTGGCGTTGACGCTCGCCGCCGTTGCCGCCGCATACGTCAGGCGGTTGGAGAGGCGGACGACCAGCCCGAGAAGCGAGGAAATCGGCAGCGCCAAGGAGGTCGTGCGCAAGCTGCGCAAACGCGAACCGATGTCCCCGGACGAACTGGATTACGCCCGGCAAGTCGTCGCCGACCGTAGCTCCTTCATGGCGTTGTGCATCCCCGGCGCCCTGTTCATGCTGGGCTGCTTCTACGTGTTCGGCAGTCTGTACCACTTGCATGGAGCCACTCCCTCCGAGCGCACGTTCCTCGGGGTGATTCCCATGTTGACATCGACGAACCTCGCCCTACGGCTGCGTAGTAGCGCGCGGCTGAAGAGGCGTCTACGCAGCGCGCCCATCGCGTCATGACAGGGCCGCGACCGAGGATCGGCACACCCGGATCGCGCCGGCCGCCCGGCTGCAGTAGTCTCTTTACCGACATATGTCAACCTTGTTGATATACGACGAGCTGCTGACCGTCCTGAGGTGGAGCGGAGATGAGGCGGGAACGGTTTAGCACTGGGGCGCGAAAGGTGATGGAGTGAGCCGTCGTTCGGTCGGCAGGACTGCCCTGGAACGGGGCTGGATGCCGCTGGTCACCGTCATCGCGGTCGGCGTGGGCCTGTTGTGCATGTACAAGGTGCACCAGTTCTCCGAACCGGAGCCGGTCATCACCGTCAACGGTCCGCAGGCGCCCGAGCAGTTCAATCTCAAACGCATTACCTATGAGGTGTTCGGCTCCGCCGGCAAGGGCGGGAAGCTCGTCTATATCGACATCGACGGTCATCCGCATCAGGTCGATTTCACGGCCCTGCCGTGGTCCCACACGGAGACCACCACGCTCTCGGTGGCGTCCGGAAGCATCTCGGTGCATGTTCGCAGCGGTCGGGTGAGTTGCCGGATGCTGGTGGACGGCGTGGTCCGCGACGAGCAGTCGGACGACCATCCGGACGCCGACGTCGAGTGCAGGGTGAAATCGGCATGACCGAGCATCGCCTCGACGAGCCCCGGGTCAAACGCCCCTTCATCCCCAGGATGGTCCGGGCTTTCGCGATACCGATCATCTTCTTCTGGGGTCTTCTCGCGGTCGCCACGAATACCTTTATGCCCCAGGTGGAACGGGTCGCGGAGGAACTCGCCGGACCGATGGTGCCGCACTACGCGCCCTCACAGCGGGCGCTGCTGCACATCGGTGAGAAGTTCCACGAATCCAACTCGACCAACCTGACCATGGTGGTGTTCGAGGCGAACCGACCGCTGGGAGACGCCGACCACCGGTACTACGACGACCTGATGCGCCGCCTTCAGCACGACACCCGTCACGTGCAATACGTGATGGACTTGTGGGGCAAGCCATTCACCGCGGCGGGGGCACAGAGCGTGGATGGCAAGTGCACTTACGTGCTGTTGCGCCTCGCCGGCGACATCGGCCAGATCCAGGCCAACGAATCCGTGGCGGCCGTCCGCGACATCGTCAAAAAGGACACGCCACCGCCCGGCCTCAAGGTCTACGTCAGCGGCGCGGCCCCGCTGGCCTCGGACACGCTGGCCATTGCGAACGCGAGCCTGAACAACGTCACGATCGTCACGATCTGCCTCATCGTCGTGATGCTGCTGCTGGTCTACCGCGCCCCCTCCACCCTCTTGGTGCCCCTACTCGGCGTGCTGATCGAGATGCTGGTCGCGAAGGGAATCATCTCGACACTGGGACATCTCGGCTACATCGAACTCTCGTCATTCGCGGTGAACATCGTCATCGCGCTGACCCTGGGAGCGGGAACGGATTACGGCATTTTCTTGATGGGCCGCTATCACGAGGCCCGGCAGGCCGGCGAAAGCCGGGAGGACAGTTTCTACATCGCGTACAAGGGCGTCGCGCCCATCATCATCGGCTCCGGACTGACGATCGCCGGCGCGTGTTACTGCTTGACGTTCGCGCGGCTGAACTACTTCCACACCATGGGACCGGCCGTCGCGATCACCATGCTGTTCACCATCGCCGCGGCGATGACGCTGGGCCCGGCGGCGTTGACCGTCGGCAGCCTGTTCGGGATGTTCGACCCGAGGACCAACGCCAAGGGATATCTGTATCGGCGCATCGGGGCGAGCGTGGTGCGGTGGCCGGTGCCGATCCTGGTGGCCAGTTCGGCCGTCGTCATGCTCGGGGCGATCTTCGTTCCCACCTACCGGCAGAACTACGACGACAGGCAGTATCAGCCGGCCAGTGCGCCCGCCAATCTGGGTTTCCAGGCGGCCGACCGGCACTTCCCCAAGAGCAAGCTCTTCTCCGAGATGCTCATGGTCGAAACCGACCACGACATGCGCAACTCGGCCGACTTCATCTCGCTCGACCGGGTCGCCAAGGCGCTGATCCGCCTGCACGGTGTGGCGATGGTGCAGGGCATGACGAGGCCGTTGGGGCGGGCGCTCGAGCACGCCAGCATCCCCTACCTGTTCACCACACAGGGCAGCGGCAACGGGCAACAACTCCCGTTCAGCAAGGAGCAGAACTCCAACACCGATGCGCAGGCCGACATTCAGGCGCACTCGGTCGAGGTCCTGCGCAAAGAGATCGGCTTCTTCCAAAAGGTGTCCGACGAGCTGCACCAGACCGTGCTCACCGTCGAAGACCTGCAACGGGTCAGCGACGACATCAGAGACGAGGTCTCCAATGTCGACGATTTCTTCCGGCCGATCAAGAGCTACTTCTATTGGGAGAGGCACTGTTTCGACATCCCCATCTGCTGGACGTTTCGTTCGCTGTTCGAGACGATCGATCAGATCGACAAGTTGGCCGACGACATCGCGGACGCCAAGGTGTCCCTCGAGGAGGTGGACAAGGCGTTCCCGCAGATCATCGCCCAACTGAAAGCCACCGCCGACGACACCGAGGCGCTGCAGTCGAAGTTGGTCAACAGTTACGGATCTGCGGATCTGCAGACCACCCAGACCGCGCAAACGTTCGATGATCTGATCAACGTCGGCAACGACTTCGACAAGTCCCGCAGCGACGACTACTTCTACATCCCGCACGAGGGCTTCGACAACGACGACGTCAAGACGGGAATGAAGTTGATGATGTCGCCGGACGGCAAGGCGGCCCGGTTCATCGTCACCCACGAGGGCGACGCGATGGGCCCCGAAGGCGTGGAACACGTCAAACAATTTCCCGACGCGATCAAGACGATCCTCAAAGAGACCTCCTTGGCCGGCGCGCGGATCTACATCGGCGGTTCGGGGTCCAACGACAAGGACATCAAGGAATACGCGATGTCCGACCTGATGATCGCGGCGATCGCCGCCTTCGTGCTGATCTTCTTGATCATGATGTTCATCACGCGAAGTCTGGTGGCGGCGTTGGTGATTCCCGGCACGGTGGCGTTCTCCTACGCCGGCGCGTTCGGGCTGTCCATACTCGTGTGGCAGCACCTGATCGGCCTGCACCTGCACTGGCTCGTGCTGCCACTGACCTTCATCATCCTGGTGGCGGTCGGGTCGGACTACAACCTGTTGCTGATCA
Organism: Mycobacterium paraseoulense; assembly: GCF_010731655.1. Taxonomy (NCBI): domain Bacteria; kingdom Bacillati; phylum Actinomycetota; class Actinomycetes; order Mycobacteriales; family Mycobacteriaceae; genus Mycobacterium; species Mycobacterium paraseoulense. Next base: position 5,611,808 of record NZ_AP022619.1, on the reverse strand, counting down.
ACCGGGTCAAAGAGGAGCTGCACGGCGGAATCCACACCGGCCTGATCCGGGCGCTGGGCAGCACCGGCGGCGTGGTGACGTCGGCCGGTCTGGTCTTCGCCTTCACCATGCTGGCGATGCTCACCAGCGACCTGCGGACGATCGGTCAGGTGGGTTCGACGGTGTGCATCGGCCTGCTGCTCGACACGCTGATCGTGCGTTCGTTCGTGGTGCCGTGCATCCTGCGGATCCTCGGACCGTGGTTCTGGTGGCCGACCTTGGTGCGTACCCGTCCGCTGCGGCAGGCGGCCGCCCCGAGCTAGCCGGCGCCCTTCCCGTTGTCGACGCGATAGACCGCGCCGTGCACGGCGGCCGCGGCATCGCTGGCGAGGAAGGCGATCACGTTCGCCACGTCACGGGGTTGCATCATGCCGCGCGGCGACGCCGTGCGCATGATCAGGTCGTAGTTCGGGTTCTCCGGCGCGCTGAAGTGTTCGAGCTGCGGGGTCAGCATGCCGCCCGGGCACACCGCGTTGACGCGCAAGCGGTCCGCGGTGTATTCCACCGCCAGAGCCCGAGTCAGCCCGACCAGGCCGTGCTTGGCGGCGCAGTAACCGGCCGAGTACGCCTGGCCCTCGACGCCGGCAATGGAGCCCACGTTGACGATGTTGCCACCACGCTCCAGCAGGTGCGGCAGCGCCGCCCGGCACAGGAAGAACGGCCCGTTCAGGTTGACCGCGAGGTCGTGCGCCCAGTCCTCGTCGGTCATCGACTCCGTCCGCCGCATCTGGTGTTGTCCGGCAACGTTGACCAAGACGTCCAGCCCGCCGAACGCGCGCACGCACTGCTCGACCGCCTCGCGGCAGGCCTGTGCCGAAGCAACGTCCACCGATGCGTAGGAACCGTTTTGGACGTCGGCGAACACCTCGGCCAGGCGGGCCGTATCCCTGCCGAGGCCGAAAACCGTTGCGCCCTTGCGGGAGAACAATCGAGCCGTCTCAGCGCCGAGACCCGACGACGCACCGGTCACCAACGCGACCTTGCCCTGCAGTGCCGACACAACCGTCCTTGTCAGTAGGAACGCATCCGCGCAAAGCTACCGCGCAGCAGCCCCAGGGGAGCAACAAATCTCGGCCCCCACAGGGTCATCGCACGGCGCGCGGTCAGTAACACGATCAGACTGATCGCCATCCTCCCGAGGGCGACCCGACTGGTTCGCCTCTTCCAAGTCGGCGGCGCCGAACCCGCGCGCCGGCCGAGGTAGTAGCCGACGCATGTCGCCATTGCGAGAGCCACGATTCCGGCAACCACCGTCATGGTGATGAGCGTGTCGCGTCAGCGTCGCGGCGAGGTCACACACGAGACACACCTTGGCCAATACGGCCGCCGATGGGTGGGGCGCTAACCGATCTCGCTCACCACATGGACGGCGACATAACCGATGGGGATGCCGGTCCAGGTGGCGATGCACTTGCGCGCCGCCAGCTCCACCGCTCCGCGGAGGGTGGTGCGGGTGACCCTGCTGATCTCGGGAATCCGAATCATCCACCCGTCGGCGTCGCGAGTGACTTCGATATCGAAGCACTGGCCGACCATCGGGCACTTCACGCGAGGAACCACCCGCGACGCGCGGGAGCTGCGCAGCGATTGGCGGCGCAGCAGGCTGGGCTGAGTGGGCATGGCTGCTTTCGGAGAGTCGCAATCGAACCGCGGGCAAGATTAATGCGCATCGCGGCGAAAACCTAATCGGCAGCCAGACCGGCTCATGGCTGAGGCACAGTCTCTACCAAGTCGTTGCCTGGACTTAACGTTTGAGGGCGAGCGCGATGCCCAGCTCCGATGAGCAGCGAACGTCCGCCCTTGCTAATCCGGTCGGCTCGGCGGAAATTCCGCGCGCTTCTCGATGGCCTCTCGATAGGCATATACCCGGCCCGAGATCGTCCCGAGCACCGCGATGGTGCGACCGCCCCGCCCGTACGCGGCGACGAACTCCCAGGTGTCCGGATTGCCTTCGACGATCTTGACGGCGTCGTAATCAGTTGGCACGCCCAGCATCTGCAACTTTACGTCGTATTGATCGGACCAGAAGTAAGGCACCTCGTCATAGGGCTCCGCATCCTGCGGTCCCGCCAGCAGAGTCCGCGCCGCAGCCGCACCCTGGCGGCCCGCGTCGTCCCAGTGCTCGGTACGCAGGTGCCGCTCGTACAGCGGGTGCCACCAGCGCGCGACGTCACCGGCGGCGACGACGGTGACCTCGCCGGTGCCGCCCTCGGCCACCCCGGTGGCATCGCAGATCACGCCGTCGTCGACCCGCAGTCCGGAGCCCTCCAGCCAGTCGGTGGCGGGAGTCACCCCGAGCCCGACGATGACGAGGTCGGCCGCAACCCGCGAGCCGTCGGTGAGCCGAACACCCTCCACCCGGCCGTTGCCCACGAAGCCATCGACGCCCACGCCGACCCGCAGGTCCACGCCATGTTGGCGGTGGAGGCCGGCCCAGCGCGACGCCAGCTCCTCACCCAACGCGGAAAGCAATGGGCCGCTTCCCTTTTCGATCAGCACCGTCTCCAGGCCGATCGACCGGCAACTCGCGGCTACCTCGGCGCCGATGAACCCGCCGCCGACAACCACGACCCGCGGACGCGAGCCCAGCCGGTCCCGGATGGCCAGGCAGTCGTCGACGGTGCGGAGCATCAACACGCCGTCGGGCACCGCGCCGCCCGGCCATTCGCGGGGCACCGCACCGCTGGCGATCACCAGTCCGTCGAACGGCAGCGAGAGGTCCTGGCCGTCGCCACGCACGGCGACGGTGCGCGAGGCCATGTCCACCGTGAGAGCCGATGCGCCGCGCAGAACGCGCGCATCCATATCGGACTGGGGCGCGAGGTCGACGCCGGCCCGGTGCACCTTGCCGGTGAGGAACTTCTTGGACAGCGGGGGGCGATGGTACGGGGCGTACCGCTCGGCGCCCACGACGGTCAGTGCGCCGTCATAGCCCTCCTGCCGCAGGGTCTCCGCCGCTCGCGTGCCCGCCACGCCGGCACCGACGACGACAACGTTTCTGAGCTGGCGACTCGGCATCGGTCCGTCAGTCCTTCACCGTGATTGCCTGCGTGGGGCACGACACCTGAGCGCCGATCAACTGCTGGCGCAGCTCCTCCGGCGCCTCGTCCTGCAACACGTGGAGACCGTCCTCCCGCACGTCGAACACGTCGTGGCAGATGCTCATGCACACGCCGTTGCCATCGCAGGTGTCGAGATCGACCGATACTTTCATCGCGCCTCCGCCTTTCGTGCTCCGTGGCCCGAGGTTTGGATCCCTTTCGTTTGATCCGGGGACTTGCCGTGGGAGCGCGCCCGCTCCCGGGCGTCCTTCGCCGCCGGCGAGTACTCCAGGTAGTCGATCGCCATCTGGGTGTCCGCCTCGTCGTTGGGGTGATGGCTGGGCCGCATGTAGCGGACGGGCGTCGTGACCAGAAGCTTCCACGGTCCCGGCAACCGGTATTCGCGGGCGGCCCAGAGCCAGTCGCGCCAGCGCCACTTTTGATCGATAGTCGGGTCGTGAGCCATCAGGTACTTGGCTCCGGCGACCCACCACCCGATGAACAGCGGCGCGGTGAACAACATCGAGAACGCTCGGATGAAGTAGTTCCCGCAGACGTGTTGGTAGACGTCGAAGACCAGCGAGCGGTGCTCGACCTCCTCCGCGCCGTGCCAGCGCAGCAGGTCAAGCATCATGGGGTCGGTGCGCGCATAGTCCAGGCCCCGGTTCGTCAGCACCCATTGGCCCAGCATCGCCGTGAAATGCTCCAGCGCCGCCACATCGGCCAGCCGCCGGTAGAGCCACCACCGCTTCAACGGCGGTGGGAAGAACTTGGGTGGATCACCCAGTGTCAGCGACAGCATTTTGCCGAGCCGGTCGGTGTACGGCTTGGTGTCGATGCCCTGTTGTGCCAAATGGTCCAGCACCACCTGGTGCGCCCAGGCGTGCCAGGACTCCTGCTGGATGAACGGCTTGATCGCCGCCTCCAGCTCCGGGTCGTCGACCAGCGAGGACGCCTCGAGAACAGCTTTGATGAAGTGCCGCTCCCCTTCGGGCAGCAGCAGATGCAAGACGTTCATCATGTGGGTCGAGAACGGGTCGTCGGGCACCCAGTGCAGTGGCGTCTTCGACCAATCGAACCGGACCATCCGGCGATACAGGGGGTGTCCCTCGTGGTGAAGTTGGACCTCGGGCATCAGCAGCTCCCTCCCGACTACTGCGAACAAGCGTTCACTCGCCCGCGTACCCACACGGGTGGCTGGTTATGCGTACCGGCGGTACGAGGTTTGTGGCTTCCAGCGATTGACTCGACACGATGAACCGCAGGACCCGATTTGATATCGACTGCGACCCGCCACTTATGTTGACAAAAGTCACAAAATTAACATCACGCGATGCAGGAGTTGTCGGTGAGTGCGCAGCGGTCGCGCCCTCTCCCCCGGCGCGACGTATTGCGCTACGCCATCGCTATCTCTGCCCTGCCGGCGCTGTATGCGGCATCGACAACCGCCACGGCCCGCGCCGTCGTCGGCGCCACCCCCACATTGGTCGACTTCGCCGCGCGCCAAATTCCGGCGCAGCAGATCAGAGCCGCCGGCCACTCCGGGGTCATCAACTACGTCTCGCTGTCGCGTCCCGGCTCATCCATGGGCGCCAAGCCGATCACGCGGTCCTACGCCGAGCAGCTGACCGCAGCGGGGCTCATCATCGTCAGCAATTACCAATACGGGAAGCCGGGTGGGACGGCGCCATCGGACTTCAGGCGTGGATTCGAGGGCGGCGTTGCCGATGCGCGCACCGCCTGGAAGCTGCATACCGAGGCGGGTGGTGGCCAGAGCGCCCCGATCTTCTTCAGCATCGACGAGGACATCAGCCACGACACCTGGAAGAATTTGGCGCTCAAGTGGTTTCGCGGCATCAACTCGGCGCTCGGGGTGCAGCGCACCGGCGTCTACGGCGGGATTGATGTGTGCCGATGGGCCGCCGCCGATGGCGTTATCGGGAATTCAAGCACCCCCGGCCACCGATGGGCCTGGCAAACCAAGGCCTGGTCCCGCGGGCAGGTCGACCAGGCCGCCGTTCTCTACCAACGCGTGGTGAGTACGCCGTCGAATCCCGGCCCGGTAGTCGGGGGGCTCCAAGTCGACGTCAACGACGTCCTTGCCGCGGATTGCGGTCAGTGGAACCTACATCGGTGAGCCCGATGTTGTGGCGCCGCCGAATATCCGGTGGAGCTAAGGGGACTCGAACCCCTGACCCCCACACTGCCAGTGTGATCGAGTGTGTTCGCTGGTGTCCGCGTATGTCGCGTTTGCGCAGCTGAACGGCTGTATCTGTACGTCAGCGAACATTGCCGAACATGGGCGGATTCGATGCTGGTTTGGGTAATCGTTTGGGTACGGTTGCGCTTTGCTGGCGTCGGTCCCGGCGCTGGGCGCTCCGCTCACTCTCACGCTGGAGGTTGTGATCTAGGCCAGTGATCGAGTCACACTCCGGCTACAGCACGTGCCAGCGGACCGGCACGGGATGGCGGTCGACTCACCGCAGTGCGACTCGTTTGACACCCAGCGCCGGGAAGCCTCACCTGCGTTTCGGTGATCGCTCCTGCTGCGCTACCTCGGACGCCCAACCCTCGGTTAGCCACCGCTGTGCCACCGCCTCGGGTACGTCGGCAGTGTCGCCACTGTCGAACACTTCGCCCTCGTGGACGCACTGGAACTCTTGTCGCACTTCGACTTTTGCCATAATCCAATCTCCTTACGCTGTCGGCAGTCCGGTCAGCGACAGCACCGCGCTCAGACGTTCCACCGCGAGATTCAGTCGCTCCTCGCAGACGAACCGGACAATGTTGGACGTGAAGTCGTTACCGTCCGACCCGGTGCGCAACACGATAGCCTCACGCAGCACGACGAATCCAAATTTGTTGGTGTCCAACACAAGCGTGGTACTCGCCGCGATCTGCGTGGTGGCGACAACGTCGATCCCCCAGACCTGATTGGCCTGCTCGGCGCTCGGGTCCGCGTTCAATAGGTAACGACCCTGTGAGTCTTTCGACCTTCGCACAGCGCAGAACGTAGACGGGTGCATCACAACAAGATTCGCCTCGGCCAGTGCCGCACCGGTTCGCAGCGACGCTATCTCCTTCTCCACCGCATCAAGGGCCGTGTCGGTGCCGATCGTCGCGGTGAGGATGCCTGACGAGGAAAGGAATCCGGTGAGATGTGTTGCGGTGCCGTCGCCCAAGATCAGCTCGGAGTTTTCGACGTTGATAACCTGCCGGGTCAACTCCTGCTGAACGTAGGTGACGAACCTGTCCCAATCGCTCAGAATCTCCCACGACACGCCGGTGTGTGCCGCGAGTTTCTTTGCGGCAACGGTGATTGGTCGGTCGTGTAAACAAGCTCGGGCTTCTGCGCACCCTCGGCGACAATCGCCGGTGCCCTGGTTGTCGCTGTGGCGCACATACTCGAGTGACGGTGCCGAATCGGTTGCACGGGAAGGTCAGCCGATTGATTGCATGGATGCGATGGAACAAGTGATCGACAGGTGCGCCGGGCTGGACGTGAATCGCGACACGGTGGTCCTCGTCTTGGAACTTGCCCACCCGTACATCGGCGACACTGCGGGGTCCCCGGAGCCGCTGGACGCGGTTATCCAGGTCTCTCGGCCCCTCCGGCGTAGTCGCCGTGCACTACGGGGACCGCGCGGTGATCGGCATCTGACGTTCCTCAGATCGCCCGCCGCTGTCTGCGCACTCAAGCAGCGAAAAGCAGCGCTTTGGTGGCGTCTCCTCGCCTCAGAGGCTTGCCGCGAAGTCGTGGAGGCTGGTGACGGTCTCCTGGTATGCGTCGGGCATGTGCGCCGGCAACATCATGTAGGCGGCGTGGCAGGCGCCCGGAACGGTCCGCAGACTGGCTGCGACTCCAGCGCTTGAGCTTGTGGTAGTAGGCGACGCCCTCGTCGCGAACCGGATCCAGCTCGTTGACCGAGATGAGATGCGTTGGTAATCCGGCTAATTCATCGATGGTGGCACGAGCAGCCGAGGCGGCGCCGCACTCGACAACCTCAGATCTCGCATCTTCGAACTCCAGGGTCAACCACCGTCAACGCAGGACCATCGAGCTTGGCGATCGCCTCTGGCAAGGTCCGCTGTTCGTGCCGGACCTGTTGTGTACCGCCGCAGACTAAGCACACCGTGCGTTCGCATCTCGAGGATTGCCCGGGTTCCCTACGGCTCGTGATGGGCTGTGGTGGGCGGTGAGGCTGGTCTTGGACGATGGCCATCGCTGCCTCAAGCGTGCTGGCGGCGGGCAGCAAGCCCTGTGGGTCGCCGATCCGCAGCATCCGGGAGACGGCCTCACCGGATACTATTGCCCAGCCTATGCCGGCGCGCCCGCAGTAGACAGAGACCCTGTGCAGCGCCAAGAAACCTTCGGTTCCAAAGAAATTCAGGTCGCGCAGATCAAGGATCAGCCCGCGGCAACGCATCAGATGCCCGAACGTGTACTCGGTCAGAGTGTCAGCGTTGGATGCGTCGATGCCGCCGTAAGCTCTGATGACAGCTACGGACGACCTGAGGCGACGACTGGCTAACTGTGCGGAACGACCCTCCCACGGCTGGGAAAGAAAGCCGCTGTCCGGCAGCGCGGAGGGGGCGAGAAAAGTATTCATGGTGATTCCCGATATGCGGTTGCCACCGAATGTGTCCGGCGGGAGCCAATGCTCAGCGAGGACAGCGGCGGACGGCTGACCCCATCCCGAACTGGTTGAGAGTCTCAACATGATTGACGCTTCACCCTGCCGGAGCAATTGTCAACACCCCGTGGACCGCATCTTGGGGTGCGGCCACAACGAACCGTCGATCGGAGATCGTCACCATCTGCGTGACATCGTCGAACTGGGTTTGTTGGACGGTCCCGAATCCCCGGCGGGACGGCCGCCATTCTTCGGAGTGGGTGCGGAGATGCTTAGTCCAAGCGAATCGGGAAGCGTGGCGACAATGGCGGCGGTGCGTGCGCGAACTGTCGTGGCGAGCAGCGGGCCGCGTTGGTCGTGCAGGATTCGGTAGCGTCGGCGCCCCGGTTCGATGTAGGCGAGCAAGTCGATGACGAAGCGTCCCTTTCGACTTGGGGTCGGACGCAGTCGGTGAGCTGACCAACGGCGCATGCATCTCAGATGGTTGGGGGTTGTCCGTCGCGGCCGGTGAGGGTTGCAGTCATGCCGGGGAGTAGCAGATCGAGGAAGCGGTCCAGTTCGGCGGCGCCGTCGTAGGAGGCTAGGGCGGGTGCCAGGGCGCGCAGTTGAGGGAATTCGGTGATCGCGAGTCGGTGCAGGCCGAGCCGGAGCACATCGTCGGTTTCCTCGGGGCGCTCGATAACCTCCTGCAACTCATTGAGGATGTGGCCGTGCAGGTAGCCGAACAGCACCCGGTAGATGTGCAGGGCATCCTCGCCGGTGAAGCCGGCAGAGGTGAGCAGTGCGAGGACGTCCTCTAGTGGCCGCAGCATTCCTGGTGGCCGCTGCCCGAGCGGGGTGGCCAACGGTCGAGTGACCAGCAGCGGAACCACGTTGGGATGCGACAGGGCCAATTGACGGAAGTCGCGCGCGACGGTACGCAGCTGACCGGCCCAGTCCGGATCGGTACTGTTCACGGTTAGCTGTGCGAGCACGATCTCGGCGATACCGTCGAGGACTGCGGCTTTGTTTGGGACGTGCCGGTAGAGCATCACCGGATCTTTGCCCACCGCTTCGCTGAGGCGGCGCATCGACAGTCCGTCCACACCGTCGCGGTCCACGATCCTTAGCGCGGTCTGCAAGATCACGGATCGGTTGAGCTGACCGTTGTCTCTGCCGGCGGCGAACGGGTCCTCGTCGTCAGCGCCCCCATCGGGCCTGGTCGACTGTCTCGCCATCGCCTCAGCACTCCCCTTCTGCCTCATCATCAAAGCGGCTAACCGTCCCAAATCACCATCGGTCGTCAACGATATTAGTTATCACTGTGAGTTTACACTGTTGACACTAGCCTGCGTGGGGGGTGTAATGGATTTTGGGACTGCGATTGGGGACCTCGACATGATTGTCATCGTTGGATTGGTTGTTCTACTCGTCGCCGTCATCGTCGGGTTCCTCGGCGTGCTGAACAATGCGGGGGCCGCTCACCCGCTGACCGAGAACTTCTCGGTGTTGGGCTATCACGTCACCGGGTCGACCGGCACTTTGTTCCTCTTCGGGATCGTGATCGGCGCGCTGGCGATGCTAGGTCTGAGCGTGTTGTTGGCCGGTGCACAGCGCACCGCGGGCCGCGGGCGCGATGCCCGCCGCGAACTTCAACGGTCGCGGCGCGAAGCGGAATTTGTGAACCGAGACCGCGATTTCCAACACCAGCCCGTCGGGGCGGCCGCCGGCTCAACGGCGAACTCGGAATTGGCCACGACCCGACCGAGGAGGATGAGGGATTCCTTCCTCGGTCGCCGGTCGTACGGTCGACAACCGACCGCACCGCGCGCCGTCGGCAGACGCCGGTAGGCGCCGGTTCCAGTCGACAGAGGTGAGTTCTCAGTCGCGGTCTGCGATGACTGAAACGAAGAATCCGCAACGAACAGAGGTCAGAAGCAATGAGCATAGGTAAGAAGATCGCCCACAAGCTCGAAGGGGCCAAGGGCGTCACCAAGAAGATCTTTGGCCGGGCCACGGGTAACACCCGCCTGCGCACCGAGGGACGCGCCGATCAGTTCAAGGGCAACACCAAACAAGCAGGGGCAAAGATGAAGGACGCCTTCAAACACTGACCCGGACAATCCTCGTCCCAAACATCGACACAGAAACTAGGTAATCGTCATGATCATTCTCGGAATCATCCTTATCGTCCTCGGGCTGCTCCTGCCTAGCCTCGTCCCTACCTTTGCCTTCGCCCATATTTGCTTGGTCATCGGGGTCATCCTCCTCGTCGTCGGCTTGTTGCTGATGGTCGCGGGACGGATGGGACACGCCGTCGGTGGCCGGCGCCACTACTACTAACCGACGACCTCTGGTTGAACCATCGATTATGTTCAACCAACTCAAGGAGCCAACATGACTACCAGCACTATCGTTTGGATCGTCGTCGTGGCGGTCGCGGCAATTCTGCTCATCGCCGCAATCGCGTGGGTGGCGCGCAAGAAACGCACCGAACACCACCGCGTCCAAGCCGGCGACATCCGCGAGAAAGCTGTCGAACAGTCCCATGAAGTGGGGCAACGCGAAGCGCTTGCCGACGAGACGGCAGCCAAGGCCCGCGCTGCGCAAGCCGAGGCCGAAGCCATGGCAGCGCACGCGGCCGGCCTACAACACCAAGCGCAGGCACGTCGCACCGACGCGGCTACCTCCCGCAGCGAGGTGGACCGAGAGTTCGAGCGCGCCGACAAGATCGATCCGGACGCGCCAACCAGCGATACCCCGCGCGGAGATGCCGCCGATACCCCGCGCGGAGATGCCGCCGGCCGGCAAGACCCACCACGGATGCATAAGGCCGGGTGACTTTTCCGACGCCCTGGAGTTGATTGGGGCCGGTGCTACATCGCCTGAATCGGGCCCGGTTGCTTGAGGCACGCGCCCCAGGTGCGGCGCGTGCCGCCCAGACCATGGATGAGCAGCACTGCTGGCCCGGTTCCGGCCTTCGTGTAGAAGATCGCGCGAGTTGCGCCGACCCGGTTGAGGCCCGCCATCCCGCGGTCCCGTCCGTGCCCGGGCACGCATCTCGTCCGATCATCTGGTGAGGCACTGATGGCCATCGCAGACGTCGCCGAATACGCCCATCTGAGCGCCGCGGACGTCGAGGCACTCGCCGTCGAGTTGCACGCGATCCGTCTCGACATCGAGGTTTCGCGCGGCGAAAAGGACAGGATCTACATCCTGCGCACCATCGCTATTCAACGCTGCCTCGACCTCGCCGCCCGTGTGGTGATCGGTGCCGGCCGCAGCAGGACCGGGTGGGTGCTCGGGACGCTCGCGCTGGCCGCGGCGAAGAGCATCGAGAACATGGAACTGGGCCACAATATCGGCCACGGTCAGTGGGATTGGATGAATGACCCCGAAATCCACTCCACCACCTGGGAGTGGGACATGGTGGGGCTGTCCTCGCAATGGAGGTACTCCCACAACTACCGTCATCACGTGTTCACCAACGTCGTGGGCGTCGACGACGACCTCGGGTACGGCGTTCTGCGGGTCACCCGCGACCAACCGTGGAAGCCCAGCAATCTGCTGCAGCCGCTGCGACATCTGTTGTTGGCAGTTACTTTCGAATCGGGTATCGCACTGCACGATCTGTACTCCGAACATGAGCGCGCGGGGACTGACGCCGAAAAATCCGCTCACACCCGAGCTTTGCTCCGCAAAATCGCCCGCCAGGCAGGCAAAGACTACCTGCTCTTCCCCGCGCTCGGCGGGCGGCGCTGGCGGCGCGTCTTATTCGGAAACGCGCTCGCCAACCTGCTGCGAAACCTGTGGGCGTATGCGGTGATCTGCTGTGGCCACTTCGCCGACGGAGCCGAGAAATTCACCCCCGATGCCCTGGAGGGTGAGACCAAGCCGCAGTGGTATCTGCGACAAATGTTGGGTAGCGCCAACTTTCGCGCCGGGCCGGTGATGGCGTTTATGAGCGGGAACCTCTGCTACCAGATCGAACACCACCTTTTCCCTGATCTGCCGAGTAACCGCTACGCGCAGATCGCCCAACGGGTGCAGGCGCTCTGTGCCAAATACGACCTGCCCTACACCACCGGCCCGCTCGCCTACCAGTACCTACTCACCCTGCGAACGATCATCAAACTGGCCCTGCCCGACCGGTTCCTGCGCGCCACCTCCGACGACGCGCCCGAAACCGCCTCCGAGGACAGATTCGGCAGCCTCATGACACGGCCCGGTCTGGGGGGCGCCAACCCCATCGCATGCCGACGCGGACTGGCCACCGCGATCCGCCGCAACCAACGACACCCATCATCATGCCGCCGAGTCGCCGCGAGTGCTCGATGACTGCCGCCGTCACTGATTCCTCGGGCAGAACGTTGCGGCCTACGGCGTCTGTGCGCCGCAACACGATTCGTGGCTTCTTATCGACGCCGTGACCAAGGCCGCCGTCTCTGCTGGGCGGCACGTTCAAATAGCCGGTGCCGGGGCTTGGTGGTGACATGCGCGACCTCGAGGTGATCGACTCCGAGCTCAGCGAATCATCTTGTCGTGCTGAGGCTTTAAGGGATGGTGGCCTGCCGCCGCGGTCGGCGGCAGGCCACCGCAATAACGCTTACTTGAATGCGTCCTTGACGTTTTCGCCGGCCTTCTTCACGCTGGACTTGGTTTGGTCCTTCTTGCCTTCGCCCTCGGTGTCCTTGTCGCCAGTGACCTTGCCGGCCTGCTCCTTGGCTTTACCCGCGACGTCCTGAGCGGCATTCTTGACCTTATCGGTTACTCCCATGGGTGTGTCCCTTCAGTGGTGGTCAGCCGCGGATCGCGGATGACCGTGGAACGACCCCGAGGTGGGGTCGCCTTGGACCCGCACCCGGTTCAGCCCGGGTGCGAGAGATCGGGTAAGTCCTTATGCTGAGCGAATTGCGGGCACGTGGACTAACGTTGTTGCGACGAGTTGCGATTAGACGTCGCCGTGATGGCGGCTGCCCGACTTCGCAAGCCCGCGGCTGACCATGTAGCCGACGCTCAGAATCACGACGTACAGCCACGCCTTATCGGCCAGGAAATAGTCGCCGCGCCCGTCAGTCGCCTGAACCAAGTACGAGGCAAGCAGAACCCCGGCGGTCGCGACGATGAAGACCATGAATTCGGTCGTCTTGTAGAAAGCCTTCGTCTCGTTGCCGCGCCGGGTGATGACCCGAGTGGGGCCATTGGTGTTCGGCGCGTCGCCGGTACGCACTGTGGCGGGATTGTTGATGGTGGTCATTAGTGCTCCTTCTGACGCGGTCGAAGCGTGTCGACCGCATGAATTGGGATGCGCTACATAGAAGAGGTAGCGGCAACTCCTTGAAAGACGGCCCGTATCGAGCCGCGCGTGAGAGATAGACCCAGCCGCCGAGCGATGCTCGTGGCATATGAAGGTCGAAACCCCCGGAGAGGGCAGCTGTTTGACCCTTTCCTAGGTGTACCCCATCCAACCAAAATCAAACACCTGTTCGGTTGGGTGCAAGTTACTCAAGCTCCGCGCGGCGAGGTGGTCGGTTCCCGAGTGAAGTGCCCACGCTGGCGCACGGACCTAAGCTCCGCTAAGCGGTGAGTCGAACCCAGCCACCGCCAGACCAGGAAAGGAAACCTACCGTGGCAGGAGGAGCGGGAATGGAATCGGCCTGGTCGCGCCGATGCGCCGCCAAGAACGCAAAAACACTGTCCACCTTCAGAAGATGACCCGCAACCGACTCCGCATCCAACAGTTCCCGCTGACACTCCGATCGCCCCTGCACACCAACATCGTCGTCAACAACGACCACCAATGGGGCGACCGCCACGCCGGATTATTCAGGGCATTCCTAGACGGGATTGAGCCGCTTCTGCAACGAATCTTCTCAACGGTAGATCCTCACCCAACTTTTCGCGTGATCCGCTTTATCACACGGATGTTACGGGGACGCGGTTCGCTTTGGACGACACTTGACGATCCATTGTGGGGCAAGACAATTCAGGACCCGTCTTTAGTACTATCGAGTTCGCAACTGAACGTGCTGGCCGTGTCGATCTTTCTAGCACTGAACCTTGCGATACCGACTCTGCCTCTTCAGGTCATCGCCCTCGACGATCCGCTCCAGAGCCTAGACACATTGAATCTACTGGGCTTAGCTGATCTCCTGAGGAGAATTAAGGCGACGCGGCAAGTCCTGGTGTCGACTCACGATGAGCGTCTAGCCAACTTGTTAGTGCGGAAGCTTCGCCCGATATCCACAGACGAGCGGACAATACAACTCGATTTGAATGGGTGGACCTCCGCTGGACCAACCGTCAACCAACGTGAAATACCGCCAGACACAGAATCACTGCGGCTCATCGCTAGTGCTTAGGGACTCGCAGTGAGGCTGACGATTTCCAGAAAGTCGATTTGCAACACCATTATCTGATCGGGATGTCATCCTGCGTACGCTCGTCGAGACCCTTTTGCGACGCATCAGCTGTACTGTCGGATTCGCTTCTCGGGGTGCCGCATAGATGACTCCTGCCGCCGGGGTTCGCGAATAGACAACTAAAGCGGTCTACCGGTCGCTTGGGCTGCGATTGAACTAACGGTGACATCGTGGCCGCACAGGAACTGCTACGGACACTGGAGACAGGGCCGTCATCGAATCTCTGACTGGCCCAGCCAATCGGCCGAAAATCGCTGCAGTTACGCGGCGACCGCTGTCGCCGTCGGCCGGTGCTTCAGCCGGTAACAGCGTCCGCGGCTGCGGACGAGCTCATCGACGCCCAGGTTGCCCTCATGAGCGCCGAGACCTCTTGGACAAACACGTCCGGGTCATATGAGTCGCCGGGCCGGAGGGGGACGGCCCCGACGCCACCCCTCGCGGTGAAGTCAGCCCTCGTCGGTGGGTACAGCCGCTGCTTCACCCCCGGATATACCGCCACCGCTGCGAACGCATCCCCGATAGCGTCGCGGTATGTGTGCATCTTGTGGAGATCGCTCGGTTTGAAGGTGCCTTGTTGGCCAGGCTGCCCGTCGTCCTCGTCCTCGTCACTCATGAGCGCGGCACTGAATCCGTCGACGCGGTACTTCGCGTCGAGGAAAATCCGTCGGTGGCTCAATCCGCGTCGCACCTCGATCGAGACATCCGGGCGGAGGCTCAGCGAGTACGAAGCGGCGGTCCCTAAAGCGCGGGGGTCCTTGCTGGCATGCCGATACGTCTGGTTGTACGTGACTCGCACGTGACCATCAGGCAAGAGGAACGCTACCGAACTCCTCCGGCCCTCGGCGAGGTTGACGTGAAGGCCGTCGGGGAGTGTGCGGATGAGCGCGGTCGCCGAGTCCTCGGCCTGTGCTTCATGGCCAAGCACCGATCCCACGGCAGAGACAGTCTCGAGGAAAACCCACATCTCGTACAGGCGGGCCACGTCGCGGTTCTCCTGAAGTGTCCGGAACCGGTCCCAGACGACATCCGTGGTGAGCACGAACTCCCGATATAAACGTAGCAACCGGTTGTACGCGTCCTCCCGCAAGAGGACCTGTGAGGTAAAGGCGAAGGTCGTGAGGTCACCGACCTCCGCGAAGGGCGTGAGCCGGAGCAGTGATGCGAAGCGCACGGCGATGTCGTCGGCGTCTCGGGCGAGCGAAGGCGTGCCGGCTCGTCGAGCGGCGTCGGCAATACTGAGGGCCCGCTGTCGGAAGTTCGTCACCACGAAGCGAACGAAGCGGTTCTCGTAGGTGTCGTAGTCGACTTCTCGCCGGCTTGCAGGCAGGCGCACCGGTCCGAAGTGCTGCTCGGATCTGGTGAATGTCCGCCGCGCCCCGGGCGACACGAGACGCCGCTGCTCGATCTCGGAGACCCTCGCGATCGATCGTGGGTCCGTCGCGATCGACGCGAGCTGGGCTGGAGCGATCTCCGGAGCCAGCCAGGCGTCCATCGATTCGACACGCCGGATCACCCGGCGATGCGGGTTGCGGGAGATCTGCTCCACGGCCTGCGAGACATCATTTGCGATCGAACGCAAAAAGATCAGGTCTTCGTATGCGTAGGAGGTTGCGCGTATGCTCCGAGCGGTCTTCAGCGCTGTCGGACTCGCGACCGTGAGCGCGAGTGCCCGGATCGCCTTGACCACGCTCATGACGAGCCAGGCGAAGTCCGCGTCCGGATCGACCAGCTTGCGCACTCGGATCCTGGCTGCGACCGCGGACTCGTCCTCTGGACTGGTCGGGTCGAAGACTATCGTCGTGAGCCCGATCAGGTTCCCGGTCTCCAGTCGGAAGACGGCCTCGGGGGCTTGCGCAGCGGAGACGGCCTGCACACGTGGCTCGCCGAATCCAGCGCGCTCACATGTCGCACCGGCCACGCGCACCGTATAGGTTGTCTGTTCCTCGAGGACTACTCGGACGGCGTCACGGTCCTCTTCGATGCACATTCCGGTCCCGTGGGGTGATGCGATCCCGCACCAACCTGCGGCCAAGGGCCACGCGTCGTCCCACGACTCGCGTTCCTCGGACGCGACGATGGTGACGACAACGCCATCTCGCTCGCGACGGAGCGCAGAGAAGCGTCTCATGCTCACTCGAAAAAGCTGGCGTAGCCCTCGTCCCGGAGCTGCAGCAGCATGCGGGCGATCTTCCTAGCGGTGCGCGGATACCGCAACTCGTCCGTCCGAAGCGGCCACGGATCGGGCCGCCCCATTGCGCTGGCAGCTGGGATCCCCGACGGTTCGGCCTGAGCGATGCTCTCGGTCTCATCCGCGACTTCTTCGTCCTCACCGTCGAGCGAATCGGGCACATCCCCGGTCGCGGCTGCGATCTGATCGCGGGCGGACCAACCGTCGCCGCCGGCTATCTTTTCCATCGTTGTGAACAGCCGCTCAGGGTCGTCCGCGAGTCGTCGGGCGCGATCGTCGTGACGCGCGGCGGGTGCGAGGCACACCGTGAGGAGTCCACGCAACGGACGCTCAAGTCGCTCACGGGAGCCGGCCAGCTTCGGAAGGACCTTTTGGAGGAGCTGGACATCTAGCGCGACGCGCCGGGCCTCTTCGCCCTCGCCGAGGAGTCCGCCATCCCCGGCTTGCTCCACGAAGGCGAGTACCTCGTTGCGGACCCGATACCCGAAATGCAGCCGGTCGCGTGCGAGCACGGCGTTGACCTCAACGAGCTCAGTGAGCCAGGGTGTGCTTAGGCTCGGCTCGGCAAGGTCGACGAATCGGCCCCCGCGCGCGAAGTGGCCGCGGACCTGGCGTCGCTCAGTCACGGTGACAGCAGTGGAGCCGACAACCCCACTCTTCGTAAGGTCGACATCGAACAGCTCGACGACGTTCGCGCGGTCGAGCACCTTGCGACTGAAAGGGTGGGTCGTCTCGTCGATGTTGACGGTCCCGATGAGGTAGACGTTCGGCGCGAGGCTGACCGTCGGCGGGACGACACCGCTGTCGCCGCTGCTCGGGAGCCCACTATCCATCGTATGGAGCACGATGGGATCACTGGTGAGCTCGCCATCCGGAGTGAGGCGCCGCGATTCGAGCACGCTGAGGTAGTCGGAGAGATAGTGCTCGACGCGGGCGAGGTTCATCTCGTCGAGCAGAAGGATATACGGACGGGCATCGCGTCCCTTGGCCTTGAACTCCTTTTCGGCGTCGAGCAGCAGGCGCGTCGTTGAGGTTGCGACGAACGTATCGGTGAGGAGGTTGTGGTAGCCGAGCAGGCTCTTGCCATCGACCCAGTCCGGGCGAACCGAGACGAAGGCACGAGTGTCCTCGTCGGTCAACAGATCCTGGAGCGCCAGTGCGACCTTCGTCTTCCCCGTGCCTGATAGCCCGGTGAGGATCAAGAACGGCTTGGTGCGCAGTGCGAGGTAGAGGTCTTCGAGCACCCACGACTCGAACCAGAGACCCGCGCCAGCCGTGACGCTCTTCAGGACACGCGGCACCGCGGACGCATCTCTCCAATTCACGCTCTCAGGAGGTTCGGCAGCGATGAGCGCGAGAAGTCGTGACGCGAGCTCGGGTGGCACCGGGTAGTTGGTGGCACTCGCGAACTTGAGGTTCGCCAAGTCGCGAAGGTCCGGATCGGCCTCCAGCGTATCGCGCGTGACCGGCGGCTCGACGATGCGGTCGATCCGCAACCAGACCCTCGTAGCGGTTCCGGCCATGTCATCGCTCGCATTCCGAAAATAGGCAAGCTCGCTCTCGGACTCTGGCATCTCCGCCGGGTTGGACTCGACGGTGGCGAGCGCGATGACCGCGGCCTCTTTCCCGGTGCGGTAGAGGAAGACGCGATGCCCAGCCTTGATCTCGGAAGCGTACCGACTCGTCGTCCACGTCAGGCGCTCGAGCTCACTGACCGCACGATCGATGTCGTAGCGATCCGGGCTTCCTTGGAAGAGCCACCACGATCCGGTGTCCACCCGTGTCGTGGGGGTGTCCGTCGACTCCATGGCGAGGACGCGCCAATACACCCAGTCGATGTCGGAGAGCGAACGAAGCCCACTCTCGGCGAGTAGCAGCTCCCCACGTGCTTTGACCTCTGCGACTTGAGCCGGGGGAGTATCTTGTACCAGCGGCCAGCCGAGCTTCGCGTATGCCCCTTTTACCGTCTCGTTGACCGCCGGCTGTTCCCAATCGCGAACCATCGCGTAGAAGCCGGTCCAGACCGCAATGCCGAAGCCGCGGACGCGCCGATCACCACCCACGAGGGCAGCGATGCGATCGTCGAACGGGATGGTCTCGTCCAGGATCCAGTCGATCGCAGCCCTGATCGCCGGCACGTCGTCCCGCTCGCTGCCGACCGCTCGAGCGAGACCGGTCCAGTGAAGGTTGCCATGTGCAGTGACGCGACCCTCTCGTTCCGCGGCACGGAGCTCGGCGTCGTTAAGCGGGGTCGGCGACTTCGCGTCGTACCTCTTGCCGTCGATCTCGACATGCCCGAACGGCAGGAAGCGGTCGCGAAGACCGGCCCAGAGGGCATCATCGGTCAGGGTGTCTCGCTGCTCGATCCACGCAGCTAGCTGGCGGCACGCCAGCTGATGTAGGTCACCATGCTCGAGGCGCTCACGCTTCAACTCGGCGACGGCGGCGTCGAAGAGGTCCCGTCGGAACCCACGTGGCATCCGTCCCGACTCACCGTGGTCTACGGCCTGGTCGGGCAAGCCGAGACCAGCGGCCTGCATGTCCGCGCCGTCGTCCGAATACACCCAGTCCACGAGCGGGCGGACTGCGCGCGCCAATCGCACCAGGTCGTCGACAAACGCCGGTGCGGCACCGTCCACCTGCTCCGGCGCGAAGTACCTCGAGATGCTGGCTCCGCCTTCGGGCGAGGCGCCAGCGAAGCTGAGCCACTCCTCAAAGGCCCGGAACTCGCCGGCCCCCGGCGGCATGAGCCATTTCTTGCGAAACGACCATTCGGACCCGAGTCGCTGGGTGACGCTTTCAACTACGGCATGGGGCGCGGTCTGCATCCGCTCGTGTACGCGCGCGAACTCTCGAGCGAGCTCGTCGCGCGTGTCGCCGGACTTAGATTGGCTGACACCAGCGCCGAGGCAGAAGCACAGCTCGATGCCGCTGGGCTGCACGATAAGCGCGACCTGCAACCCGAACGACTTGTGGGGCGAAGCAGACGGGTATGCGCAGGACCAGAGCAGTCTGGCCACGTGGCCGCTGATGCTGGGTCGGTTCACATCCGACTTGAACGGACGCCAATCGGCCGACAGCTGGTCAGCGACCGCGGTGGCCGCTTCGAGGAGCCGCGCGCGCAGGTCAGCGATGCCGGATGTCTGCTCCTCTGTGAGATCGCTGGTCTGAGTACCGCCCGCGAACTGTTGCAAGAAGGCACAGTCCAACGCGGTGAACACCGGAGCGCCTCCCAATGGCATGTCCACAACCCTCCGCGTCATAACTGCGCCGACGGCCCCAACGACCGTTGGGGCGGTGTAGGCATCGTTCGGTAACCCGAAAGCTAACCGACGTTACCGCCCGGGCCGGACAGGTGTGGGGACTCTCCGCGGCGTCCGCGCATCGCGGGTATCGCGGTCAGTGGTCGCCACTACCTCGCGATGGGAAGGCCGCGGCGACTGGAGCCAGGGCTTCGCCGTCGGATGTACTGTGCGACGCCTCCCCGGATGAACGCCTGACCGCACGGCGGTGCGCGGCGGCCACGACACCGACACCGTCGCGGCGATCGCGGGCGGTCTGCTCGGCGCCGTATACGGCGCATCGGCGGTGCCCTCGCGCTGGCGGGTGGCAGTTGCGGGGCTGGCCCGGTCTGACGACCCGCGGCCTGATCCAACTGGCGAGCAAGATCGTCGACAAAGTCCGGCCCGACACGTTCGACTACTCGTATTACGAGGTCTGCGATGGCCCTTACCCCGTCTGGCATCCTTCGACGGTGTGACTGGGTGATCGTCGGCGCAATCGCGAGGCGGCTCAGGGATGTCCCAGCGGCGTCGATGCGATCGTGTCGTTACGTCGCGTCAAGGGCGTGCACCCTGCCCGCCGGTGTGAAGCGGCTCGATGTTCGGCTCATCGACCAAGAGAGTCAGAACTACCATCTCGATGGTGCATCGTGATCCGCGTTCTATTGCACGATGCGGCCGATGGGCGGCCACAGCATGCAAAAGACCAGAAAGACTGAGCCAAGCCACCTCGTCTTGGCGCGCCGCCAGGACGTCAGACGGCGTCGTCCATGATCGCGCGACCAGCGTTGTCACGAGCACATTGATCCGGACACACACAGGATGACTGTTGAGGACAGAACCGGCCCGTCAGGTCGAAGCCCGCTTAGCACTGGGCCCGAGCCTCTTGACCTTCGTCATCTGCTGCACCGCCGCGAGCCTGCCCTTCGACTTTCTCTTTGTCACAGAATGCAATTCATTCAGAATGACCTGAAGCTGGCGCACCGCCTGCGGATGCATCGCCAGCAGAGCATCGTCGTCAAGAATGCGCGCCATCGCGCGCGCACCGGCCACCGTAGCGGGCCGCTCGGCCGCTTTAGCGAGTAGTGCGGTCTCATCTAACACCGCCTGCTCCACCGAGCCAACACCATCCGGATTTGGCTGTTTCAAATGATTCACTTGACCGACGCGTTTCGGCTGCGGATACTTCAGGTCCGCGCGGGTCGGCAATGCGACCACGTCGCCGGAAATCCGATCCTCACGTCTGGAAACTCGTACGTGAACGCCCGTCAGGTTGGCAGCTCGATAGTGTCTTTGATATGCCGAATTGGCCTGAGTGCAAGGCAGACATCGGCAACCGTGACCATATGAGGCGCGCGTCCCATGCTCGTCGAAGTCACCGCTCACACTGCTATGCCTCTCGATGTTTGGTCCGAAGCGTCTTCTTGTGCTCCGGCGTCGGCTTGCGTTGCTCGGTGGTCGGCATGACACCAATCGTACTGCCGTATCATGTAATTCCCGCCTGTCGGTTTGCGCAAATTACAGAGGAACCCGTTTGCGAAAATTTCGCCTGCCGAGCAGGCGGCGGAGGGTTGCATTGCTGAAACTCAACCCCCCTCACATAAGTGCAGGTCAGGAGGGTTCCATGGTGTCAGGATGGTCGGATGCGGAGATTTGGCGGCGGCGGAAGGCGGGTTTGCTGGGATGGATTGTGTTGGGTACCAGGCTAATTCGGCAGGCGGGTCGGGCTACCAGGCGGGGCGTATCCAATCTTGTTGTGGTGTTGACTGTCTGGCACGGTTGCACCGCACGTGAGCGGGTGCCAGGTTGCTCGGCTGCATCGCCAGGTGCGGGTGCGACTGCACGGGTTTGATGTGGTCGGTCTCGAACGCCCACGGTGTTTGTGGTGGCGCGTCGTAGTGGATGGGTTGGCGGCAGATGTGGCAGGGTGCGTCGCGTCGGCGGCAGTCCTGTTTGTATGCGGCGGCGACTTGCCGCCAGCGTCGGGTGCTGCGCCGGGTGCCGGGTGGTGTGCCGACACGGGGTGCGCGTCTGCCTGCCATCGTTCAAGTATGCCCGCGCCGTTAGCGTCGACACATCTTTCCGGTGGTGGTCTTATCCGGGATGCCGGTGTTGGTGGCTCCTGGGCGATCTCAGGCCGTCTTACGACGTGCTCTGGCGGGGTTGTGATGGTTGCGTCTGCCGTCGAGGTACCGGCCCGCGATGACACCGCTAGGTTCTGTCGTCGGCGGGTAACGATGCGAGCCACCGTGAACACGGGGGTCAGCGCGACACAGGACTTGCAGATGTCCAACGCTTTCGCCCTGGCGTCGGGGTCGGTCTCGGGCCTTGTCGAAGGTGTTTTCCCTGCCGACACATTTCGCGCCTGGTAGATGCGGTGCGTGCAAAGCTGCGAGGAAGATGTCGAGGGTCATCACGGGCGTGAAGCTACGCCCGAGGCGGCGGGCCACTGTGTGCTTTGCCGCGCTGGGCGTGTCGCACTGAGCTACCGAGTCAACATAACTCGCTCTGTGGCGCAACGGGTTTGGCCCTTTCCAGCACGTACCAAGCCCCAGCGCGGGTGGCTGAGCAGATGTAGTGATCCCACATGTCGTGCCAGGTGTCGGGGCAGTCGGGGTATCTCGCCGCGTGTGCGGTCCTGCTGTTGTTGTCCCAGGTTGCGCACTTGCCGCACATGAGCACGTTGGGTTGGACGAAGAAGTGTGCGCCTCTCAGTCCGATGCGGCGTCCGCACACCGAGCAGTTCAACGCGGGTGCGGGTCCGACACCCCGGGGGTAGCGTCCGGTGTTCATCTTTCGGTGTTTTCCTTTCGGGGTGATGGTGTCGTGCGGGTGCTGTGTTTGGCTTGTGGGAGTCGCGGGTTGATCTTGCGCGAGGCTATCTAGATGACTTGATAGTGGTTGTGCCGCAACGGTTTTTCACTTAAGCTCGATCACCGGCAGCGCCATTATCGCGTACAGACATTCGCGGTACTCCTTCGCATAATCCTTGTCGTAAATGCCTGAGCGCTCGGCATTGCATCGACGTATCGTCAGTCGCCGCAGGTCGCCTTCGCGGTGCAGGTAGACCAGCGCCCTGGCCAGAACTTCTTCATCACCGGTAGGCCATTGCAGTTCGGGTGTATTCGCGCGATCAGAACGCCGTCGCTGTAGCTCAGGCTCTCGGGCCAGCTGGTGGGGAGTTCTGCAAACGCGTTCAGCGTTAGAGCCTTGATTGTGGTCATCTTTCTTCGTGTGTTCCCTCCGGTTGTTGATGTTGGTGTTCCAGCAAACATTTTGGCTTCGAGCAGTAACCGCGACGCCGGGACTCGTCGAGCAGGAGAAGATCGTCACAGTGCTTGCACCGCGGGTTCTCCTGATCTAAGGGGTTTGTTATGTTCGTTATGTTTGTTACGTTGTCTTCATTCTCTTCGTCGTTCGTAACAGACGTAACGCGTAACAGTGGCTTATAGCGTCCGCGACCAAACTTGTTGATACGACCGGAGTCAGCTAACCGATTCAGGCAGACGCGCGCCTGATCCTGGCCGATACCAAGCTCACTCAGGTCAGCCGCGCGGGTCTCGGTTCGACTGTTGACGAATGCCAGAACCTCAAGTGCACGATCCCCAAGCTTTTCCCGTTCCCGCCGGGTCTCGACTGCCTCCGCCGCCGTGCCGAAGCTGCCGCCCTCGAGTTTCCAGATTCCGTCGATCAACAGCGTCGCGTACTCGTTTTCGCGGATGTCGCGCCCGGTCACCGACAGTAGACCTTCCGCGCTCTTGCGTTTGCGGGTGAGCAACAGAATGTAGTCGGCGCTTCCGGTCACACCTTGAGTGCCCGACACGGAGTGCAGCCAGTCCTCCGACGACGCCTTGCGGTCGTGGTGAACGACCAGGATCGCGGCACCGGGAACGGAGTCGGCCACCCGCTTGATGTAGCTGCCGGTCTGGTAGTCGGCGATGTAGGCATCCTCACCGGGCTTGCGCTGCGGACGGACCTTGCCGAACGTGTCCAAGACGACCAGCGGCGGATTGTCGTCGTGGCGATGGGCTTTCAGCCACTCTTTGATCGTCGGCATGACCTGACCGGGTTCGATGACCGTGAGGTAGTCCAACTTCTCGGGTAACGGGTCGTCGCCGTTGAGTTTCCACATGCGCTGCTGCAGGCGGCGTTCCCCGTCTTCCAGTGCGAGCAGCAGCACAGCTCGCGGCGCTACTTTGATGGTGCCGAACACCCGTCCACCTTGTGCACACGCCAAAGCGATACCTGTTGCCAACCAAGACTTTCCAACTTTAGGTGATCCGGCCAGGATGCCGAATCCCTCGGTGATCAGATTGGGGACATGCTCGACCAGCTCCGGAAAAGTCATGTTTTCCAGGTCGGCGGCCGAGCGCAAACCAGCAAGCAGCGGCGACACGACCGTGACCAGCTCGCCGAGTGGGTGCCCGGCGGCGATGTGATCGGCGGCATCCTTGCCCATCTTGGCCTCGGCGATGCGGACGTCGGCGGCGATGTCATCGAGGATCGAGGCCACCTGGTCGGCGTGGGCGTGCCCGGCATCATCGCGGTCCGCAATGATGACCACGTTGCGGCCCTTCAGCGGTGACCAGTCGAACAGGTGGGCTTTCCCGGCGCCCATCGCGTTACAGACCGCGGCGCCTCCGACAGACTCGATGGCCAGCACGTCGTTCTCACCCTCGGGGACGTAGACGATCTCGGCGTCGCCGATGCACTCCACATGGAACAGGGCCTTGCCTTTAGTGTTTCCGCGCTGCCGGAACTTCTTGTCCGCGTCACGGTGCACCTTGCGACCATCGGAGTAGACGTAGGTCGCACCCTTGCGGTCATCGAACAGAGCGCTCATCGACAGCCCCAGACAGGCCATGATGTCCTCGGTCAGGCACCCGGCATGGCAGAACACGAGAACACGGCCCTCGATGGCTCTCAGCCCCAGTGAGGGCCGTTTGTCGGCGTGCGCCGGGCATTGCGCGGTCGCGCTGTCCCCGTTCACCTTGACGGTGCTGCCGTGTTCGCGCAGCGCGTCGAGCAACCCCTCATATGCGCTCATGCCGGTTCTCCAATCTTGTTGAGAACCTGTTCGAGCGCGTCAATGTCGGATTCCTCCTGCGCCAACGCATCCGCGTAAGCGTCCGCGTCCCAATACTTGTCGATCGCATCGGTGTAAAGCTGACGCAGCAGCGGAGGCTCTAGTGCGTCGACCTCCACCTGGACTCCGAGTCCGTCGTCGACCTCGTCATCGGTGAGGGTGTGCTCAAAGTTGGCAAGGAAGTTGTTGAGGTTGGGGTCTTTCGCTTTGGCGGCGTTGCGTGCCAGGTCGTACTCGATGCACTGCTCGGGTGTGAGCGCGACCCGGTACTTGCGGTAGCGGTCGAAGTTCGGGATGACGCTCCATGCCCGGGCGTGACCGCGCTTGCGGCCCAGGTGTTCCGGCATCGTGGACGTATCCCACTGCGGCAGTTCATGATTCATCCAGCACCCGGTGCGGTCCACGAAGTTTTGCAGGATCGACCAGCCGGTGGGGTCGTGGTCACCGGCGTACAGCAGCACGGCGGGTCTGCCGTCGGCACGCACGCGACGGGTGATCTTGTCGACGTAGGGTTTGGAGCACTGGCCCGATAGCGCGATGATCGGCAGGCCCATGTCCGCGAACCAATTCGACAACAGGTTGACCATGCCGGTTTTCTCCGTGCCCAAAAAGATTTGGTACGGCTGACCCTCGGTGCGGTCGCGGCGGTACCGGTCACGCACCGCTTCGACGGCATCTCGCGGCGAGTCCCAGCACGCGGGGACTGTGATCTTGCGGCCCTGGTCGATCAGGTCAGGGAACCTGCCCTCGTAGCGGGCCTGTGCGGTGTTGTGGGCGAGCGCGCAGTACATGCTGTGGCTGTTGGGGATGCGTCCGCGCTCACCCTCTTTGAGCGACACCAGCCGGTAGAACAACTGGCGCAGCGTCACGGCGGTGTCGTAGGACTCGACTATCTCCTTGGCGACCGGCAGGACATCGGCCTTCCAGTCGAGGCGCTGGCGTTTCACAACAAGAGTGGAGACCTTGGTTGGCGGCATCTGTCGGCGTCGACCGTTATGCTTGGTGCCAGTCGTTGACCTCGACTCGGATGCCGTCCTGGTGGTAACAGCGGGGCGGCGTTCTCGTCTCGTCACGCTGAGGCTGCCTCGCTGAGCCGTTCGACGTATGCGGAAAGGCTTTTCGCGGTGATGAATCCGCGCCTGCCGATGTTCACCTTGACCAGTTCGCCGTTGTTCACCAGCTCGTACACAGTCGTGCGACTGACACCCCCGAGTTGTGCACAGGTGTCGGGCACCGATACGAGCAGTTTCTCCCCAGGCATTGCGCGCTCCGTTCGTTAGCCGCTGACAGCCCGTAATCGGGCGGTCGTTGACAGAATGACATGCCACACGCCAGAATGTCACTGACACTAGTTTGTCGTCTGATGGCATACGGGAGGACCAGCACAGATGGCGTTTGAGAAGGTCAAGCTCGTCTACGAGTTGCGCGATGGGCAGGTCGAAGTCACCGACGACACCATCGTGCCGATAGGCGACGTCTACACCTACCGGCAGCTCACCTACACGAGCGACACCGCCACGATCGTGTTCGAGGTTCGGGGCGGTGTCCCCGGCTGCGTGAGCGTCGAACTGCGGTCAGGTGAAAGACCGATTCTCGCGAAGGATTTGGTCGCGATCAAACTGGACCAGCTTCGAGACGAGGCTTTCCTCGTTGTCGGAATGATCATCCCCGACACGGAGGGCGGGCACGACGCGATTCACCGCGTTGCCCGAAAGACGCTGGACCGCATGACCTCTCGGCGAAAGATCACGCCGGAGTTTCTGGCCCGGGTCGCTGAGATACACCGGGCCGCACCCGAAGGCGGGAGGCTCGCAGCCGTGACTGCGGCGTTCGGCGCTTCGGAACGGCAGGCGTGGCGTTACATCGCGCAAGCACGAGAGGCGGGGCTGATCAATGAGTAAACGCGCATCCGGTGAAGGCTCAATCCGCCAGCGGCCCAACGGAACCTGGGAGGCGCGGATCAGCTACGTCGACTCGGCAACAGGTGGGCGCAAGTCTCACTCCGTGTACGCCAAGACAGCCGAGGCCGTGCGGGACAAGCTGGACCAGGCGCGCGACCGTATCAAAGAGCAAGCACCAGTGCGCGATTCATCCCAACTGGTTGCCGACTGGCTCACGCACTGGTCGGGCACATCACTGGAAGCGTCGAACCGTAAAGAGTCGACCAAGGAGCTATGTCGCGGCATAGTGCGCAAACATCTCGTACCGCCACCGTTGGGCACGATGCGGCTGGACAGGTTGCGCAAGACCGACATCGACGGCCTGATCGTTGAATTGCGCAGGCGGGGTCTCTCGGATGCCACGGTGCGCCGTGTCTACACGGTGCTGCGGGGGGCACTCGATGACGCGGTGCTCGACGGACTCGTGGCGCGCAATCCTTGCCAGCTGGTCCGCCGTCCCGGCGCCGAACACAAAGAGGCCAGGCACTTGGACGCCGACGATGTTTCCGCCGTGCTGAAGGCCGCTGAGGGCTCGCGGTACCGCGCGGTGCTGGTGCTCATCGCGGCGACCGGTTTGCGCCGTGGCGAAGCGCTGGGCCTGCACTGGCAGCACGTCAACCTCAATGAGGGCTGGCTGAAGGTTCGCAGCACTGTTCGCCGTGTCAATGATGAGTTGACGATCACCGAACCGAAATCTGAGCGGTCCCGGCGCACGGTGCCGCTGTCCCCCGCCATCGTGGCGATGCTGAAGGCTCAGAAGGCGCACCAGGCGGCGGAACGGCTGCACGCTGGCGACCGGTGGACCGATACGGGGCTGGTGTTCACCACCGAGTTCGGGACGCCGGTCGAACCGCGCAACCTGCTGCGGACCATCAAAGTCGCGGCAGCCAGAGCCGGTGTCGACAACGTCGGGGTGCACACCCTGCGGCACTCGGCGGCGGTGGCCTGGCTTGAGGCCGGTGTGCACATCAAGGCGGTCGCCGATCTGCTGGGCCATTCCTCGATTTCCATTACCGGCGACATCTACGGTCACACGTCGGACGCGACCACCCGGGCCGCTGTCGACGGGCTGTCCGGCGCGCTCGGGCTCTGATCAGAGGCTCGGCAGCGGCAGACCGTTGTCCGGCAGCCACGCATCCCAAGCGTCTACGGCATCTTTAGCGACGTCGAGCGCGTAGTACTCATCACCGCTAGCGCGAGCACGTATCTTCCAGTGGTTCGCTGAGAAGTGAAACGGAAACTGCATCGGGAACCGGGCAGCCTGTGTGTGCTCCACAACTTCAGCCGGGCCACCAGGCGTGTAGAACGTGGGGTGAGTCAGCTTCCCATGCTTGAAGCCGTTGGCGATGTCGGCGCACATCGCCAAGTCCAACGATGGTGGATTTGAGTTGCCCTTCGGGAGGAACTTCGACACGGCATCTTTGATCTGCTGGCTCTGCCCGTCCGCGTGTAGGATCCAGTCCCTCAGATGGAACGCGTCGCAGCAGAAGTGATACAGGATGTCCCGCGCCCGGTTCATCTCGTGAATCTCTTCAAATTTGTTCTGGTCGGCGGTTCTCTTCAGCAGGTCGTATTGCCGGTGCATGCGCCGGTACTGGTCTTCCCAAGTTTCACTGAGCATTGTCGTGACCCCACACGGTTTGCTGGCGGACAAGCGGTGAAAGCTGACTTGGGTACTGCGTTGTGGTATTGCCCTTACCGTAATGGCTTCAACAACCGTATTTATCCTGGTGGAGCTAAGGGGACTCGAACCCCTGACCCCCACACTGCCAGTGTGGTGCGCTACCAGCTGCGCCATAGCCCCAAGTCGTGCCAATCGAAGCTACACCACCGGCAACCGTCGTTCAAAGTTGCTGCTCAGGCTGCCTCACCGTCCGCCGGAGACTCCGCCAAACCGTGCTCGGGATGGATCAGGGTCCGAGTCTCCTGCGCCAGCACCCAACCGAGCGCGGCGACCAGCAAGACGATGCCGCTGATAGTGAATCCCCACCCGAAGCTGAGCTTCTCGGCGACCCAACCGACCGTCACGGAGCCGACGATGGCCCCCAGGTCGGAGGCCATCTGCACCGCGGCCACCGGAATGCCCGCGCGCGCCTCGCTGCCGAGGATGTCGGCGACTGCGGCCTGCATGGGTGACATGAAGATCCCCGTCGTGGCACCGGATACCGCCGCCGCGACCATGAATGCCGGCAAGGACGACGTGACTCCCAGCGCGGCGGTCGCCACGCCGGACGTCGCCAGGCCGACGATCAACAACGTGCGTCGCCCCATCCGGTCGGACAGGTAGCCGCTGGGGATGACCGCCAGGGCGTTACCAGCCGCGAACGCCGCAAGCGCCACCCCGATGACCCCGACGCTGTCGCGCATGACATCGGACAGGAACAGCGGCACCAGCGCGACGCGCAGACCGAACGCCGCCCAGCCCGTCGCGAAATTCGCCAGCAGCACCGCCCAGTACGCACGGACACGCAGCGCTTGGCGCATCGTCACCGTCGATCGGGTCGGCGGCGGGGGCGCGGCCAGTTCGGAATGCCGCAGGCCGTAGAACAGCGCCGCCGCCACACCCAGCATGGCGACGCCGTACACGATGAACGGGGCGGTCAACCCCCACCCCGCCGTCAGGCCGCCAATCGCCGGCCCGCCCACCGCGCCAACCATGAACGAGGTCATGAACAACCCCGCGATGCGCCCGCGCGCGTCGGGTGGGCTGATATGGATCATCAGCCCCAACGCCGAGACGTAGAACATCGTCGAACCGATGCCGCTGATCGCCCGGAATACCAGCAATTGCCAGTACGCCTGCGAATACGCGCACGCGATGGTGGACAACGCGACGATCAGCAAACCACCGATGTAGATCCGCCGCTCGCCGAACCGCTGCACCAACGCACCGCTGACCGGAGCGAAACACAGCCGGCTCAACGAAAAGACGGTGACCACGAAAGTCACCGCCTCGATGCTCACCCCGAAGGTATGGGCAAAGGCGGGCATCGCCGGCGAAATGACACCGTAGCCCAACGCGACCATGACATTCGCCCAGCTGAGGATCCAAACTTCGCGTGGCAGTCGGGCGTTAGGCGACCCGCATTCCCCCGAGCGGGTAAAGCGGAGGGAAAGGGTCACCCAATGACTTTATTAACCACCTCGCGCGCGGCTTCCTGCACCTCCGCCAAATGCTCTGGGCCATTGAAGGACTCCGCGTAGATTTTGTACACGTCCTCGGTGCCCGACGGCCGCGCGGCAAACCATGCGTTCGCCGTCGTCACCTTCAATCCGCCCAGCGCCGCGCCGTTGCCGGGCGCGGCGGTGAGTTTCGCGGTGATCGGCTCGCCGGCCAGCTCCGTGGCGGTGACCTGCTCGGCCGACAGCTTGCCCAGCCGGGCCTTTTGCTCGCGGTCGGCGGGCGCGTCGACGCGGGCGTAGAACGGCGTGCCGTATTCGGCGGTCAGCTCCTGGTAGCGCTGGGATGGGCTCAAACCCGTGATGGCCAGGATCTCGGAGGCCAGCAGCGCCAGGATGATGCCGTCCTTGTCCGTCGTCCACACCGAGCCGTCCCGGCGCAGGAAGGACGCCCCCGCCGACTCCTCGCCGCCGAAGCCGATGGTGCCGCCGATCAGGCCGTCGACGAACCACTTGAACCCGACCGGCACCTCGACGAGCTTGCGGCCGAGGCCGGCGACCACCCGGTCGATGATCGACGAACTCACCGCGGTCTTGCCGACGGCGATGCCGTCGGGCCAGGACGGCCGGTGCGTGTAGAGGTAGTCGATGGCCACCGCCAGGTAGTGGTTGGGGTTGAGCAGGCCGCCGTCGGGCGTCACGATGCCGTGCCGGTCGGAGTCGGCGTCGTTGCCGGTGGCGATCTGGTAGCGGTCGCGGTTGGCGATGAGCCCGGCCATCGCGTCGGGCGAGCTGCAGTCCATCCGGATCTTGCCGTCGTGGTCGAGCGTCATGAACCGCCACGTCGCGTCGACCAGCGGGTTGACCACGGTCAGGTCGAGACGGTGCCGCTGGGCGATCTCGCCCCAGTAGTCCACGCTCGCGCCGCCCAGCGGGTCGGCGCCGATGCGCACCCCGGCCGCGCGGATCGCGTCGATGTCGACCACGTTGGGCAGGTCGTCGACGTAGTTGCCCAGGTAGTCGTGGCGCTGGACGGTCTGCAGCGCCCGGGCCAGCGGCACCCGCTTCACGCCGGTGCCGTCACGCAGAATCTCGTTGGCGCGCTTGGCGATGGCGTTGGTCGCGTCGGTGTCCGCCGGCCCCCCGTTGGGCGGGTTGTACTTGAAGCCGCCGTCGGGTGGCGGGTTGTGCGACGGCGTCACCACGATGCCGTCGGCCAGCGCCTCGGTGCGGCCGCGGTTGTAGCCGAGGATGGCGTGGCTGACCGCCGGCGTCGGCGTGTAACCGTCGCGGGAGTCGACCATGGTGACGACGTCGTTGGCGGCCAGCACCTCCAGCGCCGACACCCACGCCGGCTCCGAAAGACCATGCGTGTCACGGCCGATGAACAACGGCCCGGTGGTGCCCTGGGCGGCGCGGTATTCGACGATGGCCTGGGTGATGGCCAGGATGTGGGCCTCGTTGAACGCCCCGCTCAGCGCCGACCCACGGTGACCCGACGTGCCGAACACCACCTGCTGGGCGACGTCGTTCGGATCAGGCTGAATCGAATAGTAGGCCGTCACCAGGTGAGGCAGATTGACTAAGTCTTCGGGCTGGGCCGGCTGACCGGCGCGCGGGTGGGCCATGGTTACCAATTCTGCCCGTGCCCGTCGCGCACCGCCGCCTTGGACTTCTCAGGTACTTCCCGGGTTCATCTCCTGGTAAGTCGAAGCCCTACGCTGCTAGGCGCACCCACTCGCAGACCGAAGGGAAGCCAACCGTGGCACAGGATTATCGCGAGTTGGCCGCGGTTTTCGTCGGCGGGGCGATCGGCACCCTGGCCCGTGCGGCGCTGCAAGCCGTCGCCGTGCGCGACCCGCATCACTGGCCGTGGGCGACTTTTGCCGTCAACATCGTCGGCGCGTTTTTGGTCGGCTACTTCACCACCCGGCTGCTGGAGCGGCTGCCGCTGTCGAGCTACCGGCGCCCGCTGCTCGGCACCGGACTCTGCGGCGGGTTGACCACGTTCTCGACGATGCAGGTCGAGACGCTGAAGATGATCGAGCATGGCCATTGGGTCATGGCCATGAGCTACACCGTCGTCAGCATTGTGGTCGGCCTGCTGGCGGTGCACCTGGCCACCAAGATGGTGCGCCGGGTCAGGGTGCGCCGATGACGGCCTCCGTAGTCACCACGGCCCTTGTCTGGGGCGGCGTCGTCATCCTCGGCGGCCTCGGGTCGGTGCTGCGATTCGTGGTCGACTGCGCGGTGGGCCGGCGGATAGCCCGGTCTTTTCCGTTCGGCACGTTGGTCGTGAACATCAGTGGCGCAGCGCTGCTCGGCTTTCTCGGCGGCCTGGCGCTGAGCAGGGAGGCGGCCCTGTTGGCCGGCACCGCGTTCGTCGGCGCCTACACCACGTTCTCCACCTGGATGCTGGAAACTCAGCGGCTCGGCGAGGAGCGACAGGTGCGCGCGGCGTTCGCCAACATCGTCGTCAGCGTCGCACTGGGTGAAGCGGCGGCGTTCCTCGCGCAGCGCGTCGCCGAGGGGCTCTGAATCAACCGCCGGGAACGTCGTCGGGCGTGCGGGGCAGCGCATACAGCGCCATCCGCCGGTTCGACATGTCGTGCTCGCCAAGGAAGGCGCAGCCGCCGCGCTCGCAGAACGTGCGCGCCAAGACATTGCGGTGGTCGGGATCGAACATGATGCGCCGACATTGCGGATCGAGGCCCAGGATGCTGCCCACCAGATACGGCAGCAGGTAACCGACGTGTCCCCGCTTGATGTAGTCCAGATCGGCGACCGCGACGTGCAGACCAAGGTCGTGGGGATGGTAGTCATAACGGTGCGCAATGGAATCCTTTGCCGCCCTGTATAATTCGATGTACGCGCGGTTTGTTCCATAGAGCGTTGCGATGAACGGCCTTGAGAAGCCGCCGTCGAGTTGCGCCCTCAGGTACCGGCGCCAGCGCCGCACCGGCCAGGCGGACTCCCACGCTTCCACCAAGTGCGGGCGGCTCATCCACTCGGCGATCATCTCCGCGTCCGCGTCCGGGTCGGCGAGACGCAACCCGTACGGCTCGGGCAGCGCCGGTATGGGCGGCGGCGGGACAGCGCGGACTTCGTCGGGGATGTCGGTCAACTCCCGCGGCAGTATGGGCTGGGCCTCATTCACTGTGCGCAGCCGCCATCCACCGCTCAGCCAGCGCCGAGACCCAGTCGGCCGCCGCCCCGGGCGTGTCGGGGGGCGCCTCTACGAGAACCAATTCGTCGATGCCCAACTCCACGAGGGCGCCGACATCGCCAACGCCCGGTTCGCGCAGCGCGACCGACAGGCGCAACTGCGCGCGATCACGCCCCGAGTCGGCGCATAGCCGCTCCAGCCTGGCGACGCGACCGCGCACGGCCTCGGCGCCATCGAGGTTGAACCCGTACCAGCCGTCGCCCCACGCCGCCACCCGGCGCAGCGCCGAATCGCTATTGCCCCCAAGCACGATCGGGATACGACGATCGCGCACCGGCTTGGGATTGACCCGAACGGAGTCGAAGCGGACGAAGTCGCCGTCGAACGAGGCGACATCGTCACGCCACAACGTGCGCATCGCGGCCGCGTATTCGGCCGTGCGCGCACCGCGACGGGCGAAGGGCACTGACAACGCGGCGAATTCCTCCCTGCACCACCCGATCCCGACGCCCAGCGTCAGCCGCCCACCGCTGAGGCGATCCACGCTGGCGGCCTGCTTGGCCACCACCACCGGATTGTGTTCGGGCAGCAGGAGCACGCCCGTCCCCAGCCCGATCCGCGATGATGCGGCGGCGGCGAAGCTCAAGGCGATCAGCGGGTCAAGCCAGTCGGCTTGTGCCGGAACGGCAATGGTGCCATCGTCGGAGTAGGGATAGCGCGAAGCGGGCCGGTCGACCATCACCACGTGTTCGCCCGCCCACAGCGTGGCGAAGCCGCACTCGTCCGCGGTTGACGCAACGGCGTCGATCACCGCACGATCGGCGCCGGCACCGATGCCCAGCGCGTGCAATCCCAGCCGCATCGCACGATCGTCTCACGCGTTCAGCGGCTTTTCAGCAGCTCCGCGAGGACGGCCGCCTGGCTGATGTCCAGGTCGCGGGTCGCGGTGACCAGGGTGAGGACACCGCGCCCGGCCAGTTCGCGCAACTCCTGCAGGGCCGCGCTGTGGCGCAGCTCGGCCTCATAGCGCCTGGCGAATTCGTCGAACCGCTCGGACCGGTGCTGATACCACTCCCGAAGTTCCTTCGACGGTGCGACCTCCTTGCACCAGGTGCCCACCCGCGGGTCGTCCTTGCGGATTCCCCGCGGCCAGACGCGGTCCACCAGTACACGGCGGCCCTCGTCCGGGGTGACGTCGTCGTAGACCCGCGACACCCGGATCCGGCTCCCGGCGCTCACAGGCGCCAGCGTAGGCGTTTGTCGGCGGCTTTGTTATGATCGAATATATGTTCGAAGAGTTGGCGGAGATCGACGCGAACGCCGATGAATCGGCGCTGATCGAGCGCATCGCCGAGCTGGAGACGGCAAAATCCGCGGCCGCAGCCGGGCAGGCTCGCGCGGCTGCCGCACTGGACGCTTCGCGCCGAGCCAGAGAAGCCGCCGCCGGGGTGCCTGTCGCGCGGCGGGGACGGGGCGTAGCCAACGAGGTCGCCCTGGCCCGGCGCGACGCACCCGCCCGGGGCGGCCGACACCTGGGCTTCGCGAAGGCGTTGGTACACGAGATGCCGCACACGCTGGCGGCACTGAAGTGCGGGGTGCTGTCGGAGTGGCGGGCGACGCTGATCGTGCGTGAGAGCGCCTGCCTGGACGTTGAGGACCGACGCGCGCTGGACGCTGAGCTCTGCGCAGAGCGGGCCGGCCTGAACGGCGTTGGCGACGCGCGAATCGCGGCCGCCGCCAGAGCGATCGCCTACCGACTGGATCCGCATGCCGTCGTAGAGCGGGCGGCCAAGGCCGAGAAAGACCGCACGATCACCATTCGGCCGGCACCCGATACCATGACGTACCTCACCGCGTTATTGCCGGTGGCGCAAGGTGTTTCGGTGTATGCGGCGTTGCGCCGTGAAGCGGACACCCGCGGAGACGGTCGCTCACGCGGACAGGTGATGGCCGACACCCTGGTCGAAAGGGTCACCGGTCGCAGCGCCACGGTCCCCACACCGGTCGCGGTCAACCTGGTGCTGTCCGACGAGACGCTGCTGGGCGGTGGCGATGCGCCGGCCGACGTCGGCGGCTACGGTCCCATCCCCGCCGCGGTCGCGCGCGCGATGGTCAACGGCGCGGTCACCGACCGACGTTCACGCGCGACGCTGCGCAGGCTTTATACCCACCCCCGGGCGGGGGCACTGGTGGCCACGGAGTCGCGGTCACGCATCTTCCCACGCGGCCTGGCCGCATTCATCGGGCTCCGCGATCAGCGCTGTCGCACTCCCTACTGCGACGCACCGGTCCGGCACCGCGACCACGCGCGACCGTGGGCCGCCGGCGGCGCGACCACCGCGGACAACGGCTTGGGGCTGTGCGAGAGCTGCAACTACGTCAAGGAAAACGCGGGCTGGCGGGTGACCACGGCCGTCGACGAAAACCACACTCATACAGCGCTATTCACAACACCTACGGGCAAGAGCTACCGCTCGACCGCACCACCGTGCGCACCTGCGATCACGGTCAGCAAGCTAGAGTCCCGGGTCGGGGTCTGGATCGCACGACACGCGGCCTAGGTCTCCTGGCCGGTGAGCCGCTCGACGTCGATGACTTCACCGCGATTGATGCTGACCCAATCGCGCCCGTCCAGGTAGGGACGCAGGCTTCGGCCGATGAGCTCGACATCGGCCGGGGATTTGGGCCGCTGCAGCTCGTACACGTGGGGCAATTCGGCCATGCCGATGACAACGTTCCACAGCGTCAGGGCCTCGGGGCCGGTCGGCGGGTCCACGAGGACGGGCCCAAACAGGCACTGCCCCAACAGAAACAGGGTCGGCACTCCGTAGCCGCCGGCGTCGACGACCCGCTGATGGTCGCGGAGTATCTCGTCGTGAGTTGTCGGGTCGCCCAGCGCCGCGTCGAAGACCGACGCCTCGACGCCGATGTCGCTCAGCAAGCGCCGGGCGACGGCGGGGTCGTGGGGTTTGCCGCCCAGCGTGTGCAGTTCGCGCCCGACGGCGGCGTACCACCGGTCCAGAAGCGACATGTCCGTTCGGCGCAGGAGCGCCCCGATCCGCATCAGCGACCATCCGTAGGACCACTCCCGTTCCCACGGGTGCTTCTGGCCCTCCGACCGGTTGATCTCTTCGAGGCTGAAGAACCGCCAGTCGACGGTGATGCCGAGCTGCTCGCGAACGTCGCGAATCCACAACGAGGTCTGATAGGCGAACGGGCACATCGGGTCGAAATGAAACTCCACTGCCATGCCCATGCTGGACCCGTTCCGTCGCTCAGTAATGATAGGTGTCCGACGGCGCGGGCGAATGGTCCCGTTCTTCGTCGTCGAAGTCCGACGATTCGATGCCGTAAGCGCGGGCCAGCTCGAGGATCTTGGTGGCCCGGGCGATGCGCGGCAGGTCGGAACCGTTGCGAATCTCTCCCCCGTCGCGCTCGAACTCGGCGAAAAATTCCTTCGCCCAAGATATTTCGTCCTGCGATGGTGAGAGGCCCTCGTTCACCACGGCGCACTGGTCCGGCGCCAGGCAGATCTTGCCCGTCATCCCGAATTCCACGGAGACAGCCGTCGCCTCGATCAGTTTCAGGGCGTTCGAACCGATTGTCGGCCCGTCGATCGCGCTGGGTAGGCTGGCCGCCTTGGCCGCGATCGTGAA
Source organism: Mycobacterium paraseoulense (assembly GCF_010731655.1). NCBI lineage: Bacteria > Bacillati > Actinomycetota > Actinomycetes > Mycobacteriales > Mycobacteriaceae > Mycobacterium > Mycobacterium paraseoulense. The sequence goes on along the minus strand of NZ_AP022619.1, from coordinate 5,575,256 downwards.
GCGCGACCGGGCGTAGGCCAGCGTGCTCGGGTCTTCCCCGAAACCGGTGTCGCGGCGGAAGTCGCCGATACCGAAGGCCAGCCGGAAAGTGCCCTTCGCCGCGGCAATTTCGGTGATGCGCTCGAGGCCGCGGGCCGTTTCCACCAGCGCCACGATCGGCACGTTGGGCAGCCGTTGCGCGGTCTCGGTGACATGGTCCACGGATTCGACCATGGCCAACATCACCCCGCCGACCGGTGTTCCCGCCAGGGCGGCGAGGTCGTCCGCCCACCACGGGGTGCCAAAGCCGTTGATGCGGACCCAGTCGGTGTTACCGGCGCCCAGCCAACTCACCACGTTGTCCCGGGCGGCGTGCTTGTCTTTGGGGGCGACGGCATCTTCGATGTCGAGGACGACGATGTCGGCGCGGGAGTGCGCCGCGGCCTGGAACCGGTCGCCGTGGGCGCCGTTGACCAATAGCCAGCTCCGGGCCAAGACGGGATCGATGCGATACCCGATGTCGTCGGGCTCCGTCGCGCTGCTGTTGACCTGGTCGTACATTCGTCTCACATGGTTGTCGATGTCGGGCTGGTGCCCTAACCGTAGCGAAATGCCCAAACGATCGGTTGACGTGTCCCCTCACGCGCAAACGGTTCGGCCGCCCGGCCGAGGATGGAAACCTCAACCGAGCGGCCTCGCCCGTGAATCCGCTGTCAGTTGATGCCGACGACCTCCTGCGCGATGGCAGCGACGCGCGTCTGGGCGGCCGACACGACCCGCTGGCGGTTCTTGTTGGCCTCCTCGTAGGCGATGATCGCCCGGACGTCGCCCGGATTGGTGAGGTCCTTCACCTCGGCTACGGCCTCGGTGACGTTGAGCTCGTCGTAATTGGCGATGGGCAGTTCGTCGGCGTCGAGAACTCCCACGGCGGCGCGCGCCGCGTGCAGGGCGTCGGCGGTCTGCTGCGCCCCCTCGTTGCGGGTGACCTTTTCGGCCGCCTCCAGAGCGGCGTTGCGCGAAGCGGCGAGCGCCCGCGTCGCCACGTCGCCGGCGTGCGCGCTCCGGCTCACCAATTCGTTGAACGTCGGGCGCGCCGAGCGCAGCGCGTCCGCCGCCCTGTCGACCCCTCGGACCGACCACTCAACCGGCAGGTTCACCAGTTTCACTGCGGTACCGGCGGCCGCCTGCAGTGGCGTGCGACGCAGCGCGGCCGGGCCGCCGAGCGCGTCCTCGGCGAGCACCGTGGTCAGCCAGTCGACGGTCGCCGAGTGGGCGGTGATCAGCCGCGCCGCCAAGCTCTCGATGTCGGGAAGTTCGGCCGCCACGGCCAGCGCCTTGAGGTAGCGGGCACGGTCCAGCAGCTGGTCCTCGAGCGCGAGGTCGCCCAGCAGCGCCTCGTCGAACGGCTGCGCCTGTTCGGTCAGCGCCTTGACGGCTGCGGCGGCACGGCCCAGGAAGGGGCCGACGATGTCGGGGAACCCGCCGAGCTCGCGGATCGCCTTCTCGATGGCCACGGACCGCTCACGCGCGTTCGACGCGTTCTGCGTCAGCTCGCGCTCGACGGCCTCGGTACGCGCCTGTGCGATGCGGGTCTCGGCGACCTGGATCTCGGTGTTGGTCAGCTGGTGCAACGCGCGCAGCTGCGCCAATACCGTCGTCTTGTCCGATGAAGTCATTGAAGAACTCGCCTCCTGCGTTGATTGTGTGGATCGGCACGAGAGCGCCTTCTGGTCGGCTACCCATTCGGTGGCCGACAGATAACATCGGGTCCGGCCGTGTGATCCAGATCGCTTTGCGGTGTGGCCCTCCGGCCTGTTGAACAGCGCGGAAACTGTTGTCTGCCAAAGCCTTCGGACCGGGCCGACACCGCCCCGCCGTGGTGGCGACCCGGCCGTCGTTTAGGGGCTTGTCCAGCGGGTATGCCGTGACAAGCCGCACTCAGCCCATAGTGCGAACTCCAACTCCCGACAAGACCGGAGGTATCGGCGATGGCCGACATGATTGTCCAATCGCCCGACGAGGTCGTCGCGTTCCTGAAAGCCCAGCACAACCTCATCGAGGACATGTTCGACGAGGTGCTGCACGCTTCCGAACCGCAAGCGCGGGAGAAGCCGTTCGTCGAGCTGCGCCAATTGCTGGCCGTCCACGAGACGGCCGAGGAAATGGTGGTGCACCCGCGGGTGCGTCGCGAGACCGACGACGGAGACGCCATCGTCGACGCCCGGCTCGAAGAAGAGCACGAGGCCAAGGAGCTGCTGTCCAAGATCGAGAAGCTCGACATCACCTCGCGTCAGTTCATCGACGAGCTCACCAAGCTGCGCGACGCCGTGCTGCAGCACGCCCGGCACGAGGAGGAAGACGAGTTCCCCGTGCTGCAGCGCGAAGTCGACCAAGACGACCTCAAACGGATGGGCGCTGCCGTGCGTGCGGCCGAGGCCATCGCGCCGACCCGCCCGCACCCGGGCGTGGAATCGGCCAAGCTGAACTTCGCCCTGGGGCCGTTCGCGTCGATGCTCGACCGCGCCCGCGACGTGATCAAGCAAGCCATCGGTGTCGGCTAGGCCGGCGAGGCTGACTTTTCCGTAGGCTCGACGAGGTGAGTGTCGCCCCGGATATGACCGTCGCTCTGCAGGACCGGTTCTTCCGTGAGTTGCCGGAGATGGCCGTCCGCTGGCAAGCAGAGTCCCCGGCCGAGCTGCGGCTACTCGCGCTCAACGAGCGGCTTGCGGCCGAGCTGGGGCTGGACGCCGACTGGCTGCGAAGCACCGACGGGCTGCGATTCCTGGTGGGCGATTTGGTCCCGAGCGCCGCGGTTCCGGTGGCCCAGGCCTACGCCGGGCATCAGTTTGGCGGTTTCGTCCCCAGGCTGGGCGATGGGCGCGCGCTGCTACTCGGCGAGATCGTCGACGGTGACGGGCGGCTGCGCGACATCCACCTGAAGGGTTCCGGGCCCACGCCGTTCGCGCGCGGCGGCGACGGGCTTGCGGCGGTGGGCCCCATGTTGCGCGAATACATCGTCAGCGAGGCGATGCACGCGCTGGGGGTGCCGACCACGCGATCGTTGGCCGTCGTAGGCACCGGGCGTCCGGTGCTGCGCGAGGCGGAATTGCCCGGGGCGGTGCTGGCCCGTGTGGCCAGCAGCCACCTGCGGGTGGGCAGCTTCCAGTTCGCCGCTTCCACCGGCGACACGGATGGACAACAGGGCCTGCTGCGACGCCTGGCCGACCACGCCATCGCCCGCCACCACCCCGGCGCCGCGGAGGCCGAACGCCCCTATCTCGCGTTGTTCGAGGGCGTGGTCGCCGTGCAGGCGGCGCTCATCGCGCGCTGGATGCTGATCGGGTTCGTCCACGGGGTGATGAACACCGACAACATGACGATTTCCGGCGAGACGATCGACTACGGGCCCTGTGCCTTCATGGAGGCCTATGACCCCGAGACGGTCTTCAGTTCGATCGACTTCTGGGGTCGCTACGCCTACGGCAACCAGCCCCTCGTCGCGGGCTGGAACCTCGCGCGGTTCGCGGAGACGCTGCTTCCGCTGCTCTCCGACGATGTCGAGGAGGCCGTCGCGCTCGCGGAGGCGTCGTTCGGTGTCTTCCAGCGTGAGTACGACGCCGTGTGGCAGTCCGGAATGCGCGCCAAACTCGGCTTGCCCGCGGACCTCGACGCGCGAGAATCCACGGCACTGGCCGACGAGTTGCTTGCCCTTTTGAAGGACAACCATGTCGACTACACCTCGTTCTTCCGCCACCTCGGCCGAGCCGCGCGCGGCGATGCCGAACCCGCACGCGGATTGTTCGTCGACCTCGACGGGTTCGACGCCTGGCTGCCGCGCTGGCAAGGCCTGCGCCCCGATGCCGACGTCATGGACCGGGCCAACCCGGTCTACATTCCGCGCAACCACCTGGTCGAGGAAACCCTGGCGGCCGCGACGGCGGGCGATCTGGGTCCGCTGCAACAGCTCCTCGCCGCGGTGACCGCGCCCTTTGACGAACGGCCGGGCCTGGACCGGTACGCGAGCCCGGCCCCGGAGGACTTCGGCAAGTACCAAACGTTCTGCGGCACTTAGCCTTGCGTTAGCTTTGCGGCCTCGGCCTGCAGTTCATCGAGACGGCGAAGGGTCTCGTCGCGAGGCTCGGTGGGCAACTCCACCAGCAGGTGCTCCACCCCGAGCGCGATGTAGCCCTCGAGTTCGTCAGCCGTCGGTGCTCCGCCGTGGAAACTGATCACCGGTACGTCGCGTCCGGCGACGCCGCGCAGTTGCTCCAGCTGAGGCGCCAGAACCTCCGCCGATGGTGTCATCGACAGCCAACCGGCGTGCAGCCGGGCGATGCGTTTGAAGCCCGCAGGCCCGCCGCCGAAGTACAGCGGCGGATAGGGCTTCTGCACCGGCTTGGGCCAACTGTAGATGGGGTCGAAGTTCACGAATTCGCCGTGAAATTCGGCGGTTTCACGCGTCCAGATCTCGATCATCGCGTCGATCCGCTCGTCCACCACTCGCCCGCGCACGCCCGGATCGACGCCATGGTTGGCGATCTCTTCGCGCAGCCAGCCCACACCGACCCCTAACCGGAAGCGTCCCCGCGACAGCAGGTCCAGTGACGCAACCTCTTTGGCCGTGTGGATCGGATCGCGCTGGGGAACCAGGGCGATGCCGGTGCCCACAACGAGCCGTTCGGTGACGACCGCCGCCGCGGTCAGCGCCACAAAGGGATCCAGGGTGCGGTAATACTTCGGCGGGATCGGACCACCCGCCGGATACGGGGTGACGTCGCCGGCCGGAATGTGTGTGTGCTCAGCGAGAAACAGCGACTCGAACCCGCGCTGCTCGAGCGCCTGCCCCAGCTCCACCGGACCGATGCCCTCGTCGGTTACGAATGTCAGCACGCCCAAGCCCATGCTGCTCAGTCAACCCCATTCAGCTCGTCGCCGCGACCGGCCCCCCGGGTGGTCCGGCGCGCCGCGCCCGACCGGCCCCCCGGGTGGTCCGGCGCGCCGCGCCCCAGAGCCCGACGCCGATGCCGATGACGGCGCCGCCCAGGCCGATGATCCGCTGCGAGGGCTTCAGCTGGTCGTGGACGCTGAGGCCGCCCAGCAGGTCGGCGGCGTCGGCGCCGCCGGACGCCAGGAACCAGCCGCGGGTGTTCTTGCCGCGCAATGCCGCCACCGCGAGCATCCCACCGATCAGCGCGTCGCGATATCCCATGGACCGCAACAACAGTCGCGCCGTCGGCGTCGGCTCGCCCGGGTCGCCCCAGAACTTGTTCGCGCTCAGGGGGTCGACGAGAAACCAGACGCCGGAGCTGAGTCGGATGCTGCCCGCCATAAGTGCGGCTCGATCGATTGACATGCTCGGCAGCCTAGGAGCAACCGGCGCCCTCGCGCACCGGTTCACCCCAAGAGCCCGTCATGGCAGTGGGCACGCGTGGGCGATTTGGATGGAGGCCGGCCACAATGCGGTGGTCAGCCCGAAGGCCACCGCGTCGGCACCCGTGGGCAGCACCGCTTCCACCCGCTCCTGGATTCGTCGAGTCTCGTCACCGTGAAACACGGTCCACACGAATCCGATGCACAGATAGGGAATCGCCAGCCACAGCGCCAGTTCGATCAGGGCGCCGACCCGGACCGGGTATCGCAGGGTGCGGCGCAGTAGATCCACAACCGCAGATTCGCACATGGCCGTCGTCAACGCAAAGGTGGCGCAGGGTCACTCCAGCGCGGGGTCGGGCAGCCCGCATAGTATGCATAAGGTGGCGAGGCCGTCGGGCGTGCCGGGCCAGTGCTCGGCAAGGGCACCGGGTCCCGCTGTGCGGCTGATCCAGCGCAGTACCAGGCCAACGATGATCACGTCGTCGGCGAATCCGATGACCGGGATGGCGTCGGGTATCAGGTCGATGGGCGATACGACGAAGGCGATCAACGCGAGCAGAGCAATCCGGATCCGCCGCGGCAGTTCGGGGTCGGCGGCGAGACGTTTGAGCAGCCGGAGCACATCGGGCAGCAGGCGCACCAGGTCCTGCAAGTTGGCCTTGGGCCGCATCAGCCAGAAGGTGACCGCGAGGATCAGCCAGATCACTGCGAACGCGGTCGCGAGGCCGATCAGGATCATCCACCAGTCCGACCACATCGTTCGATCTTCCTCGACGGACCTCGCGCCCTACGCGGCGCCCGGCGTCGGCCACGGAAACATGGGCCACATCCCCGTCGGCGGCAGAGTGGGACCTGGCGGTGGCTCGGCGGTCGGTTCCCCGAGGTGCTGGGGGCAATAGGCGGCCACCGCGCTGACCGTGAATTTGGTTGCATCGTCCACGGAAAATCCGGGATTGCTGGCCGACATGCTCTGGATGACGTCGGCCTGCGAGTGGCCCTGGTCCATCAGCTGGCAGGCCTTTTTCGCCACCCCGATGGCGACGGGTCCGCTCTTGAAGGGCACACCCGCCTGATCGAGCGCCGCCAGGAAACTCGCATCGGGCCCCGGCCCGTTGTTGCCAGCCGGATCGGCCTGTGCCGGGGCGGCAGCGCCGATGACAGCCGCGAAGCCCACCACTGCGAGAAGCGTCCGCACCGCTTCATCCTTGTACAGAAAGCGGGCGTTGTCCTGTCGGCCCGGGTACGCCGTGATTCGGTGTGAGTTGGGGTGAAGTCGGCTTACTGTGGATGCCGGACGAAGGACGAGTGCCAATGAACATCGACGACGAGTCCGTCACGACGCTGGAAGACCTCCGGGGCGATCTGGCGCAGCGGTACAAACGGACACCCACCGGTGGGAGCTCGGTCGACAGCGCCGTCGTCGACGCCGACATGGCGGCCCTCGACCGCGACGGATACGTCATCTGGGAGGGCCTGCTCACCCCCGAGCAATGCCGACAAATCCGTGCGGTGGTGCTCCCCTGGCTGGCGCACACGGGACGCAACTCCTTCGAGGGCCGGCGCACCCAGCGCATCTACAGCCTGCTGAGCCGGACACGCGTCTGCGACGGGATCGTCGACAATCCCCGGGTGCTCGCGGTGCTCGATCGGCTGCTGATGCCCAACTACCTACTTTCGGCGTTGCAGGCCATCAATATTCAGCCCGGCGAGTCGGCGCAGCTGGCCCACCACGACGACGGGTTCTATCCGGTTCCGCGTCCCCGAGAACCGTTGGCGGCGGCGACGATCTGGGCCATCGACGACTTCACCGCCGACAACGGCGCCACCGTCCTCTACCCTGGCAGCCACCGTTGGGGCAAACGCCGGCCCGGCCCCGAGGACGCGGCCCTGCCCGTCGTGATGCCCGCCGGCTCGTGTGTCTTCTTCGTCGGCACCCTCTGGCACGGCGGGGGTGCCAACAACACCGACCGGGACCGTCTCGCCGTCACCGCCCAGTACTGCCAGCCGTGGCTGCGGCCGATGGAAGCGTTCACATTGTCGATATCGCGGGACGTCGCTCGCGCGGTCTCCGACGACATTCGCCGGATGCTGGGCTACAGCATCCACCCGCCGTTCGTCGGCGCGGTCGACGGCCTGCACCCGCTACGGCTGCTGGAAACCGCGCAGGACTCCTAGGGTCTCCTCCATTCCATGCCCGCGTGGATACCCCGGACCTCAGCGACGCTGACTGCGCGCCCGGGCGAGCCGCCGGACACGGCGCGGGCCGGCTGGTGTGTGATGCACCGCACATTTATGCTGGGGGTGTATCGCGGGTCACAACATTAGGAGTCTTCATGGCGGCAACCCACGGCCCGAAGAAACCCGTCGTTGCCGTACCGCGCCCGAGCGGAGCGATCCATCCGCACCGGACAATGCTGGCCGTGGCCATTGTCGTGGCCCTGACCGCAGCGATCACCGGCACCGTGGTGGCCGCATCGACCGGACATACCACCGCCGCGCTCGTCATCGCCGTCGTGACGGGCGGGTGGTTCTCCGCCGCCCTCTGCTAGCGGCTTCGCCCGGCTGCCGCACCGGCCGGGCGGATATGCGCCCACGGCCGCGGGGGGCGATCCTCCAAACAGCCGCGTTGCCAAGTCCATTGGGGGTGCGCGCGAAGAAAGTCCTCGGCAATGAACTCGGCGCCGTCGGCGCGACCGAACCTCGCCCACAAGCTCATCGACTCGACGTCGGCGGACCCGACCACTTTGCCGTCCACAGATCCGTGCGGACTGAACGCGGTCACGTCGTTGAATTGACACGGGTCGGCGTCGTAATGGGCGCAGATGGTCCGCGCTGAGGGGTTCACACAGTCCAGGTACGGGTCGAAAGTGTCACCGAGCATCCGCCGGGCCGCATCGTCGTCGATGTGGCCGTCGTGCTCGGCGAGGAGCTGTTGCCAGCGGACCTCCCGGGCCCCGTTGGGTGACCGGACGTCGTCGAACCCTGTCGCGCGGCACTCCAGGTTGCGGATGCGCGGGTCCCTCGGAGCGTTGTCGCCCCAGAAATAGCCGTCGGCCTTCCGCGTGAGCCCCTGATACAGCAAACCCTGCTCATGGCAGGCGATTTCACCGCTTTTGATGTCCCCGATCAACCACGAGCAGGCGTAGCCGCCATTGTTCTCGGTGTTGAGCATCTCGATCCAGTCATCGATATCGCGCGCGTATTGACAGGCCTTGCGCGCGCGGACGAACTCCGGCACGCGGGTCTCGTCGTAGCCCCTGGATCCGTCGTAGCCGCTGATCGTTGTCTCGCAGATGGCCAGACCCGCGCCGGTCAGCCAGAAATCGGTCATGCTCGCGATCCAGCCCGGCGCGGTCTGCATGACCATTCGGTTGCCGTCCTCGGGCGTCACATCCAGGATGACGTTCTCGAACTGGCCCTGCCAGAAGTCGGTAAAGCTGGTGTGGCCCATCACTATCGATCCGTCCACGGTCGCGCTGCCGGTGGCGATGAAGGCGCTGCAGTGGCTGCCTTGAGCGCCCGTCGGTGCCACCGCGCCATAGCGACCAGAGTGTTTCGGCCACCAATAGCCGGTGAGCTCCATCCAGTCGTTGATGCCGAGGACGTCGTGGAAGGTGGCGGGGACGCCCGCGGCGGTCAATCCGGCGGCAATGCCTTCCATTTCCTCGCGCAGCTCGTCACCGACGTGGTCGGCATGCAGTTCGTTGGCGCGGGCGACGAAGAAGTCGTAATCCATGCCGATGGTCTGATACGTCATCTCCCGGTAGACGCGGACCGACTCCGCATACTCGCTGGCGACGAGGTAGCCGTATTGGAACCCACGAGCCGCCGGGGACCCGTTGACCGCGACGTGAATCCATCCATCGACTTCCCGCCGCGAAGCTTGGCCGAGCCATGTCCGCTGTTCCGCGGTCAGCTCGGCCGGCGCGGACGTTGTTCGTTGCTGTTCCCTGCTCATCGACTCCCTCATCAGACCGGCGGACATACGCTGGCTTACCCACATGAGGCGTGGATTCACGGAAGTCGACGAAATCGGGCCGATCGGCGATTTACGCGCGGGCGCCGCCCCGGGACTCGATCAGACTGGTGGCGCCTGAGCGCCGGGTGCGGCTAGCTGGCGACAGCGCCGGGGCAGTACTTGATCCGGCCCAGGTCGACCCACATGTTGGCGCGCTTGGCGGCCTGCTCCGGGTTCAGTCCGGTCACGCTCTGATTGTTGGCTTGTTGCATCGCGCCGACCAGCTGGGCGCGTGACCAGCCCTGTGCCATGGCATTGCACATCGTCTGTTCGGTTTGCATCTCGTAGAACGGCCAGTCCGGCGGGAAGCCGATCGGGTCGGCGTGAGCCGCAGCGAGCGTGGGCGGCAGCGAAGCCGAAGCAACGAACGCGATCACGAACGACAGGGCGGTGAACAGCCTTCTCGTGACGGACAGGGGTGGGAGCGACAGTTGCACGGACACGTCTCCTCGATTCAGCGCCTCGATGACCTGGAGGCTCGGCAAGCGGTGGCCCCCGCTCACCAATCGTAGGGCTTGGGTGCATTGACGGGGTCAGAAGCCGGGAGTGGAGTAAACGTGCAACCTCGGCCATGCGAGGCTACGTCGTGTCCGACGACCGAAACATCCGTGGTCTTGAGCGCCCGCGGGCCGGGGGCTTCGAGAGCCACGGCATGTACCGGCATTGGGGAGAATGCAAGGTGAGAGCCCTGGTTGCGGGCGCCCGCGTCGAGGTTGTCGGGCGGGACAACTTGTGTAACGTGGCACGCACATCACCGAAAGTCGGCTTCCTGACATGAGATTCGTGCTGGCAACCTTGGGAACTCGCGGCGATATCGAGCCGTGCGCCGCCATCGCCCGGGAACTGCAACGCAGGGGTCACGACGTGTTGATGGCCGTGCCGCCCAACTATGTGGGCTTCATCGAGTCGGCCGGGCTTGCCGCGGTCGGCCACGGCCCGGACCAGGTGCGGCAGAACGCAGAAATCGCTCGCAAATACGGGGCGACGCCGAACCCCGCCACCATGGCGTGGGAAATCTTCCGGGACATCACGCAAACGTGGCCGGAGCTGGGTAGGGCGCTCACGTCACTGGCCGACGGGGCCGACCTGCTGTTGACAGACGCCAGCGAGCAAGGGCTGGCCGCCAATGTTGCGGAATACTATGACATTCCACAGGCCGCGATTCACATCTATCCCATTCCCCCCAGCGAAACGCTTTCGCCCGTAACCAGAGACGCCGAGGACGACCTACGCCGGGCGCTGGGGCTGGCAGCGGAAAGGGGCGCGTCCGCGCCGCAGCCGCTGGAGATCCAGGCCTACGACGACTTCTTCTTTCCGGGACTGGCAGCCGAATGGGCGGAACACGGTGTCCGGCGACCATTCGTCGGGGGCCTGACGCTGGAGTTGCCGACCGAGGACGACGACGACGTCTCGTCATGGCTCGCCGCGGGAACGCCGCCAATCTATTTCGGTTTCGGCAGCAGCGCGCGAGTCGCATCGTCCGTCGACATCATCGCGATGACCACCGCGTGTGCCCAGCTGGGCGAACGGGCGTTGGTTTGCAGCGGTGTCAGCGACCTCGCCGACGTCCCGCATCTCGAGCACGTGAAGCTGGTGAGCGCGGTGAACCACGCGACCGTTTTCCCCGCCTGCCGCGCGGTCGTCCACCACGGGGGCCCGGGCACCACGTTCGCCGGCATACGCGCGGGAGTCCCCACGTTGGCGCTTGCCGTCTCGGTCGATCAGCCGCTATGGGCAGCTGCGGTCAACCACTTGGGAGTCGGCATAGGACGGCGCTTCGTCGATACCACTCCGGATTCGCTGATCGCGGATCTGCGGTCCATCCTCACGCCGCAGTGCGTGGCTCGTACCCGTGAGGTCGCCGCCCAGATGGCCACACCCGCGGAAAGCGCCGCCACGGCCGCCGACCTCTTGGAGGAGGAAGTTCGTCTCCGCCGCTCGACTGACGGGCAACCGCCGCGGACCGCGGAATGATCCTGTTGTCAGTGCGCGGCGGTCGAATGCTGAATCTGCGCGGCCGAGACGCTGCGGTAAGACGGCAACTCGAAGTCGGGGCAGGCACAGATGTCGGTACTGTCCCTGACACGCTCCAACCAATAACTCCGATCACCGGCCGACGCGCAGGCGTAGAGCTTCATGTAGGTGGCCGCGAACGGGAACAAGACGCCGTTGCCGACGGCCTGCCAGACGGCCGCCGCCACGCCGGGGGTCTCGACCCCCCGGTAGTCGTCCAGCGCGATCACACCTCGTGGCGCGGCGTGGGTCACGGCGAGGTCGATGTCCTTGGCCACGCAAGGGTAGCTGTGGCAGCCGTCGACGTGGGTGAAACGGAGCGCCCGTTCGCCAAGATCGAGTTCTGACGACGGGCAGACCTCGAGCTGTGGCCGGCGCGTATGGAACCGATCCCAGTTGGTCAGGAACTGCTGCTGGTCCAGGCCCGCGTACTGCTGGCGTGAGATCGGCGCGATGTCGCCGTGGTCCACCACCGCACCGAACAGGTCACAGATCACCAATTCTTCGTCGTCGCGCAGGCCGTAACCCATGAGGATGGCGGACTTGCCCTGATACGTGCCGATCTCCAGCATGTCGCCGGTGATGCGTTCGGCCGTCTGGCAGGCGAGCAGCTTGCTGAAGAGCGCGACATCGGCCTCGAAGAACCAGCCGTCGACGTTGTCCATCTGCTCGGCATAGAGGGCCCAGGCGGCTTCGGTCATGACGCGCTCCTGCGCATGAACTCCTCCAGGGAAGTCGGTAGTGGCCGACGTCGTGCGCCGTGCGTTGAAGGGTATCAATGCGTCGGGCGGCCCACTCGGTGCCTTTGGTCCTTCGGCTTGCATCTCTTCGGCCCTGACACTTACGGCCGCCCCGGGCGATCCTGCCGGTGGGTACACGGGGCCGATCAGAAAAGAACTTCGAATGTGGCAACCACCACGTGGCGCGATCTTGGTAGGCGTTGATGGCTCGGCCGCGGCTCTGGGCGCCGTCCGGTGGGCGGCCCGCGATGCGGCGCTGCGGAAGGCGCCGCTGGCCCTCGTCCATGTCGTCGACGCCTTCTTGCCGCAGTGGTTCGAGGTCGCCGCGCCGGCCGGCTTCAGCCAATGGCAGGAACAGCGGGCTCGCGATGTCATCGCGTCGGCGATCAAGGTCGCCGCGCAGGACACCGGTGCCTGCGATCCGGTGCGGATCGATGGCAAGGTGCTGCACTCGGCGACCATCCCGACACTCGTCGGCCTCTCCCGAGCGGCGGAGATGGTCGTGACCGGCTACCGGGGACACGGCGGCGCCTTGGCCGGCGGCTTCCTGGGCTCGGTGAGTTCGAACTTGGTCTACCACGCGCATTGCGCGGTTGCCGTAATCCACGACGACAAAGCCATGACCGGCACTGGCGCGCGGGCGCCGGTCCTGGTCGGCATCGACGGCTCACCGGCATCGGAAGCGGCCACCGCCATCGCATTTGAGGAAGCCTCCCGACGCGGTGTCGGGCTGATGGCTTTGCACGCCTGGACCGATCCGCGGGTTTCCGGCTCCAAGGCGTTGTTCCAAGACTCGAAATGGGACGCTCAGCTATCCGAGGAGGAGGAGACGCTGGCTGAACGGCTGGCCGGTTGGCACGAACGCTATCCCCAGGTGGGGATCGACCGCCGGATCGAAATCGGTGATCCGGCACGTTGGCTGATCAAGGCGTCCGAACGGGCGCAATTGATCGTGGTCGGCAGCCACGGCTGCGGCCGGTTCAGGGGCAGGTTGCTGGGATCGGTCGGGGCGGCGGTGGTCAACAGGGCCAAGGCCCCGGTGATCGTGGCGCGCCAGCCCTGACGGTGGCCGTGGGTTGGCATGTGCCGCGGACGATCCCGGACGTCATCGCTCGCTCATTTCTTCGGCCCGACCGGCACGAGGTCTTCTGTGAGGGCCTCGTCAGCCAGGTGTTCGAGTTCCTTGCCTTTCGTCTCCGGTCCCATCGAGTAGCCGACCAGCGTTAGCACCCAGAGACCGGCGAGCGCCAGATACGGTGTCTCGAGCCCGTATTGCGTAATGCCCCAACCGACCACGGCCGGGGCCGCGATGGAGACCACCCGGCCGCCGCCAACAGCGATGCCGAAACCGGTGCCGCGCAACACGGTTGGGAAGAGCTCTGAGACGTAGGTGTCACCGACGCCCCAAAGCCAGCCGAGGGTGGCGATGGCGATCGCACCAAAGATCAGATATCTGTCCAACGAGTGGGAGGTGGCGGCCAGGATCGTTGAGATCAACTCGATCACTCCGGCGAGGATCGCCGAAGGGCGCCGGCCCACCCAATCGGCGAGCGCGGTTCCCACGTAGACGAAGAGGACCTGAAGCAGGAAGAACACCAGGGCATAGCGGATCGCGTCGATCGAGGATGCGTGGAACCTCTTGACGATGTACGTCGTCAGAAAGACGGTTACGCCCCAGTAGCCAACCGCGTTGGCGGTGTAGATGAGCCAGCCGGAGATGAGTCGCCGACGTACGCCGGGAAGTTGCCAAAGTCGTGGCCTGGCGGCCCCGTTGTCGACCCTGGTCTGCACATCGGTGTACCGGTGCGACTCGGCGATACCCCGCCTGACGAGGAATAGGACGACGGCCGGGACGATCGCCACGACGAAGGCGGATTGCCAGCCGAAGCGCGGGACCAGGGCCAGCGCGACGGCGGCCGCGAGGACATAGCCCAGCGAGAAGAAGGAGAAGATCACCCCGCCGACTCCGAGCGCGCGCGTCTTCGCAGGCCAGACTTCGGCGGTGTAGGGCGCACCGACGGCCAGTTCACCGGCGCCGCCGACACCGGTGAGGAAGCGAAGTCCGGTGAAGGCGGCCAGATTCGCGGTGAGCCCGGCCAACGACGTGGTGATGCCGTAGAGCAGGATCGACGCTCCGAGCGTGGCTTTGCGGCCCCACCGGTCGGCGGCGTATCCGAAGCCGATGGTGCCAATTGTGTAGCCCAACAGGAAGATCGAGCCGATGTACCCGGCCTCAGCGTCGGTGATGTGCAACGTCTTCTTGATGTCCGGCAGCACCAACCCGTAGATGTTTACCGCGTACGAGTCGAAGCCGTAGCCGAGCCCGGCTGTCACTGCGACGAAGAGCGCCTGCTTGAACGTCGCGGGTATGGCTCTAGGTACCTGGGTCGGGATGCTGCCCACATTCGATGTCACCCCGGGAAGGTATGCGGCGACGCCACTTGCGCAAAAGGATCACAATCCGCGTGATCGGAACAGGCATCGGGCGAACCGGGTAGCGTTGCACCGGGCTGTCTGGCCAAACCGCTTATCGCGGCGGCCTTGTGCGGATGGAAGAAGCAAGCGGTGAGGACTCATCCCCGTTGATGCCCGTCAAGCGGCGGGGTGCCGCGGTGGCGGGAATGCTCGCAGCATGTCTCGTGCTGGTGCAGTGCACCGCTGCGCAGCCACCTCCTGCGGCGACACCGGCGCGGTCCGCCACACCAGCGCCGCCGACCGCCGCGACGTCGGCCCCTGCGCCGAATGCACCCGCCGGTGGCACCGTGGCGCCCGTCACCGCCGCCGAGCTCGGGGAGAGCTGGCGGCCGGGGTGCCCAGTCGAGGCAGGGCGGCTGCGACGGGTCGACGTCGACCACATCGGTTTCGACGGCCAAACGCATCGCGGTGAACTGATCGTGGATGAAGACTTGGTGCCGGAGGTCGTCGCGATCTTCGACCAGCTGTACCGACTGCGCTATCCCGTCGAGAAGATCGGCACGGTCGACCACTACCCGGGCGCCGATGATGAATTGTCCATGGAGGACAACAACACTTCGGCGTTCAACTGCCGGCGCATCCCGGGAACCGACGACTGGTCTCCGCACGCCTACGGCCGGGCGATCGATCTCAACCCGCGTGTCAACCCGTGCCTCTACGCCAGCGGCTATTTCGAACCACGGAACGCGGCGGCCTTCCTGGACCGCAACCGCACCGACCCGGGGCTCTTGCACGTCGGCGACCCGGCGGTCCGAGTCTTCACGGATCGTGGCTGGCGCTGGGGTGGCGAGTGGACGGCTCCCCTCGACTACCAACACTTCGAGCGGCCCTAAAGGCCAAGGGCCTGCGCGGTCGCCGTGGCGACCTCGCCACGCAGATCCGACATCGGTGGACTGCCGCGCGTGTGAATCGAGTTCGCGAGCAAGACGATGTAGGTATCGGAGCGTGGGTCTATCCACACCGAGGTTCCGGTGAAGCCGGTGTGGCCGAAGCTGCCGATCGGGAAGACCGCACCCCGCGCCGTGGACTGGCCCGTGTCGATATCCCAGCCAAAGCCGCGCAGGTTCTGCCCCGCGATCGCCGGATAGCGCGGCGCGAGCAGCGGATCGGCTTTGTTCGGCCTCTTCGCGAGGGCCGCCCGGGCGGCATCGTTGGCCGCCTGGAGTTGATCGGGCGAATGTCCGGGCTGCTGCGGAGTCGTCATCAACTCGAGAGTTGTTTGCGCCAAGGGGAATTCGCTCGGCCTGCCCGCGAGCCGGTCAAGCAGTGCCTGCGCGAAGACGCCGACATCGTGGGCCGTCGAGAACACGCCGGCATGTCCGGCCACCCCACCCATGCGCCGCGCCGTCGTATCCTGCACGGTGCCCCGGAGCAGATGATCGAGATCGGGATTCCTGCCCGGATCGGCCCGGCAATCTTCGTCACGTGCCGTCGGCGCGATGCGCGGCAAAAGACCGGTGCTCCACGTACCCGCGGGACAGGCGCCCGTCGGCCCGTCATGCTGCGCGGGAGACCAGGCGACCGCGGCTCCGATTATTGTGTGCGGACCGCATGCTTTGGCCAGGGGAAGGTAGCGGGTGTCTGCCATGCCAAGCGGCTCGAAGACGTGTCGCTGAACGTAGACGTCCAAGTCCTCACCGGTGATCTTTTCGACCAGCGCGCCAAGCAGGATGAAGTTGATGTCCGAGTACCGGAAGCCGCCACCGGGCGTCGACTCCAGCGGCGTGGTGAGCGCGCGCTGAATGCCCTCTCTTTTGTCGGGTTTGTCCAGTCCCCAGGGGTCCCCCAGGTTGACGTCGCCCGTTTCACCGGACGTATGGGTGAGGAGCATGCGAACGGACACCCGCGCGCGGTGCGGATCGTTGGTGGTGTTGAAGTCGGGCAAGTACCGCTGCACGGGATCGTCGAACCCGACCTTGCCCTGCTCGTAGAGCTGCATGACGGCAGTGGCCGTCGCGAGGCTCTTCGTCAACGAAGCCAAATCGAAGAGCGTGTCCTCGGTCATCGGCTCCGCGGGTGCCGGCGACCCGTCCAGTCCGGGTTCGCCCGCAAGCTTGCGGGAGCCATAGGCCTGGTGGAAGACGACGTGGCCGCCGTGCCCGACCTCAACCACAGCGCCCGGCAGCTTGTTTGCCGCGATCGCCTGGTTGATCAGCTTGGAGACTGGTGCGAAATCGATTGCGGGGGCCGGGTCGGGCGGTTTGACGACTGTCGCGACGTCGGGTCTGGGAACCTGTGTGCTTGTACCCGGCGCCGGGCGTCCCGTGTCGCCACGCGAGCAGGCCGCGGTCAGTGCGAGGAAGGCAGTCCCGGCGGCGATGGCGGTTCGCATGGCATCGCGGAAACCTGCGGCGGCCGGTCGATTCATCGTGGGGCTCATCTCGTTGACTGCGATTTTGTTTTCGGATCAGGGCGGCGTCAAGGCGGGACAACGAAACGCACCCCTCGCTCCCGGATCACGCCCGTATCGTGAGGACGGTGTGCGAGCCCGCGCCCGGCCGGCCCCATCAACCGCCGGCCGTTGTCAGTCGTCGCCGGCTGTTAGGGGTGGCCGGCAGCATGGGTGTGGCGTCCATGATCGGTGGGTGCTCGACGTCTCCTTCCGCGACGTCGACGACCCGCGCCAGCTTGACGGCAACCACTTCGGCATTGTTGCTATGCCGAGATGCCTGGGGCGCGCGGCCCGCCCGCTCCGGTGGGAAGCGCCACACCATCACTCGGATGACGCTCCACCACGAGGCCGTCGTCCTCGGTGACAACCGATATGCGCCGGGCCACCTCCGACAGGATCAGCGGTACCACCAGGATCAGCACGGGTGGATCGACATCGCCTATCACGTCGGCGTCGACCGCAATGGCAACATCTACGAACTCCGGAGCACCGAAATCGCGGGCGACACCGCGACGGACTACGACACAACGGGTCATTTCCTAGTCCTCTGCGAAGGAGACTTCGACCAGGAGGCCGTGTCGGAGGCCCAGCTTCAGGGGGCAGCGCGGGCGTTTGCATGGGCCGCCCAGACCTTTCGGGTCGCGACCGCCACACTGGCGGGCCATCGCGACCTAGCCCAGACGTCTTGCCCGGGTGCGAACCTGTATGCCCACCTTTCCTCGGGTGACCTGAAACGCCGGATCGACGACTTGCTCGCCGCGGGCGGGGTGGACCTCCAGCGCTTCTGCGGATCCGACGCGGCCGCCCGCGTCGCGGCAATCGAGGCAGGCAACTGAGAACCCGCCCAGGGGCGGCGGCTCGAGAGGAGCCGCCTTCCGACGCTGAAGCGTCGCTCGACCCGTCTCATGCGCCTAGATTCCCAAGTGGGCCTCCGCTGAGCGGGTCCACGTCCAGCTATGCCGCGGGAGGTGCGCCGTGGGTGACCGCATCGACCCTTCCGCCTTGGTTGTCGGCCATGACGACGAGGTGCGCCGCAGGCTCGAGCTGTGCGTTGTCGCGATGCAGCGCATGGTCGACGGCGGCTGGTTCGGCGGTCATGAGGACACCATCGGTATGGAGGTCGAGCTCGATCTCGTAGATCCGTTGGGCCGGCCACGGCTGATCAATGACGCCGTCCTTGCCCGGCTGGGCCGAGCGGACATGCAACACGAGCTCGGCCAGTTCAACGTCGAGCTGAACCTCGCTCCACGGCTGCTGCACGGGCAGGTGCTGCGTGACAGCGAGCGCGAGCTCGCCGAAGTGCTCGATGCGTGCCGGGCACGGATCGAGCGGCTCGGTGTGCGACTGGTCGCCGTCGGCATGCTGCCCACCCTGAGCGCCGATGAGTTGACCGTCGAGCGGATCTCCCACAACCCGCGCTACGCGCTGCTGTCCGGCCGCATGAGGGCCGCCCGCCACAGGCCGTTCCTGGTGCGCGTCATCGATGGACGTGAGCCGGTGGAGTTCAAAACCGACTCGGTTGCTCCCGAAGCGGCCACGACGAGCCTGCAGCTGCACCTGCGGGTGCCACCAGACCGGTTCGCCGCGTACTACAACGCCGCGCAGATGATCGCAGGGGCTCAGGTCGCGGTGGCCGCGAATTCGCCGTACCTGCTGGCCCGCCAGGTATGGCAAGAAACCCGCATCACGCTGTTGGAGCAGCTGCTCGACACCCGCCGCCGCGGGGAGGTCCGCGCCGCTGCACCGGCGCGGGTCCGGCTCGGTGACCGGTGGGTCAGCGGGCCCGTCGAGCTCTTCGACGACCTCGTGCGGCTGTATCGGCCGCTGTTTCCGACGCTGGAAGCCGAGGATCCCGGCGCCGCCCTGGGGGCCGGACGCGCGCCGGCCCTGCGTGAGCTGCGGCTACACAACGGAACGGTGTGGCGCTGGAACCGTCCCGTCTATGACGTCCAGGCGGGGCGCCCGCAGCTGCGCATTGAAAACCGGGTATTGCCCAGCGGGCCAACTCCCGTCGACATGGTCGCCAACGCCGCGTTCTACTACGGCCTGGTCCGCGCGCTGGTCGACAGCGACCCACCCCCGTGGACTCAGATGTCCATCGCGGCGGCCGAGCAGAACCTGCACCGCGCGGCACGAGACGGGCTGGCGGCGCGGCTGTCCTGGCACGGCGACGACCGCCCCGCCGATCAGCTCATCCGTGACGTCCTGCTGCCGGCCGCGGCAGCGGGGCTCGACGCTTGGGGTGTGGACGCAAGCGACCGTGACCGGTACCTGGGAGTTATCGAAGCGCGTGCTCGATGCGGCCGCACCGGCGCTGTCTGGCAGACCCGGACGGTGCGCTACCTCGAGGAGCACGGGCTGCAACGCATCGTTGCGCTGCGTGAGATGACCCGGCGGTATGCGGAGCACGCGCGCAGCGGTGCCCCAGCCCACGAATGGCCGGTGCCATGACGGCCGCACCATGCGGGAAAAGCTCTCGCTCGTGCGGCGTGGCGTGCGCGGGCAAGGTCGTCGCCCGTGATTACTCTGTGGGCGACAACTGCGGGGGGCACCGCGACCACGAAAGGACGCACCACGTGAACCCCTGCAGCCCGACGAAAAACCAGGTCCTCTCGGCGTTGAGCGTGGCCGTGTCCGCCGTCTTGTGCTTCGGTGCGGGAACTGCCCGGGCCGACACCGCCGGTGTCCACTTCCAACCGGCAACGCTGAACAACCTTCCGAGTCTGCAGGTCACTGTCACAGACACCAGCGGCAACGGGAGCCCTGGCACGTACGGCTCCTGCGTTTTCAACGCCACCCCGACCTTTGGGACCATGGACGTCCTCCAGGGCGTCGGCACGCCGATGGCCCCGCTCAACCAGACATTTCAGCTGAACCAAGGCGGCCAGCAACAGTTGAACTTCGCGCCCGAGCTCCCGACGGGCACGCTCTGGAACGTCACCATCACCTGCACCGACCCCGTCCAGAACCAGACCGGGACTATCTACAACCAACCGATCCCGTTCTGAAGACTTCGCAATCGTCGACAAATGGTCTGGGCCGATGCGACAAGCCGGCCGGGACTAGCAGCCCCGAAGCCTGTCGCCTTCCGGTCTTGACCGCGTCAATGCTCACGATCCGCTGTCCGGGCTCGTCGGACTCGTCGGACTCGTCGGGTTCGCAGGACTCGTCGGAGTCGTCGGGCTCGTGGGAGTCGTCGGGCTCGTGGGAGTCGTCGGGCTCGCGGGAGTCGTGGGAGTCGTCGTCTTCACAGGACTCGTCGGGCTCGCGGGACTTGTCGGGGTCGTCGGACTCGTCGGGGTCGTAGGACTCGTCGGGGTCGTCGGACTCGCCGGCGTGGGAGTCGCAAGGCCTGGGCCTTCGCCACACCAGTCCGCCACGTCTTTCGGGTACTGCTCGAGCGGTGGAGGACAACGCTGCCCCGGCGGGAAATTGGCGCCGGCGTTGAGCAGATCGCAGGGCACATAGACCTGCTTGCCTTTGGGGGTGTTGGTCAAACACTTGGTCGGCGGATCGGGATGGCCCTCGGCAGGGACGATGATCGCCACCGCCAAAGCGGCCAGCACCCCGATGGCAAGGCGATAGATCATGAGCACTCCTTGGTGCCGAGCCCCTGCGTCGCAATGACAGAGACCCTAGATGACGTTAGCTGCACGGCCGTCGCTCCACTTTCAGTAGCGGAACGGCCGTCGGCCTCAGCACGAAGATAGCCAGCACATCCCGGCGACAAGAAAACTGGCCAGAGCCTGTGGCCCTGACCAGCAATTTCTCGGTGGAGCTGCCGGAAATCGAACCCGTTTCGGGGTGCTGGTGGGCGTCGTCATTCGTCCATGCTGATGGCGCGCTCGGGGCAGTTCGCGATCGCCATCAGCGCTTTGTCTTCCCATTCCGGCGGGATGTTCTCGACATGGACGAATGCCTTGGCGTCGTCGTCGACGTCGAAAATCTCCGGGTACGTCAAGGCACAGCGACTGTGACCCTGGCAGGCATCGAGGTCTATCCGTACGCGCATCGTTTTCTCTCCCCTGCTAACCGATGCCCCGGAGTCGGGTGCCGATCACAGATTCAGCGGTAAGCTCCTCGATCGCGGTTTCGTCCAACCCGAGCAGTTCCTTCAAGATGCTCTCGTTGTGCTCTCCGACGGTGGGCGCTGGCGTCCGACACCACCGATCGACGCTTCGGAACCGGAATGGAATGGTCGGCACCTGGTGCTGACCGACGATCGAGTGATCCACGTGTTCGAAGTAGCCACGCGCGATCATCTGCGGGTGTTGAGGGCTGAGCCGCGCGTCGTAAAGCGGTGAGGCGGGAACTCCGGAAGCCGACAGCGTCGCCGCCACCTCGGTGCAGTCTTGGCCGGCTGCCCACTGCTCCAGCTGCTTATCGATCAGATCATGTGCACGCCAACGCCCTTCGTGTGTATCGAGCGCGGGATCATCCGACCAGCCTGGCCGACCGAGCACGGTTTTCAACGCCGCCCATTGCGCGTCGGATGCGACGGAAACAGCCAACCACTGTTCGTCGCCGCGGCACGGGTACAGCCCCTGCGGCGCCGCGTCCCTACTCCGGTTGCCCAACCGCGACAGTATGGTGCCGTAAGCGGTGTACTCAATCGCTTGCTCAGCGGCAGCATTCAGTGCCGCCTCCACCATGGAGACTTCGACGAGTGAGCCGCGTCCGGTCTGCTCGCGCCGGCGCAGGCCGACCAGCATCGCAAAAGCGGAATGCATACCCGCCAACGGGTCACAAGGGCCACGCGGGATCCGGGGTTGGTCGTATTCGTGGCCGGTCACCCAGGCCATGCCGGTCATTTGTTCCATGGTCTGCGCGAAACCGACGTTGTTCCGCCACGGTCCGTCCAGACCGAAGGCGGGCATCCGGGTCATGATCAGCCGCGGGTTGACAGCGCTCAGTGCTTCCCAGGTGATACCGAAATTCTCGAAGACGCGCGGTGAGAAATTCTCCACCACCAGATCGACTTGCTCGACAAGCCGGAAGAACAGCTCTCGGCCTTTTGCAGATGAAAGGTCGAGCGTCAAACCCTTCTTGTTGGTGTTGGTGGCCAAGAACATGGCCGAGCGCTCCCACCAGTCGGGCCGGTCGATGAATGCTGCGGCCGTCATCCTCGCGCCGTCCGGATGCTGAATCGACTCGAGGTGAATCACGTCGGCGCCCAATGCGGCGAGGATGTGGGTGGACGAGGGCCCAGCCCACCAAGCGGTCGCATCGATGATGCGGATGCCCGCCAAGGGGAGGTTCACAGGCGACTGGGTAACCTCCGATTTCCTTGAACTCCAGGGACATTCAGAAGCGCCGAGCTCGCCGAGTCGCGGTCCCGGCTTGGGGCTGCTGCCGGGCCTCGTCCCGTTTATTCGGTAGGGCGGTAGCGGATGGGTGAATGAGCCGTCAGCGCTGACGCGCCAGGCGCCGCGCGCCTTGAAGTGTGGGTGCTGCAGGACGGTCCGGCCGTTGTTGACCTGCGCGACCGGAATCCGAAGTGCCGAGGCGAGTTCGACGACCTCTTCCGTGGTGTGCCGGGTGGTCCAGTCACGCACGATCTTGTTCCATTCCTCCATTCGCTCGAATCGAGTCGGAGCCAAGGCCCAGGCCGCATCCTGCTCAAGCAGATCGTCGCGCTCGATCATGAGCAGGAAGGACTCGAATTGCTGACGGGTGTTGGTATTGAACCCAACCCAGCCGTCGGCGGTCGGCTCGATCGAGGGCAGTTCAGTCATTCGCGGTGGAGCCGAAATCGGTGGACTGCCGGCGAGCGCGTAGTACAAGTCGATGAAGCCGCTGGCGCTGAGGTGGCATGCTTCCATCAGCGAACAATCGATGATCTCGCCACCGCCTCCGGCACGGGCACTAAGGTATGCAGCCAGCGCACCGACCGCCGCATAGCTTCCGAGGACCCATTCGAAGACGCGGCCACCGGCTTGCAGGGGTGGTTGGTCCGGCCGGGCCCGCAGACCCATTGTTCCGCTTTCGGCCTGCAGGGTGAACTCTGTTGCCGGCTTGTCGCGAGACGGGCCGGTCAGGCCGAACGGTGACATCACAGCGATCACCAGATGTGGCAATCGACGCAGTAATTCGTCGTGGTCGATTCGGCCGCAGGCTCCCGCATCGATCACGATGTCGGCTCCGGCGATCAAGCCATCGACGTGCGGTTCGCCGTAAACCCCCACGGCCGAGCGCTTTCCGGCGTTCAGAAATGTGAACAGAGCCCCATCGTCGTCCGCGCGCCGCCCCGTCCCCCTGCGACGAAGCCGATCGCCGCGTGGCGACTCGACCTTGATCACTTCGGCGCCAGCGTCTGCGAACAGCTTGCCGCAGTACGGTCCGGCAATCTCGTCGGCGATCTCGACGATCCGCGCCCCTTGGAGAATGTTCATTCAGATCACTCCGTCGCGGTGCAGCGCAGCGAGTTCCGTCTCGTCGCAGCCGGCCAGCGTCGTGAGCACCTCGTCGGTGTGCGCCCCGACGGCCGGCGGAAGCTCCGCGGCGAACGGACGGTCGGGCTTGGTCTTGATCGGCGTTGCGATCAGCCGCAAACGCGGCCGGTTCGCGGCGGACGGCTCGTAGGCCATGCCACGTGCTTTGACGTGTTCGTCGTCAAGCAGGTCGCTGCTTTCGAAGGCCGGAGCACCGGCGATATCGGTCGCTATGAAGAACTCAGTCCACTCACGACGACTGCGGCTCTTGAAGATCGCGGTGAGCTCACTGCGCAGGTGTTCGTCGGCGTGCGGATCGTCACCCAGACGCGCGCGGCCACGCTCGTAGAGATCGATTCGGTCCACGGCTTCGCAGAATCTGCGCCAGAACTTGTCTTCCAACGCGTTGAACACCACGTAGTTCCCGTCGCCGGTTTCGTAGTACTGGTACCGCAGCGACGCGTGCACACCGTCTGAGTAGCCGAACAGGCCGTTCGCGTGGGCAGTCAGCTTCTGAAAGTTCCACGCGATCGCGGCGTCGACTTGGGAGACTTCGACGTATTGCGCTCGCCCGTCACGGCGCGCGCTGTGCAGTGCAGCGAGAACCGCCATCGCGGCGTAGAGCGGACCGGCCAACACACCCGTCGTGCCCGTGGCACCGGCCGACAGGCGCGGTGTGCCGTCGGCCTCGATCAGCGGCGGGTTCAGTCCGGCGAAGCAGTCGAACGACAACCCATGTGTCGGAAGCTTCGCGTACGGGCCGTAGCTACCCATCCCGTTGAGGCTGCAGTAGACGACGGTCGGGTTGAGTTCGACGACGTCGTCATAGCCGAGGCCGAGTCGCTCGGCGGCGCCCGCCCGCAAGCCGTCGATCACCACCGTGGCGTCGGCGGCGAGGCGCCGGAAGATCGCGACCCCCTTCTCCGATTTCAAATCGAGCGTGACGCTTTTCTTTCCGCGATTCCATTGGAGGTTTTGCACGTTGTCGGGCGGAAAGAGTCCGCCGCGGAACCCGCCGCCCCCGGGTTGTTCGATCTTGATCACCTCGGCGCCCAGGTCGGCGAGGTGTCCGCCGAGGGCGTCGGGGGAGAAGAGGGACAGCTCGAGCACGCGAACATCGTGAAGCATCGGCAATCAACCTTTCAGAATTCCGATGCCCGCGTGCACTGGAGCCTCACATCCACGAGATCGACTTGATCTCGGTGAACTCCTCGAAGCCCCAGCGGCCCTGCTCGCGCCCCAGACCGCTGTGCTTGAAACCACCGAAAGGGCCTCCGCCGTTGAACATTCCACGCGCGGGCACCGACCAGCCCGGGCCCTCGCCGTTGCCCGGATTAAGACCGGGATCTGCCGGGCCACCGCCGCAGCACTGGACGATGATCGTGCCGGTGCGGATTTGGCGCGCCACGTTGAACCCGCGTGCGGCGTTGTGTGTCATGACGAGCCCTGCGAGTCCGTAGTCGGAGTCGTTGGCGATCCGGATCGCCTCGTCTTGACTCTGGTAAGTCTGCACTGTCAGAACTGGGCCGAACACTTCTTCCCGGCAGATCCGCATTTTGTTGTGACAGTTAACGAACGCCGTCGGCTCGTAGAAGAAGCCTCTGCTCAGATGTTCGGGCCGTTTGCCTCCGACCACCAGCGTGGCTCCCTCGTCGAGCGCCGATTGCACGTAGCCCTCGACCCGCCGCCGCTGCTGTTCACGGATCAGCGGACCAACCACCGTGGCCGGGTCGCGGGGGTCACCGATGGTGAGGTTCGGCGCCATGGCCTTCACGCCGTCGATGTAGGAATCGAGCAAGTGCTCAGGCAGCAACAGGCGCGACGCGGCGACGCATGCCTGTCCCGAATGCATCAGCACTTGACCGAAACCGATACCGGCGACGTCGGATTCGGTCACGTCGTCGAGAACGATGTGAGCACTCTTCCCGCCCAGTTCCAGCTGAGCCCGCTTCATCGTGCGCGCCGAAACCTCCCGGATGCGCTTTCCGGTCTCCGTCGACCCGGTGAAAGCGATCATGTCCACCAGGGGATTCGTTGACAGCTCCTCCCCCACATCGCCGCCGCCAACCACGACGTTGAAGACACCCGCCGGTATGCCGGCCTCCTCGCCGATCCTGGCCAGTTCCAGCGCATTCATCGGCGTCCACGGATGTGGTTTCAAGACGACCGTGCAACCGACCGCCAGCGCGGGCAGGCACTTTTGCAGGTTGATCGAGAAGGGGAAGTTGAACGGTGTGATCACGCCGACCACCCCGACGGGCTCCCGAACGACGACGGTGCCGCCGAGCCCGGTCGGTGACACCGTCGGCCCTCCCGGAGTCTCCACCCAGGTGACGTCGTGCTCGACGAAATCGCTGTAATAGTGGGATGCTTCGATCGCCCCGCCCACCTGCAGAAAGTCGGTGAGGAAGCCCACCGAGCCGATCTCGGAAACGATGAGCTCGCGAAGCTCGTCGTGCCGTGACTCCATGATCTCGCTGAAGCGCTTCAGGATTCTCGCGCGGTCGCGCACCGACATCCACGGCCAAGGACCTTCGTCGAATGCCCGGCGCGCCGCTTCGATGGCCATGACGGCTTGCTTTGCACCGCCGTCGAGAACGCGGCCGACCAGTTCTTCGGTGGCCGGGTCGACCACGTCTATCAGCGCGCCGGCGTTGTCACTCGTCCATCGACCGTCGATGAAGTTCTCGTACTGGCGGATCGCCACGCCGCTACTTCGCGACCGGGTACGGAGCGGGTTCGAAGTTGAAGACGCGCCGGGCATTGCCTTGCAGCACTTTGTACTTGTCCCCGTCCGACCTGCCCTCGAGGCTCTTGAGCGCGGCTTCCAGTGAACGGGGCCAGAGGCTGTCGGTGTGCGGGTAGTCGGTTTCGATCATCACGTTCTCGACGCCGATGTAATCGAGGTTGGCAGCGCCGAATTCGTCCTCGATGAAACAGCCGTAGATGTGATCGCGGAACAACTGTCGAGGCGACTCCGGGAAGACGGCCGGGTCCGCGGCGATTGCGCTCATCCGCATGGTCGCCGGGTCGACCGTCCAGTTGTTGGCTCGTAGGTAGCGATATTCGGAGGCGACGTGCTCCGCCCGCTCGAGCAGGTAAGGGATCCACCCGATGCCACCCTCGGCCAGAACGATCTTGAGGTCGGGGAACTTCTGCAGCTTGCCCGAGAACAGCCAGTCCGTTGTGGAGTGGGCCAGGTTGAGACCGATGTTCACCGACTGCACGCCGAACGGCGCATCGGGCGACGTGTTCGGGCTGACGGACGACGACCCGATGTGCGTGCAGAGCGGCATCTTCGTTTCGTTCGCTGCCGCGAAGAATCCGTCCCACTCCCCCGAGTGGATCGACGGGAAGCCGAGCGCGTGCACGTTCTCGGAAAATGCGATCGCCTTCGCACCCTTGTCTGCGCACCGGTGCACTTCGGCGACCGCGAGTGCGGTGTCCCACAGCGGAACGATGATCATCGGAATGTAGCGGCCCGGCGCCGCCCCACACCACTCGTCGATGATGTAGTCGTTGTATGCCTTGAGGCATTTCAACCCGAGTTCCCTGTCCTGAACTTGCGAAAATACCTGTCCGCAGAAGCGCGGAAAGAACGGGAAGTTCAATCCGGCGATGACGTGATCCTCGTCCATGTCTGGGATTCGGGCCTTCGGGTCGAAGTAGACCTTCGGCAGATCGTCGTAGTTGACCGACAGCGGGGAGTAATCGTCGGGCTGCTGATGGGCGGCCACCAAGATGCCCATGACTGTGGCGCGATGCCTCTCGTAGACCCATGTGTCGACACCGTTGATGCGTTCGACGTGCGGCACGCGATCGCGGTCAGCGGCGGATGCGCGATCGACCCAGACGTTCGGCGGCTCGATGATGTGGTCATCGACGGAGATGAGCCACTGCAGATCTTGTTCCACGGATACTCCCTGGGGCCGTTGTGTGATCGTCCGGCGGCTGCGCGTCGGTTCGTCGGGCGGAGCGCGCTTGATCGCCGACGACTCCCAACCTCTTCGGACACTATGAGTGTGAATCGAACTTGTCAAGTAACACTCGATAGTGCTGCGCGCGATTATCGAGTGACACTTGACGACCGGTTTTTGGGCATCTATCGTGCGAAAACACGGCTTTCGGACGTACGAGTCGGCCCGAGGCCGACCGCTGCAGGAGGACCGCGTAGCGAAGCCGCGACACCGACGTCGTGGTCGCACGAAGAGAAGGATTACGCCCCAGTGCCCAAGTCGCTCGAGGACCATGCCGAGAACTTCGATCTTCGCCACGAGGATTTCAAGGATCCGGACTTCTTGTACGAGCTGTATTCGCACATGCGCGACAAGGCGGCAATCGCGCATACCGACTTCCCGTTTCTGAGCACGCGGGAAGACGGTGCCTGGTTGGCGATGACTTACGACGAGTGCTACGAAATCCTCAGGGACTGGGACACTTTTTCGAGCACGCCGCCGCCCGGCGACGCTATGCAGCTATCGGGTGACGTCGTCATCCTCTTGGACCCACCGCGCCAGCAGGCGCTCCGTAAAGTGCTCAACCCGTACTTCTCCCCAGGCCGCATGAAGCAGCTGCAACCGCAGATCCGCGCCGAAACCGATGCAT
This sequence comes from Mycobacterium paraseoulense, assembly GCF_010731655.1. Taxonomy (NCBI): domain Bacteria; kingdom Bacillati; phylum Actinomycetota; class Actinomycetes; order Mycobacteriales; family Mycobacteriaceae; genus Mycobacterium; species Mycobacterium paraseoulense. The sequence goes on along the minus strand of NZ_AP022619.1, from coordinate 5,547,230 downwards.
TGATCGATGGGTTCATCGAAGACGGCCGCGGCGATTTGGCGGTGGTCGCCTGGCAGCAACCTGGGATCGTGTTCTTCAAGTATCTGCTCGGCATGCCGGTCGGCGACGTTCCGCTGTGCATCGAGCTCACCGATACAGCGCTGAACGGGGAAACCGAAGAGATCCGCCTAACGGCTTGGGGCGGCCTCTACCAGCACATCACCCATGCCGTCACAACACGGATGCAAGGTGAACCTCAAGACGACATGATTGACGTCCTGCTATCAGCGGAGATCGACGGTGTCAGACTGAAATTCGATGACGTCGTGTCGAACGCGATGCTCTTGGTGCAAGCGGGCTTGGAGACGACGGCCAGCGCGATGTCGTGCGCTTTCCACTACCTGGGCACCCGTCCCGACGAACGGGATCGGCTGATCCACGAACCCGAGCTCATGCCGACTGCGGTCGAGGAACTGATCCGCTTCGCCGGCTCGATTCACGGCATTCCGCGCACGGTTACCAAGGAGGTCGAGATCGGTGGGCAGAGCCTGTGCCCGGGACAACAGGTCATCGTCAACTACGCATCCGCCAATCGCGACGACCGCGAGTTTCCCGATGCGCACCGATGCCTCCTCGACCGAGAAACCAACCGCCATCTCGGGTTTGGCGCCGGCGTTCACCGTTGCCTGGGCTCGAACCTCGCGCGGCTGGAGTTTCGCATCGGCGTCGAGCAGGTGCTGGCCCGGATGCCCGACTACACCGTAGCGACCGATGCCGAGTCGGTCTTTCACGGTAACTCCGTGACCCGAGGGTTCCGCAAGATTCCTGTGGTGTTCACACCCGGGCCGCGAGTGAGGCTGGACTGACGCGTTCAGCTCGAGGAGTCAGTGTTCGTGAATGATCACGCCGCGAATGTTTCGGCCGGCGAGCATGTCGTCGTATGCGTCGTTGATGTCGGCCAGCTTGTATTCGGTGGTGACTGTTTCATCGAGTAGAAGCTTGCCCTCGCGATAGAGGCTGAGCAGTCGCGGAATGTCGGCACGCGGGTTGGCTTGGCCGTAAAGGCTTCCCAGCACGCGCTTCTGATACAGCGTGACCAGCGCGACCATCGACATCGGCAGGCTCGCCGTCATGTCGAGCATCGACCCCAGCGCGGTGATGACGACGGCGCCGTTCTTGCTGACGATGTTGAGTGCGTCGACGATCATCGGGGCTTCCACCAGGCCGACCGTCACGATGGCGGAGTCGGCCATCACGCCGCGGGTCAGATCCGCCACCAAGGCCGTCGCCTCCTCCATCGACCTCGCGAAGTGGGTGGCTCCGAACTGAGACACCATGTCCCGCTTGCCTTCTACGATGTCGACGGCGATGATCTTCTCGGCCCCGGCCAGCCGCGCCCCCTGGATCGCCCCACTGCCGATTCCGCCGCACCCGATCACGACGACGGTGTCGCCAGGTTTGACTTCGGCCGTGTTGACCGCCGAGCCCCAACCGGTGGTCACGCCGCAGCCCACGAGACAGGCGCGGCTCAGCGGGAGGTCGTCGTCGATCTTGACCACCGATGCCTCCGGCACGGTGCCGTATTGCGCAAATGCGCCGAGCCAGGCCAGCGCGCCGATGTCGCGGCCCTTGGCGTGACGGCGAAAGCCGCCGTCAAGTTGCTCGCCGGTCGCCATCTGGGCACCGAGGTCACACAAGTTCTGGTGGCCGCTCGAGCACCAACGGCATCGCCCGCACGCCGGCAGGAACAAGCCCACCACATGATCGCCGACGTTCAGGTTCCGGACGCCCGGCCCGACCTCTTGGACGATGCCCGCGCCTTCGTGGCCCCCGACGAGAGGTAGCGCGAGGGGAAGATCACCCTCGCGAACGTGGTGATCGGAGTGACATAGCCCCGTCGCCTCAAAGGAGACGAGCACCTCGCCTTCTTTGGGGCCATCGAGCTCGATCTCCTCGACGCTCCACTCCTGGTGCACATCCCACAAGACCGCTGCGTTCATCTTCATTGTCGACGCATTTAACGACGTCGCGAGGCTATTGTCAAGTGCCACTTGATAATGACCACCTGCGGAGCCCAATGTCAATGATGAAGCGTGTCGTCGCGTTACGGTGTTCCTATGACCAGTAGCGCGAAGCGAGTCCGCGATAAGGACGGGAAGCAGCGCGCGCTACTAGAGGCGGCCACTGAAGTCTTCGCCGAACAGGGGTTTGATGCGGCGGTGACGAAAGAGATAGCTCGCCGTGCCGGCTGTTCAGAATCCATGCTTTTTCACTATTTCGGTGACAAGCAGGGCATCTTCGAACAAGTGGTATCACGTCAGATCGCTGAGGGAGTTACCGAAGCAGAAGACAAAGTGATGGAGGCTTTGCCTAACCAATTCGTCGAGTTTGTTGAGCAGCTCTTCGACACGCGACTTCATCATGGCCAGGGCACGGTGCCGGGCTGGGACATAGCGGGACGCGCGTTATCCGACCCCTCGTTCTCCATGCGAGTCGTGCGTCCCAATCACGAGCACCGTGTGTCGGTGATCGCCAAGGGCGTCGCCCATTATCAAGGTCTCGGCCAAATCACTCCTGACGTTGACCCCGTCACTCTGGCGGAGTTGCTCGCCAATTTCACGATCTTCACCACGACCGTCGGTCCGCGCTGGTTCGGTACCGCCGAGGCCGACATTCGCGCCCAGATAGCACTTGGGGCGCGGATTTTCGCCGAAGGCGTCCGGCCGTCCACTCCCCGCAAGGTCACCAAACGCCCTGGGCCGCATCGGTCACGATCACGATCGGGCGCTTAGCTGCGGCTCCGAAGCCGTCGCTCGACCCAGTGATGATGATGGTCCGCTTCGGCACCTGCGTCGCCTCCCTCGATCGCGGCCCGCTGAACTGAACCGGCTTCTGGTAATCCTTACTAGGATTGCCTACAGTAAGTTGGGATCCAATGAGTTGGCAATCGCGCCGTCGGCTCGCGACGAGCCCGCCCGACACCCGCTATCGGCTGAGAGGCAACGCCTGTGACTTCATCTCCTGCCACCGCGAAGCGTCGTGTTGTTCACGTCGGCACCGGCATGACGGGAAGCGTGGCCCTCCGCGCGATCATCGACGACCCCGCACTGGACCTGATCGGGGTCAAAGTGTCGTCGCCGACGAAGATCGGCACGGATGCAGGTCGATTGTGTGGACGCCCCGATGTGGGCATCGCAGCGACGGATGACCTGGCGGCAGTTCTGGATGCCAAGCCGGATTGCATCGCCTACTGCGCGACCGCCGTCCGGCGTGAAGACGAGGTGATCGCCGACATCGCCGGCTACCTGGAAGCCGGCATCAACGTCGTCACCATCTCAGCGATCCCGATGGTCTATCCGAAAGCCGCCCCGGCGAATTGGCGTGACCCGATCGAGCGGGCCGCTCGAAAAGGCAACGCAACCTTCTACGCGACGGGGTGCGAACCCGGTTTCGTGAGCCTGAACCTGCCGACCGCGCTGCTGGCCGGTGCCGGTGTGATCGACTCGTATCGAATGGACGAGTACGCCCTCGACCTCGACTTGGCCTACCCGATCTGGGAGGTCCTCCACGAGTCGATGGGTTTCGGAAAGCCCGACGGTCACGTTCCCATTCGCATTGCGGTGGGCAAGGTGAACAACGACTGGGAACCCGTCGTGCGCTACATCGCCGACACGTTGTCCGTGGAGGTCGACAGAGTGGCGTTGGACTGGGAGACGATCCTCGCCCCGCACGACCTCGACACCGCACTCGGCGTGATCCCGCAGAACACGATCTGCGCCCACCGCTGGCGGCTGGCTGCGATCCACGACGAGCGGCCTGTCGTGTCGGTTCAATACTTCGCGACCGTGACCTCCACACCCTGGCCCGACACCTGGCCGCGCCCAGCGCAACCCGGCAAGGGCGGAATGGTGTTCCGCATCGAGGGGTTCCCCAACATGACCCTCGACCTTCGCCTCGACCCCGCGCGAGACGACGCCACCAACCCCGGCGTCGCCGCAACAGCGATGGCGGCGATCAACGCGATACCGGCCGTCATCGACGCCGCACCCGGACTCCTGCCCGGGCCACTGGCCGGTTCCTCGATCGTGACCCGTCAAACCCGTCGCTGAGACGGTTCCGCGGGCTTCGCGCTTCTCGGCGGGCGTAAGAAGGTGATGGTGCAAAGTTCACCGCCACAGCGACGAGCGCGAGGCTCGCTGACCGCGGACGCGATCGTGGAAGCCGCCTTCGCGGTAGCAGCGGACTCATCGATCGATGAGCTCAGCATTCCACTGGTCGCCAAATCGCTGGGAGTGGGCGTAACCAGCGTCTATTGGCACGTGCGCAACAAGTCAGAGCTTCTCGACGCCATGACCGATCGCGCGTTGCGTCGCAGCGGGTTGCCGGCCTTCGTGGAGTCGGACGATTGGCGCGAGTCGTTGCTGGCGCACGCCCGCGGAGTGCGACAGACGTTCGTCGGTGATCCGGTGTTGACGGACCTGATACTCATTCGAGGTGCTCTGAGCCCCTTGGCGCGACGTCTCGGTGCACGGGAGACCGCGAAGGCGATCGCCTGCATGATCGAAGGTGGACTCGATGAGCAGACGGCTCAGGAAACGTATGCGGCGGTCTCGGAGCTCGTCCGGGGTTCGGTACTTCTCGAACGGTTGGCGCACAAGCACCGCGCAGCACTCGAGATCGAATTCGCCGATGACGTCGGGTTCACCGACGCCGCGCTGAGACGAGACGATCGAGCATTCGAGCTCCTCTTGACGTCCCTGCTCGCTGACGTCGCGCGTCGGACCACCGATTGAGTCGCGGCGCTGAACCTCCAAAGTGGAGCTGCCGGGAATCGAACCCGGGTCCTACGGCATTCCCTCAAGGCTTCTCCGTGCGCAGTTCGCTATGCCTCTGCTCGGATCTCCTGGTCACGCGAACTAGCCAGGATGACGATCCCAGTCGCTGTTGGTGTCCCGATGAGTCCCGCGACCGAACTCATCGGTGGATCCCTCTAGCTGACGCCAGGCTCCGGGTCGAGGGAGTTCCCGGTCTGACGGACTAGCTGTCGCTTAGGCAGCGAGAGCGTAGTCGCGCTGATGTGAATCGGCGCTTATCTGTTTGCAACGACGCTTACGGTGGTCTCTTGCCTGCACCGGCACGCTTCCCTTGATTCGATGCGCGAAGTCGAAACCGTTCAGCCCCTCGCATCCCCGCCGATTTTCGGCAGGACAATCCATAATACGCTGCTATCAACGTGCGGCAACGGACTTATCTTCCCGGTGCCCGCTGCGATCAGATCACGAAATTCAGATGATCGACGATCCGGGCGGCCACGCCTTCGTCGCCGCCAAGGTCGATGCTTTGCGACCGAGCGGTGCACATGCGCCGCCCGCCGGCGAGCCTGGTGAACTGCAGCCCGTCCACCCGAATCGTCACGGTCGGCTCCCGGCCGCCGAAGTCGTCGACCAATTGGGCCCTGCCGTCGACGCTGACGCGGATGTCCCGGGTGAGCGGGCCGGTCAATTCAAACAGGACCCGCGAGCCCTCCGGTGCCTTGGCCCGCTTGCCCACCACGTAGCCCATCGTGGCGGCGATCTCGTCGAGGGATAGTTCCGACGCGGGCCCGACAAGCTGGTCATCGGAAGCGGGCCGCCCTAGCGCGTCGCGAATGTCCTGCTCGTGCATCCAACAGTCGAACACCCGGACCCGCATGAACCGCCCGTAGCTCTCCGGACCGACCGGCGTCAGAGTCACCGCGTCCCACTCTCCGTCGGGCATGCCCGTCAGCGCTTTGCGCCGCTGGTCGGTGATGTCCCTGAACCGGTTGAGCACCTCGGCACCGGGTTCCCCGCTGAGGTGACGGACCCAGCACTCGTTCATCGCACCGATGTCGTTGCGGACGTGCTCGAGCGTCGAGACGTCGATGTCGGGTTGGGGCGCGTGGACGCCGGCGAGGAACGACTCGGTACCGATTATGTGCGCCACCAACGCCTTGACGTCCCAACCGGGCAGCGGGCTGGCCGCCTCCCACTCCGCTTCCGGCAACCCGTCCAGCAGCGCGGTGATGTCGTCCCACACCGCGAAGAGACCGGCGAGCACATCGGACTTGTCGAGCTTGGTGACGGGGCGATCGGCCATTCTCGGATAGTAGGCCGGTCGGCTACCGGGCGGGCGCAGGCGTCAGCTTGCGGCGATCATGGCCACGGATCCCATGGCCATCACCATGCCGAACCCCTGCCAGCGGGTCAGTCGCTCGCGCAAGACGAGCATCGCCAGGATCACGGTTGCCGCCGGGTAGAGCGAGATCAGGATGCTGGCCAGCGAAAGCAACCAGGTGTGCAGCGCCAGCAGCATGGTCACGTTGGCACAGATGTCCAAAAGGGCCACGGCCCAGGCCAGCTTCATGGGCTGCCCGCGCGGCGCGCGCAGGTTGTTGCTGGCCGCCGCCATCACGAAGATCACCACGGTCGCCGAGAGCCGGGCGAACACCAGCGGCCACAGTTTGCATGCGTACGGCGCCTGGTGCAGAAACACCAGGTTCAGGCCCATTGCCGTGCCGGCCAGGAGCGTGAGCCACGCCACCTTCGGGGTGAATCGATACGGCGTGACGCCCTGGGCGGTGGCCTCCCGGCTCACCAGCATGACCGCGATGAGGGCCAGCACCACCCCCGCCGAGGCCCCTGGCCCCGGCCGCTCCCCCAGCGCCACACCGACCGCCACCGGCACAGCGGCGTTGAGGACGGCCGCCAACGGTGAGACGACCGAGATCGGCCCGGCACCCAGCGCCGCGAAGAACGCCCACATGCCGACCGCCATGCCGACGCCGTAGAGGCAACCCCAAAAGATGGCACCGCGCGAAATCGGCCCGCCCACGGCCACGGCCAACGCGCCCAGCAGGAATGTCTCGATCGGGTAGACCACCAGCATCACGCGCAGCGCTGCCACCCGTCGAGCGGCTACACCGCCCACGAAATCGCTGACGCCGTAGGTAACGGCAGACAGCTGGGCGTAAGCGGCCCCGATCAGTTCATGCCCTTGGCTCGGCGACCCAACTCACGGACCACTTCGCGCTGGGCATCGCGGCGGGCCATGTCCTGACGTTTGTCGTGCGCTCGCTTGCCGCGCGCCAACGCGAGCTCGACCTTGACCTTTCCCTCGGAGAAATACAGAGACATCGGCACGAGGGCGAGGTTACCATCTCGTATCTTTCCGACCAGACGGTCGATTTGTTGCCTATGTAACAACAACTTTCGATTCCGACGGGGCTCATGGTTCGTCCAGCTACCGTGCTGGTACTCGGGAATGTACAAGTTACGCAACCACACTTCGCCGTCGTCGACGGTTGCGAAGGCGTCGGCCAGCGATGCATGGCCCTCGCGCAGGCTTTTCACCTCTGTCCCCTGTAAAGCCACGCCGGCCTCGAACTCTTCGAGTATCGAATAGTTGTGCCGCGCTTTGCGATTGGTGGCCACAATCTGTTTGCTGCCACGCTTGCCGCCCGCCCCCTTGGCCCGGCCGGGATCCTTGGCCATAGCTACCGCCGGATGTAGAGGCGCAAAGTCGCGTACGCGGTCAGGCCTGCCATCGACACGCCGAGCAGGAACAACCACGGCGAGATGTAGAGGATGTCGGCATAGTCGACCTTCGCGATCAAATGGGCTTGGTAGAACTGGCTGAGCGCGTTGTCGAGGAACCAGGCCCGCACCAGAACCAGGCCGGCGATCGCGATGGCCACACCGATGGACGCGGCCAGCATCGCCTCCACCAGGAAGGGCAACTGGGTATACCAGCGGCTGGCGCCGACCGACCGCATGATCCCGATTTCGGTGCGCCGCGTGTACGCCGCGACTTGGACCATGTTGGCAATCAACAGGATCGCCCCCACGGCCTGCACCAGGGCGACGGCGAACGCGGCGTCGCGCAAACCGTCCAGAACCGCGAACAGCCGGTCGATCAAATCCTTTTCGTTGAGAATGCTGCGCACCCCGGGCTGCCCCTGCATCGCGGCATCGAACTCCGCGTGCTGTTCGGGGTTGTTCAACTTGACGATGAACGACGCGGGAAATGATTCCTTGCCGGCGACGTCCTTGAACTCCGGGAACTTCTTGATCGCTTCGTTGTAGGCGTCCTGCCGGTTGACGAAGCGCACCGATTTGACGTCCTGTCGCGCATCGATCTTGTCCCGCAGCGCTTTGCATGGGCCGGACGAGCACGTCGCGTCGTTGGCGGAGATGTCGTCGGTGAGGAACACCTGCGTCTCGACGCGGTCCAGATAGATCTCCCGCGAGTTGTCCGCCAGCCGGACCACCAGCAGTCCGCCACCGAACAGGCCGATGGAGATGGCCGTGGTGAGGATCATCGCGGCCGTCATCGTGACGTTGCGACGAAGACCGGTCAGGACCTCGTTGAACAGGAAGCCGAAGCGCACTTAGCGGTCCATCCCATAGATGCCGCGCTGCTCGTCGCGAACCAGCCGCCCCAGAGACAACTCCACGACGCGCTGGCGCATCGAGTCGACGATGTGGTGGTCGTGCGTCGCCATCACCACCGTCGTCCCGGTGCGGTTGATCCGCTCCAACAAATCCATGATGTCCTTACTGGTGTCGGGGTCGAGATTGCCAGTCGGCTCGTCGGCCAGCAGAACCAGGGGCCGGTTGACGTACGCGCGCGCGATCGCCACGCGCTGCTGTTCACCACCGGACAACTCGTTCGGCAACCGGTTGGCCTTGCCCGACAGGCCGACGGTTTCCAGCACCTCGGGCACCACCCGGTTGATCGCGTCGGTCCGTTTGCCGATCACTTCCAGCGCGAAGGCGACGTTCTCGTACACCGTCTTTTGCTGCAGCAGGCGAAAGTCCTGGAAGACGGTCCCGATCACCTGACGCAACTTCGGTATGTGGCGGCCGCGCAACTTGTTGACATGGAACTTCGAGACCCGGATGTCGCCGGACGTCGGGTTCTCCTCACCGAGCAGCAGCCGCATGAACGTCGACTTGCCCGAGCCCGACGGGCCGATCAGGAAGACGAATTCACCCTTGTCGATTTTGACGTTGACGTCCTCCAACGCCGGACGGGCCGACGCTTTGTACTTCTTGCTGACATGGTCCAGGGTGATCATCACGGCACGCCAGTGTAGCCGTGCGTTTCGCTGGCAAGCCAAGTCAACTGGCTGGCGGCGGTGAACTTGGCGCCGGACCGGGCCCCGGCTGCGGTAGCTGGGGCGGCGGTGCGGTCGGGCTCGTGCTGGGTGGGCAGAACGGCGGCGGCAGCAGACAAGGCAGCTGCGGCAGCTGAGCCGGCGGGGTGGTGGTCGTCGTCACCGGTGGTGGCGGCGGTGGCGGCGGCGTGCTCGTCGGGGTCGGCGTGTAGGTGGGGGTGGCCGGCGGCTGCTGCACGCGGCTGCGGGGCACCCAGGTGTAGTTCGGGTCGGGGACGAAACCCGGCGGCACCACCTGTTGCGCCGGCGGCTTGGGCGCCGGTTCCGGGCGGTAGGTGTCGTAGACCCACCACACGGCGAAGAATGCGACGATCAACACGATGGTCGACGTGCGGACTCGCCCGCCGAACATGTAGTGCGGCCAGCGACGATCCGCATCGGAGTCCTCGCTGCGCTTCTCGAAGATGCTCAGGGTGAACTTCAACGCTTCTGCACCGCGCCTTGCACGTCATCGCCGATTCGCTCTTCGGCGGCCTGGGCGGCCGGGACCGACGGGTCGTCCACCAGGCCCACCGTCGCGTCCGCCGCGGTCATGATGCCGACGCGGGCCAGCGCCCGAATGACCAGGACGCGCAGTTGCCGGCCGGCCTCGAACTGCTTGCCCGGCAGGGTGCGGGCCACCAGTCGCAGGGTGACGGTGTCGACTTCGATGCTCTCGACGCCCATCACCGTGGGGGCGTCCAACAGCAATTCGCCCAACACCGGGTTGTCCATAGCGCGGTCGCATTCCTGGTGCAGGACCTCGTTGACCCGGTTCAGGTCGGCGCTGGTGGACACCGGAATGTCCACCACCGCGCGCGCCCAGTCCTTGGACAGGTTCACGACCTTCACGATCTGCCCGTTGGGAATGGTCAGGACCTCGCCGTCGGGCGAGCGCAGCCGGGTCACTCGCAACGTCACGTTCTCGACGGTGCCGCTGGCTTCCGTCGCCGAGACGACCGTGAGGGTGACCAGATCTCCGAAGCCGTACTGGCGCTCCGCCAGGATGAAGAACCCGGACAGCAGGTCCCTGACCAGCTGCTGCGCCCCGAAACCCAGCGCGGCACCGACCACCGTGGCCGGCGCGACCAGTCCCCCGACCGAAAACTGCAGCACGTCGGCGATCTGCATCATCACCCAGATGGCGATGAGGACCACCGACACCCAGGAGATCACCGAGGCCATGGCCTGGCGGTGTTTGGACGCTTCCGAGCGCACCAGCGCGTCGCTTTCGGCGAAGCCCAAGTTGAGCTGACGGGTCACCTGCTGGGCCACCCAGTTGACGAACCGGGCCGCCAGCACCGCCACGATCAACACCATCACGATCCGCAGACCGCGGGTGATGATCCATTGCCCGACTTCGCCGCGCCAAAAGTCGTGCCAGCCCAGCGCCTTTGCCAAGGCGGTCGAGGCGGAAAAAGTTGTGTTAGTCGTCATCTTTTCGATTGCGCCACCGGATTCCCGCTTCCAGGAACCCGTCGATGTCTCCATCCAGGACGGCGGCCGGATTGCCGACCTCGTACTCGGTCCGCAGGTCCTTGACCATCTGATACGGGTGCAGAACGTAGGAGCGCATCTGATTGCCCCACGAACTGCCGCCTTCGCCCTTCAACGCGTCCAGCTCGGCGCGTTCTTCGGAACGCTTGCGCTCCAACAACTTTGCCTGAAGCACCCGCATCGCCGAAATCTTGTTCTGCAGTTGCGATTTTTCGTTCTGGCAAGTCACGACGATACCCGTTGGGATGTGCGTTAAACGAACCGCCGAGTCGGTGGTGTTCACCGATTGGCCACCCGGACCGCTGGAGCGGTAAACGTCAACGCGCACATCGCCTTCCGGGATGTCAATGTGATCGGTGGTATCCACCACCGGAAGAACCTCGACTTCGGCGAACGACGTCTGGCGCCGACTTTGGTTGTCGAACGGGCTGATCCTCACCAATCGATGGGTGCCCTGCTCGACGGACAACGTGCCGTAGGCGAACGGGGCGTGCACCGCGAACGTGGCGCTCTTGATGCCCGCCTCCTCGGCATAGGAGGTGTCGAACACTTCGACCGGATACTTGTGCTGTTCGGCCCACCGCATGTACATGCGCATCAGCATCTCGGCCCAGTCGGCGGCGTCCACGCCGCCGGCGCCGGATCGGATGGTGACCAGGGCTTCGCGTTCGTCGTACTCACCGGAGAGCAGGGTGCGCACCTCGGTGGCTTCGATATCGGCGCGCAGCGCCTTCAGCTCGGCGTCCGCCTCGGCGAGCGCTTCGACTTTGCTCGCCGCGCCTTCGGTCTCCTCGGCCGCGAGTTCGTAGAGCACCGGCAGGTCGTCGAGGCGCCTGCGCAAGTCCCCGACCCGGCGCAACTCCCCCTGAGCGTGCGACAACTCGCTGGTCACCCGCTGCGCGCGGGTCTGGTCGTCCCACAGCTGGGGATCGGACGCCTCCTGCTCGAGCTTCTCGATGCGGGTGCGTAGACCGTCCACATCCAGCACCCGCTCCACCGTGGTCAGGGTGGAGTCAAGGGCGGCGATGTCGGCTTGACGGTCGGGTTCCACAGCCGACCACGTTACCGGGACCTCCCAAGCGCCCCGGCTCCCGGCGAGTGCTCAGGCCACGACCAGCGGTCATGCGTTTAGCATCGAGTCACGATCATGTGCGCCCCGCGCTGCGCGCCGACAGCCCCCTGCGCGCTGACCGGGCACGAATAGAAGGTCGAGTATGCGCCCATACCACGTTGCCATCGTCGGCTCCGGACCGTCGGGGTTCTTCGCCGCGTCGTCGCTGCTCAAGGCGGCCGACACGGCCGAGGACATCGATGTCGCGGTCGACATGCTGGAGATGCTGCCCACGCCGTGGGGGCTGGTGCGTTCCGGCGTCGCGCCCGACCACCCGAAGATCAAGTCGATCAGCAAGCAGTTCGAAAAGACCGCCGAGGACCCGCGCTTCCGCTTCTTCGGCAACGTGGTCGTTGGTGAGCACGTGCATTCCAGCGAGCTGGCCGAGCGCTACGACGCCGTCGTCTACGCCGTCGGGGCACAGTCCGACCGCGCGCTCAACATCCCCGGGGAGGACCTGCCGGGCAGCGTCGCGGCCGTCGACTTCGTCGGCTGGTACAACGCGCACCCCAATTTCGAGCAGGCCACTCCCGACCTCTCGGGTGCCCGCGCGGTGGTCGTCGGCAACGGCAACGTGGCGCTCGACGTGGCGCGCATCCTGGTCACCGATCCTGACGTGCTGGGGGTCACCGACATCGCCGATCACGCGCTCGAGTCGCTGCGACCGTGCGGCGTCGAGGAGGTGGTGATCCTCGGCCGGCGTGGGCCCCTGCAGACCGCGTTCACCACCCTCGAGCTGCGTGAGCTGGGAGACCTCGAAGGGGTTGACGTGATCGTCGACCCCGCCCAGCTGGAGGGCGTCACCGACGAGGACGCGGCCGCCGCGGACAAGACGACGAAGCTGAACCTCAAGGTATTGCGCGATTACGCCGCGCGCACGCCGCGGCCGGGCCATCGTCGGATCGTGTTCCGGTTCATGACTTCGCCGATCGAGATCAAGGGCGAGGGCAAGGTGGAGCGGATCGTGCTGGGCCGCAACGAGCTGGTGACCGACGAGAACGGGCGGGTGTCCGCCAAGGACACCGGCGAGCGCGAGGAGCTGCCCGTTCAGCTGGTGGTGCGGTCGGTCGGCTACCGCGGCGTGCCCACCCCGGGCCTGCCGTTCGACGACAAGTCCGCCACGATCCCCAACACCGCCGGCCGGATCGAGGGCAGCCGCAACGAATACGTCGTCGGCTGGATCAAGCGCGGACCGACCGGTGTCATCGGTACCAATAAGAAGGACTCGCAGGAGACCGTCGACACCCTGCTGGCAGATCTGCACAGCGCCAAAGACGGTGGCCTGGCCGAGTTCCCCGACGACCACGCCGGCAAGCTGGCCGACTGGCTCGCCTCACGCCAGCCGAAGCTGGTCACCTCCGCACACTGGGAAATCATCGACCGTCACGAGCGTGCCGCCGGCGAGCCGCACGGGCGCCCCCGCGTCAAGCTGCCCAACCTGAACGAGCTGCTGCGGATCAGCCACGGCTGATCACGAGGCGACGGTGGCGAGCAGCTCGGGCGCATCGAGTCCGGTCAGCCGGCGGTGCATGGCCCACGCGATCCTGGCGGCCTGAATCTTTGCCCGTTCAGCCGCTGCCCCGCAATACATTTCGTCGACGGTGTCGTGCCAGATGGTGAGCCAGCGCAGAAAGTGCCGGTTGGACAGGGGTGTCCGCCGGTGGATGTCGCGGTGCGCCTGCAGCGCGCTACCGCGGTACCGTCCGGCGCGAAACAGCACCGTCTCCCAGAAGTCGCACATCGTCGGAATGTGTGAGTCCAGACCGACGGCCAGCAGCTCGGAGAACGGCGCGGCCAGCACCTCGTCGGCCAGCGCCCGTCCGTAGAAGCGGCGCAGGAGCGCCTCCACGTCGGCGCGGTCGATCAGATCGGTGCTCGCTTCAGCCATCGTCACATCCCGGGTTGGTCGTTAGCTTGCTCGGCCGCCGTCGACCCGTCCACACCCACGACCACCGCCGGAGCCGGAAGGCTATTGCTCATCGCGGCCTCCTCTGCTGAGCTGTACGCGGGAAATTTCATCTGGCTGAGCCATGAGGTTATGGCGGGGAAACGACCCTCTCCCAGGGGCATTGGTCCCGAAACAGATGCCATTGGCCACCAGGGGACGCGCGGCGGCGGAGGTTGCCGTTCGCACCCGACCACAACGGAATACAAGCTGTTTGCGCAGATGGACAGCGGGGCACGACCACCCATCACCGGAGACCGGAGACTCGCGTATGGCCGCTCGACAGACCGCTCAACCGACTTCCTCGGAGCCCCTGGTGGGCAAAGGCTGGATCCAGGGCGTCGCCCTGGTCATGATCTTCGGCTTTCTGGTCATGGGCATCCTGGCCTACCGCACCTACTCGGCATCGATGCCGATGCCGGACAAGGTCGTCAACGAATCCGGTCAGCTGCTTTTCACCGGCGATGACATCACCCGGGGGCAGGAGCTCTACCAGGCCCGGGGCCTCATGGAATACGGCTCGGTGCTGGGGCATGGCGCATACCTGGGGCCGGACTACACCGCCGAATACCTGCGGATGGCCACCCAAGACGACGCCGATCAGCTGAGGGCTCAGGGGGTGGCCGATCCGCGTGAGCGAGTGGTCACCGAGTTCCGCACCAACCGGTACAACCCCGGCACCAAGACGTTGGTGTTCACCGACCGCCAAGCCGCGGCCTTCGACCACATCCAGAGCCACTACGCCGCCTACTTCGGTGAGAACTCGACCAAATACGGGCTGCTGCCCCACATGATCACCGACAAGGCACAAATCCACGACCTGACCGCGTTCTTCGCGTGGACCGCTTGGGCCGGTGCGGCCGAACGCCCCGGCCACAAATACAGCTACACGAACAACTGGCCGGCCGAGCCGCGGGTCGACAACGGCCCGACCGCTCCGGTGATCGTGTGGTCGGCGCTGTCACTGATCGCGTTGCTCGGTGGCATCGGCATCATGTTCGCGGTCTACGGGCGGTGGAGCCAGAAGGTCGGCTGGCACGGCGCCGAGTCGTCCACACTGTCGTTCCGCCAACCGGGCGAGGTGAGCCTGACGCCGGCCCAACGGGCCACGATCTGGTTCTTCGCGATCGTTTCGGTGCTGTTCCTGGCGCAGACGCTGCTGGGGGCGGCGGCCGAGCATTACCGGGCCGACTTGTCGAACTTCTTCGGGCTGGATTTGGCCCGCGTCCTGCCGTACAATCTGGCCCGCACCTGGCATGTGCAACTCTCGCTGTTCTGGACCGCGGCGGCCTTCCTGGCCGGTGGGATCTTTTTGGTGCCGTTCATCTCCCGCCGCGAGCCGCGCCGTCAGGGCTTGCTGGCCTACGTGTTGCTGGGCGCGGTCGCGGTGGTGGTGTTCGGCTCGCTGATCTGCGAGGCGCTATCCATCTACGGAGTGATCCCGCATGGGCTGCTGTCCCAGCAGTGGGAGTATCTCGACCTGCCGCGGCTGTTTCAGATCCTGCTGATCGTCGGCATGTTCGTCTGGATTGCGATCATCTTCCGGGGCATGCGCGCCCGGCTCAAGGCCGAGTCGAAGATGAACATGCCGTGGTTGTTCTTCTTCTCCGGACTGGCGATCCCGGCGTTCTACACCGTCGGGCTGTTGGCCAGCAGCGGCACGCATTACACCGTCGCCGAATTCTGGCGGTTCTGGGTGGTGCACCTGTGGGTCGAGGACTTCCTCGAGCTGTTCACCACCGTGATGGTCGCCTACATGTTCGTGCTGCTGGGCGTGGTGCGCGAACGGATCGCGCTCGGCGTGATCTTCCTTGACGTCATCCTGTACTCCGCCGGCGGTGTCATCGGGACGATGCACCACCTGTACTTCTCGGGCACCCCGGTGGAACACATGGCGCTGGGCGCCTTCTTCTCGGCGGCCGAGGTCATTCCGCTGACCTTCCTCACCGTCGAGGCGTGGGCGTTCCTGCAGCTCGGTTCGCGGCAACAGTCCGGCGACACCAACCCCTTCCCGCACCGGTGGGCGGTCATGTTCCTGGTCGCGGTCGGATTCTGGAACTTCTTGGGGGCCGGCATCTTTGGCTTCCTGATCAACCTGCCGATCGTGTCCTACTACCAGATCGGCACCGCACTGACCGCCAATCACGCGCACGGCGCGATGATGGGGGTCTACGGCATGCTCGCCGTCGGCTTGGCCATGTTCGCCTTCCGCTACGTGATCCCCGCGGACAAGTGGCCGGAGAAGTTGGCACGAACCTCGTTCTGGTGCATGAACATCGGTCTGGCGTGGATGGTGTTCGTCACCCTCTTACCGCTGGGCGTGCTCCAGCTCTACCACTCGGTCAACGACGGCTACTTCGAGGCACGTTCGCTGGGCTACATCACCAGGCCCGGCAATGCCGTCCTGGAATGGCTCCGGCTGCCCGGCGACGTCATCCTGATCGTCGGCGGCGTGCTGCCGTTCGTCTGGATCGCCTGGACCGCGTTGCGGCATTTCCGCACGGGCACAACGGTTCAGGAGTTGCCCGAACACCCGCTCTACGCCGAGGCCCCCACCGAGCCGGAGACCGGCGCCGCGGTGTCGGCGAAGGACTGACCGTGACTCAACCGGCCGCCACCGTATGGCTGATCGCCGGGTACTCCCTTGCGCTGCTCGCCATCGGCTGGAGTTTCGACTCGATGGCGCGACGGGCGTCGGCGCGCGCCGCGCGCTGGCGCACGGGGCAATTCACCTACCGGCCGGACCACGACGCCTGGGTGTGTCCGCGCGACCACTGGCTGTGGCCCACTTCGTTCGATCCGGGTCACCGGGTCATGCGATACCGCGCCCTACCGGTCGTGTGCAACAGTTGTCCCATCAAATCCAGCTGCACGACATCCGACCACGGCCGGGAGATCAGCCGTGAGGTGGACCCGTGGCCGCATTCGGACGCGGGGCGGTTCCACCGCGGGATCGCCTGCTGCGTGGCGGGCTTCGGAATCGTGCTGCCCCTGGCGACGTTGGCCGCCAACCACTCGGGCGCTGACGTGCTGGTCTTGACGGGAACCATCGGAGTCGTCGCGCTGCTGGGCCTGCCGCTGCTCCGTCACCTGTGGAACACCCCGTCCAACGCGCCCGAGCACCTTCCCCACCGCACCGCGCTCGAGGACCGGGCCGCCGCGGCGATAGACAGGTATTCCACTCGTTGGGGCAGCTGGGAAAGCAAGGAGGGCAACCCGACATGATTGCCGTCGTGATCGTCGTCGTCGCCGCCGCGATCGTGGGGCTTGCCGTGCTCGCGACGTGGTCGCTGGCTGTGCTGCGCGAGTACGAACGCGGAGTCGTCTTCCGGATGGGGCATGTCCGCCCGCTGTACGGTCCCGGGCTTCGGCTACTGATCCCCTTCTTGGACAAGATGATCCGCGTCGACCAGCGGCTGGTGACGCTGACCATTCCGCCGCAGGAGGTGATCACCCGCGACAACGTGCCCGCCAGGGTCAACGCCGTGGTGATGTTCCAGGTGATGGAACCGCTGAAAGCGATTCTGGCGGTGGAGAATTACGCGTTAGCCACCTCACAGATCGCCCAGACGACGCTGCGTTCGCTGCTGGGCCGGGCCGACCTGGACACGCTTTTGGCCCACCGCGAGGACCTCAACAGCGATCTGCGCACCATCATCGAAAAGCAGACCGAACCGTGGGGCGTGCAGGTCCGCGTCGTGGAGATCAAAGACGTCGAGATCCCCGAGTCGATGCAGCGGGCGATGGCCCGCGAAGCCGAAGCCGAGCGCGAACGCCGGGCGAAGGTCATCAACGCCCGCGGCGAATTGCAGGCCTCCGAGGAACTGCGCCAAGCGGCGGAGACCCTTTCCAAGAGCCCTGCCTCGCTGCAATTGCGTTATCTGCAAACGCTGTTGGAATTGGGGGCGGACCAGAATTCGACCGTCGTCTTCCCGTTGCCCGTGGACATCATCACACCGTTCCTGCGGCATCCGGAGGCACTACAGGGCGTCGTCGATAACGTCAACAATCGGCGATGAATTCCGCCGCCCCGCCGCCGGCTGACTGCCGCTACACCGGGGGCGGCTCGGGCGGGGCCAACCTCCAGTTGTCCGGATTCTTCGGCGAATACACCACGGGAAACAACTGGCCCATGGTCGGCCAGTGCTCGACGTCGACCGCCATGCGCTGATACACGGCGTGCTCGCTGACGGTGGGCCCGTTGATCACGCCGGCGATGGTGACGAACTGTTCACCGGTGGCGTCCGGTCGTGGGCTCACCCCGGTCACCAGCAGCGTGCCGTTCAGCAGCTCGCCGCGGGGGCCACGCGGACGGAACCGCTGGGCGAGGGCGACGGCCAAAACGGCCACCAGAAGGATCAGCACACCGAATTCCCACACGCCGCCATGGTAGAGCCGTGGTAGGACTGCGTCATGAGTCGGGACGATCTGACGCTGGCGCAGACGCTGGCCGACCGCGCGGACGCGCTGACCTCGGCCCGGTTCGGCGCGCTGGACCTGCGCGTTGACACCAAACCCGACCTGACCCCGGTCACCGACGCCGACCGCGCGGTGGAGACGGAACTACGGGAGACGCTGGGACGCGAACGTCCGCTCGACAGCATCGTCGGCGAGGAGTTCGGCGGAACCACCACGTTCACCGGACGCCAATGGATCATCGACCCCATCGACGGCACCAAGAACTTCGTGCGCGGCGTGCCCGTGTGGGCCAGTCTGATCGCACTGCTCGAAGACGGTGTCCCCACGGTCGGCGTCGTCAGCGCGCCCGCACTGCAACGTCGCTGGTGGGCCGCGCGCGGCGAGGGCGCCTTCGTCACGGTCGACGGCGCACCGGCGCGCCGGCTGACGGTTTCTTCTGTGGCGCAACTGGATTCGGCCAGCCTCTCATTCTCGAGCCTGTCCGGCTGGGCGCAGCGCGGACTGCGAGAGCGCTTCATCGCGCTGACCGACGCCGTGTGGCGGGTGCGCGCCTTCGGCGACTTCCTCTCCTATTGCCTGCTGGCGGAAGGGGCCGTCGACATCGCCGCCGAGCCCGAGGTGTCGGTATGGGATCTCGCGGCGCTCGACATCCTGGTGCGCGAGGCCGGCGGGAACCTGACCGGCCTGGACGGCGGCGCCGGACCGCACCGCGGCAGCGCCGTGGCGACCAATGGGCGGCTGCACGAAATCGTGCTCCGTTCACTGGCGCTGTGAATTAGTTAACAAGTGTTCTCTGTTATCTTACTCCGGAGTAAGATAGGCTTGTCCGCACCGCCCCGACAACTACA
This sequence comes from Mycobacterium paraseoulense, assembly GCF_010731655.1. NCBI lineage: Bacteria > Bacillati > Actinomycetota > Actinomycetes > Mycobacteriales > Mycobacteriaceae > Mycobacterium > Mycobacterium paraseoulense. The sequence continues at coordinate 5,528,256 of NZ_AP022619.1, read as the reverse complement.
GGCTGACGACATGACCGACACTCGTTCCGGTTCACCGAAGACTTCAGAAGCCGCCCGCTCCCGCCGCAAACGCAAAGACCGGCAGAGCGGAATCGGCCTGCAACCGCACAAGCGCACGGGCATCGACATCGCCATCGCGCTGCTCACCCCGCTCATGGGCCAGGAGTTCCTGGACCGCTACCACCTGCGCGATCCGGTCAACCGCGGCCTGCAGTACGGCACCAAGACCATCTTCTCCACCTCGGCCGCCGCCTCCCGTCAGTTCAAGCGACTGCAGAACCTGCGCGGCGGACCGACCCGGCTCAAGTCGAGCGGCAAGGACTACTTCGACCTGACGCCCGACGACGACCAGAAGATGATCGTCGAGACGCTCACCGAGTTCGCCGAGGAGGTGCTGCGGCCCGCGGCTCACGACGCCGACGAGGCCGCGGCCTACCCGCCCGACCTGATCGCCAAGGCCGCCGAGTTGGGCATCACGGCGATCAACATCCCCGAGGATTTCGACGGCATCGCCGCGCACCGCTCCAGCGTGACCAACGTGCTGGTGGCCGAGGCGCTGGCCTACGGCGACATGGGTCTGGCCCTGCCGATCCTGGCCCCCGGGGGTGTGGCCGCCGCGCTGACCCACTGGGGCAGCGCGGACCAGCAGGCCACCTATCTGCACGAGTTCGCCGGCGACAACGTGCCGCAGGCCTGCGTCGCGATCGCCGAGCCGCGGCCGCTGTTCGACCCCACCCGCCTGACGACCACCGCGGTGCGCACCCCGAGCGGCTACCGCCTCGAGGGCGTGAAGTCTTTGGTCCCGGCGGCGGTCGATGCGGAACTGTTCGTCGTCGGCGCACAGCTGGACGGCAAGCCCGCCCTGTTCATCGTCGAGTCGTCGACGAAAGGCCTTACCGTCAAAGCGGATCCGAGCATGGGCCTGCGCGCGGCGGCACTGGGCCACGTGGAGCTCTCCGGGGTTTCGGTCCCGCTGAGCGCGCGGCTCGGTGAGGACGAGGCGACCGATGACGACTACTCCGAAGCGATCGCGCTGGCCCGGCTGGGGTGGGCGGCGCTCGCGGTGGGCACCTCGCACGCGGTGCTCGACTACGTCGTGCCCTACGTCAAGGAGCGCGAAGCCTTCGGCGAGCCGATCGCGCATCGCCAGGCCGTCGCGTTCATGTGCGCCAACATCGCCATCGAGCTGGACGGGCTGCGGTTGATCACCTGGCGCGGCGCGGCCCGCGCCGAGCAGGGCCTCCCCTTCGTCCGCGAGGCGGCGTTGGCCAAGCGGCTCGGCGCCGACAAGGGCATGCAGATCGGCCTGGACGGCGTGCAGCTGCTCGGCGGCCACGGCTTCACCAAGGAACACCCGGTCGAGCGCTGGTACCGCGACCTGCGGGCCATCGGCGTGGCCGAGGGCGTCGTCGTCATCTAGGCCGTCACCGATCCGGACTACCGAAAGACCAACCATGGCAATCAATCTGGAACTGCCCCGCAAGCTGCAAGCGGTCGTCGTCAAGACCCATCAGGGCGCCGCCGAGCTGATGCGGCCGATCGCCCGCAAGTACGACCTCGCCGAACACGCCTACCCGGTCGAACTCGACACGCTGTACAACCTGTTCGCGGGCGCGTCCGAATCGATCGAATTCGCCGGGGCCGACAACCTGGGCGACGAGAACCAGGACCGGGACCAAAACCACAACGGCGCCAACATGGCCGCGCTGCTGCAGACTTTGGAGGCCTGCTGGGGCGACGTCGCGATGATGCTCTCGGTCCCCTATCAGGGCTTGGGCAACGCGGCGATCTCCGCCGTCGCCACCGACGAACAGCTGGAGCGCCTGGGCAAGGTGTGGGCGGCGATGGCCATCACCGAACCGGGCTTCGGCTCCGACTCGGCGGCGGTGTCGACCACCGCCAAGCTGGACGGCGACGAGTACGTGATCAACGGCGAGAAGATCTACGTCACCGCCGGCTCGCGGGCCACCCACATCGTGGTGTGGGCCACGCTGGACAAGTCGCAGGGCCGTGCGGCGATCAAGTCGTTCATCGTTCCGCGCGAGCACCCCGGCGTCACCGTCGAACGGCTCGAGCGCAAGCTCGGCATCAAGGGCTCCGACACCGCCGCGATCCGGTTCGACAACGTCCGAATCCCCAAGGAAAACCTGCTCGGAAACCCCGAAATCGAAGTCGGCAAGGGCTTTTCGGGGGTGATGGAGACCTTCGACAACACCCGGCCCATCGTGGCCGCCATGGCGATCGGGGTCGCCCGCGCCGCCCTGGAGGAGATCCGCAAGATCCTCACCGAGGCCGGGGTGGAGATCTCCTACGACAAACCGTCGCACGCCCAGAGCGCCCCGGCGGCGGAGTTCCTGCGGATGGAGGCCGACTGGGAGGCCGCCTACCTGCTCGCGCTGCGCGCGGCGTGGCAGGCCGACAACAAGATCCCCAACTCCAAAGAGGCCTCGATGAGCAAGGCCAAGGCCGGCCGCATGGCCAGCGACGTGACCCTCAAGTCTGTCGAATTGGCCGGCACCACCGGCTATTCCGAGCAATCGATGCTGGAGAAGTGGGCGCGCGACTCCAAGATCCTCGACATCTTCGAGGGCACCCAGCAGATTCAGCAGTTGGTGGTCGCCCGCCGCTTGCTGGGCCTGTCGTCGGCCGAGCTCAAATAGCGACCGCGTCCAGCCGCTCGCGGGTGTCGTCGTCGAGTTGGACGGACGCGGCGTCGAGGTTCTCCTCCAGGTGACGCACCGACGAGGTGCCGGGGATCAGCAGCACATTGGGCGCCACGCTCAGCGTCCACGCCAGCGCGACCTGCGCCGGCGTCCGTCCGAGCCGATCGGCGACCTCGACCACCAGTTCGTGGGTGAGCACGGGGTTCGGCTGGATGAAGGCGGCCCCCAGCGGGAAGAACGGAACGAACGCGATACCCCGCGCCGTGCACTCGTCGAGAACGGGCTGCGACGACCGGTCGATGAGATTGAAAGCGTTTTGCACGCACGCGATTTCGGTGCGGTCCAGGGCGTGCAGCAGGTGTTCGCGATTGACGTTGCTCAGCCCGATGCCGCCGATCAACCCCGCCTCGCGCGCTTGGATCATGACCGAAAGCTGGTCGTCGAACAGCTGATCCGGACCGTCGCTTTCGAACACGCGCAGGTTGACCGCGGCCAATTGGTCGACGCCGAGGGCGCGCAGGTTGGTCTCGATGTCGCGGCGCAGGTCGGCCGGTGCGTCGACCGGCAGCCAGCCGCCGCCGTCGTCGCGGCGCCCGCCGACCTTGCTCACCAGGGCCAGGTTCTCCGGATAGGGATGCAGCGCCTCGCGGATCAGCTCGTTGGCGACGTCGGGGCCGTAGAACTGGGCGGTGTCGATGTGATCGACGCCGAGTTCGACCGCCCGCCGCAACACGGCCAGCGCCTCGTCGCGGTCCCGGGGCGGGCCGAACACGTTGGGGCCCGGCAACTGCATGGCGCCGAAGCCGACCCGGGAGACCGAAAAGCGACCGAGTGGAAAGGAATCCATACGGTGAGGTTAGCGTCGAGGCATGGACACGTTTCAAGCGCTCGTCGCCCGCGAAGATGGTGACCGGATAACCGCCTCGGTCGAGACATTGAGCGACTCGGATCTGCCGCCCGGTGAGGTGACGATCCGGGTGCTCTATTCGAGCGTCAACTACAAGGACGCGTTGGCGCTGACCCCGCGCGGCGGCGTGGTGCGCGGCTACCCGGTGGTGCCGGGTATCGACCTGACCGGCGAGGTCGTCGAGTCGCAGTCCCCCGACTTCCCCGTCGGCGAGCAGGTGCTGGCCCACGGGTATCAGATCGGCACCGGCCACCACGGCGGCTACGCGCAATACGCGCGGCTGCCGGCCGACCAGGTCGTCGCGCTCGGCGCGTTGAGCCCGCGCGATGGCGCCGCGATCGGGACCGCCGGCTTCACCGCCGCGATGAGCGTGCAGGCGCTGATCGACTGGGGCGTCCAGCCCGGCGCCGGATCGGTGGTCGTCACCGGCGCCTCCGGCGGCGTGGGCTCGGTCAGCGTCGATTTGCTGGCCGCCGCGGGGTATCGGGTGGTCGCCTCGACCGGGAAGGAGTCGGCGGCCGGGCTGCTGAAAGAGCTTGGCGCCGCGGAGGTTATCGGCCGGCTGCCGGAGGATCCCGACGCCAAACCGCGGCCGCTGGCCAAGGCGCGCTGGGCGGCCGCGGTGGATTGCGTGGGCGGCGCGACGCTGGCCGACGTGCTCAGTGCCGTCGACTACGGCGGGGCGGTGGCCTGTAGCGGCCTGACGGGTGGTCCCGCGTTGCACACCACGGTGATGCCGTTCATCTTGCGCGGTGTCGCGCTGCTCGGGATGGATTCGGTGCTGATGCCGATCGACCGGCGCCGCAAACTGTGGGCGCTGCTGGGTGATTCGTTGCGTCCGCGTCATCTGGACGCGCTCATCAGCGAGGTCGACGTCAAGGACGTGGTCGAGGTGCTGGACCAGGTGCGCGCCGGCAAGTTCACCGGGCGGGCGGTGGTGCGGGTCGCCGACGGATTTTGAGCCGGCAGTAGGCTGTCCGACCATGCGAGCTGCACGGGTGACCCGGCTGGACGGTCCGGACGCGATCGAGGTGGCGGAGGTCGACGAACCGTCGGGTGACGGCGTGGTCGTCGAGGTGCACGCCGCCGGTGCCGCCTTCCCCGACGCCCTGCTGACCCGGGGCCTCTATCAGTACCGCCCCGAGCCGCCGTTCGTGCTGGGGGCCGAGATCGCCGGGGTGGTGCGCTCGGCGCCGGGCGACGCACACGTGCAGGCCGGCGACCGGGTCGTCGGACTGACCATGCTCAGCGGCGGCATGGCCGAGGTCGCAATCCTGCAGCCCGACCGGGTGTTCAAGCTTCCCGACAACGTGAGTTTCGAGGCGGGTGCCGGCCTGCTGTTCAACGACCTGACGGTGTACTTCGCCCTGACGGTGCGCGGCCGGCTGGCCCAGGGCGAGACGGTGCTGGTGCAGGGCGCCGCCGGCGGCATCGGGACGTCGACGCTGCGGCTGGCGCCGCTGCTCGGGGCGTCGCGCACCATCGCCGTGGTCAGCACCGAAGAGAAGGCGGACGTCGCGACGGCCGCCGGGGCCACCGACGTGGTGCTCGCCGACGGGTTCAAGGACGCGGTCAAGGAGCTGACCGGCGGACGCGGCGTCGACGTCGTGCTCGACCCGGTCGGCGGCGACCGGTTCACCGATTCGCTACGGTCCCTCGCCCCCGGCGGGCGGCTGCTGGTCGTCGGCTTCACCGGCGGGGACATCCCGACGGTGAAGGTGAACCGGTTGCTGCTCAACAACATTGACGTGGTGGGCGTGGGCTGGGGGGCGTGGACCGCGACGCACCCGAACGCGCTGGCCGAGCAGTGGGCCGGGCTCGAGATGCTGCTCAGCTCGGGCCGGCTGGCCGCACCCAACCCCGAGGTCTATCCCCTGGATGAGGCCGCCGCCGCGGTGGCGTCCCTGGAGAACCGCACCGCCAAGGGCAAGGTCGTGGTGCGCGTCCGGAATTGACGCCGGCCGAACCGGCCGCGCCCGGTCGGGGTGGGCTTCGCAGGATCTGATAGCGCGGGCGATATCAGACCGTGGCAGCCGCGCATGGTCGGCGGATCCGGCCTTGTGCGCGCCGGAAACGAAAAGTAATGTCACTTTCAGTTTTGTAGTCGCCCGAACCGGGGGTCACCCATGGAATCCTTCGTCCACATGCGAAAAGGCAAGACGCCGCGGCGCCTGCATGCCGACCTCGACGGCCTCAAGGACGACGAGCTCGGCCGGGGCGGATTCACCGGCCGCACCGCGAACCTCTACCGCCGTCACGACCCCACCGCCTACCGGTCGGTCGGCCCGCTGCGCCCCGTCGACGTGCTGGCCGGCGAGCTCAAGCCCAGCGATGCCACCGACGCCGACGGCGGTCCCCTGCTGATGTTCAGCAACGCCGACTGCCGAATCCTGTTGAGCCGTCGCCACGAGCCGATGCCGTTCTACGTACGCCATGTCGACGGCGACCTGCTGTGCTTCGTGCACCGGGGCGCCGGTCTGCTCGAAACCGAGTTCGGCCCCCTGCGTTACTCCGAAGGCGACTGGGTCTACCTACCCAAGGCGTGCACCTGGCGCCAGGTGCCGGATGGCGAGACGACGCTGCTCATGGTCGAGGCGACCGACGAATTCCGGGTGCCCCCGCCCGGGCCGCTCGGCCGGCACTTCCCGTTCGACCCGTCGCAGGCCACCATCCCCGAACCGGCACCCATCGACGACGACGGACGCGACGAGTACGAGGTCCGGCTGATCCACGAAGGCGGGCCGACAACGCTGTTCTACCAACACCATCCGCTCGACGTCGAGGGCTGGCGCGGTGACAACTTCGCGTTCACCTTCAACATCGCCGACTACAACGTCGTGACCTCCGACAGCGTGCACCTGCCGCCGACGGTGCACCTGTTCATGCAGGCCACCGGCGTCTACGTGATGAACTTCCTGCCGAAGCCGGCCGAAGGGGTTCCGGGGACCGAGCGCACTCCGTGGTATCACCGCAACGTCGACTATGACGAGATCGCCTTCTTCCACGGCGGCTCGCTCTACGGCATCCCGATGCCGCCCGGCCTGATTTCCCATGCGCCGCAAGGCGTTCACCACGGCGCACCGGAAAAGGCCCGGGAACGGGCGCGCCGCAAGTTCGACGACTACTCCCGCGTCGATTGGCAAGTGATCGCCGTCGACACCCGCCGGCGCCTGACCCCCTCGGCCGAGGTGCTGGCGCACGACTTAGGACAACACTGACCATGACGACCCGCCACGAATACGACCGATTCCCCTATCTCGTTGCCTTCCAGAACGATTCCGGCGTCCGCGACGTGTACGGCGGCCTCGCCGAGATCACGGTGCTGGAGAGCTACCTGCTCAAGCCGAAGGACAAGCCGTCGGACACCGTGCTGGTGTTCATGCATCCCATCGGCGGCGGCGCCTACCTGCCGATGATCAATGCGCTGGCCCGGGCCGGCCACCACGTCATCTACTGCAACAGCCGGTTCCGCGGCACGGACTCGGCGCTGCTGATGGAGAAGGTCGTCGAGGACCTCGGCGAGTGCATCAAGGACGCCAAGAAGCGGCTGGGCTATCAGAAGGTGGTGCTGGCGGGGTGGAGTGGCGGCGGCTCGCTGTCGGTGTTCTACCAGCAGCAGGCCCAGCACCCGACCATCACGTCGAGCCCGTCGGGGGACGGCCCGGACCTGACCGCCCTGGACCTGATCCCCGCCGACGGCATCATGCTGCTGGCGGCGCACATCAGCCGGCACGGCACGCTGACCGAATGGCTCGACGCGTCGATCCTCGACGAATCCGACCCCACCAAGCGCGATCCCGAGCTGGACCTGTACAACCCGGACAACCCGAACCAGCCGCCCTACCGCCAAGAATTCCTGGCCCGGTATCGCCGGGCACAGGTGATGCGCAACCGCCGGATCACCGCGTGGGTCAAGGAGAAGCTGGCCGAACTGAGGGCCGCCGGACGTCCGGACGAGGAGTTCTGCTTCGTGGTGCACGGCACCATGGCCGACCCGCGCTGGCTGGACCCGACCGTCGATCCCAACGAACGCACCCCGGGAACCTGCTACCTGGGGGATCCTCAGGTGGTGAACATGAGCCCCGTCGGGCTGGCCCGCTTCTCCACGCTGCGGGGCTGGCTCTCGCAATGGAGTTACGACGACGCCCGCGGCGACGGGGTGGCCTGCGGCGCCGACCTCGCGGTCCCGGCGCTGGTGATCGGCAACCTGGCCGACGACGCCTGCACCCCCAGCCACACCCGACGGCTCTTCGACGCGATCGGGCATCACGACAAGGAGATGCACGAAATTCCCGGCGCCACCCACTATTACGCGGGGCCCGACCAGCGCGACAAGCTGCGCGCGGCCGTCGACATCGTCACCGACTGGCTGGTCCGTCACGACTTCGCGGGCAGGCAATGACGACCGCCGGCGACGATGCAGAGCGCAGCGATGACCAGGAGCGGCGCATGGCACCGGCCGGACCGCTGGACGGCATCCGGGTGCTCGAGCTCGGCACGTTGATCGCGGGCCCCTTCGCCGGCCGGTTGCTGGGCGACATGGGCGCCGACGTCATCAAGGTGGAACCGCCCGGCGCCCCCGACCCGTTGCGCACCTGGGGTCAGGCCGAGCTCGACGGGGAGCACGTCTTCTGGACCGTCCACGCGCGCAACAAGAGGGCGGTCACCCTGGACCTGCGCCGCCCACGCGGCCGCGAACTGTTCTGCGACCTCGTCGAGAAGTCCGACATCGTCGTGGAGAACTTCCGCCCGGGGACGCTGGAGAAATGGGACCTGGGCTACGACGTGCTCAGCGCCCGCAACCCGGGCATCATCCTGGTCCGGGTGTCCGGTTACGGGCAGACCGGGCCCGACGCCCGCAAGGCCGGCTATGCCTCGGTGGCCGAGGCGGCCAGCGGGCTGCGGCACCTCAACGGTTTCCCCGGCGGCCCGCCGCCCCGGCTCGCGCTCTCCCTCGGCGACAGCCTGGCCGGCATGTTCGGCGCCCAGGGTGCGCTGGCCGCGCTGTACCGCCGCGGCGTCACCGGGCGCGGCCAGGTTGTGGACGTCGCGCTGACCGAATCCTGTTTGGCCGTGCAGGAATCCACCATTCCCGACTACGACGTCGGCGGCGTGGTGCGTGGACCGTCGGGCACCCGGCTGGAGGGCATCGCGCCGTCCAACATCTACCGCAGCGCCGACGGCTCGTGGGTGGTGATCGCCGCCAACCAGGACACCGTCTTCGCCCGGCTGTGCAAGGCGATGGGCCGCCCGGAGCTGGCCGTCGACGACCGGTTCGCCACGCACGTCGCGCGCGGGCGCAACCAGGACACGCTCGACGAGATCATCGGCGCGTGGGCCGCGGAACGTGAGCCCGGTGACATCATCGAAACCCTCAGCGCCGCGGGGGTGATCGCCGGTCCGATCAACACGGTCGCGGAGGTGGTCAACGACCCGCAGCTGCGGGCCCGCGGCATGCTCGTCGAGCACTACGACGAGCGGGTGCGGCGCAACGTCCTGGGCCCGGGCATCGTCCCGGTGCTCTCGGAGTCCCCGGGCCGGGTCCGCGCCGCCGGTCCCGCCCGGCCCGGCCAGCACAACGACGACGTCTACATCGGGCTGCTGGGCAAGAGCGCCGAGGAGCTCGACGAGCTGCGGGCGGAGGTGGTGATATGAGCGGGCACGTGACCATCCGCGAGGTCGCGCTGCGCGACGGCCTGCAGATCGAGACGCCGATCCCGTTGGCGGACAAGCTCGAACTGCTGGCGGCGATCGCCGCGACCGGGGTCCGCGAGGTGGAGGCCACCGCGTTCGTCTCGCCGTCGAAGGTGCCGTCGATGGCCGACGCCGCCGAGCTCGCCGCGCACCTGCACGACTACCCCGACATCGAGTTCTCCGCCCTGGTGGCCAGCCCGAACGGCGCCAGGCGTGCCGTCGCGGCGGGGCTGCGCTCGATCGAGTACGTGGTGGCCGCCGACGACGCGTTCAGCATGGCCAACGTCGGGCGGACCAGCGCCGAGGCCACCGCGGCGATCGACGAGATCGTCGCCATCGCGCACGACGGCCCCTCAAGCTTTCCGGTGACCGTCGAGGTGGTCATCGCCACCGCGTGGGACTCACCGTTCGAAGGCCCCACCCCGCCCCGGCGGGTGCTCGACATCGCCGCGGCCGCCCGCGACCGCGGCGCCGACCGCCTGTCGATCGCCGACACGATCGGCACCACCACCCCGGGGCGCGTGAGCTCCCTGATCGCACAGGTGCTTCCGGTGATCGGCGACCTGCCGCTGGGCGGTCATTTCCACAACACCCGCGGCTGCGGGCTGGCCAGCGCCTACGCCGCGGTCAGCTCCGGAGTGACCCGACTGGACGCCTCGGTCGGCGGCCTGGGCGGTTGTCCGTTCGCACCGGGGGCCACCGGTAACATCGCCACCGAGGATTTGGTGTACCTGCTGCGCGACAGCGGCATCGACGTCGACGTCGACCTGCAGGCCGCCATCGCCGCGGCCGGCGTGGCGAAGTCCGTTGTCGGCCACGACCTGCCGAGCGCGCTGCTGCGGGCCGGCGACCGGATGCGCACCTGATGCCCGCCCAGGACACGCTCACCGCCAAGGGCCGCCAGACCAGGCAGGCCATCGAGCAAGCCGCACGAAAGCTGTTCGCGGAGCGTGGTTTCCACGGCACCACCCTGGCCGACATCACCTCGGCGGCGGGCAAGTCGCCCGCGGTGTTCTACCGGTATTTCGCCGACAAGGAGGACCTGCTCGCCGCCCTGGCCGAATCGTTCCTGCACGACGTCGTGACACCGTCCGGGCTGAGCCTCGAGCTGCCGGAATCGCCGGACGACGACGCCTTTTTCACCTCGGTGGTCACCGGCTACTGGAACATGTTCAAACAGAACATCGGCATCATGATCGCCGTGGCCCAGCTCGCCGCCACCCAGCGCCGGTTCGCGGCCGTGCAGAACGAATTCCGCCGTTTCGGCATGGACATCGTCGCAGCCTCGGTCCGCCGCGCCCAGGAGCAGGGCTACGGAACCGAGCTGGATCCGCAACACACCGCGGCGGCCATCGCCCTGCTGTTCGAGAACTTCACCACCGTGTTCGTCGGCCCCTCCAACCTGGGCATCAAGATCAGCGACACCGACGCCATCGCCACCCTGTCGACGATCTGGAAGAAAACCCTCTACGGCGCTTGAGCCTTTCCAAAGGAGACACCTGTGGATTTCACACTGCCCGAACACCTTCCGGGCCTGCTCACCGAGATGGACGAGTTCATCGAGTCCGAGATCAAACCGCTGGAGCGCGAACACATCCAGTATTTCGACAAGCGCCGCGAACATGCCCGCACCGACTGGGACAACGATGGCATCCCCACCCGCGAGTGGGAGGACCTGCTCGCCGAGATGCGCAGACGCGCCGACAAGGCGGGCTGGCTGCGGTACGGGCTGCCGGCCGCGCTCGGCGGCCGGGACGGCACCAACGTCGACATGGCGGTCATCCGGGAACACCTCGCCCACAAGGGTCTTGGCCTGCACAACGACCTGCAGAACGAGTCCTCGATCGTCGGGAACTTCCCCCAGGTGATCATGATGGAGCGCTTCGGCACCGACGAGCAGCGACGGCTGTGGTCCGAGGCGCTGATCACCGGCGAACGGTCCATGGCGTTCGGCCTGACCGAGCCGCAGCACGGCTCGGACGCCACCTGGCTGGAGACGCGCGCGCAGGCCGACGGTGACGGCTGGGTGATCAACGGGTCCAAGCGGTTCAACACCGGGGTCCACCGCGCGACCCACGACCTTGTCTTCGCCCGCACGTCCGGTGAGCCGGGCCAGGCGCGGGGCATCACGGCGTTTCTGGTGCCGACGGATGCGCCCGGCTTCGACATTCCCTACTACTGGTGGACGTTCAACATGCCGACCGATCACGGCGAAGTCCGGTTGACCGACGTCCGGGTGCCCGCCGACGCGGTGCTCGGCGAGGTGGACCGCGGCCTGGAGGTCGCGCAGACGTTCTTGCACGAGAACAGGATTCGGCAGGCGGCCAGCAGCCTGGGCGCGGCGCAGTACTGCATCGACCGCGCCGCCGAATACGCCGGCCAACGGAGCGTCTTCGGCAAACCGCTGTCGGTCAACCAGGCAGTGCAGTGGCCGCTGGCCGAATTGCAGACGGAAGCCCAGATGGTGCGGCTGCTGGTGGCCTACGCCGCCTGGCACCTGGACCGGGACCACCACATGGAGGTCTCGGACAAGGTGTCGATGGCCAACTATCGGGCCAACCGACTCGTCTGCGACGCCGCCGACCGGGCCATGCAGATCTTCGGTGGCCTGGGCTACAGCCGCCACGAGCCGTTCGAGCACATCTATCGGCACCACCGCCGCTACCGGATCACCGAGGGCGCCGAGGAGATCCAGATTCGCCGGGTGGCGCAGCGGCTGTTTAAGTTTGGCAAGTGACGACGACCGAGGAGCTGGCCTCTCGACTCGCCGCGAAACTCACGCCGGTGCTGGGTGCCGATGTCACGGTGCAGAACCTGCGCGCCTTGACCGGCGGCGCGAGCCGATCCACCTGGGCGTTCGACGCCGTCACCGGCGACCGGCGCCACGCGCTGATCCTGCGCACCGGCGCGCCCGACGACCTGCACGCCGGCATGGAGCTGGAGGCGCGCGCGCAGGCCGCGGCGGCCGCGGCCGGCGCCCCGGTCCCCCACGTCCTCATCGCCGACGATTCGCCTGCCGCACTGGGCAATCCATTTCTGATCTGCGACGAGATCGCGGGCGAGACCATCGTCCGGCGCATTCAGCGTCAGCTCGACGCCGCGGGTGGGCAAGCGGCCCGGGCGGGGCTGCTGGGGCAGTGCGCGCAGGCCCTGGCGGCCATTCACCGCGCCGACCCGTGCATCCCCGGCCTGGCGGACGAGGACCCGCTTACGCAGTGGCGTGAGCGGCTCGACGCCATGGGTGACACGACGGCCACGTTCGAGTGGGCGTTTCGCTGGCTCGAGCTCAACCGGCCTCGAAAGGGCCCGCCGTCGGCGGACGTCCTGGTGCACGGCGACTACCGGATGGGCAACCTCATCGTCGACGGCTCCCGCCTGGCCGCCGTCCTCGACTGGGAGCTGGTGCACCGCGGCGACCCGTACGACGACCTCGCCTGGTTCTGCATCCGGGCCTGGCGCTTCGGCGCCCCGGCCAGCCTCGGCGCGGGCGGCCTCGGCAGCATCGAGAGCTTCCTTCGCGCCTACGAACAGGCCGGCGGGACCAGCGTCGACCGGGTGGCGTTCCACTGGTGGCTGGTGCTGGCCACGCTGCGTTGGGGCGTGATCTGCCGCTACCAGGCGGAGCGGCATCTGACCGGTCAGTTCCGCTCGGTGGAACTGGCCGCGATCGGTCGCCGCGTGTGCGAGACCGAGTGGGACCTGCTCGACCTGCTCGAAGAGGTCCCCGAATGATCGGGCCGTACGGCCGTCCCCTCGCGGCCGAGCTGGTGGCCGCGGTGGCCGAATTCCTGGAGACCGACGTGCGGGCGGCGACCAGCGGGCAGGTCAACTTCCACGCGAGGGTGGCCGCCAACGCGTTGCGCATCGTCGAGCGCGAACTGCTCGACGAGAGCGAGTCCGAGTCCCGCGCCGCGCTGACCGACCTGGGGTTCGCCGACGAGGAAGAGCTGGCCGCCGCGATCCGGGCGGGCGAGCTGGACGGACGGGCCCGGGAGGTCACCGCCTGCCTGCGCACCCTGGTGCGGCGCCGGGTGGCGGCCGCCCACCCCGGATACGACAGCGCCGACGGCGACGACAGCGAATAGGAGCGACATCATGACCGCTGCGAGTAAGGAAATCGTGGCCGACGCGGCCGACCGCCTGTTCACCGCGATCGAAAAGGGCGACGTCGCCGCGGTTGACCGCATGTGGAGCGAGGACATCACGGTCTGGCGGGCCGGCGCGCGGCGCGATTCTTCGGCGCCGGACGGCAAGGCCCGGGCGCTGCGGGTCATCGACTGGTTCATCGGCGCGACCACCGAACGCCACTACGAAATCCTGGACCGGCAATTCTTCGAGGGCGGCTTCGTCCAGCAGCACGTGCTGCACGCCACCGGCCATGCGGGCCAATCGATCTCGATGCGCGTCTGCATCGTGATCAGGGTGGGCCCCAACGGCCGGCTCGACCGGATCGACGAGTACTTCGACCCCGCCGAGATCGCGCCACTGATGGGATAGCCGTTAGATTCGCCACGAGAGATGGGGTGACGATGACGACTCTGGAAACACTGCTGAACGATCCCGACATGGCCGGGGTGTGGAACCTCGTCCCGGACCGCTCGGCGATCACCTTCAAGATCGCCAACATGTGGGGCCTGCTGCGCGTCAAGGGCCGGTTCACCGAGTTCGGCGGCGACGGCCAACTGACGGGCAAGGGCGCGGTTTTCGGCCGCCTGGACATCCGCGCCGCATCGCTGGACACCGGGATCGGCCGCCGCGACAAACACCTGCGCTCGGCCGACTTCTTCGACGTCGAGCGATTCGGTGAGATCAGCGTCGTCGTCACCGGGGTCCAGCCGACCAAGGGCAAGGCCGCCGAGCTGCGGGCGGCCTTCACCATCAAAGGCATCACCGCGCCGCTGCCGCTGCCCGCCACGATCACCGAGCTCGACGACGGGTCGATCCGGATCGCCGCCGAGGCCAAGATCGACCGCACCCAGTTCGACCTGGGCTGGAACCGCCTCGGCATGATCGGATCGACGGCCACCGCGGCGGCCGAAGCCGTCTTCGCGCGGGCTGCCCAGTAACGCCGGTGCGACACCAGTAGCATCTGCACCGTGTCGGACTCCAGCCCCGAATCCAGCGTCGCCCTGCGGATCCTGGTCTACAGCGATAACGCCAGAACCCGCGAACAAGTGATCCGGGCGCTGGGCAAGCATCTGCATCCGGACCTGCCCGAGCTGACCTACCTCGAGGTGGCGACCGCCCCGATGGTGGTGCGGCAGATGGACGAGGGCGGCATCGACTTGGCCATCCTGGACGGGGAGGCCACCCCCACCGGCGGCATGGGAATCGCCAAACAACTCAAGGACGAACTCGCGACGTGCCCGCCGATCGTGGTGCTCACCGGACGCCCGGACGACGCCTGGCTGGCGAACTGGTCGCGGGCCGAGGCCGCCGTGCCGCATCCCATCGATCCCATCGTGCTGGGCCGCACGGTGCTCGGACTGCTGCGCACCCCCACTCGCTAGCGCATTAACCTGCGTCGATACCGCGCCCGTCGGCTCGCCGGCGGGCGCCGATGCGGCGTTGGTCCGGCGCGGGCCACCCGCGGCGACGGGCCGCCCGGTTGCGGCGACACAAAAACGAAACGAATACCCCCACCCCGACAAAACGCACCCGCCTTCACGACGCTATGTTGTGGAGGTCACTGTGATTGCCCGCGGCCCGGGTACGTCACAGCAGCCCGGCCCCCCGCCCGGCCGCCGCACCGGCGACCCGTACGAGGAGATCTTGGAGCGAGTTGAACGTCTACATACCCATCCTGGTACTCGGAGCGATAGCCGCGGCCTTCGCCGTCGGATCGGTGGTGATCGCGAGCCTGGCCGGCCCGTCGCGCTACAACAGGTCGAAGATGGCCCCCTACGAGTGCGGCATCGAGCCCACCGCAACGCCGGTGAGTGGCCCGCACGCGACGCCCGGCCAGCGGTTCCCGGTGAAGTATTACCTGACCGCAATGCTGTTTATCGTCTTCGACATCGAAATCGTGTTCTTGTATCCCTGGGCGGTCAGTTATGACGCGCTGGGAACGTTCGCGTTGGTCGAGATGGTGGTGTTCATGCTCACGGTTTTCGTGGCGTACGCCTATGTGTGGCGCCGCGGCGGCCTGACGTGGGATTGAGGTAGACGTGGGTCTCGAAGAACAGCTGCCCGGTGGGATTCTGCTGTCCACGGTCGAGAAGGTGGCCGGCTATGTCCGCAAGAACTCCCTGTGGCCGGCGACGTTCGGGTTGGCCTGCTGCGCCATCGAGATGATGGCAACGGCCGGGCCGAGATTCGACATCGCGCGGTTCGGCATGGAGCGGTTCTCGGCGACTCCGCGACAGGCGGACCTGATGATCGTGGCCGGGCGGGTGAGCCAGAAGATGGCACCGGTGCTGCGCCAGATCTACGACCAGATGGGCGAGCCGAAGTGGGTGCTGGCCATGGGCGTGTGCGCGTCGTCCGGCGGGATGTTCAACAACTACGCGATCGTGCAGGGCGTGGACCACATCGTCCCGGTGGACATCTACCTGCCCGGCTGCCCGCCGCGCCCGGAGATGCTGCTGCACGCAATCCTCAAGCTGCACGAGAAGATTCAACAGATGCCGCTTGGCGTCAACCGCGAAGAAGCGATCGCCGAGGCCGAGCAGGCGGCGCTGTCGGCCCGGCCCACGATCGAGATGCGCGGGCTGCTGCGATGAGCTCGCCGGATCACGACCCTCAGGAAGCGGCGACCGAAGGCGGTGGGCCGCCCCGCGCCGACGGCGAGGTGATCGGCGTGCGCCGCGGCATGTTCGGCATCTCCGATTCCGGCGACACCACCGGCTACGGGCGGCTGGTGCGGCAGATCACCCTCCCGGGCGGCAGCCCGCGGCCCTACGGCGGCTACTTCGACGACGTGGTGGACCGGCTGGCCGAGGCGTTGAGCGGCAGCGGTGCCGAATTCGAAGAAGCGGTCGAGAAAGTCGTGGTGTACCGCGACGAGCTGACGCTGCACGTTCGCCGCGACAAGCTGGTGGCCCTGGCCCAGCGCCTGCGCGACGAACCGGAGCTGCGGTTCGAGATGTGCCTGGGCGTCAGCGGGGTGCACTACCCCAACGAGACGGGCCGCGAACTGCACGCGGTGTACCCGTTGCAGTCGATCACGCACAATCGCCGCGTCCGCCTGGAAGTGGCTGTGCCCGACGAGGATCCGCACATCCCGTCGCTGTACGGGGTCTATCCGACCTGCGACTGGCACGAGCGCGAAACCTACGACTTCTTCGGCATCATCTTCGACGGACACCCGTCGCTGACCCGCATCGAGATGCCCGACGACTGGCATGGCCACCCGCAACGCAAGGACTATCCCCTCGGCGGCATCCCGGTGGAGTACAAGGGAGCCCAGATACCCCCGCCCGACGAGCGGAGAGCGTACAACTGATGAGCACAATCACTGACTCGACCAACGGTGGGGGCGGCGCCGAAAGCCCGGAGACCGTGCTGGTCGCCGGTGGCCAGGACTGGGACCAGATCGTCGACGCCGCCCGCAAGGCGGACCCCGGCGAGCGGATCGTCGTCAACATGGGTCCCCAGCACCCGTCCACGCACGGGGTGCTGCGGCTGATCCTGGAGATCGAAGGGGAAACGGTCACCGAGGTCCGCTGCGGAGTCGGCTACCTGCACACCGGGATCGAGAAGAACCTCGAATACCGGTACTGGACCCAGGGCGTCACCTTCGTGACCCGAATGGATTATCTGGCACCGTTTTTCAACGAGACCGCGTACTGCCTGGGCGTGGAGAAGCTGCTCGGCATCACCGATCAGATCCCGGAGCGGGTCAACGTCATCCGGGTGATGATGATGGAACTCAACCGGATCTCCTCGCATCTGGTCGCACTCGCCACCGGCGGCATGGAACTGGGGGCGATGACCCCGATGTTCGTCGGTTTCCGCGGCCGCGAGATCGTCCTGACCCTGTTCGAGAAGATCTCGGGTTTGCGGATGAACAGCGCCTACATCCGGCCCGGGGGCGTCGCGCAGGACCTGCCGCCGGGCGCGGAGACCGACATCGCCGAAGCCCTCGAGCCGCTGCGCCAGGTGCTGCGCGAAATGGGCGATCTGCTCAACGAGAACGCCATCTGGAAGGCCCGCACCCAGGACATCGGCTACCTCGACCTGACCGGCTGCATGGCGCTGGGCATCACCGGGCCCATCCTGCGCGCCACCGGGTTGCCCCACGATCTGCGCAAGAGCGAGCCGTACTGCGGATACGAAAACTACGAATTCGACGTGATGACCGCTGACACGTGTGATGCTTACGGCCGCTACATGATTCGCGTCAACGAGATGTGGGAGTCGATCAAGATCGTCGAGCAGTGTCTGGACAAGTTGAAGCCGGGCCCGATCATGGTCGAGGACCGCAAGATCGCCTGGCCGGCCGACCTGAAGGTGGGCCCGGACGGCATGGGCAACTCACCGGAGCACATCGCCAAGATCATGGGCGGCTCGATGGAGGCGTTGATCCACCACTTCAAGCTGGTCACCGAGGGCATCAGGGTTCCGGCGGGCCAGGTCTACACCGCGGTGGAATCGCCGCGCGGGGAGCTGGGCGTGCACATGGTGAGTGACGGCGGCACCCGGCCCTACCGGGTGCACTACCGCGACCCGTCGTTCACCAACCTGCAGTCGGTCGCCGCAATGTGCGAGGGCGGGATGGTGGCCGACCTGATCACCGCGGTCGCCAGCATCGACCCGGTGATGGGCGGGGTGGACCGGTGACCGGCCCGCAAGGACAGCCGGTCTTCATCCGGCTCGGACCCCCGCCGGAGGAACCCAACGCGTTCGTCACCGAGGGTGCGCCGCAAACGTATTCACCCGAGGTCCGGGCGCGGCTCGAGGTCGACGCCAAGGAGATCATCGGCCGCTACCCCAACAAGCGCTCCGCGCTGCTGCCGCTGCTGCACCTGGTCCAGGCCGAGGACTCCTACCTGACCCCGGCCGGCTTGGAGTTCTGCGGCGAGCAGCTGGGGCTCACCGGCGCCGAGGTGTCGGCGGTGGCGAGCTTCTACACGATGTACCGCCGCGGGCCCACCGGCGACTACCTCGTCGGCGTCTGCACCAACACGCTGTGCGCGATCATGGGCGGCGACGCCGTATTCGACGCCCTGAAAGAGCATTTGGGCATCGGCAACGACGAGACCACCCCCGACGGGTCGGTCACTCTGCAACACATCGAATGCAACGCCGCCTGCGACTACGCCCCGGTGGTGATGGTCAACTGGGAGTTCTACGACAACCAGACACCGGAGTCGGCGCGCGACCTCGTCGACTCGCTGCGCTCCGGTGAGCCAAAACGTCCCACCCGCGGCGCCCCGCTGTGCGCCTTCCGCGAGACGTCGCGCATCCTCGCCGGCCTGCCCGACCCGCGCGCCGACGAAGGCCAGGGCGGCGCGGGTGAGGCCACCCTGGCGGGTCTGAGGGTCGCCAAGGAACACGGCATGTCCGCGCCCACTCCCCCGGCGGGCCGGTCATGACGAACTCACAGGCGACGCCGCTGACCCCGGTCATCAGCCGGTTCTGGGACGACCCGCAGTCGTGGACTCTGGAGACCTACCGGCGTCACGACGGCTACGAGGCGATGAAGAAGGCGCTGGCCATGGCGCCCGACGACGTGATCGCCACCGTCAAGGACTCCGGGTTGCGGGGCCGCGGCGGGGCCGGCTTCTCGACCGGGACGAAGTGGTCGTTCATCCCGCAGGGCGACACCGGCGCGGCCGCCAAGCCGCATTACCTGGTGGTCAACGCCGACGAGTCGGAACCCGGTACGTGCAAAGACATTCCGCTGATGCTGGCGACGCCGCACGTCCTCGTCGAGGGCGTCATCATCGCCGCTTACGCGATCAGGGCCAGCCACGCGTTCATCTACGTGCGCGGGGAGGTGCTGCCCGTGCTGCGCCGCCTGCAGAACGCGGTGGCCGAGGCCTACGCCGCCGGTTACCTGGGCCGCGACATCAACGGCTCGGGCTTCGACCTGGAGCTGGTGGTGCACGCCGGCGCCGGCGCGTACATCTGCGGTGAGGAGACGGCGCTGCTCGATTCGCTGGAAGGCCGGCGCGGCCAGCCACGGCTGCGGCCGCCGTTCCCCGCGGTGGCGGGGCTCTACGGCTGCCCGACGGTGATCAACAACGTCGAGACCATCGCCAGCGTGCCGTCCATCATCCTCAACGGGGTCGAATGGTTCCGGTCGATGGGCAGCGAGAAATCCCCTGGCTTCACGCTGTATTCGCTGTCGGGGCACGTCGCCAAGCCCGGCCAGTACGAGGCCCCGCTGGGTATCACGCTGCGCGAGTTGCTCGCCTACGCCGGCGGGGTGCGGGCCGGGCACCGGCTCAAGTTCTGGACACCCGGCGGGTCGTCCACCCCCCTGCTCACCGACGAGCACCTCGACGTGCCGCTGGACTACGAGGGTGTGGGCGGGGTGGGCTCGATGCTGGGCACCAAGGCGCTGGAGATCTTCGACGAAACCACCTGCGTGGTGCGCGCCGTGCGCCGCTGGACCTACTTCTACAAGCACGAGTCGTGCGGCAAGTGCACCCCCTGCCGGGAGGGCACCTTCTGGCTGGACCAGATCTACGAGCGGCTGGAAACCGGCAGGGGCACCAGCGAGGACATCGACAAGCTGTTGGACATCTCCGACACCATCTTGGGAAAGTCGTTCTGCGCGTTGGGCGACGGCGCCGCCAGCCCGGTCATGTCGTCGATCGAGTACTTCCGCGACGAATACGTGGCCCACGTCGAAGGCGGTGGATGCCCGTTCGATCCCCGAGACTCCATGCTGATGGCCAACGGAGGTAACGCGTGACGCAGGCGGCCAAGACCGAGACCGGCGACGAGGTGCGTCCGCCGGACATGGTGACGCTGACCATCGACGGCAACGAAATCAGCGTGCCCAAGGGCACATTGGTGATCCGGGCCGCCGAGTTGATGGGCATCCAGATCCCCCGGTTCTGCGACCACCCGCTGCTCGAGCCGGTCGGCGCATGCCGGCAGTGCCTGGTCGAGGTCGAGGGGCAACGCAAACCGATGGCGTCGTGCACCACCGTCGCCACCGACGACATGGTCGTGCGCACGCAGCTCACGTCGGAGGCCGCCGACAAGGCCCAGCACGGCGTGATGGAGCTGCTGCTCATCAACCACCCGCTGGACTGCCCGATGTGCGACAAGGGCGGCGAGTGCCCCCTGCAGAACCAGGCGATGTCCAACGGCCGCACCGATTCTCGCTTCACCGACGTCAAGCGCACCTTCGCCAAGCCGATCAACATCTCCGCCCAGGTGCTGCTGGACCGGGAGCGCTGCATCCTGTGCGCGCGCTGCACGCGGTTCTCCGAGCAGATCGCCGGCGACCCCTTCATCGACATGCAGGAGCGCGGCGCCCTGCAGCAGGTCGGCATCTACGCCAACGAGCCGTTCGACTCGTACTTCTCGGGCAACACCGTGCAGATCTGCCCGGTGGGCGCGCTGACCGGAACGGCCTACCGTTTCCGGGCCCGCCCGTTCGACCTGGTGTCCAGCCCCAGCGTCTGCGAGCACTGCGCGTCCGGCTGCGCCCAGCGCACCGACCACCGCCGCGGCAAGGTGCTGCGGCGGCTGGCCGGCGACGACCCCGAGGTCAACGAGGAGTGGAACTGCGACAAGGGCCGGTGGGCGTTCAGTTATGCGACGCAGCCCGACCTGATCACCACCCCCCTGATCCGCGACGCGGACGGATCGCTGGTGCCCGCGTCGTGGTCGCACGCGATGGCGACGGCGATCGGTGGCCTCGCTGCGGCCCGCGGGCGCACCGGCGTGCTGGTCGGCGGCCGGGCCACCCTGGAAGACGCCTACGCGTACTCCAAGTTCGCCCGAATCGTGTTGGACAGCAACGACATCGACTTTCGCGCCCGTCCGAGCTCGGCCGAGGAGGCCGACTTTCTGGCGGCGCGGGTCGCCGGACGGCGGGACGTCAGCTACGCGGACCTGGAATCGGCGCCGGCGGTGCTGCTGGTCGGCTTCGAGCCGGAGGACGAGTCGCCCATCGTGTTCCTGCGGCTGCGCAAGGCCGCCCGCAAGCACCGGCTACCGGTGTACGCGGTGGCGCCGTTCGCCACCCGGGCGCTGGCGAAGATGTCCGGACGACTGATCAAGACCGTTCCCGGGGCCGAGGCGGCGGCCCTGGACGGGCTGGCCACCGGTGAGGTGGGCGACCTGCTGTCCACCACCGGCTCGGTCATCCTGGTCGGGGAACGCCTGGCCACGGTGCCCGGCGGATTGTCCGCCGCCGCCCGGCTCGCCGACGCCACCGGGGCGCGGCTGGCGTGGGTGCCGCGCCGGGCCGGCGAGCGGGGCGCGCTGGAGGCCGGCGCGCTGCCCGCCCTGCTGCCGGGTGGTCGCCCCCTCGGCGACGAGACCGCCCGCGCGCAGATCGCCGCGGCCTGGCACGTGTCCGAATTGCCTTCCGCCGCCGGGCGTGACGTGGACGGCATGCTGGCCGCCGCTGCCGACGGAACGCTGGGCGCCCTGCTGGTCGGCGGCGTCGAACCCGACGACTTCGCCGACCCGGAAGCGGTGCTGGCGGCGCTGGACGCCGCGGGCTTCGTGGTCAGCCTGGAGCTGCGACACAGCGCCGTGACCGAGCGCGCCGACGTGGTGTTCCCGGTCGCGCCGACGGCGCAGAAGGCCGGGGCCTTCATCAACTGGGAGGGCCGCTACCGCCCGTTCGGCCCGGCGCTGCACGGCACCACCCAGCAGGCCGGCCAGTCCGATCATCAGGTGCTCGACGCGCTGGCCGACGAGATGGGCGTCTACCTCGGGCTCTCGACCGCCGAAGCGGCCCGCGCCGAGCTGTCCGGGCTGGGCACCTGGGACGGCGGCTGGGCCGCCGGCCCGGGCGTCGCGACCCCGGAGCCGACCGAGGTGGGCGCCGGCGAGGCGGTGTTGACCGGCTGGCGGATGCTGCTGGACAACGGCCGCATGCAGGACGGCGAGCCGCACCTGGCCGGGACGGCGCGCCAACCCGTGGCGCGGCTCTCGGCCGACACGGCGGCCGAGATCGGCGCCGCCGACGGCGACGCGGTCACCGTCAGCACGCCGCGCGGCTCCATCAGCCTCCCGCTGGTCGTCACCGACATGCCCGACCGGGTGGTGTGGCTCCCGCTGAACTCGCCGGGCTCGGCCGTGCACCGGCGGCTGGGCGTAACGCTGGGCAGCACAGTGAAAATCGGAGTGGGCTCATGACGAACTCCCTGACCGCCTTCGGTCACGACCCCTGGTGGCTGGTGCTGGGCAAGGCGCTGGCCATCTTCGTGTTCCTCATGCTCAACGTGCTGGTCGCGATCCTGCTCGAACGCAAGATCCTCGGCTGGATGCAGCTTCGGCCCGGCCCCAACCGGGCGGGCCCGTGGGGCGCCCTGCAGAGCCTGGCCGACGGAATCAAGTTGGCGCTCAAGGAAACCATCACCCCGGGCGGCGTCGACAAGTTCGTCTACTTCGCGGCGCCGGTCATCTCCACCATTCCCGCGTTCACCGCCTTCGCCTTCATCCCGTTCGGGCCGGTGGTGTCGGTGTTCGGCCACCGCACACCGCTGCAGCTCACCGACCTCCCGGTCGCGGTGCTGTTCATCCTCGGGTTGTCGGCGATCGGGGTGTACGGCATCGTGCTGGGCGGCTGGGCATCCGGGTCCACCTATCCGCTGCTGGGCGGCGTGCGCTCCACCGCGCAGGTCATCTCCTACGAGGTGGCGATGGGGTTGTCGTTCGCGGCGGTGTTCCTCTTCGCCGGCACCATGTCGACGTCGCAGATCGTCGCGGCGCAGGACCGCGTCTGGTACGTGTTCCTGCTGCTGCCGTCGTTCGTCATCTACCTGATCTCGATGGTCGGCGAAACCAACCGGGCGCCATTCGATCTGCCCGAGGCCGAGGGCGAGCTGGTGGCGGGATTCCACACCGAGTACTCGTCGCTGAAGTTCGCGATGTTCATGCTGGCCGAGTACGTCAACATGATGACGGTGTCGTCCCTGGCCACCGCGTTGTTCTTCGGCGGGTGGCATGCGCCGTGGCCGATCAACATGTGGGCGGGGGCCAACACCGGGTGGTGGCCGGTGCTGTGGTTCACCGCCAAGATGTGGACCTTCCTGTTCATCTACTTCTGGCTGCGGGCCTCATTGCCCCGGCTGCGCTACGACCAGTTCATGGGGCTGGGCTGGAAGCTGCTGATCCCGGCCTCGCTGGTCTGGGTGTTGATCGCGGCGGTGATCCGCACGCTGCAGAACCAGGGGTATGCCCATTGGACCCCGTTGCTGGTGGCCTGCAGCATCGTGTTCGCCACGGCGCTGGTGCTGTTGCTGCGAAAACCGTTCGCCACACCCGGGATTCGCGCGCTGGAGCGCCAGCTCCGCCGGCAGGCCAAACAACTCCCGGCCGGACAGCCGCCCGCACCGGTATTCCCGACACCGCCGCTGCCGATGAAGTCCCTGGCGGCTGCGAGCAAGGAGAAAGCACGTGGCTAAGTTCTTGGACGCCGTGGCCGGATTCGGCGTGACGTTCGGATCGATGTTCAAAAAGCACGTCACCGAGGAGTATCCGGAGAAGCCGGGCCCCGTCGCGCCGCGCTACCACGGCCGCCACCAGCTCAACCGCTACCCGGACGGCCTGGAGAAGTGCATCGGGTGCGAGCTGTGCGCCTGGGCCTGCCCGGCAGACGCGATCTACGTCGAGGGCGCGGACAACACCGAAGAGCTGCGGTACTCACCCGGCGAACGCTACGGCCGGGTCTACCAGATCAACTATCTGCGCTGCATCGGCTGCGGGTTGTGCATCGAGGCGTGCCCCACCCGGGCCCTGACGATGACCAACGACTACGAGATGGCCGACGACAACCGCGCCGACCTGATCTACGAAAAGGACCGGCTGCTCGCGCCGCTGCTGCAAGACATGACCGCGCCGCCGCACCCCCGGGCGCCCGGCGCCACCGACAAGGACTACTACCAGGGCAACGTCACGGCCGACGGCCTGCGCGAGATCCAACAGGCCGGAGACTCCCGGTGACTCCGTCAACGGTCCAACTGCTGGCTTCCAATCTGGCTTCGGATCTGGCTTCCGACACCATCGTCCGCACCTCCACCGGCGAAGCGGTGGCGTTCTGGGTGCTGGGCGCGCTGGCGCTGATCGGCGCGATCGGGGTGGTGCTGGCGGTCAACGCGGTGTACTCGGCGATGTTCCTGGCGATGACGATGATCATCCTCGCGGTGTTCTACATGATCCAGGACGCGCTCTTCCTGGGCGTCGTCCAAGTCGTGGTCTACACCGGCGCGGTGATGATGCTGTTCCTGTTCGTGCTGATGCTGATCGGCGTGGACTCCGCGGAATCCCTGAAGGAGACGCTGCACGGACAGCGCATCGCCGCGGCGCTGGCCGGGGTCGGGTTCGGCGTGCTGCTGATCGCCGCCATCGGCGCCGGCGCGACCCGGGGCTTCGCGGGGCTGACCACCGCCAACGCCAACGGCAACGTGGAAGGGCTTGCGGCGCTGATCTTCTCCCGGTACGTGTGGGCGTTCGAACTCACCAGCGCGCTGCTCATCACCGCGGCCATCGGGGCGATGGTGCTGGCACACCGCGAGCGTTTCGAGCGCCGCAAGACGCAACGGGAGCTTTCCCAGGAGCGATTCCAGCCCGGGGGGCACCCGACCCCGATGCCCAGCCCCGGCGTGTACGCGCGCCACAACGCGGTCGACGTGGCCGCGCTGCTGCCGGACGGGTCGTATTCGGAGCTGTCGGTGTCGCCGATCCTGCGTAGCCGCGGCGCCGACGGCGAGCAGACCCCTTCCCGTCAGGCGAGCCCGAGTTTGTCACAGGGCGGTGCGTCGTGAATCCGGCCAATTACCTGTACCTTTCGGCCCTGCTGTTCACCATCGGGGCCTCGGGCGTGCTGCTGCGGCGCAACGCCATCGTGATGTTCATGTGCGTCGAGCTGATGCTGAACGCCGTCAACCTGGCCTTCGTCACGTTCGCGCGGATGCACGGGCACCTGGACGGACAGATGATCGCGTTCTTCACGATGGTGGTGGCCGCGTGCGAGGTCGTCGTCGGCCTGGCGATCATCATGACCATTTTCCGTGCTCGCAAATCGGCGTCGGTGGACGACGCGAACCTACTCAAAGGCTGACATCGCCAATATGGGGCCAACATGACTCACTACACCTGGCTGCTGGTGGCGCTGCCGCTGGTGGGCGCCGCGATCCTGCTGTTCGGCGGGCGGCGCACCGATCCGTGGGGGCACTGGCTGGGTTGCGCCACCGCGCTCGCGGCGTTCGGCGTGGGCCTGAGCCTGCTGAACGAGCTGCTCGGACGCGGCGCGGAAGACCGCGTCATCCACCAGAGGTTGTTCACCTGGATCCCGGTGGGCCAGCTGCAGGTGGACCTCGGCCTGCAGATCGACCAGCTCTCCGTGTGTTTCGTGCTGCTGATCACCGGGGTCGGGTCCCTCATCCACATCTATTCGGTCGCCTACATGGCCGAAGACCCGGACCGCCGACGGTTTTTCGGCTACCTCAACCTGTTTCTGGCGTCGATGCTGCTCCTGGTGGTCGCCGACAACTACGTGGTGCTCTACGTCGGCTGGGAAGGCGTCGGCCTGGCGTCCTACCTGCTGATCGGGTTCTGGTACCACAAGCCGACGGCGTCGACGGCGGCGAAGAAGGCGTTCGTGATGAACCGCGTCGGGGACGCGGGGCTCGCCCTGGGAATGTTCTTGATGTTCAGCACCTTCGGCACGCTGTCCTACGCAGGGGTGTTCGCCGGTGCGCCCGCCGCGGGCCGTGGCGCGCTGACGGCCATGGGGCTGTTGCTGCTGCTGGGCGCCTGCGCCAAGTCCGCGCAGGTCCCGCTGCAGGCCTGGTTGGGCGACGCGATGGAAGGCCCCACCCCGGTGTCCGCGCTGATCCACGCCGCCACCATGGTGACCGCCGGCGTATACCTCATCGTGCGGTCCAATCCGCTCTACAACCTGGCGCCCGACGCGCAAACCGCCGTGGTCGCCGTCGGCGCCGTCACGCTGCTGCTCGGGGCGTTCATCGGCTGTGCCAAGGACGACATCAAGCGCGCGCTGGCCGCGTCGACGATGAGCCAGATCGGCTACATGGTGCTCGCCGCCGGCCTCGGCCCGGCCGGCTACGCGTTCGCGATCATGCACCTGCTCACCCACGGCTTCTTCAAGGCCGGGCTGTTCCTGGGCTCCGGCGCGGTGATCCACGCGATGCACGAGGAACAGGACATGCGCCGCTACGGCGGCCTGCGCGCCGCGCTGCCGATCACCTTCGCCACCTTCGGCCTCGGATACCTGGCGATCATCGGCGTCCCGCCGTTCGCGGGATTCTTCTCCAAGGACGCCATCGTCGAGGCCGCCCTGGGCGCGGGGGGCATCCGCGGCTACGTGCTGGGCGGGGCCGCGCTGCTGGGCGCGGGCGTCACCGCGTTCTACATGACGCGCGTGATGCTGATGACCTTCTTCGGTCAAAAGCGTTGGGCGCCGGGCTCCCATCCCCACGAGGCGCCCGGGCTGATGACGTGGCCGATGATCCTGCTCGCCTTCGGCTCGGTGTTCTCCGGCGGCCTGCTGGCATGGCGGGGCACCCTGCAGAGCTGGCTCGAGCCGGTCGTCGGGAAGCACGAGGAAATGACCCACGCGTTCCCGGCGTGGGTGAGCACCGCCCTGGCGCTGGGCGTCGTCGCCATCGGGATCGCGGTGGCCTACCGGTTGTACGCCACCGCGGAAATCCCCAGCGTGGCGCCGCTTTCGGTGTCGCCGGTGACGACCGCCGCCCGCAGGGACTTCTACGGGGACGCCTTCAACGAGGAGGTGTTCATGCGTCCCGGTGCCGAACTGACCCAAGCGCTTGTCGACGTGGACAACGCGGGGGTGGACGGCTCGGTCAACGCGCTGGCCGCGCTGGTGGGCCGGACCTCGAATCGCCTGCGGGGGCTGCAAACCGGCTTCGCCCGCAACTACGCATTGTCGATGTTGACGGGCGCGGTCCTGGTGGTCGCGCTGATCCTGGCGGTGAAACTGTGGTGAACGCGGGTGCTATGAATACGGTTCCCTGGCTGAGCGTCCTGTGGCTGGTGCCGCTGGCCGGCTCGGTGCTCGTCATCCTGCTGCCGCCCGGGCTGCGCCGGGTCGCCAAGTGGACCGGCCTGGTCTTCGGCGTCGTGACACTGGCGGTCGCGATCGTCGTCACCCTCGGCTTCAAGACCGGTGGCAGCACTTACCAGTTCGTCGAAAGCCGTTCCTGGATACCGGCTTTCGGCGCCACCTACTCCCTGGGCGTGGACGGCATCGCGGTGGTGCTGGTGCTGCTGACCGCGGTACTGATCCCGGTGCTGCAGGTGGCCGGCTGGAACGACGGAGGCGAAGGCAACCCGCGCGGCGTGCACGCGTACATCGCCCTGACGCTGGCGATCGAGTCGATGGTGCTGATCTCCGTCGTGGCGCTGGACGTCTTGCTGTTCTACGTGTTCTTCGAGGCCATGCTGATCCCGATGTACTTCCTGATCGGGGGCTTCGGCGGTGGCGCGGGCAGGTCGCGCGCGGCGGTGAAGTTCTTGCTGTACAACCTGTTCGGCGGGCTGATCATGCTGGCCGCGGTGATCGGGCTGTACGTGGTGACCGCCCAGCACGGTTCGGGCACCTTCGACTTCCGCGAGATCGTGGCCGGCGTCGCCTCCGGCCGCTACGGCGCCGACTCCGCGGTGTTCAAGGCGCTGTTCCTGGGCTTCATGTTCGCGTTCGCCATCAAGGCGCCGCTGTGGCCGTTCCACCGTTGGCTGCCCGACGCCGCGGTGGAGGCCACCCCGGCCACCGCGGTGCTGATGATGGCGGTGATGGACAAGGTGGGCACCTTCGGCATGCTGCGCTACTGCCTGCAGCTGTTCCCCGGCGCCTCAACGTATTTCCGCCCGCTGATCGTGGTGCTGGCCGTCATCGGTGTCATCTACGGCGCGATCGTGGCCATCGGGCAGACCGACATCATGCGCCTGATCGCCTACACCTCCATTTCGCACTTCGGTTTCATCATCCTGGGCATCTTCGTGATGACCAGCCAGGGACAGAGCGGGTCGACGCTGTACATGCTCAACCACGGCCTGTCCACGGCCGCGGTGTTCCTGATCGCGGGATTCCTGATATCGCGGCACGGCAGCCGGGCGATCGCCGACTACGGCGGGGTGCAGAAGGTGGCGCCCATCCTGGCGGGGACCTTCCTGGTCTCGGCCATGGCCACCCTGTCGCTGCCCGGCCTGGCGCCGTTCATCAGCGAATTCCTGGTCCTGCTGGGCACTTTCAACAGGTACTGGCTGGCCGCCGCGTTCGGGGTCACCGCACTGGTGCTGTCGGCCATCTACATGCTGTGGCTCTACCAGCGGGTGATGACCGGGCCGGTGGCCACCGGCAACGAGAAGATCGGCGACCTGCGGGCCCGCGAATTGCTGGTCGTCGCACCGTTGATCGCGCTGTTGCTCGTTCTCGGCGTCTACCCGAAGCCGGTGCTCGACATCATCAACCCCGCCGTCGAGAACACCATGACGACCATCGGTCAGCACGATCCCGCGCCGAGCGTGCCGGCAGTCAACCGCGTACCCCGGACAGCCCAAGGACCGCGCCAATGACCCTCCCCACCCCCAGCATCGAGTACTTTCTGCTCTGCCCGACGCTCATCGTTTTCGGCGTCGCCGTGGTGGGCGTCCTCGCGGAGGCGTTCCTGCCCAGGCGGGCCCGCTACGGCGCCCAGGTGACGATCGCCCTCGCCGGCCTCATCGCGGCATTCGTCGCGGTGATCGCGGTGAGCCGGTCGCTTCCGGCCTCCGGCCGCGCGACGGTGCTGGGCGCGATGGCCATCGACCGGCCGACGCTGTACCTGCAGGGCACCGTGCTGCTGGTCGCGGTGCTGGCCGTCATCTTCATGGCCGAACGCACGCAGACCAAGGCGGAGAGCAAGGTCGCCGCCGGGGTGGCGGCGGCCGGGTCCGCCGGCCTGGATTCCTTCACGCCGCAGGCGTCGGCGGTTCCCGGCAGCGACGCCGAGCGCGACGCCGAGCGGGCCGGGGCCGCGCAGACGGAGCTGTTCCCCCTGGCGATGCTGTCGGTCGGCGGCATGATGGTCTTCCCCGCCTCCAACGACCTGTTGACGATGTTCGTTGCGCTCGAGGTTCTTTCGCTGCCGCTGTATCTGATGTGCGGCCTGGCCCGGCACCGCCGACTGCTGTCGCAGGAAGCGGCGATGAAGTACTTCCTGCTGGGCGCGTTCTCGTCGGCGTTCTTCCTCTACGGCGTGGCGCTGCTGTACGGCGCGACCGGCACGCTGCTGCTGACCGGCATCCGCGACGCGCTGGCGGCGCACGGAGACACCTCGATGGCGCTGGTGGGCGTCGCGCTGCTGTCGGTCGGCCTGCTGTTCAAAGTGGGTGCGGTTCCGTTCCATTCGTGGATTCCGGACGTCTACCAGGGTGCGCCCACCCCCATCACCGGATTCATGGCGGCGGCCACCAAGGTCGCGGCCTTCGGCGCGCTGCTGCGGGTGGTCTACGTCGCGCTGCCGCCCCTGCACGACCAATGGCGGCCGGTCCTGTGGACGATCTCGATTCTCACCATGGCGGTGGGCACCATCACCGCGGTCAACCAGACCGACGTCAAGCGCATGCTGGCCTACTCGTCGGTCGCCCACGTCGGGTTCATCCTCACCGGCGTCATCGCCGACAACCAGGCGGGCCTGTCGTCCACGCTGTTCTATCTGCTGGCCTACAGCTTCAGCACCGTGGGCGCGTTCGCCATCGTGGGCCTGATCCGCGATGCCGACGGCGTCGAAGACGCCACGCTGGCGCACTGGGCGGGGCTCGGGCAGCGCTCACCCATTGTGGGCGTGATGTTTTCGATGTTCCTGCTGGCGTTCGCCGGCATCCCGCTGACCAGTGGTTTCGTCAGCAAGCTCGCCGTGTTCAAGGCCGCCGCCCAGGGCGGTGCGGCGCCCCTGGTGATCGTCGGTGTGGTCGCCAGTGGGATCGCCGCATACTTCTACGTGCGGGTGATCGTGTCGATGTTCTTCACCGAGGCCACCGACGACACCCCCCACGTGGTCGCGCCTGGCATTCTGAGCAAGGCCGCGATCGCGGTGTGCGCCGCGATCACCGTGGTGCTGGGCATCTTCCCGCAGCCGCTGCTCGACCTGGCGGACCACGCCGCCCAGCTGCTGCACTGAGCTCAGCCCAGAAACGGGCGCACGGCCAGCACGTAAACGGCCAGCGCCGCCAGCGGCGCGGCCAACGGCAACCACGGCAGCTGCAGCGGGAACGACGCCGCGACCCACCCCGCGAACGTAAAGCCCACGGCGCCAACGGCTGTCGGAACGCTGCCCATCACCACACCGGCCGGCGCGCCGACCGCGTGACGGCAGACCAGGTATGCGGCGGCGCACAGCCCGGACAGCGCGACGAAAACCAGCGGCGGGTCGGACAGCACGATCGTGATCACCGACAGCAACACGGCAAGCGTTGCCGCAGACCGGATTACCGTTCCCCCGACCACCGCGATCAGCGCCGCCACCCACGCGGCCACCGCGAGTCCGTGCGAGCCATCGGCGGCCAACCCCACCATCAGCAGGCCGAATGCCACCGACGACGCCGTCGCCCACAGCCTCGGCACTCCCGCGGCGTCGCCACTAGCCACGAAGCCGGCCCCGCACCCGCCGCCGGCGATCCGGCAGCACACCCATGGACTGCTCCAATCCGCTGTCGCCCTGCCACGAAACGATGTCGACACCGACGGTCGCCATGTCGCGATACATGGCGGAACGCTGCAGCGACCACATCCGGTCCACCAGGGGATCCTGCTGATCCTCGAACGGCGAGCGGTCGAGGACGTCGACGGCGATGACGACGTGACCGCGCCGGCGCAGATCGATCAACGCGAGCGCGAACTCGGTGTCGAGCAGCGTGGAGAAGGCGATGACGATCGCGCCCGCGGGCATGGCCGCCCGCGGCGCCAACGTTCCCGTCGTGCTTTCGAATCGATCGCCGGCGCCGAGCACCGTGTCGAGCACCCGATAGAACTGGCGCTGCCCGATGTCGGCGCCCAGCCAGCGCGGGTGGTTGCCGCCCAGGGCGACGATCCCGGCGCGGTCCCCGTGCCGCAGCGCGGTCTGCACGACTTGAGCCGCGCCGCGGACGACCCGCTCGGTGGCCACGGTCGCCGGGCCCGCGGGCTGCCGGTATGTGTCGATCAGCACCACCACGTCGGCGGCGCGATCGGTGAGGCGCTGGGTGACGTGCAACTGGCGGCGGCGGGCGCTCACCGGCCAGTTCACCGACCTCAGTTGGTCTCCCGGCACATAGGTGCGAATGTCGGCGTATTCGACGCCCGGGCCGATATGCCGGGTGAGGTGGGCGCCCAGGCGGTCGAGCAGTTCGGTCTGCGGGATGGGCGTCGGCTGCGGCGGCGTCAGGGGAAACACGATGACCTCGGCGGCGTCCACCGTGGCCGTCCCCGACAGCAGCCCACCGCGCGCGACCGTGTCGACCCGGGCCCGGATCAGGTACCGGCCCCACCGTTGCGCGGTGGCGGCGACCGCCTTGGCGTGGCGGGAATCCCCGTCCAGCGTTTCGAGCTGCATCCCCTCGACGGGCGGGACCGTGACCTCGACGGCCGAAAATCCCGCCGCCTCACCCTCTTCCGTCGCCCAGATGCGCAGCCGCGAGCGGTCGTTCTCGAAGCACCGCTGCGAAGCGGGATCGCCGTGTATGCGGATTTTCGGCACGGGCCGTTGCCAGCTGATCGAGCACAGCACGCCGAGCAGCGGCGCCGCGAAGGCGATCAACTGCCACCGCGCACCGATGACCGCGGCCGCCAGCGCCAACCCCGCGCAGGTCGCGACGGCGCGCGTCAAGTGGGATGCGCGCCAACGGAATTCGACCTCACGCCCAGTCACGCCGCACTCATCCGCCGCCCCCGTGCCCCTCGCCGGTTCGGGGCACCGGTAGGCGGCGCAGCAGCTCCCCGACGACGTCGGCGCCCTGGATCTTGCGCACCCACATCTCGGGTCGCAGGGTGATCCGGTGCGCGACCGCCGGGACGGCGAGCGCCTTGACGTCCTCGGGGATCACATAGTCGCGGCCCAGCAGCAGCGCACGGGCGCGGGCGAGTTGAACCAGGTCGAGTTCGGCGCGCGGGCTGGCTCCCACGGCGACCTGCGGATGGTGCCGCGTGGCGTTGGCCAGCGACACCACGTAGTGCAAAACGTCCTCGTGCACGGTGACCTGCTCGACGGATTCGCGCATCGCGAGCAGGTCGTGCGCATCCACGACTTGGTTGACGGTCGGCTCGACCGAGCCGCGGTCGAGGCGGCGGCGCAGCATCGCGGTCTCGTCGCGCTCCGAGAGGTACCGCAGCTCCAAGCGGATCGCGAACCGGTCGAGCTGGGCCTCCGGCAACGGGTAGGTGCCCTCGTACTCGATCGGGTTGTCGGTCGCCAGGACGATGAAAGGCTGTGGCAACTGGTGTGTTTCGCCGTCGATGCTCACCTGGCCCTCGGCCATCGCCTCGAGCAGCGCCGCCTGGGTCTTGGGCGGCGTGCGGTTGATCTCGTCGGCGAGCAGCAGGTTGGTGAAGATGGGTCCGGGCCGGAAGGCGAAACGACTCGATTGCATGTCGTAGATCGTCGAGCCGAGCAGGTCCGCGGGCAGCAGGTCCGGGGTGAACTGCACGCGGGTGAACTGCAGCCCCAGCGCGGCGGCGAACGACCTGGCGATGAGCGTCTTGCCCAGGCCGGGCAGGTCCTCGATCAGGACGTGGCCGCGCGCGAGCACCGCGATGAGGATGAGGGTGAGCGCGGAGCGCTTGCCCACCACCACGCGTTCGATCTCGTCGAGCACCGCCTCGCAGCGCGCTGTGGTTGTTGCCGCCGGCAGCGTCATACCTGTTCCAACTTTCGCAGGATCTCTTCCAGCGCGGCACGGCCGGGACCGGGCCGCCGGTCACCGGTGCGCGCGACATTGTTCGGATTAACCCATTCCCACAGATCGGTCCCGAAGAGCATCTGACCGCTCGCCTGATATGCCACGGGGTCTTTGGATCGTCGCTGGCCCGTCGCCATCTCGTATCGGCGCGCAAGCATCGGGCGCAGGTGACGGTCCCAGTCGACCCGGGTGGATTCCGACCACCGGATCGTCGTCGCGGTGGTGGACAGCCAGCGCCGCAACGAATCACCGAGGTCGTCGGGATCCGTGTCGGTCTCGGGTTGCGGGCCACGCCCGAGCACCCGGCGGACGGTGAACAGCACGAGACCGAGGGCACCTCCCGAGGCGGCCAACACGAGCCGGCGATCGTGCTGCAGCAGCGCGAGCAGCTCGATCCCGGCGATCAGGCAGATGCCAAGGGCCAGCGTTTTTCTCATGCTGCGCTCCGTGAGCCCAGTTCGTCGAGGACCAACTGCAGAACGCGCACCGCCAGGTCGCGGTGGCCCTCGTTCATCACGTGCGGGCTGAACCGCGCCTCGGCGAACAGATCCACCAATTGCACGGCGTTCTCGGCGTGCAGCGCATGGCGTTCGACCGCCCGCGCCAGCACCTCGGTCGGGGTGTCGAAGTCCTGCGGGACGGCGCCGGGCACGTTGGCGAGCTCGCGCTCCATGGCCGCGTAGCAGGCGATGATCGCCTCGCGGGGTTCCCGGCTGAGGTCGGTCATCTCGGCCAGCCCCCGTTCGGCCGCCCGCGCCAATGATTCCGAACGCGTTGGTGCGACGGCGGTTTCGGCGGGATCGGCGGCGACGGTAGCCGTCGCCCCGCGCCCCCGGCGCCGCGATATGACCAGCGTCCCGGTGACGATGATCAACATCATCGGAACGGTGGCGGCGAGCAGGATGCCGAGCATGTCCCCGCTCTGCCGATGGGGCCGCTGCGGCGCCGGGGCGTTCACATCCTGCGGCGATGCGGCGCCGGTCGCCGGCGGGGGCGGCGCCTGACCGACACCGTGGGTCGACAACAGATGCGACACCACCAACACGAGCAGCAGCCACGCCACGATCACCGCCGACCCGATCAGCACCACCCGCCAGCTCGGCCGGCCCTTCCCGTTGCCGAGCATCTCGGACAGCTGGCCGGCGTGCGGCGCCGCCGCGCGCGGGTCGCGCAGCCGGGCGACCACGGCGACCGCCACCAGCGCCAGAGTGACGCCCAGGGCCGCCACCACGATGATCAGCGCCGCCCGGCCGCTGCCCTGCTCGCCGTATGCCGCGTGGTGGGGGGCCGGCAGGTAACCACGCAGGGCGGCGGAGACGACGAGCAGCAGCGCGATCAGGGCGACGACCCGCCCCGTCGGCTTGTCCATACCGGGCATTGGCATACCACTCGACCGGTTGTTGCGGCACTGGCTTGCCTCATCCTGGCACGTCAGGCCGCGCGTTATCCACAGTTGGCGGTTCATCCACAAACCGTGTTCTCGACGGCCCGCTTCGCACACTTGTTCGATAACGTGGCGGCGTGGGTTTCCGGATGAGCGCCGAACAGGCACGAGAGCGGATGGGCGCCGCTCTCGACGCGATCGACGCCGCCCACGACGTGCTGCGGGAGACCTCGTCGGACGTGGTCGGCAACGACTTCAGGGTCGGGGTCGCCGAACGGCTGGAATTCCAGGACCGCACCAACCGGGGGCTGATGTACCGGTTCTTCGCGGAAATCGCCGACCCGCCCGACGGAAGCGGCTACGTGCCGTCGGTCCGCGACAAGCTGTGGGCGCGGCTGCGCATCACGCCCAACGAGATCACCCGCCGCTTCCGGCTCGCGGCGCGGATCCGGCCGCGGCGCTCGCTGACCGGGCCGCCCGTGCCACCGGAGCTACCGGCACTGGCGGCCGCGGTCGCCGACGGCGCGGTCGGCGAGGACCACATCCGGGCGGTGTGCGCGGCGGTGGATGTGCTGCCCTCCTGCGTAGCGCCCTCGGATGCGGCGGACGCGGAGCTCGCCCTGGTGCGGCACGCGACCAAGCTCGACGCCGGCGTCGTCGCCAAGCTGGGCCGGCGGATCGCCGACCACCTCAATCCCGACGGCCTGTTCGACGACGCCGACCGGGCCCGACGCCGGCGGCTGCACCTGGGCCCGCAGGGGCCCGACGGCATGTCGCCGCTGTCCGGACTGCTCGACCCCGAGGCCCGCGCCTACTTCGAAGCCGTCGCAGCGGCCGTGCGGCCGGGCCGGCATCAACCCGGTGGGCAGGACGAAGATCCCGAAGCGCGCGATCGGCGCACACCGGCCCAACGCTGCCATGACGCGTTCAAGCTCGGCCTCGAAGCCGCCGTCGCCTCCGGGCGGCTCGGGGCCCACCGCGGCCATCCCGTCACCGTGGTCGTCACCACCACGTTGGGCGAGCTCGACCGGGCCGCACACGCGGTCGTCGACCCGTCGGTGCCCATGCCGGCGCCCGCCACGACCGGCGGCGGTTCCAGGCTGCCGATGCCGGATCTGATTCGCATGGCGGCCAGGGGAATTCATTACTTGGCGGTGTTCGACGACCATACCGGCCGGCCACTGTATCTGGGCCGGCAGAAACGCATCGCCACCGCCGACCAGAGACTCATCTGCTATGCCCGCGACCGCGGTTGCACCCGGCCCAACTGCCTCGAGCCGGGTTATCACTGCGAGGTTCACCATTGCCCGGACTGGGCGGCCGGTGGCCGAACCGACGCGGACAAACTGTTTTTCGCGTGCGGATGTGACCACGCCGCGGCCAGCCGTGGTGAATGGCGCACGGAGGTCGACGGCGACGGGCGGCTCGGCTGGACGGATGGCAGCGGGCCAGCCGAGACCAATCACGCTCACCACCCCGACGAACTGCTGCGCGGCGATCCCGACCCGCCAGATACGGACGAGGGCTGACCCAGCGGCGCCTATTCCGGCTCGAAGGGCCGGAAGCTGCCGTCGAGCACCTGCAGATGACCGATCGTGCGACCGGTGACTTTGCCGGGATCGACGAGTGTCAACTCCACTGCGGCCCGGGCGAATTCGTCCGCTGCGGCGGTATCGTCGAACTCTCGCGCATAGTAGGCCAGACCCGGCGTGAGGATCGGTTTCGACGGCGACAGGGCATTCACCGCGATGCGGTGATCGGCGAGATCGAACGCCGCGCACCGGGTCAGATGCTCGAGCGCCGCCTTGGATCCGCCGTACCCGGGCAGCACGCCGCCGCTGCGGTCCGGGTACGGCCCGTCGCCCGGGATCCGCGACGCGACCGAGGTGACGTTGATGATCGACCCCCGACCCGCTTCGATCATGTCGGGGCAGACCAGCTGCATCAGCTCGTAGGCGGCGAAGACGGCGATCTCGAAATGCCGGCGGTACGCGGCCAGCGGGATGCTGACGAATCCCGGCCACCCCGGTTTGCCGGGGCCGCTCGCCGGCTTGGCCGACTTGGCGCGCGGTTCGGAACCGGGCGCCGGCGGGCGGCCGGGCGCGGTGAAGGCCGCATTGTTCACCAGAATCGTGATGGGCCCCAGCGCATCCCGCGCCGTGCCCACCAACCGGGCGATGTCCTCGCGGTCGGTCAGGTCGGCGCGGATCGCCACCGCGCGTCCGCCCGCCGCCTCGATGTCGGCCACCGTCTCGCCGATGGTTCCCGGCAGCCGCTCGTCCCAGACCCGCTCGGTGCGACCCGCCACCGCCACGGCGGCGCCGTCGGCCGCGAGGGCCAGCGCGATCGCCCGGCCCAGTCCGCGGCTGGCGCCGGTGACGATCGCGGCCCGCCCGGCCAGGCGCCCCGTCATCGCGTCACCCCGTGCACCAGGATGGCGGTGGTCTGCCGCACCCACTCATCGTCGAGGTCGTCCTCCGGGCGCAGCAGCATGCGCAGCATCGTGGCCCCGCCGATCAACTCGATCAACCGGTCCGGATCCACGTCGGGATGCGCGTCGCCCCGCTCGACGGCGTCACTCAACCGCGCGCGCACCGTCGCGAACAGGTCCGCGAACCGCGACATCACCCGGGCGTTCAGGGCGGGATCGGCCGTCATGTCGGCCACCAGGCCCGGCAGAGCGGCGCGGACGACCGGGGTGGTGAAGACGTCGCGGGTGGCCTCGATCATCATGCGGATGTCGGCGGCGAAGTCCCCGGCCGGTGCCTCCAGCGCGGTGGGCGCCACCGGGAAGGCCGCCTCGTGCACCAATTCGGCCTTGCTCGACCAGCGGCGGTACAGCGCCGATTTCGTGGTTCCCGCGCGCTCGGCGACCGCGGCCAGGCTCAAGCTGGAATAGCCCATTTGGACAAGCAGTTCCGCGGTGGCCGATAGGATGGCGGAGTCGATTCGCGGGTCCCGCGGCCGGCCGGCACCGGGGGCCTTGTCAATGGCGGACGGGTCTGCTTTCATAACGCTACCTACCGTATCGTAATTGCCGCGCCGAGGTCTCAAAGAGGACGAAGTCTCAAAGGATGGAGGCACCCGTGGCCAACGAACCCGTGCTCGACAAGGTCGACCGGCTCCAGCGCTCCAGCAGAGACGTCACGACGCTACCCGGCGTGATGTCGAAATGGCTTTCGACCGTGCTGCCCGCCGGGGCCGCGCCGGAGGTCACCGTCGAAAGCGGCGTCGACTCGACGGGGATGTCTTCGGAAACCATCATCCTGACCGCCCGCTGGCAGCAGGACGGCAGTCCCGTCGAGCAGAAACTCGTGACCAGGGTGGCGCCCGCCCCCGAAGACGTGCAGGTGTTCCCGACCTACCGGCTCGACCACCAATTCGAAGTCATCCGCAAAGTCGGCGAACTCACCGACGTCCCCGTCCCGCCGGTGCGCTGGCTCGAGCCCACCGGCGAGGTGCTCGGCACCCCGTTCTTCGTGATGGACTACGTCGACGGTGTGGTGCCGCCCGACGTCATGCCCTACACGTTCGGTAACAACTGGTTTGCCGACGCCCCGGCCGAGCGGCAGCGCGAACTGCAGGACGCAACCGTCGGGGTACTGGCGAAGTTGCATTCAATCCCCAACGCGGAGAAGACCTTTGGCTTCCTGGCCGATGGGCACGATGGCGACACCGCGCTGCGTAGGCACTTCAATTGGGTGCGGTCCTGGTACGACTTCGCGGTGCCCGACATCGGCGCCTCGCCGCTGCTGGAGCGGACCTTCACCTGGCTGGAGGACAACTGGCCGGCCGAACCCGCCGCGCGTGAACCCGTGCTGCTGTGGGGCGACGCGCGGGTGGGCAACGTCTTGTACCGCGACTTCCAGCCGGTGGCGGTGCTGGACTGGGAGATGGTCACCCTCGGCCCACGCGAGCTCGACGTCGCGTGGATGATCTACGCCCACATGGTGTTTCAAGAGCTGACCGGCCTGGCCGGGCTGCCGGGCCTGCCCGAGGTGATGCGCGAGGACGACGTGCGTGCCACCTATCGGCGACTGACCGGCGTGGAAGTCGGTGACTTGCGCTGGTTCTACGTCTACTCGGGCGTCATGTGGGCCTGCGTGTTCATGCGCACCGGCGCGCGCCGGGTGCACTTCGGCGAAACCGAGAAACCCGACGATGTGGAGTCGCTGTTCTACCACGCCGGGCTGATGCGAAGGTTGGTCGGCGAGGGCCTGATCGGAGAGGACAACTAATGCTCGGACCGCTCGACGAGTTCCCGGTACACCAGGTTCCGCAGCCGATCGCGTGGCCGGGCTCCTCGGACCGCAACTTCTACGATCGCTCGTACTTCAACGCACACGACCGCACCGGAAACATCTTCGTCATCAGCGGTATCGGCTACTACCCCAACCTGGGCGTCAAGGACGCGTTTTTCCTCGTCAGGCGCGGCGACACCCAGACCGCGGTGCACGTGTGTGACGCCATCGACCAAGACCGGCTCAACCAGCACGTCAACGGTTACCGGATCGAGGTCATCGAGCCGCTGCGCAAACTGCGGCTGGTGCTCGACGAAACCGAAGGCATCGCAGCCGATCTCACCTGGGAGGGGCTCTTCGACGTCGTGCAGGAGCAGCCGCACCTGATGCGGTCCGGCAACCGGGTGACGCTGGACGCGCAGCGGTTCGCCCAGCTCGGCAGCTGGAGCGGCCGCATTGCCATCGACGGCGAGGAGATCGCCGTCGACCCCGGGACCTGGCTCGGCAGCCGCGACCGGTCGTGGGGCATCCGCCCGATCGGCGAGCCGGAGCCCGCGGGACGGCCGGCCGACCCGCCGTTCGAGGGCATGTGGTGGCTGTACGTGCCGATGGCGTTCGACGACTTCGCCATCGTGCTGATCATCCAGGAAGCGCCCGACGGCTTCCGCTCGCTCAACGACTGCACCCGGGTGTGGCGCGACGGACGCGTCGAGCAGCTGGGCTGGCCGCGGGTCAAGATCCACTATCGCTCGGGCACCCGGATCCCCACCGGGGCCACGATCGACGCCACCGCCCCCGACGGCACGCCGGTCCACTTCGACATCGAGTCCAAGCTGCCGGTGCCCATCCACGTCGGTGGCGGCTACGGCGGCGACTCGGACTGGCTGCACGGCATGTGGAAGGGCGAGAAGTTCGTCGAACGCCTCACCTACGACATGACCGACCCGGCGATCGTCGCGCGGTCCGGCTTCGGGGTGATCGACCACGTCGGCCGGGCGGTGTGCCGCGACGGCGACGGCGAGCCGGTGGAGGGCTGGGGCCTCTACGAGCACGGCGCGCTGGGCCGCCACGACCCGTCCGGGTTCGCCGACTGGCTCACCGTCGCCCCCTAGGCGGCCCGCGACGCCAAAAACGGCGGCCGCGTTTGCCGCACGAAAGCACGGGAATTGCGGTTGACTGGTGCGCGTGCCAAACCCGCCGTGG
Organism: Mycobacterium paraseoulense; assembly: GCF_010731655.1. NCBI lineage: Bacteria > Bacillati > Actinomycetota > Actinomycetes > Mycobacteriales > Mycobacteriaceae > Mycobacterium > Mycobacterium paraseoulense. The sequence continues at coordinate 5,488,128 of NZ_AP022619.1, read as the reverse complement.
ATCGTCGACGTCGTCGTGGTCGGCGCAGGCTTTGCGGGGCTTGCCGCGGCGCGCGAGCTGACCGGCCAGGGTCATGACGTGGTGGTCTTCGAGGGCCGCGACCGCGTCGGCGGCCGGTCCTTCACCGGCAGCGTGGCGGGATTGCCCGCAGACCTGGGGGGCACCTTCGTCGGCCCGACCCAGGACGCGGTCCTGGCGCTGGCCGCCGAACTCGGCGTCCCGACCGTCCCGACCCACCACGACGGCAAGAACGTCATCCACTGGCGGGGCTGGACGCACTCCTACCGCGGCACCATTCCCAAGCTTTCGCTGACCGGGCTGATCGACATCGGGCGGCTGCGTTGGCAATTCGACCGGATCGCCCGCAGCGTCCCGCTGTCCGCCCCGTGGGACGCGCGACGGGCGCGCGAGCTCGACGACGTGTCGCTCGGTGGCTGGCTGCGGTCCGTGCGCGCCACCGGCTCCTCGCGCGACCTGCTGGCGATCGTGTCCCGGGTGACCTGGGGGTGTGAACCCGACGACGTGTCAATGCTGCACGCGGCCCGCTATACCCACGCCGCCGGGGGCCTGGATCGCCTGCTCGACGTCGAAAACGGCGCCCAACAGGACCGTTTCCCCGGCGGCACCCAGCAGATCGCCGAGGCCGCGGCCGCCGAACTGGGCACCCGCGTCGTGCTCAACGCCCCGGTCCGCCGCATCGACCGGCACGGCGCGGGAGTGACGGTCACCACCGACGTCGGCCAGGCGGAGGCCGGGTTCGTCGTGGTCGCGGTCCCGCCCGCCCACCGCGCATCGATCGAGTTCGCTCCCCCGCTGCCGGCCGAGTACCACCAACTCGCCCAGCATTGGCCCCAGGGTCGGCTCAGCAAGGCCTACGCGGCGTATTCCACGCCGTTTTGGCGGGCCGACGGCTTCTCCGGCCAGGCGCTGTCCGACACGGGACCGGTGTTCATCACCTTCGACGTCAGTCCCCACGCCGACGGGCCGGGCGTCCTGATGGGCTTTGTCGACGCGCGCGCGTTCGACTCGCTGTCCCCCGAGCAGCGTCGCCACGACACGTTGCGCTGCTTTGCGACGTTGTTCGGCGACGATGCGCTCAAACCGCTCGACTATGTCGACCACCGTTGGGGCGCCGAACAATTCGCGCCCGGCGGTCCGACCGCGGCGGTCCCACCGGGATCGTGGACACAGTTCGGGCCGTGGCTGCGGGAACCGGTCGGGCCCATCCATTGGGCCGGCACCGAGACCGCGGACGAATGGACCGGATTTCTCGACGGCGCCGTCCGGTCCGGCCAGCGCGCGGCCGCCGAGATCAGCGCCTTGCTATGAACTGATCCGCACGTCCCGGGTCACCGACTCGGCGAGTGCCCGCAGGTGGCGGTTCACCTCGCGCGGGTGTTCCAGCATCGAGCAGTGGCCGCCGGGAAGCTCGACGAGGCCGACGACGTTGGGCGCGGTGCCCGCGATCCTGCGGGCCTGACTGATCGGGGTCAGCCGGTCGCGTTCGCTGCCGATGACCAGGGTCGGCACCGTCAAACCGTCCAGCTCCAGGTATCGCGAGCCCAACGCGGCGACCAGCATCCTGGCGCAACCGGCGCGCCCCGCGGGTGAGGTCTGCTCGAAGAGCCGATGGACGATCCTCGCGATGCTGGGATCGGCTTCCCGGCCCACCGCCAGCATTCCGACGAGGTAGCGGCTCGGGACGCGGGCGGCGCTCGGGATCGGAAACCCGCCGAACGCGTGGATGAGAGCGCGGGCGGCGGCCACCCGGGCCGGCGACAGCCCGCGCGGCACCGACAGCAGCTGCACCTTGCGGACCAGATCCCCGGTCGTGGTATTGATCAGCGCGACCGCGTCGGCGCGCCGGCGGACCATGTGCCGGTACCGCGCCGACCACGCGGCGATCGTGATGCCGCCCATCGAATGTCCGGCCAGCACGGCGCGCTCGTGCGGCGCCAGCGTCGCATCCAGCACCGAATTCAGGTCGGAGGCAAGGTGTTTCAGGCTGTAACCGTCGCGCCGAGGCATTCCGCTGCGCCCATGGCCGCGATGGTCGAAGGCGATCACCCGGTAGTCGTCGGCCAGATCGGCGATCTGGTAGGCCCAGGCCCGGATGGTGCAGGTGATGCCGTGTGCCAGGACAATCGGGTAGCCGCCCGGCGGCCCGAACACCTCGGCGTGCAACCGGGTGCCGTCGGTCGCCCGGACAGTGACCGTTTCGCTGGGTGGTAACACATCGGGGAACGGGTCGACGGCGCGAGCCGATCGTCGAGCACTCATCGCCGCTCCCCCCTCCAACGCGGCCTCGTCGCCGCAGTTAAGGACTGTCGCAAGTTTATCCCTAAGGTCCGTTCGGATTCGGTAAATCCGGCAAACGGTTCTTGTGTGAGACGCTAACACCCGTGTACCCGATGTCCCGTCGGGAATTCGGCGCGGCGGCCGCGGGCGTGGTCGGCGGCGGGCTGATGGCCGCCTGCACCACGCGGCGCCCGCTGACCGCCGGCCGACCGCGCCCGGGCCGCCCGCCGGTGCTCGTCATCGGCGCCGGCATGGCCGGCCTGTCCGCCGCCCGCAGCCTCGCCGATGCGGGCTGGCCGGTGCGGGTGATCGAGGCCCGCGACCGCATCGGCGGCCGAGTCCACACCGACCGCTCCTGGGGCGCACCGCTGGAGATGGGCGCGTCGTGGATCCACGGCACGGTGGACAACCCGCTGATGAAGCTGGCGCGGCAAGCGCAGGCGCAGCTGGTCACAACCGATTACTACAGCTGGGCCAAGCTGGTTGTCGATCCCAAACTTTCACCGCTCGACTACGACCCGACATTATGGCGGGCGTTTGTGGAACGAGCGCGGTTCCAGGTCGACGGTGGCAGCCTGGGCGCCGCGGTCGACGCCGCGGTCGGCGGCGTAGCACTGTCCGCCTCCGACCGCGCCCAATTGGCGTTCTACCTCACCACCGAGATCGAGAACGAGTTCGCCGCCGACGCGAATCAATTGTCAGCCATCACCTTTGACGAGGGCGACTACACCGGCGGCGATCAGGTTGTCATCACGAACGGCTACGACGCCCTGCCAAGGCTGCTCGCCGGCGGGCTGCAGATCGAACTGAACACCCCGGTCACCGCGATCGCGCAGCGCGACGACTCCGTCATCGTACGGTCGAAAGATCGCTCGTTCCAAGGACGCGCCGCCATCGTCACCGTTCCCCTCGGCGTGCTCAAATCCGGTGCGATCACTTTCGATCCGCCGCTGCCCGCCCGCCACCGCCACGCGGTCGACGCCCTGGGCTTCGGAGTGCTGTCCAAGAGCTTCTTCCGGTTCAACCGGCGCGGTTGGACATCGGACAACGCCTTCTACCAATATCTCGCCGCCGACCCCGGCGTGTGGGCCCAGTGGTTCACCATGCCGGCAGCGTCGGGTCCGATCGTACTGGCGCTCAACGCCGGTGACCGCGGTCGCGCCGTGGAGTCCTCCTCACCGCCGGATCTGATGGCGACCGCGCTGCCCGTCGCGCGCCGGCTGTTCGGCGACGTCTCGCCGGTGGAGGTCAAGACGTCGACCTGGAGCTCCGACCCGTACGCGCGGGGCGCCTACTCCTTTCACGCCCCCGGCTCCGGCCTCGACGACCGGCGCCGACTACAGGAACCGATCGGCGACCGGCTCTACCTGGCGGGCGAAGCGGTCGGCATCGACAATCCGGCCACGGTGCACGGCGCCGCGGCCAGTGGCCGGCACGCCGCCGAGCAGTTGCTGCGCCGCTTGAGTCGTTAGGAAGCCAGCCCGCGGACAACCGCCGACACGTCGCGCTGCGGCTCGTGCTGCCGCGCCGGGCCCGACACCAGCCGGCGGCGGGCCGTTGTGGCACATTCGATGTGCGCAAGGGCCGCGGCGACCGATTCGGCGAGGGGCAGCCCGTGGTCGGGCACGACCTGGGTGAGCCGGCGCAACGCCGCGCCGCTGACCACGCTGTATCGCAGCTGGGCCCGCTGCTGCTCCTCGTGGAGGACCAGCAGCGCGCGCAGGCCCGAGCCGGCGAGGAAGTCCAGGCCACCGAGGTCGAGCACCAGCGGGGCCCTCAGCCGCGCAAACCGGCGAACTGCCTCGGTGATCAGGTCGGCGTTGGACGCGTCGACCTCACCGTCGACGCGCAAGACGGTGGCTGTGCTGCGGGCGTGAACGTGGATTGTCGGTCCGGCGCAATCGATTTGGTAGCGGTTGCGCGGTTGGCCGAGCAACTCGGGAACATGTGGAACGGGAGCACGTGGATCGGGGACATGTGGATCGGGGAAAGCGGTCATGGGTTGTGCGCCCTTCAGGCTTGATATTGAGCAGGGCGAGCGACGACGGTGTCCGAGTGGCGCCCGTTGAAAACGGCAGCTGGGGACTCAACCTGTCTCGAGTCTACCGGGTATGGCGGCCGCCGGTGCGCATAAGCGCCGTCGCCGACCCACCGCTTGACCCGGAATAGACGGTCAACCAGGCGGTTTCACCCACGACTCGCGGTGCCGAAGATCACTTTCGGCGTGTACGCGTCGCGACGTGGCACCAAGGTGACGTCCGGTGGCATGCGCGGTGAACGCGGCCCCGCCGACCTGCGACCCGGCGGCGTGTCCGCCGTCACGACCCCGCAGTCATGTGCCGCAGCGTGGTGTGCGGACTCTGGCCGTACTTCTGGCGGTAGACCACCGCGAACCGGCCGGTGTGCGCGAAACCCCAACGCTGTGCGATCTCGGTGACCGTGACGTTGGGCGGCGAGGCCGCCAGCAGTTCATGATGGGCGCGCTCCAGCCTGACCCGGCGAATGTATTCGGTTGGCGTGGTGCCGAGTTGGCGACGGAACAGGTACTGTACCGCCCTGGGTGTCAGATGCACGGCGGCGGCGACGGCGTTGACGCTGACATCCTTGGCGGCGTGCCGATGGATGAAAGACATGGCGCCCCTGAGCGTTTCCGGCAGCGCGGGCTCGTTGACCGGATCCTGCTCGGTGATGTCGGACGGGTAACACTCCAGTAGTGCGCCGCCCAGCAGCGGAGCAAGCCCCGCCACGATCAGCGGCTGGTGGGCGGTGTCCGGGGACGCCAAGGTCATGGCCACGTGGTCGAGTGTCCGATGCCACGCCCGCGCGGCAGCGCGCGACCGTGGCCGCCAATTCAGGAAGTGGATCTGCGGCGGTAACGGCGCATGCCCTTCCGCAGCGACCTTGTGCAGCACTTCCGCGGCGACGCTCACCACGTCGAATCGCGCACCGTTGCACTGCAGCAAGCACGGCATGTCATCGGCGATCAGGATGGGAAAATCCACCGGGCCGAGAGGAGCGCCGGCGACGCCGATCGATCCCGCGCGAGGCTGGATCACGACGGCGCCGTCGGGGGCCGGGATCTCGAGGGCGACCCGGCCCTGAATCGTCACGTCGTCGACCGTCAACGCGCCCGCTTCGCAGCGCCGATGGGCAACGGCCGAGCGGCCGGTGAGTCCGCTGAGGCGCCAGCCCGGATGGTAGGCGCCGGCAAAGAACTGGCCCGCGGCCTGCGCATCGACGGTGCGGAACTGGTGGTATCGAATGGCCGAGGCCGGACCCCCCGCGCGCCCCCGATCATTTGCGATGCCAGGCCAGGCGGGGCCGAGATCGGCTTGCCGCGCGCCGGGCAGTCGATCGACCGGGCCGGCGGCCCCATCGGCGCCGGCCTTATCGGCGGTGCTCGTCATGGTGGTCATCGTTGGTGCTCGACGGCGTGGCCTCGCGTGCGGTCACCATTGCATCACCGGACCCCCGTGGACTGCAACCTCGACGGCGCCCAACCTGGATACCCCCCTCGGTAAATGTTGAGCGCGTCAAGGCCAATCCGGTCCCACGCATAACGTGACATGGCGCGGCTGCGACCCGCCGCGCCCATGCCCTCACATTGAAAACTCTGCGCGAGAAGGCTTCTCAAGGCAGTCGACAAGGCGCCCGGGCTCCCCGACGGAAGCACCAGCCCGGTGACATTGTCCACCACGACGTCGTTGAGCACCCCGACACCGAGGGCCACCACCGCCACACCACAGGCCATCGCCTGTAGCGCGGTTGTGGCGCGCGGTGGCTCTCGCGGCGTGCAGGCGATCACGTCGGCGGATCGCATCACCATCGGCAGTTCGTCACCGGCGACCGTGCCCGCGAACCGGACCCGGTCACCCACCCCCAAGTCGGCGGCGAGATGTCGCAGCCGGGCCCGTGCCTCGTCATGCTCCCGGTTGGTGACTTCGGTCTCCGCAACCACCACCTCCGCACCCGGAACCCGGCGTAGGGCGCCGATGACGATATCGAAGCCGTTGCAGGGCAATGGGTTCGGCGCGATGGACAGCACGCGGCGCAGGTCGGTCCGGACCAGCGCCGGACCGCTCGAGTTGTATCGCTCGACGTCGACACCGCTGGTCAGCGTGGACACGCGGGCGCGGCTGCGGCGCAGCCGGCTCAGCGTATCGACGTCGTCGGCGCTCTCACCGGTGACCCCCGTCGCGCTGCGCGCCAGTAGCGGTTCGATCCGCATCCGTTCGCTGTCTCGCGGCGCCTTCCCGCGAGCGTGGGCGCCACGGGTGGTGGCCAGGCCCAGGAAACTCTGGACGGTCGGCACTTCTCGCCGCGTCGCTGCCAATTGAGCGGCCAGACCGCCCAGCCAGCCGTAAGCATGCACGACGTCGGGTGGCTGCGCTGCCCACGCGCGCTCCAGCGCGCACGCCCACTCGCCCACGTACGGCAGCACGTCCGAGTCCGACTTCGCCGCACGGGGGCCGACGGGCACGCAGAATGTGCGATGACGGTCGGTGCCGGTCCGCGCCGCACGGTGATCGCCGTGGCGAACGAAGTGCGCCACGTCATGCCCGCGACCCGCGAGCGCGACGCACAACCGCCGCGGGTCGTCGCACCTGATGTCGTCGCCGCTCACGATCGCGATCTTCAAGGCACCCCTTTCGTGCCGGTGGCATACCCCCGTCGCCCACCGCGTTGTGCGTAGTTCTTACCCCATCGGGATTTACCCAGACCGGTATCCGGAAAACGCGGCCCCCCCGGTACTTTGTGCGCCCGCGCAATCATTTCGTTTTTTGGATAGTCGGGGCGACACGCGAACGGGGGGCATCGTCAGCGGTACTGCGGCGGGGCCGTCGAGTTGGGAGACTGGATGGGTGGCGAGCGACGCGCGGCAGCCCGTCGCGCTGGTAGTTCTGGTGGCCTCGGCGGGTGGTCTGGACGCCTTGTCGACCGTCTTGGGTGACCTGCCGGCCGAGTTCCGGCCGCGATCGTGGTGCAACAACACCTCGGGGCCCACGACAGCGTGCTGCCGACGATCCTCCGCCGGCTCACCGCCCGGCAGGCGAGCGCAGGAGGGCCTCGAAAGCCTCGTCGGTCGTGCCGTCCATCGATGTCGTCCGCTCCAGGGGGGCTTCGGAGGACTCGAACACTACTCGCGAGCTCACAATTGATTTTCGTGACCGAACAAGGCCCAGACCGTCTTCCCCGACGGGGTCGGCGTACTGCCCCACACGCGGCACAATGCCGAGACGATGGCCAAACCGGACACGATTTCGGCGCCACGCTCATCTTCGTGCCGGCTCGGCAGGCGGTCGCTGCAGTCCTCGACCGCGACGGTGACGGCGTCGCGATAGGTTTCCAGGAGTAGCACCGGCGAACTTTCGGTGTGCTCGAGGACATTCTCGACGAAGACCGTGGCGACCGTGGATGCCGCCGAGATGAGGTCTGGGCGGTCCCATTCCCTGAGCCAATCGGTGACGACGGCGCGGGCAAAGCCGGAGCTGCCGCGCGAGCGCGGGAGCTCCGTGCGCGCCCGCCGCCGGACGTGTAACGACGGGCTCGCGATTGCGTGCAGCGCCAGCTCACGGGTGGCGTGCACCGGCACGTACCGGGTGACGCCGCTGGCGGCGATCGCCCGCCGGGCGCGCTGTTCCGAGCACACCAGCATGATGGGCACGTCGGGCCAGATGCTGACGTGCCAGCGGGCGCTGGTGAACACGGTCCAGGCCGAGGCCGCCGGCGCGGAAAGCCGGTCGACATCGACGATCACCGCACGGGGCTCGTTCAGGGCGGCCTTGATCACCGCGTCGCGCACGCCTCGGTACGTGGAGCTGTCCAGCACCCCGGCGATCAGCAGAATCGGCAGCGCTTGCTCGGTATGTAAGTGGACCCGGATCGTCGGCGCGCCCTCAGCCATCGGCACCGCCGGCGGCTGAACCGCTGTTCGACAACCTCGCGCCGAGCAGGCTCAGCGCCCGTTCGGTTTCTTCGGCGCGGCCGTCGTACCGCCGTTTGAGCGGGCCCGGCCCCACCTTGGCGGCCAGTTCCCGGGCCGGTCGGGCCTTCTCCTGCAGGCTGCGCAGGGCCACCCACAGCGCGCCCCCGAGCTCGACGTCCCGCGCCCTGAGCAGCGCCTCGGCCGTTCGCGCGTGACCCACCTGGCAGCGAAAGTTGCCCTCGCTGATGGAAACCAGCGAGCCATTGCGGTCGGGGCAGGTGTACCCCGACGGGGGGCCCAGTTCCTGGGTGTCGAAGTTGGTCGCGAACCGCGACATCATCGCGATGCGATTCTCGAGTTCCATCGCGGCGTCGTGCTCCATCTCGGGGTCCTCGGGCTGTTGGTGCGAAAACCCCTTGAGGAGCGCGCCGGTCTCGGCGGCCGAGGCCTGCCGTCCAGCACGCCGGCGTCCCGCGCGTTGGTCGGCAACGCGGGGAACAATGCGTCGCCGGGCGACTGGCCGATGGTCGTTCCGCCGCGTGAGCGGATCGCGGCCAGACCGGGCAGGACGCCGACTGCGCGCGGGCCGAATGTCAATGCGACAGAATGGAACATCGCGTTGATCGCGGTTCGGTGCCCGTTCTCGGTAGGGCCGCGGGAGAGCAGGGCGCGATGATCGTCGACCATCAGATGGCGGTCAGGTGGTGAGACGCAGATGTGCGCCGGTCCCAGCCTCGCCCCGTCTTCGGCCGCGACGGCGGGCAGGGGACCGCTCCGGTCGACGATGCTGGCCAGAACGCCCGGCGCATCGGCGGGGATGTGCAGCGTCACCAGGCAGGCATACGGCACGTCCGGCGGCAGACCCGCGGCCAGGTTTGACGGGGCTTCCACTCCCCCCGCAGAGGCACCGATTGCCACCACGCCACGCAATTCGCCGTTGCCGCTGGTCGCCTCGATCACCACTTCCGACTACCCGCCTCAATGGTAGGTAACCCACTCGCCGATGGATAGTCGCCGATGGATAGTCGCCGATGGATAGTCGATGATGGATAGTCGCTTGTCGCGGTTCTTTGCAACATTCGCCCGCGTTCACCCGTGGCAGAGATGCTACGAGATCGCGGGATTCGACCGACGAAACGGGCCGGGAGGAATCGGTTTTGACCCGTTTTGAAAGTTTTCCCCCCGGGCCCGGCGGGCATTCTCACGGGGACGTCAGGGATGTCGCATCGTAGGGAGGATGGATCATGCCGAATTCGTCGATCAAGAACGAGAAGTTGTACAAAGATTTGCGTAAACAAGGCGACTCGAAGGAAAAGGCGGCCCGCATTTCCAATGCGGCCGCCGCACGCGGTAAGTCTTCCGTGGGGCGCAAGGGGGGCAAGTCGGGGTCCTATTCGGACTGGACCGTCCCGCAGTTGAGGAAGCGCGCGAAAGAGCTTGGCATGTCCGGGTATTCGAGCCTGACCAAGGACAAATTGGTGGCCAAGCTGCGTAATCACTGACTCGCGCCGACGCCGGCGAGCCCCAGCCGCTCGACCAACACCAGGAAGGCGACAGCGTAATCGTTGTCGGCGGTGAGCGCCCTCACCTGCTCCCAGTCGACCTGTTCGCGGACGGCGCGCACTGCCGGCAGCAGCTTGCCGAAGTCGCAGTAGTGCTCGCCCAGGGCGCGTAGTTGCTGGACGAGCACCTTGGTGGGCGGCAGCACCGGCATCCTGATGGCCAACACGTCGTGCTGCTCGGCGCAGTCGAGCGTGGACGGCTCCACGCGCACGCCGTTGAGACGGTGCAACACATCGACCACCGTGTCGCCGGTGCGCGCCTTGAACAGCCAATCCTCCGGCGGACGTTCGACGGCGAAACCGGCATTGGTCAGGGTGGCCACGGCGTCGTCCACATCGGACTCGGCCACCACCAGGTCCACGTCGTGAGTGGGTTCCGGTGCGCCGTAGGCCCACAACGCGTAGCTCCCGGCCAGCGCGAAGCGAGGCCCATTCTCCTTGAGCGCCGAGGCCGCGCCGCGCAGCGCCTCCCGCAATTGCGGGCTCGAACCCGGCACGTCGGCGTGGGTCTTGATGGGTGCCATGGTGCCTACGAGATACCCCGCTTACCAGCGGCGCAACCCGGCCGGATGGCCGTGCGCGATGTCAAGACCGTTTAACGTGCTGCTAATTGGGAAAGTCTTCGGGTTATGTCAGCCGCTTGGCACCGCGCCTATGACGCCGCCGCCATCGTGATCCCCGCCCGCAACGAGCGGGCGAAGCTGCCGATCTGCCTGCGAGCCGCGCTCACCGCAGCCCTGTGCGCACCGATCCCGGTCACCACCGTGGTGGTTCTTGACGACTGCGACGACGGCAGCGCCGAGCTGGCCGGTGAGTACGGGCCCGACGTGCATTTCATCAGCGTCGACGCGCACAGCGTCGGCGCCGCGCGGGCGGTCGGCTTCGGTTACGCGCGGTCGCTGTTCGGCGACGACACCAGGTGCTGGTATGCCACTACCGACGCCGACAGCCGGGTCGACCCCGGCTGGCTCGTGCATCAGCTGGCAGCCGACGCGGACATGGTCCTTGGCGTAGTGCGGGTTACCGATTGGCTCCGTCACGCGGCGACGGTCGTAGATCGCTATCTGCGTTCCTACCAAGGCAATCCGCTAGGTACCGAAGGCGATCACGAACACATTCACGGCGCCAACATGGGTTTCAGCGCGCGGGCGTACTGGCGGGTGGGCGGCTTTCGCGCGCTGGCCTCCGGCGAAGATGTCGACCTGGTGCGGCGATTCGAGGCCGCCGGCTACCGCATCCACCGCGACACCGAATTGTCCGTCATCACGTCGGCGCGAACCCGGGCTCGGGCGCCACAAGGGTTCGCTCACCACCTCAGGCAACTGGGGAGATCGGCGGCGGGTGATTGCGCGTGACGGCGGGATTGGTCAGGCACTGGCTGGAGTCCGGACGACTCGAGCTGCCCCTGCCCGCCTCTGGGCGCACCGCCGAACGCTGGCAACGCCTGGCATCGCTGGCCGAGGAGAACATCGTGGCGGCCAGGGTCGCCGAGGCGCATGTCGACGCGGTCGCGATACTTCACGAACTCGGCGGTAAGCCTCCGGAATCGGGCCAGCTGTGGGGCGTTTGGGCGGCCGAATCCCCCGACGCGGTGCTCACGGCAACCGACACCAACGGCGCGTTCACGCTGACGGGCACGAAGGTGTGGTGTTCGGGCGCCGGGTTTTGCACGCACGCGCTGGTGACCGCCCGCCTGGCAGACGCGACACGGGGCCTCTTCGCCGTCCAGCTGACGGATCCTGCCGTCAAACCGTTGCCCAGCACGTGGTGGAACGCCGGGATGGCCGGCAGCGACACCCGGCCGGTCCAGTTCACCAATGCACACGCCGTCGCCGTGGGCGACCCCGGCGACTATCTGCATCGGCCCGGGTTCTGGCACGGCGCAATCGGTGTCGCCGCCTGTTGGCTCGGCGGCGCCCGCAGGGTTGCCGATCCCCTATATCGTTGCGCCGCAAGCGAATCCGCCGACGCTTACTCGCTGGCACACCTCGGCGCGGTGGACGCCGCGCTGGCGGCCGGCGACGCCATCCTGGCCGCGGCTGCAATGCAGGTCGACTCCGATCCGTTCGACCGCACCGGCACGGCCCAGCTGCTGGCCCGTCGCGTGCGCACCGTCGTGGAACACGCGGTCGACGAAGCCATCACCCGCACCGGCCGCGCGCTGGGGCCGGGCCCGCTCTGCCAGGACGGACGGCACGCCCAGCGGGTCGCCGACCTGAGCATCTACATCCGCCAGAGCCATGCCGAACGGGACCTCGCCGAACTCGGTCGGCTCGCCGGCAGCCGGCATTGAGGGCGCCATGAGAACCGCGCCGATCAGCAACTGCGCCCGGTTCGCGGCCAAACCATTGACCCACGGCGGCACCCCGGCGCCGTTGTGGCTGGCCGCTTTCGAGCGTGGCCCCCTGCCACCACTGGATCTCTCGGGATGCCGTCGCCTTGTCGTCGTGGCGGCTCACCCGGACGACGAGACGCTGGGCCTGGGCGCGATGGTCGCGCAACTGGTCGCGGCGGGCGTCGACGTCCGGGTGGTGTCGGTCAGCGACGGGGGTGCCGCTCAGCCCGGGGCGACGCTGTCCGGCCGGATTCGCCTGGCGACCACTCGCCGATACGAACTACGCAGGGCCGCGGCCGCTTTGGGCGTGGCTCCGCCGATGCGGCTGGGTTTGCCCGACGGTGAGCTGGCCGACCACGAGGATCGGCTCGCCGAGTCGCTCGCGGGAGTCCTGCGGACCGCGGGTCCCGACACCTGGTGTGCCGCCACCTGGCGGGGCGACGGGCATCCCGACCACGAAGCCGTGGGACGGGCCGCCGCGGCGGCATGCGCGCGCACCGGCGTCGCGCTGCTGGAATATCCGGTCTGGATGTGGCACTGGGCGACCCCGGCCGACGCCGCCGTACCCTGGGACCGCGCCCGTGCGGTGCCCGCCACGGGTTGGGCCGTGAACCGCAAACGTCAAGCCGTGCAATGCTATCGGAGCCAACTGCGGCCCGGACGCGGTGAGTCGCCACCGGTATTGCCGCCGTTCGTCCTGCAGCGCTTGCTCGCCGTGGGCGAGGTTGTCTTCCGGTGAGCCCGCGGCTGCCCGATGCCTACTTCGACCAGATGTACGTCGGCACCGACGACCCCTGGCAGCTGTCGACGCGGTGGTATGAACAGCGTAAGTACGCCATCACACTCGCCATGTTGCCCGCCCGCCGCTACCGGCACGCCTTCGAACCGGGCTGCTCGATCGGCACGCTGACCGCGGAGCTGGCGCGCCGCTGTGATCACGTGACGGCCGTCGATGTGGCCGACGCGGCGCTGCGCGGCGCCGACGCCAGGCTGCGGGCGGCCGGCTGCCGGGACCGGGTCACGCTGATCCGCTCGTCCCTGGACGCCGCATGGCCGGCCGGACCCTTCGACCTGCTGGTGCTCAGTGAGGTCGCCTACTACCTGACGGCCGAGACGCTGGCCGCCGCGCTGCGCCGCGAATGCCCCCGGCTGCTACCCGGGGCGACGATCGTCGCCGCGCATTGGCGCCACGACGTGGCCGACTACCCGCTCTCGGGCGACGCGGCCCACGACATCATCGCGCGTACGCCCGGGCTGACGTCGCTGGGCCGTTATCGGGACCCGGACGTCGTCGTCGAGGCGTTCGACACCGGCGACGGGCGGTCGGTGGCGGCGCGCGAGGGGGTGCCCGGGGCGAGCTGACGCGGCGCCCGCCACAGGACTGCCTCAGCGGGAAAGTGGGTAGGAAAACCCTATGCGCGTGGCGACCTTCAACATCCTGCACGGCCGCACCGTCGGCGACGGGGTCAAAGTCGAGCGGCTGCGGGACTGCGTGCGCCGCCTCGATCCCGACGTGCTCAGCTTGCAAGAGGTCGACTGCGACCAGCCGCGGTCGGAACGGGCCGACCTCACCGCGGTGGCCGCCGAAGCCATGGGCGCCGTCGAGCACCGGTTCGTGGCCGCCATCTCCGGCACCCCTGGCGCGACGTGGATGGCCGCCACGGGCCGCGAACAACCCGGGACCGCGGCCTACGGAATCGCGCTGCTGTCCCGATACCCCGTGGCCAGCTGGCAGGTCGTGCGGCTGCCCCGCATCCCGATGCGCTTTCCCATGTACCTGCCCGGTCCCAACCGGGTGATGGTCGTCGACGAAGAACCACGGGCGGCGGTGATCGCGCGGTTGCGCACCCCAATGGGAGCGCTGACGGTCGCGAACACGCACCTGTCCTTCGTGCCCGGCTGGAATCGGCGCCAGCTGCGCCGGTTGGTTCACGACCTGCACGGCTTCCCCGGTCCGCGGCTGCTGACCGGCGATCTCAACATGACGCCCAAGACCGTGCGTCGCTGGTCGGGCATGCGGGCGCTGGCCGCCGCCGCGACGTTTCCCGCGGATGCTCCCGACCGCCAGCTGGATCACATCCTGACCGACGGCCGTCGCCTACGCGGCAGCGCCGTGGTGGCCGAGCCCATGGGAATCTCCGACCATCGGCCGCTGGTCGTCGACCTCGAATGCGCGTGAACCGCGCTCAACCGTGGTGGGGGCCGGCCCATCCCGTCGCGCTCAGCCGGCGCTGCACGCGCCCGATCTCGTCCACCGACGGCAGCTCGTCGGTGACCCTGGTGATTTCCACCCCGACGTCGACGTGGTCGACCGAACGACGCCTGGGCGCAAGCAGTTTCCTGGCAATGGTGGTGATTTCGTCATCGGACACCCGTCGCGGCAGCAGCGCCAGGAGCGGCGTGTAGCCGAGGGCGGGCGCACCGTTGGGGTGACCCGCGCGCAGAAACGCGACAATGCTCGCGACCCGGTCGCTCAGGCTCATCTTCCACCTCGTTCATCCGCCGCGCGACACGCACCGGCCCGCGACCCCAGCCAGGAGTAACCGGGCGTGGCGGTTTGAAACCCCGCCGGTCGGGCGGACTTGGAAGGGGTCCGGCCCCACAGCGGGACCGGACCCCTTCACCGATGACCTACTGGTTTTCCTTCTGGCGCTGTTCGGCGGCCTCCGCACCGGCGCGCGCGGACTCGGCTTCGGCCTCCTTCTTGCCCGCGTCACGCTGGGCGTCGGCCTTGTCCTGCTGGGCCTGACCCTCCTTGACCACATCGTCGCGGCCGAGGATCGTCCCGCCGACCTCCTTGACCTTGCCCTTGACGCCCTCGACGGCGCCCTGGACGGCTTCCTGCGGTCCGCTCTTCTGATCCCCCATGGATCTACCTCCCTTTCGTTGCTGACATCTCGCCCCTACGGCGTTCCCGTCGGTCGACCCGTCAAACGCCCCGGCAGGGTGTGCGCGATCACGGGAAAGCGCCTCGCCAAATCGCGGGAATCGGGCCGTTTGCACCGCAAGCCAGTGGGTAGTGCCTACCGACCAACGAAAGCGGGGTGAGGCGTCTGAGGACCATCGCAGTGATCGGAGCGACCGGGACCGCGGGATCCCGCGTCGTCGCGAGGCTAAAGGCCCGTGACGTCGCGGTCGTCGAGGTTTCCCGCGCACACGGCGTCGACCTGCTGGACGGGGCGGCCCTGTACCGGGCGCTCAAGGGAGTCGACGTGGCCATCGACGTGTCCAACCCGGCGCCGAAAGACGGACAGCAGAACGTCACCCACACCTTGACCACCGCCTCCCGCAACGTCATGGGAGTGTGCGCCGCGCGGGACGTGCGGCGTGTGGTGCTGTCGACGATGGCCTGCATCGACGATCCGGCGTTCGACGGGGTTCCCTACTTCGAGGCCAAACGGGCGGCGAAAGACATCCTGCTCGACGGACCGGTCCCGACCGCGGTGGTGAAGTCCACGCCATGGTACGAATCCGCCGCCGGCCCCACAGGGCCGGTGAATTGTGACGGGAACGAGGTGATCGTCGAGGACTGGTTGGTCCAGCCCATCGCCGCCGACACCGTCGCCGACGTGCTCGTCGAGGCGGCCCTGGGACAGACGTATGCGCCACGGACCATCACCGGTCCGGAGGCCATCCGGCTACCGGAACTGACCTCGAAAATTTTTGCGCGCCAGGGTGATAGCCGCCGGGTACGTGCGGTGAAGCCCGCCATTCCCGCGCTCGCCGCGGGAGCGCTGCTGGCCTCTGAACGAGCGGTGGTGGTCGGTCCCGACATCGACACCTGGCTGCGGTCGCTGCCGCCGGCGAGCGTCGACGGCCACGCGAGGGCCGGCAGCGAGATCGTGAGCGCGTCGCCGCACCGGCCCGATTTTTCCCGCACCTGAGCCGGGCGCGCCCCGGCTCGCCCCTCGTCGACCCCGGTACCGAAGCGCTCCAGCTGATCGGCCCGATAAAGTGCCGCGATGCGCCGATTTCAGGTCACGATTCCGTCACGATGTTGATCACGATTCATTAAGAACCCCGGTGTCCTTCTTAAGGGTTCTCAGCAATGCCGGACGGATTTGATGGTCCACTTAGTGAACGCCTTCGTTCCGTGGCCGTATCGATGGATTTCCCGTCAGCCCGGTCGTCTCGGGCGAACACGGCCACTTTCCATTTCCGCTACTTTGGATTTCGAGGATCGGGAGCCTCTGTCGAAGGACACATTCGCAATTTCGAAGGACACATTGATCATGAAAATCAGCAGTATTGTCGCGCGCCGGCGACTGGCCGGCATCAGCGCCGGCTGCCTGCTCGGGGGAATCACCCTGGGTATCGTCGGCGCGCCGTCGGCGGCCGCGACCCCCGACTGCAGCCCGGGCGGAGTGAACGCCACCGTGTCGTCGGTGCAGGGCTCGGCCGAGCAGTACCTGGCGGCGCACCCGGGCGCCAACCAGGTGGTCACGGCCGCCTACACCCAGCCGCGTCCAGATGCCGCGTCGAACCTGCGGAGCTACTTCACGGCCCATCCGCAGGAGTACTACGACCTGCGGGGCATCCTGGCGCCGATCGGCGACACCGAACGGCAGTGCAACGTCCAAGCCCTGCCGCCGACCCTGGAGTCCGCCTACCAGGAGTTCATGGCCGGCTGAGTTGAGCTGGGAGAGAGGACGACCCGCCACGGCGCCGTGGCGGGTCGTTCCTCTGCAACGTGTGAACCGCTCCCGCGGCGGGTAATTGTCCGGTCAGCGAACGTGACTGGAGGGAAATGATGCGGCTGCGTCGCAGCGTCCTCAGCGACCCGGGCATCGCGCGCAAGCGCCGGGGGAAAGGCTTCGCGTACTACGGGCCCGACGGCGAGCTGCTGTCCGACGCCGAAACCGTGCAGCGGATCAAGGATCTGGTCATTCCGCCGGCCTGGAAAAACGTGTGGATCTCGCCGCATCCCAACGGCCACATTCAGGCCGTCGGCGTGGACGCCGCCGGCCGCCGCCAGTACCTCTACCACACCGCATGGCAGCAGGAACGCGCCGAGGAGAAATTCGACCGCGTCCTGGAACTGTCCACCCGGTTGCCACAGTGGCGCGCCGTCATCGCGAAAGACCTGACGCGCAGCGGGTTGACCCGGAAGCGGGTGCTGGCGCTGGCGCTGCGCCTGCTGGATCGCGGTTACTTCCGCGCCGGGGGCGAGCAGTATGCCGAAGAGCACGAGTCGTATGGACTGGCGACCCTGCTGTGCGAGCACGTCGCGGTCCGCCGCGGGGCGGTCGAATTCGACTTTCCCGCCAAGAGTGGTGTGCGGCGCACCGTGGAGATCGAGGACCCCGAAGTGGTCCGGGCGGTGCGCGCGCTCATGCGCCGCCCAGAGCGTACCGAGCGACTGCTGGTGTGCCGCACCGCATCCGGCTGGGTAGATGTGCGATCCGACGACCTCAACGCCCGGTTCAAGGACCTCGTCGGCGACGAGTACACCGTCAAGGACCTGCGGACCTGGCACGGGACGGTGTTGGCGGCGACGGCGTTCGCCGACGCGGACCCGGCCGTCTCCCGGCGGGTGGCCAAACGCGTCGAGTCCGCCGTGATGAACGTGATGAAAGAGGTCGCCGAGGAGCTGGGCAACACCCCGGCCGTGGCCCGTGGGTCCTACGTCGACCCACGCGTCGTCACCGGGTACGAGCAGGGGCTGACCATCGCCGCGGCGACCCGGCGCGCCGAACGCGCCCGGGACCCCGACCGGGCCCAGGAGATCCTCGACAGGGCCACCCGCATGCTGATTCGGCGAGTGGCCAAGGGCCACAGCGCATCCGGAGCATCGACTCTGGCCGAGAGCGCGTGACCCGAAGCTTCGGCGCCGCCCGGCGACGCGTAGCGCTCGGCGTCAACCCCGGTTGATCGCCGCGGGCAGGTTACTGACAATCCGCTGAGAATCGCCGGGCCACCGCGACAGGCCGAATAACGGCGGCGATCGTGGGTATGCCCGTTGTGTGGGAAGCGCTTCAGCCCCCCATTCAGGCTGCGGTCGAAACAGACGGCCGTGGGCTTTCGCAGCAAACTGCACGCCCCCGCGGCCACCGCGTCGGCCGGCGTAGGTAGCGAATCGTCATCGAGAGTTGTCTGTCGAGGAGGAACACCAATGGCCAAGCAAGAGGTCTCGGACTATCTACTGGAGCGATTGCGGGCATGGGGCGTCGAGCACGTCTTCGCCTTCCCGGGCGACGGCATCAACGGTATCCTCGCCGCGTTCGGCCGAGCCGACAACAAGCCCATGTTCATCCAGTCGCGGCACGAGGAGATGAGCGCCTTCGAGGCCGTCGGTTACGCGAAGTTCACCGATCGCGTCGGAGTATGCATGGCCACCTCGGGCCCGGGGGCGATCCATCTGCTCAACGGCCTCTATGACGCGAAGCTCGACCACGTCCCGGTGGTGGCCATCGTCGGGCAGACCAACCGCAGCGCTATGGGCGGCTCCTACCAGCAGGAGGTCGACCTGCTGACGTTGTTCAAAGACGTCGCGAGCGACTACGTCCAAATGGTCACCGTGCCAGAGCAATTGCCCAACGTCTTGGACCGCGCCATCCGGGTGGCGATCGCTCAGCGCGCGCCGACGGCGATCATCATCCCTTCGGATGTGCAGGAATTGGAGTATTCGCCGCCCACGCACGCGTTCAAGATGGTGCCCTCCAGCCTGGGCATCGAGTGGCCGGCGGTGGACCCCGATGACGCGGCTGTCAGGCGCGCGGCCGACGTGCTCAACGCGGGCAAGAAGGTCGCCATGCTGGTCGGCAACGGCGCGAGCGGGGCTCGCGACGAGCTGATCGAGGTCGCCGACCTGCTCGGCGCCGGGGCGGCGAAGGCGTTGCTGGGCAAGGACGTGTTGAGCGACGAATTGCCTTGGGTCACCGGTTCTATCGGACTGCTGGGGACGCGGCCGAGCTATGAGCTGATGCGGGACTGCGACACGCTGCTCACGGTAGGATCCAGCTTCCCCTACACGCAGTTCCTACCGGAGTTCGATCAATGCCGCGCGGTGCAGATCGACATCGACGCCCGCTTCATCGGCATGCGTTATCCCTATGAGGTCAACCTGGTTTCCGACGCGAAGTCCGCACTGCGGGCCCTGATCCCGCACCTGCGTCGTAAAGACGACCGCAAGTGGCGCGAGACGGTCGAATCCAACGTGTCCCGCTGGTGGGAAACGATGGAGAAGGAGGCGAAGGTCAGCGCCGACCCGATCAACCCGATGCGAATGTTCTCCGAACTATCCCCGATGCTGCCGGACGACGCGATCGTCACCGCCGATTCGGGCTCAGCGGCCAACTGGTATGCGCGCCAGCTCAAGTTCCGCGGCAACATGCGCGGCTCGCTGTCGGGGACGCTGGCCACGATGGGCCCTGGGGTTCCCTACGCGATCGGCGCCAAGTTCGCTCACCCGCGGCGCCCGGTCATCGCGTTCGTGGGTGACGGCGCCATGCAAATGAACGGCATGGCGGAACTGATCACCATCAAGCGGTACTGGCAGGAATGGGGCGATCCGCGCCTGATCGTGGCGATCCTGCACAACAACGACCTCAACCAGGTCACCTGGGAGATGCGCGCGATGGCTGGCTCGCCGAAATTCGCCGAGTCCCAAAATCTTCCGGATGTGGACTTCGCGGCGTTCGCCGCCAGCCTTGGCCTCAACGCGATGGCCATCAAGGACCCCGACGAACTCGGGGGGGCGTGGCGCAACGCCTTGTCGGCCGACCGTCCCACCGTGCTCGACGTCTTCACCGACCCCGACATGCCGCCCATTCCGCCGCACGCCACCTGGGACCAGTTCAAGTCGGCCACAGCCGCCGTGCTGGGCGGCGACGAGGACCGCGTCGGCTTCGTCAAGGTCGGCCTCAAAACCAAGGCGCAGGAGTTCATGCCGCACAAGAGGGGGTGACGGTGACCCGACCGGAGCGAACACCCACGTTGTTCGAGGCGGTGGCCGCCGACCTGCGTGACCACGTGGACGGCGAAATCCGATTCGATCCCGGGTCGCGCGCGACCTACTCCACCGATGCATCCAACTACCGCCAGGTGCCCATCGGCGTGGTCGTTCCGCGCACCCCACAGGCCGCGGCCGACGCCATCGACGTCTGCCGCCGCCACGACGTGCCGGTGTTGTCGCGAGGCGGCGGCACCAGCCTGGCCGGGCAGTCCTGCAACGCGGCGGTGGTCGTCGACTGGAGCAAGTACTGCACCCGTATCGAATCGGTCGACCCGCAAGCCGGTGTCGCCGTGGTAGAACCCGGCATCAAGCTCGACGCGCTCAACGACCGGCTGGAGCCCTCGGGCTGGATGGTGGGGCCCAAACCGTCGACCCACGTCAGCTGCACGATCGGCGGCATGATCGGGAACAACTCCTGCGGTTCGACGGCGCAGGCGTACGGCAAGATGGTCGATTCGGTCCGCCGGCTCGAGGTGCTGACCTACGACGGGCTGCGCATGTGGGTGGGGCCGACCGGCGACGACGCACTCGCCGGGATCCTCGACGGCGGCGGGCGGCGGGCCGAAATCTATCGCGGCCTGAAGTCGCTGGCCGACCGCTACGGCGACGACGTCCGCTCGGCCTATCCGCAGATCCCGCGCCGGGTTTCGGGCTACAACCTCGATTCCCTGTTGCCCGAGAACGGGTTTGACGTCGCCAGGGCGCTGGTCGGATCCGAGAGCACACTCGTCACCGTGCTGCGCGCCGAATTGACGCTGGTGCGGATCCCGAAGGCCAGCGCGCTGGCGGTCCTGGGATTCGACGACATCGCCTCGGCCGCCGACGCCGTGCCCGCCATCCTCGAGCACCAGCCGGCGGCGCTCGAGGGCCTGGATCACCGCCTGGTCGAGCTCGAGCACTCGCGGCGGCTGGCCGAGAAGGCCCTGCGCCAACTGCCCGACGGCAGGGCCTGGCTGATGGTCCAGCTCGACGGTGACGACCAGGACGAGGCCGACCGCAAGGCCAACGCGATGATCGGCGCGCTGCGCAAACATGCCCAGGCCAGCGCGATCGTGGTCGACGACCCCGCCCGTAAGAAGGAAGTGTGGGCGGCGCGGGAAGCCGGCCTGGGCGCCACCGCCTACCCGCCCGACGGGCCAGAGACCCACGAGGGCTGGGAAGACGCGGCGGTGCCCCCAGACCGGCTGGGTGATTACCTGCGCGACTTTCACAAGCTTCTCGACCGCTACGACTACGGAACCGCCTCCCTGTACGGCCATTTCGGCCAGGGTTGCGTGCACACCCGGATCCCGTTCAACCTGCGCACGGCCGAGGGGGTGGCCAGGTTTCGCTCCTTCGTCGAGGATTCGGCGCGGCTGGTCGTGCAGTACGGCGGCTCGCTGTCCGGCGAGCACGGCGACGGCCAGGCCCGCGGCGAGTTGTTGCCGATCATGTTCGGCGACCGTGTCGTCGACGCCTTCGAACGGCTCAAAGCCCTCTTCGACCCGAACAACCGGATGAACCCCGGAAAGATCGTGCACCCCTACAAACTCGACGAGAACCTGCGGCAGGGAGTGCACTACCGCCCGGCCGAACCGCACACGCTGTTCGCCTATCCCCACGACGACCACCGGTTCTCGCGCGCCGCAGCGCGCTGCGTGGGCATCGGCAAGTGCCGCGGGCACGAATCGGGGGTGATGTGCCCCAGCTACCGGGCGACCGAGGAGGAAGAGCACTCGACCCGGGGGCGCGCGCGGTTGCTGTTCGAGATGGTCGAGGGCGATGTCATCACCGACGGCTGGCGGTCGACCGAGGTCCGCGACGCGCTTGATCTCTGCCTGGCGTGCAAGGGATGTCGCAGCGACTGTCCCGTCAACGTCGACATGGCCACCTATAAGGCCGAGTTTCTGTTTCATCACTATCGGCGGCGCTTGCGCCCGATGGCGCACTACTCGATGGGCTGGATCCCGCTGTGGGCGCGGCTCGCGGCCGCGGCGCCGCGCGCGCTCAACGCCGTGACTCACGCGCGCGGACTGTCCACGCTGATCAAGAAGGCGGGCGGTGTCGATACCCGGCGTGAACTACCCCAATTCGCCGGGCAGCGATTCACCAGTTGGTTCGCCGGCCGCCCGGCGCGGGCCGTCGAGCCGACGCGGGCGCGGGTGCTGCTCTGGCCGGACACGTTCGTCAACAACTTCGAGCCCGAAATCGGCCGCGCGGCCGTCGCTGTGCTGGAGTCGGCCGGCTTCGCCGTCCAGGTGCCACGCACCACGGTGTGCTGCGGGCTCACCTGGATCTCCACCGGACAGCTCCGCACCGCCAAACGGGTGCTGCGCCGGACGCTTTCGGTGCTGAGCCCGGCGCTGCGGGCGGGTACCCCCGTCGTGGTGCTCGAGCCGAGTTGCGCCGCGGTCTTCCGATCCGACCTGCCGGAACTGCTCTACGGTGACGAGGACGCACAGCGCCTGGCCGACCTGACGCACACGCTGGGTGACCTGCTGGCAAGCCAGGCGCCCGACTGGGAGCCGCCCCCGATCGGCGCCAGTGCCTTGGTCCAGCAGCACTGCCATCAACACGCGCTGCTGGGCTACAGTCACGAGCGGCAGTTGCTCGCCGACGCGGGGGTGAACACCGACCTGCTCGACGCGGGATGTTGCGGCCTCGCAGGCAATTTCGGATTCGAGAAGGGCCACTACGACGTGTCGGTGGCATGCGCCGAAGACAAGCTGATGCCGGCGCTTCGCCAGGCGGACCCCGATGCACTGGTGCTGGCGGACGGCTTCAGTTGTCGCACCCAGATCCGCGAACTCGCGACCGATCGCAGGCCGATGCATATCGCCCAGGTCCTCGCGGGTGCGCTGCCGGTCAGCCGTTAGCCACGATCACGGAACGCGCGTTGCGCAGGTCGTCGACGAAAAGCCGGTAGGCCTCGTCGTGCCGATCGCTGCGGTCGCGCAACACCGCCGACGGATGAACCGTCGCCACCACGATCGGTTCCGGCTCCACGTCCACGACGGACGAGGGCGGCCGCACTTGCCGGCCCCGCTGCGCGGAGACCCGAAAGGCCGTTCCCAGAAGGGATTGCGCGGCGGTCGCGCCGAGACACACGATGACTTGGGGCCGCACCGCCTCGATCTCGGCGATGAGCCAGGGCCGGCAGGCGACCACCTCGGTGCGGCCGGGCTTTTGGTGGATCCGCCGCTTGCCGCCCTTGCGGGTGAACTTGAAGTGCTTGACCGCGTTGGTCTCATACGTCGACGCCGGATCGATGCCGGCGTCTTCGAGGGCCCGGGCGAGCAGCCGGCCGGCCGGCCCGACGAACGGCTTCCCCGCGCGGTCCTCCTGGTCGCCCGGCTGCTCACCCACCAGCATGATGGGTGCGCCCCGGTCGCCGCGGCCGAACACCGTCTGGGTGGCATCGGCGAAAATCGGGCAGCCGCGGCAACATTCGGCCGCCGCCCGCAGCGAATCCAGCCCCCGCTCCTCGGGCAGGTAGCGGGCGGCGCCTGGAGCTTTGGTCGCGGTCACGGTGTTCGCCCAGAGCCGGGGCGGGGTGTCCCGCTCTGCTCGAGCGAGGCACCCCGTGAGGGTTCCTAGCCCTTGCCGACGATGGCGTCGCGGGCCCGGTCCAGCATCGCCGCGAACGGTCCGGCGGCCAGGTTGGCCGCCTGCGACTCGACGCCGGCGTGCGGGCGGGTCGGCGCGATCGCCTCGGCAAGCTTGGCCGCGCGGCCCATCCGTTCGAGTTCCTCGTCGCTCAATTCCTGCCCGAGCTTGGCGAATTCGTCGTGCTCCTCGTGCTCGGCATGCTCGAGGACCGCGTCACGCAGTTTCGTCAGCAGGCGGGTGAACTCCTCGCTGTCGACGTCGAGCTTCTCCAGCTTCTGCAGGACCGTCTTGGCCTCATGCTCTTCGTGCAGTCGCTCGTCGACCACCGCGGACCCGTCGGAGAGCTTCCGCTTGGCCCGCGGGTGCACGATCTCCTCTTCGGCCGTTTCGTGGACGGCCAGCAGTCGCCGGAGTTTTACGAACGCCTTCTCGCGTTCTTTCCCCGACGCCGCCAGCGTTTCGGCGAACAACGCTTTGATCTGCTGGTGTTGACTGACGAGAAAGTCGACCACATCGGTGGGCGACGTGATGGCGCTCTGAGCCATGGTGTCCTTCCCATCTCTGGTTCGCGCGCGGGCTGTTGCGCGCTTTCTTTCGGCTACCCGACGAAATCCGCCGCCAAACGGTACGGCCGCCCACCGGTGGGTAGTTCTCACCAGGTCGCGAGAAGTTCCGAGAAGGAGGAGACGCATGGGCACGGGTGTCCGCGCCAAGGCGGCGATCCTCGGCGCGCTGGCCGTGACGGCCGGTTGCGCCGCGCCGGGCGCGTCGCTGGAAAGCGCACCAGATGTGGTGCTGTGGTCGGTCGCGGCGCCCTTGCGCGCGCCGGTGTGGTCGTATCACTCCCACGTCCTCGTCGCGCTCACCGAAGACCACCGCCTGGCCGAGGTGGCCGCCGGTGACCGCCCGGGCGAGGCCACGACGCGGTTGTCGGCGCCCATGGCGGTCGGACGCAACCTGCAGATCAGCCAGAAGGACGATCGCATGGTGTTCGTGCCCCAGCCCGACCGCGGCCGCGTCGCCGAGGTCGACCTCGAAAGTCTGCGCCAGGTCGGCGATTTCGACGCCGGACCCGCCCCCGCGTATCTAGCCGAGGACGCCGGATTGCGGACGCTGCTCGCGCTGTCGTCGGATGGAACGTCCGTGACGCCGGTGGACCAGTACGGCTTCCGGAAGTTGCCCACCGCACCGATCGCCGGTGATCCCGCCGACAGCATCGACGGCGCCAACCGCGGCCGCGAGATCGAATACCACGTCTACGCGCCATCCGGAATCCGCCACTACCAAGGGACTTCGTCACCCGCGGAAGAGCGCGGCTCGCTGAACATGGATGTGGCGGTGTCGGCGGGCGACGGCACCGCGGTGACGCGCAGCTACGTGGCCGGCCACGACGACAGCACGCTGTACGCCGTGGACTCGCGCCGCGGCGGTGACGGCCTGACGGTGCTGGCCAGCACCCGGCTGCCGTCGCCGATCCGCGAACTGGGCACCGACGACACCAGAATCTACGCCGCCACGGACCACGAGGTGGTGGTGCTCGAGACGGCGAGCTTCACCGGCTTCCCGACGCGGACGATCCCCGTGATCCGCGTCATCGGCTACCGGGCGGGATTGCCGCCGGCGGCCCGATCGGCGGCCTTGTCCGGCATGGCGATTGGGCCCCATCGGGTGTACCTGACCTTGGCGGATACGCCGTATGTGGTCAGCGTCGCCAAACCGCGCCTGTGACGCATCGCCGGATCGTCGGCTACATTGCGGGCAGGTGCGGCCGGTAAGGAGGCGCTGGCGTGACCGACCCGCAGGACTCGTATTGGCAGAACCCGTACACGTACGACCCGCTGGGCCGGCTCCCGCCCGCCCCGCCCCCGGTGGAACCGCCGGTGTTCACGCCGCCGCCCGCACCGCCCCACCGGCAGCCCGTCAACGTGTTGGCGACGCTGTCGCTGGTGTTCGCGTTCGTGTTCGCCCCGGTCGGGGCGATCCTGGGGCACGCCGGGCTGGCGCAGATCCGGCGCACCGGCGAGCTCGGTCGGGACCGTGCGCGGGCGGGCTTGGCGTTGTCGTATGCGTTCATCGCCGTCGCCGTCGTCGCCCTGGTCGCGTGGGCGACCCTGGGCGGCGCCCCGTCCACCCGGACCGCCGCGCCCACGACGACCTCGACGAGCGCGGCGTCCCCGGCGGGCCCGGGCCCGGTCGCGCCCGGCGCCCTGGCGGCGCTGCTGCCCGGCGCCGACGCCCTGAAGAACATCACGACCGACCAGAACCTCGAGGCCGGCCAGACGTGGGACAACCCGGGGGGCGTCAGCGCGGGAGGGGCTATCGACCGGCCCGAATGCTGGGGCAGCATCGCGCCCGGGACGCCGGACGCCTATACCGGCGACGGGCTGGCCGGATACCACGCGGCGGAGTTCCGCGACTCGCGCAGCTTCCTCAAGTCGACCCAGGTCATCCAGGCGGTGGTGGCCTTCCGTGACCCGGCGGCGGCCCAGTCGCAGCTGGCGGCGCTGCTGGCGGGATGGCGTCGATGTGGCGGCCTGACCGTGACCCTGACACCACCCAACGGGGAGGGGCTCCAGTTTGCGGTCGGCGCGCCCGCCGATGCCGGCAACGGCATCACCACGTTGGACCTGACGCCCAGGGGCCTGCAGATCCGCTCGGCCCGCGCGATCGCCGCCAAGGCCAACGTCATCGTCGACCTGATGGTCTCCTGCAGCGGCACGACCGACGCCGAGCAGCCGCGGCTGGCCGGCGTGGGCATCGCCACCTACGTGCTGGGAAAGATCCCTGGCTAAGGTGGGGCGCATGAAGTATCTCGACGTGGACGGAGTGGGACGGGTCAGCCGGATCGGCTTGGGCACCTGGCAGTTCGGGTCACGGGAATGGGGCTACGGGGAGGGCTACGCCTCGGGCGCCGCGCGTGACATCGTGCGCCGCTCCCTCGCCCTGGGGGTGACGCTGTTCGACACCGCCGAGGTGTACGGGCTGGGCAAGAGCGAGCGGATCCTCGGCGAGGCGCTCGGTGACGAGCGCGCCGACGTCGCGGTGGCCAGCAAGATCATGCCGGTCGCGCCGTTCCCCGCAGTGGTCAAGCAGCGCGAGCGCGCCAGCGCGCGGCGGCTGGGCCTCGACCGCATCCCGCTCTACCAGATTCACCAGTCCAACCCGCTGGTCCCCGACACGGTGATCATGCCGGGCATGCGCGACCTGCTCGACGGCGGCAAGATCGGCGCGGTCGGCGTCTCCAACTACTCGCTCGCGCGCTGGCAGAAGGCCGACGCAGCGCTCGGCCGGCCGGTCGTCAGCAATCAGGTCCACTTCTCGCTCGCCCACGCCGGGCCGCTGGAGGACCTGGTGCCCTTCGCAGAGAGGGAGAACCGCATCGTGATCGCCTACAGCCCGCTCGAGCAGGGGCTGCTGGGCGGCAAATACGGCCTCGACAACCGCCCCGGCGGTGTGCGGGCGCTGAACTCGCTGTTCGGCACCGAGAACCTGCGCCGGGTCGAGCCGCTGTTGCAGACGCTGCGCGACGTGGCGACCACGGTCGGCGCCAAGCCGGCTCAGGTGGCGCTGGCCTGGCTGATCAGTTATCCAGGTGTCGTCGCCATCCCCGGCGCGTCGAGCGTCGAGCAACTGGAATTCAACGTCGCCGCCGCCGACATCGAACTGCCCCCGGACGCCCGCGAGGCACTCACCGGGGCGGCCCGCGCCTTCCGGCCGGTCTCGGCCGGGCGCTTCCTGACCGACCTGGCCCGCGAGAAGCTGGGCCGGAGTTAGGACTCCGCGAACGCGGCGGGGCTGGCGGGCGCTCCCCTGGCCACCACGACCGGCATCGAGGTCGCGGCGTTGGTCCGCAGGATGGTGTGCACCACGTCGATGAGGTCCTCGACCGGCATCAGCTTGCCGGGCATGCAGCCGCGGGAGGCCCACAGCGGGACGGCCTTCATGGCGAGGTCCATGTCCCAGCCGATGTTCATTCCCGTCGCCGCGTCCCCCTCGCCGCCCGGGCATTCGCCGACGATGAGGGTGGTGAAGCCGATGTCGGGGTGTTCGGCCCGCCACGCGTCGACCATTCTCTCCAGGGCCGCCTTGCTGACGCCGTAGGCGCCCAGGCCCGGCCACGGCGGCCCGAACGTGCCGGCGTCGGAGGACAGGTAGACCGCCTTGCCCGCGGAGACCGTCAGGTGGGGCACCGCCGCGGCCGTTACGAGCGCCGCGCCGATCACGTTGGTGTCGAAGATGCGCCGCCACGCGGCGGCGTCGGTGTCGACCATGCGGACCAGCGGCCCGACGGCGGGGGTGTAGACGATGTTGTCGATGCCGCCCAGGGCGTCGGCGGCGGCGGCGATCGCCGACCGGCACGACGCCTCGTCGGTGACGTCGCATTCGATGGCGATCGCGCCCCGGCCGGCCTCCTTGGCCGCCGCCTCGATGCGTTCGCGGCGCCGGGCCAACAGGGCGACCTGGTCGCCGCGCTGGGCGAGACCGATCCCGATACAACGACCCAGCCCGCTCGAGGCGCCCACCACCACTGTCCTTGACATATTTGCCCTCTCTTGTAACGAGCTGCCGTCGGCAAGAACCTACCGGATCTCGTGCATCGCGGGGCGAAAGGTCGGCCGCTCAATTCCGGACGACGGTGTTCCGGTCCCCGAACTTGGCCTGGTACATGGCCGCGTCCGCCCTGGCGGTGACCGTGTCGACGGAGTCGCCGGGAAGGGCGAGGGTGGCGCCGATGCTCAGGGTGGCGGAGAACGTCTTGCCGGAGACCTGGATCGGTTGGGCGGCGCGGCAGCGAATCTTCTCGGCGATCTGGGTGAGCTCGTCGATGCTGTGCACGCCGGGCAGCAGGACCAGCATTTCGTCGCCCCCTGTCCGGCCGACGGTGTCCCCGCGGCGGACGCCCTCCCGAACCCGCTCCGCCAGAGTCGCCAACACGAGGTCCCCGATGCCGTGACCCCAGGTGTCGTTGATTTCCTTGAAATGGTCGACGTCGCAGAACAAGACGCCGACATACGTTCCCGGCGGCTGCGCTTGCTCCAGCGCGGCGGCCAGCCGGCCGATCGCCTCGGCCCGGTTGACCAAGCCGGTCAGGGTGTCGAACCGGGCCAGCCGTTCGAGTCGTTGCTCGACCTCTACCTGATCGTCCACGATGCGCAGCGCGGCGATGAGACCATCGGTCCGGCCGTCGGCGTCGACATAGGGCTTCCCGTGGCCATCGACCCAGCGGAAGCTGCCGTCGGCGGAGCGGATCCGGAACCGCTGCAGCACCGATTCACCGCCGGCGATCCGCTGCAGGGCCGCCACGATTGCGTCGCGGTCGTCGCGGTGGATCTGGCGACTGAATCGCGCGCCGGTCCATCGTTCGGGTGGTCCGCCGAACGCGGCCTCCACCGACGGCGAGATCCATGCGACGTCGGCCCCGCGAAGGTGGACGATGACGTCCACCGCGTTGTCGGCGAGGATGCGGTACCGCGCCTCGGCGTCCGCGCGCTGCTTGCTGACCAGCTCCTTCTCGATCAGCAGTCGTTGCTCGTTCTGGATGAACGCAAAGGTGATGACCCCGACGAGGAGGGTGCCCAGCAGGATCGAGAAGGTCCAATCGGCTTGCTCGCCCAGCCCGAGCCGCGTGAAGATCGGCCGCGACACCGCGACGACGACCGGAAGCGCGGCGAGCAGGGCCGCCAACCGCAGCAGCGACGCCTTGTCGGGCCGGGCGAGCAGCCAGGCGACCGGAAAGCGGTCGGGGCGTGCCAGCGTCGTCGCGGCGGCCAGCAGCAACAGGGCCAGCGCCGTCATGAGCGCCTGACCGGTCCCGGGCGAGTAGCCCACCAGCGCCAAGGCGTTGAACAGGTAGGCCCCGACCGTGACGAAGGGGATGGCCCCGCCGGCCGCCATGCACGCGGGCCAGACCACGCGGGTCCACCGATCCACCCGTATCAGGCCGGCGGCCGCCGCCAGGAACAGCACCGACACGCACGTCTGCGGGCTCGGGCGTCCCGGCCACGCCTGTTGCGATGTGCGAACCGCGTCGCCGAACCACATCAGGTCCAGGCCGGGCAGGCCGTGAGTGGCGTACTCCAGGAGGGTGATGGCGGCCAGGGCGGCCACAAGCACGGCCAGGCCGCGACCGGCCCACACGCGCCACCGCGGGGGGTGACCCGACTGCGCCAGGATCGCCGCACCGAGCGCCACCAGCCACAGACCGGTCCACGGCATCATCTGCGGCCAGGTCGGATAGACCCGCGTCAGCGGGTCTATCCCGGCCGCCCAGCCCACCCAGGTCGTTGCGGCAATGGCAAACGACACCAGCAGCGCGATGCGCCTGCACCAGGCCACGTCTTTCAGGCACGCGTCGGGGCCGGCGCTGTCCATCGGCTGCCCCTTCCTCCCCCACGGCGGCGCACCCGACAGTGTGCGCGCACGGGCGACCCGAGTCTGAGGGCACAAGGTAACCAATCTATGGGCGAAACGTCACCAATGGTGCACGATAGCCGCGCCGCAACGCAGGTGAGGGTCAGCCGCCGTCGGGGGCCTGCAACACCACGGCCGTATGGGCGTCCACGGTCAGAATGCCTCCCCCGGGCACCTCCTCCGCGGGCGTCTCCTCTTCGGGTCCGGTGAACACCACCAGTTGCCAGGAGGCACCGAATTCCTTTGGTGGCAAAGTGAATTCGATCGGCTCGTAGTGGGCGTTGAAGCACATCAGGAACGAGTCGTCGAGCACCCGCTGCCCCCGCGCGTCGCGGTCGGGGATGCCGTGCCCGTTGAGGAACACCGCGACGGACTTCGCGAATCCCGCGCCCCAGTCCTCCTCGGTCATCTCGGTACCCTCCGGGGTGAACCAGGCGATGTCGGCCAGCCCGTCCTGGCCGCGGCGGCCCAGCGGCTTGCCGGAAAAGAATCGGCGCCTGCGGAAGACCGGGTGGCCGCCCCGCAGCGCAGAGACGACGCGAGTGAATTCCAGCAGGCCGTGATCCGCCTTCGCCCAGTCGATCCAGGTGAGCTCGTTGTCCTGGCAGTAGCCGTTGTTGTTGCCGTTCTGCGTGCGCCCCAGCTCGTCGCCGTGGCAGATCATCGGCACACCCTGCGACAGCAGCAGCGTGGTCAGGAAGTTGCGCTGCTGGCGGGCACGCAGCGCGTTGACGTCCGGGTCGTCGGTCGGCCCCTCCGCGCCGCAATTCCACGAGCGGTTGTGGCTCTCGCCGTCGTTGTTGTCCTCGCCGTTGGCCTCGTTGTGTTTCTCGTTGTAGGACACCAGGTCGCGCAATGTGAACCCGTCGTGGGCGATGACGAAGTTGATCGAGGCCACCGGCCGGCGTGCGGTGTGCTCGTAGAGGTCGGCGGACCCGGTCAACCGGTAGGCGAACTCGTCGAGCGTCGACGGCTCGCCGCGCCAGAAGTCGCGGACGGCGTCGCGGTACTTGCCGTTCCACTCCGTCCATTGCGGCGGGAAGTTGCCGACCTGGTAGCCGCCCGGTCCGACGTCCCACGGTTCGGCGATCAGCTTGACCTGGCTGATGGTCGGATCCTGTTGTACCAGTTCGAAAAACGTCGCCAGGCGGTCCACGTCGTAGAACTCGCGCGCCAGCGTGGCGGCCAGGTCGAACCGGAAGCCGTCGACGTGCATCTCGAGGACCCAGTAGCGCAGGGAGTCCATGATCAGCTGCAGCGCGTGCGGGTGTCCGACGTTGAGGCTGTTGCCCGTGCCGGTGTAGTCCATGTAGTAGCGCTTGTCGTCGTCGACCAGCCGGTAGTAGGCGGCGTTGTCGATACCCCGCATCGACAGCGTCGGGCCCATGTGATTGCCCTCGGCCGTGTGGTTGTAGACGACGTCGAGGATGACCTCGATGCCGGCGTCGTGCAGCGCCCGCACCATCGCCTTGAACTCCTGCACCTGCCCGCCCGGGGACGTGGCGCTGGAGTATTTGAAGTCGGGCGCGAAGAACCCGATCGTGTTGTAGCCCCAGTAATTCGAGAGGCCCTTGTCCACCAGGGTGGAGTCATTGGCGAAGTGGTGCACCGGCATCAGTTCGACCGCGGTGACGCCCAGGCTCTTGAGGTGGTCGATGATCACGGGGTGCGCCACGGCCGAATACGTGCCGCGCAGCTGTTCGGGGATGTCGGGGTGGGTCTGCGTCAAGCCCTTGACGTGCGCCTCGTAGATGACTGTGTCGGCGTACTGGTGGTCCGGCGGCCGGTCGTTGCCCCAGTCGAAGTAGGGGTTGATCACGACTGACTTGGGCATGAAGGCGGCGGAGTCGTCGTCGTTGCGGCTGTCGGGGTCGCCGAAGTTGTAGCTGAACAGGGCCTGATCCCACTCGAACGAGCCGTCGATGGCCTTCGAATACGGGTCGACCAGCAGCTTGTTCGGGTTGCACCGCAGACCGTTCTGCGGATCGTACGGGCCGTGGACCCGGTAGCCGTAGCGCTGGCCGGGTTCGATGTTGGGGATGTAGGCGTGCCAGACGAACCCGTCGACCTCGGGCAGGGTGACCCGGCTCTCGGTGCCGTCGGCGTCGAACAGGCACAGCTCCACCCGCTCGGCCACCTCGCTGAACACGGCGAAATTGGTGCCCGCCCCGTCGTAGGTGGCGCCCAGGGGGTAGGCGCGGCCCGGCCACACCTCTCCGGTGGGTGTGGGGGCTGGGGTCTCTGCGGAGGTCATGGCGCAATCAATACCCTGCCGGGGCCGCCTCCAAACGGCCGCCCCGGAAGGCCTTGCGTCACAGCGGGTTTACGGCTTGAGGATGACCTTCACCGCCCCGTCCTGCTTCTTCTGAAAGATCTCGTAGGCGTGCGGCGCCTGGTCGAGGGGGAGCTCGTGTGAGGCGAAGCTGTCGACGCCCAGGGGGTCGTCGTCGGTGAGCAGTGGCATGATGTCGGCCACCCACCGCTTCACGTTCGCCTGGCCCATCCGCAGCGTCACCTGCTTGTCGAACAGGGTGAGCATCGGCAGCGGGTCCGCCATCCCGCCGTACACGCCGATCAGGGAGATCGTCCCGCCGCGCCGCACGATGTCGATGGCGGAGTACAGGGCGCTGAGCCGGTCCACGCCGGCCGTCTGCATGAGCCGCTTGGCCACGAAGTCCGGCAGCAATCCGGTGGCCTGCTGCATCAGCTGGGCGGCCGGGGAACCGTGGGCCTCCATGCCGACCGCGTCGATCACCGAGTCGGTCCCGCGGCCGTCGGTGAGGTCGCGGATCGCATCCCCGAGCGGTGAGTCGAGGAGCGCCAGGTCGACGGTGTGGATGCCGCGTTGCGCGGCGCGCGCCAGGCGCTCTGGCACCAGGTCGACGGCGATCACCCGGTAGCCGAGGTGGTCGGCGATGCGTGCGGCCATGTCCCCGATGGGACCCAGGCCGAGCACGGCCACCGTGCCGCCCTCGGGTATGTCGGCGTACGCGACCGCCTGCCATGCCGTCGGCAACACGTCGGACAGATAGACGAACCGCGAATCCGGCGGTCCCACAGGGACTTTGATGTGGGTGAACTGCGCCTGGGGGACGCGCAGCAGTTCGGCTTGGCCGCCGGGGATTTCGCCGTAGAGCTCCGAGTAGCCGAAGAGTGCGGCTCCCATACCCTGCTCGCGCACCTGGGTCGTTTCGCACTGGGTGTAGAGCCGCTGGTCGCACATGTAGCAACTACCACAGGAGATTTGGAAGGGGATGACGACCCGGTCCCCGACCCGTAGGTCGCCCGTTTCGTCGCCGACCTCACGCACGATCCCCATCGGCTCGTGCCCCAGGATGTCCCCGGGCTTCATGAACGCCCCGAGGATCTCGTAGAGATGCAGATCGGATCCGCAGATGTTGGTCGACGTGACTTCGACGATGGCGTCGGTGGGCTTCTCGATCTTGGGGTCGGGCACCGATTCCACTCGCACGTCGCGCTTGCCGTGCCAGGTGACAGCCTTCATGTGCACAGCACATACCCGTCTGGGGCCCGCCGAAACTCCGGCGCGGGACGGGCGTGTTGAACCCTCGCGGCGCGGGTATCAGCCGGTGGTGAGTCCCGGGGTGATCATCGTCGGCAGCGGACCGGCCGGGGTGGCGGCGGCGGCGTCGTTCCGCGACCACGACGGCGACGCGCCGGTACGGATTTTCAGCGCCGACATCGACCTTCCCTATGCCCGGCCGCCGTTGAGCAAGGAGTACCTGCGCGGCCAGACCGACGACGTCGCCTTGCATCCCGCGCAATGGTTTGACGATCGGGCCATCGAATTGACCCCCGGCGCGCCGGTCGACCGGTTGGACGTTGCCGAAAGAGCAGTCTACGCAGGGGATCAGCGCCACACCTACGACACCCTGATCCTGGCCTGCGGCGCGGCTCCGGCGGCACCGCCGATCCCCGGTGGGCGGCGCGCACTCCCGCTGCGGTCGCTGGCCGACGCGGCCGCCCTTCGCGGCGCGGCAAGCACGGCCGCCTCGGCCGTGGTGATCGGCTCCGGATTCATCGGCTGCGAGGCCGCGGCGTCGTTGGCGATGCGCGGGATCCCGGTGACTTTGGTTGCCCCGGGCGCGCTTCCACAGGAGAAGCGGCTGGGCCCCGAAGCCGCCGAGCGGTTGCGCGACCTGGTGACCGCGTCGGGGGCCCGCCATGTGGGTGGGGTGGCGGTCGAGGAAATCACCGACGCCGGTGTGCGGCTGGGCAACGGCGTCACGATCGATTGCGACTTGGTGCTGGCCGCCACCGGTGTGACACCGCAGAGCGGGATCGCCGCCGCGGCCGGGCTGGACGTGCGTGACTCCCGCGTCGTCGTCGGCTCCGACATGGCCACCTCGGCGCCCGGCGTGTACGCCGCCGGCGACGTCGCGCTGGCACGCCACGAGGTCGCGGGGCGGCACCTGGCCATCGAGCACTGGCAAGACGCGACCGACCAGGGTGCCGTCGCCGGCGGCCGGGCAGCCGGCCGGCCTGCGAAATGGGATGCCGTACCGGGGTTTTGGACCTCGATCGGCGACTCGACGCTGAAGTACCACGCGTGGGGCGACGGCTACGAGCGCAGCCGGCTGCTCGAGCGTGACGACGGATTCACCGTCTGGTACGACTCGGGGAACGCGGTGGTCGGCGTCCTCACCTTCAACGCCGACGACGACTACGAGCTGGGTGAGCGCCTGATCGCCGAGCACCGGCCCGCCCCGGTGCCGATGGAATGACGGCCGTCGGCGGTGGCCCGCTCGAGCGGGTGCTCGCTGTCGATCAGCGATCTCGCGATGTCGATGATTTGGTGTTGGACTGTTGCGAGAGGCGGGTGAGCAGTTCGAACGCCTCGACAGCGTCGAGATTGAAGCGCTCCATGATGATTCCCCTGCCCCTGGGCGGCGAAATCCGGGCAGGCTTCTTGTCGAGCGTCGGTTCGGTGCGCCGGTTCCACCAAACGAAGCCCACGAGCCAAAAAACGAAGCGCGAGCTCGCGCGCCGATACCCCGCCTTGTCCGGCATCATCGCCGTATATACGTAACACCCTGGGAGAGAACAGTTTTCGTGCCAATCTCCGGTGGTGCGCCCGCCGTCGGCCCCGACCCGCCGCCCCGGGCCGTCCTACACTCGGATTCGTGACGTCAATAGTGATCGTTGGCAGCGGCTTCACCGGATTCACCTGCGCGCACCGCCTGGCCCGCATCCTGCGCCGACGGCGTGCGGAGGTGGACATCACCATCATCTCCCCGGTGGATTACATGCTGTACACGCCGTTGCTGCCCGACGTCGCCGGCGGGGTTGTCGATGCCAGGTTCGTCGCGATCCCGCTGGCCAACGCCCTCAAAGGGGTGCACGCGGTGCGCGGCCGCGTGGACGGTGTGGACTTCGCGCGACGAACGCTCGAGTTCTGCGATCCCGAGGAGCGCAGCCACACCATGTCCTGGGACCGGCTGGTGCTCACGCCGGGTTCGGTGACGCGGTTGTTCGACGTCCCGGGGCTCGCGACCTGCGCGCGCGGGTTGAAGACCACCGCCGAGGCCCTCTACCTGCGGGACCATTTCGTCGAACAGCTGGAGCTGGCCAACATCGAGGACGACCCACGGGTGGCCGCGGCGCGGCGCACCGTCGTCGTGGTGGGGGCCTCCTATTCGGGCACCGAACTGGTGGCGCAGCTGCGAGCGCTCGCCGACGCGGCGGCCAAGCAGATGAGGTTCGATCCCACCGCCGTCAGGTTCGTGCTCCTCGACCTCGCCGAGCAGGTGATGCCCGAAGTCGGCAAGAAACTGGGCGACGCCGCACAGAAGGTGCTCCGCAGGCGCGGCGTCGACGTCCGGCTCGGCGTGACGCTCAAGGAGGCGCACGCGGATCACGTTGTGCTCAGCGATGATTCGCGCATCGACACGCGTACGATCGCCTGGGTGACCGGCGTCACCGGTGCGCCGCTGATCCAGGAGCTGGGGCTACCGACGGAGCGGGGCCGGCTCAAAGTGCAGGCCGATTTGCAGGTGCCGGACCATCCGGAGGTGTTCGCGGCCGGCGACGCGGCCGCGGTTCCCGACCTGACCCAGCCGGGGAAGATCACGCCGCCGACCGCTCAGCACGCGACCCGGCAGGGCAAGGTGCTGGCGCGCAACGTGGCGGCCAGCCTCGGGTATGGCTCCCCCAAGCAGTACAAGCACCGCAACCTGGGCCTGGTGGTCGACCTGGGACCGTGGCAGGCGGTGGCCAACCCGCTGAACATCCACCTGTCCGGGCTGCCCGCGAAAGTCGTGACCAGGTCCTACCACCTGTACGCGATCCCGCGGGGCGTCAACCGATGGGCGGTGTCGCTGGCCTACCTGACCGACGCGTTGTTCGCTCGGTCGGTGGTCTCCATCGGGTTGGCGTCCGAACAGGACGCGCAGTTCGCGGCCAGCGAGGGCATCCCGATGCCCAAGACCGGATGAGCGCTCGTCAGCCTTCAGCCGACCGCTGGGCAATCGCGTAGCCGAGCTGCAGGAAGTCGGCGCCGGCCAGCACGGTGAAGACGCCGGCGATCAGGCGGGTGAATCGCGGTGCGAACACCAGACCGATGGCGAAGCCGGTCGCCACCCACATGTCCAGGCAGAACGGACAGGTCAACAGCTCCCCCAGGCTGTGCCGCAGTTGGCTCTCGTCCCTGACTTCCTCCTTGACCTCCGCCGGGCCGCCGGTGCCCGCATAGCGCGTGAACGGCGCGCGCAGCGGGCTCGTCACCGCGTCCTTGGTCAGCGTCCGCGAGAGCTTGTGGGTGCCCAGGGCGACCGTGATCAGGTCCTGGATTCGCCAACGCTCCGGTAGCGTGCGCCCGCTGAGCAGCGCGGCCGCGGTCGCGACAACCACCACGACGGAGTAGATCACCAGCACCGCCACGTAGCCGCCCAGCGGTCGGGGCGCCTCGCCGCGGTACGCGTCCGCCTCGCGCCGTGCGCCGTCGACCACCTGGGCCTTGGCCTCCGCCACCTCTGCCATTGCATCTCCTCCCATCAGGGGCACAGCAAGCTGGGTACCCGATGTCGGTGAGCGCAATCGGAGGGCGCCGGCGGCGGTCAGGCGCCTTGATCGCCCGCTCCGGTGGCCGCGTCGGTGAACTTCGCGGATTCGGCAGCCCTCCGCAGCGTCCGGTTGGTCGACCGTAGGTCGGTGTTGGCCGCCGAGAGCGACGCGTTGTGATCCTCGAGGTCGAGGATGCGGGCGACGCCGGCCAGGTTGACGCCGGCGTCGACGAGCTCGCTGATTCGCCTGAGCCGGGCCAGGTCGTGGGCGCTGTAGCGCCTCGTGCCGCCGTCGCTGCGCGCCGGCGTGACCAGTCCATGCCGTTCGTAGAGGCGCAACGATTGCACGGCGATGCCCGAAAGTTCGGCGGCCACCGAGATGCCGTATACGCCGTGATCGGGCGCCGGGGCGCCGGAATCGCCGCGTTGGTCGGTCATCACGCGTCTCCTCGAAGCTAGCGGGCTCAGAAAATCTATTTATCACAGTTGCGCTCTTGTGTCGACGGTGCTATACAAAATCTATGTCTTTGGACATAGGTAATTGCCGGACCACAGCCTAGATTGGAGTGAGAGGTGACCACCATGCTGATGCGGAGCGACCCCTTCCGTGACCTCGACCGGTTTGCCCACCAGGTGTTCGGCACGGCCGCCCGTCCGGCGGTGATGCCGATGGACGCCTGGCGCCAGGGCGAGGAATTCGTCGTCGAGTTCGACCTGCCGGGCATCGACGTCAACTCGCTCGACATCGACATCGAGCGCAACGTCGTGACCGTGCGCGCCGAGCGGCCCGGCCTCGATCCCAACCGCGAGATGCTGGCCACCGAGCGGCCGCGCGGGGTGTTCAGCCGGCAACTGGTGCTCGGCGACAACCTCGACACCGACAAGATCGAGGCGTCCTACCGCGAAGGCGTTCTGCGACTGCGTATTCCGGTAGCCGAGAAGGCAAAGCCGCGCAAGATCACCGTCGAGCGTGGTGGCGCGCAGACCGCCATCGACGAGAACACCTCGCAGCGCGAGGTCATCAACGCCTGATCGCCGGCGGGCAGGGCGGCGGCGCGGGCCCGTGCCAACCGCACGGTGCCGCCGCCCGACCCCCGGGCAGCAAGCTCGACGGGGTGCGAAATGAAGTGGGAACTCGACGGGCAAACGGCCGACGTCGAACGGGCCTTGGCCGGCGGTGCCGCGCAGCCGGCCGGCTGGTTTCGCTTCTACTTCACCGACCAGCGCTGGGAGTGGTCGGAACAGGTGCAACGCATGCACGGGTATGAGCCCGGCAGCGTCACGCCCACCACCGACCTGGTGCTCTCCCACAAGCATCCGGCCGACCGCGGGCAGGTCGCGGCCACCATCGATCAGATCGTGCACACCCGACAGGCGTTCAGCACTCGCCATCGGATCATCGACACCGCCGGGAACGTGCGCCACGTCGTCGTGGTGGGTGACCGGCTCTTCGACGACGACGGCGACGTGGTCGGAACGCATGGGTTCTACATCGACGTCACCCGGGCCCCCGGGCAGGCGAACGAGGAGGTCGTCAGCGCCAAGCTGGCCGAGATCAGCGAGAACCGAGCGGGCATCGAACAGGCCAAGGGCATGCTGATGCTCGTCTACGGCATCAGCGCCAGCGCGGCGTTCGAGTTGCTCAAATGGCTTTCCCAGGAAGCGAATATCAAACTACGACCGCTCGCCGAGCAGATCGCCGAAGATTTCCGCGGCGCCCGCCTGCGTCTGGGCGCCCAACCGGAGTTCGACCACTTACTGCTGACCGCGCATCTGCGCGTCACCCAAGCCGACGGGTCATGACGACTTGCGGCGCCGGGTGCGGGCGGCCGCCACGAGCCGCGCGAGGCCGTCCCCGATACCGGCGGCGAGCGTGTCGATGTCGGGTGCGGTGTCGTAGTCGGCGGTGATGCCGAAGACGAAGGTGTCGGCGTAGCTGAGCATCGCGACGCCGGTGCGCACCTGAAGGGCGATCGGCGGGATGGGCAGCAGCTCCAGCACCCGGCGGCCCATCAGCCGCTGCCGGCTGCGTGGACCGGGCACGTTGGTCGCCAAGGCCACCACCGCACGCTGGGGCAACCGGGAGAGCAAGCGAATCGCCCAGGCGGACAGGGCGAACGGGGTGCGCTGGGCCGCCACAACCATCGCGCTGCCGCCCTCGCTCTGGCTGCTCGCCTTGGCGTGGGCGAGCCGGTCGTGCACGCGCTTCAGCTGCTCCACCGGGTCCGCCTCATCGACCGGCAGCAACGGCAGCATCGCCGAGACCCGGTTGCCGGCGACGTTGAAGTGGTCGACCGCGCGAACCGAGACTGGTACCAGCGTGCGCAGTGAATCCGGGCCGGGCTGTTCCCCGCGTGCCAGCAAGACCTCGCGATAGCTGTGGGTAATCGCGGCCAGCGCAACGTCGTTCAGCGTGACACCGAACGTCCGGGCGACTTTGTGCATGTCGGCCAACCGGGCGCGCGCCGCGCTGTACCGCCGCATCGTGGTGACCGGCCCGTTCAGCGACGATTCGGGGGCGGGGTGCAGCAGGCCGGCGGCCAGCTCGGCCGCGCCGATCGCCGCGCGTTCGACCTCGGCCACGGCGCCGAGCGCGCTTCGACCGATTCCGCTCGCCCAGCTCAACGGGTTGAGGCTGACCTTGGGCAGACCCGCGCGCGCGGGTTTCTTGGCGGCGCCGACGTCGGCGGCGAAGGTGTCGCCGTCGCCGTCGTCGCTGAACTTCGCCAACAGCTGGGTCGTGGCGATGCCGTCGGCGATGCAGTGGTGGATCTTGGTCAGCACCGCCCACCGGCCTTTGCTGAGGCCCTCGATGATCCAGCATTCCCACAGCGGGCGCTCCCGGTCGAGCCGGTGCTCCATCAGCGCGGCGATCATCTCGAACAGCTCCGCGTCGCCACCGGGGTGTGGCAGCGCGACGCGGTGCAGGTGGCGTCCGAGGTCGAAGTGCGGGTCGTCCACCCATTCCGGCGGCCGCAGGTCGAGCGGATGTGTCCGCAGGACCTGCCGGCAGCGCGGGATCGTCTCAACCCGTTCGGCGAACGAAGCGGCGAACTCCTCGTATGTCGGGGCCGGCCCCTCGACGATCGACACCCCGCCGACCGCGAGGCTCACGTGCGGGTCGGAATCCTCCACCTCCAGGAATCCGGCGTCCAGGGCGGTCAATTGCTCCATGGTGCTACTTTCCGCGCCGCAATGCCCTGCTGGCAGGGCCGTAAGTCCTCAGGTACTGAGGCCAAACGGCGGCTGTGGCGGCGCGCCCCCGGCCATATCGTGAGGGGGGTGACGGGAGAGCAATTGAGCAGCGAGGCAGACGCTTTCGCCGCCGCGTCCCGCACCGACCTGGCCGCGCTGCCCGACCTCCTACACGGGCGGCCGCGCACGGGCCCGGTCCGCGAACGCCGCCCGATCTACGTCGATCTGCTGCCGCCGTGCAACGCCGGTTGCCCCGCCGGCGAGAACATCCAGGCGTGGCTCGCACAGGCCCGGGCCGGATGCTTCGAGCAAGCGTGGCGGCAGCTGACCGCCGACAACCCCTTCGCCGCGATCCACGGCCGCGTCTGCTACCACCCCTGCGAATCCGTCTGCAACCGGGCGCATCTGGACTCCTCGGTGTCGATCCACGCGGTGGAGCGGTTCCTCGGCGACACCGCGCGCGCACACGGATGGCTGTTCGACCCGCCGCCGCGGCCGACCGGCAAGCGGGTGCTGGTGGTCGGCGCCGGCCCCAGCGGGCTGTCGGCCGCTTACCACCTCGCCCGGCTCGGCCACCTGGTGGAGGTCCGTGACACCGGCGCGCAGCCGGGCGGAATGATGCGCTACGGCATACCGAAATACCGGCTGCCGCGCGACGTGTTGGACGCCGAGATCGACCGCATCGCCGCGCTGGGCGTGGAGTTCACCTGCGGGCACCGGGTGGAGGACCTGGCCGCCGAACGCGACGCCGGGGGCTTCGACGCGGTGTTCGTCGCCGTCGGTGCCCACCTCGCCAAGCGCGTGGACATCCCGGCCGCCGACGCCGGGTCGATGCTGGACGCCGTCTGCTTCCTGCGCGCCGTCGCCGCCGGGAAAACGCCCGAACTCGGCCGCCGCGTCGCCGTCTACGGCGGCGGCGACACCGCGGTGGACGCCGCGCGCGTCGCGCGCCGGCTGGGTGCCGAGGACGCCGTCATCATCTACCGCCGCACGGCGGCCCAGATGCCCGCGCACTCCCACGAGGTGCAGGAGGCCGAGCGCGAGGGCGTGCGGATCAACTGGCTGCGCACGATCACCGCCTTCGACGGCCCCGAGCTGCAGGTGGAGCTCATGGCGCTCGATGAATCCGGTCGCCCCGTGCCGACCGGGCAGTTCGAGACGCTGGCGGCCGACACGGTGATCATGGCGCTGGGCCAAGAAACCGAGTCGGCGTTCATGCGCAGCCTGCCCGGCGTGGAGTTCGACGACGACGGTTCCGTGCGGGTGTCGTCGTCGCTGATGACGGGCTGCCCGGGGGTGTTCGCCGGCGGCGACATGGTGCCCTGCGAACGCACCGTGACGGTCGCCGTCGGGCACGGCAAGAAGGCGGCCCGCCACATCGACACGTGGCTGCGCGGCGGCGACGTTGTCGGCGTGCAGCGCCCGCCCAAGCATCCGACCGCGGAGTTCGACCGGCTGCACCTGTGGTACTTCGGCGACGCCTCCCGGCGGTCCGAGCCCGAACTTCCTGCCGCGCAACGCATCAGCGGGTTCGACGAGGTGGTCGGCGGCCTGTCGGGGCAGGCCGCGACGTACGAGGCGGGCCGGTGCCTGTCGTGCGGCAACTGCTTCGAGTGCGACGGCTGCCTGGGCGCATGCCCCGAGGACGCGGTGATCAAGCTGGGGCCGGGTCACCGGTACCGCTTCGACTACGACCGCTGCACCGGGTGCGCCACCTGTTACGAGCAGTGCCCGGTACACGCCATCGAAATGGTCCCCGAGATGATCCCGGAGCCGCGATGACGCGCGCCACGATCGACGGCAACGAGGCGGCAGCATCGGTGGCCTACCGCCTCAACGAGGTGTGCTGCATCTACCCGATCACCCCGTCCTCGCCCATGGCGGAGCTGGCCGACGACTGGTCGAGCCGGCACCGGCCCAACCTCTGGGGCACGGTGCCCACGGTGGTGGAGATGCAAAGCGAGGGCGGGGCCGCCGGAGCGCTGCACGGCGCCCTGCAGGGCGGCGCGCTGGCCACGACGTTCACCTCGTCGCAGGGCCTGTTGCTGATGATCCCGAACATGTACAAGATCGCCGGCGAGCTGACCTCGGCGGTCATTCATGTCGCGGCGCGATCGATTGCTGCGCAGGGTCTTTCGATTTTCGGTGACCACCAGGACGTGATGGCGGTGCGCCAGACCGGCTTCGCGCTGCTGTCGTCGGCCTCGGTGCAGGAGGCACACGACCTGGCCCTGGTTGCGCAGGCGGCCGCGCTGCGCACCCGAATCCCGTTCCTGCACTTCTTCGATGGCTTCCGCACCTCGCACGAGCTGAACACGATCGAGCTGCTCGACGACGACGACCTGCGGGCCCTGGTTCCCGAGGAGCTGGTGCTCGCCCACCGCGAGCGCGCCCTGTCCCCTGAGCGGCCGTTCGTCCGCGGCACCGCGCAGAATCCCGACACCTACTTCCAGGCCCGCGAGACCGTCAACCCGTTCTACGCCCGGGTGCCCGAGGTGGTCGAGGACCTGATGAGCGAACTCGGCCGCCGCACCGGGCGGCCGATGCACATCGTCGAGTACACCGGACACCCGCAGGCCGACCGGGTGGTGGTGCTGATGGGATCGGGCGCCGAGACCGCCGCCGCGACGGTGGCGGCCCTGACCGCGCGCGGCGAGCGGGTCGGGGTGCTGCGGCTGCGGCTGTACCGGCCGTTCCCGGTGCGGGCACTGCTGGCCGCCCTGCCCCCGACCGTGCGCGCGGTCGGCGTGCTCGACCGCACCAAGGAACCCGGGTCGCACGGCGAGCCGCTGTATCTGGACGTCGTCGCCGCCCTCGCCGAGGCGTACGCGAGCGGCGAACGCTCGGC
The DNA here is from genome assembly GCF_010731655.1 of Mycobacterium paraseoulense. Lineage (NCBI taxonomy): Bacteria > Bacillati > Actinomycetota > Actinomycetes > Mycobacteriales > Mycobacteriaceae > Mycobacterium > Mycobacterium paraseoulense. Next base: position 5,444,989 of record NZ_AP022619.1, on the reverse strand, counting down.
GCTGCCGATGGTGTGCGGTGGGCGCTACGGGCTGTCGTCGAAGGAATTTACCCCGGCCATGGTCGCCGGCGTGTTCGCCGAACTGGCGCGCGACCGGCCGCGGGCCCGCTTCACCGTGGGCATCGACGACGACGTCAGCGGCACGAGCATCGACTACGACCCGGCCTTCGACATCGAGCCGGCCGACGCGGTGCGCGCGGTGTTCTTCGGCATCGGCTCGGACGGCACCGTCGGGGCCAACAAGAACACCATCAAGATCCTCGGCGGCGAGGAAGACCTCTACGCCCAGGGCTACTTCGTCTACGACTCGAAAAAGTCCGGCTCGCAGACGGTTTCGCACCTACGGTTCGGGCCCGAGCCGATCCGCGCCCCCTACCTGGTGCAGCGGGCCTCCTTCGTCGGCTGCCACCACGAGCGGTTCCTGCACAAGCTCGACGTGCTGGGCCGAGCCGCCGAGGACGCCGCGCTGTTGCTCAACACCAGGCGCCCGCCCGAGAAGGTGTGGGACACCCTGCCCGGCAGCGTGCAGCGCCAGATCCTCGACAAGCGCATCCGGCTGTACGTCGTCGACGCCAGCGGCATCGCCCGCGAGGTCGGGCTGGCCGGGCGGATCAACATCGTGCTGCAGACCTGCTTCTTCGCCATCTCCGGTGTGCTGCCCCTCGAACAGGCGCTCGCCAGGATCAAGGACAGCGCGGCCAAGACCTACGCCGGGCAGGGCGCCGACGTGGTGGCCCGCGAGGCCGAGGCCGTCGACCGCGCCCTGCAGCGGCTGCACCAGGTCGACCTCCCGGACGCCGCGACGTCGGTCGTCGCGCTCGAACCACCGGTCGGAGCCGACGCGCCCGAATTCGTGCGGGCGGTGACCGGCGAGATGATCGCCGGCCGCGGCGACGCGCTGCCCGTCAGCGCCCTGCCGATCGACGGCACCTACCCCAGCGGCACCGCCGCCTACGAGAAGCGCAACGTCTCCGACCTCGTCGCCGTCTGGGACCCCGACACCTGCATCCAGTGCGGCAACTGCTCGTTCGTGTGCCCGCACAGCGTCATTCGCACCAAGTTCTACGACCAGGAACACCTCAACGACGCCCCCGCGGCGTTCCCCTCGGCACCGCTCGACGCGGTCGGCCTGCCCGACACCCGCTACACCCTGCAGGTCTATGTCGAGGACTGCACCGGATGCGACCTGTGCGTCCAGGCCTGCCCTGCCGTGGTGCCCGGCACGCCGGTGACCAAGGCGATCAACCTGGCGCCGCGCGAACCGCTGGTCGCCCCCGAACGCGTGAACATCGCGTTCTTCGAAACGCTGCCGGTGGCCGACCGCTCGAGGGTCGATTTCGGCACCGTCCGTGGCACGCAGTTCCTGCAGCCCTTGTTCGAATTCCCCGGCGCGTGCGCAGGTTGCGGGGAAACGCCCTACCTCAAATTGCTCTCGCAGCTCTTCGGCGACCGTTTGGTGATCGCCAACGCCACCGGCTGCTCGTCGATCTACGGCGGCAACCTGCCCACCACGCCCTGGACGGCCAACGCCGCGGGCCGCGGGCCCGCCTGGTCGAATTCGTTGTTCGAAGACAACGCCGAATTCGGGCTCGGGCTGCGGCTGGCCGCCGACACCCATCTCCGGCAGGCCCGCCAGCGGCTGACCGAACTGCGCGGCGCGCTGGGCCCCGACCTCGTCGACGCCGCCCTAGCCGCCCCGCAGCGCCGCGAATCCGAGCTGGACGAGCAGCGCCGGCGGGTCGCCCAGCTGCGGGACCGGCTGGACCGGCTGGACCCGGCCGCCGGCGACGAATTGCGCAGCGTCATGGAGCATTTGGTGCGCCGCAGCGTATGGATCGTCGGCGGGGACGGCTGGGCCTACGACATCGGCGCCGGCGGCCTGGACCACGTGCTGGCCAGCGGTCACAACGTCAACGTGCTGGTGCTCGACACCGAGGTGTACTCCAACACCGGCGGGCAGATGTCGAAGAGCACACCGCTGGGCGCGGTGGCCAAGTTCGCCGCCGGCGGCAAGACGGTGCCGCGTAAAGACCTTGCTTTGCAGGCGATCTCGTACGGCAACGTCTACGTCGCGCGGGTCGCCTTCGGCGCCGACCCGCAACAGACATTGCTGGCCTTCCGCGAGGCCGAGGCCTACGACGGGCCGTCGCTGATCATCGCCTACAGCCACTGCATCGCGCACGGCTTCGAGATGCGCAACGGCCTGGACCAGCAATACCGCGCCGTCGCCAGCGGCCACTGGCCGCTGATCCGCTACGACCCGGTGCTGCGCGCCACCGGCAACCCGCCGTTCCTGCTGGACTCGCACCGGCCCCGCCTGCCCCTGGCCGACTACCGCAACCGCGAGCTGCGCTACCGGAGCCTGACCAACACCCACCCTGACGAGGCCGAACGCCTCACGGCGCTGGCGCAGGAGTCGATCGACCAGCGCTGGGAAGTTTACGAGGACATGGCCTCCCGCGCCCCGCACCACTTCCCGTCCGACCCAAGGGGGGAGGGCTGATGGACCTGACCACCGACTACCTGGGGCTGAGGCTGCGCAACCCGCTGCTGGCATCGGCATCCCCGCTGAGCCGCACGCTCGACGGGGTGCGCCGGCTCGCCGACGCCGGCGTCGGCGCGGTGGTGCTGTACTCGCTGTTCGAGGAGCAACTGCGCCGCGAGGCGGCGCACAACGAGGCAATGGCGTTGCAGGGCAGCGAAAGCTACGCCGAGTCGCTCAGCTACTTCCCCGCCACCGTCCAGGCATCGGATAATGGCAGCGGCGCCCAGCGCTACCTGCGCCTGCTCGAGCGCGCGGTCGCCGCGGTCGACGTCCCCGTGATCGGCAGCCTCAACGCGGCCACGCCCGGCAACTGGGCACACTACGCCCGCAGCATGCAGGACGCCGGCGCGGCGGCCATCGAGCTGAACATCTACTACCTGCCCGGCGACGCCGGCGTGGACGGCCGCGCGGTGGAGCAGCGCCACCTCGACGTGCTGGCCGAGGTCAAGGGCGCGGCCGGCATCCCGGTCGCCGTCAAACTCAGCCCTTACTTCAGCGCGACCGCCGACATGGCGCACCGGCTGGACGCGGCGGGCGCCGACGGCCTGGTCCTGTTCAACCGATTCCTGCAGCCCGACATCGATCCCGAGACGCTGGGCGCCGTGCGCACCGTCGCCCTGTCCGGCCCGGCGGACACCCGCCTACCGCTGACGTGGATCACGTTGCTGCACCGGCAGATACACGCCTGCCTGGCCGCCAGCACCGGAGTCGAGACGGCCCGCGACGTGGCCAAGTACCTGCTCGCCGGGGCCGACGTCGTCCAGTCGGCGTCGGCGCTGCTGCGCCACGGTCCCGAGTACGCGGCCGTGCTGCTGCGGGACCTGGCCGACTGGATGGACCGCAAGGGTTTCCAGCGCCTCGACGAGGTGCGGGGGCTGCTGGCGGCGCCCGGCGGCGAGGAGCCGGGATCGTTGGCCGCCCGGGAACGCGCGGACTACGTCTGGGCCATGCGAAAAGCGAACAGCGGTATCTACGAAACGTATTGATGCAAACCACCGGAGGAAGAACACCATGAGCGATTTCACCTACATCCGCTTCTTCGAGGAGATCGGCATCTCCGACGTCCCGCTGGTCGGCGGGAAGAACGCCTCGCTGGGCGAGATGTTCCAGAAGCTGACCGGCCAGGGCGTGCGCGTCCCGCACGGGTTCGCGATCACCGCCGACGCCTACCGCCACATCCTGGACAGCGCGGGCGCCTGGGACGCGCTGCACGCCGCGCTCGACGACCTCGACCCCGACGACGTCACCGCGCTCGCCCGCAAGGGCAAGCGGGCCCGCGAAATCGTCTACGGCGCGGGGCTTCCCCCCGAGGTCGCCGCCGAGATCACGGCCGCATACCGCCGGCTTCAGGAGGAATACGGCGAAGACGTCAGCCTGGCCGTGCGCAGCTCGGCAACCGCCGAAGACCTGCCGAACGCCAGCTTCGCCGGCCAGCAGGAAACCTTCCTCAACATCACGGGCGCCGAGAGCCTGCTGGACGCGTGCCGCCGGTGTTTCGCCAGCCTGTTCACCGACCGGGCCATCCACTACCGGATCGACCAGGGCTTCGACCACTTCAAGGTCGCGCTGTCGATCGGCGTCATGAAGATGGTGCGCTCCGACCTCGCCTCGTCAGGGGTGATGTTCACCATCGACACCGAATCGGGCTTCAACGACGTCGTTTTCATCACCGGCGCCTACGGCCTCGGCGAGAACGTGGTCCAGGGCGCCGTCGACCCCGACGAGTTCTACGTGCACAAGCCGACGTATCAGGCCGGCCACCGCGCCGTGCTGCGCCGGCTGATCGGCGACAAGGCGGTGAAGATGATCTTCGTCGAGGGCGGCACCAAGCAGACGACCCGCAACGTCCCCACGCCGAAGGCCGACCGCGCCCGCTTCTGCGTCACCGACTCCGACGTGCTCGAGCTGGCCGGCTACGCCTGCGCCATCGAGGGCCACTACGGGCGGCCGATGGACATCGAATGGGCCAAGGACGGTCTCGACGGGAAGCTCTACATCGTCCAGGCGCGCCCCGAGACGGCGGCCTCCCAGCGCAGCCTGACGGTCGTCGAAAGCTACGTGCTCGAGGGTAAGGGCGCCGAAGGCAAGGAGGTGCTCGCCGAGGGCCGCTCGGTCGGCGAGAAGGTCGCCACGGGCATCGCCAGGCGGATGGACAACCTCGGGAAGCTGTCGGAGTTCCAGCCCGGCGACGTGCTGGTCGCCGACATCACCACGCCCGACTGGGAACCCATCATGAAGATCGCCGCGGCCATCGTCACCAACCGCGGCGGCCGCACCTGCCACGCGGCGATCATCGCCCGCGAGCTCGGCATCCCCGCGGTGGTCGGCGCGGGCAACGCCACCACGAGCGTGCCCGACGGCGAGGTCGTCACGGTGTCGTGCGTCGAGGGCGACACCGGGCGGGTTTACCGCGGCGAGTTGGGTTTTCGCGTCGATCGCACCGAGGTGTCCGACCAGGATCGGCCGCACACCGAGATCATGCTCAACCTCGGCAACCCGGATCTGGCGTTCAAGACGTCGTTCTTGCCCAACGACGGCGTGGGGCTGGCCCGGATGGAGTTCATCATCAACGAGTACATCCGGGTGCACCCGCTGGCCCTGCTCCACCCCGACCGGGTGGACGACCCCGAGGCCCGGCGGACCATCGAAACGCTGACGTACGCCTATTCCGACGGGGCGGAATTCTTCGTGGAGCGCCTCTCGGAGGGGATCGGCACCATCGCCGCGGCGTTCTGGCCCAAGCCCGTCGTCGTGCGGATGTCGGACTTCAAGACCAACGAGTACGCCAGCCTGGTCGGCGGCAGCGGCTTCGAGGCGACCGAGAGCAACCCGATGATCGGCTTCCGCGGCGCCTCGCGCTATGCGCACCCGGCCTACGCCGAGGGATTCGCGCTGGAGTGCCGGGCGATGAAGCGGGTGCGCGAACAGATGGGGCTGACCAACGTCGTGCTGATGTTGCCGTTCGTGCGCCGGGTGGCCGAGGCGGACCTGGTCCTGGCGGAGATGGCCAAACACGGTCTGCGCCGCGGGGAGAACGGACTCAAGGTGTACGCGATGTGCGAGATCCCCAACAACGTCATCCTCATCGACGAGTTCGCCAAGCGCTTCGACGGGTTCTCCATCGGGTCCAACGACCTCACCCAGCTGACCCTCGGCGTCGACCGGGACAGCGAGATCGTGGCCTTCGACTACGACGAACGCGACGAGGGCGTCAAGGAGATGATCCGCCTGGCCGTGGACGGCTGCCGGCGCAACGGGATTCACTCCGGGTTGTGCGGTCAGGCGCCGTCGGACTACCCCGACATGGCCGAGTTCCTGGTCCGCTGCGGCATCGACTCGATCAGCCTCAACCCCGACGTGGTGGTCAAGACCACCCGGCAGATCCTGGACCTCGAGCGCGCCGTGCAACTGCAGTGATCGAGGGGACTCCCGCCGAGATTGCCGGGAGGGTCGTCCAATGAGCGCATACACAACCCTGAACGCAATCTCGCGTGGATGTGCGCCGGCCAATCTCGCTGACGTGAGCGTCCAGTGACCAGTTCCGTCGTTATGACGCCGCGGCCCGGGGTGGCTGGCGATAGAGGGCGGCGCCGGCGACGACGTCGGCCCCGGCCGCGACGAACAGGACCCGCGCGCCCGCCGGCAACCGCTCGGCCCGCTGCCCGAACGCGGCGGCCAGGGCGGCGGTGTGCATGTGTTCGTCGTCGGCGACGCTGATCGCCTCGACCGGCACGCCCAGCCGAGCGCCCAGCGCGGCGCGGTATCCCGGCCGGGCGGGGGCGGCCACGATCGCGTCGACGTCGGACAGCCGCACCGACTGCTCGGCAAGGCACGCCAACACCGCCCGCCCGGCCGCCGCGGCGAACCGCTCGTTTGTCGCAGCCGACTCGGAGAATCTCAGGACGTTGCGGGAATCAGCGAATCCCACTGTGGCGCTGAAGGTTTCGTCGCCAGCGTCACTCGGGTCGTTCACCCAGGAGACCCGGCTGAGGCCGTAGTCGTCGTCGGACCAGCCGCACAGCATCGCCGCCCCGGCGGCCGAGAAGGGGAAGTGCTCGCTCATCCCGTGGCCGGGGTCGGCGTCGCTGGCGACGACCAGCGCGCGCCGGATGGCGCGGCTGCGCATGAACCCGTCGACGATCTGCAGCGCGGTCAGCAGCCCGCAGGTGCCGTTGGCGATGTCGAAGGAGAAGGTGCCGTGGGCGCCCGCGTGCGGGTCCCCGGGGTTGGCACCGATGTCGTCCTGGATCAGCGCGGCGAGCGCCGGCTCACCGAGGTTGCGGTCGCGGTAGATACCGGCGTTGACGACGAGGTCCAGGTCCGAGGCGTCACATCCGGCCCGCTTGAGGCAGTCCTTGGCGGCGACGACGGCCAGGTGCAGCGCGCTGTGGCGCCCCCGCAGCCGCGGATGCGAGACGTCGATCCGATCAATCACCGTGCCCATAGCGGCTCACCACATCCTCGTCCAGGGTCAACAAGACCACACCGATCTCCAGCCCGGAGGCCAACGCCAGCAACGCGATCCGCTCCCCGGGCTTGATCCGCCCGGCCTCGAGTTCCTCGACGAGCGCCACGGTGTGGGTCGTCGAGGCGGTGTTCCCGTAGCGGTCGACGGTGATCACCGCGTCGTGGCGCGGGCTGTCGCCGAACACCTCCGACATCCGGGCCATGCCCTTGCGGATGGCGCGCGCCGAGGTCTGGTGGGTGATGACGTGGTCGATGTCGTGGATCGAAAGACCAACGGTGTCAAGCACTTCGCTCAACAGCAACGGGGTGTCGGCGATCGCGGCCTTCTGGATGGCGCGGGAGTTGGTGAACATCCGCGCGCCCGGGTCGTCCCCCTGCGGATAAGCCAGGCAGAGCCGGCTGTAGTCGGCGACGGTGGTGAAGCCGGCCAGGGCGATGCCGGCCGAACCGGCCGGCGCCCGCTCCAGCAGCAGCGCCGCGCCGGCATCGCCCAGGGTCAGGCACGCCAGCTCCTTGCTCATGATGTTGCGGATGTGCCGGGCGGCGTTGTTGGACAGCTGCGAGATGTACTCGCCGCTGACGACGAGCCCGCGCTCGACGACGCCCTGTCGGATCCAATTGTTCAAAATCGTGACGCCCGTGAGCATTCCGGCGCACGCGTTGGACACGTCGAACGTCATCGCGTTGTTCGCCCCGATCCCGCGCGCCACGGCGCTGCTCATGGTCGGCTCGAGCCACTGGGTCAGCCCGTCGCGGAACTTCGTGATGCTGCAGCTGATCACCACGTCCAGCGCCGCCGGATCCTGCTGCGCGGTGGCCAGGCAGTTCAGCGCCGCCGAGCTGGCCAGGGAGTAGGAATCCTCGTCGCCCACCGACACCCGGCGTTCGCGGATCCCGGTCAGCCGCTCGAGGTCGATGTGGGTGCGGTGGCGGGTGGACGCCATGAGATCGTCGGTCGTCAGGTGGGTGCCGGGCAGATGCCGGCCCGCGGCCGCCACCCGCGCCACGAAGGGCGCCTCGCCGCCTTCCCCGGTTGTTTCCATCACCAGCCAGTGCCGAGTCATCGATGGCACCTCCTTGGCTTCGTCCTTGGTGTAGGGCTTGGCATGTCGGTTACTCACGTATCTCGAGGACTTCGGTCACCGGACGCCGGGCGGTGGGTTGCGCGTGTTGGTCGTGGGCCGGTGACCGGCCGACCCGGATCAGCAGCTGGGGCTGGCCGGAGCCGCCGGTGATCTGCCTGATGATGTCGCGGCTCAGCGCCATCTCCGTCATGTGGGTCAGCGTGCAGGTGGCCATGCCGGCCAACGTGCATTCGAGCAGCACCGCCGACAGCGCCTCACCGCAGCGCAGCACCTCGGCCGGCGCATCGTCGTGATGGGTGGACAGGACCACGATCTTGGAGTGGTCCTGGTCGATCGCGGGTCGCCGGCGGCCCCCGCCCGCCGGCGGGAACGCGCGGGCGACGTCGACGCGCGCCGCCTCGGAACTGGACAGCAGGGCGCTTTCTGGCACGTGGTCGCCGTTCGCCTCGAAGGGCGATGTCCACCAACGCAATTCGGTCAGATAGGACGTGTCGTTTCGGCGCAGCTGCTCGGTGAGCCGCGACGCCTCGGCCAGCCGCGGCCGCTCGTCGTCGTCGACCACGTCCAGCGACACGTCGTACGGGGTCACCGCGCGGCTCAGGGCCGAATGCAGAGTGGGCCACGCGGTCGGTGCGCCCAGAGGCAACCGGTCGGTGCGGCGGCGAAGGATCGCGTCGGCCCGCAGCCGGCACTGCGCCGTCACGTTCTCCACGGGCAAAAAGCCGACACTCGCGAGGTGATCCGGTCTGCCCGCGGTGGGAAAACGTTCGGTGACGCTTTCCCAGCCCGCGGCGGCCATGGCGACCCGCAGGTGGTCGAGGACGGCGCCGCAGCTCAGGATCAGCTCCCGGCCGGTGTGGTCGGTGGCGTGCATCGCGTGGCGTGGGTCGGCCCACAGGTGCAGCCTCGCGCCGTCGGCCACCCAGCGCCAGGGCTGGCTGTTGTGCAGCGAAGGCGCGCGGCACGCGAGCGTCACCGCGTCCCGGATGACCTGCTCGGTCGGCACTTTCGCGTCCATCTCCACCATTTCGTCGATTAGGTGAGCCAAACTCTATGCGCCGGGCGCCGGGTGCGGGCAGGGCCGTTGGTCCCCGACGGCCGGGACGTTGGAACCTCCTGGCGGCCGTTACGTCGCGCGCCGCCACAGGTCGTGCGCCTCGCCCGCGACGAGGTCGGGACTGCGGGAGGTGTCGATCCGGTACGCGCCGTCCCAGTCGGCGTGCCCGTCCGCCAGGGCGGCCGCGATCTCCGGGGTCACCTCGGAGTTGCCCGGGGGCCTGGTCTTGATCCGGCCGGCCGCCACGTCGGCCGTCGCCGAGCACACGAATTCGACCAGTGCCGAGTGCGTCTCGGCGGCCAGCCGGTGGGCCCGGGCGCGCGTCCGCGGATCGCGCCAGGTCCCGTCGAGGATCACCGAGCGCCCCTCGCCCAGCAACTGCCGCGCCCGGCCCAGGGCGGTCTCGTAGACCAGCGCCACCTTCTCGGGGCTGTACAGCCCGGCGTTCAGCACGCCGGGCTCACCGGCGATGGCGCCGGAGTCGCGAAGCTCCCGGCGCACGTCGTCGGTAGAGATCAGCTGCGCCCCAAACGATTCGGCCAGCCCACGGGCCACGGTGGACTTCCCGGTGCCCGGGCTGCCGCCGACGAGCGCCAGCCGAACGGTGCCACTCTGCAGGTGCCGGGTGGCGATGGCGAGATGGCGGGCGGCGTCATCGGACGCCCCGGGACTGCCCTGGGTGACCCGGACGCAGTCCACCTTCGCCCGCACCGCGGCCCGGTAGGCGATGTAGAAGTCGCACAGCGCCGGCGGCGCCGCGCGACCCGCGTGCTCGGCGTAACGCTGCAGGAAGTAGTCGCCGAAGTCCTTGCGGCCCAGGAACTCCAGGTCCATCGCGAGGAAGGCGGCGTCGTCGATGCAGTCGACGTGGCGCAGCCGGTCGTCGAACTCCAGGCAGTCCAGCAGCGCCGGCGTACCGCCGACCCAGAAGATGTCGTCGGCGAGCAGGTCGCCGTGCCCGTCGACGATGCGCCCCTCGCGGATGCGCCGCGCGAACAGCGGCGCGCGCCCGGCGACGAACTGGGCCACCAGGCGCTGCACATGAGCTACCGCACTTTCGACGACGCCCAAAATCGATTGGTTCGCATACCGTTCCAATTCGGACAGGTTCTCCCGCCAGCGCCCCTCGATCGCGGCGGCCTTGCCCTGGGCGTCGATCCGCTCGCCGCGCTCGGCGCGTTCGTGGAAGCGGGCCAACACGGCCGCGACCGCGTCCAGCACGCGGTGCACGGACTCTCCGGTGTCGTGGGCCACCAGGTACGCGAGGCGGTCCTCGTCGCGGTAGCGCCGCATGACCACGACCGGCTCGGCCGGCCCGCCGAGCGGGTCGGTGAGGTGGGCGACGCCGAGGTAGGTCTCGGGCGAGAGCCGGCTGTTGAGCTCGATCTCCCGGCGACAGGCGTGCTCGCGCTGCTGCGGCGCGCGGAAGTCGAGAAAGTCGGTCAGCACCGGCTTCTTGGCCTTGTATGCGCGGTCGCCAGCGAGAATGACGACGCCCGTGTGGGTTTCGTGCAGCTCGAGATACGGCACGGCGGCGGCGCGACCCTAGGACGGCCGCGCGACGATCACCGGCATCCGGGTGGCGTGGACCACGGCGTTGCTCACCGAACCCAGCAACACGCCGGACAGGCCGCCGCGGCCATGGCTGCCCACGACGACGAGTTGCGCGGATTCCGATTGCTCGATGAGCTGACGGGCCGGCCGGTCCGCGACGACGATCCGGCGCACCGTGACGTCGGGATAGCGTTCCTGCCAGCCCGCCAGTTGCTCGGCCAGGCTCCGCTCGGCTTCCGACTTCACCGCCGACCAATCCACCCCGGGGAGTTCGAAAACGTCGACGTCGCTCCACGCGTGCAGTGCGGTCAGCTCGACACCGCGACGCGACGCTTCGTCGAACGCGACGCCTACGGCTGCCTCCGAGGCGGGCGAGCCGTCGATGCCCACGAGCACCGGGGCTTGCTGCGGATGCTCCATGAGCGGATCTTCGTCGCGGACGACCGCGACCGGGCAGCGCGCGCTGCGTACCACGCTGCTGCTCACCGAACCCAGCAGCAGCCTCTCCAGCGCGCCGCGACCGTTGCTGCCGACGACGACCATCTCGGCCTCTTTGGACATCTCGACCAGGGTGGGCACCGGGGGCGCACACCTGAGCTCGCTTCGGACGTCGATCTTGCGGTCGGTGGTGACGGCGTCCTCGGCGATCTTCACCGCGTCTTCGAGGACCTGCCGGCCTTGCTCTTCCTGCCACACCGCCACACCGGTCGACAACGGCAGCGCCGGGTACATGGGCACGGTGGCGTTCACCATGTGGACCACCGTCAGCGGCACGTGCCGCATGGCCGCGTCACGGGCCGCCCAACAGACGGCGGCGTTGGCGGCCGGCGATCCGTCGATTCCGACGACGATGCCGTGGCGGTTTGCGAGTGCGGACATGATGTTCTCCCTCTCCTCCCCCAAAACGCTATGGCGGCTGCGACCGTCGATCATGAGGCTTTAGTCACCAACCGCATGGCCATGAGGCCCCCCTGCGCCGACGACCCTTGACGGGCTCCCGCACTGTGGCATCGTCGCAAAGGTGACCGAATGGCCAGTCATTGTCGATAGGCGCTACCACGATGCCGTGATTCTCGGGATCGACTGTGTGGTCGCAGAAACGGCACCGGGCGCGGTCGAGGCCCGCGAGTCGACCGCCGCATTCCTGCAGCGGCTGCGCGACGCCGGTGTCGCCACCGCCGTTTACTCGTCCACCCGTGACTGCGCGCCCCTGTTGCGCGCCGCCGGGATCGAGGAGCTCGTCGGCGTGGCGGTCGGCGCCGCCGGCACCGCCGAGGGGGTCGATGCGGCTCTGATGACGACGGTGACGCGCCTGGGGGTACGCCCGGTGCGTTGTGTCCTGATCGACTGTGGCGAAGCGGGGGTGGCGGCCGGCCGAGACGGTGACTTGGGCCTCGTCCTCGGCCTCGAGCGCAACGGGGGGGCCGACGAATTGCTGTCGCGCGGGGCGGACACCGTCGTCGCCGACCTCGCGGAGATCTCGGTGCGGCGCGGCGGCGTCCCGATCTCGACCATCGCCGACGCGATGGGTGTCTACAGCCAGCTCAAAGAGCTGGTGGCGAGCCGGCGACCGGCCGTGTTCCTGGACTTCGACGGCACGCTGTCCGAGATCGTCGGCCGGCCGGAATCCGCCACGCTGGTCGAGGGCGGCCTCGAAGCGCTGCGCGCGCTGGCCGCAGAGTGCCCCGTCGCGGTGATAAGCGGCCGCGATCTCGGCGATCTTCGCGAACGCGTGCCGGTCGACGGAATTTGGTACGCGGGCAGTCACGGCTTCGAACTCGTCGCGCCGGACGGGACCCAACAGGAGAACGCCGCCGCGGTCGACGCCATGGGTGCCCTGACGCGTGCGGCCGACCGGACGGCGGAGCTGCTCAACGACATCGCCGGGATCTGGGTGGAGCGCAAGCGATTTGCCGTCGCGATCCACTATCGCAACGTCGACCCGGCAGAGGTCGACCGCATCATCGCGACGACACGCAAACTCGCGCGATCCCAGGGCCTGCGGGTCACGATGGGCCGCAGAGTCATCGAGCTGCGCCCCAGCCTCGATTGGGACAAGGGGAAAACGCTGCACTGGATCCTCGAACGCATCGAGGGAGCGAGTTCCGGCGCCATGCTGCCGATCTACGTCGGCGACGATATCACCGACGAGGACGCTTTCGACGCCGTCCAATTCGACGGCGTGGGAATCGCGTTGCGCCACAACGAGGACGGGGATCGCCCGTCCGCCGCGCTGTTCAGCCTGGCCGATCCCCCCGCGGTGTGCGAATTCGTCCGGCGGCTGGCTCGCGATCTGCACGAGGCGGCGGCCGCCCCCAGCGATCCATGGCAGTTGGTTTATGAGGGTTACGACCCGAGTTACGAGCGGCTGCGCGAAACCCTGTGCACCGTCGGTAACGGCTACGTCGCCACCCGGGGCTGCGCTCCGGAGGCAGCGGCGGCCGAGGCGCACTACCCGGGGACATACGCGGCCGGTGTCTACAACACGCTGGCCGATCGCATCGCGGGCCGAACCGTCGAGAACGAAAGCCTGGTCAACCTACCCAATTGGTTGACGCTGACATTCCGGATCAACGACGGGCCGTGGTTTCACATCGACGACACCGAGTTGTTGTTCTACCGGCAGACTTTCGACCTGAGACATGCGACGTTGATCCGCACGATCCGATGCCGCGACGGTGCGGGCCGGATCACGACGATGACCCAAGAGCGGTTCGCCTCCATGCACCAGCCGCACGTGCTCGCGATGCGGACCACGATCGTTGCGGAGAACTGGTCGGGCACCGTCGAATTCCGGTCGCTGCTGGACGGGGGCGTGCGCAATACCATGGTCGAGCGCTACCGCTCGTTGTCGAGCACCCACCTCGCATCGCCGGTGATCGACGAAACCGCAACTGAATCGGTGGTATTGCGCACCGAGACGTCGCAGTCGCGGATCGCCATCGCGGTGGCCGCGCGCAGCACCGTGTGGAGCGGCGACACACCCGCCGATGCGCGGTACAAATTCGTGCGAGAAGCCGACCGGGGCGGTCACGATATCGCGGTGGAGCTGGCCGCCGGGCAATCGGTCACCTGCGAGAAGATCGCGACGATCTTCACGGGCAGGGACAGCGCGATCTCGGAGCCGGCGAGCACCGCCCAGCTGCACCTCGACGCCGCCGACCGCTATGCCGAGCTGCATCGTCAGCACGCCCGGGCCTGGGATTTGCTGTGGGAACAATGCACCATCGGCCTGACCGACGGCGCCGACGCGCTGCGCGTCCTCCGGCTGCACTTGGTGCACCTGCTGCAGACGCTCTCACCGCACACCGCCGAGCTCGACGCGGGAGTCCCCGCGCGCGGGCTGCACGGCGAGGCATACCGCGGACATGTCTTCTGGGACTCGCTCTTCGTCTCCCCGGTGCTCAGCGTGCGCATGCCCAACGTGGCCCGGTCACTGCTGCTCTACCGTTATCGGCGGCTCCCCGAGGCCCGCCGGGCGGCGCGCCGAGCCGGCTATCTGGGCGCGCTGTATCCCTGGCAATCGGGGAGCGACGGGCGCGAGGTGAGCCAGGAACTGCACCTCAATCCGCAGTCCGGCCGGTGGAATCCGGATGCCAGCGCCCGCGCACACCATGTCGGCCTCGCCATCGCGTTCAACGCCTGGCAGCACTACCAGGTGACCGGGGACCGCCAGTTCCTTGTCGACTACGGCGCCGAGATGCTGGTCGAGATCGCGCGTTTCTGGGTGGGGCTCGCGGGCTTTGACGAAAGCCGGGGCCGCTACACGATCAACGGCATCATCGGCCCCGACGAGTTCCATTCGGGCTACCCCGGCAAGGAGTACGACGGGATAGACAACAACGCCTACACGAATGTCATGGCGGTCTGGGTGATCCTGCGGGCGATGGACGCCCTGGACTTGCTGCCGCTGCGCGACCGACTCGATCTCGTCGGCAAGATCGATCTCACCAGCGACGAGCTCGACCGGTGGGATCACGTGACGCGGCGCATGTTCGTCCCCTTCCACGACAACGTGATCAGCCAGTTCGAGGGGTATTCCCAACTGGCGGAGCTGGATTGGGAGCAGTACCGGCAGCGCTACGGGAACATCCAGCGGCTCGACCGCATCCTGGAGGCCGAGAACGACAGCGTGAACAACTACAAGGCGTCCAAGCAGGCCGACGTGCTGATGCTGTTCTACCTGCTGTCCTCCGACGAGTTGCTGGCCGTGTTCGGCCGGCTCGGTTATCGCTTCGCGCCCGAGCGGATTCCGGAAACCGTGGACTATTACCTCGCGCGCACCTCGGACGGGTCGACGCTCAGCTCGCTCGTCCATTCATGGGTGCTCACCCGCGCCAACCGGCATCACGCCATGAAGTACTTCGTGCAGGTGCTCGCCTCCGACGTCGTCGACATCCAGGGCGGCACCACGTCGGAGGGGATACACCTGGCCGCGATGGCCGGCAGCATCGACCTGCTGCAACGTTGCTTCACCGGGCTGGAAACCCGCGACGACCGGCTGATCCTGAGCCCGCAGTGGCCGAAAGGGCTGGATCCCATCGAGTTCCCGTTCGTGTACCGGGGCCAGCGGCTGCACCTTCGGGTCAGCGGCCGGGCGGCCGACCTGACCTCCGAGGCGGGCAACAGCGCGTCGATCGCGGTGGAATGCCGCGGCCGGATGCAAGACCTGTTACCCGGGCACACCGTCCAGGTCGCCTGACCCGGTGTGACCAATGCCCCGGAACCGGGGTCGAACGGCCCTGCTGGACCAAGCCTGTCTTTCCATAACGTGGCCAGTGACGGGCCTTGGCGCCCGATAGCCAGTCACACGGGAGGACTCGATGAGCAATCCGTCGCAGCGGATCGTGGTGGGTATCGACGGCTCGGAGGCCGCCATCAACGCGGCCAAATGGGCCGTCGACGAGGCCGTCAGCCGCAACACCCCGCTGCGGCTCATCCATGCCGTTCCCGAGCGGCCCGCGGACACCGCGGGCGACGACAGCCTGGACATCCAGTACGCGCAGGCGTCGTTGCGCGCCGCCGATGCGGCGATTCAGGCCATGGGTAAGCCGGTCAAAATCGAATGCGACGTGGTGCGCGGTTCCCCGGAAAGTGCCTTGGTCGACGAATCGCGCAACGCCGCAATGGTTTGCGTGGGGTCGGTGGGGACGGGCTGGGTGGCCCGCAAGGTCCTCGGCTCGACCGCGGACACCGTGGCGCAGAAGGCGAACTGCCCGGTGGCCATCATCCGCACTAACCACGACGGGACGCAGCCCGATGGTGGATATGTCGCCGTTGCGGTCGACGAATCGGCCGGCAACGACGCGGTGCTCGAGCACGGCTTCCATCAGGCGCGCCTTCGGGAAGCACCCATCCTGGCGATGGGGGTCTGGCGGTGGGGCCTCGGCGAGATTCCCTACCAGCAGCTGAATCATCGGCTCGGGCCGTGGGTGTCGAGGCATCGCGAGGTGCACGTCCAGCCCGCCGCGGCACGACGTGGACCCGCCGAATTCCTCACGCACACATCCGAGCCCGTTCAACTCGCGGTGGTGGGCAGCGACGAGGCCGACAAGGTCGCGCGCATCGTCGGGCCGGTCACCACCCATCCGAACGGCCACCCGGGCTGTTCGGTGCTCGTCGTACGCGACTGAGTCGGACGCGACCGAGCGGTCGGGTTACCCGGCCGCCCATTGTTTGGCGCGCTCGAGCTCGTCGAGCCCGAACACGGCGATCTCGCCGGGGACCAGCCACGCCAGGGCGTGCAGGACGGGGGCCACCCAGTCCTTGTCGGAGACCACCGCGATCCGTTTGAACGCCGAATGGTGCGGCAGCACGGTGCCGAAGCCGAGCTTGAGATCCTCGAGGAATCCGCCGGGCCCGAATCCCTGGTAATCGGATTCGATCACCTCGACGATCCTGACCTCGCCCGTCTGTAGCACCCGGTCGATCTCGGGCTTGAAGTCACGCAGCTCGTCACCGCGCAGCCGGCCCGACACGCGGATGCCGATCACATTCTCCGGCATGTCTTCCAGCAGTTCGATCATCGCAAGCCTCCTGCAACGCCGTCGATTCTCTTCGTCAACGGACGACCAGCACCGGTATCCGGGCCGACTGTGCCACCGCGGAACTCACCGAGCCGAGCAGCATGCCGGGGAATCCGCCCCGCCCGCGGCTGCCGACCACCAGCAGTTGGGCGCGTTCGGACTCCTGCAGCAACCACTCGGACGGCTTGTCGCAGAACAGCTTCCGTTCGACGTGCACGTCGGGATAGCGTTCTTGCCAGCCGGCCAGGCGTTCGGCGAGGATTTCCTGAGCTTCCTTCTCCCGGTCATGCCAGTCCATGCCGAGGATGGGGAACACCCCCACGTCGCTCCACACGTGCAGCGCCACCAGCCCCACTCCCCGGCGTGACGCTTCGTCGAAGGCCAGGGTGGTCGCGGCTTCCGATGCCGGCGACCCGTCGATGCCCAGCACCACCGGGGCGCTGGAGTCCGGCGCCGCCCCCTCGTCGGAGTGGATGACCGCGACCGGGCAGTGCGCGTAGTGCAGGAGCCCCGCGGTCACCGAACCGAGCAGCAGGCGCCCAAGCGCACCAAGGCCCTGGCTTCCCGCGACGAGCATCCAGGCATCCTTCGATGCCTCGATCAACGCCGGGACGATGGCCGAATACACCGTCTCCGTGTGTATTTCGGGCGGTTCGGAATCGCCCAGGCTGGCGCGAAGCATCTTGCGGGCCTGGTCTATGACATGTTGAGCGCTGTCTTGCTGCCATTCGGGCATGTCCGCATACAGCTGGCCCACCGGCCAGCCCACCACGACGGGCGGGACAGCGTACATCAGCGTGATGGGCAATCCGCGCATGACGGCCTCACGGGTGCCCCAGGCGACGGCGGCGTCGGACGCCGCCGAACCGTCGACACACACCAGCACTCCGTGTTTCTTAGCACTCATGGTCCGCTCCTCTATGCCGACGCCTCGTCCAGTTCGGGTAGGTCGATCTCGAGATGGCGGATCGAGCCGTAATCGATTGGCCGGCACGGCCAGCCGAGATCGAAGAAGACCGTGAGCATGGGGTGGTTCTCGCCGAGGACGTCCGCGGTGAATCGCACGATCCCGTGCGCCCGGGCCACGGGAGCCAGCTGCTTGAGCAGCGCCGTGCCCACGCCCACCGAATGGTCTTCGTGGGCGACCACGATCGCGACCTCGGCGACCTTCGGGTCCTCGACCACGATGCAATGGGCCACCCCGATGAGCCGATCGGCGTCGAAGGCGCCAAGAGCGTACAACCCGTCCGCGGGCTCGGTCAGTTTCGCGACGAGCTCGTGCAGCGGCGACAGCTGCAGCGTGAAGAAGCGGAAGTACCGGTCATAGTCGGACAGGTGTTCGTGGAGCGCCAGGACGGCGTCGGCGTCGGCGGCGGTGAGGGGACGCAGCGAGACCAGGCGCCCGTCGAGCAGCCGCGCCGTGGCGGCGACGTCCACCGAGCGATCACTCACCTGCCCGAGGTTAATCGCGGGCCGACGGGGTTGGGCAGGGCCGTTAGACCCCTCGGCCGTCCCCATTGGTCCCGCCGCGGACGATCGCTACTGATCGAGGAGCGGGGCCACCCAGTGGACCCGGGTACCGCCCTCCGGCGGCCCGGTGATCTCGCACGCACCGCCCAGTTGTTCGGCGCGGCGCTTCATGTTGGCCAGACCGCTGTGGCGCGTGTTGCCGGCGGGTATGCCGGAGCCGTTGTCGATGATGTCGAGGACGAACATGTCGGCGACGCTGATCTCGACGGTCAGCCGCGAGGCGCCCGAATGACGCAGGGCGTTGCTGACGGCCTCCGTGCTCACCGCTTCGGCGTGGTCGGCAAGCTCACCCCCGACGGCGGTCATCGGTCCGTGCATGCGGAGGGTGGTGACGACGTCGCGGTGCTCGGTCAGGTCGGCGACCATTTGCTGGATGCGATGCCGGAAGTCGTTCTTACCCGGCGGGGATTTCAGCTGGAAGATCGTGGTGCGGATCTCCTCGATGATGGTTTGCAGATCGTCGAGCGTGCGGTTGAGCCGGTCGGACACCTCCGGGGAGCGCGCCCGGGCGAGCGTTCCCTGCAGATCCATGCCGGCGGCGAACAGCCGCTGGATGACGTGGTCGTGCAGGTCGTGCGCGATGCGTTCGCGCTCGGCCAGGATGGTCACCTGGCGCGCGTCGTCACGAGCCGACGCGAGCACGAGCGCTATCGCGGCGTGCGTGGCGAAATCGCTGACCAGATCGAGGTAGCTCTCGTCGAAGGGCGGCTGGTCGCTGGCGCGGGCGATGGCGATGACGCCGACGACCTCGTCGTGGGCGCGCAGCGGCATGAGGATGGCCGGGCGCTGCCCGACATCGGTGAAGGCCTGAATCGGGTAGCGCAGCGTCTCGGTGATCATCGGTTCGCCGGACCGGAAAACGGCGCCGCTGGTAGACCCGTCCACCGGGACGTGTTGGCCGACCACTTCGGTGGCGTGCACCCCCACCGCCGCCGAGACCACCAGCGTGTCGACCTCGTCATCGGGCAGGTCCGGATCGGCCGGCACCAGGACGATCGCCTGCTCGGCATCGGTCAGGGTACGGGCACGTTCGGCGATCAACTGCAACGGGCGCCGGTGCGGATCGGCGTTGGACAGCAGCGCGGTCGTGATTTCGCGGCTGGCCTCCATCCACTTGGCGGCTGTGCGTTCGCGTTCGAACACCTGCGCGTTGTCGATGGCGATCGCGGCGGCGAACGCCAGCGCGCGGGCGGCCACCTCGTCGGAGTCGGAGAACACCCGCTGCGGATCGACGTGAGTGAGGTACAGGTTGCCGAACACGCTGTCCCGGATGGTGATCGGCACGGCGAGGAAGGCGCGCATCGGGGGGTGGTGTTCGGGGAACCCCACGGCGGCCGCGTGGGCGGTGAGGTCGTCCATCCGCAGAGCCGGCGTGTCCAGCAGCGACAGGCTCAGCAGTCCCTTGCCGACCGGCAGGTGCCCGATCCGGGACGCCGTGTCGGCGTCCATTCCCTCATGGACGAACGAGAGCAACTCGCCGTCGGGATCGCGGATGGCCAGGGCGCCGTAGGGGGCGGAGGTCAACCTCCTGGCGGCGCCGATGATCCGGTGCAGGGTGGCGTCGAGGTCGAGGCCGGCGCCGATCTCGACGATGACCCGGAGCAATTGCTCCATCTGGTCGCGGGCCGCCAGCAATTCGTCGAGCTGCTGGTGCATCCTGCCGACCAGCCCGCGCTGGCCGAGGTCGGCGAACGCCGAACCCTTCTCGTCGTCAATCACCCGGACAGAAACCTCCCTGCTTTCTCAGGGCTATGGCTCTAAGGGCTGTGCGAAACGCGCAGTACACAACGCGAAGATGCCGCCACCAGCTTAGCCCTGACCGGTACCGGACGCCTAACAAAGCCGGCGGATGTCCTCCGCCAGTCGGCGACGGCTCAGCGACGCCTGGTAGCAAATACCTG
This sequence comes from Mycobacterium paraseoulense, assembly GCF_010731655.1. NCBI lineage: Bacteria > Bacillati > Actinomycetota > Actinomycetes > Mycobacteriales > Mycobacteriaceae > Mycobacterium > Mycobacterium paraseoulense. Next base: position 5,424,824 of record NZ_AP022619.1, on the reverse strand, counting down.
TGGCCGCCGAAGCAGGACACCGCACGTCCGCGCCGATCAGTCCGGCGGGGCCTCTTTCGGGATACCGGTATGGTTGGAGTGTTGATCCAGCTTCGACGCGAACACCGCCGCCTGAGTGCGGCGCTCCATGCCGAGCTTGGCCAGCAAACGCGAAACGTAGTTCTTCACCGTCTTCTCGGCGAGGAACATCCGCGCGGCGATCTGCCTGTTCGTCAACCCTTCACTGAGCAGGCCCAGCAGCGTTCGCTCCTGTTCGGTCAATCCGGACAGCGGGTCTTCGCGTTCGGCCGCACCGCGCAGCTTCGCCATCAGCGCGGCCGCCGCCCGGTTGTCCAGCAGGGATTTTCCGGCGCCGACCTCCTTGATGGCGTGGGCCAGCTCCATGCCCTTGATGTCCTTGACGACGTAGCCGCTGGCGCCGGCCAGGATCGCCTCCAGCATCGCCTCGTCGGAGGTGAACGACGTCAGCATCAGGCAGCGCAGGTCGGGATGATCGGACACCAGGTCGCGGCACAGCTCGATGCCGTTGCCGTCCGGAAGCCGCACGTCAAGCACGGCCACGTCGGGTCGCAGTGCGGGTATCCGCGCCTTGGCTTCGGAGACGGAGCCCGCCTCGCCGACGATTTCCAGCTCGGGATCGGAGGCCAGCAGGTCGGCGAGGCCGCGCCGGACGACCTCGTGGTCATCGACCAGGAAAACCTTAACCATTACGAGCCCTTTCGCCGGTCATAGGACCTTCAATATCACATATCCATCATCGTCCAAGCTCACAAGTGTTGCCGATTTACGACCAACAGCGAACAGTTGGCGTCCTGCATCACCGAACTGCCGACCGGTCCGACGAGTTCGGCCACATGCGCACGATTGTGGGCGCCGACAATCACCAAGCCGACCGGCCCGCGCGGACCGGCCAGGTATTCCAGCAGACCGACGTGCACCGCGACCGACTCGAGCCGCAGCTGCGGATGGCGCCGCTTCCACCGGACCAGCCGGCGTTCCAGGTCGGCGAGCGCCTGGCGGTCGGCCTCGCTGATCCCCACAGCGCCTCCCGCCGGGCCGATCCGTCGCGAGATGACCGCCTCCAGGGTGGCGCCACGCAGCAGAGCCTCGTCGATGGCGGCGTCGAGCAGATGAGGGTCCGCGGACCCTTCGATCTCGACGACGGCTTTGTCCCCGGGTTGCGGGCGGTGACCGTCTCGGCCACGGACGATCCCGACCGGGCAGCGCGCCGATACTGCCAGGGCCGCTGCCGTGGAGCCGACCCGACCCGGTTGGAAGTGCCGGAGTCCCACGGCACCCACGCAGACCATGGCCGCCGACGCCGACGAGCGGATCAGCGACCCGACCGCGGGCCCGGCGACGACCTCCGTCTCGATCTGCACCGGCTTGCCCGCCGCCCGGACCGCGGTCACCGCCTGGCGCACCGCCAGCTCCGCGTGTTCGGGGGCGTCGTCGCGCTCGGTCGCGTGCAGGAGGCGCAGCGGAACGCCCCGACTCACCGCCTCGTCGACCGCCCACAGGGCCGCGCGGATCGCCGCCTTGGAGCCATCGATGCCGGCGACGATCGACTGGGTCCTGGCTGACTCGGGCATCGGTCTCTTAGTGGCGGACCACAAGTACCGAGCAGTCGGGATAGCCGACGATCGGATGGCAGTTCGGCGTGGCCAGCCCCACCATCTCTTCGGCATCGGCGCTACCCACCACCGCCAGGTCGATTGCCCCACCGAGCTTTTCGCTGGGCCTCACACCGGTCCCCGCCGCGACGGTCTGGACGTGGACATCCGGATAGCGGCGGACCCAGCTGTTCAGGCGCCGGTCGATCTGGCGCACGGTGGCGTGGCGACGCCGCCCCTCCTCCATGGCCTGGTGCACGACCTCGTCGTTGTCGGCGTCGTCGTTGAGCACCACGGCGATCACGCCGAGCTGCGTCGGCGATCCGTCGGGGTTGGTGCGGATGACGGCGACCGGGCAGTGCGCGTGTGCCACCAGGCCCGCTGCGGTGGGGCCCAACAGCCCGTCGGAGGCCCAGCCCCGCCTGGCGGTGCCGACGCAGACCAGCGCCGCGTCCTCGGATTGGCCCACCAGCACCTGCGCCGGGTCCCCCGAGAGGATCGCGGTCTCCACGTCGACCGGCTTCGCTGTCGTCTGCAGGGCCCACTCGGCCTGTGACAGCGCCGTTTCCGCGCGCTCGAGTGCCCATTCGGAGGTGGGGGCCGACCCGCCCGGCGCCTCTCGGCCGGCGATGACGTAGACGAGGCGCAGTGGCAGTTGCCGGCTCACCGCCTCGTCGACCGCCCATTTGGCGGCGTTTACCGCTGCTTGCGAGCCGTTGATGCCCACGACCACTGACTTCGCGTCCAGTTCCGTCATGTCGGCTCCTGACTGATTCTCATCGCTGCTGTCAGGGTATTGCGCCCGCGGCCGTCGCGGAGGGGCCGTTAGGCCTCAGCCCGGATGCCGTTCGTCCCGACGTCGGTGACGTCGCTGGGCTCGCCGACGAGGTCGAACAGTCTCTCCACATCCGCGCGCTCGCAGACCTGTGTGCCGGGCGTCATCAGCTTCGCGGTGCCGGCGGCGATTCCGAATCGCACGGACTTGGCCAGCGGCCATCCGCGACTGAGAGCCACCGTGATCGCGGCAACCATCGCGTCGCCCGCGCCGACGCCGCTTCCGCTGGGCATCGGTATCGCCGAAAACCGGTGGCTGGTATGGCGCGTCGCCAACAGCGCACCGTAAGAACCCAGGGACACCACCACCACGTGTGCGCGGCCAGTCTCGATCAGCTCGTGGGCGGCGGCGAATTGCTCGGGCTCGGTGGCGAGCCGGCGGCTGACGCATTCCCTGAGTTCCCGCACGCTCGCCTTGAGCAGAAACACCCCGGAGGAGATGTGCTGCAAGCCGCCGCCGGACGTATCCAAAATCAGTGGCACGCCCAGCTGTTGGCAGATATCGGCGACGCCCTGGTAGTAGTCGGCCCGCACACCCGGCGGCAGGCTGCCGCTGGCCACGACGAAGCGGGCCGATTCGGCCGCGATCTTCAGTAGGTCGAGGCAGCGCTCCTGCTCCGGAACGGTCAGCTCCGGGCCCGGCAGGACGAACCGGTATTGCTGGCCGGTGCTGGTCTCGTTGACCGTGAAGCTCTCCCGCGTCTGCGCGTCGATCGGAATCCGCCGGAACGGCACCTCCGCGTCGCTGAGCAGGCTCGTGACGAGACCGCCGTGCGAGCCGCCCGCGGGAAACACCGCCAGCACCGAGGCTCCCAGGGCCTGCGCGACCCGGGCCACGTTGATGCCTCCCCCGCCCGGGTCGTAACGAGTCGCGGAGCAGCGCAATTTATCGGTCGGCCGCACCACGCCGACGCTCGTCGTGATGTCGAGCGCCGGATTCATGGTCAGCGTCACGATCTGCGCGCGGTCCGCACCCCACTCGGCAGCCGTCTCCATGTCTTTCGTTGCCCCCTAGAGCCCGCTCGGGTAGGTTTCCGGCGTTTCGCCCGCCACCCACACGCTGGTGACCTCCAGGGGTTCCAGCGCCCGGGTGCGGTCGATGTGAATCATCGCGTCGAACTGGTCGGCCGGCCGGACGTGGAAGTAGTGGCTCTGCCGCTCGGTCTCGGGCCGGTAGATCACGCCGATGGCGCGCCCCAACCGGACCGCGCTCAGCGGCTCCGCGGCCCCCGAGCCGATGTGAGGCGACACCAGGAACTCGCCCCTGCCCGTCTCGTGCAGGAGCTCTTCGATGCTCCCGTTGAGCGCCGGGCGGACGACCTTTCGTTCGGCGATGCCACCCCAGTCGCTGGCCGCGGTGACCGTGCCCGAGTAGGTGCTGAAGCCGATCAGACGTGATTCGTCGCCGTGCCGCTGCCGGACCAGTTGACCCAGGGTGAGTTGTCCGTCGGACCACACTTCGGTGGCGCGCGCGTCCCCGACGTGGGAGTTGTGTGCCCACACCACGATTCGTGCCGACGGCACGTCGTGGTGGCGGTCAAGATGCTTCAGCAGCGCCTCGAGCGTCTGCGCCATGTGCTTGTCCCGGAGGTTCCACGAAGTGACCCGCCCGCTGAACATCGCCCGGTAGTACACCTCCGCGTTGTGCACCGTCTGGGCGTTTTGGTGGGCGTAGAACAACTCGTCCTCGGCGAGCAATCCGTCGCGGCGCGCATACGCCAACGCATTGCGCTGGATGTCGACCAGCTGGTCGATGGCTTCCCTCTCACACGACGGGCCGGCGCCGAAGGCCGCCGAGAACCCGTACGCCTGAGCGTCATCCGCCGAGGCGTGGTCGAAGCAGGCGTAGCGTTCGCGCGCCCGCGCCGCCGCCCTGGGGTCGATCTTGTCGAGGTAGGCGATCACCTCCTGCATCGACCGGTGCAGGCTGTAGAGATCCAGTCCGTAGAACCCGGCCTGCCGCTGGCCGTTGTTCTCGTGCCGCCGGTTTCGGGTGCGCAGCCACTCGGCGAAGTCACGGACGACGGTGTTGCGCCACATCCAGGCGGGGAAGCGCTCGAAACCGCTCAATGCCTCGTCGGCGCTCGTGTCGTCCCCGATGCCGCGGACGTAGCGATTCACCCGGTAGGCGTCGGGCCAGTCCGCCTCGGCGGCGACCGCGCAGAACCCCTTCTCCTCGATCAGCCACTTCGTGATCTCCGCGCGGGCCTCGTAGAACTCGTGCGTCCCGTGCGAGCTTTCACCGATCAGCACGATGCGCGCATCGCCGATCAGCTCGTCGAGCGTGTCGCGCGGGGGGACACCCGCGGGCGCGTCGATGGCCGCCCGGTCGATCAGCTCGGCGGGCGTGTGTGCCGCGGCGCTCTTCGGCGCCCCGGTCGTCGGGGTGGCCAGCAGCCGGCGCACCTCGTCGTCGGTGACCTGGCGGAAATCCCAGAACGACTCCCCGACCGCGAGGAACGGGGTGGGCATGCTTGCGCATACGACATCGTCTACCAGGCCGGCGAATTCCCGGCACGTCGACTCGGGCGCCGCCGGCACGGCGACGACGATGTGGGCCGGCTCGGCTTCGCGAAGCGCCTGCACCGCCGCGGACATGCTTGCGCCGGTGGCCAATCCGTCGTCGACGAGGATGACCGTCTTGCCGGCGACGTCCACGGGTGGGCGGCCGTCGCGATAGGCGGCCTCGCGCCGAACCAGTTCCCGGCCTTCGCGTTCGGCGACGGCACGCAATTCCTGCGGGGTGATCCGCAAACCCCGCACGACGTCGTCGTTGACCACGACGCGGCCCCCGCTCGCCAACGCCCCCACGGCGAACTCCTCGTGGCCGGGGGCGCCGAGCTTGCGCACAATGAAGGCGTCCAGCGGCGCGCGCAGCGCCGCCGCCACCTCCCACGCCACGGGGATGCCGCCGCGCGCCAGCCCCAGCACGATCACATCGGGCCGATCGCGGTAGGCGCCGAGGAGGTCGGCCAGGATCCGGCCGGCCTCACCGCGGTCCCGGAACACGCGCCGCGGCGAGCTCCGGGCAGCGTCAGCGGCTCTGGTCATCGCACACCGCGCTCGGTGCCCGTTGGACTGCGCTTGGGCGGCGGACGGTGAGGGGGGGCATGGGAATCTCCTCACGTCTTCGTGTCAACCTCGACGAATCCATCCGACCGCACCGGCGTAATCGGCGGTAGGGACCGAAGTCCCGGGCTTGCGGGTCGTTCGTCGGCTCAGCTTCGTCGGCGCAACTCGCCGATGTAGATCATGACGCGGTTGAGGATGAGGTCGTAGGCGTCGCCGTCTTCCACCAGACGAACCAGCCCACGGTTGCGGAGAAAGCCCTCCAGGCGCCGGTCCAGGCACCAGTCGACATAGGTGTCGCCGGCATACGGCGAGTGCAGGAACGTGTACGCGAGCTCGTCGACGTCGGAATCGGTCGGCGACGGACATCCGTCTGTGGTGGAGGGCATTTGGCTTCCTACGCGCCCCGCGCCCGGTCCCTGATCGCGGCCTGTATCGCGGTGAACCGGGACAGCGCGCGCTCGTCGGCGGCTTTCTGCTCCGCGGCCGTGACGATGATCGCGTCGGGGCCCGGGAACACGGTCGCTTCCTCCCCGGTGGCCAGCCACCGGACGCGGTAGGGCGGTTCACCGTTCGGCGAACGCACCGAGGTGATCAACCCGCGCACATCCGGGCGGCCGATCGTGCCGCTCTTGATGACGAGCCAGTCCCCCTCGTCGGCGTGCATGTCGTCTCCTTTCGAAAAGGTTGGGGCGCAACCGGTCTCGTGCTACTGGCGCATCTCCAAGACGTCGCGTATCGCCCGCCGCGGTGTCGGTTCCGGAGCCCCCCGGCCCGGGGGTGCGGCGCCGACGCGGATCAACACCTGGGGTACCGCTTCGGCATCGGGGATGAGTTCGCAGATCATGTCCCGACTGGGTCGCAGCTCCGTCACGTGTGTCACGGTGCAGGTCGCGAAGCCGGCCATGGTGCACTCCAGCAGGACCGCCGAAAGCGCCTGGCCGCAGCGGAAGGCGTCCGCGCGGGTGTCCCCGGGCGTGGACAGCACGAGCACCTCCGCGTGATCCTGCGGACCCGGCGAGCGCGCGCGGCTGTGCTCCTCGGCGGGAAACTGGCGGTTCACGTCGACGGCGCGCGTCTGGTTCACCAGGGCTTCGGGGATGCCGTCGTCGTGCCTGCCCGGCGCCGTCCACCAACGTAATTCGTGCTGATAGTCGTCGTCGTAGCGGCGTAACGCCTCGTTGAGTCGGGCGGCCTCGACCAGCCGTGGCCGCGCGTCGTCGGCCAGCACGTCGAGGCGGGCCAAGTCGGGGTCGAAGGCGCTGCGCAGCACCGGCTCGAACGACGCCCACCCCCGGGGCGCACCCAGCGGGCGCCGGTCGGTCCTGCGGCGCACGATCGCCGCGGCGCGGTCTCTTCGGGCGACGCCGACGTAGTCGGCGGAAGCGAAGTCGATCGACGCCAGGTGGTCGAGGTTGTTGGGATTGGGAAACTCGTCTACGCCGGTCTCCCACCCCTCGGCGGCCATCGCGACCCGGAAGTGATCGAGCACCGCGCCGCAGCTGATGATCGACTCGCGGCCCGAGCTGTCGGCCGAGGACACCATGCGGTCGGGGTCGGCGAACAGGTCGACGGTCCGACCGCCGGCAACCCATCGCCACGGCTGACTGTTGTGCAGCGAGGGTGCCCGGCACGCGAGCTCCACCCCCCGGGTGAGCACCTTGTTGTCGACCATCGTTGGGGTCATCGCTCGTCGCCTCTCCTGTCTTACTTGGACCCTCTGGTATGCGGGCAACGCGCGCCAGGGTCCTTGGTCCCCAGGGTCGGGTCATACGGCCCGCGGGAGGGCCGCCGCGACTGATGACCTTTGTCTCTATTGCGCCGTCGCCGCGCGGCAAACGATGAAGGCACCACGCACCCTGAGGACCCTGTTATGGACGTCATCCACAAAACGGCCGCCGACTCTCGTGTCCGGCCCAACCTCACCGACTACGAGCAGGAACGCGCCCGGTTCGACTGGTCCGATGTGCCGAACCTGTGCGAGGGCATGGGGCCGGGCTTGTGCAACATCGCCTACGCCGCCCTGGACAGACACGCCGCCGGCCCGGCCGCGACCCGCACCGCCCTGCGGTTCGTCACCGACAGGCCGGTGGACGGCGCGATCGCCACCCACGAGCTCAGTTACGCCGAACTCGGCCGGCTGGCCCGGCGATTCTCCAGCGCGCTGCGCTCGCTGGGCATCGACAAGGGCGCTCGCGTGTTCACCCTGATGGGCCGCACCCCCGAGCTCTACATCGCGATGCTGGGCGCGCTGCGCAACGGCAGCGTCGTCTCACCGCTGTTCTCGGCCTTCGGGCCCGAGCCGATCGCCACCCGGGTCAACATCGGGCAAGCCGACGTCCTGGTGACCACCCGGGCGATCTATCAGCGCAAGGTCGCCAAGATCCGCGACCGGCTGCCCTCGGTGCGGCACGTCTTCGTCGTCGACGACGGTCAGGGTGACGGCGTCCCGCCGGACACGCTCGACTTCCGGCAGTGGGTGGACGCGGCCGACGAGAACCCTCCGATCGAGCCCACCACCGCCGAAGACCCGGCTCTGCTGCACTTCACCAGCGGCACCACGGGTACGCCCAAAGGCGCCATCCATGTGCACGGCGCCGTCGCGATGCACTACGTCACCGGCCGGTACGCGCTTGACCTCCACCCCGACGACACCTATTGGTGCACAGCCGATCCGGGCTGGGTGACGGGCACGTCCTACGGCATCATCAGCCCGCTGCTGCACGGCGTCACCTCCATCGTCGACGAGGCGGACTTCGACGCCGAACGCTGGTATCGCATCCTGCAGGACCAGGGCGTGTCGGTGTGGTACACCGCACCGACCGCCATCCGGATGCTCATCAAGGCGGGACCGGAACTGCCTGCGCAATACCACTTTCCGCGGCTGCGCTTCATCGCCAGCGTCGGAGAACCGCTCAACCCCGAAGCGGTCTGGTGGGGAAAACGGGTGCTGGGCTTGCCGATTCACGACAATTGGTGGCAGACCGAGACCGGCGGCATCATGATCGCCAACACCCCGGCGTTCGACATCAAGCCCGGCTCGATGGGCCGGCCCCTGCCCGGTGTGGACGCATTCATCGTGCGGCGCGACGACGACGGGCCCGTCGAGGTGATCGACGAACCGGGTGTCGAGGGCGAGCTCGCGCTCAAACCGGGCTGGCCGTCGATGTTCCGCGGTTATCTCAACGCCGAGGAGAGATACCGGAACGCCTTCGCCAATGGGCTGTACCTGAGCGGGGATCTCGCCAAAAAGGACGCCGACGGCTATTTCTGGTTCGTCGGGCGCAAGGACGACGTGATCAAGTCCGCGGGACACCTGATCGGTCCGTTCGAGGTGGAGAGCGCCCTGACCGACCACCCCGCGGTCGCCGAGGCGGCCGTCATCGGCATACCCGACCCGACGGTCGGCGAAATGGTGAAAGCCTTTGTCACGCTGAAGAACGGCGTGGTGGCCGACGAAGACCTGCGGCTGGAGCTGCTGGGCCACGCCCGCAAGCGGCTGGGGGCGACGGTGGCGCCCAAGGAGATCGAGTTCGTCGACTCCTTGCCGCACACGAGCAGCGGCAAGATCATGCGGCGGCTGCTGAAGGCCCGAGAACTCGGGCTGCCCGAGGGGGACACCTCCACCATCGAGCGACAACCCGCCGGCCGAGCACAGGGAGTGCCGTCATGACCGATACCAAACTGGCCCACGAGCTCCTGTCGGACATGGTCCGCGTGCGGCGCATGGAGGAGAAGTGCGCGGAACTCTACAGCGCGGCCAAGATTCGCGGATTCCTGCACCTCTACGTCGGTGAGGAGGCCGTGGCCGCCGGGTCGCTGCGCGCGCTCGCCGACGACGACGCGGTGGTCGCGACCTACCGCGAGCACGCGCACGCGCTGCTGCGCGGCATCCCGATGCCCTCGATCATGGCCGAGATGTTCGGCAAGCAGGAGGGCTGCTCGCGCGGCCGGGGCGGCTCGATGCACCTGTTCGACGCGGCCAAGCGGTTCTACGGCGGCAACGCGATCGTGGCCGGCGGCCTGCCCCTCGCGGTGGGCATCGCGCTGGCCGACGCCATGCTGCAGCAGAAGCGGGTGACCGCCTGCTACTTCGGCGACGGCGCGGTGGCCGAAGGCGCGTTTCACGAGTCGTTGAACATGGCGGCGCTGTGGAACCTGCCGGTGCTGTTCTGTTGCGAGAACAACCTTTACGCGATGGGCACCGCGCTGGACCGGGCCCAGTCGCAGACCGACCTCACCGTCAAGGCGGCCGCCTACCGCGTCCCCACCCTGGCCGTCGACGGGATGGACGTCGAGGCGTGCCATGCGGCCGCGCAGCAGGGCGTCGACCACGTCCGCGACACCGGCGGCCCGTTCTTCATCGAATTCCGCACCTACCGCTTCCGCGCGCATTCGATGTTCGACCCGGAGCTGTATCGGGACAAGGCCGAGGTCGAACGGTGGCGCGAGCGCGACCCGATCCAGGCGTTCACCGAGAAGTGCTTGGGCGACGGCACGCTGTCCGACGCCGACGTGCGCGCGATCGAGGACGCGGCCGCCACCGAGATCGAGGAGGCGGTGGCGTTCGCCGACGCCGGAACCTGGGAGGACGTGGCGGATTTGGAGCGCGACGTGCTGACGGAAGAGGCGGTGCGATGAAGACCAGCTACCGGACCGCAGTCCACGACGCGCTGCGCGACGCGCTGCGCGACGACCCGCGCGTGGTGCTGATGGGCGAGGACGTCGGGCGGTATGGGGGAACGTATGCGGCCTCCAAGGGCCTGCTGGAGGAGTTCGGCCCCGATCGCGTGCGGGACACGCCGCTTTCGGAATTGGGGTTCGTCGGCATCGGGATCGGCGCGGCGCTGAACGGGTTGCGGCCGATCGTGGAGGTCATGACGGTGAACTTCAGCCTGTTGGCGCTCGATCAGATCGTCAATACCGCTGCGGCCCTGCGTCATATGTCCGGCGGGCAGTTCTCGGTGCCGATCGTCGTGCGGATGGCGACGGGAGCCGGGCGTCAGCTCGGCGCCCAGCACTCGCACAGCCTGGAGCCGTGGTACGCCCACATCCCCGGCATCAAGGTCCTCGCCCCGGCCACCGTCGAGGACGCGTACGGCATGCTCGGTCCGGCCCTGGCCGACCCGGACCCGGTGGTGATCTTCGAACACGTCCAGCTCTACAACACCTCGACGGACGTCGACGCTCTCGCGCCCACCGACATCTCGCGGGCGGCGGTCCGCCGCAACGGCGGCGACGTCAGCCTGATCACCTACGGCGGGAGCCTGCCCAAGACGCTCGACGCCGCCAACGAGCTGTCGCTGGCCGGAATCGACTGCGAGGTCATCGATCTGCGTGTGCTGCGCCCCCTCGACGACGCCACCATCCTGGACTCCGTCCGCAAGACCCATCGCGCGGTGGTCATCGACGAGGCGTGGCGCACCGGCAGCCTGGCCGCGGAAGTCACCGCACGCGTGATGGAGGGCGCGTTCTACGACCTCGATGCGCCGGTGGCCCGGGTGTGCAGCAACGAAGTGCCCATGCCCTACGCCAAGCACCTCGAAGAGGCCGCCCTGCCCCAGGCCGCCAAGATCGTCGCCGCCGTGCAGAGCCTGTTCGGGGAGCGGTCGTGATCGAATTCAAGATGCCCTCGCTCGGCTCCGACATGGATGAGGGCACCCTCAACGAGTGGCTGGTCAAACCCGGGGACAAGGTCACCCGCGGTCAGGTCGTGGCGATCGTCGAGACCACCAAGGCCGCGGTCGAGGTGGAATGCTGGCAGGAGGGCATCGTCAGCGAGCTCGTCGTCCCGGTCGGTGAAACCGTCCAGGTGGGAACGACATTGGCCACGCTGGCGGAGCCCGGCGAGCAAGCGGAGAAGCGGCCCGCGCCGCGCCCGTCGACGAAGGCCCCCGCAAAACCGGCGACGGCGCCGCCGAAGCCGCCGTCGGCCCCCAGCGCTCCCCCGGCCGCCGCCGGGCGGCGCCGCTGGGTCTCGCCCGCCGCGCGCCGGCTGGCGACGTCGCTCGGGGTCGACATCGACGCGGTGAGCGGCACGGGACCGCAGGGCGCCGTCACCATCAACGACGTCGAGCACGCGGCCGCGGCCAAGCCGGTCGCGGCCAAGCCGGCCGCCCAGCCCGGGGCCAAGCCGACCGCGGCCGACCGCGCGATGCAGATGCGTAAGTCGATCGCCGCGGCGATGAGCCGGTCGAAGCGGGAGATCCCGCACTACTACCTCGCCGAAGAGATCATGCTGGAAAAGGCGCTGTCCTGGCTGACGACGAGGAATGCGCAGCGGTCCATCGACGAACGGGTGTTGCCGGCCGTCCTGCTCCTGAAGGCCGTAGGTGTCGCCGCCCAGCGGTTCGCCGAGTTCAACGGATTCTGGCGGGAAGCGGGGTTCGAGCCCGCGGCCGGCGTACACGTCGGTGTCGGGATCTCGCTGCGGGGCGGGGGCCTGGTCGCGCCGGCCATCCACGACGTCCCGGAGAAGAAGCTCGATGAATTGATGGGCGACCTCACCGATCTGGTGGCCCGGGCGCGGTCCTTCTCACTGCGCAGTTCGGAGATGTCGGACCCGACCATCACGGTCACCAATCTCGGCGACCAGGGTGTCGACGCCGTCTTCGGTGTCATCTACCCGCCGCAGGTCGCGATCGTCGGCTTCGGCCAGCCGGCCGAGCGGGTCTGCGTCATCGACGGCGGGATCCGGGTCGTCACCACGGTTCAGGCCACGCTCGCCGCCGACCACCGCGCCAGCGACGGGCACCGGGGCGCGCTGTTCCTCGCCGCGATCAACGAGCTGCTCCAGCAGCCCGACCTCCTAGAAAAGTGATGTGCAATGACCAATGAAGACACTCGCGCCGTGGTGTTGTCGGTGCTGACGACCATCGCCCCCGAGATCGACCCCGACGACATTCGCGACGACGTCCTGCTTCGCGACCAGGTCGACCTGGATTCCATGGACTGGCTGAGCTTTCTGCGCGGGATCCACAAGCGGCTGCACGTCGACATCCCGGAATCGGACTACGCATCGTTGCGGACACTGGCCGATGTGGTCAGCTATGTGGAGACGAACGCGTCCACGGTCTGAGCCGCGAAGCGCAACGGACGCGGCGGTTTTCGGGACGCACTCAGCAGGGGGCAGTCGTGACGGGTACGACACCGGACATCGGGACGATCGAACGGGCCGTGCTGCTGGCCTGCCGCGCCCCCTCCGTGCACAACAGTCAGCCCTGGCGCTGGGTGATCGGGGACGGTGCGCTGCGCCTGTTCGTCGACCGGCACCGGGCGATAGGGGCCACCGACTATTCCGGCCGGGAAGTGATCCTGTCCTGCGGCGCGGTCCTGGACCACCTGTGCGTCGCCATGACAGCCGCGGGCTGGGAGCCGAAAGTCGAGCGGTTTCCCGACTCGGATGACCCCGACCAGCTGGCCGCCATCACCTTCAGCCCCATCGAGCGCGTCACCGAGGCCCAGCGCCGCCGGGGCGAGGCGATCCTGCAACGGCGCACCGACCGACTTCCGTTGGGACGCCCCACGTATTGGGACCTGTTCGAGCCCACGCTGCGGGGCACCTTCGACGACACCGAGGTCAGCCTGGAGGTTCTGGGTGATGACGTGCGGCCGCTGCTGGTGGAGGCGTCGCAACTCACCGAGGAGCTCCGCCGCGACGACTCCTACTATCACGCCGAACTCGAGTGGTGGACATCGTCTTTCGTGTTGACCGAGGGGATGCCACCAAGCGCGCTGGCCTCCGACAAGGAGAGCTGGCGGGTCGACGTGGCCCGCAGCTTCCCGGTCAGGAGTCACGCGGACCGGCGCGGCGAGGTCAAGGCGGACTGGGCGAAAATCCTTGTGCTGTCGACCCCTGAGGACACCAGGTCCGACGTGTTGCGGTGCGGCGAAGTGTTGTCGACGGTGTTGCTCGAATGCACGGTGGCCGGCATGGCGACGTGCCCGCTCACCCACCTCATCGAACTGGACGACAGCCGCGACATCGTGCGCGAACTCGTCGGCGGGCGCGGCGAACCGCAAGTCCTGATCCGCGTGGGGATAGCCCCGCCGCTGGAACACCTCCCGCCGGCGACACCGCGACGGGCGTTGGGCGATGTCCTGCGGGTCCGCTAGGCGTTGCGCGGTGCGACGGTATGGCCAGCCGGGTAGACAACCTTTGGCCCGGCCCCGCGGGACCTTCGGCCGCCGACCCCGGCGGCCGTCCGCAATACGATGTGTGTAGCGATGCCGACGAAGGGGATGACCGATGTCACTGACTCATGATGGGGTTTCCATCCTGCCGGTGAACGAATGCTGGGATCTCCTGGCGGGCGTGACGCTGGGCCGACTGGTCACCAGCGTTGACGGTCAACCCGAGATCTTCCCGGTCAATTACGTCGTCCAGCGGCGCACCGTGCTGTTCCGCACCGCCGAGGGCACCAAGTTGGTCAGCACCGCGATCAACAACCGGGTGCTGTTCGAGGTCGACGACCACAACGTCGCCGAGGGGTGGAGCGTGATCATCAAGGGCACCGCGCGCTCCCTGCACACCAACGAGGACATCGAGGAAGCCGAGCGCGCCCAGGTGCTGCCGTGGACGTCCTACGACAAGTCGCACTACGTGCGGATCGTTCCCGAGATCGTCACGGGCCGCCGGTTCCGCTTCGGTGTGCCCGTCCAGTGATCCCGCTACTCGGCCTCGTGTGGCGTGGCCGCGGCACGAACTCCAGCGACAGCAAGACCACCAGCGCGGCCGGAATATGGTGGACGCACAACACCACGTAGCGCCGCCGCGACAGCGCGTGGAATTTGCGCAGGTAGCGGTACAGGGACTCCAGCCGGATCAGGGGGTCCAGCAAGTGGATCAGCCGCAGCGCGATTCGTTGTAGCGGCCCCGGTCGAGCGGCCTCGAAGATCTCCGGGAACGCGGCGAACGCCAGCGAAAGCCGCCGTCCCCCCGTGTTTTTCGCGTGCGCGATCATGTCGACGCTGAGCCGCTCGTCGACACCGTTGGGGGCGTCCGGGCGGCGGAACGGAACGTCGAGGCTGACCTCCGATCCCGCACCGGCGGTCAGGTATCGGTGAAACGCGACCGCCCGTCCGCTCTGGTCCCGGGCAACGGCCAACGTGACACCGGGGAAGCGGCCCTGCAGCGCACCGTCGAGGTTCATGCAGAATCCGCGGTCGGTGCGCGCCGCGCGGTGAGCGGCGTACAGCACCTCGGTGAGTTCGGCCCGCGTTGGGCCGTCGAGTTCTTGCTCGTCGACGAACTGGGTCGTGACTGCGCAGTTGTGGGTGCGCTGCACCGCCTGGCGCAGATTGCGAAAGCGGCGCCCCCTCAGGGTGAAGTGGCGGATGTCGACCACGACGTCGCGGCCGATCGGCACCGCCAGCATGGGCTGCCCCACCGTGTCCCTGCGCCACAGCCCAAGGTGGCGTTCGCCGGCGGCCAACACGACGATCTGCCATCCCCGGCTGCGGCACATGCGGACGAAATCGGCTGCCAGGTCGTCGAATCGGGCCGCATCGCCGATCGGGTCGCCGCTGACCACGGCGAAGCCGAGCCGCGTGCGGTAGGCGATCGCGGCAGTCCCGTCGGTGTTGAAGTGATAACTCTTGCTCGAGTGCATCGCAAACGGCGCCAAGGGGTCCCCGCGGGTGGCGTTGACCAGCCCCCACACCTGGCTCAGCAGCTCCGGCTGCGGCCGGGCCGTGGTCGGCAGCATGAGCGCCAGCCCACCGCCGGCAATGAGGACGTTGCCCAGTACCGCCCAGGACAGGAAATGCGCCCCCACGCCGGCTCCCACGGCGCCGGCCGCGTACATTGCGTGCGCGCTGGTCACCGGGCGGCCGAGGAAGATGCCGCGCGCGATCAGGGCGGTCGCGCCCAGCAGCGCCACCGACCAGCCGAACCGGCCCGGGGCGACGCGTTCGTAGCCGAGATGTTCCCGCGCGACCAGCACCACCAGCCACAGCAGGACGCACAGCAGCAACAACACGCTGCCGCGGCGCGCCGCCGGGACATCGGCGCCGACCAGGACCCGTCCCCCGCCGGCGCGGCGGCTCCCGGGACTGATCTTCACGGCGCCCGCTAGCGCACGACGAGCACGGAGCATTCGGGATGGCGGAAGAGCGGATGCCCCTGCGGCCCGACCAATTGCGCGAGCTGACGGGCCTCGTCCCCGCTGATGACGGCGAGAAGCACTCTTTCGTCGTTGGCGTTCAGGTAGCTGGCGATCCCGTGCTTCGTGGTGATCGGGTAGACCCGCACCTCGGGACAGCGTTCCCGCCATTGGGCCACCCGGCGTTCGAATGCGCCGTCGGCGTGCTCGGTGAGCTCCTCGGGGCGGCCGCCGAGCACCAGCATGGGAGCCCTGCGCAGCTTCGCCTCCGCGGCGGCATAATTCACGACGGTGTCGTTACCGGGTGCGTCCGTCATCCGGACGACGATCCAATTGACTTCCGGCGGTGGCTGATCCGAGCCGGTCCGCAAGACCGCCACCGGGCAATGCGCCTTCTCGGCGAGTTCCGTCGCCGTCGAACCCACGATGGACCGGGCGTACCGCCCGATGCCGACACAACCGACGCAGATCAGGTCGGCCGCCGCGGACGCTTCCACCAGCACCGACCCGGCGGGACCGCGCGGCGTGTCCGTCTCGACCGCGACTGATTTGCCGGTGGCCTCGATCGCGAGTCTTGCTTGCTGGAGCGACTTCTCGGCATGCGCGACGTCGCGCTCGTAGTCGTCCGGGGACTCATGCGTCGGCTTGACGACGGAGATGAGTCGCAGTGGCACACCGCGGGTGATCGCCTCGTCGATGCCCCACAGCGCGGCCGCGATCGCCGCCGACGAACCGTCGATTCCTACGAGGACCGATTTCATCGTCCGACCCCGTCAATTCGTCCCGGCAGAGGAGCGGACCGGCGCCGTCAGCTCGACGCGCTCCGCCCGGCGCTTGACCGCGAGCAACAGCGCACGGGTCCCGAGCGAAATCGCCGGCCTGGCCAGTTCCAGGACGAACACTTCGCCCGGGTAGCGCAAGCCGATCCGGGCACGCGCGAGGAGTCGCACGCGGTCTTCCCAATGCGGCTGGAGGTGAAATGACAGGACCGCATTCCAGCGCGGCTCGGATCGCATGGCGTTGAGCACGACGTACTTTTCGGGCACGATCTCCGCGACGCGCAACGTCACCCCGTCGGGCAGCCCCAGCCAACCCTCGGGAGCCAGCCGGACCGCATCCCCGACCCGCAGCCCCTCGTTATTGTCCTGGCCGACAGCGCTTCCCATCCCGTCGACGTCGTCACGTTCGCCGCGTTCCTGGCCCATCTGCAGCAGTCGGGACCACACCGCGGGCACGGGGGCGTCGACGTCGACCGCCTCGGTGGTCTGGACCGCCGGATCGCTCACCGAGGCGTCGCCCGGAAATTGCATCTGCGACTCGGCCTTGGTCGCGCCCCAGTTGCGGTAGTACCTGCGCGCGCAATACAGGACGGTGAGCAGCCCGCCGACCTGGGCGATCCGCTTTGTCGTGTTGGCCATGGCGCCAGTCTGCGCGGGGCGCCGCCATGCCTGCGAGGGTCCTTGGTCCCCGGTGGGCCGCCGATGTGCCCTGCGCGCCCCGGTTACGTGCTTAGCCGGCCGGGGTGATCAAGCCGTAATGCCCGTCGTCGCGGTGATACAGCACGGCGGCGCAGCCGTCGGCGGCGTGGATGAACAGCCTGGTGCGGGACGGGGCCAAACGTCACCGGACCGCACGCGGCGTTCAGTGCAGCGCCGCCGCCCGCACCAGCTTCTCCCCGGATTGGTCGCTGCCGGCGGCGCCGGTCTCGCGCGCGAGGAAGGCGGTGAGTTCTCCGATCGCCGTCATCAGCGGGGCGGGGAACACGATCGTGGTGTTCTTCTCCACCCCGAGTTCGAGCAACGTCTGCAGATTGCGCAGCTGCAGTGCGAGTGGGTGCCTCATCATGGTGTCCGAGGCGTCGCCCAGCGCGGCCGCCGCACGCGCCTCCCCTTCGGCGGCAATGATTTTGGCCCGCTTCTCCCGCTCGGCCTCGGCCTCGCGCGCCATGGCGCGTTTCATGCTGTCCGGGAGCTGAATGTCCTTGAGCTCGACCAGGGTGACCTCCACGCCCCATTCCACCGTGGTGGCGTCAAGGATCTGGCGGATGCTGCCGTTGATCTTCTCGGTTTGGGCCAGCACCTCGTCGAGGGAGTGCTGCCCCACGACGTTGCGCAGGGTGGTCTGTGCGATTTGGTCGATGGCCGCGTTGACGTTTTCGATGACGACGACGGCCTTGCGGGCGTCGACGACGCGGAAGTAGGCGACCGCCGCGATGTCGACGCTCACGTTGTCGCGGGTGATGATGCCCTGGGACTGGATCGGCATGGTCACGATGCGCATGGAAATCCGCCACAGGCGGTCGATGACGGGAATGATGATCCGCAACCCGGGTTCGCGGACGCCGATCACCCGGCCGAGCCGGAAATGCACGCCGCGTTGGTATTCCTGCACCACCCTGATCGACGCCAGGGCCAGCAGCACCGCCACGACGCCCGCTGAGACCACCAGAGTGACGGCAATCTGGTTCACGAGGACGACCTCGATTCAGGTCGCTGGCGACCTCCGGCGGCGCGCCTGCGGACACGGGCGGCAAACGCCGCGGCGCGATCGAGGTCGTGATCGTCGGGCCGTCCCCTGTTGATGCCGCCGATGAATCCGAATGGCCCGACCGTGTCGAAGCCCCGGCAGGAGAAGGATCCGATCACCTCGAAACCCTTTTCTTCGAGCTTTTCCCGAATCGGCCTGTGGTAGCCCAACAGCGGAATCTCCCGGGCCCCGCTGGTGAAGAACGTGAACGCGGCGGTGTGATAGCCCGTCGCCGGAAGCTGACGGATCAATTTCCGCAGCCTCGCGTCCGTCATCATGTAGTAGATCCCGGACCCGAAACCGACGAGGTCGTAGTCACCGACGGTGCCGGGGTCGACCGACTCGGGGGTGACGACCTCGGCATCCAGCACCCCGGCCATCCGATCGGCCACCAGTCGGGTGTTGCCGTGTGATCTGGAAGCGCAGACGATAAGCGACCTCATGGCCAACTCCTTTGCGACGGCTGCTCGAACACTTCATGCTGCCCAGGAACCCGCGACCGGGTAAGGGCGCAAAGGCACAGCGGCCCGGGGCCTTGGTCACTTCCGGGCATCACCCCTGGTGAACGCGGGCGAACGGAGGTCCTTCGCGGTCGGGACTTCGGTCCCTATCGGCGTGTCCGGCGAACGGCTGGAATAGGGGTTGTGACTGTGACAGTTCCCGCAACGGAGCCAGGCACCGTGGCACCCGTCGTCGGCGCGAAGGTGATCGTCCTCGAGTCGCATCCGGCCTGGATCTCGGCGCAGCGGCATGCCGCCGAACTCGTCGAGGCCATGCGCCGTCATCCGTCCTCGATGGGCCGCCCCGCCCATCGGACTCCGACCCGGATCCGGCGGCCCCGGCCGTGACCGGGACAGCGGTGCGTGAGCGGGCGCGGAGGACCGTCGCACGAACGGCGGCTTTGTCGGCGGCCGCCCTCATGTTGTGGGCGGGTGCGCCGGGCCTCGCGGCTGCCGACAGCGGGCGTCCACAGGCCAAGCCCGAGGAGCGAGCGGCGGCCCTGATTCGGCCGTCCATCATGTATCTCGTCGGTGAGGGCTACGGCCTGGTCCGGCTGCCCAGCGGCGAGGTCCTGTCCCAATTCGGGCGGGGTACCAGCATGCCGTTCCTGGCCTCGTGGAATTGCACGGCTTTCGTCGTCAACCCGGACGGTTGGGTGGCGACCGCGGGCCACTGTGTCGACCCGGCGAGCGCCACGGAGCTGATACTCAAGCGGGCGGCCGCCGAATATCGGAGCCAGTTCCCCGATGCGCCCGAATCTAGCGATCCGGCAACGACTTTGGAGTGGCTGCAGAAGAACGCGAGGGTGGAGGGCGACACTCCCGGCCAAGCCCCCCACGTGGGCATCACGCTGATGTCCGGTGCGGGAACGAAGCTGGCGGACAAGGTGGTCGCCAACGTCGTCGATTTCCGGCCCCTCGGAAAGGGCGACGCCGCCCTTCTCAAGGTGGCCAAGCGCAACCTTCCGTCGTCCGAACTCGATACCGACGCCGACGTCACCATCGGGACTCCCGTTCTCGCGGTGGGCTTCCCCGAGAGCACCCAAAACGTCACCGGCCCTTCGCTCGACCCCACTTACAAAAGCGGCAAGGTCAGCAAGAAGTCGATCGCGGGATCCAATCCGGCCTACGAGATCGACGCCGCGATGACGGACGGCATGAGCGGCGGGCCGACGATCGGGCTGAACGGCAAGGTGATCGGCCTGAACAGCTTCGCCCCCGCCGGCGAGACGCAGCCGTTCAATTTCATCGCCCCGGCCGACGGGATCGCCGCGATATTGGCGAGCAAGGGCGTCAAGCCGATGCTCGGGCCCGCTGATCGGTTCTATCGCAAGGGGCTCACCGACTTCTACGCGGGCCACTACACCGATGCGATCGCCGAATTCGACCAGACGCTGGCCATGTCGCCCGGTTACCCCGGCCTTGACGAACTCAAGACCAACGCGGTCAATCTGCGCCAGCAGTACGGGGACGTCTCGTCGCTGAGCGGCCGGAATCTGGTGTGGTACATCGTCGTCAGCGTCGTCTCGGTGCTGGGCCTCGGCGCCGGGTTGACTGTCCTCTGGCTCAAGGCGCATCGCCGGATTCGCCCGGCACCCGACGTCCAACCGCTTCGTCTGATGCCCAGCCATGAGTTGGGGGCCGACGAACCGCACTTCTGCGCGCACTGCGGGGCCGAGCATCATCCGAGCGAGCGATTCTGCCCGAACTGCGGCAAGCACGTCGAGATTCCGGCGGCGGCGCGGGGAACCGGGCTGATCTCTTGACGGACGCGCCCACCGCGATGCATTCGGGATTGTCAACCAGATTGGCGATCCCGTTCGACGACGCGGTGGCCCGCACTCGGGCGGCCCTGGCGGGGCAGGGATTCGGGGTCCTGACCGAAATCGACGTCACGGCGACGTTGCGGGTCCAACTCGGCGTGGACATCGAGGATTATCTGATCCTCGGTGCCTGCAATCCGGCTGCGGCGTATCGCGCTATCAGCGTGGACCGGGAGATCGGGCTGCTACTGCCGTGCAACGTGTTGGTGCGCGCCGACCCGGGAGCCGCGGACACCGTGATCGTCGAGGCGATGGATCCCCGGCTCCTGGTCGAGGTGACCGGCGAGCCGGCCCTCATCACCCTCGCCGCCGAGGTCACCGAGAACCTGCGTGCCGCGATCGCTTCCCTGACCGGAAGCGATTGATCTCGGCGGCCACCATGGCGACCAGGATCGGTACGGCCGCGGCGACGCGAGGGGTCAGGCCGGCGCCCTGGCCGGTGTCCGCCGCCTCGACGGCGAAGACCACGACGGCGCCGGGCGCCCGCCCAAGTGCTCGAGCCAACGCGTGGGTGCGGCCGATGTCGATGCTGTGCGAGCTCAATCCCTCGCGCTGGTCGGGCAACTCAGCCAGCTTGTAGCGATGGATGCGCCCCGGAGTGGCCGCGGAGGCGTGCGCCGCGTCGATGACCACGGCCAGCCCCGCGCCCGACCAGGCCTCGAGAAGACCGGTCGGCTCCGCGATACCGGTTGTCACAACGACATTCGGCAAGGAGAGCCCTTCCAGCGCGGTGGCGGCCGCGACACCCACGCCGTCGTCGCGCCGGTAGCAGTTGCCGAGTCCGATCACGGCGACGGGTCGGTCACCCTCGGTCATTGTCGCTGCACGGTCAGCTTCAGGAAGTGCGCCGAGCAGGAAATGCAGGGATCGTAGCTGCGGATCACCCGCTCGCACAGGTCCGTCAGCGCGGCATCGTCCAGGGCGAGGTTCTCGGACACCACCCGGGCGAGATCCGCTTCAATGGCGGCCTGGTTCTGCGACGTGGGCGGGATCATCGTCGCCGCGGACACCAGCCCCTCGTCGTCGATCTCGTAGCTGTGATACAGCAGCCCCCGGGGCGCCTCGCTGACGCCGTGCCCGATCCCGGGGCGGGCCGGCACGTCGACGAAGGGCCGTGGCGGCCGCTCGTAGGAGTCGATGATGCGCAGCGCCTCCTCGATCGCGTAGACAACCTCGACCGCGCGAACGATGATGCTGCGGAACGGGTTTCGGCATTCGCCCGAGAGCCCGGCCGCGGCGGCGGCCTGGGCCGCGATCGGTGAAAGAGCCGACGAATTCAGGCTGTATCGCGCCAAGGGGCCGGTGAGGTAGCGGCCGCCGTCGAGTGTCGCGTGCAGGGCGGTGGAGTGCGGCACCTGCGACTCCCGGACGTGTGCGGTGAAGTCTTGCACCGGGAACGACGGGCCGGCGCTGCGCGCGATGACGCCGTTTTCGATGGGGTACTGCCCGTTCTGGCTCAGCGCCAGCATCTCGTGGTCGAGCTCGAGATCCGGGAAGTCGAAACCGGCCACCCACTCGACCGTCGCGACCGCGTCGTCGAGTGCCCGGCGCAACTGCTCGGCGACGGGGGCGAACTGCGAGCGGCTGGGCACCGAGTAGAACCCGCCCAGGCGCACGTTGATCGGGTGGATCGCTCGCCCGCCGACGAAGTCCATCAGCGCATTGCCGGCCTTCTTCAACCGCAGGCCGCGTTCCACGATCTCGCGCTCGTCGCGGGCCAGCGCGATCGCGTCGGGGTAGCCGAGGAAGTCGGGCGCGTGCAGCAGATAGATGTGCAGCATGTGGCTGTGGATCCATTCGCCGCAGTACAGCACTCGGCGCAGCGCCACGAGCTCTGGATCCACTTCGACGCCGCAAGCGCTTTCGATCGCGTTGCAGGAGCTCACCTGGTAGGCGACGGGGCAGATTCCGCATACCCGGGCGGTCAGATCCGGCGGCTCGGTGTAGGCGCGTCCCCGCAGGAACGCCTCGAAAAACCGTGGCGGCTCATAGATGTTCAGCTCGACGCTGTCCAGCTCGCCGTCCTTGAGCCTGACGTGCAGCGCACCCTCGCCTTCCACGCGCGTCAGCGTGCCGACGCTCAGCGTGCGGTTCTCCGGATTCACTGCTTGGCCCGTTCTTCCGTAAACGTCGCGACGTTGAACGTCGAGAACACCCGGTCGACGTCGCCGTCGGACATCCCGTCGCGGCGCAGCAGCGGAATCAGCGTCCCGATTTGCGGCGTCGCCGCCGGGCCGAAACAGCCGTAGCAGCCGCGACGATGGCTGGGGCACAACGCCCCACAGCCGGCGTGCGTCACCGGACCCAGGCACGGGGTGCCGTCGGCGACCACCACGCAGGTCACGCCGCGCATTTTGCACTCGGTGCACACCGTCTTGGCCGGCAGCCGGGGTTTGCGCCCGATCAGCAGCGCGGCCAGCGTGTCCAGCAGCTGGCCCCGGTCGATCGGGCAGCCCGGCACCTGGTAGTCGACCTTGACGTGCGCGGCCGCCGGGGTGGACGTCGCCAGCGTGTCGATGTAGTCGGGCCGGGCGTAGACGAGCGAGGCGAACTCCTCAACGTCGGCGAAGTTGCGCAGCGCCTGCACTCCCCCGGCCGTCGCGCACGCGCCGATGGTGACCAAAACCTTGGACTGCTCGCGGATTTCGCGGATGCGCTGCTCGTCGTGGCGGGTGGTGACGGAGCCTTCGACGAGCGACACGTCGTAGGGTCCGCCGACCATCGAGCTCGACGCTTCGGCGAAGGTGGCGATCTGCACCTGGTCGGCGAGCGTCAGCAGCTCGTCCTCGCAGTCGAGCAGCGTCAGCTGGCAACCGTCGCAGGAAGCGAACTTCCACACGGCCAGGGTGGGGACCATTACAGCTCCTTGACTGCCAGTAGCGGGCCGGCGACGTCGTAACCGACGACGGGCCCGTCGCGGCACACCAGCAGCTGGCCCAGCTGGCAGTGGCCGCAGGTTCCGATCCCGCATTGCATGTTGCGCTCCAGCGATACCCGAATATCCTTGGCGGCCAGGCCTTTGGCCAACAACGCCTCCGCGGCGAACCGCAGCATCGGCTCCGGACCGCACAGAAACGCCGTGGTGCGGTCGGTATTCAGCGCGAGTCGCTTCAGTGGCTCGGTGACCAGGCCGACTTCGCCGCGCCAGCCGTGGACCGGGACGTCGACGGTCATGTGCAGCTCGATCTGCGGGTCAGCGGACCATTTCTCGAGCTGGGCGGCGAACACGAAGTCCTCGCGCGAACGCGCACCCGCGATCAGGGTCAGCTTGCCGTACCGGGAGCGGCCCGCCAGCGCCCCCAGTATCGCCGGGCGCAGGGGGCACAACCCGACGCCACCGGCGACCATGACCAGGTCTCGCCCGGCGGCTTCCTCAAGCCCCCAGGTGGTGCCGAACGGGCCCCGCACCCCGATGATGGCGCCGGGCTGCGCGTCGTGCAGGGCGCGGCTCACCGCCCCGACCGCGCGGATGGTGTGCGTGATCGAACCGTCGGTGACCGTGGGGTCGCCGCTGATCGATATCGCCGCCTCGCCGATGCCGAAGGCGTACAGCATCATGAACTCCCCGGGCTGCGGGGTGCGCAGGACATCGCCGAGCGGTTCGAGGCACAGTGTCGCCGAATCGGGGCTTTCCACGACGCGGCTGCGTACCCGGTAGGGGTTGGGCGCCATCGAGGACGGTGGTGTGCCGTCAGTCATCGCGGGCCATCTTGTTCATCTCTTCGGTGATGTCGATCCCGGTGGGGCACCAAGCGATGCAGCGCCCGCAGCCGACACAGCCGGACATGTCGAACTGGTCGTGCCAGGTGCCCAGCTTGTGGGTGATCCAGTGCCGGTAGCGCGATTCCGGGGACTGGCGCACGCTGCCGCCGCCGTGCACGTAGGTGAAATCGAACTCGTAGCACGACGCCCAGTGCTGCCAGCGCTCGGCGTGCTCGCCGGTCAGGTCACTGACGTCTTCGGTGCTGGTGCAGTAGCAGGTCGGGCACACCATCGTGCAGTTGCCGCACGTCAGGCAGCGGCTGGCGACCTCCTCCCACTGCGGCGATTCGCGCGAACGAAGCAGCAAGTTCCGCAGGTCGGTGTCCGGCATCTGGCGGCCCATGTGGTGCGAGGCGGCCTCCACCGCGGCGTGCGCCGAGCCGATCTCCGCATCGTCGGCAACCCGATGGGGAACGGCCGCAAGGACGTCGGCGCCGTCTTCGGTGCCCACCTCGACCACGTAGGTCACGTCCTCGCCGTCTGGCCGCTCGGTCAGGGACAAGTCGTATCCCGGACCGGCCGCGGGGCCGGTGCCCATCGAGGCGCAGAAGCACAGGCCACCCGGTTCCGTGCAATTCACCGCGACCACGAAGATCTGCCGATGCCGGCGGACGAAGGAGTTGTCGGGGAACTGGCCACGGCCGAGGACGCGGTCGAGCGTCGCGATCGCGGCCAGGTCACACCCGCGCACTCCCAGGAATGCGTACCGCGGAACCTCCTCGTCGGAATCGGCCGTGCTGAACCCGTCCCGGCTGCCGGACCACAGCCGGCGCCGCGGCGGGTGCAGGAACTGCTTCCAGGACTGGGGCCCCGCCGAGTGCCCGAATGCCGCGCCGTCGTCGCGCCGGCGCACCCGGTAATGCCCGGGGGCCACGTCGACGCCCCACCCCCAGGGCAGGTCCGCGGCGGAGTCCAGTTGGTCGAGGACGATGGCGTCGTCGCGCAACGTCGGACCGATGACGCGGTATCCGCGCTCCATCAGGACCTCGACGAGGCGGTGCAGCCCGACCGCGTCCAACGTTGCGGCACCGGAATTTTCGCCGTATCGGCTCATCGCCACATCATCCGCCAGTCCGACTGTGCTGTATAGGGGTTGACAATCGGGGCCGCCGGCTACCAGGCCTCGGCGAGCAGTTCGATCTCGCGCTCCCACAGGGCGTCGCGAGCTCGATCCAGCCGCGACCGGACGACGGCCAGGAGAGCCGCCATCGCCATGGTCACTCCCAGCGCGGTCACCACCGCCACGCCGACCGCCTCCGCCGCGGCGAGCCAGGTCGGGGTGGGTGCGACCACCGGTTCGCCGTCCCGGTCCACCCAGATTTCGACGGTCCCACCCGCCCTGGCGGGTTCGGTGAGGTCCAGTGTTCCGCTGCGCTCGCCGTTGGGTCCCGGCCACTTCGCCTGCACGACGGTCACGCCCAAGTCCTCGACCCGGGCATCGGCGACCGTTGCCGTGACGCGGTGCCGTTCGTGCGCCTCTCGGGTGTAGACCCGCTCCCGCGCGCCGTAGGTCACCGCGCCGACGACGCCGCCGACGGGGACGGCGAGCAGGGTCACGACCAGCGCGACCAGGACGGCCAGTGCTTCGATGCGGTCCGTGCGACGAAGCAACGGGTTACCGCCGAAAACGCGCGCGACCTGCCAACGGCGTGGATCCCAAGTGAATGTCGTCTCCATCGTGTCCTTTGCGCCGCAACCGTTTCCGTAAATTCGCCGTCTCAGCCGACGGCCTGGTGCTGGTGATCGACCGTCCACTCGACGAAGTCGGGGAGGTCGCGCCGCGGTGTGGCCGGCAAGGGGTCGGCGTTGATCGGTGCCCAACCCACCCGGAGCAGCATCTGCGGATGGTTGCTGCCGCCGAAGATGTCGGATTCGACCTCCGCGCGCGTTCCGGGCGTCTCCAACGGTTCGGTCACCGGGCAACTGGCCAGCCCCAGCGACGTCGCGGTGAGCAGCACGACGCTGGTCGCCTCACCGGCACGCAGCTGGGCCAGGCGGTCGTCGTTGCGGGTCCCCAATGCCAGGACGACGGCGTTTTCGTCGGCCGATGAGGAGTCCGGCGGCATCGGCAGCACGGGGCCGGCGAAGAACCGACCCGGAATCTTCGCCGTCGGATCCGGCACGGGCGTGTTGCGGGCGGGAACGCCGGCCACCGACGCGTAGCGGCCACTCCATGTCGTGAGCTCGGCGAGATAGTCCTGGTTCAAGTGCTCCTGAACGGATTGGGCGACGATCGTCCGCAGGTTGTCGAGGTCTTCGACCTGGCACAGCGTCACCCCGCTGCGAGCCGCCCGCGCCGCCATCAGGGCGACGTCGCCCACCGGCACCGGCCAGGAGCTGTAGTAACGCCGGTCGGTTCGCCGTCGCGGAATCGCCGCGGCCAGCGC
This sequence comes from Mycobacterium paraseoulense, assembly GCF_010731655.1. Taxonomy (NCBI): domain Bacteria; kingdom Bacillati; phylum Actinomycetota; class Actinomycetes; order Mycobacteriales; family Mycobacteriaceae; genus Mycobacterium; species Mycobacterium paraseoulense. The sequence continues at coordinate 5,398,207 of NZ_AP022619.1, read as the reverse complement.
AATGTCGACGGAGTCGGCGCGGTGCGGCGAAAGTTCGATCGCCGCAAGGTGCGTGGGGTCGGCGGGATTCGGGAACCGGGTCACCTTGGAGAGCCACCCGACCGCCGCCAGCGCGACAACGCAGTGGTGCAGGGCCGCACCGCAACTCAACATCAGGTCCCGGCCGTCCGGGTCGATGTTGGGCAGCCGCCGGCTCTCGTCGGAGTAGAGGTGCAGGCTTGCCGCGTCCACCCGCCACCGCCAGGGTTGGGAGTTGTGCACCGAGGGTGCCCGGGATGCCAAACTCAAGACCGTCCGGACCGTGCCGGCATCCGGAAATCGGGTGTTCATGGCGGTCGTCCCCTTCGAGTTGCTGAGTCTTGTTTACGATCGCGGATTGCTGCCGGCTCTACGAGAGCCTGAGGGCTCTAGCTCGAGGGACTTTGGGCCAATACCGCGGGGCTAGGCGGCGGCCGAGACGGCCACGTCAACGGATAGCTGATCGCCGATCGCACAGGCCAGCGACCAGTCGCCGACACGGGCCGCCCGTGCCAGCTCGTCGACCAGGGGGCTGTGGGCGCCCAGCTCCGCCAGCCATGCCGACACGATGGGTGCGATCTCGTGACCGGGCACCCGGACGGTGCGTCCGCAGTGCAGACGATCGGTAACGCGGAACATCGTCGCGACCGGCACGGCCCGCAGGTGGTGACGTCGTGTCGCAAACCTCATGACGGCCTCCTCGATCGAGCTTGGAATCCATCCGACCACTTCCCGGCTTCGGGCCACAGGGCCGAACGCAACCGGGCGGCAAGTGCTTCAGTCGTGCTTTCGAGGATTCGGAGGTCCCGCGGCGGAAGGGCCCTTGGTCACTTGGGTGCGCGACGCGACCGCACCCGCGATCGAGGTGGCAGCGATGGTCAGCAAGGCGCCGAACATCAACGCCGACGCTTCGCCGGCCACGAGCAGGTGTTCCTCGGCACCGATGGTGGCGGCGGCCACCGGCACACCGAGTTGAGCCGCCGAGAGCACCGCCAGGGTGAACGGTTGACCGAGCAACCTGCCCGCGCAGTGCGCCAGCACGGCGCCGAGCCCCAGGCCGGCGCCGAGCAGGATGAGTCTCGGATGCGAACCCAGCTCGCGCACCTGCAGTGAGGCGCCCAGCCAGACGAAGAAGAGTGGGCTGAAGAACCCCTCGGTGATGCCGAAAAGCTGACGTGCCAGCCGCCGCGGTTCACCGGCCCTGGCGAACACCAGGCCGACCGCGAATCCCGCCAGCATGACGGACACGTGCGTGCTCACGGCCAGTGCTGCCAGAGCGAACAGCACGATGAGGTTGGTCCGCAATTCCAGCGCGAACCGGCGGTTCTCGGAGTAGACGTGCATGCGGCGACGCCAGCCCCTGACGTTGGAGACGCGCAGCAGCACGTAAAGCATCACGGCGCATGCGGCAACCGCCAGCGCGCCCAATGCGGCGGCGGGCGCATGCCGCAGGTCAATCACCAACGGCAGCAGGACGATACAGGCGGCATCGGCGATGGCGATCTGGGCGGTCACGGCGATCACCTGCGGTCCCTGCAACCGCAGGGAATCGATCACCGGCAATGCCAGCGCCGCCGACGACGAGGCCATCAGGACCGCGTACATCGCCGCATGGCCGGTTCCGAAGACCGCCGCCAGCGCGGCACCGAGCACCACCGCGACCGCGCCGGCCAGTGCCGCCCGGGCCAGCGCCCGCGGTAGCGACGACCGCAGCGCTTCGGCGCCGACCGGGACATGGGAGCCCACCACGAACATGACCAGCGCGAAGCCGACGTTGGCGAGCAGCTGGAACGTCGGGTTGGTGTAATCGAGGACGCCGAAGCCGGTACGGCCGACGACCAGGCCGGCGATCAGCTCACCGATGATCACCGGTATCCGTAGGCCCGGCAGCGCGGCCAACAGCGGACCGGCCAAGCCGATGGCGGTCAGCAGCGCCAGGGTGTGGAAGCCGAACCCCGGCACGTCAGCGGTCCCTCGGCGCCAGCACGAAGACATTCTGCATTCTTCACGTCGCAGATCTAGGGATTGATGGTGTTATCCCCGACCTGGCGGCCCCAGACGTACTCGATCGCATACGGCGATCCGGTGTCGAGGTGGTTGTACGGCGCGATGCTGTTCCCGGTGTCCATCACCAATTCCGGTGCTGGCCAAAGGTGTCGGGTGATCGGCTGCCAGCAACCCGGGGCACCGCCCGGCCCGCCGCGCGCGTTCACCCGCGGCAGGTTCTCCGGGTAGGTGTAGGGGTTCGGCGCGCCGCCGACCACCCCGGCCAAGCCGCCGACCAGGCTGGCGATGGTGGCCACCGCCGACACCGGGTTGGCCAGCAGCCCCAGCCCGGACAGCGCCTCGGTGTTCATGTTCAGCGAATAGCCGTTGAAACCGCCTTCGGACGCACCGGTCAGGGGCACCACGTCGTGGTAGTTGCGCAGCGTGCAATAGATCGCCGGGCTGTAGGTGTCCAGCAGCTGGGCGCTGGGCACCAGGTCCTGCGCGCCGCGCGCCAGGTACGGGCCGCCCCTGTTGAAGATGTCGGCGCCGGTGTTGCCGAACCCGGCCGCCGCCAGCAGCGCCTGGTCCAGATCCTTCTGCTGCGCGTTGATGGTCCGCGACGTGATCACCGCGTTGTTCAAGAAATCGAACAGGTCGGGCGCCGCGTTGGCGTAGGTGTCGCCCAGCCCGGCCAGCTGCTGAATGTCGCGGCGCGCCTGCGGCATCTGCGGGTTGACGTCATCGAGGACCGCGTTGGCGTTGACCACCGACTGCCCGAATTTGTCGCCCAGCCCGGTCAGCGCTTGGGCGGCCGCACTCAGGGTCAGGTTCAGCTTGACCGGATCCACCTTCTCGTTGATCGACACGATCGTCTGGAACAGCGTGTTGATCTCGGTGGTCACCGACCGCGCGTCGATCACGGTGTGCGGGTTGAGCTTTTGCGGCGACGGGTTGTCCGGGGCGGTCAGCGACACGTACTTGCCGCCGAACACCGTGGTCGCCTTGATGTCGGCGTTCACGTTGGACGGGATCAGCGACAGATACCGCGGATACACCTCCAGCGTGAACTTGGCGGCGGGCTTGCCGTCGCGCACCGTCTCGGAGATGTTGCCCACCCGGCCGATCTCGACCCCGTTGTAGGTGACCTTCGAGCCCGGATCCATCACCAGCCCGGCCCGCGACGCCAGCATCGTCAACTCCGTCTTGGGCGTGAAACCCCCGCGGAACTGCACATACACCAGCGCGAAGACGATGGCCAGGACCACCAGGACGGCAACGGCGATCCACCGGTACGGCGGGAGGCGCTGGGAATTGACCTGCACCGGGGAAGACGTGGTCACCAGTGCCCCTCACCTCTGCGCCGCGCCCCGGTGCCGCGGCGGAACCTCATCCCCTGCGCGGGGCTCTGTACACACTTGCAATAACGAACGCCACAGGAATGTACCTTGACCGCCGCCACTCGTGCGAACCGGCGTTCGCAGAATCGCGAGTCGCCGCAGCAGGACGCGCAGGCCGGCGGCCACACGCGGAAATGGCGGTACACCAATCCAATCGGCGCGGAAGCTCGACCGTGATCGACAGCCGCCGCGATGCCGTTCCGACCGCCTACCCGACCGCGCTCCCGCTACGCAGTGTCGGCGTCTGCTGCACGGCAAGCGCGGTGCGCCGCCGGAGGAATTGCTCGAAGTACTCGTGACGGTCGGGCTGCAGGATTCCGCTCATCAGCAGGGTCCAGCACTTCTGCAGGTCGGATAAGAATCGCTGCGGGTCGTCCAGGCTGCTCGTCTTTCGGAGTCCCATGTGCACGGACAACATCATCCGTCCCAGGCCATCGGGGGCACAGCCTTCAGAAATGTCGCCCTCACCGATGGCTTGCTCGACGACTGCGGCCAGGGCTTTGATCCATTGGCCGAACAAATTCCGATGCCGCCCTTCCGATTGCCCCACCGACTCGATCAGGTTCAACGCCGCCCTGAACAGATCCGACTTGATGTCCCGCGCGGCCACCAGAAACGAGAAGTCGATGAGGGTCTCCAAGCCGGACAGCCCCCGGGTCAGCAGGTCTTGCAACGAGCCCGTCGCCGCGGCGGTCTGCTCGTCGATGATCGCGAGTGCTAACGCGTATTTCGAGCTGAAATGGAAATACAGTGCGCCTTTGGTCAGCCGGGCCTCGGCGAGAACGTCGTCGAGACCGACCTCGTGATAGGGCCGCCTGGCGAACTGATGCGCGGCGGCCCGAATGATCTGTCGCCGAGTCGCGTCGGCCGAGGGGCTCGCCACGGTTAGGTTATTCGGCCCGGCAACGCCACGACCGGCTGAAATACCGACAAGTCCCCTCCCGCGCAGCTAAAACCCAAGCGATTCAACGATAACCGCTGCCGCCGCAGGTTAGCGGCGCGCCCACCCGTATTCTTCATCTCACTACCCGAACGGGCAGCGGCAGTTGAGCCGACTCTCGGTGGTTCTGGCCAGATTGCGTTAGCGTCGTCGGCGTGACCCTCAAAGACATCCCACTGACCACCCTCGATGGCCAACCCACCACGCTGGCCGAATTGTCCGACGGCGCAACGCTGGTCGTGAACGTGGCGTCCAAGTGCGGACTGACTCCGCAGTACACGGCGCTGGAGAAACTGGCGAAGGACTATGGTGACCGCGGCCTGACGGTCGTCGGCGTGCCCTGCAACCAGTTCATGGGCCAGGAACCGGGCACGGCCCAGGAAATCCAGGAGTTCTGCTCGACGACATACGGGGTGACGTTCCCGCTGCTGGCGAAGACCGACGTCAACGGCGCCGACCGGCACCCGCTCTACGCCGAGTTGACCAAGGCCGCCGATCCCGCCGGCGAGACGGGAGACATCCAGTGGAACTTCGAGAAGTTCCTCATCGCACCCGGCGGTGAGGTGGTGTAGCGATTTCGGCCCCGCACCGAGCCCGACGCCCCGGAGGTCATCAGCGCCATCGAGGCCGTGCTGCCGCGATAGGCGTGAAAACGGCCCGCGGAGTAGTTCCGGGGGCCGTCTTACCTGGTAGCGGGGACAGGATATTCCTCATGGCAGCCGGGTAGCTCATTACGAGAGTCGCCTTCCCGCGCCGGTAATGCCAAGCGATTCAACGGTAGCCGCTGAGGACACTCAGCTTAGCGTCGCGCGCTGGAGTGGGCTCCGCCCGAGTGGTCGTCGAGTTGAACGAGCCATCCGCACCGAGCGATGTTCTCGCCCAGGGCGTTTCGGCCCTCACTCGCCGTGATCGCGCGGCGGAACATGCGGACGGAGCCTCCCAGGGAGACCCAAGAACCACCACGTCGAGCCCGCCTGGCCTGCGAAAACGAGGCGTAGGTCATGTCCGATAAAGGCCCTTCGGCTCTACGCGAGCCACCGTCCAGCCGACATTGTTGCAAGGAACTCAGATCGGAGGTCGGCAGTGGGATCTATTGGTGACCTGCGAAAACAGCTGTGCGCGCCAATGCTGATCACCGCGTTCCGGGACATGCAATGGCGCCTGCGACGCTTCATCATCGCGGCCGTCGGCACCGGAATGGTATTCGCGCTGACCCTCATCCTGACCGGGCTGACGCACGGTTTTCGTGTCGAGGCGCAGCGTGTGGTCGACTCGATGGGCATTGACACCTACCTCATCCAGACGGGCGCAGTGGGTCCGTTCATGGGTTCATCGAGGTTCCCGGAGGCGGAAGTACAGGCGATCGCACGGCTCCCGGGCGTCGCATCGGCGATCCCGGTGGTCTATGGCAACACGATCCTGCAAGATCGGCGCTCGCCGCAAAACGTGAACGTCTACGGCGTGCCTGACCAAGCGATGCCGCCGATCGTTGCGGGACGGGCACCGTCGAATCCCGGTGAAGTCGCCATGTCGAACACGCTGGGGCGACCCGTTGGTGGCGACGTCGAGATGGGTTCGGAGATGCTGCGGATCGTAGGGCTGGTCGACAAGTCGACCACGCTCGCAGGCCAACCCAATGCGTTTCTGACCGTTGCGGGGGCGCAGCGGTTGATGTTTTCCGCGCAGCCGGTGGTCTCCGCCATCGGTGTTCGCGGCACACTCGCCCACATACCCTCCGGCTATCGCGCCGCGGATCGCCGCGCTGCGATCGACGACATGGTCCGCCCGCTGCACGGGGCTCGCCTGGCGATGTTCTATATGGCAATTCTGCTGTGGGGAGTGGCGGCGATGATCGTGGGATCGCTGATCTATCTCTCTGCGCTGGAGCGCACCCGCGACTTCGCGGTGTTCAAAGCCCTCGGCGTCCCCAGCCACTCGGTGCTCACCGGGCTCGCGCTACAGGCAGTGCTCGTCGCGTTGGTCGCCGCGGTCCTCGGTGGGCTGCTGGCGGTGGTGCTCGGCCCGATGTTTCCGATGCTCGTGGTGGTGACCACCTCGACCTTCCTGTCGTTGGTGGCGACCGCGGTGGTGATCGGCCTGCTGGCGAGCTTGGCCGGCGTGCGGCGCGCGGTGGCGGTCGACCCGGCGCTGGCGTTCGGAGGGTCATAGTCGTGGGTGATCTGCGCATCGACGATCTCGTCGTCGAGTACTCCAACGGTGGGCAGGCGCTCCGCGTCATCGACGGTCTGGACCTGGAAGTCAAGGCCGGATCTCTGGTGATCGTGTTGGGCCCCAGTGGGTGCGGGAAAAGTTCATTGCTGTCGTGTATCGGCGGCATCCTCAGCCCAACCGGCGGGCGCATCCTGGTCGGCGGCATCGACGTCACGACGCTGGACCGTCGCAGGCTGACCACTTACCGCCGCAGCACCGTGGGCATCATCTTTCAATCATTCAACCTGGTGGCAAGCCTCACCGCACTGGAGAACGTGATGGTGCCGCTGTGGGCGGCCGGGTGGTCGCGGCGCGCGGCGCGCGAACGCGCCGAGGAATTGCTGACTCGCGTCGGTCTGCGCGAACGCATGACACACCGGCCCGGCGACCTCAGCGGCGGTGAGCGCGAACGGGTTGCGGTGGCCCGCGCGATCGCGCTGGACCCGCCGCTGATCTTGGCCGACGAACCCACGGCCCACTTGGACCAAGTCCAGGTGCAAGGGGTGCTGCGGTTACTCCGGGAGTTGGCCAGCGGTGAGCGCATCGTCGTGGTCGCCACCCACGACACGCGAATCCTGCCGTTCGCCGACCACGTGGTCAGGCTACTGCCGGATGTCAACGCGACCGACTCCGAGCCCGAAACCGTGTGTCTACCAAGCGGTTCGGAGTTGTTCGAGCAAGGCAGCATTGGGGACCTGATCTACGTCGTCGCCGACGGCGAACTGGAAGTCGTCCGCGAATCGGCGGACGGGGCGCAGGATCTGCTCAAGGTCGCCACCGCCGGCGACTACGTCGGCGAGCTCGAGCCGTTGTTCCAGATGGCCCGCTCGGCGACGGTGCGTGCACGCACGGACGCGGTCGTTACCTGCTACACCGTGGAGGGATTCCGCGGATTTCTCGAGACCAACTCCGAGGGCGCCGTCATCGAAAGCCCCAAAAGCGGCTTGAGGCAGGGAAATGGCGAGACCAACCACCCACACGACGGGGCAATGCTGATGACACGAGTCCGCAAAACGAGTGGCCGGGCCAAGGCCGACGGGGGAAGCGAGACCGGCGTCGCCGACAAAAGCGATGCCGAGCGTGCGCGCGTCGAATCGGGTTGGAAAATGGCGGATTATCCGCCGCTCACCGCGCCGACGCTGGTCGGGCAATTGCAGCAGCGGGCCGCGCGCTACCGGGACAAGCTTGCGTTCACCTACTCTCGCGATGGCGAGGAAAAAGACGTCAGCCGGCTGAGCTATCAGCAACTGGATGCCCACGCTCGACAAATCGCGTCGACCCTCCAGAGCCTGGGCGCCACCGGCGAGCGCGTCCTGGTCCTGTGCCCGCCGGGCCTGGACTTCGTCGCCGGCTTGTTCGGGTGTCTTTACGCCGGAGCCATCGCCGTACCGATGCATCCACCGGTACGCGATCACCTTGTCCCGCGCGTCGAGGCGATCATCGCGGACGCGCAACCCGGCTTCGCCCTGTCCACCACCGAGATCCAGGCGAGGATCCGGCCCACGGTGGACGGTCTGGTCAGGGGGCGTCCGTTGCGCTGGGCCGTCACCGACACGGCGGGCGATGACCGGACGTGGATTCCACCAGACATTGACGCCGGCGCAATCGCAATGGTGCAGTACACCTCGGGCTCCACGGCCACACCGAAAGGCGTTGTGCTGTCGCACGGCAACCTGGTCCACAATCTGGAAACCATTCGGCGGACGTGGAAGTCGGGATTCGACGCGAACGCCCACGGTGTGTTCTGGCTGCCGCCCTACCACGACATGGGTCTCATCGGCGGTATCCTCGAGACCCTCTATGTCGGGGGGACTTCCGCCCTCATGCCGCCGGGCGCGTTCATCAAGCGCCCCATGCGGTGGTTGGAAGCGATGTCGAGGCACCGCGCCGTGATCACCGCAGCACCCAACTTCTCCTACGACCTCTGCGTCGAACTCAGTACCCCCGAAGAGCGTGCGGCGCTCGATCTGTCCAGCTGGTCGATCGCCATGTGCGGTGCGGAGCCGGTGCGTAGCGCGACCCTGCGGGGTTTCGCCGAGGCGTTCGCCCCGGCCGGTTTTCGGCCGGAGGCGTTCTATCCGGTGTATGGGTTGGCGGAGGCGACGCTGCTGGTCTCCGGCGGGTCGGACGCCCCGGTACCGTTGGTTCGGCACATCGATCGCATCGCACTGCGCGAACGCCGGGTCGCGGAGGTCATGCCGGAAAACCCCAACGCTACAACGCTTGTCGGTTGCGGTCGGCCCCAAGGTGGCCAGCAGGTCGTCGTCGTCGACCCCGAGACCCGGCGGCCGTGCGGGGCCGACGAGGTCGGCGAGATCTGGGTCGCCGGGCCGAGCGTTGCACAGGGTTACTGGCAAAAGCCCGAACAGACCGAAGCCGCATTCTCAGCGCACCTTGCGGGCACCGGCGACGGCCCGTTCCTCCGTACCGGAGACCTGGGCTTCTTACAGTCCGGGGAGCTGTTCGTCACGGGACGCCGCAAGGATCTGATCATCATCCGCGGCAGCAACCATTACCCCGAGGACATCGAGCTCACCGTGCAGGCCTGTCACCCGGCACTGCTGCGCGGCCGGGGTGCGGTCTTCTCCATCGCTCCCGGACCCGACGCCGCCGAGCAGCTCGTCGTCGTGCAGGAGGTGAGCCACCAACAGCTCGGTGCGGGCGAACTCAACGAAATAGTCGACGCGATCCGGACCGCGATCACCGAGCACCACGAGATTCAGGTAGACGCCGTTATCCTCTTGGAGCCGTTGCGGATTCCGACGACGTCCAGCGGCAAGATCCAGCGGTCCGCCTGCCGGCAGCAGTTCATCGACGGCCAGCTCGAGGCGGTCGTTGAATGGCGCGCACCGCGGCTCGAGATCCACCCCACGACCGCTTCGCCGGAACACGCCGGGCGCAGTGCCGCGGAACTCGCGGACTGGTTCGTCTCCCAGCTCTCTGGTGAACTCGGCATCCCCGCAACGGATATCGACCCATCCCGTCCATTCGCCTACTACGGCCTCGATTCCGTCCACGCCATCCGGCTGACCGCCGCATTGGAATCCTGGCTCGGACGCGAACTTTCGCCCACACTCCCCTACGAGTACCCCACGATCGACCTGCTCTCCCGCCATCTGGCCGAGGAGGTCCCCGCCAGCGACCGCACTGCCGCACCGGCCGGTGACGGCGGTGGCGCACGCGCCGCGGACGAGCCGATCGCCATCATCGGCATCGGCTGCCGTTTTCCGGGCGCCGACGGGCCGTCGGCCTTCTGGCGGGAGCTGTCGGACGGCGTGGACGCGATCAGCGAGGTACCGCCGGACCGCTGGGACGCCGACGCCTTCTACGACGCGGACCCGTCCGTGCCGGGCACCTCGGTCACCCGGCGGGCCGGTTTCGTGCCCGGGATCGACAAGTTCGACTTCGGATTCTTCGGCATCTCGCCGAGGGAGTCGGCGCAAATGGACCCCCAGCAGCGCCTGATCCTCGAAGTGGCTTGGGAGGCATTGGAAGACGCCGGGCAGGTGCCAGAGCGGCTTGCCGGTAGCGACACCGGCGTATTCGTCGGCATCTCCACCACCGACTACGCAAATCTGCGGGCCGGCCAACTGCAGCTCGTCGACGCCTACACCGGTACCGGAAACGCGTTGAGCATCGCCGCCAACCGGCTGTCCTACTTCTACGACTTCCACGGACCGAGCATGGCCATCGACACCGCCTGCTCGTCGTCGTTGGTCGCCGTGCACCTGGCCTGCCGCAGCCTGCGGGACGGCGAGTGCTCGCTGGCCTTGGCCGGAGGCGTGAACGTCATCCTGTCGCCGGCGCTCATGATCAACTTCACCAAGGCCAGGCTGATGGCGCCCGACGGCCGCTCCAAGACTTTCGACGCCGGCGCGGATGGCTACGTCCGCGGTGAAGGTGCCGGGATCGTGGTCCTCAAACCACTCAGCCGGGCGCTGGCCGACAACGACCCGATTTATGCGGTGATCCGTGGCACCGCGATCAACCAGGATGGCCGGACGAACGGGCTGATCGCACCCAGCCGGCAATCGCAGGAGGCGGTGCTGGCCGCGGCCTACCGCCGCGCCGGTCTTTCGCCCGGCACCGCCCAATACGTCGAGGCGCACGGCACCGGAACGTTCCTCGGTGACGCGATCGAGGCGAACGCGCTGGGCACCGTCCTGGCGGACGGCCGTCCGCCAAACAGCCCATGCCTGATCGGCTCGGTCAAGACCAACATCGGCCACCTGGAGGCGGCGGCCGGGGTGGCCGGGCTCATCAAGGTGGCGTTGGCGTTGCAGCACAAGATGATTCCACCGAGTCTGAACTTCGTCGAGCCCAACCCCGAGATCCCCTTCGACGACCTGCCGGTGCGGGTGGCGCGAACCCTCACCCCGTGGCCGGCAAATGGCGGGCGAGCGGTCGCCAGCGTCAGCTCGTTCGGCATGGGGGGCACCAACGCGCACGCCGTGCTCACCGAAGCCCCGCAGGTTCGGACCGCGGCCGAACCCGGCACGACAGCACCGGACCGCGCCGAGTTGCTGCCGCTTTCCGCGCACTCCCCCGAGGCCCTGGCCGCACTGGCCGACCGGTACGAGTCGGCGCTGGCATCCGGGGCGGGGCTGGCCGACCTGTGCTACACGGCCGGTGCCCGTCGCGGCCACTACGAGCATCGGTTGTCCGTGGTCGCAGACTCCCCCACCGCGATGTCGGAGTCCCTGGGCGCCCACCGGCACGGGCAGTCGCGGCCCGGGTTATCCGTCGGACAGTGCCGTACCGGCCAGCGACCCAGAGTGGTGTTCGCGTTTCCCGGCCAGGGCTCACAGTGGCGCGGCATGGGGCGGCGACTGCAAACCGAGGAGCCGGTGTTCCGCGACGCCTTGGCGGCGTGCGACCGCGCGCTCACGCCCCACCTCGGCCAATCAATCCTCACGCTGCTGGCCGAGGAAGAGGAATTCACCGACATCAGCCTGATCCAACCCGCGATCTTCGCCATGCAGGTCGCGCTGGCCGCCCTATGGCGCTCATGGGGGGTCGAGCCCACCGCGGTGGTGGGGCACAGCATGGGTGAGGTCGCGGCGGCGCACGTCGCCGGTGCGCTGAGCCTCGAAGACGCCGCGCGGGTGATCCACTTCCGTGCGCTCATGCTCCGCACGGTGCGCGGCCGCGGGACCATGATGGCGGCGGAGCTCAGCCTCGCCGAGGCGCAGGAGCTCATCGCCGGCCAGGAACGCAAGGTCTCGATCGCCGCCAGCAACAGCCACCGATCGACGGTGCTGTCCGGGGACCGAAAGGTTTTGGCAAAGCTGATGGCGGTGCTGCAGCAGCGCGACCGATTCTGCCGGTGGGTCGACGTCGACGTAGCCGCCCACAGCCCGCAGATGGACGCGTTGGCTCCCGCCCTGCGCGGCGGGCTCGCCGGACTGCGCCCGACCGCACCGGCGATACCCATTTACTCCACGGTGACCGGCGATCTGCTCACCGACCGCCTGGCCGACCCCGATTACTGGGCGGAGAATTTGCGTTCCCCCGTGCATTTCTCGCCCGCGCTGCGCCGGCTGCTCGAGGGCGGGCATGACGCTGTCATCGAGATCAGCCCGCACCCCGTTCTCTTGACCTCGATCCGGGAGGACGCCCAGGATCTGGGGCGGAGTTGCGCCGCGCTGCCGTCGATGCGGCGTGACGACGGGGGACGGGCGACGGCGCTGACATCGCTCGGCACCCTCTACACCCTCGGTCAGCCGGTCACCTGGGAAGCGGTGTACCCCCCGGGCAGCCACTACGTGCCCGCACCGACGTACCCGTGGCAGCGTGTCCATTCCTGGCTGGACGTCGGGGCGATCACCCCGAACGGCTCCGGCCCGCTGCCGCAGGCCCCCGGCGCGACCGAGGTCGCGGGCCTGCGCGACCGGATGTATCGGCTGCGCTGGCAGCCCACATCCAGCGCGGCGGAGCGGAACGGGTCGAGCCGGCCGGACGGAGCAGGCAGCTGGCTCATCCTGGGCGACGGCGGGGCTGCCGCGGACACCCTCCGGACGCACCTCGAATCGCATTCTCAACGGTGCGTGCTGGCCCAGCCGGCACCGACCGGCGGAGGCTACGAGCGTCTTACCCCGGACAGTTACCGCCTTGACCCCGCGCAGCCCGAACACTTCAAACAGCTGCTCGAAGACGCCTTCACCGACGACGGGCCGCCGTGCCGCGGGGTGGTGCACCTGTGGGACCTGCTGGCCGCGCCACCGGCCGACACGTCGCTCGAATCGCTGGATTCGGCAACCACTTTGGGCCCGGTGAGCGTCGTGCATCTGGTGCAAGCGCTGGCGCGGGCCGGTTGGTCGGCGTCGCCGCGGCTGTGGCTGGTGACGCGGGCGGCGCAGGTGACCGACGCCTCGGAGGCCGAAACCGTGTCGATCGCGCAGGCTCCGGTGTGGGGAATGGCCCGCACGATCGACCATGAGCACCCGGAACTGGGCTGCACCTGTGTCGACCTGTCCGCCGCCGGCGGTCCGGAAGATCTCGAAGCCCTGTTCCGCGAGGTGTGGGCCGATGACCGCGACGGCGACGTGGCGCTCAGGGGCGGCCGCCGCTATGTCGAGCGGCTGACCCGATACGACGAGCCGGAGCCCAACGAGACCGCGTCCTTCAAGGAGGACGCCACCTATCTCGTCACCGGCGGGCTCGGCGCGCTGGGCCTCGTGGTGGCCGCATGGATGGCCGAGCATGGTGCCCGGCACCTGGTCCTGATGGGACGTGGCGGCGCCTCGGCGGAGGCGCAAAAGGCGCTGGACGGCCTGCGCGCGGAGGGCACCGAGGTAACCGTCGCACAGGGCGACGTCGCCAAAGCCGACGATGTTGCGGCCATGCTCGAGTCGATCGCCGAGTCGATGCCACCTTTGCGCGGGGTGATGCATGCGGCGGGGATCACCGACGACGCCATTCTGCAACGCCTCGACGCGCGCAAACTCCGCAAAGTCATGGCGCCCAAGGTTCAAGGTGCCTGGAACCTGCACGCGCTGACCAGAGACGCGGAACTCGACTTCTTCGTGCTGTTCTCGTCGGCCGCTTCCTTGCTGGGCCCGCCCGGGGCGGCGAACTACGCGGCAGCAAACGCCTTCCTGGACGCGATGGCATGGCACCGCCGCGCCGAAGGCCTCCCGGCGTTGAGCGTCAACTGGGGGCCATGGGCCGAGCTCGGCTTCTTCAGCAGGTCTGAGCTGCAGAGCTACTTCGCCCAGTACGGCGTCGCGGCCATGCCCGCCGCCGATAGCCTCCGGGCGCTGTCGTCCTTGCTGGCGCGGTCGGCGACGCAGGCGGTGGTCCTCGACATCGACTGGTCGCGATGGCAACCCGACGTGCAGCCGCCGCTGCTCGCGGAGCTTGGCGTCGCGCCCTCGGGTGACAAGCCTCAAGGCGGGACCGCGCCCGGGCCGGGAAGTGGACTTTCCGACGCGCTGCAGGGCGCAACACCGGAGGAGCGCCAACGGCTGCTCGAGTCCTACCTGTGCGAGCTCGCCGCCGGCAAACTCGGTCTGGCGCCGGCGAGCCTGGACAAACAGACACCGCTGAACAGCCTCGGCGTCGACTCGCTCATCACGGTGGAGTTGCGTATGCAGGTCGAACGCGACCTGGGCGTCGTCGTGCCGGTCACCCGGCTGCTGGAGGGACCCAGCGTGGCCAGTCTCGCCGAATGGCTTCGTGAGCATCTGCCGGCGGTGGCGGCGGGCGCACCCGCGACGCCGCCCGACGGGGCGGCGCCGCAGCAGGCCACCCCGGAGCACACGACCTCGCAGCGAACGGACGGCGCGCCGTCACGCGGGATCGACCTGCTCACCCGTGTGCCTGAGCTTTCCGACGATGCCGTGGACGAACTGCTCCAGCAGGTCTTGGACGAGAGGGGCGCCCCGCGAGAGCTCGCCGTGAAGGACGGCGGAGATGACTGATAAGTCCATCGACATCTCCGGTCTGTCTCCCGAGAAAAAGCGCGCGCTGCTGTCCCAGCTGCTGATGGCGGAAGCCGAGGAATCGGCCTCGGCGCATCCGATGTCGTACGGACAGCGATCCATGTGGTTCATCCACAAACTTGCACCGACCAGCGCCGCCTACAACGTCACGTATGCCGGGCGGATCAGCGGCGAGCTCGATGTGCCGGCGCTGGAACGCGCGGCCCAGGCACTCGTCGACCGGCATCCGACGCTTCGGACCACGTACGCCGAGCGCGACGGGCAACCGGTCCAACTCGTTCATCCGCACTGGCCGGTGCGCATCGCAAGGCATCATCTCGGTTCCGGTGAGCCCGGGGTCGACGAGTGGATCCGCCGGGAGACCGACCGTCCTTTCGACCTGTACACCGGCCCGGTGCTGCGGCTGACGCTGCTGGAGCGCACACCCGAGGAACATGTATTGCTCTTGGGTTTGCATCACATCGCCGTCGACTTCTGGTCCATCGACGTCATTCTCGACGAGCTGCGCCTGCTCTACGCCGCCGAGCACGGTGCGGCCCCACCCCCGCCGCCCGCGGAAAGCTTCGTCGACTATGCCGACCAGCAGGCCCGCATGCTCGCGGGTGCCAAAGGCGACGACCTCTGGACCTATTGGCGTGAGCAGTTGGCCGGCGAACTGCCGGTCCTCCAATTGCCCACCGACCGGCCCCGACCGGCCGTCCAGACCTACCCCGGCACCGTGCACCGGTTCACCATCGACGACACGGTGACGGCCGGGATCATTCAACTGGGCCGACGCGTGGGTGCGACTCCCTACATGACGCTGCTGGCGGCCTACGCCGCGTTGCTGCACCGCTACAGCGGACAGGGCGAGGTGGTCATCGGCTCACCTTTCGCGTGCCGCGACCGGGTCGTGCTGGAGGATCTGGTCGGCTACCTCACCAACCCGGTCGCCCTGCGCGCCGACCTGCACGACAACCCGGCGTTCATGGCCCTGCTCGGCCGCATCAAGGACACCGTGCAGGGCGCCCTCGAACACCAGGACTATCCCTTCGCGCTGCTCGTGGAGCGGCTTCGGCCGGTGCGCGACCCGAGCCGCACGCCACTGTTCCAGGTCTCGTTCGCCTGGGAACAGACGCGCCGCTTCTCCGACGACCCGGACCCGCAACGCGGGGGGCTGCCGCTCGAGACGCTTCATGTCGGGCAGGGTGGCGCGCCGTTCGACCTGATGATGGAGATAGGCGAACGCGACGGGAAGCTGTCCGGTGTCCTGCAGTACAACACCGACCTCTTCGAGGCCGGGACGATCGAGCGGCTGGCCGGGCACTTCGTCACGCTCCTCGCCGGTATCGTCGCCGATCCCGGCCGGCGGGTCTCGCAGCTGCCGCTGCTCACCGACGGGGAGCGCCGTCAGCAGCGCGCCTGGAATCAATCCGAGGCCGCCTATGACGCCCCGGCCTGCCTGCACGAGATGGTCGCGGCCACAGTCGTGCGCACCCCGGATGCCGTCGCGGTGACGTGTGGTGACCGCGAGGTGACCTACGCGGAACTCGACCGCCGGGCCAACGGTCTCGCACACCGGCTGCGGCAGCTCGGCGTGGGCCCCGAGGTCGTCGTGCCCGTCCTGCTGGACCGCTCCGAGGACCTGGTGGTGGCGGTGCTGGGCGTCCTCAAGGCGGGTGGCGCCTTCATGCCGCTCGACTCGGCGCAGCCCGCGCAGCGCATGGCCACGATGCTGGACGACGTACCGGAAGCGCCGGTCTGCGTCACCCACCAGAGCAATCTGGTGCACCTGCCGCCCGGCTTCACCGGTCACCGGCTCTGCCTGGACCTGCCGTCGGCACCGTCGGGCGAGGACGCCGCCCCCACCGCCGAGACGTCACCGGCAAGCCTCGCCTACGTCATCCACACGTCCGGTTCCACGGGTAAGCCGAAGGGGACGCTCAACACTCACGCCGGGATCCGCAACCGGCTGTTGTGGATGCAGGACGCCTACCGGCTGACCCCCGAGGACCGGGTGCTGCACAAGACTCCGGTGAGCTTCGACCCATCCGTCTGGGAGCTCTTCTGGCCCTTGATCGTCGGCGCCCGGGTGGTCATCGCAAAACCCGAGGGCCACAAGGATGCCGCGTACCTGGTTCGGACCATCGTCGAACAGCGCGTCACCACAATGCATTTCGTGCCGTCGATGATGCGCCGGTTCCTCGCCGAGCCCGGGGTGGCCGCGTGCACCGCACTGCGCCAGGTGTTCTGCAGCGGTGAGGCGCTGCCGTACGACCTGCGCGACCACTTCCTGGCCACGCTGGACGCCGAGCTGTACAACCTCTACGGGCCCACCGAGGCGGCCATCGACGTCACCCACTTTCACTGCGAGCGAGGCGAATCCGGCACGCTGGTGCCGATCGGGCGACCGATCGCCAACATCCGCGCCTACATCCTGGACGCGCATCTGCAACCGGTGCCGGTGGGCGTGCCCGGCGAACTGTACATCGGCGGCGTGGGACTCGGCCGCGGCTACCTCAACCGGCCGGACCTGACCGCCGCCGTCTTCGTGGCCGATCCTTTCGCGGAGCACCCCGGTGAGCGGCTCTACCGCACCGGCGACCTGACCAGGTATCTGCCCGACGGCAACATCGATTACCTGGGGCGCATCGACTTCCAGGTCAAGATCCACGGCTTCCGGATCGAGCCGGGCGAGGTGGAGGCAGCGCTGGCGCAACACCCCGCGGTGGCCGAGAACGCGGTGGTGATCAGAACCGACAGCCGCGGAAACCTCATCCTGGTCGCGCATGTCGTGCCGGCCGGCGGCGGCGCGCCGTCGACGGCGGAGTTGCGCCGCTTCCTGATTGACTTGCTTCCCGCCGCCATGGTGCCCGCGGTCTTCGAGGTGACGGACGCGCTGCCGCTCACGTCGAGCGGAAAGGTGGACCGCAGGGCCTTGACGGCGGCCGACAGCGCATCGGGACCGCAGGAGCCGGTGTTCGTGGCTCCGCGCACGCCCACCGAACAGGTTCTGGCCGAGATCTGGTGCGAGGTAATGGGTCTGGAACGGGTCGGCGTCAACGACGACTTCTTCGCCCTCGGCGGCGCCTCGACCCAGAGCCTGGAAGTAGCGGTCCGGGCGAACGCGGCAGGCCTGCCCCTGCGACCGGAGTCGATGTTCGTCTACGGCACGATCGCCGAACTCGCCAGCGAATACGGCCCGATCGCCGGCGAGGCAACGGATCGGCGCGATAGCCCCGCCGAGGCGGACCTGACGGCGCCCGCCCCTGCGAATCCGGTGCAAACCACACCCGAGGATAAGCGAAACACGGTGATCGAAAGCCTCGGCGTGTACCTCCCGGCGCGAACCGTGTCGACCAAGACGGTCATGGCGGAGTGCGCCAACGAAATCCGCATACCGCTGGAACGCCTGACCGGCATCAAGAACCGGCGGGTGGCCGGCCAGGACGAGTTCTCGATCGACCTTGCGCGGAAGGCGGCGGAGGACTGCCTCTCCCGGTCCAGCTATCGCCGCGAGGAGATCGACCTGATCATCGCCTGCAACATCTCCCGCTGCGACGGACTCGGCCATCGGTTCACCTTCGAGCCCAGCACCTCCTCGCGGCTGCGCGACCAATGCGGCCTCGTCAACGCCTTGGCCTTCGACATCAGCAACGCCTGCGCCGGGATGTTCACCGGCATCACCGTGGCGGACGCATTCCTGCAGACCGGATTGGTTCGGAGCGCGATGGTGGTCAGCGGCGAATACATCAGCCACCTCACCGAGACCGCGCAAAAGGAAATCGAGGGGCCGATGGACCCGCGCCTTGCGTGCCTGACCCTCGGGGACGCCGGCGCGGCGGTGATCCTGGAGCGCGGGCCCAACAACCGGGTCGGCTTCCACGACATCGACATGACCACCCTCAGTCGCTACAGCAGACTGTGCATCGCCAAGGCGACCGAGGCCCCGCACGGCGGCGCGATCATGCTCACCGACTCCGTCACTCAGACCGCGATCGCAGTCAAGCACGCGGTGCCCTACGTCGCTGCAGTCATGCAACGGCACGGATGGCGGCCGGAGACCTGTGATCACCTCTTGATGCACCAGACGTCCGAGGCATCACTCAACGACGCGGTCGTCGCCGTCAATCGGATGTTCGGACCGGGCGCAGCCCACCGGGGAAACACCATCTACAACGTGGCAGAGCGCGGGAACACCGCCACCACGACACACTTCGTCGCGCTGAACGACTACATCCTCAGCAACCGGATCAACTCCGGAGACAACGTGGTCTTTTCCATCACCGGTTCCGGACAGACCGTCGGTGCCGCGCTGTACACCTTCGACGACCTGCCCGACCGGATGCGCCGAGGCGCCGGCGGGCAGGACGGCCGCAGCATGCGGACCAGCGCCCGCAGAGATGTACCGGCGACGCCCCGCGTGCGCATCGGCAGCCTGGGCATCGCTCCCGCAGCGCAATCGGCTGCTCCGAGCTCGATACGGTTCGCGGTTCAAGCGGCGACGGCGTGCCTTGACCAAAGCGGCCTTGATCGCGCGGCAGTCGGTCTGATCATTCACGCCGGCGTCTACCGTGACGACTTCCTCAGCGAACCGGCCGTTGCCTCGCTCGTCGCCGGCGAACTCGGCATCAACGGCGACGTGCAGTCGCCGGACGGTCCCAAGACCCTCGCCTTCGACGTCCTGGGCGGCGCGGTCGGCTTCCTGAACGCCTGCCACGTCGCCACGGTGATGATCGGGGCGGGAAAGGTTGAACATGCGATGGTCGTGGCCTCGGAGATAGAAAACAACACCCCCGAAAGCGGCGATCCGCTAATTGGCATCAACCAGACCGGCTCGGCCGTTCTGGTCAGCCGAAGCGACGGCACGGAAGGCTTCGGCCGCTTCATCTTCCAGCAACACCCGGAGTACGGCGCGGCGCTTGCCACCTACACACAGGACCGTGACGGCCGGACCCGGCTGCAGGTCGACCGCGACCCCAACCTCGCCGACATCTACCTGAGCTGTATCCCCTCCGCGGCCAAGGAACTCTTGGCGTTGGAGGGACTTGACCCCTCCGACATCGCGGTCGTGTTGCCGCCGTACCTGTCACGGGCCGCGCTCGACGAGCTGGGCGCCCAGATCGACATTCCGAGATCGCGATTCGTCGACCTCGCCGATGAGGAGCCGGCCGCCGACCCGTTCACCTCGTCGCTGCCGTATGGGCTGCAACAAGCCCGGCGGCGCGGGCTGGTGCGGCCGGGCGACATCGCGCTGATCGTGACGGTCGGCTCAGGTGTCCAGGTCGGTTGCGCCACCTACCGCTTCTGACTCTGGCGCTCCGGAGCGCCTACAGGCGCGTGTGCATCATGGAATGTCCACGGATGGGATCATGCCTCGAGCGCGAAACCATATGACCGCGTTGCGGATTGCAGGTTCAATCGGTCGCACTACATAGCCCAGCTCTCGCGCCGCCTTGTCGCACCGGTACCGGTACCGGTCGGTGAACGCGTATCCGACAGACATCGAGTTCACTGTGGTTTCCCGACCGGTGGCGACCTCGAACAGGTCGCCGGCCTTACCTGCTATCCATGCGACCGGGTAGGCCAGCCGTCTACGCGGCGGATCGACCCCGACCACGCGCGCCACTCGCTCGAGGTACTCGCGATACGTCAGCTCCTGGCCGCCCAGGATGTAGCGTTCGCCGCGTTTCCCGCGCAGCCACGCGGCGATCATGCCACGCGCCACCTCGCAGACATCCGCGAAGTTGTTGTATCCCGGTGTCCAATAAGGGATTCTGCGGTTGGCGACCTCGACGATGAGACGGCCGGAACTGGGCCTGGCATCGCGCGGGCCTACCAGGTAGGTCGGGTTGACGATGACTGCATCCAGCTTGTCGCAGGCCCGCTGCACGAGGATTTCGCCGCGCCGTTTGGTCACTGGGTAAGCGCCGGCCAGCCCGGCACGGTCCCAGCCCCATGGTGTCTGCTCGTCGGCGGGTGTGCCGTCGGGTGTGGGTCCGATCGTGTTCGCGGTCGAGGTGTGGACGACCCGCGGCGTACCGACGGCGATCGCGGCCTCGATGGCAGCTCGAGTCGCGTCAACATTGACCGCCGAGATCGCCGGCGTGACCCTCCGCCCGGTCGAAACGCATGCGGCGCAATGGAAGACAACGTCGGCGCCGACGAACACATCGCGGAGTTCTGCTACCGAGCCGAGGTCAGCGCAGACCCACTCGATCGGCAGATCGGCCAGCGAACTCGTATCGGTGCTCGGGCGACGCGTCGCGGTCACAGTGTGCCCCTGCGCGATCAGTTCGGCGGCCAGGTTGGCCCCCAGCAGCCCGCTTGCTCCGGTTATCACGGTGTGTGCCATCGGTGCGGGTCAACCGGACGCTGGGGTGCGATACGGCGCGACCGGTGGCCGGCGATGGGCCCATGGTTGTGCTGATTCCAGTTGCGCGGCAAGCGAAACGAGTGTGGATCCGTCGTGGGGTCGCCCGACCAGATGGACCGCTCCGGGCAGGCCGTCGACCGCGACGCCGGCCGGAATCGACATGGCTGGTTGCCCCGTGTAGTTCTGCGGCGGGGTGAACGGCATGAACGCCAACACCCGCGCCATGGCGCGGGTTGGCCCTATCCCCTCGAGGTGTCCGACAGGCACCGGAGGCTTAGCCAGTAGCGGCGTCATCAGCACGTCGCAATCGGCTATCGGCCGCAAACCCCGCTCGCTCATCCGGTCCCGCGCGGCCAGTGCGCGGTGAGCCAGCCAGTCGGGGACCAGCCGCGCGGTGCGACCCTCCGCCCGAATCCGCGGTTCCAGCAGCTCGGGTGTGGGCAGTCGGGCGATTTCATCGGCGAGACCATGCATCATCAGCGCGAATACCGAGAGGATCGCAGCCGGCGGATAGAGTGGGTCACGCTCGACGACCTCGTGGCCGAGCGAGCGCAGCAACTCGGCGGTTTCCCACACGGGCCGGCGCACCTCCTCGCTGACCGGCACGGGAACCACCGGCTTGAAGGACATCGCGATTCGCAGACGACGGGGCGGGCGCGATACCGCGTCCGTCAGCGGCGGTGCCGGTGACGCAGGGGGGATCTCGTCGTTGGGCTCGCCGCCGGCCATCGCGTCGTGCAGCAGCGCCGCATCGGCCACGCTGCGGGCCAGCGCGCCGATGTGGTGCAGCCCGTGGAACCGGTAAGCCCGCTCGGGTGATTGCTTGGTGCTGATCCATCCGCGTTGCCCCTTAATGCCTACCAGGCCGCAGCACGCGGCCGGGATGCGAACCGACCCGCCCCCATCGGTGCCCAGCGCGCCGGGCACCATGCCGGCTGCCACCGCGGCCGCCGAACCACCGCTGGAACCTCCGGTTGTGCGGGACGGATCCCACGGATTGCGCGTCACTCCCCAGGTCGGCGACTCGCACATCGGGACGGCACCGAACTCGGGCAGATGCGTCTTGCCGATGATCACCGCCCCGGCCGCCCGGAGGCGCCGCACCGCGGCGCTGTCGCTGCTCACCGGGCCCGTATCGATCCCGGTGCCGCACATCGACGAAACCCCGCCACATCGGTGTCGTCTTTGACCGCAACCGGCACCCCCGCCAGCGGCAGCACCTCCCCGGCGGCGAGCCGCCGTTCGACCTGCGCTGCATCGGCCATCGCCCGCTCGTCCAGCACGACGCGAAACGCGTTCAACACCGGGTCGAGTTGGGCGATCCGCTCCAAGTAGAGCGCCACCACGTCCCGCGGCGAAACCTCGCGACCGCGGACCAGCTGCGCCAGCCGTACCACCCCGGCAAAAACCAGGCCTTGATCATCAACGGTGGTCATCGGTGTCCTTCGCGCAAAACCCACTACTCAGCTTACGCATCAGCGCGAAACAAGGCGCACGACATGATCACGTGCCGGACGCTTTTTCAGCCCATATTCGTCGAAACCTGGCAATCTGCAATGGTTCTCGCCCTCGGCAGGCACCGCCGCGGTGTTTCACTGAGCCGCTTCTGGGGTTCGGCCGGCAACGCTGTCGTTCATGCCGTCGGTGTGCGGGCGATCGTTGCGTGTTCGCGGACCCCACGCCTTCCGGGCCAAACCGGTGCTCAGCTCACGGTGCGGGCGCATAATCGAGGTGCATGTCTGAAACTTAGGAAGCTGCCATGAGCGAGCTACGGTACGACTTTTTCGGCCAGATTTTCCAGCGGTACTTCCGCAACGCCGTCGACACATATCCGCGAACGGGTGGGGCACTCGTCGAAAAGTTACTCACGTTAAGTGACGATGCCCTGGACAGGCTGACGCAGCCCCGGTGCGCCGCAATTGCATCGGCTCAAGCCGAGATCCCGAATGCCAGAATCACCTCGGAATTTTTCGTGGTCACCCAACACGGACTGGTTTATGCCGCCGAGTTGAACGGGTCGCGCCGGTCGGTGTACTACCTGGCCACACCGCGCGCATTCTTCGATCCGTTCGTCGATCAGGTCGGCAGCGCCGAACTGCGCGATGGCGCGGTAGTCGTGGTGGACGCCCGGTTCACCCGCGATCTCGCATCATCCGGGGACCCGATGGACGCCGCGCTGCGCCGGATACTCGATGAGCACTTGGCGTTGCGGGTGGATCTGCCCGCTTAGCCGATTTTTCGCCGCGGTCTCCCCGATGCCGCGATGATCGACGCCTCGTGCACCACGCCGCAGCGTCTCACCCGTCAGGGGTGTCCACCAGGTCAACCCCACTGGCGAGCTGTTTGAGCTCGTCGAGCCGGTCGAATAGTGCCCGTCCCTCGATGATCCAGCCTGCGAAGTCGCGGTGACGCCGCGCTGGTTGCCGCGCATACCAATCAGCCATTCCCTGTTCCCAGCACCAGTATTCGATCATGAGCGCTCGCAGCAGTGGTTTGGCGAGGAGCTCCTGTGCCGACACCGAAGAAAACATCGCGGGCAGATCGACCAAGAACGACGATCGATGTACTGAATTACCGTTCGCCATTACACTTTTCGTTTCCTCGGGGTGCAGATACAAAGATCGGCGGGCAAGATGGCAACCCGGTCCTGGCTCATGGTCACCGAATCGCACAGATGACACCACGGCCGAAAGGCCCTTTGTCTGAGTCGAAGTGCTCATTGACCGAAAACTGCCTGGCAGGCCCCGAACCTTCTACCACCGTAGTCATCCCCTTCGGCCCACGAGTTCGGAGACGGAGACGTAACCCGGAATCGACCCGGCCAAGGACGTCGACATCACCGTGCGCGATGGCCGGTTGACGATCAAGGCCGAGTGCGTGAGAAGAAGGAAACCAAGGGCCGCTCGGAGTTTTGCTACGGCTCGTTCGTTCGCTCGGTTTCGCTGCCCGCCGGTGCGGATGAAGACGACATCAAAGCCACCTATGACAAGGGCATCGTGACCGTGTCGGTGGCCCTTTCCAAGGAGGCTGTGCCAGCAGAGAAACACATCCCCGTGCAGGCCACCAGCTGACTGACGCGGCAGACATGTCGCCGCGCACTGCCGGCGTGGGGGTGTTCGTGGCGCAAAGGTGTGTTGCCATCCGGCACGAAAACGGCCCCCGGAGTAGTTCCGGGGGCCGTTCTACCTGGTAGCGGGGACAGGATTCGAACCTGCGACCTCTGGGTTATGAGCCCAGCGAGCTACCGAGCTGCTCCACCCCGCGTTGGTGAATGCCAGGTTACCGAACCGGCGTCACGGCGACCAAATCGCGCGGTCACGGGGTCCGGCGCGGCTCGGTTCAGTGTGACGGCGGGTTCAGCCCGAACCGCTGGGCGATGTCGTCCATCCAGTCGGGCGAGCCGTAGGTCAGCCCGTACTTGTCGGCCAGCTCGGCGAACTCGGGCAACTCGTGCAGGACCATGCCGCCCGGGTCGTCGGCGTGCTCGAGGAGCAGCTCACCGAGCTCGCGGAAGTAGTTCTCGAACCCGCCGGGCGTGATGACCTCGATGATGCGCCCCGGCTCGCTGCCGGCGTTCCACATCGCGTGCATCTGCCCGCGGGGCTTGGTGATGTAGCCGCCGGGACCGAGGACGACCTCGCTGTCGTCGGAGCGGAAGCCGATCTCGCCCGTGAGCACGATCGAGTGCTCGTCCTCACGGGTGTGCATGTGCGCCGCCGTGAGCAGGCCGACCTCGAACGGGTGCTCGACGATCGACACCTCACCCCCGTTGGCCTTGCTGGACAGCTTGAACACCGCCCCGAATCCGGGGAGGGCGACGTACTCGCCCGCCCCCGGCTGCACCACGGTGACCCCGATATCGTTCGATCCGGTCATCTGACTCACCTTCCTCGGTCGTTATCCCGCCGCCGCGAGGCCGGCGGTTTCCCGCGGCGACCAGAGTGGCTCCGGCACCTCGACACCGAACGGCTCGCCCCAGTGGTTGCGGGATGAAACCTCGTGCACGGGACGACGGTTGGCCGCGACACCCCACCTGCCCCGCGGGTAGCCGAGGGCCAGCATGGCCGACATCTTCCAGCCTTGCCCGACGGGCACGCCCAGCAGTTCGTTCACCTTGTCCTCGAAATTACGGAGCACCATCGTCATGACGCCGCCGACGCCCTCGGCGCGGGCGGCGAGCAACGCGCTCCAGATCGCGGGGTAGATGTTGGCGCCGCCGAGGTCGTCGATCGCGAAGACGAAGAGCAACAGCGGGATTTCCTCGAAATGGTCGGCCAGGTAGTTCCCCGAGCCCTGCATGCGGCGCATCGTTTCGGCATGCGCGGCCGGGTCGGCACCCGGCGCCGGCGCCGCCATCGGCCCCGCCCCGGTGCGGTATTTCTCGTATTCGATGGCGCGGGCCTGACGGAAGAGTTCGGCGAACTCGCGGATGAGTCCGCGATCGTCCACCGCCACGAAGTGCCAGCGCTGGGTGTTGCCGCCGTTGGGGGCGCGCACGGCCGCGTCGAGGATGCGGGCCTGCGTCTCCAGCGGAATCGGGTCCGGCCGCAGCCGGCGCATCATCCTGGTGGTGTACAGCGCTTCATAGAGATCCATTTGTCTGCTCCTTCCCGCTACTCCGGCCAGCTGTTGTTGAGGATCTTGTCGACGAAGTCGACGCGCTCGAAGGCCGGATCGAAGTGCGCCAGCACGTCGGCGTTCATGGTGCCGGCGGTGGTCTGCGGACGGTGCTTCATGCCGTCGTGGAACGCCGCCAGGATGCGGTTCTTGAAATCGGGCCGCGGGTGGGCGGCGGTCACCGCCGCGAGGGCGTCGGGAGCCAGATCGTCGCGGCCCACGCCGACCACGTCGACTTCCACCCCGGCCTGCAGCAGGGCGACTTCGGGTGCGAGGAACTCGGGAACGCCGGGGGTGGTGTGCAGGGCGATCCCGAGCCACACCTTGTCCGCGTCGGCCCGGTCGACCCCGCGCGCCGTCAGGAAGTCGCGGGCCGCGTCGGCGCCGTCGACCTCGAAGCGGACGGTCGAGGTGCGGTAGCGCCCGGTGAGCCCGAGGTCGTGGAACATCGCGGCGACGTAGAGCAGCTCGAGATCCGGTTGCATTCCGCGGCGCAGGCCCCGCAGCGCACCGAAGAGGAATACCCGGCGCGAGTGGTTGAACAGCAGGTCGTCCTCGGCGTCGCGGATGAAATCGGTGGCCTCGCGCACCAGCGAGGTGTCGGGGATCTGGATGCCGGAGATGGTTTCCATTGATCGAGTATTCATGACCGTCAGTCTGCGACCGCACGGCCGAGCCGACCCTGGGCGTTCGGGCCGTCCTGTCCACAGAAAGCGACACAATGTGTTACGTGGCCGGAGCCGGAGCGCGTTCGCGGGTGGTGGTGATCGTCGTCTTCGACGACGTGACACTGTTGGACGTCGCCGGGGCCGGCGAGGTCTTCGTCGAAGCCAACCGGTTCGGCGCCGACTACCGGCTCAAGATCGCGTCGGTGGACGGGCGGGACGTGACCACCTCGATCGGGACTCGATTGGGTGTCAGCGACCGCATCGCGGCGATCGATTCGGCCGACACCGTCCTGGTCGCCGGCAGCGACCACCTGCCCGGGCGGCCGATCGACCCCGCGCTCGTCGAGGCGGTCAGATCGTTGTCGGCACGGTCGCGGCGGATGGCGTCCATCTGCACGGGGTCGTTCATCCTGGCCCAGGCCGGCCTGCTCAGCGGCCGGCGCGCCACCACGCACTGGCACGACGCCCGGCTGCTGGCCCGCGCCTTCCGGGATGTCACCGTCGAGCCGGACGCGATCTTCGTCCGCGACGGCGACGTCTTCACCTCGGCCGGGATTTCGTCGGGCATCGACCTGGCGCTGGCGTTGGTCGAAATGGATCACGGAACACAACTGGTCCGCGACGTGGCCCGCTGGCTGGTCGTCTACCTCAAACGCGCGGGGGGCCAATCGCAATTCTCGGTGCTGGTCGAGGCCGATCCGCCGCCGCGGTCGCCGCTGCGCGCGGTCATCGATGCGGTGGCGGCCGACCCCGCCGCCAACCACAGCGTGGCGTCGCTTGCGGCCCGCGCGTCACTGAGCACCCGTCAGCTGACCCGGCTCTTCCAATCCGAGCTCGGCATGAGCCCGGCGCGCTATGTCGAACTGGTTCGCGTCGACTTCGCCCGTGGCGCACTCGAATCCGGCCGCTCCGTCACCGAGACGGCGGGCATGGCCGGCTTCGGCAGCATCGAAACGCTGAGACGGGTGTTCGTCAACCACCTGGGCATCAGCCCGAAGGCCTATCGGGAGAGGTTCCGGACGGCCTACGCCTGAAAGCACCGCCACCTGACCGGCGGCCGCGCCGGCGAGCGTGCGCAGAATGCCATGTTTTGCGGCGTGTCCGCGTACAGACACGCACGCTCGCGACAGGCACCGCCTGAAAGCTATTTGGTGTTGTTGTACTTGGTGATGGCGTCGTCCAACCGCTGCAACGCCGCACCGTAACCGGCGAAGTCACCCTTCTTCTGGGCGTCCTTGGCCGCGCCTAGCGCCGCCTGAATCTCTTGCAGGGCAGCGGCTTTGGCTGGAGACAGCGTCACCGACCCGTCCGGGACCGGGGGAACCGCCGCGGCCGGCGGTGGCGATCCCGATGCTCCGGCCGGCGGGGGCGGGCTCACCGGCGGGGCCTGGGGGGCGGCGCCGCCTTCGGTGGGTTGAATGCTGGTCGCGGCGGCGCCGGCGCCGGGACCGAACAGCCCGGTCAGGGCGTCGCGCACGGTGGGTCCGTAGCCGATCTTGTCGTTGTACATCATCGCCACCCGGATCAACCGCGGATACGACGAGGCGGCGTCGCTGGCCCCCGGGGAGGCGTAGACCGGTTCGACATACAGCAGACCGCCCTGGCCGACCGGCAGGGTGAGCAGGTTGCCCCAGCGGATGCGGTTCTGGTTGTCGCGACCGATCACGCCGAGGTCCTGCGACACCGCCGGGTCGGTGGTGATCGCATTGTTGGCCAGCTTGGGCCCGTTCACCTGACCCGGGACGGTCAGCACGGTGATCCTGCCGTACGTCGCCGGGTCGGAGCTGGCGCTGATGTAGGCGGCCAGGTAGTCGCGCTTGAACCTGTTCATCGCGCTCGTCAACTGGTAGGACGACGAATTATCGTTCTTGGCAATGTTTTTCGCGACGATGTAGTAGGGCGGCTGATAGCTGCTGGCCGTCGGGTTCGGGTCCAGCGGCACGTCCCAGAAGTCGGATGTGGAGAAGAACGTCACCGGGTCGTTGACGTGGTACTTGGCCAGCAGCATCCGCTGCACCTTGAACAGGTCTTCGGGGTAGCGCAGGTGCTCGGCGAGCTCGGGGGTGATGTCGCTCTTCGGCTTGACCGTTCCGGGGAAGACCTGCATCCACGCCTTGAGCACCGGGTCCTGCTCGTCCTGCTGATACAGCGTGACGGTGCCGTCGTAGGCATCGACCGTGGCCTTGACCGAGTTGCGGATGTAGGAGACCTGCTTGTCGGGGGCCAGCTTGTTGAACGCCACCTCGTTGGAGTCGGCGGTCGCCGACTCCAACGAGGTGAGTTCGGAGTACGGGTAGTTGTCCAACGTGGTGTAGCCGTCGATGATCCACACCAGTCGCTTGTTGACGATCGCGGGGTACACGGAGCTGTCGGTGGTCAGCCACGGCGCCACCGCCTCCACCCGCCGGGCCGGATCGCGGTTGAACAGGATTCGGCTGTTGGAACCGATCACGTTGGAGAACAGGAAGTTTCGCTCCGCGAACTTGGCGGCGAACACGCTGCGGGACAACCAGTCCCCGACGGGCACTCCCCCCAGCCCGGTGTAGGTGTAGTTCTTGGTGTCGGCGCTGGTCTCGTAGTCGTATTCGCGGTCCGCACCGTTGCGGCCGACGATCGCGTAGTCGGCGGACGTGTTCGAGATGACGGGGCCGTAGTAGATGCGCGGCTGGTCGAGCTGTGCCGGGCCGTCGGACACGACGTTGCCGTTGGCGCCCACGACGTTGACCAGGAATTCGGGATAGCCACCGTTTTGGTTGGGGTCGTTGGCGATTCCGCGCACGGTGTTGGCCGGCGAGGCGATGAACCCGTTGCCGTGGGTGTAGACGGTGTGCCGGTTGATCCAGTCCCGCTGGTTGTCGATCAACCGGTCGGGGTTGAGTTCGCGGGCCGCGACGACATAGTCGCGCAGCGCGCCGGTGCGGTCCAGGTACCGGTCGATGGAGAGCTGGTCGGGGAAGTAGTAAAAGTTCTTGCCCTGCTGGAACTGGGTGAACGCCGGGCTGACGATCGTCGGGTCGAGCAACCGGATGTTGGAGGTGGTCGCCCGGTCGTCGGCCACCTGCTGGGCGGTGGCCTGCGTGTCGCCGGCGTACGTGCGGTAGGTCACCACGTCCGACGTCAGGCCGTACGCCTGCCGCGTCGCCGCGATGCTGCGGCTGATGTACTCGCTTTCCTTCTGTGCCGCATTTGGTTTGACGCTGATCTGCTCGACGATCAGCGGCCACCCCGCACCCACGATCAACGACGACAGCAGCAACAACACCAAGCCGATGGCGGGAATCCGCAAGTCGCGCAGCACGACCGCTGAGAACACCGCGGCCGCGCAGATCAGCGCGATCGCCATGAGGATCAGCTTCGCCGGCAGCACGGCGTTGATGTCGGTGTACCCGGCGCCGGTGAAGGGCTTGCCCCCGCGCGTGTGCGACAGCAACTCGTAGCGGTCCAGCCAATACGCGAGCGCCTTGAGCAGCACCAGCAACCCCACCACGGTCACCAGCTGGATTCGGGCCGAGCGGCTCAGCGTGCCGGTGCGCCCCGACAGGCGGATGCCACCAAAGACGTAGTGCGCCAACAGGTTGGCCACGAACGCCAGGAACACGGCGACGAACAGGTAGCTGAGCAGCAGCCGGTAGAACGGCAGGTCGAACGCGTAGAAGCCGAGGTCCTTGCCGAACTGCGGATCCCGGATGCCGAAGTCCCCGCCGTGCAGGAACAGCTGGATCCGCACCCAGTAGCTTTGCGCGACGATGCCGGCCAGCAGACCGATCGCGACCGGGACCCCGATGCCCACCAGCCGCAGCCGGGAGAGGACGACCGCCCGGTACCGGGCCACCGGATCGTTGTCGCTACTCGGCACGAACACCGGGCGGGTGCGGTAGGCCACCGCCAGGCCGGCGAACACGATCCCGCCCACCAGCAGACCGGCCACCAGAAAGACCACGAACCGGGTCACCAGCACGGTCGTGAACACCGAGCGGTAGCCGAGCTCACCGAACCACAGCCAGTCCACGTACGCGTCGACCAGCCGGGGGCCGGCGAGCAGCAAAGCGATCACACCGAGTGCGATCAGGATCAGAACCCGGCTACGCCGAGTCAGCTTCGGCATCCGTGCGGTGGGCCGCATCCCCACTGGCCACGCTCCCTGCTCGATTGATCGACGGTGACAACTCTACGCATCGCGCGACCTGCGATCCCGGCCGCGCTTCAGCAGCTCGGCGCCTGGCCCCCCGACGTGATCGCGTGCAGCGCGTCGACCGCCTGGCCGAGGGTCTCGACCTTCACCAGGCGCAGGCCGGACGGATTGTCCGAGTTGGCCTCGTAGCAGTTCTTGGCGGGCACCAGAAAGACGGTCGCGCCGGCCGCGTGGGCGGCGACCATCTTGTGCGTGATGCCGCCGATCTGGCCGACCTTCCCGTCGGCCGAAATGGTGCCGGTCCCCGCGATGAACTTCGACCCCGCCAAATCGCCGGTGGTCAGCTTGTCGACCACCGCCAGGCTGAACATCAAGCCGGCCGACGGCCCGCCCACGTTGGCGAGGTTGAAGTCGACGACGAACGGCGCCCACGGCGCGGTAAGCACGGCCACACCGAGGAAGCCGTAGTCGCGATCCTTGTTCGCGCCCAGCGTAATTTGCGTCACGCCGGCCGGCTCGTTCTTGCGTCGGTAATCGATGATGACGGTCTGGCCGGGCTTGGTGCCCTTCAGCAATCCGGTGAACTGGTCCACGTCGGCCACCGGGACGCCGTTGACCGCGTCGATCGCGTCGCCGGCCTTCAGCTTGCCCGCCGACGGGCCCGGATCGGTGACCCTGGCGACCGTCACCGCCGCCGGGTACTTGAGGTAGCCCAGGGCGGCGTACTCGGCGCTGTCCTCGGAATCCTTGAAGTCCGCGTTGTTGGCCTTGTCGACCTCGTCCCGCGACTTGCCCGGCGGGTAGATCAGGTCGCGCGGGACCAGCTGCTCCTGGCCCGAAAGCCACAGGGTGAGCGCTTCGCCCAGCGTCAGCTCGTCCCGCTGGGACACCGTGGTCATGTTCAGGTGCCCGGTGGTCGGATGCGTCGTGGTGCCCTCGATTGCCACCACCTGCTTGCCGTCGACCTCGCCGAGCGTGTCGAAGGTCGGCCCGGGGCCCAACGAGACGAACGGCACGGTCACCACCGCGAGCAACACGCCGAAGACCAGGATCGGCACCAGCGCGACCATCAAGGTCAGAATCCGCCTGTTCACGCCGATTACACTAGACGGAGCCCCCCGCCCCGGTTCAGCCACAAGCTGACCCGAGACCGCCCGCTCCGTTCCCGCGGTGAGTACCGTTGACGGTATGGCTGACCTGCCTTTCGGCTTCTCCCCCGGAGAAGACCCCGACAAACCCGGGAAGAAAGACCCCGATTCCGGCGGCTCCGATCCGTTCGGCGCTTTCGGCATGGGCGACCTCGGGCAGATCTTCACCCAGCTGGGTCAGATGTTTTCCAGCGCGGGCACCACGATGGCCGGGGGCGAAACCTCGGGACCGGTCAACTACGAACTGGCGCGCCGGGTGGCGACGAATTCGATCGGATTCGTCGCGCCTATCCCGCCGACGACGCACTCGGCGATCGCCGACGCGGTGCACCTCGCCGAGACCTGGCTGGACGGCGCCACGGCGCTGCCCGCCGGCACCAGCAGGGCGGTGGGCTGGAGCCCGGCCGACTGGGTCGACAACACGTTGGAGACTTGGAAACGGTTGTGCGACCCAATGGCACAACAGATTTCGACGGTATGGGCGTCATCGCTGCCCGAGGAGGCCAAGGGCATGGCCGGCCCGCTGATGGCGGTGATGTCGCAAATGGGAGGCATGGCCTTCGGCTCCCAGCTGGGGCAGGCGCTGGGCCGGTTGTCCCGCGAGGTGCTGACGTCGACCGACATCGGTCTGCCGTTGGGGCCCAAGGGCGTTGCCGCCGTCCTACCCGACGCAGTGGAGTCGTTCGCCTCGGGGCTCGAGCAGCCCCGCAGCGAGATCATGACGTTCCTGGCCGCGCGAGAGGCCGCCCACCACCGGCTGTTCGGCCACGTGCCGTGGCTGTCGAGCCAGCTGCTGGGCGCCGTGGAGGCCTACGCGATGGGCATGCAGATCGACATGAGCGGGATCGAGGAGCTGGCCCGCGACTTCAACCCGGCGACCCTGTCCGATCCGGCGGCCATCGAAAACCTATTGGGGCAGGGCGTTTTCGAGCCCAAGGCGACCCCGGCGCAGACGCAGGCGCTGGAACGCCTCGAGACGCTGCTCGCGTTGATCGAGGGTTGGGTGCAGGTGGTGGTGACCGCGGCCCTGGGCGACCGGATTCCGGGGGCGGCCGCGCTCAGCGAGACGCTGCGCCGGCGCCGCGCCACCGGCGGCCCGGCCGAGCAGACGTTCGCGACGCTGGTGGGCCTCGAGCTACGGCCCCGCAAGATGCGCGAAGCCGCCGCGCTGTGGGAGCGCCTCACCGAGGCCGCCGGCATGGATGCCCGCGACGCCATCTGGCAACACCCCGATCTGCTGCCCGACGCCGAGGACCTCGACGAGCCGGCCGGCTTCATCGACCGGGTCATCGGCGGCGACACCAGCGGTATCGACGAGGCGATCGCCAAACTCGAGGAGAACCCCGAGGGCCCGGACGCCGGCCCTGTGGATAACTGACCGGGGCGGCGGTCCCATGAAACATGCGCGTGCGCACAACGTAATTCGCGCATAGTGCACGCCACCGTTTCGAAGTCTACGAGCAGCGTGGGCGATGTCCCGTTGAGGTCGAGCGCATCGGCCCGATCCATTAGGCTGGGAACGCATGCTGGCTAGGGACGCTAGATATTAGGTGGGGCAAATGCGGAGACAACCAATCATCGCCGCGGGGCTGGCGACAGTCGCCCTGGCGTTCAGCGCCGGGGTCGCGCAAGCCGATCCGGCACCTGACCCGAATGATCCCGGCAACCAGGCCAACTGGCCCTGCGGCGTCACGGTCGGACCGGTGACCACGACGACCGGAACGATCATTGGAATACGCGGCGGCAAGCCGTGCCCACCGCCGCCGCCCGCACCGGCTGGACAACCCTGACGGTCCGGCGGTTCTGTGGATAACTGACCGGGCCCATCGCCACCGGCGTGGCACAGTCGGCATCCATGCCGCTGACGGCCTCTGCTCTCTTCGCGCTGGACCCGGCCATGCCGGTGCTGCTGCGGCCCGACGGCGCCGTGCAGGTCGGCTGGGATCCCCGCCGCGCCGTGCTGGTGCGTCGCCCGGGCGGCCTGGGCGCGGCGGAATTGGCCGCGTTGCTGCGGTCCATGCGCTCACCGACGCCGCTCTCGGAGCTGCAGCGCCGCGCCGCCGACCGCGGCCTGCTGGATGCCGACGGCCTGAGGGACCTGGTCGCCCGGCTGATCGGTGCCGGCGTCGCGACCGAATGCGCGAAGTCCCGCGGTCGTTCACCGTCCATCCGGATCCACGGCCGCGGCCCGCTCTCGGACCTGCTGGTCGAGGCGTTGCGCTGCTCGGGAGCCCGAATCGCGCACACCAGTCAACCGCACGCCACCGTGTCCGCCACCGACGTCGACCTGATGGTGCTGTCCGATTACCTGGTCGCCGATCCGCGCACGGTCCGCGACCTGCACACCCAGCGTGTCCCGCACCTGCCGGTGCGGGTCCGCGACGGCATCGGGCTGGTCGGCCCGCTGGTCATCCCCGGCAAGACCAGCTGCCTGGACTGCGCCGACTTGCACCGCCGGGACCGCGACGCCGCCTGGCCGGCCATCTCGGCGCAGCTGCGAGAAACGGTCGGGGTCGCCGACCGGGCGACGCTGCTGGCAACCGCGGCACTGGCGCTCAGCCAGGTGAACCGGGTGATCGCGGCGGTGCGCCGGCAAGAGGCGGTACCCGATCCGGGCCCGCCCCAGACGCTCAACGCCACACTGGAATTCGATCTCAACGCCGGCGCGATCGTCGCGCGGCAATGGACCCGGCACCCGCTGTGCGCATGCTGATGCGGGAGCTAACCCCGCTGCCCCTGGTCCGGAACGTTCGTCGATACCGATTCGTAGGCCGTGGCGAGCTGGTGCAGGATCTCCGCGGTCAAGGTGCGGTCGGTGCGATGTTTGTCCAGCGTCTCGATGATCGCCCTGAACAAGGAGTCCGCGGCGTCGTGCTGCGATTGCTTTGCTGACATGGCCTGGCCGCCCTTCGGATGCGCCCTTCGCGGAGCCGCGCGGGGACGAGGTGTTGTGAAGATCAAGCGCGAGCCGAGCCGGCCGTCATGGATGATGGATACGTGGCAGACATCAAACGCGGCCGGGCGGCGCGGAACGCGAAGCTGGCCAGCATCCCGGTCGGCTTCGCCGGGCGCGCGGCGCTCGGCTTCGGCAAACGGCTGACCGGCAAATCGAGGGACGAAGTCCAGGCCGAGCTGATGGAGAAAGCCGCCAACCAGCTGTTCACCGTCTTGGGCGAGCTCAAAGGCGGAGCGATGAAGGTGGGCCAGGCCTTATCGGTCATGGAGGCCGCCATCCCCGACGAGTACGGCGAGCCCTACCGCGAGGCGTTGACCAAGCTGCAGAAGGACGCCCCGCCGCTGCCCGCCAACAAGGTGCACCGGGTGCTCGACGCCCAGCTGGGCACCAAGTGGCGGGAGCGGTTCAGTTCGTTCGACGACAAGCCCATCGCCTCGGCCAGCATCGGCCAGGTGCACAAGGCGGTGTGGTCCGACGGCCGCGCGGTCGCCGTCAAGATCCAGTACCCGGGCGCCGACGAGGCGCTGCGTGCCGACCTGAAAACCATGCAGCGGATGGTCGGCGTGGTCAAACAGCTCGCCCCGGGGGCCGACGTCCAGGGCATCGTCGACGAACTGGTCGAACGCACCGAGATGGAACTCGACTATCGGCTGGAGGCCGACAACCAGCGCGCCTTCGCCAAGGCCTACGAGGGCCACCCCCACTTCGTGATACCCCACGTCGTGGCCAGCGCGCCGAAGGTCGTGGTCCAGGAGTGGATCGAGGGGTTGCCGCTGGCGGAGATTATCCGCAACGGGACCCGCGAGCAGCGCGACCTCATCGGCACCCGGCTGCTCGAGCTCACCTTCGACGCGCCGCGCCGGCTGGGGATGCTGCACGGCGATGCCCACCCGGGGAACTTCATGCTGCTGCCCGACGACCGGATGGGCGTCATCGACTTCGGCGCCGTGGCCCCCCTGCCCGGCGGCTATCCCATCGAGCTCGGGATGACGATCCGCCTGGCCCGCGACAAGAACTACGACCTGCTGTTGCCGACGATGGAGAAGGTGGGCTTCATCCAGAAGGGCCAGCAGGTGTCGGTGCGCGACATCGACGAGATGCTGCGCCAGTACGTCGAGCCCATCGAGGTCGACGAATTCCACTACACGCGCAAGTGGCTGCAGCGCATGACCGTGGGCCAGATTGACCGGTCGGTGTCGCAGATCAAGACCGCCCGGCAGATGGACCTGCCGCCGAAGCTGGCCATCCCGATGCGCGTCATCGCGTCGGTGGCCGCGATCCTGTGCCAGCTGGACGCGCGGGTGCCGATCAAGGCGCTCTCCGAGGAGCTGATCCCCGGCTTCGCCGAGCCCGACAGCGCGATCGTCTAAGCCGCGACCCCGTCGACTTTGCGGGGACGTCCGCGCGGTCGTTTGAAGCTCAGGATCGAGCCCCTGTCGAAGATCTCCCCGCCCCATACACCCCAGGGCTCGGCCCGCTCCAGCGCCGCCGCCAGGCACTGGCGGCGGATCGGGCAGCCCGCGCAGAGCGCCTTGGCGCGCTCGAGGTCGGCCGGGGTCTCGGCGAACCAGAGGTCGGGATCGCCGGCGTGGCACGGCAACACCGGCGACGGCTGTCGGGCGACTGTCTGTACCGACATGTCCTGCTCACCTGCTTCCTGGTCGGGGCTTCCTTCTTCTGATCCGGACCAGGTTGCGGGCTGTGAAAACTGGACGCCCTAAAACTGTGGCCACGGATCCTTTGACTTCGGGTCCGTGGCCGTTCGGTGAAACCGGGCTGTCAGGTGGCCATTCGGTGGACCTCGAGTCCCGCGGACGCGTGCGTCGCGGCGGCGGCGGCGCGATGCTTGAGCGCGGCCGCCGGCGTAGCGGTGTGGGCGGCGTGGAAGGTGCGCGCGGGCAGTGCCGCGGCGGCCACGCCCACATCGAACGCGTCGTTGATCATCGTGGCCACCTCCTTCCCGTTAGCGCGCAGAACGCGGTTTCGAGGGTAGATCGTAGCCGCCGTTCGCCACAACCGATTTTCTGACCTGCGCCTTCACCGGTCAGCGGCCGCGCACCAGCTCCAGCACGTCGGGTCCGTACTGTTCCAGCTTGCGCGCGCCGATGCCGGGGATCGCGATCAGCGCGTCCTCGTCGTCGGGGCGCAGCTCGGCGATCGCGATCAGCGTGTTGTCGGTGAACACCACATAGGCGGGCACCTTCTGCTCCTTGGCGATGTCCAGCCGCCATGCCTTGAGCCGCAGCAGCAACTCCTCGTCGACGTCGGCGGCACACGTTTCGCAGCGCCGCAGCATGACCGCCGCGGCGGTGGACAGGTCCTTGTTGCAGATCCGGCAGCGGGGTGCGGGTCCCCGGTTGCGTCGGGGCCGGCCCGGCGCGGTGTCGGCGCGGGCCTGCGGCGCGATCCCGTTGAGGAACCGCGACGGCTTGCGGCCCTGCCGCCCGCCCGGGCTGCGGGCCAGCGCCCAGCTGAGCGCCAAATGCGTTCGTGCCCTGGTGATTCCGACGTAGAGCAGCCGGCGCTCCTCTTCAACGGCCTCGCTTTCGGGCCCGTGTGCCAACGCGTGCGAGATGGGCAGCGTGCCGTCGGCCAGCCCGACCAAGAACACCGCATCCCACTCCAGGCCCTTGGCGGCGTGCAGTGACGCCAGCGTCACGCCCCGCACTACCGGCGGGTGCCGCGCGTCGGCCCGCAGCCGGAGTTCCGTCAGCAGGCCCGTGAGCTCCAGCTGTGGGCGCTGGGCCACCTCGTCGTCGACCAACTCGGCGAGCGCGGTCAGCGCCTCCCACCGCTCCCGGGCGCGGGTGCCGACCGGCGGCTCGGCGGTCAGCCCGAGGGGCTCCAGGACCGCCCGCACGACCGCGGGCAGCGGCCCCTCGGCGCCGCGCTCGGCCGCCCGCTGCAGCGCCAACAGCGCCTGCTTGATCTCCTGCCGGGTGAAGAACCCCTCGCCGCCGCGGACCTGATACGGGATGCCCGCCTCGGTCAGCGCCTCCTCGTAGGCCTCGGACTGCGCGTTGACCCGGTACAGCACGGCAATCTCCGGCGGCGGCGTACCAGATTCGATCAGCCGGGCGATCGAGGCGGCGACCGCGGCGGCCTCGGCCGGTTCGTCGGGATATTCGTGAAACGACGGCGCCGGGCCCGGCGGGCGTTGCCCCAACAGGTGCAGCTTGCTGCCGGCGACCCGGCCGCGGGCCGCGGCGATCACCTGGTTGGCCAACGACACCACCTGCGGGGTGGAGCGGTAGTCGCGCTCCAGACGGACCACGGTGGCGTCGGGATACCGCCGCGAGAAGTCGAGCAGGAAGCGGGGCGAGGCCCCGGTGAACGAGTAGATGGTCTGGTTGGCGTCGCCGACGACGGTCAGGTCGTCCCGGTCGCCCAGCCACGCCGTCAGCACCCGCTGCTGCAGAGGGGTGACGTCCTGGTATTCGTCGACGACGAAACACCGGTAGCGGCCGCGGAACTCATCGGCCACGGCGGCGTCGTTCTCGATCGCGGCCGCGGTGTGCAGCAGCAGGTCGTCGAAGTCGAGCAGCGTCACCGATTCGTCGCGGACCTTCAGCGCCTCGTAGGCGGCATACACCGTCGCGACCCGGGCCGCGTCCAGCGGGATGTCGCGCCCCGCCTCGGCCACGGCGGCCGGGTACTCCTCGGGGCTGATCAGCGACGCCTTGGCCCATTCGATCTCGCCCGCCAGGTCGCGGACGTCATCGGTGCTGGCGTTGATCCGGGAGCGGCTGGCCGCCCGCGCCACCACCGCGAACTTGGTGTCCAGCAGCTGCCAGCCGGTGTCCCCGACCACCCGCGGCCAGAAGTACCGCAGCTGCCGGTGCGCCGCGGCGTGAAACGTCAGGGCCTGCACCCCGCCGACGCCGGTGTCGGTGCCCGCGGCGGCGTCCAGCATCCGCAGCCGGGAACGCATCTCCCCCGCCGCGCGCTGGGTGAAGGTGACCGCCAGCACCTGCCCGGCGGCCACATGACCGCTCGCCACCAGCTGGGCGATCCGGTGTGTGATGGTGCGGGTCTTGCCCGTCCCGGCGCCCGCGAGCACGCAGACCGGTCCGCGCGGAGCCAGCACCGCCTCGCGCTGCTCGTCGTCCAGCTCGGCGGTCAAGGCGTCGGCGAGCATCGGCATGGCGTCCATCTTGACAGCGGCGGCCGACAAACCGGGGCCCCGCCCGGTGCGCGTCGGCGAGTTGTCGTGACACACCGGCGTACGCGTGGCGCCCGCGGCGCGGAACACATTTCCGCCGGGTTACGTTTAGCAGCTATGACCACTGCCCCGATCACGGTTTACACCACCTCATGGTGTGGCTACTGCCATCGCCTCATGACCGTGTTGAAGTCCAACGGAATCCCGTACGAGGCGGTCGACATCGAGCATGACCGCGCGGCGGCCGAGTTCGTCGGTTCGGTCAACGGCGGCAACAGGACGGTTCCCACGGTGAAGTTCGCCGACGGGTCCACGCTGACCAACCCGAGCGCGGCCGAGGTCAAGGCCAAGCTCGCCGAAACCGGCGCCTGAGGACCCCCGCGGCGGCCTAACATAGGTGACCATGGCGTCGAGTCTTCGGTCGAGCCGCTTTCTCCGGCGCCTACCGGGGATGGGCAGAACTTCGGCCGTGATCGCCTCCGGCGCGGTGGCTCTTGCGTCGGCGTGCGCGCACTCGCCGAGTAACACCGCGGCGCCGGCCCCCGATCACGCCTACGCCGAATCACTGGTCGTCAGCCTGGCGGACGCGCGTCGCATCGCCAATTTCGAAGGACTGCAACCGTATTCGTATGCCGACCGGCATGATCCGCCGCGGGAGACCGTCGGCAACCCACCCGCCCCCTGCCGGGCGGTGGGATCGACGGACCTCACATTCGCCGAGGGCTGGAAGGAGTACCGTTCGGTGGCCTACAGCGGCTCGACCGACGACCTGAGGCCCGGCGGCATCGCCCCGATCAACGAGATCACCAACACCGTCGTCATCTACCCGGACGCGGCCGCCGCGGGCGGAGCGCTCAACCAGCTGCACACCACCCTCGACCAGTGCGCCGCGCTGCACCACAGCGCCTACGACTTCGCCCTGAACAAGCCGGATTCTGCGACCCTCAAGCTCGGCTCCGACGGATGGATTCACCTGTACACGGTGAAGTCGTCGGTGCTGGTGTCGGTCGGCGTGCTCGGAATCGAACCCACCGAGCAGGTCGCCAACGCCGTCCTGCAGACGGTGACCGACCGCATCAAGTAGCCGCGCCGGGTCAGTCGAGCGCGGCCCAGGACTCGATGATCACGCGCGCGATCGAGATCGACCCGGGCAGCAGCAGTGTGGACTCCGCCGAACTGGACCAGTCACCGGCCGCCAGCGCCGCACGCACCTCGTCGCGGGTGAACCACGCCGCCTGCGCGATCTCGCCGTCGTTGAACGAGAAGTCCTCCGCCGGGTCGGCGACGGCGTGGAAGCCGACCATCAGTGAACGCGGGAACGGCCAGGGCTGGCTGCCCAGGTAGCGCACATCGCGGACGGTCAGGCCGATCTCCTCGCGGATCTCGCGGGCGACGCAGACCTCGAACGACTCGCCGGCCTCGACGAACCCCGCCAGCAGCGAGAACATCCGCTCCGGCCACACCGCCTGGCGGGCCAGCACCGCGCGGTCGCCGCCGTCGTGGACCAGGCAGATCACCGCCGGGTCGATGCGCGGGAACTCCTCGTGGCCGGTGACCGGGTTGACCCGCGCCCAGCCCGCCCGCGCCGGCCGGGTCGGTGAGCCGTCCACCGAGCTGAACCGCGCGGAGTCATGCCAATTGAGCAGCGCGAGCGCCGACGACACCAGCTGGCTGCTGGTGTCGTCGAGAATCGAGCCGAGGCCGCGCAGATTCACCACCTCGGCGCGCACGTCGGGGTCCTCGGGCGCCTCCAGCGCGCCGCGGATGGCCCACACGTGACGGTCGTCGGCTATGCGGCCCAGGAACACCGCCTCCGGTGGCGGCCTGTCGCCCAGACTGGCCGCGGCGCCCAACACCACCCGGCCGTCGGCGA
This sequence comes from Mycobacterium paraseoulense, assembly GCF_010731655.1. Classification (NCBI taxonomy): domain Bacteria; kingdom Bacillati; phylum Actinomycetota; class Actinomycetes; order Mycobacteriales; family Mycobacteriaceae; genus Mycobacterium; species Mycobacterium paraseoulense. The sequence continues at coordinate 5,357,798 of NZ_AP022619.1, read as the reverse complement.
CCAGCACCTGACTGCGCGAATCCACCCGCAGCAGCGCCGCGTCCGCCCACCCCTTTGCGGCCGCCTCGACGTCGGTGCGCAGCTGGTCGGCCCGGTCGGCCCCCACGCGCGACAGCAGCGGAACGTTGCGCAGCTGAAAGTCCGCAACGGCCACTAGACCGTCACCTCGTGACGACCCGCCGCGACCGGTCCCCCGCACGCGGGAGGTGCCCCCATCGCCGCTCTTGCGATCGCCACTAGTGCCCCGCGTGCCGGATGTAGAGCAGCCGGTCGTTGGCCTCGACGGCGTCCACCTCGGGTGCGCCGATGCGCAGCAGGCGGCCGTCGCGCACCACACCGAGCACGATGTCGCGCAGATGCCGCGGGGAACCGCCGACCTCGGTCGGCTCGACCTCGCGCTCGGCGATCGCCAACCCGACGTCCGGCGTCAGCAGGTCTTCGATCATCTCCACGACGCTGGGAGTGGTGGTGGCGAGGCCGAGCAGCCGCCCGGCGGTCGCCGAGGACACCACCACCGAGTCCGCGCCCGACTGCTGCAGCAGGTGCTGGTTTTCGGACTCCCGGATGGACGCCACGATCTTGGCGTTCGGCGCGATCTCCCGCGCCGTCAACGTCACCAGCACCGCGGTGTCGTCGCGGCTGGTGGCGACGATGATCGACGCCGCGTGTTGCGCCCCGGCGAGCCGCAGCACGTCCGCCTTGGTGGCGTCGCCGTGCACGGTGACCAGGCCGGCGCTGGCGGCGTGCTCGAGGGTGCTGCGATCGGTGTCGACGACGACGACGTCCCCCTGGGCGGCCTCGTCACCGAGGATGGCGGCTACGGCCGTCTTGCCCTTGGTGCCGTAGCCGATCACGATCGTGTGGTTGCGCACTCTGCTCCTCCAACGCTGAATCTTCCACCCTTGCCGGGAACGCTCGGAGAGCACTTCGAGGGTCGTGCCGACCAACACGGCCAGGAACGCTATCCGCAGCGCGGTAAAAATCAGCGTGTGAACCAGCCGCGCGGTTTCGGTGTACGGGGTGATGTCGCCGTATCCGGTCGTCGACAGCGAGACCGCGGAGAAGTACACGCAGTCGAGGAAGGTCAGCGGCTGGCCCCGCACATCGCGGTACCCGTTGCGGTCCGCGTAAACGATCACGGCCGCGGCGAACAACACCACGAGCGCGATGGCCACGCGGCGGGTGATGACGCGGATGGGGCTGGCGTGCTCCTCGGGGATACGCACCACGCCGATCAACTGGTGGCCTCGCTGGGCGGTGAGCGTCTCTTCCAGGCCGCTCAGCTGTCGGGACTTACCGTTGCGCACGGCGGTCCGTCATCGGCTCGACGCCAGCGCAGGTGACACGCACGACTCAATGTAACCACGACCGCGACCCCCGTACCCGGGCAGCGCAGCTCACCCGGCGCCGGTGAGCAACCCGGCCAGCTCCGCGGGGGCGGGCAAATCATCGGGCGCGACCGTGGTGCGGGCGCGGACGTAGTAGAAGGCGGTCCGCACCGACGATTCCGGAACGCCGGACAAGGCGGCCCATGCCAAGCGGTAGACGGCGAGCTGGACGGCGGCCTGCCGTATGGCTTCGGGCTCGCGCGGCGGGTCACCGGTCTTCCAGTCCACGACCGTGACGCCGCCGTCGGGGTCGGCGAACACTGCGTCGATGCGGCCGCGCACCAGGGTGGCGCCGATCGGCATCTCGAACGGCACCTCGACGGCGATGGGAGTGCGGGCCGCCCAAGGAGATTCGGTGAACGCGGCCTGCAACTTGGCCAATTCCCGGGTATCGCCGACATCGGAGTCCGCCGCGCCCGGCAGGTCCGCGAGATCGAACAGGCACTCGGCGCCGTAGAATTGCTGGACCCAGGCGTGAAAAGTGCTGCCCAGCAACGCATGACGGTCGGGGCGGGTGGGCAGCCGATGCCTGAGCCGCTGCGCCGCGCCCCCGGGGTCGCGGGCCAGGTCCACCAGCCCGCTGACCGACAACTGGCTGGGCAGCGCGGCGGTGGGCGGTTCCACCAACCGCGCGCGCTCGGCCAGTAGCGCGTCGACGTCGGCAGCCCACCCCTCGATGTCGCCGCCGGCCGCGCCCGCATCGCCCGACATCGCCCGGGTCACCAACGCCGCGCCGCTTTCGACATCGCCGCGCCGGGCGGCCAGCGGATCGGCGGGCCATACCGCCTCGATAGTGTTGTCGCGCAACGGGTTCCGGTCACCGTCGGCGGGCGCGGCTGCCCACCGGTCCACCACCCCGCAGGGCTCCCCGGCCGCCGCCGAACTGTCGATGACCGACTTGATCTCGCGCAGGAAGTCCGAGGGGCCGCGCGGTTTGACCCCGGTGGTGCCCCAATGATGCCCCGACACGAGCAGGGTGTCTTCGGCCCGGGTGATGGCAACATACAGCAGCCGGCGTTCCTCGTCGACGCGCCGCTGCTCGAGCTGGCGGCGATGCTCGGAGATCCTGTCGGAGAGCTGCTTTCGATTGGTGACGTCCGACGTGTCGAGCAGCGGGATGCCCAGTGCGCCCGCCGTTGCGCGGTCGCCCCGCAGTAGCGGTGGCAGCTCCGCCGCGTCGGTGAGCCAGCTGCTCCGGGACGCGGTCGACGGGAAGATGCCGCCCGACAGGTGTGCCACGGCCACCACCTGCCATTCCAGGCCCTTGGCGGAGTGCACCGTGAGCACCTGGACCCGGTCGCGCGCCGCCACCGGCGGTGCCGGCGGCAAGCCGTTCTCGACGGACTCCGCCACCTCCAGGAAGGCCAGCAGGCCCGACACCGACGCCGTCGCGCACCGGTCCGGCCCTCCGGCGTCGGCCCGCTCCGCGTAGGCGGCGACCACGTCGGCGAACGCGTCGAGGTGCTCGGTGCCGGTCCAGCCCGCGTTCACCCCGGCCGCGGCGCGGACCTCGCAGTCGACGCCCAGCGCGCGGCGCACCTCGGCGACCAGGTCCGGCAGGGAATGGCTCAGGTGGCCGCGCAGGGCGCGCAGCTCGGCGGCCAGCGCGGCGATGCGCTGATAGCCCGGGGCCGAGTACGCCTCGGCCGGACCCGGATCGGCGATGGCGTCGGCGAGGCAGGCGGCGTCGGCGTCCGGGCCCGCCGCGATCGCGATGGATTCCGGCCCCGACGCCCCGCCCGGGCCCAGGCCTTCGCCGAGTGTGCGGGCTCGCCGCCAGAGGGCGGCGATGTCCCGACCGCCGAGGCGCCAGCGGGGACCGGTGAGCACCCGCATCGCCGCCGGGCCCGCGGTGGGATCGGCGACGAGCCGCAGCATGGCCACGACGTCGGCGACCTCGGGGATGGACAGCAGTCCCGCCAATCCGACGACCTCGACGGGGATCCCGCGGGCGCGCAGGGCATCGGCGATCGGGGCGGCGTCGGCGTTGCGGCGCACCAGGACCGCCGCGGTCGGCGGGCTCGCGCCATCAGCCCGGGCCGCCCGGTACCGCGCGGCCAGCTCGTCGACGATCCACTCCCGTTCGGCCTGTACGTCGGCAAGTAATGCGCAGCGGACGGTCCCGACCGGGGCGTCCGGGCGCGGCCGCAGCGCGTGCACGGCGACCGACCTGCGCCGCGCCTCCGCCGATATCGCGTTGGCCAGCTGCAGGGTCCGCGGCGGGTTGCGCCAGCTGGTCCGCAGCTCCAGGACCGGCGCGGGCGTGCCGTCGGACAGCGGGAAGTCGGTGGTGAAGCGCGGCAGGTTGGTTGCCGAGGCGCCGCGCCAGCCGTAGATCGACTGGATGGGGTCGCCCACGGCGGTCAGTGCCAGCCCGTCGTCGACCCCACCGCCGAACAACGCCGACAGGGCGACCCGCTGGGCATACCCGGTGTCCTGGTACTCGTCGAGCAGCACCACCCGGTAGCGGCCGCGCAGGTCCTCGCCGACCTGCGGGTAGTGCGCCGCCAGCCTTGCCGCGCAGGCCATCTGCACGCCGAAGTCCATCGCCTTCGCCGCCCGCATGCGCTCGCCCAGCGCGTCGAGCAACGGCACCAGCTCGGCGCGCTGGGTCTGCGTGGCCAGCAGCCGCAGCAGCCACTGGCTGGGCCCGCGGTCGCGTTGATAGGGGCCTGCCGGCAGCGCGTGGATCAACCGCTCGAGCTCCACGTGGGTGTCGCCGAGCTGCCGGGTGTCCACCAGGTGTTCGGCCAGCTGGCCCCACAACCGCAGCACCATCGCCGTGACCGCCGCGGGCGTCTTGTCGGTGCGCAGCTCCCCCCGGTAGCCGCTCACCACGTCGAAGGCCAGCTGCCACAGCTCGGTCTCGCCGAGCAGCCGGGTGTCGGGCTCGACCGGCAGCAACAGCCCGTAGTCGCGGATCAACGAGCCGGCGAAGGCGTGGTAGGTGCTGACCGTCGGGGCATCCGCCGGTTCCGCAGGAACGGCCCCATCGGGCCCCAAGCCGACGCCGGCCAGCCGGGCCAGCCGCGACCGGACCCGGCGCAGCAGCTGGCCGGCGGCCTTGCGGGTGAACGTCAACCCCAGCACCTGGCCGGGGTCGGCGTAGCCGTTGGCGACGAGCCACACGACCCGCGCGGCCATGGTCTCGGTTTTGCCGGCGCCCGCGCCGGCGATGACGACCAGCGGTCCCGGCGGTGCCGCGATGACGGCGGCCTGCTCATCGGTGGGTGGGAAAAGCCCAAGCGCACAAGCCAACTCGGCGGGGCTGTACCGCGGGTTCACTGTGCCGCCCCGTCGGCGTGGGCCGGACACGAGGGCCGAACCGGGCAGTGCGAGCACCCGTCGTTGCGGCGGGCGACGAAGCGGGGACCGGCGGTCGCCTCGGCCGCGCGCCGGACCAGCCGGCGCCATTCGTCGCGGGCGGCAGGCGTCAGCGGATCCTGCTCCCGTTCGGTGGCGCCCGCGGCGCCCGCCTTGCCGAGGTAGACCAGCCGCCCGCCGCCGGGCTCCTCGCCGGCGGCGACCATGCCTTCGGCCACCGCCAGCTGATACATCGCCAGCTGCGCGTGTTGCTGGGCATCGTCCTTGCTGACCGGCGTCTTGCCGGTCTTGATGTCGACGATCACCAGCCGGCCGGCGGCGTCGCGCTCCAGCCGGTCGACCCGGCCGCGCAGCCGGACCTCACCGCCGCCGCCCTCGCCGAGCGCCTCCATGGTTCCGTCGATCTCGATCTCGACGCCGACCTCGGTCAGCGCGCCCCGGGTCTGCGCCCGCCACTCGACGAAGGTTTCGATCATCGCGCGGTGCCGCGCCAGCTCGTTGGCCGAATGCCACGGCGCCTCGAACGGCAGGTGCCGCCACGCGCGGTCCAGCTCGGCCAGCAATTCCGTTGCGCTGCGCCGCGGTTCGGCGACCAGCGCGTGCAGCACCGAACCGATGGTGGAGCGCAGATCGCGGGGATTGGCTCCCCCATGCCGTTCGGCCAGCCAGCGCAGCGGGCAGTCGTTGAGCATCTGCAGGGTCGACGGGGTCAGCGTGACCGGCTCGTCGACGCCGCGCAGCGGTTCACTGGTGCTGACCGGGATCAGCCCGTGCCAGCCGGCCGGATCGGCGCCCGGCACCCCGGCGCGGGCCAGCCGCGCCAGTTGCTGTGCCGCGCAAGCGCGCGCGGCGTCGTCGACCGCACCGTCGGGGGCGCAGACGACGCCGCGCAGCCGGCCCACCAGCGCCGCGGCGGACAGCACCCGGGGCGCCCAGACGGGTTGCGCGGCGGCGACATCGCCGCCCTCGGCCCACTGCGCCAGTTCGTGGCAGAAGGCCGACGGCAGCGCCGCCTCGTGGTCCCCGCCGGTGTCGCCATCGACGGCGGTCACCAGCAACCGGCGGCGGGCCCGGCCCATCGCCGCCACCAGCAGCCGCCGTTCCTCGGCCAGCAGGGGCGCCCGCACCGACGCGTCCTCGGTCACGCCGTCGAGGACGTCCAGCAGCCGCTGGGTGCCCAGCACGCCGCCGCGCGGAACGGTGTTGGGCCAGAACCCCTCTTGCAGGCCCGCGATGACCACGAGGTCCCATTCGTGACCCAAGGCGGCGTGCGCGCTGAGCACCCGCACCTGCTCCACGAGGGATACCGGCTCCTCGTTCACGCCCGGCAGGTGCAGCGCGGCGACGTACTCGACGAGCCCGCGTAGCGACGCACCCGACGTGCGGGACACGTATTGATCGGTGATGTCGAACAGCGCGGTCACCGCCTCCAGGTCCCGGGCGGCCTGCGCTCCGGTCGGGCCGCCGCGCTCGGCGGCCGCCAGCCAGCGCCGCTGCAAGCCGGAGCGCTGCCAGGCGGCCCACAGCGTGTAGCGCGGGTCTTCGCCCGCTCGATGGGAGCGCGCGGCCGCATCCAGCACCGCGCGGACGTGGTGCACCGCACGAAACTGCGGGCCCGGTGGCGGAGCGTCGCCGGACAGCGCCTCGGAAAGCAGGTCCGCGACATCACCCGACGCGCGATCGGGGTTGGCGCGCTGCAGCTTTCGGCGCAGCTGCCGAAGCGAAACCGGGTCGACGCGCCCGATGGGGCCGGTCAGCAGCGCCAGGGCCCGGTCGCCGTCGAGCCCGTCGGCGGTGGCCTCCAGAACGGTGAGCAGCGCCCGGGCCGCCGGCTCGTCGGACAGCGGTCCGCTCGCCGCGGCAGCGGCCACCGGCACCCCCGCGGCGGCCAGCGCGCGCGGCAATCGGGCACCGACCCGTGGCACCGAACGGACAATGACCGCCATCTGCGACCACGGCACGCCGTCGACCAGGTGCGCGCGCCGCAGCGCGTCGGCGATCATCGCCGCCTCCGCGTGCGCCGACGCGGCCAGGCGCACCGTGACCGACCCCTCCTCGGACCCCGTGCCCTCGATCCGCCTGCCGCCGCTACCGCCGGGCAGCCGCTGCGCGACGCCACTGACGGCGCGCGCCACCGCCGGCGCGCAGCGGTGCGAGACCGTCAACGTCACCGACGGTGGATCGCCGGTTAGCAGCCCGGCGGATTCACCGCCGCGGAAGCCGAACACGGCCTGGTTGGGGTCGCCGGCGATCAATGCCAGCTCGGCGCCGGCCGCGAGCACCCGGACCAGCTGGGCCGCCTGCGGGTCGAGCTGCTGGGCGTCGTCGACCAACAGGACCCGCACCCGCGCCCGCTCGGCGGCCAGCAGCTCCGGATCGACGGCGAAGGCCTCCAGGGCGGCGCCCACCAGCTCGGCGGCCCCGAGGGCGGGCGTCGTCGCCTGGGGCGCCGCGGTTCCGGCCGCCGCCCGCAGCAGCATCACCTGCTCGTACTGCCGGGCGAATTGGCCCGCGGCGGTCCATTCCGGGCGCCGGTACCGACGGCCCAGCCGCTCCAGCTGCTGCGGGTCCACGCCACGTTCGGCGCAGCGCGCCAACATGTTTCGCAGCTCGGTGGCGAACCCCGCGGTCGTCAGCGCGGGGTGCAGATGGGCCGGCCACGCCGCCGCCGCGCGCGGCCCGTCCTCGAGGTCACCGGCCAGCAGCTCGCGGATGATGGCGTCCTGCTCGGCGCTGGTGACCAACCGCGGGGGCGCATCGCCGGCCCGCTCGGCGGCTCGGCGCAGCACCGCGTACGCGTAGCCGTGCACGGTGCGTACCAGCGGTTCGCGGACGGCGGCCCGGCAGGGCCCGGTGGAGCGGGGCCGCAGCAACGCCGTCGTCAACCTGCTGCGCGCCGCCGTCCCCAGCCGGCCGGAACCGGTAAGCAGCAGAACCGATTCCGGGGCGAGGCCGGCGTGGATCTGGGCGACCGCGGCCTCGATCAGCAGGCTGCTCTTACCGGTGCCGGGCCCGCCCAGCACCCGGACCGGGCCGCGCACGCCCGGCGCCAGCACGGCCTGCGCCTCGGTGCCCCAGGTGTACGCCATGGCTGCATGCAATCACCAGGGTCTGACAAGTCGGCCCGACCCGAACCGCCGACGGCCCCTACGCTGGAGGCCGCGAGCAGCCCGACGAACGGTGAGAAAGGTAGGTAATCGTGACAGACGTCGAACGCGGCTTTCCCGACGACGAAGCCCCCGAAGGCGACGCCGCGGAGCAACTGCAGCCCGTCGACTTCGAGGACGAGGCCGGCTTGGACACCGAGTATCTGACCGTTGCCGACCGCGAGGCGAACGAGGCCGACCTGATCGAACAGGCCTATGTCGTTCCCACCGACGACGAGTGGGACGACGAACGCTGAGCCGCCCACGCACGGCCGTCGCGGCGGCTGGCACGATCGACGAGTGAGCGCGGATCTTCATGTGCACCGCTACGGGCCCCCGGGTCCGGTGCGCGTACTGGCCTTGCACGGGTTGACCGGTCACGGGCAGCGCTGGCAGCGGCTGGCCGGCCTGTTGCCCGAAACCACCTTCGCCGCGCCGGATCTGATCGGACACGGCCGGTCGTCGTGGGCGGCGCCGTGGAGCATCGACGCCAACGTGGCGGCGATGGCCGCGCTGCTCGACGACGAGGCCGAGGCACCGGTGCTGGTGGTCGGGCACTCCTTCGGCGGCGCCCTCGCCATGCAGCTGGCCGCGACCCGACCCGACCGGGTGGCGGCGCTTCTCCTGCTCGACCCGGCGGTCGGGTTGGACGGGGAGTGGATGCGCGAGATCGCCGACGCGATGCTGGCCTCGCCCGACTACCCCGACGCCGAGGAAGCGCGCCTGGAAAAGGCGCACGGCTCCTGGTCGGACGTCGAGCCCGCGTTGCTCGACGCCGAGATCGACGAGCATCTGATCGAGCTGCCGGGCGGCCGGTACGGCTGGCGCGTCAGCCTGCCGGCGATGATGTCGTACTGGAGCGAGCTGGCCCGCGACGTCGTGCTCCCGCCGGCCGGGACGGCGACGACCCTGGTGCGCGCCAAGCGCACCTCCCCGCCATACGTGAGCGACCAATTGATCACCGGGCTGCGGGAACGGTTGGGATCGGACTTTCGTTTGCTGGATTTCGACTGCAACCACATGGTGCCCTACGCCGCCCCGGCGGAGGTGGCCGCGCTGACGCGCGAGCTGCTGGGGGTCCGCTGATCGTGGCGCCGGTCACCGACGAGCAGGTCGAGCTGGTGCGCGCGCTGGTCGCGGCCATCCCATCCGGCAGGGTCGCCACCTACGGCGACATCGCCGCCGCCGCAGGGCTTTCCAGCCCGCGGATCGTCGGTTGGATCATGCGGACCGATTCCTCGGACCTGCCGTGGCACCGGGTGATCACCGCCTCGGGGCGCCCGGCGCGTCATCTGACCACCCGGCAGCTGGAGCTGCTGCGCGCCGAGGGCATCCTGGCCACCGACGGCAGGATCGCGCTGGGCGAGGTCCGTCACGACTTCCGGCGCTAGAGGACCAGCCGGACCAGCGCCGCGGTGCGGGCCAGCCCGGGGAAGGCCTCGGCCGTCGACCGTGGGTGCAGCGCATGGACGGCCAGGCGGAACATCAAGGCGCGCAACAACATCTGCGACCACTCCGGCAGCGCGTTCCAGCGTTCGATGAGTCCGTCGTCGGCCTCGCCCCAGGACAGGGCGTCGACGACGACGACACCGGCCGCCCACGAGGCGGGCCGCCAGTAGGGGGTGATGTCGGTGATCCCCGGGGCGGCCGTGCCGATGAAAAGCACTGTCCCGTAAAGATCTCCGTGCACCAGCTGGTTCGGGCTCTTGGTCGGCCTGCGCAGCGTGGCCAGCTGGTTGATCAGCTCCACCGATCGCTGCGCGTCGGCGGTCGGCGGGGCGGTCCGGGCGCCCGGGGGCACCGAGGCCAGCGGCCGTTCCTCCCAGGCGGCGCGGTCGGCGGCGATGAAGATGTCGACATCGCCCCACGGCGCGGTGGGACCCTGAGTGAGGAATCGGGGACGCTCGAGTTTGCCGGTCGCCTCGTGCAGGCGGACCGCCGCCGAGACCACCTCGTCATGCCTCGGTTCGGGCGTGCCGGCGACGAAAGTGTCCGCCCGCCATCCGGAAACCACGTAGCGCCCGTCCGTCGAGCGGACCGGGCGGGCCAGCCGAACGCCGTCCACGAACAACGTCTCCCGCACCCGGGCAGACCAAGCCGCCCGGGCGTGGTCGGCCACCAGCGACAGCACGACTTCGCCGCAGCGCCAGCCGCCTTCCCAGCTGGCGCCCAGATAGACGGGCTGCACGCCGGTCAAACCAAACGCCGCCAGCACATGCTCCGGCGGTGGTTCGACTGTCACACGGGAAGCTTAGACGAGGCCAGCTGCGGCGATCGTGAGCGCGGCAAACGGGCGCGGCGGGTCGCCGCGGATATGCACGGCGTACCGGCTCAGTACATCACCATGTCGGGCTGCATCTGCTGCGCCCACGCCACAATGCCGCCCTGCAGGTGCACCGCATCGGAGAACCCGGCCTTGTGCACCGCGGCCAGCGCCTCGGCCGAGCGCACCCCCGTCTTGCAGTACAGCACCGGCATGCGGTCCTGCGGCAGCTTTGCCAGACCCTCACCGGAGTCGATCGACGACTGCGGGATCAGCTGGGCCCCCTCGATGTGCACGATGTCCCACTCCGCGGGCTCGCGAACGTCGATCAACGCCAGCTTCTTGCCCGAGTCCAGCAACTCGCGCAGCTCCCGCGGGGTGATCGTCGAGCCGGTGACGACCGGACCGGCGTCATCGGGCGTTGCACCGCAGTACTGCTCGTAGTCGATCAGTTCGGTGATCTTCGGCGAGGCGGGGTCCTTGCGGATCGCGATGGTGCGGTAGGACATTTCCAGCGCGTCGTAGATCATCAACCGGCCCAGCAGCGATTCGCCGATCCCCGTGATGAGTTTGATCGCCTCCGTGCCCATCACCGACGCGATCGAGGCGCACACGATGCCCAGCACCCCGCCTTCCGCGCACGACGGCACGGTGCCGGCCGGCGGCGGCTCGGGGTAGAGGTCGCGATAGTTGAGGCCGCGCCCGCCCGGCGCGTCCTCCCAGAACACCGAGACCTGCCCCTCGAACCGGTAGATCGACCCCCACACGTACGGCTTGGCGGCCAGCACGGCGGCGTCGTTGACCAGGTACCGGGTGGCGAAGTTGTCCGTGCCGTCCACGATCAGGTCGTACTGCGCGAACAGCTCGACGGCGTTGCCCGACTCGAGCCGGAACTCGTGCAGGCGCACCTTGACCAACGGATTGATCGCGGCGATCGACTCGCGCGCCGACCGGGCCTTGGGCCGCCCGATGTCGGCCACGCCGTGGATGATCTGGCGCTGCAGGTTGGACTCGTCCACGACGTCGAAATCGACGATGCCGATCGTCCCGACGCCGGCCGCGGCCAGGTACAGCAGCGTCGGCGCGCCGAGCCCGCCCGCGCCGATCACCAGCACGCGCGCGTTCTTGAGCCGCTTCTGCCCGTCGACGCCCAGGCCGGGAATGATCAGATGACGGCTGTAGCGGGACACCTCATCGCGGGTCAGCTGGTCAGCCGGCTCCACAAGGGGCGGCAGCGATGTCTGGGATGTCGACACGCCCGAACATCTCCTCGATCTCGATTTGCGGTCCGTCTACACCCACTACAGCAGCCGCCGCGGTGCACGGCAATCGAGCGGGGTCAGGCGATCGGGAACGGCCAGGGATTGAAGCGGCACGTCTTTCCGTCCGCCTTGACGAAATCGGGATCGAACTGGGCGGCGTCGTTATTCGATGTGGAGAACGTCTGTTGCATCATCACCGGCGCCAGGGCGCCCTGCTGTTCACACGGCTCGTGGCGCACGTACCCGATGGCGTGGCCGACCTCGTGGTTGATCACGTACTGCCGGTAGGAACCGATGTCCCCCTCGAACGGGACGGCGCCGCGTACCCAGCGCGCCTCGTTGATGAAGACCCGCGACTGCCGGTCCCTGCCGAATGACGGGTTGTAGCAGGAGGTCTCCAGCCGGAATTCGTAGCCACAACCCTCGCGGACCGTCACCGGAGACACCAGTGAGATCCGGAAATCGGGCTTTCCGTCGTCGATCCGGATGAACGCGAATTGCGGATTGTGGGTCCAGCCCTTGGGATTGGCCAGCGTCTGGTCGACCATCTGGGCAAAAGCGTTGTCGCCGCCGAACATCGTGGGGTCGATGCCGTCCTCCACCTCCACGGTGTACCGGAACACCTTGACGGTGCCCTGGCCGATCTGCGGCGTGGTGCCGGGCACCACGTGCCAGGTCTTGTCGCCCGCCTCGGTGAACGGGCCGCCGTCCGGCAGCGTCCCGGCGGGCAGGTTGGCGTCGAACGCGGCGAGCCCGCGAGGTGGCGCGTCGATGATCGACGTGCCCACCTCGCCGATGGCCTGCGGACTCTGGATGGGCTGGTTCGCCATGGGCTTCGTCGCCGCGGTGCCGGTCACCGTCTGGTAGACGACCACCGCGGTGACCGCCGCCAACACCGGCAGCGCGTAAGCGCGCCAGCCGTAGGTGGAGACGAACCGTCCAAGCCAGGTCTGTTTGCGCCACTGACGCGGCCGCTCCCGGTCGGCCCGGGTCCGTCCGGCGTCGCGGGCGATCGGGTCACGCAGGGCACGGAGCGGTTCCCGCCACTCGTCGCGCAGCACCGGAACTCGACCGGTGCCACGCGAGGGTCGCTGGGACGTCATTTCCCCAGGATTACACAGCCACCCGGCGCGGCCGTCCGTGGCGCGCCCGAATGCACCGCCCGGCACGCTTTCTGCCAGCGACGACGGCGGCGACGACACCGGCGCGAACCACACGGGTAGTAATGTCTGTCGCAACGAGCCGCGCGCGGCCGGCCAACGTGCCGACGGCCGGTTGCCGACACATCAGATGGGGACCCGATGAGCGAACTCGCCAAACCCGCGGCGCGGCGGGCCGTCAGGTCCGCCGAGCGTGGTCGGCCCGGGGACGGCATTGCGGCTTCGAACCGGCGCGGCAACCGGTTGCCCCGAGACGAGCGCCGCGGGCAGCTGCTGGTCGTGGCCAGCGACGTCTTCGTCGATCGCGGGTACCACGCCGCCGGCATGGACGAGATCGCCGACCGCGCAGGCGTGAGCAAACCGGTTCTGTATCAACATTTTTCGAGCAAGCTCGAACTCTACCTCGCCGTGCTGGCCCGGCACGTCGAGAACCTCGTCTCGGGCGTACAGCAGGCGTTGAACACCACCACCGACAACCGCCAGCGGTTGCACGCGGCGGTCCAGGCGTTCTTCGACTTCATCGAGCACGACAGCCAGGGGTACCGGCTGATCTTCGAGAACGACTACGTCACCGAACCCGAGGTGGCCGCGCAGGTGCGGGTGGCCACCGAATCGTGCATCGACGCGGTGTTCGCTTTGATCAGCGCGGATTCGGGTCTCGACCCGCACCGCGCCCGGATGATCGCGGTGGGACTGGTCGGCATCAGCGTCGACTGCGCCCGGTACTGGCTCGACTCCGACCGCCCGATCTCCAAGGCGGACGCCGTCGAGGGCACCGTCCAGTTCGCCTGGGGCGGGCTGTCACACGTGCCGCTTACTCGCCTTTAGCGCCCTTGCCGGTCAGTTTGGCCACTTCGGCGCCGATGCCGAAGCCCACGCGGCGCGCGTCGGCGGGGCCGATCTCGACGTAGGCGATCTTGCTGGTTTGCACGAGGAAGCGGCGGCCCCGCTCGTCGTCCAGCCTCAGCAGGCCCGATCCCTCGCTCAGCGCGGCGCTGACGAGCTCTTCGACTTCGGCCGGCGTCTGCGCGCTGGAGAGGACCAGCTCGCGCGGACTGTCCGTAATACCGATCTTGACCTCCACGGTCACCCCTTCCGTTGGTGTCGAAGTCGACAGACCTGTCAGCTGCAGGCTAGTGGACGCGGCGGGCCCGCTGCCCCGACGGCCCCCGCCGCGCGGTTCGCGGTCAGCGAAACGACGGTCGCGAGCAGGTAACGATTGGCTTGCAGAAGATCTCACACCCGGGTTCGCAACCCGATCCGTGTTTTCCCATCGCTAACTTCGGCACCATGGGTACCACACTGGCCGATCCCGACAAGGTGCGGGACTACCCCGACGACGAGACCGACGAGCTTTACCGAGCCGACTCCTACCCCGAGGGCGACTACACCTGGACCGGCTGGCCGGCCGAGCTGCGCTGGCGCCCGGCCACGGCGATCGTGGGCGCCATCGTGGCCGTCGGCGCGATCGCGACCGCGGTCATCATCAACAGCGGCGACAGCGCCACGACCAAGGCCACTGTCGCGCCGGCCCAGCAGCCGGTGACGTCCGCGCCGGCGACGACGAAGAGCTCCGCCGCGCCCAGCGCGCAGCCCAGCCCGACGCGCACGGCCCCCTTGCCGCCCGAAACGGTCACCACGCTGACCCCGCCCAGCGCTTCGGCGAGCCTGGCGCCGACCGGAACGCCCACCGCCGCCCCGCCCCTGACGCTGACGCCCCCGCCGTCGGCCGCGCTCAACCCACGCACCGTCGTCTACAGCGTGACCGGCAGCAAGCAGCTGCTGGATTTGGTGAACATCGTCTACACCGACGGGCAGGGCTACTCCCAGACCGAGTTCAACGTGTCGCTGCCGTGGACCAAGGCGGTGATCTTGAATCCCGGCGTGCAGAACCCGTCGGTGGTCGCGACCAGCTTCTACGGCCGGCTCAACTGCTCGATCGTCAACGCCGCCGGTCAGCTGGTGGCCGCGTCGACCACCAACTCGAGCCTGGCGACCTGCACGCGCTGACGGTCAGCTCAGACCCAGTTCGCGCATCCGCCTGTCGTGCGTGTGCTGCAGCCGGTCGAAGAACGCGCTGAGCTGGCCGAGGCTGCCGGTGCCCGACACCACCAGGTCGACCAGCTCGTCGTGGTCGGCCAGCAGGTACTGGGCCTGCGTGATCGCCTCGCCGAACAGGCGGCGCGACCACAGCGCCAGCCGGCTGCGCTGCTTGCCGCTGGCCGTCACGGCGGCGCGCACCTCGGCGACGACGAACTGCGAGTGCCCGGTCTCCGACAGCGCCGCCCGCACCACGCCGGCGATCTCGTCGGGCAGCCCGTCGGCGATCTCCAGGTACAAGTCGGCGGCCAGCGCGTCGCCGACATAGGTTTTCACCAAGGCCTCCAGCCAGGTGCTGGGCATCGTCAGCCGGTGGTAGTTCTCCAGCGCCGAGACGTACTTCGACATCGCCGACACCACGTCGACACCCCGCCTTTCCAGGGCGTCGCGCAGCAGCTCGTAGTGCTGCATCTCGGCGGCGGCCATGCTCGCCATCGAAATGCGTCCGCGCAGGTCGGGGGCCATCCGGGCCTCGTCGGTGAGCCGATAGAACGCGGCGATCTCGCCGTAGGCCAAGACGGCGAACAACTCGTTGACGCCGGGGTGATCGGCGGGCAGGCGAGGGGCGGGCGAATCGTCCCCCTGGTCGGCTTCCAGGTCGGCTTCGGACGGCTGCCAAGAGGGCCGGGTCATGGCAACACTGTAGTCGGCGGACCCCGCGCCAACGGGGGCCCAGCGGTCGACCGGCTATCATGTACGTAGATAGCGGCTGTATTTCTTCACCAAGCCGCTATCGGCGAAATGTGCGTGCACAGCTGGCCCGCCCAGAGCAGGGCCCGCGACTCGGCGACGTATTCGGAGTCGGAACTCGTGCGCGCGTGACCGCGACAGAGAAACACCGACACAAACCGATACGTCACCGAAAGGCTTCCTACCCACGCATGAGCACACTGACCAGCACAACTGAATTGACCTTTGCCAATCTCGGCGTTCGCGACGAAATCGTGCGCGCCCTCGCGGAAAAGGGCATCGAGCGGCCCTTCGCGATTCAAGAACTCACCCTGCCGCTGGCGCTCGCCGGCGACGACCTGATCGGCCAGGCCCGCACCGGCATGGGCAAGACGTTCGGCTTCGGCGTACCGCTGCTGCAACGCATCACCGCCCAGGCCGCGACGCGCCCGCTCAACGGGGCGCCCCGTGCCCTGATCGTGGTGCCGACGCGCGAGCTGTGCGTGCAGGTCACCGAGGACCTGGCCACCGCGGCCAAGTACCTGACCGCCGAGGGCGGCCGACGGCTGTCGGTGATCTCCATCTACGGCGGTCGCGCCTACGAGCCCCAGATCGACGCGCTGCGCGCCGGCGCCGACGTCGTGGTGGGGACCCCCGGCCGACTGCTCGACCTGGCCCAGCAGGGCCACCTGCAACTCGGCGGGCTCTCGGTGCTGGTGCTCGACGAGGCCGACGAGATGCTCGACCTGGGCTTCCTGCCCGACATCGAGCGCATCCTCCGCCAAATCCCCTCCGACCGGCAGTCGATGTTGTTCTCGGCGACCATGCCGGGGCCCATCATCACGCTGGCCCGCACGTTCATGAAGCAGCCGACCCACATCCGGGCGGAGGCACCGCATTCCTCGGCGGTGCACGACAAGACCGAGCAGTTCGTCTACCGCGCCCACGCCCTGGACAAGGTCGAACTGGTCAGCCGCGTGCTGCAGGCCGAGAGCCGGGGCGCGACGATGATCTTCACCCGCACCAAGCGCACCGCGCAGAAGGTCGCCGACGAGCTGGCCGAGCGGGGTTTCAAGGTCGGCGCCGTCCACGGCGACCTCAACCAGGCCGCCCGCGAGAAGGCGCTCAAGGCCTTCCGGTCCGGGGACATCGACGTGCTGGTCGCCACCGACGTGGCCGCGCGCGGCATCGACATCGACGACGTCACCCACGTCATCAACTACCAGATCCCCGAGGACGAACAGGCCTACGTGCACCGCATCGGCCGCACGGGCCGCGCCGGCAAGACCGGCGTCGCGGTCACCCTGGTGGACTGGGACGAGCTGCCCCGCTGGTCGATGATCGACAAGGCCCTGGGCCTGAACTGCCCCGAACCCGCCGAGACCTACTCGAGCTCGGCGCACCTGTACGAAGAGCTGGGCATCCCCGCCGAGACGAGCGGCACCGTCGGCGCGCCGAAGAAGCCGCAGGGCCACCGCCGCAGCGCCGAGCGTGACCCCCAGACGACGGAACGGTCCGGGCGTGCCCGCTCCGGCGCGCCGCGGCGCCGCACCCGCGGCGGCCAACCGGTCACCAGTCACCCCGGCGGGGCCGCGGCCAGCGCCACCAACGGTGAAGCCGCCGCGGAGGCGTCCGGCAACACCGGGACCAGCCGGCGCCGTCGTCGGCGCCGCAAGCCCGCCGAAGCCGGCACACACGCAAACTGAGCCGCGCGCCCACGGATGGTCAGACCCGAACGCCGCACCAAGGGTGACGTTTTGGCCGCCGCGGCGATCGCGGTCGTGGTCGCCGCCGTCGCCTCACTGATCTGGTGGACCAGCGACGCCCGGGCCACCATCAGCCGGCCGGCGGCCGTCGCGGCGCCCAACCCCAACCCCGCCAGGCAGGTACCGGCCACGCTGCATGAGCTGTGGACGGCGGCCAGCCCGGCCACCACCGCGCCCGTGGCGGTCGGCGGGACGGTGGTCACCGGCGAGGGGCGCCGGGTGGACGGGCGCGATCCCCGCTCCGGCCAGTCCCGCTGGAGCTACCAGCGCGGCAGCGACCTGTGCGGCGTGTCCTGGATCTACCACTACGCGGTCGCCGTCTACCGCGACGACCGCGGATGCGGGCAGGTGAGCACGCTCGACGGTTCCACGGGTCGGCGCGGGCCCGCCCGCAGCGGCTATGCCGACCCGCGCGTGCGGTTGTCCACAGACGGCACGACGGTGTTGTCGGCCGGCGACACCCGGCTGGAACTGTGGCGCTCCGACATGGTCCGGATGGTGGCCTACGGCGAGACCGACGCGCGGGTGAAGCCCTCGGCGCGCGGGCTGCACTCGGGCTGCAAGCTGGTGTCGGCGGCGGCCAGCTCGGCGGCCGTGTCGGTGCTGGAGAGCTGCGTGAACCAGGCCGACCTGCGGCTCGTGCTGCTGCGGCCCGGAAAGGACGACGACGAACCGCAGCAGCGCATCGTCGCCGAACCCGGGACCACCGCCGACTCTGGCGCCCGGGTGCTGGCCGTCTGGGAGAGCAACACCGCGGTGTACCTGCCGTCACCGCAGCCCCGGGTGGACGTGGTCGACGAGACCGGCACCACAGTGTCGAGCACCCTGCTGCCCAAGCCGCCGTCGGGCCCGGGGGCGGTCTCGCATGCCGGCAGCCTGATCACCTGGTGGACCGGGGATTCCGTCATGGTCTTCGAGACGGGCAACCTGTCGCTGCGCTACACGATCGCCGCCGGCGACACGACGGCGCCGTTGGGCCCGGGCGCGATGATGGCGGGCCGGCTACTGGTGCCGGTCACCGGCGCGATCGGCGTCTACGACCCGGTCAGCGGCGCCAGCGAGCGCTACATCCCGGTGAACCGGGCGCCGGGCGCGCCCGGGCGGGCGGTGGTGCCGGCCGTCGCGGGATCCCAGGTCTTCGAGCAGCGCGGCGACACCGTGGTGGCCCTGGGCTGATTTCGCGCCTGCGCCCCCGGCTAGACCTCGACGGCGAACGTCGGCAGCGGCTTGCCGGTCTTCCAGTGCTTGATCAACGCCTTCGCCAGGTCGGCGTACGCCGACGCGCCCTTGTTCTTACGCCCCGACATCACCGACGACCCCGAGGCGCTGGCCTCGGCGAAGCGCACGGTGCGCGGGATCGGCGGGGCCAGCACCGGCAGGTTGTAGCGGTCGGCGACGTCCAGCAACACGTCGCGGGTGTGGGTGGTCCGCGAGTCGTACAGCGTCGGCAACGCACCCAGCAGCCGCAGATCCGGGTTGGTGATCTGCTGCACGTCGGCGACCGTACGCAGGAACTGGCCGACGCCGCGGTGCGCGAGCGTCTCGCACTGCAGCGGCACGATCACCTCGTCGGCGGCGGTCAGCCCGTTGAGGGTGAGCACCCCCAGCGAGGGAGGGCAATCGATGATGACGACGTCGAAGTCGTCGGAGAGCTTTGCCAGCGCACGCTTGAGCGCGTATTCGCGGCCGGCACGCATCAGCAGCATCGCTTCGGCTCCCGCCAGGTCGATGTTGGCCGGCAGCAGCGTCATGCCCTCCATCGTGGTGACCAGCGCGGCGTTGGGCTCGACCTCGCCGAGCAGCACCTCGTGCACGGACACCGGGAGTTTGTCGGGATCCTGGCCGAGCGAGAAGGTCAGGCAGCCCTGCGGGTCGAGGTCGACCAGCAGCACCCGTTTACCCTCGTCGGCCATCGCCGCGCCCAGCGAGGCAACCGTCGTCGTCTTGGCGACGCCGCCCTTCTGGTTGGCCACCGCCAACACCCGGGTCTTACCAGCCATAGGCGCGGCTCTCCCCTCTGCCTCGTCGCCATGCGGTCAACAGTGCCCATCCTGGCACGTTCGCTCGCCCCGCGCCGCGGCTGACGGGCCCGGCATGTCGTCCGGCAGAATCGGTCGATATGGGCTTGCACAACCATCGACTGGTCCTACTCCGCCACGGCGAGACCCAGTGGTCGAAATCCGGCCAGCACACGGGTCGGACCGATCTCGAGCTCACCGACACCGGCCGCGTCCAGGCCGAGCTCGCCGGCCGCGTCCTGCGCGAGCTGAACCTCGCCGACCCGTTCGTGGTCAGCAGCCCGCGCATCCGCGCCCTGACCACCGCCAAACTCGCCGGGCTGGCCGTGGACGAGGTCTCTCCCCTGCTCGCCGAATGGGACTACGGCTCCTACGAGGGTTTGACGACCCCCCAGATCCACGAATCGGTCCCCGATTGGCTGGTCTGGACGCACGGCTGCCCCGGTGGCGAGAGCGTGGCGCAGGTCAGCGACCGCGCCGATCGCGCCGTCGCCTTCGCGTTGGAGCAGATGGATTCGCGCGACGTGGTGTTCGTCGGGCACAGCCACTTCTCCCGCTCGATCATCACGCGCTGGGTCGAGCTGCCGCTCGTCGAGGGCAGCCGCTTCTGGATGCTGGCCGGCTCCATCGCCGTGTGCGGTTTCGAGCACGGGGTGCGCCAACTCGCCGCGCTCGGATTGACCAGCCAGCCGCAGGCGATCAAGCCCGGGTGAATACCGAACCGGTGTTCGCGTTGTGCGGACCGAACCAAACCCTCGTTGCCGAGGGGGCGCGGCAGCGTTACCGCGAAGTGGGCGCCGCGCAGGACGCGCTGCATTCCGGGTTGATCCCAATAGTCTTGGGCGCGTTACCCTTTGATGTCGACCAGCCCGCGGCGCTGCTGGCGCCCGATGCGGTGCGGCGCACCGACGCGCCACCGGACTGGCCGACCGGCCCGCTGCCGCCGGTGCGCGTCGCCGTCGCCGACCCCCCGCCGGCCGAGTATCGCGCCCGCATCAGCCGGGCCCTCGATCAGCTCACCGCGCCCGACAGCCTGATCACCAAGGTGGTGCTGTCGCGCGCGCTGCGGCTGGTCGCCGACGCCCCCCTGGACGCCCGGGTCATCCTGCGCCGCCTGATCGCCGCCGACCCGGCCGCATACGGCTACCTCGCCGACCTGACCGGCGCCGGCGACGCCTACGCCGGCGTCGCGCTGGTGGGTGCCAGCCCGGAGCTGCTGGTGGCCCGCGCCGGGGACCGCGTCACGTGCCGGCCGTTCGCCGGTTCGGCACCCCGGGCCGCCGACCCCGAGATTGACGCCGCCAACGGCGCGGCGCTGGCCGGCTCGGCCAAGGACCGGCACGAGCATCAGCTGGTCATCGAGGCCATCCGGGCGGCCTTGGAGCCGCTGTGCGACGGGTTGACGATCGCCGCCGAGCCGGAGCTGAGCCGCACCGCCGCCGTTTGGCATCTGTGCACCCCGGTCAGCGGGCGGCTCCGCGACACGTCAACGAGTGCAATAGATTTGGCCCTCGCCCTGCATCCCACCCCGGCCGTCGGCGGCGTCCCGACCAAGGCCGCGGTCGAGCTCATCGCCGAGTTGGAAGGCGACCGCGGGTTCTACGCGGGGGCCGTGGGCTGGTGCGACGCGCGCGGCGACGGCCGCTGGGTGGTCTCCATCCGCTGCGCACAACTGTCCGCGGACCGCCGCACCGCGCTCGCCCGCTCGGGTGGCGGCATCGTCGCCGAATCCGACCCCGACGCCGAAGTCGCCGAAACCACAACAAAATTCACCACCATCCTGAATGCATTGGACGTCGAGCAATGACCGTCCGCCGCGCCACGCCCGAAGACGCCGGCGCGATCACCGAAATGATCCACGCACTGGCCGAATTCGAAAACGCCGCCGACCATTGCACGGTCACCGAAAACCAGATCGCGGCAGCGCTTTTCGGTGATGCGCCGGCGGTATGTGGGCATGTCGCGGAAGTCGACGGCCAGCTCGCCGCGATGGCGTTGTGGTTTCTCAACTTCTCCACGTGGGACGGCGTGGCGGGCATCTACCTCGAAGACCTGTTCGTGCGGCCGCGGTTCCGCCGGCGCGGCCTGGCCCGGGCGCTGCTGGCGGCCCTGGCGGCCGAATGCCTCGACAAGGGCTACACGCGGTTGTCCTGGGCCGTGCTGAACTGGAACGCCGATGCCATCACGCTGTACGACGCCGTCGGCGGCGAACCGCAGCGCGAGTGGACCACCTACCGGGTGTCCGGTCCGCGATTGGCCGAGCTGGCGGAGTCGCGCTGATCGCCGCCGGCGGCCCAGCGCACGCCCGCGGGGCTGAACAACAGCCCCAACACCGCCAGCGCCACCACGCCCGCGGGAATCCCGAACGCGGGGCGGTGCGAATCCGCCGTCAGATACCACGCCACCGGCAGTAACAGCAGCTGCGTGATCACGGCCGGCCCACGGCCCCAGCGCTTGCCGAGGATGAGCGCGCGGCCGGCGCCCAGCACCACCGCCCCGGCCAGGAGGAAGAACACCGCCGTGCCGAGCCCGTTGACCACGTGCTGGTCGGCCCCCGCGACGCCGCGCACCACCAGCACCGCCGCCATGACCAGCGCGGCCGCCCCCTGTACCACCACGAGGAGTCCGGCGCCGCGCACGGCGGACGGGACGCCCCCTGGGTTGCGGCGGAAACCTGTCACCCGCGTCAGCGTAGTCACCCGTGTCGGCGGGGGAGTTCCCCACAGCGCGGCCTTAAGCCGCCCGCATAAGCTCGTGCTTCATGCGCGCCGTGCTGATCGTGAATCCCACAGCCACCTCCACCACCCCGGCCGGTCGCGACCTGCTGGCGCACGCGCTCAAGAGCCGCCTGCAGCTCACGGTCGAACACACCAATCACCGCGGTCACGGCGCCGAACTCGCGGAGAAGGCGGTCGCGGACGGCGTCGACCTGGTCGTCGTGCACGGCGGCGACGGCACGGTGAGCGGGGTGGTCAACGGCCTGCTCGGCCGTCCCGGCGCCGCATCGGGGCCCATCGGCCCGGTGCCTGCGGTCGCGGTGGTACCCGGCGGCTCGGCGAACGTGCTGGCGCGGTCGCTGGGCATCTCGCGGGACCCGGTCGCCGCCACCAACCAGCTCATCCAGCTGCTCGACGACTACCACCGCCACCACACCTGGCGGCGCATCGGCCTGATCGACTGCGGCGAGCGGTGGGCGGTGTTCAACACCGGGATGGGCGTCGACGCGGAGGTGGTCGCCGCGGTCGAGGCCGAACGCGACAAGGGCGGGAAGGTGACGGCCTGGCGCTACATTCGCGCCGCGGTGCCCGCCGTCTGGGGCTACACGCGCCGCGAACCGATGCTCACCCTCGAACTGCCGGGCCGCGACCCCATCGCCGGGGTGAGCTTCGCGTTCGTCTCCAACTCCAGCCCCTGGACGTTCGCCAACGACCGGCCGGTATGGACCAATCCCGGCTGCACCTTCGAGTCGGGGCTGGGCGTGTTCGCGCCCACCACCATGAAAACGATTCCCACCCTGCGCATCGTGCGGCAGATGTTCGCCAAGCGGCCGAAGTTCGAGTTCGACCACCTCATCACCGCGGACGATGTGCCCTGCGTGCGCGTCACCTCGACCGGGGGCCCGGTCGCCTGCCAGTTCGACGGGGATTACCTCGGCGTGCGCGAAACCATGACGTACAGGGCGGTACCGGACGCGCTCGCGGTGGTCGCGCCACCCCGGAAGAATCCGCTCTGACCTGCGCCAACGACGGGCCTACGGGCGGGGCGGCGAAATTTTTCCGTGAGAGGGGCCCGTCAGTGTAGTACAACGGAGTAAGGGCTCGGCTACCGAATGATCAAAGTGAGATAGCCCACGAGCTAACTCGGGCCTATTGACTTCTGTTGAGCCTGTGAAACGATCGAAAGGTTGCATGCAGAAATTTAGATAGGGGTACGGACCCTTTTCTTGTGCACGCGTTAACAGCCGAAGAAAATTGGCCGTGCGCCTTGCTGCGCACTCAGTGAGGAGTGAGAACGTATGGATTGGCGCCACAAGGCGGTCTGTCGCGACGAGGACCCGGAGCTGTTCTTCCCGGTAGGGAACAGCGGCCCGGCGCTCGCGCAGATCGCTGACGCGAAACTGGTCTGCAATCGGTGCCCGGTGACCACGGATTGCCTGTCCTGGGCCCTGAATACCGGCCAGGACTCGGGCGTCTGGGGCGGCATGAGCGAAGACGAGCGGCGCGCCCTCAAGCGTCGCAATGCCCGGACGAAGGCCCGCAGCGGAGTCTGATTCACTCAGAGCAAACAGTGCGGCCCCGACGAAAGTCGGGGCCGCACTGTTGTGTCAGGCCTATATCACCAGTCGTGCCCGCCGGCCGATCGGCACCCGCAACACCACGTCGGTGCCGCGGGCCGGGGCCTGGCGCATGCCCAGCGTGCCGTCGAGCTCGGCCGACACCAAGGTCCGCACGATCTGCAGACCGAGGCTGTCGGACGTCTCCAGGCTGAAGCCCTCGGGCAACCCGCGGCCGTCGTCGTGGACGACGACGTCGAGCCAGCGGGCCGACCGCTCGGCACGGATGGTCACCGACCCCGCCTCGACCGCCGGGTCGAACGCATGCTCGATCGCGTTCTGAACCAATTCGGTGATCACCATGATCAGGGCGGTCGCCCGGTCGGAGTCCAGCACACCCAGGTCCCCGACCCGGTTGATCCGGATCGGCCGGTCCACCGACGCCACGTCGTTCATGATGGGCAGGATCCGGTCGATGACCTCGTCGAGGTTCACCTGTTCGTCGACCGACATCGACAGCGCATCGTGCACCAATGCGATCGACGAGACCCGGCGCACCGACTCGATCAGGGCTTCGCGCCCCTCGGCGTTGGCCGTCCGTCGGGCCTGCAGGCGCAGCAGCGCCGCCACCGTCTGCAGGTTGTTCTTCACCCGGTGGTGGATTTCGCGGATCGTGGCGTCCTTGGAGATCAGCGCCCGGTCGCGGCGCTTCACCTCGGTGACGTCGCGGATCAGCACCGCCGCCCCGGCGCCGGCGCCGTCGACCACCAGGGGCAGCGTCCGCAGCAGCACCGTGGCGCCGCCGGCGTCGACCTCCATCCGCATGCTCTTCCCCCCGGCGAGCAGGTCGAGCACGTGCTCGGCCAGCTCCTGCGCCTCGAAGGGATCCGAGATCAGCGGCCGCGTCACCTTGACCAGGTTGCGGCCCTCCAGCTCGCTCGTCAGGCCCATCCGGTGGTAGGCCGACACCGCGTTGGGGCTGGCGTACGCGACGACGCCGTTGACGTCCAGCCGGATGAAGCCGTCGCCCGCCCGGGGCGTGGAGCGGGACATGACGACGTCCCCGACGTCGGGAAAGGTGCCGTCGGCGAGCATGTGGACGAGGTCGCTCGCGCACTCCCGGTAGGCGGTCTCCAGTTGGCCGGAGGTGCGGTCGGCCGCGCCGGCGGTTTGATGGCGCGTCAGCACGGCCACCACCCGGCCGCCGTACCGCACGGGCGAGGCCTCGACGTGCGGGCCGGGCAGCAATGAATCCTTTTGGCCCGCACCGTAATCCCGCTGGGCGGTGCCGGATTCGAAGGCCTCGGCGACGAGCGTGAGCCGGTCGGCGGCGATCACACTGCCCACCGAGTCGGTGAGCAGCACCGTGGGCGCGGTGTTCGGCCGGCACTGCGCCACACACACCAACATGCCGTCGTCGCGGCGAACCCACATCAGGTAGTCGGCGAACGACAGGTCCGCCAGCAGCTGCCACTCCCCCACCACCGCATGCAGGTGGTCCACCGCGTTGCCCGGCAGCACGGTGTGTTCGGCAAGCAGATCACCGAGAGTCGACATCACTCACTCCCCGGGGCATCCCCGGCAACAGACGGTCCAACGGCTAGCTGATCACGGCAATCAGGTCGCCCGCCTGGATGACATCGCCCACCGAGACGCTCACCCTGCTGACGGTGCCGTCGACCTCGGCCAAGACCGGAATCTCCATCTTCATGGACTCCAGCAACACCACGACGTCGCCTTTGCCGATCTGATCGCCCTCGCTCACCACGACTTCGAGCACGCTGGCCACGATCTCGGCGCGGACATCCTCGGCCATCTTCACCCCACTCGTATCGGCCATTCGCGTGTGCTGGCTGCTGGTCAAGCTCAGCTATATCGAACCATAGGTGCGGCCGGGGCCGCGGCACGCGGGCCTCTGATGCTGTGCCGGTGGTAGTTACGTCAGGCCTGCGGGGGCTGTACGCGCACGATGCCGCCCTCTGAGCAGCATCAGGCTGCCGATGAGCGTGTAGGTGGCCCCGCCGCCGACGCCGATGAGCGCGCTCCTTCGCGTCATATGACGGCTCGCCAGCAGCGTGGCTGCGGTGTCAACGGCGTCGGCGACGATGCCGACCTTCAACCACAGCGAGTCGGGCGTAGCGTTCGCCACCAGGCCAAGCCCGATGCCCAGGTCCCGTCCGCCGATACAGCGCAAGAGCGCGGTGCCTGCCACTTCGGGATTGGGTTCGCCGAACCACAGTTCGCCGGGCCGTCGCGGCGCGAGCGCGAGCCACAGACCCAGTGCCATCCGAGATAGACCGAATGCCCGAATCGAGGCTGTCGTCTTCACGTGTAGCAGTGTGACGGAAGGATGGGACAAACCGAAGCCGGCGGGAATTTTTGGCGGCGAGCCGATTGACGCCGTTCGCTCGCCGAAGCGGCGCACGGGCCGTTGTCGCCGCGTCCGACTTCCGTGAGAGACTGGGCGGCAGGCTGACGGGCGCCGGGCGCCCGCATCACAGACAATCGACGGAGGGTTCGACCATGGCCAAACGGGGCCGTAAGAAGCGCGACCGCAAGCACAGCAAAGCCAACCACGGCAAGCGGCCCAACGCCTGAGGACCGCTACCGCGACTCACGGATGATGGTGGTCCGCCGGATCTCCAGCCGTAGCCGCTCGCGGAGGCCTTCGGGGGCCTTCTCGCCCCGGCATTTGGTGGCGATCAACGCCTTGATCCGCTCCTCGAGGCCGTAATGCTTGAAGCAGCCGGGGCACGCTTCGAGGTGGCGGCGCAACTGGTCCCGCGACTCCGGCGTGCACTCACCGTCGAGCAGGAGCCAGACCTGGCGGATCACCTCGGCGCAGCCGACGGCGCCGTGGGCGTCGTCGTTGGGGCAGGTGTCGCTGGGGCCGGAAAGCTCGCTCATGACGACACCTCCTCGTGCGCCTGCTGGCCGCGGTTGAAGCCCCGCTCTTTGGCCACGTCCGCCAACAGCCCACGCAGTTGACGCCGGCCGCGGTGCAGCCGTGACATTACCGTCCCGATGGGCGTGTCCATGATCTCGGCGATTTCCTTGTACGGGAACCCCTCGACATCGGCGTAGTAGACGGCCATCCGGAATTCCTCCGGCAACGCCTGCAGTGCTTCCTTGATCTCGGTGTCGGGCAGCGCCTCGAGCGCCTCGACCTCGGCCGAGCGCAGCCCGGTGGACGAGTGCTCGGCGTTGGAGGCCAGCTGCCAGTCGGTGATTTCCTCGGTCGGGTACTCGGCCGGCTGGCGCTGCCTCTTGCGGTAGCTGTTGATGTAGGTGTTGGTCAGGATCCGGTACAGCCACGCCTTGAGGTTGGTGCCGGCCCGGAAGGAACGAAACCCGGCGTACGCCTTCACCATCGTCTCTTGCAGCAGGTCTTCGGCGTCGGCGGGATTGCGCGTCATGCGCAGGGCGCCGCCGTAGAGCTGGTCCAGCAGCGGTATCGCGTCGCGCTCGAAACGCGCCATGAGCTCCGCGTCCGTCTCCTGCGGGGCGGCATCGGGAACCTCGCGTGCTGTCGCGCCGTCTTGGTCGGCCATGTCGATGAACCCGGTCCCTTCTGCTGCGGTGTCGCCGGGCAGCACTGAAAGCGCCACCGGGCTTGCAGGAACGCAAGCCAACTGCTCGGCACCCATTGGACGGTCCAACAGGCTCGTCGCCGCTGACACCAAACCGCTCCTCCCAATCTAGAGGCTGCCACCGACAGTGTCTGCCCGGGTGCACCCACGTCACATCAGAGACCGCTTGCTTCAACAGCGGGGGCCGACGTGCTATTTCCCCCGGAATCCGGGCCCGCCCGTCCCCCGATCCGCGCGAGCGGGCCAGGACGTTAATGTGACGCCATGTCCCACGCCACGTCCCTTGCGGGCAAAACCATGTTCATCTCCGGCGCCAGTCGCGGTATCGGCCTGGCGATCGCCAAGCGCGCCGCCCAAGACGGCGCCAACATCGCCCTGATCGCCAAGACCGCCGAGCCCCACCCCAAGCTGCCGGGCACGGTGTACACCGCCGCCAAGGAGCTCGAGGACGCGGGCGGGGCGGCCCTGCCGATCGTCGGGGACGTCCGCGACCCGGACTCCGTCGAGTCCGCGGTCGCCAAGACCGTCGAGCGGTTCGGCGGCATCGACATCTGCGTCAACAACGCGTCGGCGATCAACCTGGGGTCCATCACCGAGGTGCCGATGAAGCGGTTCGACCTGATGAACGGCATCCAGGTGCGCGGCACCTACGCGGTGTCGCAGGCCTGCATCCCGCACCTCAAGGCCGCGGAGAACCCGCACATCCTGACGCTTTCCCCGCCGGTGCTGCTCGGCAAGGAATGGCTGAAGCCGACGGCCTACATGATGGCCAAGTTCGGCATGACGCTGTGCGCGCTCGGGATCGCCGAGGAGATGCGCGAGGCGGGCATCGCGTCCAACACGCTGTGGCCGCGCACGCTGGTGGCCACCGCGGCGGTGCAGAACCTGCTCGGCGGCGACGAGGCGATGGGCCGCGCCCGCAAGCCGGAGGTGTACTCCGACGCGGCCTACGTCATCCTCAACAAGCCCGCCCGCGAGTACACCGGCAACACCCTGCTGTGCGAGGACGTGCTGGTCGAGTCCGGGGTCACCGACCTGTCGGTCTACAACTGCGTACCGGGAGGGCAGCTCGGTGTCGACTTCTGGGTCGACGGCGTGAACCCGCCGGGGTACTCCGGCCCCTAGTCGGGGCCTGCGCCGTGCCTGGCGCCGCCACGCCCGCGCTTACCGCGTTGGTGAAAGCCGGCGTGGCGCACGAGGTTGTCACCTTCGACCACGATCCCCGCGAGCGGTCGTTCGGCGTCGAGGCGGTCCACGCGCTGACGGAGCGCGGCATCGCGGCCGAACAGATCTTCAAGACCCTGGTCGTCGCCGTGCCGGGCGGGCTGGCGGTCGCGATGCTGCCGGTGCCGGCCCGGCTCTCGCTGAAGGCGGCCGCCGCGGCGCTCGGGGTGGCCAAGGCGAGCATGGCCGACCCGGCCGTGGCCCAGCGGGCCACCGGCTACCCGGTGGGCGCCGTGTCGCCGTTCGGGCAGCGCAAGGCCCTGCCGGCCGTCGTGGACGCGGGCGCGCTGGGCTGGGACCGGGTGTACTGCAGCGCGGGCCGCCGCGGCTGGGACGTCGGGGTTTCACCGCGGGACCTGATCCGGTTGACCGGCGCGGTCACGGCGGACCTTACGACCTAGAGAGTCCGCGGGCGCCTATGCCCGTTCGCCAGGTTCGGCCAAGAACTTCTCGATGACGGGCGCGAGCTCGGTCGCGTTGTGTACGACGTCGATGTGCCCGCCCGAATGCAGGTGCAGCATCGAATGGGGCAGCAAAGCGTGCAGGATGCGGGCGTTGACCACCGGGATGATCGGGTCGTCGGTGCCCGCCACGATCAGCGTCTCCTGCCGCACGGCCGGCAACGCGAACAGGCTGGTCCAGACGGCGCCCGCGAGCAGCTGGTGCAGGTAGCCCATCTTCGACCCAGCGTGCAAGCCCTGAACACCCTTGTCGAAATGCTCGGCCACGTCGCGATCGCGCGGGTCGGCATCAGCCCGCCGTTTCGCGAACTGGCCGAAACCAGCGACGCGTTGCGACTAGCCCGGTTGGCGCTCACCGGCAAACCGTCTGGTGCGTCCCTGATCTCGGTCTTCGACGACACCCCGCTGGCTGTGTTGGCGGTCAGCGCGCCCGAGGCGATGGCAAAGATCAGGTCGTCGCTGTTCCGGCGGGTGGACGAACTGCCCGCCGAGGAGCGCGCGGTCCTTCTCGATACCTTCCAGGCTTGGCTGGACTCGGGCGGCTCCGCCAGCGACGCCGCGTCGAAGATCTTCTGCCACCCCAACACGGTGCGGCACCGGCTGCGCCGCATCGAGGAGTTGACCGGCCGATCACTTTCGCGGCCAAGGGATGTCGCGGAGCTGTGTCTGGTGTTCGAGGCTGAGCGGCGGCTCCCCTAGACTCCCGCCACGCCCTTGGCCCGGCTGCGAACTTGAAGCGC
Organism: Mycobacterium paraseoulense; assembly: GCF_010731655.1. NCBI lineage: Bacteria > Bacillati > Actinomycetota > Actinomycetes > Mycobacteriales > Mycobacteriaceae > Mycobacterium > Mycobacterium paraseoulense. Next base: position 5,328,414 of record NZ_AP022619.1, on the reverse strand, counting down.
CGTGATGATGTCCACTATGCCGATGGCGATCAGCCAGCAGCCGGCGACCAGGGTCAGGACGGCGATCGAGTCGAGCGGCGAGACGATCAGCACGGCGCCGCCGATCACGATGATCAGCCCGGACAGCACCTGCCAGCCGCGGCCGGGCAGGTGGTCGAACGACAGCGCCGCCGCGAGCAGGGTGAATCCGCGAAACAGCCAGCTAACTCCGATCCATATGGCCAGCAGGGTGACCGCCTCGAATTTGTCGCGGAAGCAAAAGAGGCCGAGGACCAGCGACACGATGCCGGTGATGAACGTCAACACCCGCATCGCGGCCCCGGTGTGTGTGCCGAACGCGGCAAACACGTATCCAATCCCGGAAACCACCAGGTAGATGCCGAACAGCACACCCGCCACGAATAGTGTCTTGCCTGGCCAAGCCAGCACGATGGCACCGAGTGCCACCGCCAGGACACCGATGAGCAAAAGCAACTGCCACGCGCTGCGGGCGAGTTGCTGCAGGGGACCCTCAAAAACGGTCTGGTCGGTATTCGTCATGCCAATATGGTTCGCCATCGTCGGCGCAAAGAAAATGTCTTTGGCGAAACAATTCGGTATCACGCGCGGGTCTCGCGGACAAACGTTGAACCAAATTCCCGTTGCATTGTCTGGGGCCGCGCGATAACCGCGCGTCCGCGCCGTCCATTCTTCGGCGGGAACCAAACGACGTTGCCCGGTTCGGGCGGCTCGTGGGCTCGTGTGGTCCTACACTTTGCGCTAACGCGGGTTCGTCTCCCCCTCACGGACCACCAGATGGAGCGCCACAGGAGGATTGAATGGAAACGAAGCGATCGTTCAACGGGACGCGGCCGGGTGTCAAGAAATCGGCCGGCAAAGCGCGCGCCGGGACAATCCTTGCCGCCGGCGCACTGGCATTCGCGGGGTTGATGACGACCGGCGTGGTCGTTAGCCACGCCGACACATTTCAGACCGAGGGTAACTACCCAACCCGGGAGGCGTGCCAGAACGCCGGGCCGGGCGTGAAGGCCACCACGCCGGGTACCTGGAACAACTTCTGGTGTATTCCGGATCGTAACGTCAACGGTAACTGGAAGCTGGTTCTCAGCAATTAGGCCGCGCGTTCGGCCGGGACTGGCTCGGCGGCGTCACGGTCACGCCCCGGACCGATAACTGTAGAAACCTTCGCCCGATTTCACGCCGAGCTTGCCGGCATCGACGTACGACTGCAGCAACTCCCGCACGTGCCTGGGGAGGTGCGGGAACTCGTCGGCGTAGTGGTTCTCGATGTCGAGCACCACGTCCAGCCCGACCGCGTCCATCATCTGGAACGGGCCGGCCGGCACGCCCAGGTTGCTCTTGAACATCCCGTCGACATCCTCTGGGCGGGCCACACCCTCGGCGACCACGGCCAGGGACTCGCGCTTGATCGCCGCCCAGATGCGATTGAAGATGAAGCCGGTGCATTTCTTGCGCGCCTCGAAGGGATGAACGCCGAACTCGGGCAGCACGGTCAGCAGGGTGTCGAGCAGGCCGCGGTCGGTCTGCCCGTCGGACATCAGGTCGACGGCGTTGGCCTCGGGCGGCATGTAGAAGTGCGTGTTGCACAAGCGGGTCTTGTCGCGCACGCCGCGGGCCACCAGGCGCGACGGATACGACGAAGAGTTGGTGCCGAAGATGGTGTCCGGCGGCGCGGCTTGGTCGATCTGGTCCCACGTTGCGATCTTGATCTCCAGTTTCTCCGGGACGGACTCCACGACAAGCCAGGCGTCGTCCAACGCCTCTTCCAGCGACCCCGCGGCCGTCGCGCCACCCAGTTCACCAAAGCCGCGGTCCTGCAACAGCTTCGGTAGGGCTTCCGCGACGTAGTGCACCGCGGCGGCGCGCTGTTCGGCGCGTGGGGCGAAGATACGGACGGTGCCGCCGCGGCTGGCGAACATCAACGCGATGCGGCGGCCCAGCGTTCCCGCCCCGACCACCGCGACCGGACGGTTCCGGATGTCGTCGAATGAGTATGTGTACGAGGCAGTCACACAAGCATGCTAAGTCCGCCTCAGCGACTAGAGCAGGGTCGCCTGCTCGGGTTCCGGGCCGGCCGGCTCGAGCAGCTGCGGGCCGTTGTTGCGGACGTTGTTGACCAGCGTCGAGACCTCGCGCATGCGGATGCCGCGCACGTCGGGCGGCCGGCGCAGCAGCTCTTCGTCGACCGGGGCGTCGGGGTCGAGCCAGCGGTCCCACTCCCGTTCGGGGACCACCAGCGGCATCCGGTCATGGATCTCGGCCAGCTCCCCGGGCGCGTCGGTGGTGATGATCGTGCAACTCAGCAGCGGCGACGCGTCCTTGGCGGGCTTCCACACCGACCACAGGCCCGCCATGAACAGCGGCTCGCCGTCCTCGCGGTACATGAAGAACGGCGTCTTGCGGGACTTCTTGCCGGCGACGGCGTCGTTCACGCGCCATTCGTAGTAGCCGTCCATCGGGATCAGGCACCGCTTCGACTTGGCGCTCGACCGGAACGCGGGCGAGGCGGTGACCTTGTCCGCGCGGGCGTTGATCAGCATCGGGCCTTTGGTCTCGGGTGCCCCGTCGGAACCGGCCTTGGCCCATGGCGGCACCAGGCCCCAGCGCATCAGCCGGACCCGTCGGGTGGGTTCGTCGTCGGGGTCGCTGTGCCGGCTGACGACAGTCGCGATGGTCGACGTCGGGGCCACGTTGTAATTGGGCGCGCCGGCGCCCTCCGAGGCGCCGGTGGCCTCGTCGATCGCCTTGATCTTCTGGGCCAGCAGCGCGGGATCCGTGGTGACCGCGAACCGTCCGCACATACCTTCCATGGTGGCAGAAGTCGGTGACACGCCATGATGGACCGGTGAGTATGTGGACGGCCCCCAGCGCGCCGAAACCGGTGCACGCGATCGTGACCGTTCCGGGCTCGAAGTCGCAGACCAACCGGGCGCTGGTGCTGGCGGCGCTGGCGGCCGCGCAGGGCTCGCCAATCGGGGGCACCCCGAGCATCAGCGGGGCGCTGCGCAGCCGGGACACCGACCTGATGATCGGTGCGCTGCGCGCACTGGGTTTGCGCGTCGACGGCGAGGGGTCCGAGCTGACGGTCAGCGGCCGCATCGCGCCCGGGCCCGACGCGCGGGTGGATTGCGGGCTGGCCGGCACGGTGCTGCGGTTCGTGCCGCCGCTGGCTGCGCTGGCCGAGGCGGTGGTCGAGTTCGACGGCGACGAGCAAGCCCGGGCGCGGCCCATCGCGCCGCTGCTCGACGCCCTGCGCGGCCTGGGCGTGCCGATCGAGGGCGCCGGTCTGCCCTTTCGGGTGCACGGCAGCGGGTCGGTCGCCGGGGGCGCCGTGGCCATCGACGCCTCGGCGTCGTCCCAGTTCGTCTCGGGGCTGCTGTTGTGCGCGCCGTCGTTCGCCGAGGGCCTGACCGTGCAGCACACCGGCGCGACGCTGCCGTCGGCGCCGCACATCGCGATGACCGTGCAGATGCTGCGGCAGGCCGGGGTCGACGTCGACGATTCGGTCCCCAACCAGTGGCGGGTGCGCCCCGGTCCGGTCGCGGCCCGGCACTGGGAGGTGGAACCCGATCTGACGAACGCCGTGCCGTTCCTGGCGGCGGCCGTGGTCAGCGGTGGAACGGTCCGCATCACCGGCTGGCCGGCCGCCAGCGTGCAACCCGCCGAGAACATCCTGACCGTTCTGGGCAAGCTGAACGCCGTTGTCAACCAAGGTGATTCGTTCCTCGAGGTGCAGGGTTCGGCCGACTACGACGGGTTCGACGTCGACCTGCGCGCCGTCGGCGAACTCACCCCGGCGGTCGCGGCCCTCGCCGCGCTGGCCAAGCCCGGCTCGGTGTCGCGCCTGGCCGGCATCGGCCACCTGCGGGGTCACGAGACCGACCGGCTCGCCGCCCTGAGCGCCGAGATCAAACGCCTCGGCGGCGATTGCATGGAAACACCCGACGGCTTGGTGATCACCGCGACGCCGTTGCGGCCCGGGGTGTGGCGCGCCTACGCCGACCACCGGATGGCGATGGCGGGCGCGATCATCGGGCTGCGAGTGACCGGGGTCCAGGTGGACGACATCGGCTCCACCTCCAAGACGCTGCCCGAGTTTCCGCAGCTGTGGGCACACATGCTGGAGTCCGATATTTGAGGCCCGGCGATTACGACGAGTCCGACGTCAAGGTCCGCTCCGGCAGGGGCTCGCGACCGCGCACCAAGACTCGTCCCGAGCACGCCGACGCCCAGCCCGCGATGGTGGTCAGCGTGGACCGGGGCCGCTGGGGGTGCGTGCTCGGCGGGGACCCCGATCGGCGGGTCACGGCCATGCGGGCCAGGGAACTGGGCCGGACCCCGATCGTGGTCGGTGACGACGTCGACATCGTCGGCGATCTGTCCGGGCGGCTGGACACCCTGGCCCGCATCGTGCGGCGCGGGGAACGGCGAACGGTGTTGCGCCGCACCGCCGACGACACCGACCCCGCCGAACGCGTGGTGGTCGCCAACGCCGACCAGTTGCTGATCGTGGTGGCGCTGGCCGACCCGCCGCCGCGCACCGGCCTGGTCGACCGCGCGCTCATCGCCGCCTTCGCCGGCGGGCTGACGCCGATTCTGTGCCTGACCAAGACCGACCTCGCGCCGGCGGAGCCGTTCGCCGCGCAGTTCGTCGACCTGGACCTGACGGTAGTCGTCGCGGGCCGCGATGACCCGCTGCTGGCGGTGGCCGACCTGCTGGCCGGCAAGATCACCGTGCTGCTCGGGCATTCCGGCGTCGGCAAATCGACGTTGGTGAATCGCCTTGTGCCCGAGGCGGAACGGGCCGTCGGCGAGGTCACCGACATCGGCCGGGGCCGGCACACCTCCACCCAATCGGTCGCGCTCCCCCTGGCCACATCGGGCTGGGTGATCGACACCCCGGGCATCCGTTCGTTCGGGCTGGCCCACATCCAACCCGACGACGTGCTGATGGCCTTCTCGGACCTCGCCGAGGCGATCGAGGACTGCCCGCGCGGCTGCGGGCACATGGGGCCGCCCGCCGACCCCGAATGCGCGCTGGACGCGTTGTCCGGCCCCGCCGCCCGCCGGGTGGCCGCGGCCCGGCGGCTGCTGGCCGCGCTCAACCAGACTTAGCCAGCCGCATGCCGAGCTCGTCGGGCGCCACCTTATGGCCTTGCGCGCAACGGATTTCGACGCCCGCCTCGGCACCGCACCCGAGGTGGGTCAGCCGGAGGCGGTTGTGCCCCGGCAGGTGGCGCCGGCCCCACTCGAACATCGCCCACACCACCGGCATGAAGTCGATGCCGGCCTCGGTGAGCACGTATTCCTGGCGGCGGCGCTGCCCGGGTTCGTGGTACGGCTGGCGCTTCAGTAGCCCCAGCTCGACCAACTCGGACAGCCGCGCCGAGGTGGCGGCCTTCGTGATGCCCACCCGGCGGGCGAAGTCGTCGAAGCGCGTGGTGCCGTAATACGCCTCGCGCATGATGAGCATCGCGGATTTGGTGCCCACCACCGCCATGGTCTTCTCGATCGCGCACTCGCCCACGGCCGACCAGGCATCGCGATCGGCCAGCGGTCCCTGCAGCAGTGTCATAGATCACCTCCCCGTCTGGGTTGCGTTTAGTGTACCTAGATGTTTATCTGGGTACAGCGATCTATACCTAGATCCGCAGGGACTCGAGGAGGAGCCATGAACCGCGACGCCGTCATCGTCGGAGCCGTCCGCACCCCCATCGGCAAGGGCAAACCCAGCGGTGCCCTGCACGAGGTTTTGCCCGCCGACCTGCTGGCGCACAGCCTGCGCGAACTGGTGGCGCGCACCGGGGTGGACGCGGCGCAGGTCGACGACGTCATCGCCGGCGCGGTGGCCCAGGTCGGCGACCAGGCCGTCAACATCGCCCGCAACGCGCTGCTGGGTGCCGGATTCCCCGAGTCGGTTCCCGGCGTCACGATCGACCGGCAGTGCGGCAGCAGCCAGCAGGCCATCAGCTTCGCCGCGCAGGGCGTCATCTCCGGCGCCTACGACCTGGTCGTGGCCGCCGGCGTGGAGTCGATGGGCCGTGTCCCCATGGGCAGCTCGGTGCTGCCGGGCAGCAATCCCTTCGGCGACGACATGACGCGTCGCTATCCCGATGGCCTGGTGCCGCAGGGCATCAGCGCCGAGCTGATCGCCGCGAAGTGGGGATTCTCGCGCACCCAGCTCGACGAATTCTCCGCCGGCAGCCACGACAAGGCCGCCCGCGCGACCAAGGATGGGCTCTTCGACAACGAGCTGATTCCCATCGCCGGCCTTGCCTCCGACGAATTCATCCGGCCCGGCACGACGATCGAGACCCTGGCCGGGCTGCAGCCCGCGTTCTACAGCGAGGCGATGAAAGCCCGTTTCCCGCAGATCAATTGGGAGATCACCGCCGGCAACTCCTCGCCGCTCTCCGACGGCAGCGCCGCGGTCATGATCGCCAGCAGCGAGACCGCCCGCAGGCTGGGCCTGCGTCCGCTGGCCCGCATCCACACCACCACCGTGGTCGGCTCCGATCCGCTCTACATGCTGACCGGGGTCATCCCGGCCACCGAGAAGGTGCTGCGGCGGGCCGGCTTGACGCTGGCCGACATCGACCTGTTCGAGGTGAACGAGGCCTTCGCACCCGTCGTGCTCGCCTGGGCCAAGGACGTAGATGGGGAGCAAACCGGCATCCTCGACCGGACCAACGTCAACGGGGGTGCCATCGCTATCGGCCACCCGCTTGGCGCGAGTGGTGCCCGCATCATGACCACACTGGTCAACGCTCTCGAACAGCGCGGCGGACGGTATGGGCTGCAGACGATGTGCGAGGGCGGCGGCATGGCCAACGCGACCATAATCGAGCGGCTGTAATGTCTTCCGACACCGGCTCGAGAGTCTTTGTCATCGGCGGCACCGGAGCCCAGGGCATGCCGGTCATACGTGCCCTGGTCTCGGACAAGAAGTACTCCGTTCGATTCCTCAGCCGCGACCCCGCTTCCCGGCGGGCCAAGGAGCTCCTCGCCCTCGACAACGTCGCCGTCCTGGAAGGTTCGTTCGCCGACGAAGAGGTTCTGCGCGAAGGGTTTCGCGGTGCCGACGCAGCGTTCATCAACATCGACGGGTTCAACACCGGAGAGAAGACCGAGATCTATTGGGCGATGCGCGCTTACGAGATAGCCATCGAAGAGGGCATCAAGTTCTTCGTCTATGGAAACCTCGACTACGGGCTCAAGAAGTCGGGATATGACTCCAGATTCCGCACCGGGCACTATGACGGCAAGGGCCGCGTGGGTGAGTGGATCCTGTTTCAGAATCAGGTGAACGGCAATCGAATGGGCGCGGCGGTGTTCACGTCCGGCCCGTACATCGAGATGGTGATTTCGCCCGGGACGCCGATGGCACCCACCATCGAGGACGGCGTGGTGACGTGGCGGGTTCCGCTTGGCGAGGGAGCCGTGCCGCACGTGGCCCTCGAAGACTGCGGATATTACGTCCGTTGGCTTTTCGACCATCCCGAGCGCGCGAATGGCCTCGACCTCGAAGTCGCCATCGACCAGATCCGCTACGCCGATCTTGCCGCGGCATTCGAGAGGGTCACCGGGCATCCGAGCCGCTACATCGACACCGATCTGGACACCTACTGGCGCGAGGGTCCCCTCAGCAGGGCCGCGGATGCGCCCGCCGGGTACAACGCGGACCCGAAAGACAAGAGCACCATGAACATCCGCGACAACTTCACGGGATTCTGGAATCTGTGGAAGCACGAGGTCATCAAGCGCGATTACGCCCTGCTCGACGAGATTCACCCGAATCGGATCAAGAGCGCCGAGGAGTGGTTCCGCAGGGAGGACCAGTCGGCAACGGCGCTGGGCACGGGCGGCCTGTGGGAAAGGGTTCAGCCGGAGAACCGGACTCCGATCCTTAAGATCGGCGAGGACCGAAGGACGGGGAAATTATGACCGAGACGGTTTTCAACGGCGTACGCGTGCGCTACCAGAGTGCCAAGAGCCACGACGAGGTGCTCGCCGCGCTCCTGGCCGACATCGGCGAGCGTCCCGTCCCGATCAACGACATCGCGGCGGCCACCGATGACTGGGCTGCTTACCGGCAGCGCGTCGAAACGCATGTCGGGCCAAGCGGGTTCATGCTGTTCGGGGCCTTCGACCACGGCGCCTGGATCACCAAGGCGGGCATCGACCGCAAGGTGGTCCGCGTCATCCTCGGCAACCCGTTGATCGCGATCACGATGCTGCGCCACGACGTGACCGCGGGCCTGTTCGCCCCCGTCGAGCTGCTGATCGCCGACGAGGGCGCCGGCAGCAGCCTGACCTACGTCAAGCCGTCGTCGCTGATGGTCGTCGCACCGAATCCCGAATTGCTCGAGGCCGCAACCGACCTCGACGCCAAGCTGGCGGCGCTGGCGGAGAAGGTGACCGGCTAGAGCCAGCCGGTGCGAGCGGCGGCGACAGGCTCTTCGGGCGACGGGGCCAATTCTCCGTCCCGCACGCCGTCGAGCATCCGTTTGACCGCGGCGACGATCTCCGGAGCCGCCGCGGCGAGCCCGGCCTTGTCGGCCTCGCTGACCTCGTCGGGGTCGACGCCCGCCCGCGTGAGCACGGCGGCCGGGTCGGCGAGCTGGCCGGCCAGCCAGCCCACCGGGTCGGCCGACAGCTCGGGGACGAAATGCCGGCGGCCGGGTTCCCACCCGTCGAAACGGGGGTGGTGATGGGCCCGGTCGAGCGTCCCGGGCGGGCTCTCGGTGGATCCGAACAGGTCCACCCGCCACACCGGGCGGTTGAAGGAGATCGGAACCCCCGCGTAGATCGACCCCTGCGGCTCGTCGCGGTCGACGAGGCGCAGTTCCAGTCTGACTCCCCGCTCCGGGGTCTCCTGGCCTTCGAGCGGGCGGGGGTCAACGAAGAACATGTCCCCGACGACCACACCCATGGTTTCGAATCCGAACGCTGCGAGCATGTTTGCGAGCGTAGTCCCGGCCGCCGAACAGGGTTAAGCGCCGACCTTCTTGGTTGCGCGTTCGGGAAGGACCACCTCGTAGTCCGCGAGCACCGCGGTCCGGGTGCGGCGTTGGTATTCGTGCACCAGGCCGGGCCAGTTGGTGGTGACGCGGCCGGAGGCGGTGCGGTACCAGGAGTCGCAGGTGGTCCACACGCCGGCATCGAGGCGGGCCTGGACCTCCGCGTCGTAGGCCTGCTCCACGGCGCGGCGAACCTCGAACGCGCGGGACACACCCCCGCGGGCAAGCTCCTCGGTGATCTGGCGGATGTAGCGGGCCTGCTGCTCCATCATCAGGATGATCGAGCTGCTGCCGAGGTTGGTGTTCGGCCCGTAGATCAGGAACATGTTCGGGAAACCCGGCACCGCCATGCCCAGATGCGCGCGGGCCCCCTCGGCCCACTCGGCGGACAGCTCCCGCCCGTCGCGGCCGGTGATCGTCACCGGCGCAAGGAATTCGGTGGCCTTGAACCCGGTGCCGTAGATGACGACGTCGACCTCGTGCAGGCGCCCGTCGGCGGTGCGCACACCCGTGGGCGTCACCTCGGCGATCGCGCCGGTCTCCACCTCGACGTTGTCGCTCGCCAGCGCGGGATACCAGTCGTTGCTGAACAGGACGCGCTTGCAGCCGACCGGGTAGTCGGGCGTGAGCTTGGCCCGCAGCACCGGGTCCTTGATGTGGTGCTTGAGGTTCGCCGACGCGACGACGCCTATCAGCCAGGCGAGCGGGGCGACCTTGGTCAGCGCAAGGCCGAAGAACTCCGAGATCTCCCAGATCAGGCCCCGCATCGCGGCGGCGAACCCGGGCACCTTCCGGAACGCGGCGTGGTGCGCACCGGTGTAGGCACGGTCGGGCTTGGGGATGATGTACGGCGCGGAGCGCTGAAAGACGGTGACCCGCCCGGCCGCCTCGCGGATGCGCGGGACGAATTGGATCGCCGACGCGCCGGTGCCGAGCACCGCCACGCGCTTGCCGGCCAGGTCGACGTCGTGGCGCCACTGCGCCGAATGGAACGACGGGCCCGCGAACGTGTCGAGCCCCGGGATGTTGGGAAACGCCGGCCGCGACAGCTGGCCGACCGCGGGCACCAGGACGTCGGCCTCGAAGACGTCACCCGACGCGGTCTCCACCCGCCAGGTGGCGGTGTCGTCGTCGTAGCGGGCGGAGGTGACCTCGACCCCGGTCCGCACCAGGTCCCGCAGGCCGAACCGGTCGGCGGTGTCGTGGATGTAGCCGAGGATGTCGGGCTGCTCGGCGTAGCGCCGCCCCCAGTCCGTCTTTCGGGCGAAGGAGTAGGAGTACAGGTTCGACGGGACGTCGCAGGCCGCGCCGGGGTAGGTGTTCTCCCGCCACACGCCGCCGATGTCGCCGGCCTTCTCCAGCACCGTCACGTCGGCGAGGCCGTCCCGGGAGAGCTCGTGGGCGGCGGCCAGGCCGCCGAATCCCGCGCCGATCACCAGCACGCGGGGCTTGCGAGTGGTCGAAGTCATGCGCCAAACGTTAGGCGTCGACGGCACGCCGCAGGCAGCCGATAGCGGTCGGCAAATCCATGATTCCGGCCACGATCAGCCGGCGGCCAACCGGGCGCGCGGCGCGACCGAACGCTGATAGCGTGCCGGCGTCGTGCCCGTCCACCGTTTGAACGCGGCGATGAAACTCGTCGCCTCGGCGTACCCCAGCCGCAGCGCGACGTCGTCGACCGACAGCGCGCCGGTTGCCAACAGCTCCTCGGCGAGGACACGGTGGACCTCCTCGACCAGGTCCCGGAAGCTCGTGTTCTCCTCGACCAGCCGGCGGCGCAGCGTCCGCTCGCTCATCGCCAACTGCCGCGCGACGGCCGCGATGGTGTGGGGTTCGCCGTCGATCGACGCCAGGCGCTCACGCACCCGCCGCGCCACCCCGGTCCGCTGCCGACGGCGTTCCAGCAATTCGCGGCACTGCTGCTCGCACGTGGCCACGGTCATCTCGCTGGCCCGGGGCAGCGGATTGTCCAGCAATGCGGCCGGCCAGCGTGCCACGTTGGCCGGCGAGTCGTAGCGCGGCGTCACACCAAAGGCCTTGCGGGCCAAGGCATCACCCGACGACGGGGCGGGTCCGGCGAACTCGATCGAGGTGAACGGGACGGGACGGCCCAGCATCTCGGCCATGACCCGGGCGATCGCCACCAGGTCGCGCCGCACCAGGAACTCCGCCACCGGACCGGTCAAGTCGGGCAGGTCGAGCCGCATCGCCGCCACGGGCCCGTCCACCGTGACGGTCGGCAGGCAGAAGCCGTAGCTCAGCTCGTAGAACCGGGCCGCGAACCGGACGGCGTCACCCAGCGTCGAACTGGTCAGGCAGGCGAAACCGAAGATGCCCAGCGCCCCGACGTGATAGCTGCCGCCCACCCGCACCCCCAGGTCGGCCGCTCCGCCCTCGTTGCCCAGCAGGTTCACCAGGTTCGTCGCGACCGCCAGTTCCTGGCGCCCGACGATCGTCCGGTTGGGGTCGCGCAGGTCGGCCTCCGACAGATCGGTCCCTTCCAAGACGTCGGCCACGGCACAGCCGTTGCGGCAAGCGAACTCGGCCATCAGCGCGACGCTGGCCGTGCTCCGCGGGAAATCCCAGTGGGACACCTGCGAGCCGACGAACACCTGCACTTACCCAGTATGGCGAACAGGCCGGCGTCGGCGCCCAGGCCGAGCGCCGGCTTCGATCCGAACGCTAGGCCGCGAGGTCGTCGGCCCCGCCGACCGTGCGCCGCGCATCGCGCTGCGCACGCTTGGCGCGCCGCCAGCCGCGCACGGTCGCGATGGCGGTCTTCAGCCCGCGCCGCCGGCCGGTCTGCGGGTCGGTGCCCGCGAAACCGGGCTCCAGCTCGGCGAACATCCGCTCGCTGCGGGTTTCCGGCGCGTCGTCGGCGCTGTCGCGCAGGTAGGAGTTCGGCAGCGACAGCTTGGCCAGCGTGCGCCAGGTCTTGGCGTACTGCACCAGGAACGAGCCGGTGGTGTAGGGCAGGTCGTACTTGTCGCACACCTCGCGCACCCGCACCGAGATCTCGGCGTATCGATTGCTCGGCAGATCCGGGAACAGGTGGTGCTCGATCTGGTGGCACAGGTTGCCGCTCATGAACCGCAGCGCGGGCCCGGCCTCGAAGTTGGCGCTGCCCAGCATCTGGCGCAGGTACCACTGGCCCTTGGTCTCGCCGATCATGTCGGTCTTGGTGAATTTCTCTGCGCCGTCGGGGAAATGGCCACAGAAGATCACGGCGTTCGCCCATACGTTGCGGATCACGTTGGCCAGCGCGTTGGCCTTCAATGTGGACGTGTACGTGGCCCCGGGCGACAGCGCGGTGAGCGCCGGGAACGCGACGTAGTCCTTGAGCACCTGCCGGCCGGCTTTGGCCAGGAACTCGTCGACCCGCTGCCGCGCGTCGTCGGAATCCATCCGTTTCTTGGCGATCTTGCCGAGCTCCACGTGCTGCAGGCCCACACCCCATTCGAACAGCAGCGCGAGGATGGTGTTGTAGACCAGGTTGAAGATGTTGAAGCGCTTCCACTTCTGGTCGCGCGTGACGCGCAGCAGGCCGTAGCCGACGTCGTCGTCCATCCCGAGGATGTTCGTGTATTTGTGGTGCACGAAGTTGTGGGTGTAGCGCCAGTGCTTGGACGACCCGCTCATGTCCCACTCCCACGCCGAGGAGTGGATCTCCGGATCGTTCATCCAGTCCCACTGGCCGTGCATGACGTTGTGGCCGATCTCCATGTTCTCGATGATCTTGGCCACGCCCAGGGTGACGGTTCCCGCCCACCATGCCGAGCGGCGGGAACTCGCGGTCAGCATCAGCCGGCCGGATACCTCCAGCGCGCGCTGCGCTGCGATGGTGCGGCGGATGTAGCGGGAGTCCCGCTCGCCGCGAGAGTCTTCGATGTCCTGGCGGATGGCGTCCAGCTCAACGGCCAGGCTCTCGATGTCGGCGTCCGTCAGATGGGCGAATACGTCGACGTCGGTGATCGCCATCGTCTTCCTCCCTGCGGTCGATTGTGTGTACTAGACCTACGCTATCGTAACCTACGAATCCGTAGGTTACCTGTGAGTAGCCTTTAGATGTCGAGCACACAATCGCCGGACGCGGCCGATATGCAGGTCTGAATCCGGGTGCCCGGCTCGTGCTCCGCGCCGGTGCGCAGGTCACGGACGTGGCCCTCCACGAGGCCAACCACGCACGACTGGCAGATACCCATTCGGCAGCCAAACGGCATCTGCACGCCGGCTCCCTCGCCCGCGTCCATCAACGACGTCGCGGCGTCGGCCGCGACGGCGCGACCGCTGCGGGCGAACGTGACCGTTCCGCCCGCACCGGCCGGCGCGGCCCTGGACACGGCGAACCGTTCGAGGTGCAGCCGGTCGCCGATACCCGCCGCCGACCAGATCTTCTCGGCCCGGGCCAGCATGCCCTCAGGTCCGCAGGCCCAGGTGTGGCGTTCGCGCCAGTCCGGTACCTCGTGGTCGAGCCGGGCGAGGTCGAGCCGGCCTTGGGTGCGCGTCTCCCGCAGGAGCAGGCGGTAACCCGGATGGTCGGCCGCCAGCGCGGCCAATTCGGCGCGAAACATCACGTCGGCTTCGCTGGGCGCCGAATGGACATGCGTAATGTCACCAATCTGGTTGCGGCGCACCAGGGTTCGCAGCATCGACATCACCGGCGTGATCCCCGAGCCGGCGGTGAGGAACAGGATCGACGGCGGCGCCGGGTCGGGCAGCACGAAGTTGCCCTGCGGGGCGGCCAGCCGGACGATGGTCCCCCGCGCGACGCCCGCCACCAGGTGGGTGGACAGGAACCCCTCGGGCATCGCCTTCACGGTGATGGTCACCGTGCGCGCCGAACTGGATCCCGATGTCTCGGCGGGGCTGGACGTGAGCGAATACGACCGCCAGCGCCAGCGTCCGTCAATCAGCAGGCCGATCCCGATGTACTGCCCCGGCTGGTAGTCGAAGTTGAAGCCCCAGCCCGGCTTGATCACCAGCGTCGCGGAGTCCTCGGTCTCACGGCGCACCGCCAGCACGCGGCCTCGCAGCTCGCGCGCCGACCACAGCGGATTGGCCAGATGCAGGTAGTCGTCGGGCAACAGCGGCGTGGTGATCCGCGCGGCCAGCTTGCGCAGCGCGTGCCAACCGGGATGCCGGTCGGTGCCGGCGACGACGGGCCGCCTGGTCTCGACGACGTCGCCCGTGATCGAGGGGTTACGTCTGCCCAGTGGATGCTCCTGCTCACGATGCTGCGTCTTGCTTGCACTCACCATTGTGGTCGACTCTTTGGGCATCACGAAACCTACGGTACCGTAACCTACGGTTCCGTAGCCAGCGCTCTGGTGGGCGCGGTTGCGTCACACCCCCGTCAGAGCAGCTCGAGCAGGAACGGCAGCTCCTGGTTGGCGTACCACGCCAAGTCATGGTCTTGAGCGTCGCCGACGATCAACTCGGCATCCTCGTCGCCCAGGTCGGCGGCGTCGATGGCCTCGATCGCCTTCGTCACGTCCGGCTCGGCGTCCGCGTTGTCGACGTAGGCGGCGATCACGTCCTCGAGCGCGACCGGCCCGCCGAGCCGCACCACCGCGTCGTCGAGGTCGGGCCGGTAGCTGACGTCGCCGGCCTCTGCGGCCAGCACCGCGCGCCGCGGCGGCAGCGATCCGGCCGCGGCGGCGTCATCCGCGAGCAGGCGCAGCGACGCCAGCGCCGCCTCACGCAGCGCAACCTCGGCGAGCTCGTCATCGTCACCCTCGGCGTAGGCCTCGCGCAAGGTCGGCGTCAGCGCGAACGCGGTGCCGTTGACGGGGCGGAACTCGCCGTCGGCGACCAGCCGCTGCAACATGGCCAGCGTGGCCGGAATGTAGACGAGCGTCACGTCATCGATCCCCGATCAGTGTGGCCGCGTAGTCGTCGACGTACTTGGACAGCTCGCGCGGCGGGCGCCGGTAATTCCCGCTCACCACCGGAGTCTTGGGCAGTTTGACGCGCGGCCGCTCGACGTCGTGATAGGAGATCGTCGACAGCAGATGCGCCATCATGTTCAGCCGCGCGTGCTTCTTGATGTCCGATTCCACGACATACCACGGGCTGACCGGGGTGTCGGTGTGCACCATCATCTCGTCCTTGGCGCGCGAATAATCCTCCCGCCGGTACAGCGATTCGGTGTCCATCGGGCTCAGTTTCCATTGGCGCACAGGGTCAGTCAGGCGAGCCTTGAACCGGCGCAGCTGCTCGCCCTCGGAGACCGAAAACCAATACTTGCGCAGCAGGAGCCCGTCGTCGATGAGCATCTGCTCGAAGATCGGGGTCTGCCGCAAAAACAGCGCATGCTCTTGCGGCGTGCAGAATCCCATGACCTTCTCCACGCCGGCGCGGTTGTACCACGACCGGTCGAACAACACGATCTCCCCTTTGGCGGGAAGCTGGGCAATGTAGCGCTGGTAATACCACTGGCCGCGTTCCCGCTCGGTCGGCGCCGGCAACGCCGCGATGCGGGCGACGCGCGGATTGAGGTATTCGGTGATCCGCTTGATGGTTCCGCCCTTGCCCGCCCCGTCGCGCCCTTCGAATACCACCACCAGGCGTTGGCCGGTATGCCGCACCCATTCCTGCAGCCTCACGAATTCCGTTTGCAGCCGGAATAATTCGGCCTGGTATACCTCGTCGGAAATCCTGGGCGCGTTCGGCGCCGCTGATTTCGCCGATTTCGCCTTGGGGCCCTTCGTCGTGGTGCTCACAACAACGAATGATAGAACCGGCCACCGCTTTTCACTGCGACTAATCAGCGGGAGGCTTCCAGCAATTCCTCGAGCGATTGGCTCAGCAGGCCGGGCAGCAGCTCGACGTCACTCATCGCCTCGCGGTCGGCGTTGATGCCGAAATACAGCATGCCGTTGTAGGACGTCACGCTGATCGCCAGCGCCTGGTTGTGCAGCAGCGGGGGGACGGCATACGTCTCGAGCAACTTGGTGCCCGCGATGTACATCTGCGACTGGGCCCCGGGCGCGTTGGTGATCAGCAGGTTGAACGTCCGCCGGGAAAAGCTGGGGAAACTGGTGGCGACCCGGATGCCCATGGCGTGCAGCGTGGGTGGGGCGAATCCCGACAGCGTGACGATGGTCCTGGCATCCACCAGGCGGGCGGCCGTCGGGTTGGACTCGGTGGCGTGCGCGATCTGCGACAGCCGCACCACCGGGTTCGGCTCCCCCACCGGCAGGTCGACCAGGAACGGCATCACCTGGCCGATGGCCTGGCCGGGGCCGGTCGCGTCGAGCTGACTATCGGCGTAGATGGACAGCGGCGCCATGGCCCGCACCGTCGCGGTCGGCGATACGGCGACCCCGCGCGACATCAGCCAGTTGCCCAAGGCGCCGGCGATCACCGCAAGCACCACGTCGTTGACGTCGCAGTCATACCGCGCGCGCACGGTGCGGTAGTCGTCGAGGTTGCAGCTGGCGACCGTGAACCGCCGGTGACGTGAAACGGTGGCATTGAGCGGGCTGCTCGGCGCGGTGCCCCGCGCCACAGCCCGCGCGTAATCGACGACCCGGCGACCCGCGGCGAGGAGTTCGCCATGGTTGGTCACCAGCCCCCCGAGGGCCGACCCGACGGCCTGCAGCTGGGTGCTCGGTCCCACGAACCAGTCGCCGACGGCGCCGAAGATCAGCCGCACGTTGCCGGGGTCGCGTTCCGGGACCCAGATGTCCTCGGGCAGCGCCGGGGGGCGTTTGGTGCGATCGGCGATGACGTGGTTGATCTCCAGCGCCGCCATGCCGTTGATCAAGGCTTGATGCGACTTGGTGTAGAGCGCGACGCGGTTCTTGGACAGGCCCTCGACCAGATACATCTCCCACAGCGGCCGCGACTTGTCCAGCGGCCGGGCGGCCAGCCGGGCGATCAGCTCGTGCAGCTGTTCATCGCTGCCCGGGGAGGGCAGCGCGGAGCGCCGCACGTGGTAGGTGATGTCGAAGTCGGCGTCGTCGATCCACACGGGCCGGGCCGAGCCGACCCGCACCTCCCGGACCTTCTGCCGATAGCGCGGGATTTGCGGCAACCGCCGTTCGACCGTGGACAACAGCGTCTCGTAGCTCAACCCCGCGCGCGGACGGCGCAGGATCGACAGCGATCCGACGTACATCGGGGTGGCCGTGTTTTCCAGCCGGAAAAACGACGCGTCCGATGGGGACAACCGGGTCACCATGGGGCGCTGTCCTCCTCATCGAATCATCGCCCTGCCGCAAAAGGAGATGCCTCGCCCACGGTAATCGTCCGGCCGGGCCGGGTCCGAGCGCGGGTACGCGCGAGCCGGAGTTGTGCCATGATGACCACTGCCTGCCACTCTCCAGCGGGCTCCGGTTCGGCCGAAGAGTTGGAGAGTGCGCGTTGAACACCAGTCCCGCCGTGAGTCCGTCCGACGCCTTCGCCGTCCTGCCCGTCGTCGACTACGAGCCGCCGGCGCAGGACGTATCGCGGAATGTCCCCGCATGCCGGCAATCGGCACGTGCGCCGTCGCTCCGGCGCGGCACCCATGCGCAGTACCGGCCCCATCCGGCCGCCAGGCAGCCTGCGGGCGGGCCGCGCGCCGCGATGTCCGCGCAGATGCGGCAGGCGGCGGCCTTCGCCGACGCGGCGCTGCGCCGGGTGCTCGAAGTCATCGACCGCCGCCGTCCGGTCGCCCAGCTGCGGCCGTTGCTGACGCCCAGCCTGGTGGATTCCGTGGTCTCGGTGGGCCACTCGGCCGCCGGCCGCCAGGGCGCCGCGGTGCTGCGGCGGATGCGGTTGCAGCCCGCCGGTCACCGGGACCCCGACGCCGCGGCCGAGGTTTCCGGCTCGTACAGCCGGGGCAACCGGATCCACGCCATCGCCTGCCGCGTCGAGCGGTTGCCGACCGCGACCGGCAACCGGTGGCTGGTGGTGGCCCTGCACATCGGTTGACCCGGCGTCAGTGCGGGGGCCCGGCGCTGGGCGCCAGCGGTCCGCCCGTGTAGCGGGCCAGCACCGGACCCGCGATCGCCATGATGAAGACGTAGGACGTCGCCAGCGCGGCGACCGCGGGGATCGACGTGCCCGCCAATCCGATGATGATCAACGAGAACTCGCCCCTGGCGATCAGCGCGGTGCCCGCGCGCAACTGCCCCCGGCGGGCCACCCCGTCGCGCCGGGCGGCGAAGATCCCGGTGGCCACCTTGGTCGCCGCGGTCACCGCGGCCACGATCAGCGCCGCCGGCAGCATCGGGATCAGCTCTTGCGGGTCGACCGAAAAGCCGATCGCCAGAAAGAAGATGGCGGCGAACAGGTCCCGCAGCGGGCCCAGCACCTTGCGCGCCCGGTCCGCCGTCTCCCCGGTGAGCGTCAGCCCGACCAGGAAGGCGCCCACCGCGGCCGACGCGTGCAGGGATTCCGCCACGGCCGCCACGATCAAGGTGATGCCCAGCACCCGCAGCAGCAGCTGTTCGGAGTCGGGGTGTTCGACCAACCGGCCCACGTGGTGGCCCCAGCGGTACGACGCGGCGAACGCCGCCAACAGGGCACCCACCGCCGCCACCATGCCGCCGACGGCGCGAAGCCAGCCGCCGCCCGACGCCAGGACGGCGAACAGCGGCAGGTAGGCCGCCATCGCGAAGTCCTCGAGGACCAGCACCGAGAGCACGGCCGGGGTCTCCCGGTTGCCCAGCCGGCGCAGGTCCACCAGCAGGCGCGCGATGACGCCCGACGAGGAGATGTAGGTGACGCCCGCCAGGCACAGGATCGCCACGCCGTCCAAACCCAGCAGCCAGCCGGCGATCGCGCCGGGCGCCGCGTTGAGGACGACGTCGACGCCCGCGGACGGCAGGTGGTGGCGCAGGCTGGTCGCGAATTCGGCGGCGGAGAACTCCAGGCCCAGGGTCAGCAGCAGCAGCACGACGCCGATGGGCGCGCTCGTCGTGATGAACTGGCCGCCCGCGTCCAGCGGGAGGATCCCCCCCTTACCCAGCGATAGACCGGCGAGCAGGTACACCGGGATCGGGGACAGCGCGAACCTGCGTGCGACGCCGCCCAATACGGCCAGCATGGCCAGGAGGGCGCCGAGTTCCAACAACAGCGCCCACGAAACTTGCACCGGCTCAGCCCTTGTCGATGATCTGCTCGACGCCGGCGATGCCGTCATTGGTACCGATGACGATCAAAACGTCTCGGGCATAAAGTGTTTCGGCCGGGCCGGGCGAGGCGAGCACCTCCTCGTTACGCACGATCGCGACGATGGAGGCCCCGGTGCGGGTGCGCGCATGGGTGTCACCCAACGGGTGGCCCACGAAGGGACTGCTGGCCAGGATGTGGACCTGCCCCGTCTCGAGTCCGGGTATCTCCCGGGCCAACTCGGTGAACCGCTCCGCGATCCGCGGGGCTCCCAGGATCTGGGCCACCGCCTCGGCCTCCTCGTCGCTGAGGTGCAGGAGCGGGCGGGCCTCGTCCGGATCGTCGCGGGCATAGACGACGACGTCGAAGTCGCCGCTTCGCCGCGCGATGATGCCGATGCGGTCGCCCTTGTGATCGGTGAACTCGTAGCGAAGGCCGACGCCCGGCAGCAGCACCTCCTTGACATCCATACCGTCAATCCTGACAGGTCGGTGGAGGCGCGGTCACCGGTGCGCGGGAATCAACCCTGCCGCGCCACGCCGGTGGGCTGCCGGCGTGGAATCGGCAGCAGCATCGATACCTCGCGCTGGTAAGCGCTGTATTGGTCGCCGAGCGACGTGACCAGGTCACGCTCCTCCAGCTGCGTGGCGACCAGGATGTAGCACGTCATCCCGGCCGAGAACAGCAGATGCCCGGCCGTCATGACGGGCGCGGCCCAGAACGCGATGACCATCCCGAGCATCAGCGGGTGGCGCACCACCCGGTAGAGCAGCCGGACCCGGAACTCGATGCTGGTGTAGGGCTGTTGGCGCGACGCCAGATACACCTGCCGAAGCCCGAACAGGTCGAAATGGTTGATCAGGAACGTCGCCAGCAGCGCGACCGCCCAGCCGAGCCAGAACAAGACCCACAGCAGCGCCCGGGCCGCCGGCATCCGCACGTCCCAGATGACCGTCGGCATCGTGCGCCACTGCCAATACAGCAGGGCCAGCACCGCGCTCGACAGCAGCACGTAGGTGCTGCGCTCGATCGACGGCGGCACGACGCGTACCCACCATCGCTTGAACGCGGGCCGGGCCATCACGCTGTGCTGGACCCCGAACGCGGCGATCAGCGCCGCGTTGATCAGCGCCGCCTCGGCGACGGGCGCGGTGAGCCCACGGTCGACGCTTCGTGGCAGCGCGAAGTTGCCTACGAAACCGATGAGATACAAGAAGGCCGCGAGGAAGAGCAGGTACGCCGCGGCGCCGTAACCCAGCGTCAGATATCGCTTCATGGGCTCAGTGTCCGCCGTGTGCGCGCGCTCGACTATAGGTCGTTTGCCTCATTTTTCGTTGCCGCGCTCTAGGCAATTTTGACTAGCTCATTTCCGAGCGCATACCCACCGGCGGACTTTGCCATTTGAGGCAAACGCCTCATGCGACGGCGGAAGCGGTGGACCGATGATCGATCCTGACGAAGTTACCTCAAGAAAGCACGGAGATCAGATCATGACCGAATTAGCATGTGCTGCAACGACATCCGATGTGCCAGTGGGTGCTCGGATCGATGCGATCGACATCGGCCGGCGCGCCGGCGGGCGGCAGGTCCTGCAAAAGATGTCGCTTTCAGTGGAACCCGGCGAATTGGTCGCCATCGCCGGCGGCAGCGGGGCGGGCAAAACCACCTTGCTGGAGGTCCTCGCGGGACTGCAACCGCCGTCAACCGGAGAGGTACGGCACGACGGCGTTGGCCGCCGTCCACGCATCGTCACCGACTCCCGAGTGGGCTACGTACCTCAGGACGACATCATCCACCTGGAGATGCCCCTGCGCCGAACGCTGCGGTACGCGGCACTGCTACGGCTTCCAGCCGGTACGTCCGCGGCGGAAACGGAACGGATCGTTGAGGAGACCCTGCAGGACCTCGACTTGGCCGACCGTGCCGACGTGCCGGTACGTGCGCTGTCCGGCGGTCAACGCAAGCGGGCCAGCATCGCCGTCGAGCTGCTGACCGGGCCGAGGCTGTTCTTTCTCGACGAACCCACCTCTGGGCTCGATCCGTCGACCGCGGCCGAAGTGATGCGCCTGCTGCGCCGGCTCAGCCGGCGCGGGGTAACCGTCATTCTCACCACGCACGAGCCGGCCGGAATCGATCGGTGTGACCGGGTGGTCTTCCTGGCTCGCGACGGCCACTTGGCCTTCACCGGCAGCCCGGCCGCGGCGCGGCGCTACTTCGGTGCGCAGGACCTCACCGAGGTGTACGAGCGCCTGGCGTGCGAAGGCACTCCGCAAATCTGGGCGGAGCGATTCGCGGGAAGCCGCGTCTACGCGTCAACTCGCCACGGCTCCCCTCAACGGCGCGTCCCCCACACCCCGCCCCGCCTCAAGCACACCGGCAGGGTCCGACAATGGTGGCTCCTGACCCGGCGCAATGTCGACGTTCTCTCTCGCAACCGGCTGACCCTTGCGATCCTGCTCGGCTCGCCGGTGCTGGTGACGGTGATGATGGCGACGCTGTTCAAGCGCGGAGAGTTCGATCCGCGTGCCGCAGCCGGTGTGGGTCCGGCCCAGATCGTGTTTTGGATCGCTTTCGACGGCTTCTTCTTCGGCCTCACGTACGGCCTGCTCCAGATCGTCGGCGAGATGGCCGTTTTCCGGCGCGAACGGCTGGCCGGGCTCAGCGTGGGCGCCTACGTGGCATCGAAGATCGCGGCGCTGCTACCGGTCTTGGCGGCAGTGAGCGCGGTGTTACTGGTTGTGTTGCGCGCGCTCGGTCGGCTCCCCGCGGTCGGATGGGACGTCTACGCCTTCCTGTTTGCGACGATTCTGATCGAAGCGACCTCTGCCCTGGCGTTGGGCCTGTTCGCCTCGGCCGCGGTCTCCAATGCCGCACAAGCGGCCCTCGCCCTGCCGATGCTCTGCTTCCCGCAGGTTCTGTTCGGCGGCGCCATCGTCCCCGTCGACCAGATGGCGACCCCCGGGCGCCTGATGAGCCTGATCCTGTCCAACCGCCACGCCTTCGACGCCTTGGGGCGCGGCCTGGCGCTCGACCGCTACACCGCCACGCTGCCGGCCATGTCGGCCTACCACGACACCTTCCACGGAGGCACGGCCGTGAGCCTGATCGCGCTCGCCTCTTTCGCCGTTACCCTCACGCTGGCCACCGCGTGGGTACTGGACCGGCGATCGAGGCCGGGCGCATCGCCGCGATAACGCCCCCGCGCGGTCCGGCCCGCGATCCTCAACAGGATCGCGGGCCGAGTCTGCCGGCCGCGTAAAGATTTTCGGAATACTCACATTTTCCGGATGAAGGCGCCGAGTGGGTCTTGCTGCCCGCGAAGATTCAGTGTGCGTTGCGGCGCACCGGCCATGAGTTCGTCGGCGACTCCGCGGGCAACCAGCAACTCGCCCCCGGCGGCGTGTTGTTGCATCCGGGCCGCGGCGTTGACCGGACTCCCGAGGGCGGTGAAGTCGACCACCGCCCCGCCGACGTTGCCGACGTATGCCACGCCCGCGTTCACCGCTATTCCCACGTCCAGCCAGGGCCCGTCGGGGGTGCCGTATCCGACCGCTTCGAGCAGCTCGATCCCCGCCTGAACCGCCCGCTGACGATACCGGGGGCCGCTGATGCCCTGGACGAAGAACGCCATCACCTCGTCGCCGATCAGCTTGTCGATCACCGCGTCGTGGCGCAGAAGTGTCTGCGTCGCGGCACCATAGAACCGGTTGAGCAACGCGGCGAAATCCGCGGCGGGCCGGCGGTCGCCGAGCGCCGTGGAGCCGCGGACGTCGGCGAACAGCACCGCGATGTCCACCTCCGCGCCGCCCCGCGGCAGTGCGTCGCAGCATCGCTCGCACAAGTTCGGGTTCTTGCGCGAACGGCGAAAACCGGCGGCGGCGAAGATCCGGCCGACGGGACCGCCGAACGGGTTGTTGCACAGCTTGCATCGCGGGGCCGAAGGCAGATAGCGGAACGCGCGCCTCGCTCGGATCAAGGAAGCGTGGCCGTCGGTGAGTACCTTGTCCCACAGACCCGACGAGGGGACCGACTGCCGGGTCGGCGCGACGACCGCGGATTGCCGTTGGGCAGTGCGAGTCATGGGAAAATGGTCTCGCCGATTTCCTGCCCGCACATGAGGCATCCGCCCCAAATCAGTCGAGCGCGCTGGCGGTCAGGCCGTGCCGTGTCGCGTACAAGCTGGCCCCGATCCTGTTCGAGACCCCGATTTTGGCATAGATGCGCTCGACGTGATTGCGAACGGTCTTCTCGGAAATCCAGAGGGCCGAGGCGATCTCGCGGTTGGATTGCCCGCGCGCAACGTGCAGCAACACCTCGGCTTCGCGCCGCGTCAGTCCCTCCGGCCTGACGGCTCTGCGCGACGGCCGGTGACCCGCAGCCTCCAGCACGGCTTCGACCACATCACCGTCGAGGCGCCCGCGGGCGGCCTCGCCTCGTAGCCGCCTTGCGGCGTCGGTGTCGTCGAGGGCGTCACGGTAGGGCCGTGGTTCCATTGAGGAGCAATAACTTTCGGCAGCGGCGAGGATCCGATCGCGAACGGACAGGTCTTCACCCCGCACACCGTTCGGATACCCCGACCCGTCGAGTCGCTCGTGATGGTTCACCGCGGCCTCCCGGACGGCCTTCAGCCCACCCACCCGGGCCAGAATTCTGCCGGTCAGGTACGGGTGGATCTGCACCCGCTCGCGTTCGGCACCGGTCAACCCGCCCGGCTTCTCCCAGACCCGGTTCGACACGCCGATCCGGCCGAGGTCGTGGACGTAGCCGGCGCGGCGCAAGATGTCGATCTCGTTCTGCGGCAGCCGAGCACATTTTCCGGCGTTCTCCGCCAGCTCGGCCACGGCGCGGGAATGGCCAAGCGTGAACGGGCACTTGAGGTCCACGAAATCACCCATGGCGCGCAGCAGTGCGTCGAGTGCGGGGCCGGTCAGCGCCTCCCCCGGGTCCGGGGCCAAGTCGGCGGCGGTCGACCATGCATCTTCGCTGTCGTTCAGCAGCTCGTCGGCGGCAGCTGTGAACACCGCGACGATATCCGGATCGAACTGTGTGCCGCTGCGTCGGCGGACCTCCGCGACGGCGGCGTTCGCGCCGTACGCGCGATGGTGCACCTCGGCGATGTCGGCAACCTGCGCCACGCGCATTGTCACCGGTATCTGCCCGCCGGCGGCGCCACCGGGAAGGCCGCTGCCGTCCCACCGTTCGTACGCATAGGGCAGGGCCTCGCACACGTCCGCACCCAGGCCGATCTCGTCGGCGAGCAATGCGGCCGACAGGCAATGGGACTGCACCAACGCGCCGAGGTTGCCACGCGCGTCCAAAAAGACTTTGGCCGCCAGCTGCGCCCGTTTCGGCAATGTCGACCCACGACCGAGGTTGCCCAGCAGAAATCGCCGGTACGGTGCCCCCGACCAGTCGATGAAGTGGCTGTCGTGTCGCATCGCGATGTCGTCGCCGAACCATCGCGTGTACTCGTGGGAGTCGGCGTGACACCCGATCCACATCACCAGACCGGTGTAGAAGACGGTCCCGCGCTCACGTTCACCGAGCCCCAGCCGCTCGGCGAGCCTGGTGCCCATGGCCGCCGACCGCAGCATGTGGTCCATCGGCTGGCCGAGCCCGAGGTCGACCGCCAAAGACAGCGCCGCCAGTACCTCGATTCGCGACACAGCTCCGTCGAAGGGCATGAAACTCGCCCCTTCCTTGACCGGGCGCGGTCGCGGGGTCATCTGTAGCCAGACAGCAGGTGATGCCTGATTAGCCTATGGCATCGGCGTTGCTGCCGGGTGGAGAAATGACGGCTCCGGGCGCGGCTAGCGCCGCTTCACCGATTTCGGCGGCTTGGCGCCGCGGCCCTGCTGCCGCGCGGCCGCGCGCCGCTCGCGCCGGCTGGCCCCGCCGGGCACCCCGGCCGGGGCCTTCCCGTCGCCGCCGTTGCGCTGCACCTGCGCCGAGCCGTCCTCCGACGGACCCGAGTAGGTCAGCGCGGGCCGCTCGTCGTCGATCCCCTTGGCGCGCAACATGCTTGGGGCCTCATCGCGCACGGCTGCCGGCGCGCCGCCCTGTTGCTCGGCCCCCGCGGCGGCGGTCGCGAATTCCGCCAGGCCCTCCGGCGCTTCCACCGGCGCGACCTGCGGTGCGGGCACCGCCTCGACGGTGACGTTGAACAGGAAGCCGACCGACTCCTCCTTCATCGCGTCGAGCATGGCCATGAACATGTCGTAACCCTCGCGCTGGTACTCCACCAGCGGGTCGCGCTGCGCCATCGCGCGCAGCCCGATGCCCTCCTTGAGGTAGTCCATCTCGTAGAGGTGTTCGCGCCACTTGCGATCGATGACGTTGAGCAGCACGTTGCGTTCCAGCTGCCGCATCGCGCCCTCGCCCGCGATCTCCTCGAGCTCGGCTTCCCTTGCGGCATAAGCGCGTTCGGCGTCTTTGAGCAGCTCGTCGAGCAGCTCCTCGCGGGTGAGGTCGTCGCGCTCGGAGTCACCGTCGAGGCGCACCAACGTCTCGTGATCGATGCCGACCGGGTACAGCGTCTTAAGCGCCGTCCACAACGCCTCCAGGTCCCAGTCCTCTGCGTAACCCTCGGCCGTCGCGCCGTTGACGTAGGCGGTGACCACGTCGCGCACCATGTCCAGCGCCTGCTCCCTGAGGTTCTCGCCCTCCAGGATGCGGCGGCGTTCGGCGTAGATCACCTTGCGCTGCTGGTTCATCACCTCGTCGTACTTGAGGACGTTCTTTCTGACCTCGAAGTTCTGCTGCTCGACCTGGGTCTGGGCGCTCTTGATCGCGCGGGTGACCATCTTGGCCTCGATGGGCACGTCGTCGGGCAGGTTCAGCCGGTTCAGCATCGCCTCGAGCGCGGCGCCGTTGAACCGGCGCATCAACTCGTCGCCCAGCGACAGGTAGAAACGCGACTCGCCCGGGTCGCCCTGGCGGCCCGAGCGGCCACGCAGCTGGTTGTCGATGCGCCGCGACTCGTGCCGCTCGGTGCCCAGCACGTAGAGACCGCCGGCCTCGACCACCTCATCGGCCTCCTTGCCGGCCTCCTCCTTGACCTTGGGCAGCTCCTCGTGCCAAGCCGCCTCGTATTCCTCGGGCGTCTCGACCGGATCGAGGCCGCGCTCGCGCAGCCGCTGGTCGGTGAGGAAGTCGACGTTGCCGCCGAGCACGATGTCGGTGCCGCGGCCGGCCATGTTGGTGGCGACGGTGATGCCGCCGCGGCGGCCGGCCACCGCGACGATGCCGGCCTCCTGCTCGTGGTATTTGGCGTTGAGCACGTTGTGCGGGATGCGCCGCTTCTGGAATTGCCTCGACAGGTACTCCGAGCGCTCGACGCTGGTGGTGCCGATCAGCACCGGCTGGCCCTTCTCGTAGCGCTCGGCGACGTCGTCGACCACCGCGATGTACTTGGCCTCCTCGGTCTTGTAGATGAGGTCGGAGCAGTCGGTGCGGATCATCGGCCTGTTGGTCGGGATCGGCACCACGCCGAGCTTGTAGATCTCGTGCAGCTCGGCCGCCTCGGTCTGGGCGGTGCCCGTCATCCCGGACAGCTTGTCGTAGAGCCGGAAGTAGTTCTGCAGCGTAATGGTGGCCAGCGTCTGGTTCTCGGCCTTGATCTCCACGTGCTCCTTGGCCTCGATGGCCTGGTGCATGCCCTCGTTGTAGCGCCGGCCGTAGAGCACGCGGCCGGTGAACTCGTCGACGATGAGGACCTCGCCGTCGCGGACGATGTAGTCCTTGTCGCGGTTGAACAGCTCCTTGGCCTTCAGCGCGTTGTTCAGGTAGCTGACCAGCGGCGAGTTGGCGGCCTCGTAGAGGTTGTCGATGCCGAGTTGGTCCTCGACGAACTCGACGCCGAGTTCGTGCACGCCGACGGTGCGCTTGCGCAGATCCACCTCGTAGTGGACGTCCTTCTCCATCATCGGGGCCAACCGGGCGAACTCGAGGTACCAGTTGGAGGCGCCGTCGGCGGGTCCGGAGATGATCAGCGGGGTGCGGGCCTCGTCGATCAGGATGGAGTCGACCTCGTCGACGATGGCGAAGTTGTGTCCGCGCTGCACCAGGTCGTCGAGCGAGTGCGCCATGTTGTCGCGCAGGTAGTCGAAGCCGAACTCGTTGTTGGTGCCGTAGGTGATGTCGGCGTTGTAGGCCACCCGGCGCTCGTCGGGCGTCATCTGGGCGAGGATCACGCCAACGTCCAGGCCGAGGAAGCGGTGCACGCGGCCCATCCACTCGCTGTCGCGTTTGGCCAGGTAGTCGTTGACCGTGACGACGTGCACGCCCTTGCCGCCGATGCCGTTGAGGTAGGCCGGCAACACGGAGGTCAGGGTCTTGCCCTCACCGGTCTTCATCTCCGCGACGTTGCCGAAGTGCAGCGCCGCCGCCCCCATCACCTGCACGTCGAACGGGCGCTGGTCGAGCACCCGCCAGGCCGCCTCGCGGGCCACCGCGAACGCCTCTGGCAGCAGGTCGTCGAGGCTTTCGCCGTCGGCGTGCCGCTTCTTGAACTCGTCGGTCTTGGCCCGCAGCTCCGCGTCGGTCAGCTTTTCGACCTCGTCGGACAAGGTGTTGACGTAGTCAGCCACCCGCTTGAGACGCTTGAGCATGCGACCTTCGCCGAGGCGCAGCAACTTCGACAGCACGGTGTTGTCCCCTTTTGGGATGTTCCCCTATTGGTAGGAGTCTCTTCTCGTAAGCGACTCCCATGGTAGGTGACAACCCCGCGAGGGCCGCCGCAGCGGCGATCGCGAGCGCGGCGCAGCCGGGCGCGGCGCGTCGCCGCCGACAGACGGCGTTAAGAGAGCCTGATCAGCCCGTAGTCGTAGGCGTGGCGGCGATACACCACGCACGGCCGCTCGGTCTGCTTGTCGTGGAACAGAAAGAAGTCGTGCCCGACGAGTTCCATCTCGTAGAGCGCTTCGTCGACCGTCATCGGCCTGGCCGGGTGCTCCTTGGTCCGCACGATGCGCCCGGGCTCGTGGTCCGCCTCGGCGCCGTCGTGGTCGCCGGCCGGCTCCGGCGCGCGTTCCTGCGGGGGTGGCGGCACGACCGCGGTGGCGGCGGCCAGCGACACCGGCGTCTTGTCGCCGTAGTGGACCTTGCGGCGGTCCTTGGCGCGGCGCAGCCGGTTCTCCAGCTTGTCGACCGCGGACTCGAACGCCGCGTAGAAGCTGTCGGCGCAGGCCTCCGCCCGGCTTACCGGCCCGCGGCCGCGGGCGGTGATCTCCACGCGCTGACACGATTTGCGCTGGCGCCGGTTGGGCGCGTGTTTGAGCTCGACATCGAAGAGGTAGATGGAGCGATCGAACCGCTCGAGGCGGGCGAGTTTCTGGGAGACGTAGACACGGTAGTGGTCGGGGATTTCTACGTTGCGGCCCTTGAAAACGACCTCGGCGGTCGCCGTCGGTTGAGGTTGGCCGTCGGTTTGCGTCGGCGGTTGGTCGAGAATCTGACCGGAATCCACGGATAGCCTTGACATACGTGACAACTCGTTTCTCTTTCACGTCGCACGCGCCCTGCGTGCCCGGCTTACTACGACGCGCCGACGAGGTGGGAGAGCGGTCCTTGTTTCAGAAGTCACCGCCGCAGGCTGCTCGCCGATGCAAGGTGTCGAATACTCACCCCTTCCCGCGAGTGGGGTCTCAACCTGGGAATGTCGCGACCAGTAAGTCAGACCAAGTGAGTCGATTGATGTTGTCCTCGACGTTAGCTCGTGTTCGCCTCGCCATGCCACTGATTTCGCGGAGCTGTTGCGAGTTCTTCACATACTCTTGGCGACCGCACAGCCTCACGCGGCCGCGACCGTCAGAACGGCGGTGACGCGGACACCGGCGGCGGTCAAGACCCGCACCGACTCGCGGGCCGTCGCCCCGGTGGTGACGATGTCGTCGAGGATCAACACCTCGGCGTCGAGCAGCCGTGCGCGCGTTCGGCGCAGCAGCACCCGGCCCGCGACGTTGCGTTCGCGGGCGGTGCTGTCCAGGCCCACCGAGTCGCGAACCAGCGCGCGCAGCCGCAGCGCCGGGGCCACGGTGATGGCCGGGTGGCCGGCCACCGCGGTGCGCGCCAGCCGGGTGACGGGGTCGCCGCCGCGCCGGCGTGCCGCCGAGCGCCGCGTCGGCGCGGGCACGACGATCAGCGGCGTCTCGACGATCCCCCACGACAGCAGCCGGTGCACGCCGGTGGCCAGCGCGCCGGCCAGCGGCCCGACGAGATCGGCGCGGCCGTGCTCCTTGAGCGCCAGGATCGCCTGCCGGCGCGCGCCCGCGTAGCGGCCCAGGGCGAACACCGGCACCTGCGGGTCGACGCGGGGGTTCACCACATGCGGCTGGTCCGCGGCCACCGACAGCTCCCGGGCGCAGGCGTCACACCAGCGGGTCGACGGCGCCCCGCAGCCGCCGCACTGCAGCGGCAGGATGAGGTCGAGCATGGGCGCCAGTGTCGCGGGCGGGGGTGACAACGCCCTGGCTGTCTCAGCCCGATGCGCGACCCGCCGCGCCCGGCTCCGCCGCGCTTGCGATCGCCACTAGCCCCACGGTGGCGACCCACCGCGCCCGGCTCCGCCGCGCTTGCGATCACCACTAGCCCCACGGTGGCGACCCGCCGCGCCCGGCTCCGCCGCGCTTGCGATCGCCACTAGCCCGGCAGCACCGGCGCGGCCCCGAACACCGTCAGCCCGGGCACCTCCGACCACGCCTGCTGGCTTTCGGCCGCCGCCGCCGAATACTGGAACACCCCCTGCGGGGCCCCCACGTAGATCGTCGACGGGTTGGCCGCAACGGTCAGTACCGGCATCTGCAGGCCCCGGGCGGGTGCGTCGGAGTTCACCCCGTCGAGGTTGACGTAGGACACCGGATGGCTGGCGTCGGTGCGGGTCACCACGATGTCGTCGCCGGTGCGCCAGGACAGCGACACCACCGAGTTGCCCAGCCCGAAGCCGAGCCGCCGCGGGTACGTCAGGGCGAACTGGCCGGCCTGGGTCTGCTCGACGCTGGCCAGGATCACCTGGCCGCCGATCACCATCGCGGCGCGGGCGCTGTCGCGCGACAGCTGCAGGTCGGTGATCGGCCCGGGGAACCGGCTGGAGACGGCGACGGAATCGACCGGGATGCGGGCAGGTTGCCCCGACGCCGGCTCCTGGATCGCGCGCAGCACGTTGTTGCCGTCCACCACCGTCCAGACCGCGTCGTCCAGCGACCAGCTGGGCCGCGTGAGGCTGTGACCGTCGGCGGATTGGACCGCCTCGCCGCCGAGGTCACCGATCCACAGCGACGCCGCCTCGTCGGGCGCGCCCCGGTGCAGCGTGACGACGGACGCCACCTGCCGCCCGCTGCGGGACAGCGCCGCACCGGTCTGGTCACCCATGCGCCCGAAGGCGCCGGGCACGTTGCTGAAGCGCTGTCCGTCCAGCGATACCAGCGAGCCGTTCACGAGGGCATGCAGCCCGGCGCCCGCGCCGTCGGCCACGCCGGGGTCGGTGGCGGCGACATCGGAGGTCGTCCAGCCCTCGGCGAACCTGTCGTCCAGCGGCGCGCCGTCGGCGTTTATCACGTACGGCCCCCGGATGTCGGCCCTGGCCAGCGTCCAAATGATCTGTGCGGCAAGCAATTGCCGGCTGTGCGGATCGGTGGTGGACAGCTTCTCCAGGTCGATGCGCGCGCCGCCGTACCCGCGCCCGATCCCGTTCTTGCCGCCGTCGGCCCGGGCCACCGGTCCGCGCAGCCGCAGCGGCGGGGCGAGCAGGTTGCGGACGGTGTGGGCCATCTCGGGGCGCGGACCGGCGATGAGCTTGGAGACCAACTCGGTGGCCAGCTGATCGTGATCGGCGACCGCAACGTAGCGCGGGTCTGGTACGACCGTCTTGCCGGTCGGGTCGGCGAAGTAGAGCGTGTTGCGCTTGTAGGTCGACTGGAACTGCTGCCAGTCCAGGAACACCCCGTTGGGCAGCCGGTCGATCCGCCACCCGCCCGAGGTCTTGACCAACTCGATCGGGCCCGGGTCGGGCAGCACCCCCTCGGCGGTTTCGAACACCCCCATGTCCGACAGCGACCCGAGGATGTCCGCCCGCATGTTCGCCGAAACGCGTTCGGCCGCACGGGTTTCCACGAACACCACGTGGTCGATCAGCAGGGCGCTACCGGCGTCGTCCCAGGCGTTGGACGCCGACTGGGTGAGGAACTGCCGGGCCGCCAGATGCCGGTTCGCGGGATCGGCGGTGGCCTTGAGGAATTCGCGCAGCAGCACGTCGGGATCCATGCCCGGCGTCGGCTTGGGCAGATTGGACGGGGCCGGGCGTTCGACGGTGCCGATGGCCTGGGGCGCCGACGAGCTGGGCACCCCCGCACACCCGGCCAGGACCACCGCGAGGAACAACAGGCCGAGCAGCCGCCGCATCACCCGCTCCTCTCGGCGTGTTCACGTTGCCGCGACCGGTCTTTGGTCTGTTGCGGGCCGGTCGCACTCGCCGTGGCGGTGGGCGGGATGGGCTTCATGGGCAGCGGGCTGGTGGTGACCTTGTGGCCGCGCACCAGGGGAAGCGTCAGCCGGAAGCACGAGCCCTCGCCGGGCTCGCCCCACGCCTCCAGCCGGCCCTGGTGCAGGCGGGCGTCCTCCACGCTGATCGCCAGGCCCAGCCCGGTGCCCCCGGACCGGCGCACCCGCGACGGGTCGGCCCGCCAGAACCGGCTGAACACCAGCTTCTCCTCGCCGGGCCGCAGCCCCACGCCGTAGTCGCGGACGGTGACGGCCACGGTGTCCTCGTCGGCGCCCATCCGGATCTGCACGGGCTTGTGTTCGGCGTGGTCGATGGCGTTGG
The DNA here is from genome assembly GCF_010731655.1 of Mycobacterium paraseoulense. Lineage (NCBI taxonomy): Bacteria > Bacillati > Actinomycetota > Actinomycetes > Mycobacteriales > Mycobacteriaceae > Mycobacterium > Mycobacterium paraseoulense. The sequence continues at coordinate 5,296,455 of NZ_AP022619.1, read as the reverse complement.
CGATCAGGTTGCGCAGAATCCGCTCCACCCGCCGGGTGTCGACCTCGGCGATCACCTCGTCGGCGGGCAGGTCGACCAGCAGCTCGATGCCGGCGTCTTCGGCCAGGTGGCCCACGTTGCTCAGCGCGCTCTGCACGGTGGTGCGCAGGTCCACCGCCTCGACCGACAGCTCGGCCACCCCGGCGTCGTGCCGCGAGATCTCCAGCAGGTCGTTGAGCAGCGACTCGAACCGGTCGAGCTCGTTGACCATCAGCTCGGTGGACCGCGCCAGCGTGGGATCGAGGTCGGCGCTGTGGTCATAGATGAGGTCGGCGGCCATTCGCACGGTGGTCAGGGGGGTGCGCAGCTCGTGGCTGACGTCGGAGGTGAACCGGCGCTGCAGGTTGCCGAACTCCTCGAGCTGGGTGATCTGGCGGGACAGGCTTTCGGCCATGTCGTTGAAGGACACCGCCAGCCGGGCCATGTCGTCCTCGCCGCGCACCGGCATCCGTTCGGACAGGTGCCCCTCGGCGAACCGCTCGGCGATCCGCGACGCGGACCGCACCGGCACCACCACCTGGCGGGAGACCAGCAGCGCGATCCCGGCGAGCAGCACCAACAGCACCGCGCCGCCGGTGATCATGGTGCCGCGGACCAGCGTGATGGTGGCCTGCTCGTTCTTCAACGGGAAGATCAGGTACAGCTCCAGATTGGCCACCTGGGACGACGCCGGCGTGCCCATGACCAGCGCGGGACCGGAGAAGCCGTCGGTGTGCACGGTGGCGTACTGGTAGGACGCCTGCCCGGCCTTGACGAAGCCGCGCAGGGAATTGGGCACCTGGTCGACGGGGCCGGCCGTGGTCGCCGCGCGCGGCCCGTCGCCGGGCACGATCAGCACCGCGTCGAACGTGCCGGCCAGCCCGGCGCCCGACGCGGAGTCGGTCTTGGAGGTCAGCGTGTTGCGGGCCAGCTGCAGGCTGCTGTCCAGCGAGCGCGTCTCCTCGCCGCTGACGATCCCGCCGACGGTGGTGCGCGCCCGCTCGATCTGCTCGATGCCGGCCTTGACCTTGACATCGAGCACACGATTGGTGACCTGAGAGGTCAACACGAAGCCGAGCGCCAGGATCACCGCCAGGGACATTCCGAGCGTCAGCGCGACGACACGCAGCTGCAACGACCGGCGCCAGGCCACGGCAACGGCTCGACTCACCGCACCGATGCCGCGGGTCATGGGGCCGGAACGCCCCCAACGGCTCCGAGTGCGTCGCCGGGAGCCCCAAATCACCGCCGGCGCCCTCCCCCACGACGAACTAGATGGCGCTCGTGGGTCACGGAGGTCCGGCCTTGTAACCCACTCCTCGAACGGTCAACACCACGGTCGGGTTTTCGGGATCCTTCTCAACCTTGGCCCGCAGACGCTGGACGTGCACGTTCACCAGGCGGGTATCCGCCGGGTGCCGGTAGCCCCACACCTGTTCGAGCAGCACATCACGAGTAAACACCTGCCGCGGTTTGCGCGCCAACGCGACCAGCAGGTCGAACTCGAGCGGCGTCAGGGAGATCTGCTCGCCGTTGCGGGTCACCTTGTGCGCCGGCACGTCGATCTCGACGTCGGCGATGGAGAGCATCTCGGCGGGCTCGTCGTCGTTGCGCCGCAGCCGGGCCCGCACCCGGGCCACCAGCTCCTTGGGCTTGAACGGCTTCATGATGTAGTCGTCGGCGCCCGACTCCAGGCCCAACACCACGTCCACGGTGTCGGTCTTGGCGGTCAGCATCACGATCGGCACACCGGAGTCGGCGCGCAGCACGCGGCACACGTCGATGCCGTTCATGCCCGGCAGCATCAGGTCCAACAACACCAGATCGGGGCGCAGTTCGCGCACCGCAGTCAGGGCCTGGGTACCGTCACCGATGACCGCGGTGTCGAAACCCTCCCCACGCAACACGATGGTGAGCATCTCGGCCAGCGAAGCGTCGTCATCGACGACCAAAATCCTTTGCCTCATGGAGTCCATGGTGTCACCAGAACGGGACAAACCCGGCGCGCCACACGGGCGTTTCGTGCTCCGAGCCGCAAATATGGAGGCAAATCCGGTCAAAAACCCCTGCCCGGCGCCCGCGGCGTGCCCTCCCGGACGGTCGCGGGGACGTCCGCGGCGCCGATGAGGGTGGCGACCAGCCGGCCCGGATCGACGTCCGCGTCGGCGACCAGCCACGGCCCACCCCAGCCCGCGGCGGCCAGCTCCGCGTAGACCGCGCCCGTACGCAGTTGCAGTTCGGCGTCGCGTTCATAGCTGTCGCGCGCCCGCCCGGGGTCGGACTGCGCGCGGCTGCGCGCGCGCTGCCCGGCCAGCTCCGCGGGCACCGCGAGCAGCACCTGCCAGTCTGGCGCCGGCAAACGCAGCCGGCGGTACTCGAGCTCGAGTACCCAGGCGGCCGCCGCGCCGGCCGCGTCCTCGTGCAGGCGCGCGGCGCTGTAGGCGGCATTGGATGCGACGTAGCGATCCAGGATCACCACATCGTGGTCGCGGCGCAGCGCCTCGATGTCGTCGACGGCGCCCGCGCGGTCGAGCGCGAACAGCACCGCCATCGCGTAGACCGATGACGCGAGGTCACCGTGCTCGCCGTGCAGGGCCTCGGCCGCGACGTCGGCGGTCACCGACTTGCCGTAGCGCGGGAAGGCGAGGATCGCCACGGACTTCCCGGCCGCCTCGAAGGCCTTGCGCAGGCCCTCGGACAGCGTCCGCTTGCCCGCGCCGTCGACCCCTTCGATCGCGATCAGCACGGCGCCGAGCCTATCGGGCCGTCGAGTGCCCGGCTGGCCGGGCACTCGGTCCCGAACGCCCGGCTGGCCGGGCGTTCGGGCACCACGACAGACTCAGTAGCGGTAGTGGTCGGCCTTGTAGGGGCCGTCGACGTCGACGCCGATGTACTCGGCCTGCTCCTTGGTGAGCTTGGTGAGCGTGCCGCCGAGCGCCTCGACGTGGATGCGGGCCACCTTCTCGTCGAGGTGCTTGGGCAGCCGGTACACCTCGTTGTCGTACTCGTCGTTCTTGGTCCACAGTTCGATCTGCGCGATCACCTGGTTGGAGAAGCTGTTGCTCATCACGAACGACGGGTGCCCGGTGGCGTTGCCCAGGTTCAGCAGCCGGCCCTCGGAGAGCAGGATGATCGACTTGCCGCTGTCGGGGAACGTCCACACGTCCACCTGCGGCCGGATGTTGGTCTTGGTGGCGCCGGAGCGCTCGAGCTGGGCGACCTGGATCTCGTTGTCGAAGTGCCCGATGTTGCCCAGCACCGCGTAGTCCTTCATCGCCTTCATGTGCGCCAGCGTGATGATGTCCTTGTTGCCGGTGGCGGTGATGACGATGTCGGCGGTGCCGATCGCGTCCTCGACGGTGGCGACGTCGTAGCCCTCCATCAGGGCCTGCAGCGCGTTGATCGGGTCGATCTCGGTGACCACGACGCGCGCACCCTGGCCCTTGACCGACTCGGCGCAACCCTTGCCCACGTCGCCGTAGCCGCAGACCAGCACCTTCTTGCCGCCGATCAGGACGTCGGTGCCGCGGTTGATGCCGTCGATCAGCGAGTGCCGGCAGCCGTACTTGTTGTCGAACTTGGACTTGGTCACCGAGTCGTTGACATTGATCGCCGGGAAGGCCAGGTCACCGGCCGCGGCGAACTGGTAGAGCCGCAGGACGCCGGTGGTGGTCTCCTCGGTGACACCCTTGACCGACTCCGCGATCGTGGTCCACTTGTCCTTGTCGGTCTCGAAGCGCTTGCGCAGCAGCTCCAGGAAGACCTTCCACTCGGTGGGGTCGTCCTCTTCCGCGGGCGGCACCACGCCGGCCTTCTCGTACTGCGCGCCGCGCAGCACCAGCATGGTGGCGTCACCGCCGTCGTCGAGGATCATGTTGGCCGGCTCATCGGGCCAGGTCAGCATCTGCTCGGCGGCCCACCAGTACTCCTGAAGCGTCTCGCCCTTCCAGGCGAACACCGGCACACCCTTGGGCTCCTCGGGGGTGCCGTGCGGCCCGACGACGACGGCGGCGGCGGCGTGGTCCTGGGTGGAGAAGATGTTGCACGACGCCCACCGGACCTGCGCGCCCAGCGAGACCAGGGTCTCGATGAGCACGGCGGTCTGCACCGTCATGTGCAGCGAGCCCGAGATCCGCGCCCCCTTGAGGGGCTGCACGTCGTGGTACTCGCGGCGCAGCGACATCAGACCCGGCATTTCCTGCTCGGACAGTTCGATGTCCCGGCGACCGTATTCCGCCAACGACAGGTCGGCGACCTTGAAATCGATGCCGTTGCGGACGTCGGCGGTCAGCGAACTTTCGGTCGTCGTCATAAAAGTCTCATTCCTTACTACGGCTTGGGTTCCCAGCGGATTACTTAGCTTAGGTATGCGCTCTTGCGCCACTGTAGTCGGCGGCCGCGGCAGGGCGTCAGGGGACGTTGACGACGCCGTGACGCTCGGCGAACGGCGTCATCAGCCGCGCCAGGTCGGCCGCCACGTCGTGGTCGGCCTCCGGCGGCATCGACACGTAGCTCATCGCCAGCCGCACGATGGCCCGCGCCAGCACGCCGGCGTCGGAGTCACTGGTGGCCACCCAGCTCTGGGCGAAGGCCGCACCCAGCCGGTCGGACGCCCGCGTGATGATGGGTCCGCTGTCGGTGGTGATGATCTGCAGCAGGTCCGGCTTGGCGACACCGGTCAGCAGCGAGATCACCAGCGGGTCCGCCGCCGACTCCGCGAAGAAGTCGCGGAAGCCTTGCAGGAACGCCTCGTAAATGTTGCCGACGTTGGCGTCGATCGCGGCATGGACGGTGTCGACCAGCCGGTCGGCCAGGCGCAGGGCGTACCCCTGCGCCAGCCCCTGCCGCGAGCCGAACTCGTTGTAGATGGTCTGCCGGCTGATGCCCGCGGCGCGGGCGACGTCGGCCAGCGTGATCGCGGACCAGTCCCGGCTTCCCAGCAGCTCCCGCATCGCGTCGAGCACCGAGTCGCGCAACAGGACGCGGGACGCCTCGGCGTACTGCATCCGCTTCACAGGCGCGACAATAGCCGCTTGGGCCACGCCGTTGGTGCCGATCACGCCCGGGCTATCTCGACCATCTCGAAGTCGGATTTCGCCGCGCCGCAGTCCGGACAGCTCCAGTCGTCGGGAATGTCGTCCCAGCGGGTGCCGGGGGCGATGCCGTCCTCGGGCCAGCCCTTGGCCTCGTCGTACTCGAATCCGCACTGCACGCAGATGAAGAGCTTGTAGTCGCTCACCGGTTCACTCCTAAATTCTCGAAATCGACCTTCTCGCGCACCGCACAGTCGGGGCAGCACCAGTCGTCGGGGATGTCACTGAAGGGCGTGCCCGCGGGAAAGCCTTCCCGCGGAGCGCCTTTCGCTTCGTCGTAGGTGTAGTCGCAGCCGGGGCAACGGTAGGCGGTCATGCGGGCACCCCGTACTTGGCCAGCACCCGCTCCCGCATCCTCGGCTGGATGTTGACCTTGGTGACGTCGCCGTCGTAGTGCTCGAGCACCCGGCGGTCCATCACCTTGCGCCACAGCGGCGGGAAGTAGGTCAGCGAGATCATCGACGCGTATCCGCTCGGCAGGTTGGGCGCGCCTTCCATGCTGCGCAGGGTCTGGTAGCGCCGGGTGGGGTTGGCGTGGTGATCGCTGTGCCGCTGCAGGTGGTACAGGAACAGGTTGGTGACGATGTGGTCGGAATTCCAGCTGTGCACCGGGGCGCAGCGCTCGTAGCGGCCGTTGGCATTCTGCTGCCGCAGCAGCCCGTAGTGCTCCAGGTAGTTGACGGCCTCGAGCAGGCTGAAACCGAAGACGGCCTGGATGATCACGAACGGGACGAGCGCCGGGCCGAAGACCCCGATCAGCACACCCCACAGCACGACCGACATCAGCCAGGCGTTGAGCACGTCGTTGGACAGATACGTCTTGGGATTCCAGGGGCTCGAGCCCTGCCGGCGTATCCGTTGCGCTTCCAGCCGCAGCGACGAGCGCAGGCTGCCGAAAACGCTGCGCGGCAGGAACTCCCAGAACGTCTCGCCGAAGCGGGCCGATGCCGGGTCCTCCGGGGTCGAGACCCGCACGTGGTGGCCGCGGTTGTGCTCGATGTAGAAGTGGCCGTAGCAGGTCTGCGCCAGGGTGATCTTGGACAGCCACCGTTCCAGCGAATCCTTCTTGTGGCCCATCTCGTGCGCGGTGTTGATGCCGACGCCGCCGAGCACGCCGACCGACAGCGCCACGCCCAGCTTGCCCGCCCAGCCCAGCGCGCCGTCAAAGCCGAGCCAGTGCAGGTTGGACGCGGTGAACAGGTAGGCACCCATGATCACGCTGAGGTACTGGAACGGAACGTAGATATAGGTGCAGAAGCGGTAGTACTTGTCGTTCTCCAGCTGTTCCATCACCTCGTCGGGCGGGTTCTGCCCGTCGGGCCCGAACCGCAGGTCGAGGATCGGCAGCAGGACGTAGAGCAGGATGGGCCCGATCCACAGCGGCACCTGCGCGGCGACGTGCCAGCCGAGCTGGTTGAGCGCCCAGGTGATCGGCAGCATGACGAACAGCGCCGTAGGGGCGATCAGCCCCATCAGCCAGAGCCGGCGCTTCTTGTCCCGCCAGACGGGCGCCTCCGCGACGTCCGATTGCGGCCTCAATGTCGTCATATGCCAAACCTCCTTGTGAGTCACACCACGCTTGAGGTTGACAATATCGTCTATTGCGTCTCGTGTCTAGACACAAGAGGCCATTTTGTAAAGCGGTGCCTAGCGCACGGTGCCGGGTTCGGCCCGCGCGGGCGGCTGGATCCCCTCCGCGTCGCGACGGCCCTGCACCGAGTGCCGATATCCATAGCCGACGTAGATGGCGGTCCCCACCGCCAGCCAGACGCCGAACCGCACCCAGGTCAGCGCGGTGAGGTTGACCATCAGCCACACACAGGCGCAGATCGAGGCGATCGGCAGCACCGGCACCCACGGGGCCCGGAAGCCGCGCTCCAGGTCCGGGCGGGTCCGGCGCAGCACCATCACGCCGGCCGAGACCAGGACGAACGCGAACAGCGTTCCGACGTTGACCATCTCCTCGAGCTTGGTGATCGGGAACACCGAGGCGGTCGCGGCCACCACCACCGCAACGAGCACGGTGATGCGGACCGGGGTCCCGCGCGCGCCGGTCTTCGCCAGCTGCCGCGGTAACAGCCCGTCGCGCGCCATGGCGAACAGCACGCGGCACTGGCCGAGCATCAGCACCATCACGACGGTGGTCAGCCCGGCCAGCGCGCCGATCGCGATGATCTTGCTAGCCCAGTGGATCCCGTTGGCCGTGAACGCCGTGGCCAGGTTCGCCGGCTTGTGACCGGGGGCGGTTTTGAGCTGGGTGTAGGAGACCATCCCGGACAACACCACCGATACCGCCACGTACAGCACGGTCACGATGGCCAGCGACGCCAGGATCCCCCGCGGGACGTCGCGCTGGGGCCGCTTGGTCTCCTCGGCCATGGTGGCGACGATGTCGAACCCGATGAACGCGAAGAACACGATCGACGCCCCCGCCAGCACGCCGTACCAGCCGTAGTGGCTGCTGTGCGCGCCGGTCAGCAGCGACAGCACCGATTGATTGACGCCCGAGGCCTCATGCCCGGCCTCGGGCTTGGGAATGAACGGCGAATAGTTGGAGCCCTTGATGTAGAAGGCGCCGACGACGACGACCAACAGCACCACCGACACCTTGATGCCGGTGATGACCGCGGAAAACCTCGACGACAGCTTGGTGCCCACGGCGATCAGGGACGCCACCCCGGCGACGATCAGCAGCGCGCCCCAGTCCAGGTCGATCGACCCGAATTGGGAAGTGCCGCCCGCAAATCCGAAGACGTTGCCCAGGTAGCTGGACCACCCCTTGGCCACCACCGCCGCGCCGATCGCGAGCTCCAGCAGCAGGTTCCAGCCGATGATCCAGGCGAGGAACTCCCCGAAGGTGGCATAGGAGAAGGTGTAGGCGCTGCCGGCGACCGGCAGCGTCGAGGCGAACTCGGCGTAACACAATGCCGCCAGCGCGCAGGTGACCGCCGCGATGATGAACGAAACCCAGATCGCCGGTCCGGTGATGTCGCCGGTCGTCGACGCGGTCACCGTGAAGATACCGGCGCCGATCACCACCGCGACGCCGAAGACGACCAGGTCCAGCCAGGTCAGTTCCTTGCGTAACCGGGTGTCGGGCTCGTCGGTGTCGGCGATCGACTGTTCGACCGACTTCATCCGCCATCGGTTGGCCATCCGCCGCCCTTTCCCATCAACTGGGACCCATTGGTCCGTCACAGTACTGGGTACTCTGCCGAGATGCCGGACACCAAAGCAAACATCAGGGACCATGCGGTGGTCATCGGGGGCAGCATCGCCGGCCTGTGCGCGGCGCGGGTGCTCTCGGACTCCTATGCACGCGTCACCGTCTACGAACGCGACGAATTGCCGGACACACCGTCGAACCGCGCGACCGTCCCGCAGGACCGGCACCTGCACATGCTGATGGCCCGCGGCGCAATGGAGTTCGAGAGCCTGTTCCCCGGGCTACTCGAAGACATGGTGTCCGCGGGCGTGCCCATGCTGGAGAATCGGCCCGATTGCATTCACCTCGGCGCCGCCGGCCACGTGCTCGGGACCGGGCACACCCTGCGCGACGAATTCACCGCGTACGTGCCCAGCCGCCCGCATCTGGAGTGGCAGTTGCGCAAACGAGTCCGGGACACGGACAACGTCGCGATGGTGCGGCGCTCCGTGGCCGAACCGCGGTACGACCCGTCGCGCCAGCGGGTGACCGGGGTGCTGTTGGATCCCGCCGACGCCGACAAGGGCGACCCAGAATTTGTTGCCGCGGACCTCGTCGTCGACGCGGCGGGTCGCGGCACCCGGCTGCCGGTGTGGTTGGAGCAGTGGGGCTACGAGCGCCCGAGGGAAGACCTCCTCGACATCGGCATCTATTACGCCACGCAGCAGTTCCGCATCCCCGACGGGCTGATCGCCGAGAAGGTGGTGGTCGCCGGCGCCTCGCACGACAAATCGCTGGGGCTGGGCATGCTGTGTTACGAGGACGGCACCTGGGTGCTGACCACGTTCGGGGTGGCCAACGTCAAACCGCCGCAAACCTTCCCCGAGATGCTGGCCCTGGCCGAAGAGCTGGTCCCGGACCACGTCAACGCGGCGCTGAGGCGGGCCGAACCCCTGGGCGAGCCGGCGTTCCACGCCTTTCCGGCCAGTAAGTGGCGCCGGTACGACAAGCTGGACCGCTTCCCCGCCGGCATCATCCCCTTCGGCGACGCCGTCGCCAGCTTCAATCCGACCTTCGGGCAGGGCATGACGATGACCTCCCTGCAGGCCGGTCACCTGCGGCGCGCGCTGGGATCCCCCGATGACCAGTTGGCCGCGGAGCTGAGCCGGGCCACCGCCAAGACCACCTTCCCCGTCTGGACCATGAACGCCATCGGCGACGTCAGCTTCCACCACGCCGGGACCAAGGGGCCCCTCCCCTGGTGGTGGCGGCCGGTCGGCGCGCTGTTCGACCAGTTCCTGGGGGCCGCCGAGACCGATCCGGTTCTGGCGGAGTGGTTCTTGCGCCGCTTCTCGCTGCTCGACAGCCTCTATATGGTTCCGCCGCCGCGCATCGTGGGCCGGACCATGGCGCACAACCTGCGGCTGTGGCTGGGCGAGCGCCGCGCCGCCAAAGGCCGGCGGCGCCTCACAGCCCTACGGTCGCCCTGAACAGCTTGGTGGGCTCGTGCGCGACCAGCCGGATCGGGGCGTCGTCGGCCGCCACCCAGGCGGCCATCCCCCGGTGCAGCGTCAGCGATCCGGACTTGCCGTGCACGGTCGTGCGACCCTCGGTGCACAGCAGGATCTGCGGACCCTCATGGCTGCACGTGGCGTCGACCTCGTGGCCGAGGTAATCGCCGTCGAGCTCGAGCAGCGCGACCGCGAACTCGTCGGCCGGGGTCTCATAGATCAGGCCGAAGCCCTCGCGGCGGATGTGGGGCCGCACCTCCGCCTCGGTGGTCGGGGTGAAGTCGAGCACCCGCAGCAGCTCGGGGACGTCGACGTGCTTGGGGGTCAGGCCGCCGCGTAACACGTTGTCGGAGTTGGCCATCACCTCGACCGCGAAACCGCGCAGGTAGGTGTGCAGGCTGCCGGCCGACACGAAGATGGCCTCGCCCGGGGCCAGGATGATGCGGTTCAGCAACAGGGCCGCCAGCACGCCGGCGTCGCCGGGATAGCGTTCCCCGAGTTCCAGCACCGTCTTGACCTCACCGGCGAATTCCGTTGCCCCGGAGCTGATGTACTGGATGGCGCCGTCGAGCACGGCGGGGATCAGCACGTCGATGTCGGGCTGGGGTGCGGTGATCCAGGTGGTGAACAGCGCGCGCAGGCCGTCGGCGTCGGACTGGTCGTTGAGCAGGTCGATGAAAGGGTCGAGGTCGGAGACGGCCAGGGCCCGCAGCAGCTCGACCGTGCGGGAGACCTGACGGAATCCGGCGAGCGCCTCGAACGGCTGCAGCGCCACCAGCAGCTCGGGTTTGTGCGAGGTGTCCCGGTAGTTGCGCACCGGGGAGGACAGCGGGATGCCCAGCCGCTCCTCGCGCAGGTAACCCTCGGCGGCCTGCGCCGCGCTCGGGTGGGCCTGCAGGGACAGCGGCTCGTCGGCCGCGAGCACCTTGACCAGGAACGGCAGCACGTCACCGAAGCGGGCGCGCGCCGCGGGGCCGAGCTGACCCTCCGGATCGGCGACCAGCTCGTCGAGCAGTGAGATCTCGCCCGTGTCCGTTTCCAGCCAGGCCGGGTCGCCCGGATGCGCGCCGAACCAGAGCTCGGCCTCCGGATGGGCGGCCGGAACCGAACGCCCGGTGAATTCCGCTATGGCCGTACGCGATCCCCAGGCGTACGTACGTAAGGCCCCGCGAAGCAGTTCCACTGTTCTATCTATCCCCGCACCAGTCGCGCGTAAACCGCGGCCATCTCCAGCCGGACGGCCAGTACCGCCAGTTGCTGCTCGGCGCTGATGGCCCCGCCCAACGCCGGCGCGACGGTCGAACCGGCCGAGCCGCCGGGTCCGTCGGGCACGTCTTCGGCGGCGAGCAGGTACACGTCGTCGAGCCCGGCGGTGCGGGCGGCGACCACCGGCTGTTCGGCGGACAACGTCAGCGCCAACACCAGCAGCCGGGCGGGCAGCGGCCCGTCGATCTGCTCGTCGTGGAAGAGCGCCTCGTCGGGGTCCCGGAAGCCGCCGGCCACCACAGCGCGCAGCGCGGCGACCGCGTCCGACAACCCGGTGGCCGCGACCACCTGGTGGGCGGTCCGCAGCAGCACCGAGCTGCCGTGGCGCGCGAGCGCCAGCGTCGCGGCGCAGTCGCCGGCCAGCGCCACCTGGCGGTCGGCCAGGCGCGCGGCGATCGTCTTGGCCGGGTTGGTGAACAGCTCGCGGCCCGCGCTGTTGCGCAGCGCCTCGGCGTCCAGCTCGTCGGCGAGCGCCCGCAGGTCGACGGACGGTCGCTGGTCCACGGTTTGCACGACGGCCAGGCCGGCGGCCAGGTACCGGGACAGCCCGAACTCGTCGGAGATGGCGAGCCGGGGCGCCAGCACCGCCGCCCGGCCGGCCGCGGAATCCCGCAGCGGCCCCTCGTACGGCGCGACCACGACGACCCGGGCCCCGCGGCGCACCCCGGTCGCGGCGGCGGCGACCAGCGCGGGGTCGCCGGGATCATCGCCCGCGACGACCAGCACGTCGAGCGGGCCGATCCACGGCGGAACCTCGGCGGTCAGCGCGATCGGCTCGGAAGCCGCACCGCCCACCGTCGCGGCCAGCATGGCGCCGGCGCTGTCGGCGGCCCCGCGGCCGGCCACCCAGATCAGGCTGCGCGGGCGGTCGGCGGTTCGCAGCGCGTCCAGCGCGCCCTCGTCGACCGCGGCGGCTATCGCACGCACGTGCGCGCCGGCCGACGACGCCGAGCGCAGCAGCCCGTCGCGGTCGGCGGCGAGCAGGCCCTCGGTGTCCTCGAGATCGATCGCCCGAACGGCGCTCACGGGGAGACCTCGGCGGGCGCCGCCTGGGCCTCGATCTCCGCACTGATCTGGGCAACCACCGCGTCGACGTCCTCGGTGCTGCGCCCCTCCACATTGAGCCGCAGCAACGGCTCGGTGTTGGAGCTGCGCAGGTTGAACCAGCTGCCGCCGCCCAGGTCGACGGTGACCCCGTCCACGTGGTCGATGGAATGGATGCGGCTGCCGAAGGACTTCAGCACCGCCTCCGTGCACAGGGACGCGTCGGCGACCGTGAAGTTGATCTCGCCGGACGATTCGTAGCGCTGGTAGTCGGCGGTCAACTCCGACAACGGCCGGTCCTGCTCGCCCAGCGCGGCCAGCACGTACAGCGCCGCCAGCATGCCGGAGTCCGCACCCCAGAAGTCACGGAAGTAATAGTGCGCCGAGTGCTCGCCGCCGAAGATGGCGCCGGTGTCGGCCATCATCGCCTTGATATAGGAGTGTCCGACGCGGGAGCGCAGCGGTGTGCCGCCGCGTTCGGTGACCAGCTCGGGTACCGCCCTGGACGTGATCACGTTGTGGATGATGGTGGCGCCGATCTCCCGGCCGAGCTCGCGGGCGGCCACCAGGCTGGTGACCGTCGAGGGCGACACCGGCCGCCCGCGTTCGTCGACGACGAAGCAGCGGTCGGCGTCCCCGTCGAAGGCCAGCCCGACGTCCGCGCCCGTGTCGCGCACGTACGCCTGCAGGTCGGCCAGGTTGGCCGGGTCGAGCGGGTTGGCCTCGTGGTTGGGGAACGAGCCGTCGAGCTCGAAGTACAACGGCAGCAAGGTGATCGACTCGATCGCCCCGAGCACCGCCGGCGCGGTGAGCCCGGCCATGCCGTTGCCCGCGTCCACGGCCACCCGCAGGGGCCGCAGCCCCGACGTGTTGACCAGCGAACGCAGGAACGTCCCGTAGGCGTCCAGCACGTCGCGGTCGGTGACGGTGCCGGGCGGCCCGTCATAGGGCTGCACCCCGGCGATCACGTCCTCGCTGATGGTGCGCAGGCCGCTGTCGGCGCCGACCGGTTTGGCGGCGGCCCGGCACAGCTTGATCCCGTTGTAGACCGCCGGGTTGTGGCTCGCGGTGAACATCGCGCCGGGGCAGTCCAGCGACCCGGAGGCGAAGTAGAGCTGGTCGGTGGAGGCCAGGCCGATCCGCACCACGTCCAGGCCCTGGGCGGTCACCCCGGCGGCGAAGGCGGCGGCCAGTGCCGGCGAGCTGTCGCGCATGTCGTGGCCGATCGCCACCCGCCGGGCGCCTTCGCCGCGCATCAGTCTGGCGAAGGCCGCCCCCAGCGCGGTGACCAACGGCTCGTCGAGCTCCTCGCCGACCAGCCCTCGCACGTCGTAAGCCTTGACGACGCGGTGCACGGTCGCGGCGAGCCGAGACATGCGGGGCCTCCTGACGCCATCGATTCCTTCGCCTCTTGGCCGTCAGCCTATCGGCCCCCGGGAAACACGGACCGCCGCGGTGCGCGGTGATCGGGCGCGATGCCGCGACAGCTAGTCGCTGGGGTCGGGCAACACCCGCAGATGCCCGCGGCGGCGACCGGACCGATGCTCGGGCGGCGCGAGCACGCTGCTGCTGGGCGCGGTGGCCTGGGTCCCGCCGTGGGAGATGTGCGGGTCGGCGAAGCCGTTGAGCGGCGAGCCGGTGCCGCCGTAGGGCACGGCCCGCTCGCCGGGGCCGCCTTCGCGCACCGCGTCGGCCAGGGCGACCAGGTCGTCCTCATCCGGATGATGGGTGGGCAGTGGACCGGCGTGGCGCACGAGATCCCACCCACGGGGTGCGGTGATCCGGCCGGCGTGGCCGACGCACAGGTCCCACGAGTGCGGCTCCCGCGCGGTCGCGAGTGGCCCCACCACGGCCGTCGAGTCCGAGTAGACGAACGTCAAGGTCGCCACGGCGTAGTGCGGACACCCGGGCCGGCAACAGCGACGGGGAACGTTCACGCCGAAAGGCTATCGTGCACAAACGCCGCTGAACCGCCGGACACGCGCAACCGGCCGACCCCCGATGTTCAACCGTTACCATCGGCGCGTGGGCGATTCGCGCAGCTCCCCGCGGAGGGATCGGTCCCAGGGCCGGTTCGCTTCCCGTCGGTCCGCCCGGCGGGGCCGCGACGTGCGCGGCCCATTGCTGCCGCCGACCGTCCCCGGGTGGCGCAGCCGGGCCGAGCGGTTCGACATGGCGGTGCTGGAGGCCTACGAACCCATTGAGCGGCGCTGGCAGTCGCGCCTCGCCGAGCTCGACGTGGCGGTCGATGAGATTCCCCGCATCGCGGCCAAGGATCCCGACAGCGTGCAGTGGCCGCCGGAGGTCATCGCCGACGGGCCGATCCCGCTCGCGCGCCTGATCCCGGCCGGCGTCGACGTCCGCGGCAACGCCACGCGGGCGCGAATTGTGTTGTTCCGCAAGCCGATCGAGCGACGGGCCAAGGACACCGTCGAACTCGGTGATTTGCTGCACGAAATCTTGGTGGCCCAGGTGGCCATCTACCTCGATGTCGAGCCGTCGGTCATCGACCCGACGATCGAGGACGAATAGCGCTGGCGCGTTGGCGCCTTCGGCGCTTTAGATGATGCCGCGCTTGAGGCGGCGGCGCTCGCGCTCGGACAGGCCGCCCCAGATGCCGAAGCGCTCGTCGTGCTCGAGGGCGTACTCCAGGCACTCGTGGCGTACCTCGCACCCGAGGCAGATCTTCTTTGCCTCGCGGGTGGAGCCGCCCTTCTCCGGGAAGAAGGCCTCGGGATCGGTTTGGGCGCACAGCGCCCGGTCTTGCCATTGGTCCGCGACAGGCGCCAGCATCGGCTCGGGCTCGAATGCGACTGGCGCATCGGGAACCACGGTCAGGTGCGGCCGAACGGGTCGGACCGGCGCTGAGCCGATAGGGGTGTGCGGCGTGCTCGCCATGACTCCTCGAAGATGTTCGTAAGACATACGGTCGTCCGCCTCCTCAGTTTGATTGAGAGAGTGAGTGGTTCCCACTTTTCTGATGTGTACAGACAATTCGAACAAGTGATCGAATCTCGGTCTGCGACACCGGAACCGGCCGGCCAACCGGGAAATGACACTGTTGTGATTAGACACGGGTTGACCAGCCGGGTCAAGCACTTCGGCGCATTTCCATACCATCTCGTGACCGAATTACGGCGTTTCCGTTGTTTTGCGCATTCGGCGTGTCGATCACACCGCCCACGATTAGGCTTAAGGGCCGCGTAACGGGCCCGCCACCACACGGTCGTCGGGCAGTACTGTCGTCCACGTGAAGGTCACCGTTCTGGTCGGTGGGGTTGGCGGCGCCCGCTTCCTGCTGGGGGTTCAACAGCTGCTCGGGCTGGGGCAGTTCGAAACGCAACGGCACCCAGACGCGGGAGCCAGCAACCACGAACTTAGCGCGATCGTCAACATCGGCGACGACGCCTGGATTCATGGACTGCGGGTCTGCCCGGATTTGGACACCTGCATGTACACCTTAGGTGGAGGGGTAGACCCGGAGCGAGGGTGGGGTCACCGCGACGAAACCTGGCACGCCAAAGAGGAATTGGCGCGCTACGGCGTGCAGCCGGACTGGTTCGGGCTCGGCGACCGGGATATCGCCACCCACCTGGTGCGCACCCAGATGCTGGGCGCCGGCTACCCGCTGTCGCAGATCACCGCGGCGCTGTGCGATCGCTGGCAACCCGGCGCCCGGTTGCTGCCGGCCAGCGACGACCGCTGCGAGACGCACGTGGTGATCACCGATCCGGACGACGGCACCCGGCGGGCGATCCACTTCCAGGAGTGGTGGGTGCGCTACCGGGCCGGCGTGCCCACGCACAGCTTCGCTTTCATCGGCGCCGAAAAGGCCACCGCCACAAGTGAAGCTGTCGCGGCCATCGCCGACGCCGACGTCATCCTGCTGGCGCCGTCCAACCCGGTGGTGAGCGTCGGCGCCATCCTGGCCGTCCCCGGGATTCGCGCCGCGTTGCGCTCGGCGGCCGCCCCGGTCGTCGGCTACTCGCCGATCATCGGCGGAAAACCCCTGCGCGGCATGGCCGATGCCTGCCTGTCGGTGATCGGGGTGGAATCCACCGCGGAGGCGGTCGGCCGGCACTACGGCGCGCGCGGCGGCACCGGAATCCTGGATTGCTGGCTCGTGCACGAGGGCGACCTGGATACCTTCGAAGCCGACATCGACGGCGTCGCGGTGACCGCCGTGCCGCTGTTGATGACCGACCCGAAGGCGACGGCCGAGATGGTCCGCGCCGGGCTCGAGCTTGCGGGCGTGCACCCGTGACGGAACACGGCTCGGCGGCGGCGATCGAGATCCTGCCCGTTCCCGGGCTTCCCGAATTCCGGCCCGGCGACGACCTGGCCGCGGCGCTGGCCGCGGCCGCGCCCTGGCTGCGCGACGGCGACGTGGTGGTGGTGACCAGCAAGGTGGTGTCCAAGTGCGAGGGCCGGCTGGTGCCGGCTCCGCAGGACGCCGAGGAGCGCGACGAACTCCGGCGCAAGCTCGTCGACGCCGAGGCGGTGCGGGTGCTGGCGCGCAAGGGCCGCACCCTGATCACCGAGAACCGCATCGGCCTGATCCAGGCCGCCGCGGGCGTGGACGGATCCAACGTGGGCCGCGACGAGCTGGCGCTGCTGCCGGTCGACCCGGACGCCAGCGCCGCGGCGCTGCGCGCCGGCCTGGCCGAGCGGCTCGGCGTCGACGTCGCGGTGGTCATCACCGACACGATGGGCCGCGCCTGGCGCAACGGCCAGATCGATGCCGCCGTGGGCTCGGCCGGTCTGGCTGTGCTGCACGGCTATTCGGGGTCCGTCGACCCCCACGGCAACGAGCTGGTGGTCACCGAGATCGCGGTCGCCGACGAGGTCGCGGCGGCGGCCGATCTGGTGAAGGGCAAGTTGACCGCCATGCCGGTGGCGGTGGTGCGCGGCCTTGCCGTCTCCGACGACGGCTCGACGGCGCGGCAGCTGCTGCGCCCCGGCGAGGAGGATCTGTTCTGGCTCGGCACCGCCGAGGCCATCGACATGGGGCGCCGGCAGGCGCAGCTGTTACGCCGATCGGTGCGCCGGTTCGGCGCCGAACCGGTGCCGCCCGGGCTGATCGAAGCCGCCGTCGCCGAGGCGCTCACCGCCCCGGCGCCGCACCACACCCGCCCGGTCCGGTTCGTCTGGCTGCAGACCCCCGAGGTCCGGCTGCGGCTGCTGGACCGCATGAAGGACAAGTGGCGGTCCGACCTCGCCGGCGACGGCCGGCCGGCCGACGCGATCGAGCGCAGGGTGGCTCGCGGCCAGATCCTTTACGACGCACCCGAGGTCGTCATCCCGATGCTGGTTCCCGACGGCGCGCACGCCTATCCCGACGCCGCCCGCACCGGCGCGGAGCACACCATGTTCACCGTGGCGGTCGGGGCGGCCGTGCAGGCGCTGCTGGTCGGGCTGGCCGTGCGCGGGGTGGGCAGCT
Source organism: Mycobacterium paraseoulense (assembly GCF_010731655.1). NCBI lineage: Bacteria > Bacillati > Actinomycetota > Actinomycetes > Mycobacteriales > Mycobacteriaceae > Mycobacterium > Mycobacterium paraseoulense. The sequence goes on along the minus strand of NZ_AP022619.1, from coordinate 5,278,938 downwards.
GCTGGATCGGCTCGACGATCTTCGCCGCCGACCTGGTGCGCGCCGAGCTGGAGCTGCCCGACGAGTGGGAGCCGTTAGGCGCCATCGCCATCGGCTACCCCGAGGAGCACGCCGGGCCGCGCGACCCGCCGGACGCCGGGGATCTGTTGATCCGCAAGTGAGCCGCGTCCGTTCGGAGATACTCAGGCCCATGGGATTCGCCGGTAAGGCGCCCGCGTCCGCCGAGAAGGCCCGCGGCGGCTACTACACGCCCGCGCCGGTGGCGCGCTTCCTGGCCGGCTGGGTGCGGGAAGCCGGGCCGCGCATCCTGGAACCGGCCTGCGGCGACGGCGCCATCCTGCGCGAGCTGGCCGGCCTCGGCGGAGGAGTCCACGGCGTCGAGCTGGTCGCCGAGGAGGCGGCCAAGTCAAGGGAATTCGCCCCCGTCGACGCCGCCAACCTGTTCACCTGGCTCGCCACCGCCGAACCCGGCGGGTGGGACGGGGTCGCCGGGAACCCGCCCTACATCCGGTTCGGCAACTGGGCGGCCGAGCAACGCGAGCCCGCGCTGGAACTGATGAGGCGCGCGGGATTGCGGCCCAGCCGCCTGACCAACGCCTGGGTCCCCTTCGTGGTGGCGAGCTCGATCCTGGTGCGCTACGGCGGCCGGGTGGGCCTGGTGCTTCCCGCCGAGCTGCTCCAGGTCAGCTACGCCGCGCAGCTGCGCGAGTTCCTGCTGAGCCGATTCAGCGACATCACGCTGGTGACGTTCCAGCGCTTGGTGTTCGACGGCATCCTGCAGGAGGTCGTGTTGTTCTGCGGGGTCGCGGGCGCCGGACCCGCCCGCATCCGCACGGTCCACCTCGCCGACGCCGATTCGCTCGCGGCAGCGGACCTCGACGTCGAATCGGCGCCCGCGCTCCTACACGAGAACGAGAAGTGGACCAAGTACTTCCTGGATCCGGGCGCGATCCGGCTGCTGCGCACGCTCAAGGGGTCTACGGCCCTGACCCGGCTCGGGTCGGTCGCCGCGGTGGATGTGGGCATCGTGACGGGCCGCAACAGCTTCTTCACCTTCACCGACGCGCAGGCCCGCGAACTCGGGCTGCTGCCGCACTGCGTCCCGCTCGTCTCACGCAGCGCCCAGCTGTCCGGGTTGGTATACGACACCGACTGCCGGGCAAGCGATGTGGCCGCCGGGCATCGGACCTGGCTGCTCGACGCGCCGCGCGCCCCGGCCGACCCCGCCTTGATCACACACATCCAGGCCGGTGAGTCCGCCGGGGTGGACCGGGGCTACAAGTGCTCGATCCGCAAACCGTGGTGGAGCACGCCGTCGCTGTGGATCCCCGACCTGTTCCTGCTGCGCCAGATCCACCTGGCGCCGCGGCTGACCGTCAACGCCGCCGCGGCGACGAGCACCGACACCGTGCACCGGGTCCGGCTCGCCGCCGGTGTGGACCCGGCCGCGCTGGCCGCGGTGTTCCACAACAGCGTCACGTTCGCCTTCGCCGAGATCCTCGGCCGCAGTTACGGCGGGGGCATCTTGGAGCTGGAACCCCGCGAGGCCGAGCAGCTGCCCATTCCCCCGCCGGCGCTCGCCGGCCCCGAGCTGGCCCGCGACGTCGACCTGCTGTTGAAGGCCGGCGAGACCGAGAAGGCGCTCGACCTCGTCGACCGCCACGTCCTGACCGACGGGTTGGGGCTGCGACCCGAGGCGGTGGGGCAGTGCCGCGCGGCCCGGGTCTGTCTGCGGGATCGCCGGACACGGCGGGGTTCTCGATGAGCGTCCGGGAGTCGGTGATCGCGCTGCTGTCCGACTGGCAAGCCCCCGACGCGGCGCAGGACGCGTTGCGGCACGCGGTGCTGGCCTTCGTGCTCGCCCGCCCCGACGCCTGCCGGCGCGAGTGCGTGCCGGGCCATGTCACCGCCTCGGCGCTGGTGCTCGACCACACCGGCGAGCGGGTGCTGCTCACCCTGCACCCCCGCGTGGGCCGGTGGGTGCAACTGGGCGGCCACTGCGACGAGGGCGACGGCGACATCGTCGCCGCCGCGCTGCGCGAGGCCACCGAGGAGTCCGGCGTCGACGGCCTGCGCATCGCGCCCGGGCTGGCCGCCATCCACGTCCACCCGGTCACCTGCTCGCTGGGCGTGCCCACCCGCCACCTCGACCTGCAGTTCGTCGCGCACGCGCCGCCCGGCGCGCGGATCGCGATCAGCGACGAGTCGGAGGACCTGCGGTGGTGGCCTGCCGACGCGTTGCCGGTCGGCGCCGACCACGCGCTGGCGTACCTGGTGGGGCGGGCCCGCCACCCGTAGCCGCGAACGAGGGGGGCTAGACGTCGGAGGAGTAGCGGATCCCGCCGTCGGGAATCGAAACACCGGGCCAGACGCGGGCGCCGCGCAGCAGCTCGCAGCGCGCGCCGATGTCGGCGCCATCGCCGATCACGCCGTCGCGGATCAGCGCCCGCGGGCCGATGCGCGCGCCGAAGCCGATGATGGAGCGCTCGATCACGCTGCCCGCCTCCACCTTGACGCCGTCGAAGATCACGGCGCCGTCCAGCCGGACGCCGGGGCCGATCTCGGCGCCCCGCCCGACGACGGTCCCGCCGACCAGCACCGCGCCCGGCGACACCGCCGCGCCGTCGTGCACCAGCTGCTCGCCGCGGTGCCCCTGCAGCGCCGGCGACGGCGCGATGCCGCGCACCAGGTCCGCCGAACCGCGCACGAAGTCTTCCGGCGTGCCCATGTCCCGCCAGTAGGTGGCGTCGACATAGCCGCACACCTTGACGTCCGGATCGGAGAGCAACGCGGGGAACACCTCGCGTTCGACCGACACCTCGCGGCCCCGCGGGATGCGGTCGATGATGTCGCGCGCGAACACATAGGTGCCGGCGTTGATCTGATCGGTGGGTGGATCCTGCGTCTTCTCCAAAAAGGCGGTGACGCGGCCGTTTTCGTCGGTGGTCACGCAGCCGAAGGCCCGCGGGTCGCCGACCCGGACCAGGTGCAGGGTGACGTCGGCCCGGCTGCCGTGGTGAAAGTCGAGCATCTGGCCCAGGTCGGCACCCGAGAGGACGTCGCCGTTGAACACCATCACGGTGTCGTGGCGCAGGTGGCCGGCGACGTTGGCGATGCCGCCGCCGGTCCCCAGCGGCCGCTCCTCGGTGACGTATTCGATCTGCAGGCCCAGCTTGGACCCGTCGCCGAACTCCGCCTCGAACACCGCGGCCTGATACGAGGTGCTCAGAATGACGTGCTCGATGCCCGCGGCGGCGATCCTCGACAGCAGGTGGGTCAGGAACGGCAGCCCGGCGGTGGGCAGCATCGGCTTGGGCGCCGACAGCGTCAACGGCCGCAGCCGGGTCCCCTTGCCGCCCACCAAGATCACGGCATCGACTTGCGGGTTAGCCATGTGAGCGCCGCCCTTCCGCCAGTTTCCGTCTCCGCCCGCGCAGCGCGCCGCGCACCATCAGCCGGGACCGTACCGCCAGCGCGGCCCACAGCACCCAGCGCAGCGGCGCGCGCCACCAACCCGAATGCCGGTCGGCCAGGAACATATAGGTGCTCTTGTGATGCGCTGCCAGGTGGCTCGCCGGGTCGTCCCCGGTGGAGTGGCCCTTGTGGTGCAGCACCTCGGCCGACGGCACGTAGACGCTCAGCCAGCCGGCCCGGCCGAGCCGGTCCCCGAGGTCGACGTCTTCCATGTACATGAAGTAGCGCTCGTCGAACCCGCCGACCTGGGCGAAGGCGGACCGGCGGACCAGCAGGCACGACCCCGACAGCCAGCCGACCGGGCGCTCCGTGGGCTCCAGCCGCTCCTGCCGGTACGCCGCTGTCCACGGGTTGCGCTTCCAGAGCGGCCCGACGACCGCGTGCATGCTGCCGCGGACCAGGCTGGGCAGGTGGCGCGCCGACGGGTAGACCGAGCCGTCCGGATCGCGGATGAGCGGGCCCAGCGCCCCGGCCCGCGGCCAGCGAGTGGCGGCGTCGAGCAGGGCGTCGATGCTGCCCGGGCCCCACTGCACGTCCGGGTTGGCCACGATCACCCAGTCGTCGTCGACCTCCGGTGTCTCGGCGAGCTGCGCGACCGCGCGGTTGATCGCGGTGCCGTACCCGAGGTTGGCCCCGGTGTGGAACAGCCGCGCGTTCGGGTAGCGCTCGAGGGCGGCCTGCGGGGTGCCGTCGGTGGAGCCGTTGTCGGCCATCACCACGCACACGGGCCGCTCGGTGGCCAGCGACAACGAGGCCAGGAAGCGCTCGAGGTGCGGGCCCGGTGAGTAGGTCACCGTCACGACCGGCAGGACGTCAGTCACGCGTAGAGGGTAACGGTCGATCAGCGGCGACGGTGGTATCGGTGGCGGCCAGCGCCGCGACAAGCGCAGCGCGCCAGGGCCTTAACGGCCGCAGCCCGGCCGCGGCGGACCGGCGCCCCGACAGCGCGGAGTAGCTGGGGCGCGGCGCGGGGCGGGGAAATTCCGCGGTGCTGACCGGATGTACCCGGGCCGGGTCGGCGCCGCACTCCTCGAAGATCGCCCGGGTCTGCTCGAAGCGGGAAACCGCGCCCTCGTTGGCGGCGTGCAGGATGGGCCCGGGCACGCGGTCGTCGACGATTTGCAGCAGGGCCGCCGCCAGGTCGCCCACGTAGGTCGGGGAGCCGACCTGGTCGTGGACCACCCGCACCGGTCCGTCCCCCGCGGCCAGCCGGCGCATGACGGCGACGAAGTCCTTGCCGTCGCCGCCGGTGTAGACCCAGGCGGTCCGGACGATGACGGCATCCGGCAGCGCCGCCAGCACGGCCTGCTCCCCGGCGAGCTTGCTGCGCCCGTACACGCCCACCGGGGCGGTTTGGTCGTCGGGTTCGTACGGACGCGGGTCCGCCCCGCCGAAGTCTCCGTTGAACACGTAGTCGGTGGAGACGTGGATGAACCGCGCGCCGGCGCGCGCGCAGGCCTTGGCGATGTTCTCGGGGCCGGCGGCGTTGACGGCGTAGGCGCCGGCCTCGTCGCTCTCGGCGCCGTCGACGTCGGTGTAGGCCGCGCAGTTGATCACCACGTCGCCGCGCTGGACGATCCGCCCGGCGGCGGCCGGATCGGTGATGTCCCACTGCGACGACGTCAGCGCCAGCACGTCGCGGCCCTCGGCGGCCGCCAACGAGCGCAAAAAGCCGCCGAGCTGCCCCCCGGCACCGGCGATCACGATCCTGCTCGACATCGTTCGAGTCTGGCATGCCCAGGAAAGCGGGGGCGAACGCCCGGGGCGCGCGGGGCCTCGCTACCCACGAAGCGTCTGTGTCGCAAGTAACCTAGTGGGATGCCTGTGCAACGTGTGATTCGTGTGATTGCCACTGCGCTCACGCTCGTCGTCGTCCTCGGCACCGGCCTGGCGTGGAGCAACGTCCGGTCCTTCGAGGACGGCATCTTTCACATGTCCGCACCCTCGCTCGGCAAGGGCGGCGACGACGGCGCGATCGACATCCTGCTGGTCGGGCTCGACAGCCGCACCGACGCCCACGGCAACCCCCTGTCGCAAGAGGAGCTGGCCACCTTGCGGGCCGGCGACGAGGAAGCCACCAACACCGACACGATCATCCTGATCCGGATCCCCAACAACGGGAAGTCGGCGACCGCCATCTCGATCCCCCGCGACTCCTACGTCGCGGCCCCCGGGCTGGGCAAGACGAAGATCAACGGCGTCTACGGCCAGACCCGCGAGGCCAAGCGCGCCAGCCTGGTAAAGGCCGGCGACTCGGCCGAGGACGCCGCGGCGCAGGGCACCGAGGCCGGGCGCGAGGCGCTGATCAAGACCGTCGCCGACCTCACCGGCGTCACCGTCGACCACTATGCCGAGATCGGCCTGCTCGGCTTCTCCTTGATCACCGACGCGCTCGGCGGCGTGGATGTCTGCCTCAAAGAGCCGGTGTTCGAACCGCTTTCGGGCGCCGACTTCCCTGCGGGCCCGCAGCGGCTCGACGGGCCGGAGGCGCTCAGCTTCGTCCGCCAACGCCACGAGTTGCCGCGCGGCGACCTGGACCGGGTGGTGCGCCAGCAGGTGGTGATGGCCTCGCTGGCCCACCGGGTCATCTCCGGCAAGACGCTGTCCAGCCCCACCACGGTCAAGAGGCTGGAGTCCGCCGTGCAGCGCTCGGTGGTGATCTCCCAGGGTTGGGACGTCATGGATTTCGTCCAGCAGATGCAGAAGCTGGCCGGCGGCAACGTCGCGTTCGCCACCATTCCGGTGCTGGACGGGGCCGGCTGGAGCGACGACGGCATGCAGAGCGTGGTGCGGGTGGACCCGCGTCAGGTGCAGGACTGGGTCAGCGGGCTGCTGCACGACCAGGAGCAGGGCAAGACCGAGGAGATCGCCTACACCCCGGCGAAGACGACCGCCAGCGTGGTCAACGACACCGACATCAACGGCCTGGCGTCGGCGGTCTCGCAGGTGCTGACCGCCAAGGGATTCGGCGCCGGCACGGTGGGCAACAACGACGGCGGCCACGTCAAGGGCAGCCAGGTGCGGGCCGCCAAGACCGACGACCTCGGCGCCCAGGAGGTGGCCAAGGAGCTGGGCGGGCTGCCGGTGGTCGCCGATCCCTCCGTCGCGGCGGGCTCGGTCCGGGTGGTGCTGGGCAACGACTACAGCGGCCCCGGCTCGGGGCTCTCCGGCACCGGGACGGTGATGCCCGCCAAGGTGTCCAACGTCGGTTCGGTGGCGGCCGACCCCAACGTCCCGGCGCCCTCGCCGATCCTGACCGCCGGTTCCGACAAGCCCGAGTGCATCAACTGAGCACGCTCTCCGGCGCCATCCTCGACCCGATGCTGCGGGCCGACCCGGTCGGCCCGCGCATCACCTACTACGACGACGCGTCCGGCGAGCGGATCGAGTTGTCCGCGGTGACGCTGGCCAACTGGGCGGCCAAGACCGGCAACCTGTTGCGCGACGAACTGGGCGCCGGGCCGGGCAGCCGGGTCGCGATCCTGCTGCCGGCGCACTGGCAGACCGCGGCCGTGCTGTTCGGGGTGTGGTGGATCGGCGCCGAGGCGGTGCTCTCCGGCGCGGGGGACATCGCCATGTGCACCGCCGAACGGCTGGACGAGGCGGACTCGGCGGTGGCCGGGGAGGTCGCGGTGCTGTCGCTGGATCCGTTCGGGCGCCCGGTCCCCGACCTGCCGATCGGGGTCACCGACTACGCCACGGCCGTGCGGGTGCACGGCGACCAGATCGTCGCCGAACGCCATCCCGGCCCGGCGCTCGAAGGCCGATCGGTCGACGAGGTCCTGGCCGATTGTCAAAGTTCAGCCGCCGCAAGGGAATTGACGGCCGCCGACAGGGTGCTTTCCACCGCGGCGTGGTCCGGGCCCGACGAGTTGGTGGACGGCCTGCTCGCGATCCTGGCAGTCGGCGGGTCGCTGGTGCAGGTGGCCAATCCCGACCCGTCGGCGCTGCAGCGCCGGGTCGAGACCGAGAAGGTCACCCGGGTGCTGTAGGGCCGCCGTCCCGCCCCGATTCATATTGATATCGCAATATTTCGATGTTAACGTCGAGCGAGCATCAACTGACGCCGCGACGACAGGGAGGTCCGGGCACATGGCGGGGTACGCGCTCTTGGCAAAGGCGGCATCGACGGTGGTCACCGGCCTCGTCGGCGTGACGGCCTACGAGGTGGTGCGCAAGGCCGTGGCCAAGGCGCCGCTGCACGAGACCGCCGTGTCGGCCGCCGAACTGGGGCTGCGGGGGACACGCAGGGCCGAGGAGGCCGCCGAGTCGGCCCGCCTGAAGATCGCCGACGTCATGGCCGAGGCCCGCGAACGCATCGGCGAGGAGTCCCCGACGCCGTCGGTCACCGACGCCCACCAGCACGAGCACTGATCGGGCGGGCATGTCCCCCGGTACGGTCGCGCTCCCCGACATCACCACGGAAGACCCCGCGCTGCAGATCGTTTCGGACGCGGCGGGGCGCATGCGGGTGTCCGTCGAATGGGTCCGGTGCAACTCGCGGCGCGCGGTGGCGGTCGAGGAGGCCGTCGCCACGTGCGACGGCGTGCGCGTGGTGCACGCCTACCCGCGCACCGGATCCGTCGTCGTCTGGTATTCGCCGCGGCGCTGCGACCGCTCCGCGGTGCTGGCGGCGATCGGGTCGGCCGCGCACGTCGCCGCCGAGCTGATCCCGGCGCGGGCGCCGCATTCGTCGGAGATCCGCAACACCGACGTGTTGCGGATGGTCGTCGGCGGTGCGGCGCTGGCCCTGCTCGGCGTGCGCCGCTACGTGTTCGCCCGGCCGCCGCTGCTCGGCCCGAACGGCCGGGCGCTGGCCACCGGCGTCACCGTCTTCACCGGCTACCCGTTCCTGCGCGGCGCGCTGCGCTCATTGCGCTCCGGCCGGGCCGGCACCGATGCCCTGGTGTCGGCCGCGACCGTGGCGAGCCTGGTGCTGCGCGAGAACGTGGTGGCGCTCACCGTGCTCTGGCTGCTCAACATCGGCGAGTACCTGCAAGACCTCACGCTGCGCCGGACCCGGCGCGCCATCTCCGAACTGCTGCGCGGCAGCCAGGACACGGCGTGGATCCGGCTGACCGACGGGACGGAAGTCCAGGTGCCCATCGACGGCGTGCAGATCGGCGACGAGGTGGTCATTCACGACCACGTCGCGATCCCGGTGGACGGCGAGGTGGTCGACGGCGAGGCGATCGTCAACCAGTCCGCGATCACCGGCGAGAACCTGCCGGTCAGCGTGGTGGTCGGCGCGCACGTACACGCCGGGTCCGTCGTGGTGCGCGGACGGCTGGTGGTACGCGCGCAGGCCGTCGGGAACCAGACCGCGATCGGGCGCATCATCAGCCGGGTCGAGGAGGCCCAACACGACCGGGCGCCCATCCAGACCGTCGGCGAGAACTTCTCCCGCCGTTTCGTTCCCACCTCGTTCGTCGTCTCGGCCCTGACCCTGGCGGTCACCGGCGACGTGCGCCGCGCGATGACCATGCTGCTGATCGCCTGCCCCTGCGCGGTGGGCCTGTCCACCCCGACCGCGATCAGCGCCGCGATCGGCAACGGCGCCCGCCGCGGCATCCTGATCAAGGGCGGCTCCCACCTCGAACAGGCCGGCAGGGTGGACGCGATCGTGTTCGACAAGACCGGGACGCTGACCGTCGGCCGCCCGGTGGTCACCAATATCATTGCCCTGCACAAGGACTGGGAGCCCGAGCAGGTGCTGGCGTACGCGGCGAGCTCGGAGATCCACTCGCGGCACCCGCTGGCCGAGGCGGTGATCCGCTCGACCGAGGAGCGCCACATCACCATCCCGCCGCACGAGGAGTGCGAGGTGCTGGTGGGCCTGGGCATGCGGACCTGGGCCGACGGCCGCACCCTGCTCCTCGGCAGTCCCGGGCTGCTGCGCGCCGAAAAGGTGCGGGTGTCGAAGAAGGCGTCGGAGTGGGTGGGCAGGCTGCGGCGCCAGGCCGAGACCCCGCTGTTGCTCGCGGTCGACGGCAAGCTGGTGGGGCTGATCAGCCTGCGCGACGAGGTGCGGCCCGAGGCGGTCGAGGTACTGAAGGAGTTGCGCGACAACGGCATCCGCCGGATCGTCATGCTCACCGGCGACCACCCCGACATCGCCGAGGTGGTCGCCGAGGAGCTGGGGATCGACGAGTGGCGCGCCGAGGTGATGCCCGAGGACAAGCTCGAGGTGGTGCGCGGGCTGCAGAACGACGGCTACGTGGTCGGCATGGTCGGCGACGGCATCAACGACGCGCCGGCCCTGGCCGCCGCCGACATCGGGATCGCCATGGGCCTGGCCGGGACCGACGTCGCCGTCGAGACCGCCGACGTGGCGCTGGCCAACGACGACCTGCACCGCCTGCTCGACGTGCGGGACCTGGGCGCCCGGGCCGTCGACGTCATCCGGGAGAACTACGGCATGTCCATCGCGGTCAACGCCGCCGGGCTGATCATCGGCGCCGGCGGGGCGCTGTCCCCCGTGCTGGCCGCCATCCTGCACAACGCGTCGTCAGTTGCCGTGGTGGCCAACAGCTCCCGGCTGATCCGCTACCGCCTGGACTGATCCGCCCGCGGCCAGCACCCGCTTGAGCACCTTGCCGCCCGCGTTGCGGGGCAGTGCGTCGACGAACAGGACGTCGCGGGGAACCTTGAAGCGGGCCAACCGGTTCCGCACGTACTCCTTGACGTCGTCCTCGGTCAGCGCCGCGCCCGGCCGGACCACCACGTACGCGCGCAACCGTTGGCCGAACTGCTCGTCGTCCACGCCGAGGACTGCGGCCTCGACGACGTCGGGATGATGCGCGAGCGCGTCTTCGACCTCGCCGGGGTACACGTTCTCCCCGCCGGAGACGATCATCTCGTCGTCGCGGCCGTCGATGAAAAGCCTTCCCTCGGAATCGAAATGGCCGATGTCGCCGGTCGACATCAGACCCCCGATCGACTCCTTGGTGCCGCCGCCGGTGTAGCCCTCGAAGGCCAGCACGTTACCGACGAAGATCCGGCCCGGCGTCCCCGGCGCAACCTCATGGCCGTCGTCGCCGAGGATCTTGACGACCGATCCGGGCACCACCGCACCCACGCATCCGGGCGCGGCGGCCAGGTCGGCGGGCGTGGCGATGGTGGCATAGGCCACCTCGGTGGACCCGTACATGTTGTAGACCACGGGACCGAGCGCCTCGAGCGCCCGGGTGGCCAGCGCGGCACCGAGCTGCGAGCCGCCGACGAACACGATGCGCAACGAGGACAGGTCGTGCTCGGCCAGGGCCGCCGGCCCCAGATCGAGGATGCGCCGCAACATGATCGGCACGACGATCATGGCGCTGGCCCGATGCGCGGCCACGCCGGCCAGCGCTTGGCGGGCGTCGAACTGGCGGCGCAGCACCAGGGTCGAGCCCAGCACCATCGCGTACATCGCGTGGCTGAACCCCATCGAATGGAACAGCGGCACACAGCATTCGGTGACCTCCCGGCCGCGGAACGGTGCCTTGCCGAGCAATCCGCCGACCGGTATCAGCGAACTGGGTTCGGAACGCGCGGCGCCGTTCGGCGTACCCGTGGTACCGCTGGTCGCGATGACGATCTTGGGCCGCCCACCCGACGGGGGCGGCGGACCGGGGTCACCGCGTTCGATCAGCGCGTCGAGGCTGTCGGGGGCGGGGGTCTGGGTCCAGGCCCGGATCCGGCCCAGCCTCGGCCGGACGTCGGCGACGACGGCGTCGTACTCCTCGTCGTACACCAGCAGGTCGGCGCGTTCACGGGACAGCATCTCGGCCAGCTGCGCGGCGCCGAACCCGGTGTTGAGCAGCAGGACACCGGCGCCGCACTTGGCGGCGGCGTACACGGCTTCCAGGAAGCCCCGGTGGTTGCCCACCAGGATCGCCACGCCGGCCCCCGGTCCGAGGCCGCGCCGCCGCCACTCGTTGGCCAACGCGTTGGTGCGCTCGTCCAGCTCGCCGAACGTCAGGGGGCCCCGCTCGTCGATCAGCGCCAGCCCGTCGCGGTCTCGCCCGGCCGCGATGGCCGTCGCCGCCCCGAGCAGGCCGAAGCGCTCCAGGGCGCGCAGCACCGAGGGGATTTGTCCGGGCGCGATCCACCGCAGGCCCCCGGACCGGGCATAAAGAAGCAGCGACCGGGCTTCCAGACCCGCGCGCCGGACGATTTGCACACGTCGATGCTGCCGCCCGGCCCGGTCCGGGGTAAGGGCGCAACGCCACTACCGGGTGGGGCCTTTGGTCACCATCGTTATTCTGGCTAACGACTAGACGGAAGGGGCGGTGCCGATGACGCGTACCGAGGACGACACCTGGGACCTGGCCACCAGTGTGGGGGCCACCGCGACCATGGTGGCCGCCGGACGGGCCCGGGCCACCCGCGACGGGCTCATCGACGACCCGTTCGCCGAGCCACTGGTGCGCGCCGTCGGCGTCGACTTCATGACCCGGTGGGCCGCCGGTGAATTGAGCTCCGCCGCCGTCGACGAGCCGGGCGCCCCGTGGGGCATGCAGCGCATGACCGACATGCTGGCCGCCCGCACGCGCTACATCGACGCGTTCTTCGCCGAGGCCGGCGCCCAACAAGACCCGGCCATCCGCCAGGTCGTCATCCTGGCCTCCGGCCTGGACGCGCGCGCCTACCGGCTGCCGTGGGCGGCGGGCACCACCGTCTTCGAGATCGACCAGCCGCAGGTCATCGAATTCAAGAACGCCACCATCGCCGCGCTCGGCGCCGAGCCCACCGCCGAGGTCCGGGCCGTCCCGATCGACCTGCGCCACGACTGGCCGTCGGCGCTGCGCAGGGCCGGGTTCGACACCGGGCGGCCCGCCGCCTGGGCCGCCGAGGGACTGCTCGGCTTCCTGCCGCCCGAGGCGCAGGACCGGCTGCTCGACGACATCACCGCGCTCAGCGCCGACGGCAGCCGGCTGGTGGCCGAGGTCTTCGTCAACTCCGGGACCAGTGGGGACGCCCTGAACGCCGCCAGCCAGAAGTGGCGGGACAACGGCCTGGACATCGCGCTGGGCGACCTGGGCTTCCCCGGCGAGCGCAACGACGCGGCGGCCTACCTGCAGCGGCGCGGCTGGCGCGCGGTTCGAACCCCCCTGAATCGGCTGTTGGCCGACAACGGGTTACCTTTGCAGCGCACCGACCCCGGTGCGCCGTTCGCCGAGAACTACTACTGCACGGCCATTTTGCCCAGGGCCGAGCGCGCTGCCCGTTGACGGAAGGCCACCCATGGCAAACAGCACCCCGGCCAAGCCCCTGGACGGATTCCGGGTACTCGATTTCACCCAGAACATCGCCGGGCCGCTGGCCGGGCAGGTGCTGGCCGACCTCGGTGCCGAGGTGATCAAGGTCGAGGCGCCCCACGGCGAGGCGGCCCGGCAGATCACCGCGGTGCTGCCCGGGCGCCCGCCGCTGCCCACGCTGTTCCTGCCGCACAACCGGGGCAAGAAATCGGTGGCGGTCGACCTCACCGACGACGCCGCCAAGCAGCAGATCCTGCGGCTGGTCGACACCGCCGACGTCGTGCTGGAGGGGTTTCGCCCCGGCGTGATGGAACGCATGGGTCTGGGCCCCGACGACCTGCGCGCCCGCAACCCCAGGCTGATCTACGCGCGGCTGTCGGCCTACGGCGGCAACGGCCCGCACGGCAGCCGGCCCGGCGTCGACCTGATGGTCGCGGCCGAGTCGGGCATGACCACCGGGATGCCGACGCCGACCGGCAAGCCGCAGATCATCCCCTTCCAGCTGGTGGACGCCGCGAGCGGGCACGTGCTGGCCCAGGCGGTGCTGGCCGCCCTGCTCAACCGCGAGCGCCACGGCGTGGCCGACGTGGTGCGGGTCGCCATGTACGACGTCGCGGTCAACCTGCAGGCCGGCCAGCTCACCATCCACCTGAACAAGCCGACGGAGGCGGCCAAGCCGAAGCCGGACTCCGAGCCGAAACCCAAGAAGCGCAAGGGTGTCGGCTTCGCGACCCAACCGTCGGACGCGTTCCGGGCCGCCGACGGGTACCTGGTGATCAGCGCGTACGTGCCCAAGCACTGGGCCAAGCTGTGCCGGATCATCGGCCGGCCGGACCTGCTGACCGACGAGCGATTCATCGACCAGCGTTCGCGCGCAATGAATTACCCCGAGCTGACCGAGGAGCTCGAGTCGGCGCTGGCGACCAAGACCGCGGCCGAATGGGTTGAGCTGCTTCAAGAAGGCGGCCTGATGGCCTGCCTGGCCTACACCTGGAAGCAGGTGGTGGACACCCCGCTGTTCGCGGAGAACGAGCTGGCCCTGCGGGTTGGCGGCGAGGACCCGATCACCGTGGTGCGCATGCCCGCGCGCTACTCGAGCTTCGACGCGGTGACCACCGATCCCCCGCCGGCGCCCGGGCAGCACAACGACGAGTTCCTGAGCGCGCCGCAGACGGCGGGCTAGGCGGACACCGTCACAGGCTGGGCAGGCGCACCACCTGGACGAAGAACTCGTCGATCTGCCGGACCGCCTTCATGAACTGGTCCAGGTCAACGGGTTTGGTCACGTAGGCGTTGGCGTGCAGCTTGTAGCTGCGCAGGATGTCCTCCTCCGCCGAGGAGGTGGTCAGCACGACCACCGGGATGCGGGCCAGGTCCGGGTCGGACTTGATCTTCTCCAGCAGCTGGCGGCCGTCGTACTTGGGCAGGTTGAGGTCCAACAGGATGAGGTCGGGCCGCGGCGCGTCGGTGAACTGGCCGCGCCGGTAGAGGTAGTCGAGACCCTCCTCGCCGTCGTGCGCCACGTGCAGCCGGTTCTGGAGTTTGTTGTGCTCGAAGGCTTCTCGCGTGATGAGCTCGTCTCCCGGGTCGTCTTCGACGAGCAGGATGTCGATGGCTCTACCGGCCGATGTCATTCATGCGCTCCTTCCAAAGCGGCTGGGCGTGACGCGTCCGCGTCCGGGTCGGGCTCGGGCCCGGCCATGGGCAGGGTGAACTCGAACCGCGTTCCCTCGGTGCGGGGCGTGTCGATCCGAATGGTGCCGCCATGGTGCTCGACGATCTTCTTGACCAGCGCGAGGCCGACGCCGGTCCCGGCGTACACCTCGCGGCCGTGCAGGCGCTGGAAGATGACGAAGACCTTGTCGGCGAATTCCGCCGGGATGCCGATGCCGTTGTCCGACACGGTGATCACCCATTCGCCGTCGTGGTTGCCGGCGCCCGGCACACACTCGATGACGACGCGAGGCCGGCGATCCTTGTGCCGGAACTTCACCGCGTTGCCGATGAGGTTCTGCCACAGCATCGTCAGCAGCATCGGATCGCCCTTGATACGCGGCAGGGCGTCGGGTCGCACGATCTCGGCCTCGGACTCCTCGACCGCGAGGGCCAGGTTGGCCAGGGCCGAATCCAGCGTCGCGTCGACGTTCACATCGGTTTCCGTGGTGCCCAGCCGGCCGACGCGCGAGAAGGTGAGCAGGTCGTTGATCAGCGCCTGCATCCGCTTGGCCCCGTCGACCGCGAACCCGATGTATTCGATGCCGCGCTCGTCGAGCTTGTCGCCGTAGCGACGCTCCAGCAGCTGACAGAACGAGGCGACCTTGCGCAGCGGCTCCTGCAGGTCGTGCGACGCGACGTAGGCGAACTGCTCGAGTTCGGCGTTGGACCGGCGCAATTCGGCCGCCTGCTCGTCCAGTTGCGCCTGGGCCGAACGCGACACCTCGAGCTCCTCGACCATCCGTTTGCGCATGTTCTCCACGTCGATCGCCATGTCGCGAACGTCCTTGGGCCGCCTCGGCGGTGTGATGCTCTCATCGAAGCTGCCCTGGGTGATCCGCCTGCACGCCGCGGCCAGCGCCGCGAGCGGACGGGCGACCGTGTCCCGGACCAGGAAGCCCAGCAGCCCGGCGGTGACGAAGAACAGCAACACCATGGCGCCGAGCACCCGGTTGCGCCAGGCGTCGGTGTGTTTGAGTTCGTAGGCGGCGGTCACCCGGGCCGCGGACAGGTTCGCGTTCTGCCGATCGAAAAGCGTTCGCAGATGGTCGAATTCGTTCTTTCCGCGCTCCGCCGACGGCTTGCTTGTGACGTTCTTGCCGGTGGGCATCACCGTGGCGATGACCGGTTCGGCGTAGCTCGCCCGCCAGTTGGCCGCGGCGTCCTCGATCGCCACCAGGTCGACGATGAGGTCCGGGCGCTGGCCCAGGCGGCGCCGGATCTCTTCCGCCGCCACCTGTTCGGCGTGCTGCCCGTCGTAGTACGGCGTGAGGAATTGCCGGTCCCCGGCGATCAGGTAGCCGCGGATTCCGGTCTCCTGGTCGCGCAACGCGGCCTGCAACTGGAAGGCCGCCACGCGCGCCGGCTGGATGTTGTCGACGAGCTGGTGCGTCATCTCGTCCGTGCGGTTCAGCAGTGCCGCGCCGATCAACGCGCCGGCCAGCACCATCACGCCCATGCTGACCAGGATGAGGGCCTGCCATCCGCGCACGGTGAGCTGCGACAGCCGCAGGCGGCGCAACCTGGGGGTCACCTGGTGGTCCTTTCGACCCGCAGCACGGCGATGTCGTCGGTCAGCCCGCCTTGGGGCTGAGCGAGGCGCTGGGCCCCGTCGATGAGCGCGTCGACGAACTCCGGACCCGGCCGGTCCGCGTGCGAGCGGGCGAGCTCGAGCAGGCCCTCCTCGCCGAGGCGGCGGGCGCCCTGCCCCGCATATCCCTCGAACAGCCCGTCGGTGAGCAGCAGCAGGCCGTGCCCCGCGGGCAGATCCATCTCGTGTAGCGGCCAGTCGTCATCGGCGCGCAGGCCCAGCGCCGGGCCCCCCGGCGGCTCCACCCATTCCACGGAACCGTCGCGCTGTAACAGCATCCCGGGATGGCCGGCCCGGATGGCGGTGATGCGCGAGCCGTCGGGCGGGATCTCCAGACTGAGCACCGTCGCGAAAACCCCTGTGCCCGTTCGTTCGGAGTGCAGCACCCGCTCGAGTTGCCGCATCAGTTCCACCCCGTGCACACCGGCGAAGGTGAGCGCGCGAAAGGCGATCCGCAGCGCCGCGCCCAGGGCGGCCTCGTGCGGCCCGTGCCCGGCGACGTCGCCGATCAGGACGTGGACGACACGGTCGGGCGTCTGCACCACGTCGTAGAAGTCCCCGCACAGCAGCGCGTCCTCCCGGCTCGGCCGGTACCGGGCGACGATGTCGACGCCCGGGTTGTCCAGCAGCAGCGGGGAGGGCAGCAACCCGCGCTCGAGTAGCGCGTTCTCGCGGGCCCGCAGCCGGGTCGCGTGCAAATCGGCGGCGATCAGCTCGGCGCGCTTGCGCTCGATCGCGTACAGCAGCGCGCGCCGCAGCATCTCGGGCTCGACGCGGCCCTTCACCAGGTAGTCCTGGGCGCCGGCCGCGACCGCGGAGGCCCCGAAGAACTCGTCGTTCAGGCCGGTCAGCACGACGATCGGGACGGTGGCGTCGCGCTTGGCGATGCGGTCCAGCGCGTCCATGCCGTTGGCGTCGGGCAGGTGCAGGTCCAGCAGCACACAGTCGGGCCGGGCGGAGGCCAGCTCGCGCTCGGCGTGCGCCATGGACTGCGCCCACACCACCCGGATGTCGGCGACCGCGTCGGCGATCAGGTCTTCCACCAGGACCGCGTCGGCGCGGTCGTCCTCGACCAACAGCAACGACAATGACTGCCAAGCCGCCGGTGTCATCGGAGCGCGCACGGGCATCAATTCCCGGTCATTCGAGGATGCGCAGAGGTAGCCACTCTGTTCACTTCAGACCCCCTGCCGCGGGCAAGACCCATCGCACGACTCTACGTCCGGCCTACCACCCCGAATGGTCAACCGTCGGAGATCCTATCGGTCAGCGCAGCAACGCCCGCGACATGACCACGCGCTGAATCTGATTGGTGCCCTCGTAGATCTGGGTGATCTTGGCGTCGCGCATCATCCGCTCGACCGGGAAGTCGACGGTGTAGCCGGCGCCGCCGAAGAGCTGCACCGCGTCGGTGGTCACCTCCATCGCGACGTCGGAGGCCCAGCACTTGGACGCCGCGGAGATGAAGCCCAGGTTGGATTCGCCGCGCTCGGCGCGGGCGGCCGCGTGGTAGACCATCAGCCGGGCGGACTCGAGCTTCATCGCCATGTCGGCGAGCATGAACTGCACACCCTGGTTGTCGCTGACCGGACGGCCGAACTGCTTGCGATCCCTGGTGTAGGCGATCGCGGCGTCCAGCGCGCCCTGGGCGATGCCCACCGCCTGGGCGCCGATCGTGGGCCGGGTGTGGTCCAGGGTCGCCAGCGCGGTCTTGAAACCGGTGCCGGGCTCGCCGATGATCCGGTCGCCCGGGATGCGGCAGTTCTCGAAGTACAGCTCGGTGGTCGGCGAGCCCTTGATGCCCAGCTTGCGTTCCTTGGGACCGACGGTGAAACCCTCGTCGTCGGCGTGCACCATGAACGACGAGATGCCGTTGGCGCCCTTGTCCGGGTCGGTGACCGCCATCACCGTGTACCAGGACGACTTGCCGCCGTTGGTGATCCAGCACTTCGCGCCGTTGAGGATCCAGTCGTCACCGTCGGCCTTGGCCCGGGTGCGCATCGAGGCGGCGTCGCTGCCTGCTTCCCGCTCGGAGAGCGCGTAGGACGCCATCGCGGTGCCGTCGGCGATCGACGGCAGCACCTGCTTCTTGAGCTCGTCGGAGCCGCGCAGGATCAGCCCCATGGTGCCCAGCTTGTTCACCGCGGGGATCAGCGACGCCGAGGCGTCGACGCGGGCGACCTCCTCGATCACGATGCACGCGGCGACGGAATCGGCGCCCTGGCCGCCGTACTCCTCGGGCACGTGCACCGCGTTGAACCCCGAGGCGTTCAACGCCTCGAGCGCCTCGTCCGGGAACCGGGAATTCTCGTCAACGTCGGCGGCGTGCGGGGCGATCTCCTTCTCCGCCAGCGCACGGATCGCGGCCCGCAGTTCCTGGTGTTCCTCGGGCAACTGGAACAGATCGAACGTGGGGTCTCCGGCCCAACCAGCCATCTCGAGCCTCCTATAGCTACTCGCCGGTAACTTTACCCTGACGCTGTTGCAGCGCCTCGTCCTTGGCCCGCACGCTCTCGGCCAGCTGGGCCTGGAACTCGACGATCCGCGCGCGCAGCGCCGGGTCGGACGCGCCGAGCATGCGCACGGCGAGCAGGCCCGCGTTGCGGGCGCCCCCGATGGAGACCGTGGCCACCGGGACGCCCGCCGGCATCTGCACGATGGACAGCAGCGAGTCCAGGCCGTCCAGCCGCGCCAGCGGCACCGGCACGCCGATCACCGGCAGCGGCGTCGCGGACGCAACCATCCCGGGCAGGTGCGCGGCGCCGCCGGCGCCGGCGATGATCACCTCGATGCCACGCTCGGCCGCCCCGCGCGCGTAGTCGAACATGACCTGGGGCGTGCGATGCGCCGAGACCACCCGGACCTCGGCCGGTATGTCGAATTCGGCCAGCGCCTCCGCGGCGTCGGCCATCACCGACCAGTCGCTGTCGCTGCCCATGATCACCCCGACGCGCGGCGCCTGAGTACTAGTCATGCGGATCCCATCCGTCCGTCCACTGCCCGTGTGACAACCAGTGTGCCGCCAGCTCGGCGCGCGTCCGCAGCGCGGCCACCTCCGCCATATCGGTGCCCAGGAAGTTGATGTGGCCGACCTTGCGACCGGGCCGTTCGTCCTTGCCGTACAGGTGAACCCGGGCGTCTGGCATCCGCGCGAACAGGTGGTGCAGCCGCTCGTCGATCGTCATCGCCGGCCGCTGCGGCGCGCCGAGCACGTTGGCCATCACCGTGACCGGCGCGACGGCGTCGGTGTCGCCGAGCGGATAGTCCAGCACCGCGCGCAGGTGCTGCTCGAACTGGCCGGTGCGCGAGCCGTCCATGGTCCAGTGCCCGGAGTTGTGCGGCCGCATCGCGAGCTCGTTGACCAGCAGGGCGCCGTCGGTGGTCTCGAAGAGCTCGACGGCGAGCACCCCGACCACGCCGAGCTCGGCGGCCAAGCGCAACGCCAGCTGCTGGGCGGCCGCGGCCATGTCGTCGGGCAGCTCGGGCGCGGGCGCGATCACCTGCACGCAGATCCCGTCCCGTTGCACGGTCTCGACCACCGGCCACGCCGCGCCCTGGCCGAACGGGGACCGCGCCACCAGCGCCGAGAGTTCGCGGCGCAGGTAGACCTGCTCCTCGGCCATCACCGGCACCTCGTCGGCCAGGAAAGTGGCCGCGATCTCTCGGGCGTGCAACGGGTCGCGCGCCATCCGCACCCCGCGCCCGTCGTAACCGCCGCGGACCGCCTTCACGACCACGGGACCGGCGATGCGGTGCGCGAAGGCATCGAGTTCGTCGAGGCTCCGGATCTCCGCATAGCTGGGCACGGGAACGCCCAGCGCCTCCAGCCGCCGGCGCATGACCAGCTTGTCCTGGGCGTGCACCAGCGCCTGCGGCGGCGGCGCGACGTTGACGCCTTCGGCGACCAGCTTGTCCAGCAGCTCGGCCGGCACGTGCTCGTGGTCGAACGTCAACACGTGGGCACCGGCCGCGACCCGGCGCAGGTCTTCCAGGTCGGTGTGCGAGCCGATCACGACGTCGGGGGTGACCTGCGCGGCCGACTCGTCGGCGGCGGTGGCCAGCACCCGCAGGGTCTGCCCGAGGGCGATCGCGGCCTGATGGGTCATCCGGGCCAGTTGACCGCCGCCGACCATGGCGACCAACGGCGATACTGCGGGGACGGGCCCGGGCGGGCGTGTACTCGGCACGGCCATCATGGTGTCATGGCACCGGCGGCGTGTTGACCGGCGGTGACGCCGAATCGTTATGTACCATTTTGCGTCGATTTTGTGTGCATCCGTACACTGACGACTTGTGCCCTTCGCCGAAGCCGCAATCGAGCGTCTGCCCGGGTTTATTCAGCCCTATTTGCTGCGCCACCACGAACTGATCAAATTCGCCATCGTCGGCGGAACGACGTTCGTGATCGACTCGGCGATTTTCTACACGCTGAAGCTGACAATTCTGGACTACAAGCCGGTCACCGCGAAGGTCATCGCCGGCATCGTCGCGGTGATCGCGTCCTACGTGTTGAACCGCGAATGGAGCTTCCGCGACCGCGGCGGCCGTGAACGCCACCACGAGGCGCTGCTGTTCTTCGCCTTCAGCGGCGTGGGGGTGCTGCTCTCGATGGCGCCGCTGTGGTTCTCCAGCTACGTCCTGCAGCTGCGGGAGCCCACGGTGTCGCTGACCGTGGAGAACATCGCCGACTTCATCTCGGCCTACGTCATCGGCAACCTGCTGCAGATGGCGTTCCGCTTCTGGGCGTTCCGGCGCTGGGTGTTCCCCGACGAGTTCGCGCGCAACCCCGACAAGGCGCTGGAGTCCGCGCTGACCGCCGGCGGCATCGCCGAGATGCTCGAGGACGAGATCGAGGGCGGGAACGTCACGCCGCTGCGGGCCTGGCGCAACCGGGCCAGCCGGTTGACTCAGCTGGGCGACTCCTCCGAGCCGAGGGTGTCGAAAACTTCGTGATACAGCAGCGCGTGCACGTCGCGCAGCCGCGGAATGTCGGAGAACTCCAACGGATCTTGTGACGCCGATTCGATAATCAGCGTTCCCGTGCGAAACATCCGTTCGGTAATCCGGTCGCGGAATTCCACGCTGTTGATCCGCGCCAGCGGGATATCGATTCCGCTGCGGGTCAGCACCCCGTGCCGAAACATCACCCGCCGGTTCGTCACGACGAAGTGCGTGGTCAGCCAGGACAGGAACGGCCACAGCGTCAGCCAGCCGACGATCACCAGCCAGACGCCCCAGATGACGCCGTAGATGACGTTCTTGGCCAGCTGGCCCCAATGCGTCGAGTTGAGGTAGCCGGAGCCGAACGACGCCAGCGCCGTCGCCAGCAGGAGAGCCACCACCGGCCAGATCAGCCGCTTCCAGTGCGGGTGGCGGTGGACGATCACCTGCTCGCCGGCCGCCAGGACGTTATCCGGATAGCTCACTCGCCCGAAGCTACCGCAAATGCACCACGTCACCGGCGGAAACGACGACGGTCTGTCCCCCGGCCTCGATGCACAGCCGGCCCTGGTCGTCGACGGCGCTCGCCAGGCCGACGACCTCCTTGCCGCCGGGCAGGTGTGCGCGCACCCGGTTGCCGAGGGTCAGGCTGCGCGCGCGGTAGTCGGCCGCCAGCGCCCAGTCGGCCCCGCGCGCGGCGCGCCAGGCCACGATCCGCCGGCCGAGCTCGGACAGCAGCCCGCACACCAGCCGGGTGCGGTCGGGCACCGGCACCCCCAGGTCGAGCAGCGAGGTGGCCCCCTCGATGCCGTCAGGGGCCTGGAATACGTTGAGCCCCAAGCCGATGACCACCACCGGCTTGGCCACCTCGGCCAGGATGCCCGCCAGCTTGCCCGGCGACTCCGGGGGACCCGCCAGCACGTCGTTGGGCCACTTGAGCCCGACCCGAAGCCCGTCGAGCAGCGGGGCGACCGTGTCGACCACCGCCACCCCGGTGGCCAGGGGCAGCCACCCCCACCCGGCGGTCGGCACGTCGACGATGCTGACGCCGACCGACATCGTGATCTGGGCCCGCGGGGTGGCCGACCAGTCGCGGCCGTGGCGCCCGCGACCGGCGGTCTGGTGCTCGGCGATCAGCACGGCGCCGGCCACGTCGGTCCCCGACGCCGCTTGCGCGAGCAGGTCGGCGTTGGTGGAGCCGGTCTGTTCGACGACGTCCAGCCGGCGCCAACCCAGCCCGGCGCCGATCAGTTCGGCACGCAGCGCGGCCTCATCCAGCGGTGCCCGGAGCTCATCGGTGTCCATCACCGCCCAGCCTAAAACTCCGCCCCGACGGCGGCCGATACCATCGGATCCCATGACAAGCGTTACCGACCACACCGCGGAGCCGGCCGCCGAGCACACCATCGACATTCACACCACCGCAGGCAAGCTGGCCGAACTGCACAAGCGCCGGGAAGAGTCGCTGCACCCGGTGGGCGAAGAGGCGGTCGAGAAGGTGCACGCCAAGGGCAAGCTGACCGCCCGCGAGCGCATCCTCGCCCTGCTCGACGAGGACTCGTTCGTCGAGCTCGACGCCCTGGCGCGGCACCGCAGCAAGAACTTCGGCCTGGAGCACAACCGACCGCTCGGCGACGGCGTGATCACCGGCTACGGCACCATCGACGGCCGCGACGTCTGCATCTTCAGCCAGGACGCCACGGTGTTCGGCGGGAGCCTCGGCGAGGTGTACGGCGAGAAGATCGTCAAAGTCCAGGAGCTGGCGATCAAGACCGGCCGCCCGCTGATCGGCATCAACGACGGCGCCGGCGCGCGGATCCAGGAGGGCGTGGTCTCGCTCGGCCTGTACAGCAAGATCTTCCGCAACAACATCCTGGCCTCGGGCGTGATCCCGCAGATCTCGCTGATCATGGGGGCGGCCGCCGGCGGGCACGTCTACTCCCCCGCCCTGACCGACTTCGTCGTGATGGTCGACCAGACCAGCCAGATGTTCATCACCGGGCCGGACGTCATCAAGACCGTCACGGGCGAGGACGTCACGATGGAGGAGCTCGGCGGCGCCCACACCCACATGGCCAAGTCGGGCACCCTGCACTACGTCGCCTCCGGCGAGCAGGACGCCTTCGACTGGGTGCGCGACCTGCTGAGCTACCTGCCGCCCAACAACGCCACCGACGCCCCGCGCTACGCCGTGCCCATTCCCGAGGGCGCGATCGAGGACAACCTCACCGAGGAGGACCTCGAGCTGGACACGTTGATCCCGGACTCGGCCAACCAGCCCTACGACATGCACGAGGTGATCACCCGCATCCTCGACGACGACGAGTTCCTGGAGATCCAGAACGGCTACGCCACCAACATCGTCGTCGGGTTCGGCCGCATCGAGGGCCGGCCGGTCGGCATCGTGGCCAATCAGCCCACGCAGTTCGCCGGCTGCCTGGACATCAACGCCTCGGAGAAGGCGGCCCGGTTCGTGCGGACCTGCGACTGCTTCAACATCCCGATCATCATGCTGGTGGACGTCCCGGGCTTCCTGCCGGGCACCGGCCAGGAATACAACGGCATCATCCGGCGCGGCGCCAAACTGCTGTTCGCCTACGGCGAGGCCACCGTCCCGAAGATCACCGTGATCACCCGCAAGGCCTACGGCGGCGCGTACTGCGTCATGGGCTCCAAGGACATGGGTTGCGACGTCAACATCGCCTGGCCGACCGCGCAGATCGCGGTCATGGGCGCCTCCGGGGCCGTCGGCTTCGTCTACCGCAAGCAGCTGGCCGAGGCGGCCAAGGAGGGCAAGGACGTCGACGCGCTGCGGCTGGAGCTGCAGCAGGAGTACGAGGACACCTTGGTCAACCCCTACGTCGCCGCCGAGCGGGGTTACGTCGACGCGGTGATCCCGCCGTCGCACACCCGCGGCTATATCGGCACGGCGCTGCGGCTGCTGGAACGCAAGATCTCGCACCTGCCCCCCAAGAAGCACGGGAACATTCCGCTGTGAGCCGAACGAGCGGAGCGAACGCAGTGAGCGACGGGAGTAAGGCGAACAATCGGGCTGTGACAGACAAAAACGGTTCCGCGCCAACCCAACCCGCGCACGAGGCACACGAGTCGCACGAGCCGCACATCCACATCGTCAAGGGGCATCCCACCGACGAGGAGCTGGCCGCGCTGGTCACCGCGCTCGGCCTGGTCGGCGGCGGCGTCCCCGAGCCCACCGAGCCCGAGCCCACCCGCTGGGGCCTGCCGGTGGACCGGCTGCGGTTCGCGATGTCCAACTACCAGCGGCTCACCATGCAGCAAATGACACACATGAAGCGTTGACCCGCCTGGTCCTCGCGTCGGCCTCGTCGGGCCGCCGCAAGGTGTTGCGGCAGGCCGGCGTCGATCCGCTGGTCGTGGTCTCCGGTGTGGACGAGGACGCCGTCGTCGCCGAGCTGGGGCCGGGCGCCGAGCCGGCCGAGGTGGTGTGCGCGCTGGCGGACGCCAAGGCCGCACGGGTGGCGGGCGAACTGGGCGGCGCCGTCGCCGCGGATTGCGTTGTGCTCGGCTGCGATTCGATGCTGCACCTCGACGGCGAGCTGTGCGGCAAGCCCGGCTCGGCCGACGCTGCGATGGCCCAGTGGCGGGGCATGGCCGGCCGGTCGGGCCGGCTGCACACCGGGCACTGCCTGTTGCGGCTGAGCGGCGGCGCGATCACCGGCCGCGAAGTGCAATCGGCTTGCACCACAGTGCGTTTCGCCGACCCCTCGGACGCGGACCTGCGGGCCTACGTCGGCGGCGGCGAGCCGCTGCACGTCGCCGGCGGGTTCACCCTCGACGGGCTCGGCGGCTGGTTCGTCGACGGCATCGACGGCGACCCGTCGAACGTGATCGGCGTGAGCCTGCCGCTGCTGCGGTCGATGTTGGGCCGCGTCGGCCTGTCGGTCGCCGCGTTGTGGGCGGCAAACCGGGCAGCCGACATCCCCGAGACGTGAACCACGGCGGCCCGATCCGGCGTCTCGTCGCCATGGCGTAAGTGTCGCGGCGGCAAACGGCGCTTCCGGCCCTGACGGTAGGCTCGGTTGCGTGGCATTACCCCCCGACCCAAGCCCGACGCTGAGCGACTACGCCCACCCCGAACGGCTGGTCACGGCCGACTGGGTCTCCGCCCACCTGGGCACCCCCGGCCTGGTGATCGTCGAATCCGACGAGGACGTCCTGCTCTACGACGTCGGCCACATCCCCGGTGCGGTCAAGATCGACTGGCACACCGACCTCAACGACCCGAGGGTCCGCGACTACATCAACGGCGAGCAGTTCGCCGAGTTGATGGACCGCAAGGGCATCTCGCGCGACGACACCGTGGTGATCTACGGCGACAAGAGCAACTGGTGGGCCGCCTACGCGTTGTGGGTCTTCACGCTGTTCGGCCACCCCGACGTGCGCCTGCTCAACGGCGGCCGCGACCTGTGGCTGGCCGAGCGCCGGGAGACCACCCTGGACGTGCCGACCAAGACCTCCACCGGCTACCCCGTCGTCGCGCGCAACGACGAACCCATCCGGGCCTTCAAGGACGACGTGCTGGCCATTCTGGGCACCCAGCCGCTGATCGACGTGCGCTCGCCGGACGAGTACACGGGCAAGCGCACCCACATGCCCGACTACCCCGAGGAGGGCGTGCTGCGCGGCGGCCACATCCCCACCGCCCGGTCCATACCGTGGGCCAAGGCGGTCGACGAGAGCGGGCGCTTCCGCAGCCGCGAGGAGCTCGAGGAGCTCTACGACTTCATCACCCCCGACGACAAGACCGTGGTGTACTGCCGCATCGGGGAACGATCCAGTCACACCTGGTTCGTGCTCACCTACCTGCTGGGCAAGCCCGGGGTGCGCAACTACGACGGATCGTGGACGGAGTGGGGCAACACCGTGCGCACGCCGATCGTCGGGGGCGAAGAGCCGGGGGACGTTCCCGCCCGATGACCCTGCCCGCCCCGCTGGCTGAGGTGGTGTCCGACTTCGCGGAGGTCGAGGGCCAGGACAAGCTTGCGCTGCTGCTGGAGTTCGCCAACGAGCTCCCGGCCCTGCCCGCCGAATTGGAAGAGCACGCCATGGAGCCGGTGCCCGAGTGCCAGACCCCGCTGTTCCTGCACGTCGACGCCTCCGACCCGAACCGGGTGCGGTTGCATTTCAGCGCGCCCGCCGAGGCGCCGACCACGCGGGGGTTCGCCGCGATCCTGGCCGCCGGTCTCGACGAGCAGCCGGCCGCCGATATTCTGGCGGTGCCCGAGGATTTCTACGCCGAACTGGGGTTGGCCGCGCTGATCAGCCCGCTGCGGTTGCGCGGCATGTCGGCGATGCTCGCGCGCATCAAGCGGCGGCTGCGCGAATCCGGTCAAAATACCGGCACCGCCTCACCGGCCTGACGGCGCGGCGCATAGACTTCCCGATCAGTGTAAGAAACTCTCTTAAAGAAGCCCACGGCGGAAACACGTCCGCTTCAGATATGCCAAACAGGAGGCGCAGTGGCTAATCACGCCAGCTCGAGGATCTCCAAAGTGCTTGTCGCCAACCGCGGCGAGATCGCTGTCCGGGTGATCCGGGCGGCCCGCGACGCGGGCCTGCCCAGCGTGGCGGTGTACGCCGAACCCGACGCCGACGCGCCACACGTGCGCCTCGCCGACGAGGCGTTCGCCCTCGGTGGCCAGACCTCCGCGGAGTCCTACCTGGACTTCGGCAAGCTGCTCGACGCGGCGGCCAAGTCGGGCGCCAACGCCGTGCACCCGGGCTACGGCTTCCTCTCGGAGAACGCCGATTTCGCGCAGGCGGTGATCGACGCCGGGCTGATCTGGATCGGCCCGAGCCCCCAGTCGATCCGCGACCTCGGTGACAAGGTCACCGCCCGCCACATCGCCGCCCGCGCCCAGGCCCCCCTGGTGCCCGGCACCCCCGACCCGGTCAAGGACGCCGACGAGGTGGTCGCCTTCGCCAAGGAGTACGGCGTGCCGATCGCCATCAAGGCGGCCTTCGGCGGCGGCGGGCGCGGCATGAAGGTGGCGCGCACCATCGAAGAGATTCCGCACCTCTACGAGTCGGCGGTGCGCGAAGCGGTCGCCGCGTTCGGCCGCGGCGAGTGCTTCGTCGAGCGCTACCTGGACAAGCCCCGCCACGTCGAGGCGCAGGTGATCGCCGACCAGCACGGCAACGTCATCGTGGCCGGCACCCGCGACTGCTCCCTGCAGCGTCGCTTCCAGAAGCTGGTGGAGGAGGCGCCCGCGCCGTTCCTGACCGACGCGCAGCGCAAGGAGATCCACGAGTCGGCCAAGCGCATCTGCAAGGAGGCGCACTACTACGGCGCCGGGACCGTCGAGTACCTGGTCGGCCAGGACGGCCTGATCTCGTTCCTGGAGGTCAACACCCGCCTGCAGGTCGAGCACCCGGTCACCGAGGAGACCGCGGGCATCGACCTGGTGTTGCAGCAGTTCAAGATCGCCAACGGCGAAAAGCTGGACCTCACCGAGGATCCCACGCCGCGCGGCCACGCCATCGAGTTCCGGATCAACGGCGAGGACGCCGGGCGCGGCTTCCTGCCGGCGCCCGGCCCCGTCACCCGCTATGACACCCCCAGCGGACCCGGGGTCCGGCTGGATTCCGGTGTCGAGGCCGGTTCGGTGATCGGCGGCCAGTTCGACTCGATGCTGGCCAAGCTCATCGTGTACGGCGCCACCCGCGAAGAGGCATTACGACGCGCCCGCCGTGCTCTTTCTGAATTCCACGTCGAAGGGCTGGCCACCGTCATCCCGTTCCATCGCGCCGTGGTGTCCGACCCGGCGTTCATCGGCGACGGCGACGGCTTCTCGGTGCACACCCGCTGGATCGAGACCGAATGGAACAACACGATCGAACCCTTCACCGGTGGCGAGCCCCTCGACGAGGACGACGCCCGTCCCCGCCAGAAGGTGGTCGTGGAGGTCGGCGGCCGCCGGCTCGAGGTGTCGCTGCCGGCTGACCTGGCACTGGGTAACGGTTCCGCCGCCGATCCGGCCGGTGTCATCCGCACGAAGCCCAAGCCGCGCAAGCGCGGTGCGCACGCGGGCGCCGCGGCTTCCGGTGACGCGGTGACCGCCCCGATGCAGGGCACCGTGGTCAAGGTCGCTGTCGAGGAGGGGCAGGAGGTCGCCAGCGGCGACCTGGTCGTGGTCCTCGAGGCGATGAAGATGGAGAACCCGGTCACCGCACACAAGGACGGAGTGATCACCGGACTCGCGGTCGAGGCCGGCGCCGCCATCACCCAGGGCACGGTACTCGCCGAGATCAAGTGATCCGGCGTTCCTGAGAATTACCACAGGAATCGTTGTCGGCCCGCAGCACCGCGGGTAGGGTCAGGTCAGGTTGAGTTCACAGCCGTGCGGATCAGTCGACGGGCGCCGGGATTTTGAACTCACAGCTCTCTCCCTTGGGTCCACGCCTGGCCCATTCCGCAGCACATCCTCCTCTATGGATGGAGTCAGCCATGCCTGTGGCCCAATCTTGGCAGCACAGCCGCGCGGCGCAGTTCACCGCGCGCGGCGAACCCTCGGGAACCCTGATCACGGTCGACGGTGAGCTCGACGCCGCCAACGCCGACCAGCTGGCGGCGTACGTCCGCCAAAGCATCGGTTCCTCGCGCCGCGCGGTCCTCGACCTTCGTGGCCTGAAATTCATTGGTACAGCGGGCTTTTCGGCACTGCACCGGATCAACGTCATGTGCTCGGGCGCCCAGGTCGATTGGGCCATGGCGCCGAGCCCGGCCGTGTCGCGGCTGCTGCGTATCTGCGACCCCGACGGCACGCTGCCCGTGACGACGCCCACGGCCGAGCCGCTGCTGGAACCGCTGCGGGCGGAAGGCGAAGAGTCGCTGTCCCTATTGCAATTGGTCACGCAGCCGCGCTAGCGACTTCGCCAGCAGCCGGGAGACGTGCATCTGCGAGATGCCCACCCGTTCGGCAATCTGTGTCTGCGTCATCGACTCGAAGAACCTGAGCACCAACACCGTTCGCTCCCGTTCGGGCAGCGCCTCGAGCAGCGGGCGCAGCGACTCCTGGTCCTCGATCCGGTCCAGACCGGTGTCCACGTCACCCAGGGTGTCGGCGATGGCGCGGGCCTCATCCTCGTCGCTGCCGCCGCCGCTGTCGATGGACAGCGTGTTGTACGAGCTCCCCGCCACCAGCCCCTCGACGACCTCCTCGCGGTCCATGCCGAGTTCGGCGGCGAGTTCGGTTGCGGTGGGCGCCCGGCCGAGCCGCTGCGACAGATCGGCCGTCGCGGTGCCCAGGCGCAGGTGCAGTTCCTTCAGGCGCCGCGGCACCTTGACCGACCAGCTGTTGTCGCGGAAGTGCCGACGGACCTCGCCCATGATCGTGGGCACCGCGAACGACACGAAGTCGGAGCCCGTCTCCACGTCGAAACGGACCACCGCGTTGACCAGTCCGACCCGCGCCACCTGGACGAGGTCGTCGCGCGGTTCGCCGCGACCCTCGAACCGGCGGGCGATGTGGTCGGCCAGCGGCAGGCAACGCTCGACGATCTTGTCCCGTTGGCGCTGGAATTCCATCGAGCCGGCGGTCACGGTAGCCAACTCGCGGAACATGTCCGGGACATCGGCGTACTCGTTCGGACGCGAGACCGAGCCGCCGGCAGCTGGTGGTGTCACCTGCTGGAGGCCGCCCGTCGCGCCGTCAGCGTGATACCGAATACGCTGCCGGTTTGGTTGGGTTCACGACCATCGTGGAAGGTCTGGACGTCATCGGCCAAGGACGTCAGCACGTGCCAACTGAAGCTGCCGGGCGCCACCACGTCGTGGGTGTCGCACGCCGCGGACGCCTCCACCACCAATTGATCGTCTTGCGGGTCCACCACGACGACCAGGACGGCGTCGGGGGTGGCGCAGCGGATCAACCGGGTGCACACTTCGTCGACCGCGAGCCGCAGATCCGCCACCGCGTCGAAGTCCAGGTCCTCGAAGGTGCCGATCGCACCGACCAGCGTCCGCAGCATCGCGAGGTTTTCCAGGCGCGCCGCGACGTGCAGTTCGACGGCGCGATGCCCGCGCTGACGCTGGTTGGTGCGCAATCCCGCATCGTTCATCTGGTCTCCCGGCAATGATTGACTGACAGTACTACCGCCCGGCAGACCGCCGTGGACCGTGCGTTCGAGCCGATTAGTCATGTTTGCCGCCGGGTATGCGACCCGTTATGGACGGGCCGGAAACCACCGAAACGCTCCGGACGCGACGGCTCAGGCGCGTGGCGATGGCAGCCGGGACCCCGCTGGCCGTAGTGGTGGTTCTGGCGGTAAGCATCTATGTCGGTGTCTTCGTGATCTTGTCCCCCATGCTGGGGTGACCACGCAGACGCAACCCTTCCGGCACTCATCATGGTGCACACCTGATACCCACTCGACGGGGCTGGTAACCCCCCGTATCTGCTCACCCGAAAAATGGTCTGGCGCTCACCCGGAGCGCGGCCGTCGCGCCCGCTAGCTGGCGGGCCGCTGCCGCCGCACCTCGGGATGCTCGGCGTACCAGCGATCCGCCAGCCGGCGGATCCGCCGGTGTTCGATCGCCACCCACGCCAGCCCGACGACCGCGGCGATCACGGCCAGCACGCCCGCGGTCACGCCCTCGTGATGATGTCCGCTTCCGAAGGCCGCCAGACTTCCGCACGCCCCGACCACGCCGGCCAACACCAGCAGATACCCGGGCCAGTGCAATACGTCGATCAATGACTCGCCGGCGAGCGGCCGCGTGGTCCTCAGATGGTCGACAGGGTCATGAAATGTGTCTCCCATGGCTGCTCCTCGTGGAGATTTCGTACTCGTGCGCAGCTCAATACGGGTTGCACCATCAACGGTAGATCCACCGGAAGGCTTTGGCGAGACCCGCTCAGAGCGCCAGCGCCGGACCGGCGATCGGAGCCACCCCCAGGGCCACCATCAGCACCATCAGGGTGAACAAGAACCAGCCGGCACCGTGCCATCCCCACCACGTGCCCTGCGACTTCCAGACCAGGTAGGTGCGCAGGAACGCCCAGAGTCCGGCCACCAGCAGAATCAGCGGCCCCCCCAGCGCCAGCAGCGTGCGCTGCGGAGCGCCGCAGGCCGCGGTGTCCACTCCGGTGCCCGGGCAGGTGCTCACCCACAGCGCCGCCATGACCAGAAACCCCACCGCCGCCGCGGCGGACAGCGCCGCGAACCGGACGGCGGCGCGCACTTCGCCGTCTTCCTGCCCCAAGCGATCACCACCCGATCGCTCCTCCGCTTTGTGCATCCCTACCCCTAATGTCCCCCGCGTCGTCAACGCTTTCTTCATCGTTTGCTGCGTCGCAATAGTTACCGCGCGATGACAAATGGGCGACGAAACTCGGCGCTGCGATCGCGCTGGCACCAGCGGAATACGCATGGGGACAGATACCCACCGGTAAAAGCGGTGAAACCGGGCCACGTTGCCACGGCCGGCGCCGTGCTGCAGAGCCCGGTTCCGGCGCGGGCCCCGGCCCCCGACGCGCGGGGGCCGCCGACGCCACCGTCAATTACTCCACCTATTGTCGCTGGCACAGGGCGCGGAGCCCGGATGAACACAATCCGGTCGGTGTCTCAGGACCGGTGAGTACTATCTCTCACATGCCGACAGCCAGAAGGCGGTTATCCCCCGAGGATCGACGCGCTGAGCTGCTCGCTTTGGGGGCAGAAGTCTTCGGAAAGCGGCCCTACGACGAGGTGCGCATCGACGAGATCGCCGAGCGCGCCGGAGTGTCGCGGGCGCTGATGTATCACTACTTTCCCGACAAGCGGGCCTTCTTCGCCGCCGTGGTCAAGGACGAGGCCGACCGGCTGTACGAGACCACCAACATGGACGACGCCACCGGCCTGACCATGTACGAAGAGGTGCGGATGGGGGTCATGGCATACATGGCGTACCACGAGCAGAACCCGGAGGCCGCGTGGGCCGCGTACGTCGGCCTGGGCCGGTCCGACCCGGTTCTGCTGGGCGTCGACGACGAAGCCAAGAACCGCCAGCTCGAACACATCATGAGCCGCATCCACGACCTGGTGGCCAACATCTCGGGGGCCAAGTTGGAAGGCGACGTCGAGCGGGACCTCCGGGTGATCTGTCACGGCTGGCTGGCGTTCACCTTCGAGCTGTGCCGCCAGCGCATCATCGATCCCACGATCGACGCCGACCGCCTCGCCGACGCGTGCGCGCACTCGCTGTTCGACGCCATCGAACGGGTTCCCGAGATACCCGAGGAACTGTCCCACGCGATGGCGACGGCCCGCATCCAGCCGCGCTAGGTCGCGCTCTTGTCGGTGCAGCTTGGCACCATGGTGTAGGTGACCACCCGTGACCCGCTAGGCCGGTTCAGCGCGACCACCCGCGAATGGTTCACCAGCACGTTCGCCGGGCCCACCACCGCGCAGGCCGAAGCCTGGGACGCCATCGCCGACGGCGACAACACGCTGGTGATCGCGCCGACGGGCTCCGGCAAGACACTCGCGGCGTTCCTGTGGGCCCTGGACTCCCTGGCCGCAGGTGCCGGCTCCGGCGACAGGCCGGGCGGCACCCGGGTGCTGTATGTGTCGCCGCTCAAGGCGCTGGCGGTCGACGTCGAGCGCAACCTGCGCACCCCGCTGGCCGGCCTGACCCGCATCGCCGAGCGCCACGGCCGGCCGCCACCGGACATCAGCGTCGGCGTCCGCTCGGGCGACACCCCGGCCGCCGAGCGCCGCCAGCTCATCGCGCGGCCACCCGACGTGCTGATCACCACGCCGGAGTCGCTGTTCTTGATGCTCACCTCGGCCGCGCGCGAGACCCTGGCCGGCGTGCAGACGGTGATCGTCGACGAGATCCACGCCATCGCCGCGGGCAAGCGCGGCGCCCACCTGGCGCTGTCACTGGAGCGGCTCGACGAACTGCGGGAAGCTCCGCCGGCCCAGCGCATCGGATTGTCGGCGACGGTGCGCCCGCCCGAAGAGCTCGCCCGGTTCCTGTCCGGTCAGCAACCGACGACCATCGTGGCGCCCCAAGCGGCCAAGACCGTGGAGCTGGCGGTGCAGGTGCCGGTGCCCGACATGGCCAACCTGGCCAACAACAGCATCTGGCCGGACGTCGAGGCCCGGCTGGTCGACCTGATCGAGGCGCACAATTCGACCATCGTGTTCGCCAATTCGCGGCGGCTGGCCGAGCGGCTGACCGCGCGGCTCAACGAGATCCACGCCGAACGCTGCGGGATCGAACTGGCCTCGGACGCCAACCGCGGGGTGCCGGGCGGGGCGCCCGCGCACATCATGGGCAGCGGCCAGACCTACGGCGCCGACCCGATACTGGCGCGCGCCCACCACGGCTCGGTGAGCAAGGAGCAGCGGGCCCTGGTGGAAGAGGACCTCAAGCGCGGGCTGCTCAAGGCTGTGGTGGCGACCTCGAGCCTGGAGCTGGGCATCGACATGGGCGCGGTCGACCTGGTGATCCAGGTGGAGGCGCCGCCGTCGGTGGCCAGCGGCCTGCAGCGCATCGGGCGGGCCGGCCACCAGGTCGGCGAGGTCTCCCAGGGCATCCTGTTCCCGAAGCACCGCACCGACCTGATCGGCTGCGCGGTGACCGTGCAGCGGATGCTGGCCGGCCAGATCGAGACGATGCGGGTGCCCGCCAACCCGCTGGACATCCTCGCGCAACAGACGGTGGCGGCCGCCGCGCTGGAGCCGCTGGACGCCGACCGGTGGTTCGACACCGTGCGCCGCAGCGCCCCGTTCGCGACGCTGCCGCGCAGTGTGTACGAGGCCACCCTGGACCTGTTGTCGGGCAAGTACCCGTCGACCGAGTTCGCCGAGCTGCGGCCGCGCCTGGTCTACGACCGCGACACCGGCACGCTGACCGCGCGGCCCGGCGCGCAGCGGCTGGCCGTCACCTCCGGCGGCGCCATCCCCGACCGCGGGCTGTTCACCGTGTACCTCGCGTCCGAGGCCGAAAAGCCCACGCGGGTGGGTGAGCTCGAGGAAGAGATGGTGTACGAGTCCCGGCCCGGCGACGTGATCTCGCTGGGCGCCACCAGCTGGCGGATCACCGAGATCACCCACGACCGGGTGCTGGTGATTCCCGCGCCCGGGCAGCCGGCCCGGTTGCCGTTCTGGCGGGGCGACGGCGTGGGACGGCCGGCCGAGCTGGGTGCCGCGCTCGGCGCGTTCACCGGCGAGCTGGCCGGGCTGGGCCGCGAGGCGTTCAATGCCCGCTGCGCCGGCCTGGGCTTCGACGCCTACGCGACGGACAACATGTGGGCGCTGCTGGACGAGCAGCGGACCGCCGCGGGGGTGGTTCCCACCGACACCACCCTGCTGGTCGAGCGGTTCCGCGACGAGCTGGGCGATTGGCGGGTGATCCTGCACTCGCCCTACGGGCTGCGCGTCAACGGGCCGCTGGCGCTGGCGGTGGGCCGCCGGCTGCGGGAGCGCTACGGCCTCGACGAGAAGCCGACCGCGTCCGACGACGGCATCGTGGTGCGGTTGCCCGACACGCTTTCGGATTCCGGCGAGACCCCGCCCGGCGCCGAACTGTTCGTTTTCGACCCCGACGAGATCGACCCCGTCGTCACCGCCGAGGTGGGCGGTTCGGCGCTGTTCGCATCGCGGTTCCGGGAGTGCGCGGCCCGGGCGCTGCTGCTGCCGCGCCGCCACCCCGGGCGCCGCTCGCCGCTGTGGCAGCAGCGCCGGCGCGCGGCGCAGCTGCTGGAAGTGGCGCGCAAATACCCCGACTTCCCCGTGGTGCTGGAGACCGTCCGCGAATGCCTGCAGGACGTCTACGACGTCCCCGCCCTGGTCGCGCTGATGGCCGGCATCGCCCAGCGCAAGGTGCGGATGCTCGAAACGGAGACGGCGCGGCCGTCCCCGTTCGCCGCGTCCCTGCTGTTCGGCTACGTCGGCGCGTTCATGTACGAGGGCGACTCGCCGCTGGCCGAGCGCCGGGCCGCCGCGCTGTCGCTGGACAGCACGCTGCTGGCCGAGCTGCTCGGCCGCGTCGAGCTGCGCGAGCTGCTCGACCCGGACGTCATCGCCGCGACCGGTCGCCAGCTGCAGCACCTGTCGGAGGACCGGGCCGCGCGCGACGCCGAAGGCGTCGCGGACCTGCTGCGGCTGCTGGGCCCGATGACCGAGGACGAGATCGCCGCCCGCGCCGGCGGGGCCGAGGTGGGCGGCTGGCTCGAAGGCCTGCTCGCGGCCCGGCGGGCGCTGACCGTGTCGTTCGCCGGCCGCAGCTGGTGGGTGGCCATCGAGGACATCGGCCGGCTGCGCGACGGGGTGGGCGCGCCGGTCCCGCTGGGCGTGCCCGCCGCCTTCACCGCGGCGGTGGCCGACCCGCTGGGCGAGCTGCTGGGCCGCTACGCGCGCACCCGCACCCCGTTCACCACCGCCGACGCCGCCGCCCGGTTCGGGCTGGGGCTGCGGGTGACGGCCGACGTGCTGGGCCGGCTGGCCGCCGACGGCCGGCTGGTACGCGGCGACTTCGTCGCCGCCGCCGAGATTTCCGGCGCGTCCGGCGGCGAGCAGTGGTGCGACGCCGACGTGCTGCGCGTGTTGCGGCGCCGCTCGCTGGCCGCGCTGCGCGCGCAGGTGGAACCGGTGAGCACCGCCGCGTACGGGCGGTTCCTGCCGGCCTGGCACCGGGTGGCCTCCCCCGGTTCGCCGGGCCCTTCGGGGCTGGACGGGCTGATGTCGGTGGTCGACCAACTGGCCGGTGTCCGGATGCCGGCCTCGGCGATCGAACCGCTGGTGCTGGGCCCCCGGGTCCGGGACTACTCCCCCGCCATGCTCGACGAGCTGCTCGCCACCGGGGAGGTGACCTGGTCGGGCGCCGGGCCGATTTCGGCCGGCGACGGCTGGGTCGCCCTGCACGTGAGCGATTCCGCGCCCTTGACCCTGGCCGGGCCCGCCGAGATCGACTTCACCGACGCCCATCGCGCGATCCTGGACACGCTGGCCGGCGGGGGTGCGTACTTCTTCCGCCAGCTGGCCCAGAGCGGGATCCCCGACGCCGAACTGAAAGCCGCGCTGTGGGAACTGGTCTGGGCCGGCTGGGTCACCGGTGACACGTTCGCCCCGGTGCGGGCCGTGCTGGGCGGCGGCGTGGGCAGCCGCAGGCGCGCGGCGCCGGCGCACCGGTCACACCGGCCGCCACGCCTGAGCCGCTACAGCGTCGCCCACGCGCAATCCCGCCCGGCCGACCCGACGGTGGCGGGCCGCTGGTCCGCCCTGCCCGCTCCCGAGCCCGACTCCACCGTGCGCGCCCACTACCAGGCGGAGCTGCTGTTGGGCCGCCACGGCGTGCTGACCCGGGGCGCGGTGGCGGCCGAGGGCGTCACCGGCGGGTTCGCCACGCTCTACAAGGTGCTGAGCGGCTTCGAGGAAGCCGGCCGGTGCCAGCGCGGTTACTTCGTCGAGTCGCTGGGCGGCGCCCAGTTCGCCGTCGCCTCGACCGTCGACCGGCTGCGCACCTACAGCGACGACGTCGACCCCGAGCGCCCCGAATACCGGGCGGTGGTGCTGGCCGCCGCAGACCCGGCCAACCCGTACGGCGCCGCCCTGCCATGGCCGACGCCCGGCGGCGAAGGCGTCGGGGTCGGCGCCCGGCCGGGCCGCAAGGCCGGCGCGCTCGTCGCGCTGGTGGACGGGCACCTGGCCTGGTTCCTCGAGCGCGGCGGGCGGTCCCTGCTCACCTTCACCGGCGACCCCGCCGCCCACCACGCGGCGGCCGCGGCGCTGGCCGACCTGGTCGCCACCCGGCGCGTCGCGTCGATCCTCATCGAACGCATCGACGGGGCGCCGGCGCTGCAGCCCCAGGATGGACCCGGCCAGGTGGCGAACGCGTTGCAGGAAGCCGGGTTCGCCCGCACCCCGCGCGGGCTGCGGCTGCGGTAAGGCCGGGTAGCCATGCCCGAAGGAGACACCGTCTTTCACACCGCGGCCGTCCTGCGAGAGCACCTGGTGGGGCGCACCCTGACGCGCTGCGACGTCCGCGTGCCGCGGTACGCCACCGTCGACCTCACCGGGCAGGCGGTCGACGAGGTGCTCAGCCGGGGGAAGCATCTGTTCATCCGGGTGGGCCAGGCGAGCATCCACTCGCACCTGAAGATGGACGGCAGCTGGCGGGTCGCCGGCCGGCCGGTCCGGGTCGACCACCGTGCGCGCATCGTCTTGGAAGCCGGCGCCGTCCGCGCCGTCGGCGTGGACCTGGGCGTCCTGGAGATTCTCGAGCGTGACCGCGACGGCGACGCCGTCGCGCATCTGGGACCCGATCTGCTGGGCCAGGACTGGGACCCGGGGCTCGCCGCCGCCAACCTGGCGGCTGAGACGGATCGGACGCTCGCCGAGGCGCTGCTCGACCAGCGGGTGCTGGCCGGCATCGGCAATGTCTACTGCAACGAGCTGTGCTTCGTGAGCGGACACCTGCCCAGCACGCCGGTGAGCGCGGTCTCCGACCCGCACCGGCTGGTCTCGCGTGCCCGAGACATGTTGTGGCTGAACCGGTTCCGTTGGAACCGCTGCACCACCGGCGACACCCGGACCGGGCGGCAGCTGTGGGTCTACGGGCGGGCCGGGCACAGTTGCCGTCGCTGCGGCACCCCCATCGGTTACGACGGCGCCGGGGAACGCGTGACGTACTGGTGCCCATCCTGCCAGCGCTGAGGCGGTGCCCACGGTGGCGACCCGCAGCGCCCGGCCACGCCGCGCTTGCGATCGCCACTAGCCCCACGGTGGCGACCCGCAGCGCCCGGCTCCGCCGCGCTTGCGATCGCCACTAGCCCCACGGTGGCGACCCGCAGCGCCCGGCCACGCCGCGCTTGCGATCGCCACCAGCCCCACGGTGGCGACCCGCAGCGCCCGGCTCCGCCGCGCTTGCGATCGCCACTAGCCCCGGGCGTGCGCCAGGAAGAACTGGGCGATGGCTTCCGACCCGTCGAGCGCACGGGTGGTGGGCCCGATGATCGCCTTGGGCAGGTACTGCCTGCCGCCCGGCCACGTGTGCCCGCCGCTGTCGATCTGGTAGAAGACCACCTCGGTGGACGCCGCGCACGACGTGGAGTCGAACCGGTGCACCACGGTGCCGTCCCCGACGTTGGGCAGCACCTGCACCACCGGGTCGCCTTGGCAACCGTCGGCGGAGCGCCACGTGTTCACCATGCTGTCGGCGGAGATGGCGTGGCTGACGCCGCCGCGACCGCGCACGACACCGCCGCGGAACGGTACCAGCGGGTCGGCGGTGCCGTGGGCCGCCCACACCGAGACCGGCCGCGACGGGTGGCATGCCACGCCCACGCCCAGGGTGCCGGCCACGGGCGCGACCGCGGCGAACACGTCGGCGCGGTCACACGCCAACCGGTTGGACATGAAGGCGCCGTTGGACATCCCCATGACGAAGACGTCTCCCGGCGCGATGCCGTAGTCGTTCCGCAGCTTGTCCACCAGCCCCACCAGGAAGCCGACATCGTCTATGCGGCGGCGATCCGCCGGCGACGCCCCCCGCCCGTCGGCCCAGCTCTTGTCGTAACCGTCGGGATACACCACCAGCAGGTTGTGGGCGTCGGCGACGGCGTCGAATCCGGTCAGGCCCCGCTGCCCGTTGCCGGTGCCGCCGCCGCCGTGCAGGCTCAACACCAGCCCGACCGGGGTACCCGGCGGCACGTGCAGCAGGTACGTTCGGTCCATGCCGCCGGAACGGAAGGTCCCGGAAGCATCCCGAGCGCTGGCCGCCGACACATCCCGCACACCACAGCCCGCCACGCACACCGCCACGACGACCAGCGCCAACCAACGCACATACGGCATATCGTCGCTACACCGACGGAACCGGCGCAGGAGCCGAGCTGGGTGTGGCAATGGTCGCAATATCATTGATCCTGCACCGTGCGAGCCCGCCGCGTGCAAATATTCGGGCAGCCCCCGCTGTCAGCGAGCAACGGCACTTCGATGTCACGGGAGTATCAGAAATGACGAGGACCCAGGTGCGCAACCCCGGCCTGCTGGTGTTGCTGGTGGCTGCCGGCGTCGTCCCGGCGGTCGGGCTGCTGGGCGCGCTGGCAGCGGCCCCGACCGCCCACGCCACCGCCGCCGATGACGCATTCCTCGCGGCGCTGACGGCCAAGGGCATCAACTACGAATCGCCCGAAACCGCGATCCGGTCCGGCCACCTGGTGTGCCAGCAACTCGAATCCGGTGAGGCGCCGCAACAGGTCGCAAACGACGTCATGTCCAACAGCCACCTCGACGGCTACCACGCCGGCTACTTCGTCGGCGTGAGCATCCGGGCGTACTGCCCGAAGTACGGCACCCAGGCCTGAAAGTTAACAGCTAGTTGACAGGGCCGTGACAAGCGCGCCGGTAAGATTAAGCCTGAACAAATCTCGAGAACTCGAAGGCCAAATGATTCCTAAACTTTTGGTCGGCGTGGCACTCACCATCGGCGCTGCATGCTGGACGGCAGCATCGGCCAACGCCGACCCAAGCCCTTTCAACACCCTCAGCTGCAGTTGCCAGGAGACGGCTCCGGCGGGCAGCACGACCCTGATGGACAAAGTCGACCGGGGAATCCAGCAAGGCCTTTCGGACGTGCCGACCCTGCAAGTCGAGCACTGAAACCTAGTTCCGCTTCCGCATCCCCCGCTCGGCGTAGTGGTGGTAGCGCGCGGCGCGTCGCCGGATGCGGTACGCGCTTCCGCGGGTGCGGCGCGGCTGCCCGTTGAGGCGCGTCGGCTCGCTGTAGAAAAGGAGCTTGCCGAGTTCCACCAGCACCAGGTAACAGA
This sequence comes from Mycobacterium paraseoulense, assembly GCF_010731655.1. Classification (NCBI taxonomy): domain Bacteria; kingdom Bacillati; phylum Actinomycetota; class Actinomycetes; order Mycobacteriales; family Mycobacteriaceae; genus Mycobacterium; species Mycobacterium paraseoulense. The sequence goes on along the minus strand of NZ_AP022619.1, from coordinate 5,239,177 downwards.
CGACGAAGGTGCCCAGCACGGCGAAGAACTGCCACGGCAGCGGCGTGAACCCCAGCGTGCGGGCCAGCGGTGAAATCGTCAGCCCGGCGCCGACCGCGACCACGGTCAGACTGGTGAAGGCCAGCAGCGCGCTGGGCCGGCTCCGGAAGAACGGCACCATGCGGGTGCGGATGACGAAGATGATCAGCGTCTGCGTCGCAAGGGATTCCACGAACCAGCCGGTCCGGAACTCGATGGCGCCGGCGTGCAGCACTCCCAGCATCAAGCCGAACGTCAGGAAGTCGAACAGCGAACTGATCGGACCGAAGATCAGCATGAACCGGCGGATGAACGCGACGTCCCAGTGCGACGGCGCCTGCAGCTGCGCCGCGTCGACCCGGTCGCTCGGGATCGCCAGCTGCGAGGTGTCGTAGAGCAGATTGTTGAGCAGGATCTGGCTGGGCAGCATCGGCAGGAACGGCAACAGCGCCGACGCGGCCGCGGCGCTGAACATGTTGCCGAAGTTGCTCGACGTGCCCATCAGCACGTACTTGATGGTGTTGGCGAAGATGCGCCGGCCCTCGGCCACGCCGGTGGCCAACACACCGAGGTCCTTTTCCAGCAGCACCACGTCGGCGGCGTCCTTGGCCACGTCGGTGGCGCTGTCGACCGAGATCCCCACGTCGGCGGCGTGCAGGGCCAGCGCGTCGTTGACACCGTCGCCCAGGAAGCCCACCGATCGCCCCTCGCGCCGCAGCGCGACGATCAGCCGCGCCTTCTGCTCGGGCGAGATGCGCGCGAAGATCGTGTGGTTCTGCGCGATGCGGGTGAACGCGTGGTCGTCCAACCCGTCGAGCTCCGCGCCGGTGATGGTGCCCTTGGAGGCCAAACCCAGCTCGCCGCATACCTTTTCGGCAACCCGCGGGTTGTCGCCGGTGGCGATCTTGAGCTCGATGCCCAGGTTGGCCAGCTCCGAAAGCGATTGCCGCGCAGCGGATTTAGGCTCGTCGGCGAACACCAGGAATCCCGCGAGCGAGAGCTCGCATTCGTCCGTCCGAGTCAGCGTCGTCATCGCGGGCGCGGGTTTGGTGGCCACGGCCACCACCCGGCGCCCGGCGGCGAACAACGCCGACAGGGTCTGCTCGGCCGCCGGCGGGACCGCCCGGCATTGGGCCAGCACCTGCTCGGGCGCCCCCTTGACCACCAGCAGCCGGCCGCCGTCGTCGTCGACCAGCACCGACGTCGCCCGGCGCTCGTGGTCGAACGGCAGCATCGCGACCCGCGCGGCGCCGGCCACCAAGGGGTGCGCCTGCGGGGACTCCCAGAGCGCGGCGTCGAGCGAATTGGCGCTGGCGCCACCGGTTTCGGGGTCCACATCGGTGGCCAGCAGCCCCAGCCGACGGACCGCGTCGCTGGGTGCGCCGGTGGGTTCGACCGAGTCCACCAGACGGATCCGGCCTTCGGTCAGGGTTCCGGTCTTGTCGGTGATCAGGATGTCGATGTCGCCGAGGTCCTCGATGCACACCAGCCGCTTGACCAGCACCTTGGCCTTGGCCAGCTGCCGTGATCCGGTCGCCAGGCCGGTGCTGACCACGGCGGGCAGCAGCTGCGGCGTGATGCCGACCGCGATCGCCAGTGAGAACAGCACGGAATCGATGATCGGCTTGGACAGCAGCAGGTTGCTGATCAAGATGATCACCATCAGCGCGACGGCGACTTGCAGCAACAGGTAGGAGAACCGCCGCAGCCCCACCTGGAAGGCGGTTTCGGGCTGGTGTTCGTCCAAACCCGCGGCGATCCGCCCGAATTCGGCGTTCCTTCCGGTGGCGTACACCACCCCGGTGCCCTCGCCGGCACTGACGATGGTGCCCATGAAGGCCAGGTCGGTGGCGTCGGCCAGGCCGGTGCCGGCGGGCACCGGTTGCACCGATTTCTCCGATCCGGTCGATTCCCCGGTCAGGATGCTCTCGTTGCATTCCAGCCCGTTGACCTCGATCAGCCGAATGTCGGCGGGCACGGCCTCCCCCAGCGACAGCCGGATCACGTCGCCCGGCACCAGCGCGGTCACGGCGAGCGAGACGAACTTCCCGTCGCGGCGCACCACGGCGTTGTGGTGCACGCTGGCGTGCAGGTCGGCGGCGGCCCGCTCGGCGCGGTATTCGTTGATGAAGCCCAGGCCGATGCTGGCCGCCAGGATGATGCCGATGATGACGGCCTGCATGCTGTCGCCCAGAAAGTACGAGACGACGGCGGTGCCGGCCAGCAGGATGAGCACGGCGTTGCGCAGTTGACGGCCCAGCACCGCAAAGACGTTGACGCGATGGGTGCGCACCGCGTTGGGCCCGTAGCGCGTCAGCCGGGCGGCGGCCTCCGCACTGGACAACCCGGCGGCCGAGCTGTCCAGCCGGCGCAGCACCTCGTCGACGGGGGCGGCGGCGACCAGCGACGCGTTCGCGGCCGCGGACTCGGTCAGCAGGTCAACGGTCATAGCCAGTCCCGCCGTTTGAACATCACGTAGATGACCACCATCAGAACGAATATCAAGGTGGTGCTGGCAAGGAATCCGGCGAGGTGGCCGAAGCCCGGATAGGGGACGTTCTGGCCGTAGAAGCCCGTGATCGCGGTGGGGACGGCGATGATGGCCGCCCATCCCGTCAGCTTCTTCATGATGGTGTTCAGCCGGGCGTCCTGCAGGGACAGGTTGGTTTCGAAGATGGTGGTGACCATGTCCCGCAACGACTCCGTCCACTCCGACACGCGAAGCACGTGGTCGTAGAGGTCGGCATACAGCGGGTCCAGTTCGCGGGCCGTGCCGACCTCGTGGCGGTGGTGCTGGATCGAGTTGACGACCTCCCGCATGGGCAGCGCCACCCGCCGCAGCGCCACCAGGTCGCGTCTCATCTGGAAGGTGCGGCGCTGGAAGCCGGCCTGCCGGGGCGTGCCGTCGAACAGCTCGTCCTCGATGTCTTCGACGCAGTCGTCGAGGGCCTCCACCGCGGCGAAGTGACTGTCGACGACGACATCGAGCAACCCGTGCACCAGGGCGCCCACACCGTACTGCTGGGCACCGATCTCCTCCCAGCGCCGCGTGACCTGAGCCATGTCGAAGTCCTTCGTCAGGCGCACCGTGATCAGCCCGCGGGGAAGCACGAACGCCGAAATCCGGTGCATGGACAGCATCCGCCGCGGCTCGTCGCCGGCGTCCGCCGCGACCAGAACGGCGTAGACGGTGAAGAAGGTGTGCGTGTCGTACGCGGTGGCCTTGACCCGTTCGGCCGCCGCGACGGCGTCCTCGACGGCCCACGTGTTCAGGCCGAGCTCGGCCGCCAGATCGCACAAGGCGTCATGGTCGGGGGCGCACAGATCCACCCAGACGAGGGTGTCGGGCTCGCGCAGGTAGTCCGAGATGTCGTCGAACGTGAAGTCTTCCTGCGGCTTACCGTGGCGCCAGACGCGGCCCTGGATGTTCGATGTGCCCTGCACGGCGCAATCTTCTCAGCCCGGCCCCACCAGCGCCGTTCAGTAGGTCGTGATCTCGTCCGGCGCGGGGAGATCGCCGCTGACCACGAAGACGATGCGCCGGCCGATTTCCACGGCATGGTCGGCAAAGCGCTCGTAGAAACGCCCGAGTAACGCCGCGTCCACGGCGACGGGAATGTTGTCCCGCCAGTCGTCATCCAGCAGCGCGGTGAACAAGTTCCCGTACAGCTCGTCCATCGCGTCGTCTTGTTCGCGGAGCCGGGCGGCCCGCTCGGGGTCGCGGGTAATCAGCACCTGTTTTGCGTTTTCGCCCAGCGCGACGGCCACCTTGGCCATGTCGGCGAAGCACGCGCGGAGGTCGTCGGGCAGTATCCGGTTCGGGTGCTCCCGCCGGGCGATCTTGGCGATGTGCACCGCCAACGCCCCCATGCGTTCGATGTCGGCGATGATCTGGATGGCGCTGAAAATCGCCCGCAACTCACCGGCAACCGGTTGTTGCAGCGCCAGCAGGGCGAACGCTTCTCGTTCCGCCCGGGCCCGCATCTCCACCAACCGGTCATGCTCCCGGATGACGCGTTCGGCGGCGTCGAGGTCGGCTTCCAATAAAGCTTGGGTTGCGCGCCGCATGGCTTCGTTGGCCAGGCCGCACATCTCGCCGAGCTGGACGGTCAACTCGGCCAGCTGGTGGTGATAAGCGGTTCGCATAGCGCAACGGTGGCCAATGCGAGCGCTTTTGACAAGGGACAAAAGGCACCCGAAAAGGGCCTGAACGACTTTTCCCGCGCTCTTCACCGCCCGTTAAGCTGCCGCTGTAACCCTTGCGGCATAGCCGACACTGGTCGTCAACCCACCCGAGCCCGGAGAACACGTGAGCACACGACGGGGCCTGCCCGGCCTGGGCTTGCTGACGGCGCCATTGCGCGTCGCCGTGCTGGGCACCGAGATCGCCGCCGGCACCGCCCTGTTGGGTGGCCATGTCGCGGCGAGCCTGGGCAAGTCGCTGGCGCACGCCACCCCGGACGTACCCGCGCTGACCCGGGCGGCGGCGGGCGCGATGCTGGAGGCCGCGGGCGGCCCACCGGCCCGGCGGGTCAGCGACAACGGGCCGAGGCGCTGGATCGAGGTGCGCGGGCTCGACGGCGAGCACGGGGCGGCGATCGCCGCCGACGTGCTGGCGGCCGTCCGGGCGATGCCCGGCGTGCGGCGGGCCTATCTGAACGGCACCCTCGGGCGGGCGGTGGTCACCGTGGCCGACGACGGACCCTCGGCGGCCGAGCTGTGCCGGGCCGTCGCCCATGCGGAACGACGCCACGGAAGGGGCCCGGGCAGGTCGCTGCCGGCCAGCCTGCCGGGCGACGACGCGGTCTTGATGGGCCGGATGGTGGCGGCCACAGCCGCCTCCGTGGGGTTCGGCCTTTCGCTGACCGGCAGCCTGCTGCGGCTGCCGCGGCTCCCCGACCTGGTGGCCGTGCCGACGACGGTGGCCGACCACCTGCCGCGGGTGCGACGAGAGGTGGAGCGACGCCTCGGGCCGGAGGGCGCCGACGTGTTGTTCGGCATCGTCAACGCCGCCTCCGCCGCCTTGACGCTGTCGCCGACGGCGGCGGCCGCCGAGGCCGTCACCCGCACCATGCTGGCCGCCGAGGCGTGGAACGGCAGGCTGGCGTGGGTCCGGCACGAGCCCGGGTTGGCCGACCGGCCGGTGCCCGACGGTGCGGCGTTGGCACCCATCGGCAACCCGGCCCCGCCGGACGGGCCCGCGGAACGGTACGCCAACCGCGCCGGCTTGGCCGGCATCGGCGCCGCCGCGGCGGTCGGGCTGCTCACCCGCAACCCCGACGCGGCCGGCGCCGCCGCGCTGGCCGCCGTCCCCAAGCCGTTGCGGACGGTGCGGGAAGCGTTCGGTTGCACGATGAACCGCGGCCTGACCAGCCGCCACGACGCGCTGGTGCTGCGCCCCCGCGTGTTGCGGACCCTCGACCGGGTTGACGCGATCATGATCGACCCGCGAGCGCTGTACACCGACGAACTGACGGTCAGTCGTGTTCTCGGAGTGGAGAATTCGGCTCGCGCCCACGCCTGGGAGGCGGTGCGGGCCGCGCTCGACGATGACGGCCTGGAGCCGGGATGGCACCGGCTGGCCGACATCCCCGGGGCCGGCGACGTCGGCGAGGCGCTCATCAGCCCGGTCCGCGACCCGCTCGCGGCGGCGGTGCTCACCGAAGCGCGGCGGTCGCAACCGCGCGTGTACTCCCTCGACGACGACGGATTGCGTTCCCTGGCACAGGGTTTCGACCAGCTCTATCCCGCGGATGGGTCGATCGACCACGCCGTGGCGGCGGCCGTGGCGGAATTGAAGGCGGCCGGGAACACCGTGGCGCTGCTGACCACGTCCGACATGCGGGCCGCGCACCGCTCCGACGTCACGATCGGCCTGCTGCGGCCCGGGCACGCCCCGCCGTGGGCCGCCGACGTGATCGCGGACGACCTGACCGGCGCCTGGCGTGTGCTGCACGCGCTGCCCGCCGCGCGCGCCGCCACCGAGGGCGCCGTCCGGCTGTCCGCCTCGGCATCCGCGATCGGCGCGTTGATGCTGATTCCCGGTGTGCCCGGGCGCAGCTCGGCCTCGGTCAACGTCGGTATGGTCGCCAGCCTGTGGTTCGGCTACCGCGCCGCCATCAAAACCCTGCGGGATCCGCTGCCGGAGCCCGAAACCAGCCACGACTGGCACGCGTTGCCGGTCGCCGAGGTGCAGCGGCTGCTGCCCCGCCCGACCGAGGAGGACCGCGAGGCGGCGCCCGCGTGGTGGCAGCAGGTGCCCGCGGTGCGCGCGCTGCACGACGCGACCGCGGCGTCGTGGGGAGCCGTCCGCGACTTCGCCGAGGAGATGCGCGGTGACCTGGCGGACCCCATCACCCCGCTGCTGGCCACCGGCGCGGCGGCCAGCGCCCTGCTCGGCTCGCCGCTGGACGCGGTGCTGGTGGGAAGCGTGCTGTTGGTCAATGCCGCCCTGTCGGCCGAGCAGCAGCTGCACGCCGAACGCACGCTGAATCGCTTACTGGCCGTGCAGGATCCGCCCGCCAGGCGACGGGTGGGCGCGCTGGAGGCCAAGCGCCGCGAGAAGGTGCCGACCAAGCGGCTGCGGCTGGGCGACATCATCGAAGTCCACGCCGACGAGGTGGTCCCCGCGGACGCCCGGCTGCTGCACGCGTCGAACGTCGAGGTCGACGAGTCGACGCTGACCGGCGAGTCGCTGCCGGTGGCCAAGCAGACCGAGCCCACGCCGGGCGCGCCGCTGGCCGAACGGAACTGCATGCTCTACGCCGGCACCACGGTGGTCGCCGGGACGGCGGTGGCCGTGGTCACCGCCGTGGGATCACGGTCCGAGTCGCGCCGGGCGCTGGCGATGGCGCCGAGGAAGCTGCAGGAGATCGGGCTGCAGCGGCAGTTGCGGCACATCACCCGTCGGGCCCTGCCGTTCAGCGTGGCCGGCGGCGCACTGGTGGGACTGCTCAGCGTGGCGCGGGGCACCGGGCTGCGCGAGGCGGCGTCCAGCGCGGTCACCCTGATCGTCGCCGCCATTCCGGAGGGCCTGCCGCTGGTGGCGACGCTGGCCCAGCTGTCCGCCGCCCGCCGGCTCACCGGACAATCGGTGCTGATCCGCAACCCCCACTCGGTGGAGGCGCTGGCCCGGCTGGACGTGGTGTGCTTCGACAAGACCGGCACGCTCAGCGAAAACCGGCTGAAGGTCAAGGCGGTGCACCCGCTGACGGGCTACACCCCCGGCGCGGTGCTGGACGCGGCGTTGAGCACCAGCTATGCCAGGCACACCCACCGGGTCGACCACGCCACCGACGATGCGATACACCGGGCCGCCGACGATCCCGAGCTGCGCGGCGACGGCTCGAAGCCGCAGCGGCTGACCCGTGACGCGTTCCTGCCGTTCCAGTCCGGCCGCCCGTTCGCGGCCGCGCTGGTCGGCACCCGGCTGAGCATCAAGGGCTCACCGGAGGTGCTCGCGTCGGCGTTGCTGCACGACGACCACCCCCTGACGCAACGGGTCGACGAGATGGCGGCCAACGGATTTCGGGTACTGGCGGTGGCCGAGCGCGAACTCAGCCCGGACGAAGCGGCCGCCGCTGCCAAGGATCCCGACCACCTGGAGGCGCTGTGCACCGCCGGGCTCACCCCGATCGGCCTGCTCGGGCTGGCCGACACCCCGCGGGCCGCCGCCCCTGCGTTGCTGAAGGAGCTCGGCGAGCGTGGCATCGGCGTCCGGCTGATCACCGGTGACCACCCGGCGACCGCGGCGGTGATCGCCCGGGAGTTGGGGCTCGACGTCACGCCCGACCAGGTGATGACCGGGAGCGAGTGGGAGGCGCTGTCCGCCGACGGGCGCGCCGCCGCGGCCGCGTCGCGGGTGGTGTTCGCGCGGATGACGCCGGAGCACAAGATCGACGTCGTGCAGACCCTCGAGCGGGCCGGGCTGGTGACCGCGATGGTCGGCGACGGCGTCAACGACGCCGCCGCGATCCGGGCGGCCAGCGTGGGCATCGGCGTGGCGGCGCGCGGCAGCGACGCGGCCCGCACCGCGGCCGACGTGGTGCTGCTCGACGAACGGATCGAGGCGCTGCTCGACGCCCTCGACGAGGGTCAGCAGCTGTGGCGCCGCGTGCAATCCGCGGTGTCGATGCTGCTGGGCGGCAACCTCGGCGAGGTGTGCTTCGCCCTGATCACCACCATCCTGACCGGACGTTCGGTGCTCAACGCCCGGCAGATGCTGCTGGTCAACATGCTCACCGACGCGCTGCCGGCGGCCGCACTGGCGGTCAGCCCCCAGACCAGCACCGCCGGCGTCGACCGCGACGAGGCGGCGATGTGGCGGGCGATCGGTATCCGCGGCGCTGCCACCACCGTCGGCGCCACGGCGGGCTGGGCGATGGCCAGCGTGACCGGCACGCAGCGCCGCGCCGGGACGGTCGCGCTGGTCGCGTTGGTGGGCGCGCAACTCACCCAGACCCTGGTCGACTCCCGCGCCCCGCTGGTGGTGCTGACGTCGATCGGCTCGCTGGGGGCGCTGGCGGTGGTGATCAGCACCCCCGGGCTCAGCCAGCTGTTCGGCTGCACCCCGCTGGACCCGTTGGGCTGGGGTCAGGGCCTGTTGGCCGCGTCGGCGGCCAGCACCCTGTCCGCCGTCGCACCCGGCCTGCTGCTGCGCGCGTCGCAGGGCATGCAGCGGCGCTGGCTCGGGGTCGAGCCGGCGACCGGATCGGAAAGAGCAGAAAGTCCCATCCCTTCGGTGCGGCGGACCCTGCCGGGTTCCGATCACGCCGACCACGATTGAGGCGTGCACATGGATAATCGCTTACAGCTCAAGCCCTATCGGTCCGTATCGGAGCACATCGACGGTGCCTGGTGGCCGCGAACGACAAGCCTGGTCGACGAGTTGCCGGAACTGCTGACGTCGGTGTCCGAGCGGCTCGGCCCGGTCGTGATGGTCGGCTACCGCCGCAACGGCTGGCAAGAGACCCCTCCGCTGGTGCAGATCGGCGGCAAGACGGTCGAACTGCTGCCCTTCACCAGCGACGAGCCGTCCAGCGTCATCCTGATCGGGGAGGACGGCCACCACCTCACACTGCACGTCATCCGTCCGGACGCCGGCGAAGAGGTCGCCCGTCAAGCGCTGGAAGACGCGCGGATGCCCCCCGACGGCGGAGCTTTGCCGCAGAGCCGTTCGAACGTGGCGCGATCCGTGGCCGACGTGGCCGACAAGCTGGCCCGGCACGAAGGCCTCGGCGACGAGCGGCGGACCGCCCAGATCAAGCGCTGGTCGGAGGAGGCCGCCGAGCAGTTCGTCAACGCCCCGGTCCAGACCTTCGTGCCGATCCTGGTCGAACACATCGTGCGCAACCGGATGGTGGAGTCGCGCAGGCAAGCCCAGTCGCCGCTGCCGGCGAGCCACCACTGAACGGCTGAGCGCGCTCGGTGGACGCCGCACTGCTCGACCCCGACCCCGCGCTCCTCGACGTCACAGCGGTCGTCGCCAGGCTGCGCACCGACCCGGAAGCGGGACTGACCACGGCGGAAGCCGCCCGCCGGCTCGCCGTGGTGGGCGCGAACGATATCGACACCGTTCCACCCGCGCCGGCCTACCGAAGGCTGCTGGCGCAGTTCCGCAGCCCCCTGATCTACCTGCTGCTCGCCGCGCTGGTCGCCTCGCTCGCGGTCTGGGTCGTCGAGGGGGCCGGCGACTGGCCGGTCGACGCGGTGGTGATCGCCGTCATCCTCGTCCTGAACGCGATCCTGGGTTACGCGCAGGAGGCGCGGGCCGAGCGCGCGGTCGGCGCGTTGGCGCGGATGGCCGCGACCTCGGCGACGGTCGTTCGCGACGGGGCGCGTCGCGCCGTCCCGGCGAGCGAGGTGGTGCCCGGCGACGTGCTGCTGCTCACCGAGGGTGACGCCGTGGCGGCCGATGCCAGGCTGCTCTCGTCCGCGGGGCTGGAGGTGTCGGAGGCGGCGCTGACGGGCCTGAGCGAACCCGTCCTCAAGGATGCCCGGACGCTGGCGGAGCCGGCGGCGCTCGGGGACCGGGCGGACATGGTGTTCAAGGGCACCGCCGTCACCAAGGGCGTCGGGCGGGCGGTGGTGACCGCGACGGCGATGGCGACCCAGACCGGTCAGATCGCCGGCCTGGTCCGCACCGCCGACCACGAGCCGACGCCGCTGCAGCGTGAGGTGGCCCGCGCCAGCCGGCTGCTGGGGATCGCCGTGCTCGTGATCGCCGTGGTGGTGATCGCGACCATCGTCGTGGTATTCGGCATTCACAGCGCCCACGACGCGGTGACGGCGGCGCTGCTGGGCGTCTCGCTGGCCGTGGCGGCGGTGCCGGAAGGCCTGCCCGCGATCATGTCGGTCGTGCTCGCCCTGGGCATGCGGCGGATGGCCGGTCTGAATGCCGTCGTCAAGGAGCTGTCCTCAGCCGAGACCCTGGGCTCGGCGTCGGTGGTGTGCTCGGGCAAGACGGGCACGCTCACGACCGGGGAGATGACAATCGTGCGGGTGATCACCCTCCTCGGGGAGGTGAGGGTCACCGGCGCCGGGTATCGGCCCGAGGGTCGCCTCGAGCATGGCGGCGCGCCGCTGGGCGAGGGCGACGACCTGTGGCGCCAGGCCGCGCTGGTGCTCGACGCCGGCGCCGCCGCCGGCCGTGATGCCGCCCTCGACGTGCAGGACGGCCGGTGGACGGCCCGCGGCGATCCGGTCGACGCGGCCTTCGTGGTCGCCCGCGGGAAGCTCGGCGACGGGCCCCGGCCGACTCCGGCCGACGTGACGACGGGCGACCCCGACGAGCTGCTCGGCCGGTGCACGCACCTGCAGGCCGGTGATCGGCTTGCTCCGCTCGACGACCCGGCCCGGGCCACGATCCGAAGCGATGCCGAGCGGCTGGCGTTCGATGCCCTGCATACGGTGGCGGTCGCCTGCCGGTCCGACGGGCACCTGGTGTACCTGGGCATGGTGGGGATCACCGATCCGCCCCGGCCGGCGGCGGCGGCGGCGATCGCCGAGGCGCGCCGCGCCGGGGTCCGGGTCGTGATGATCACCGGCGACCATCCCCGGGTGGCGGCGCGCATCGCCCGGAAGCTGGGCATCGAAGACGGCGAGTCGGCCGTGTCCGGCGCTCAGCTCGCGACGCTGGACGACGAGCAGCTGCGCGAAACCGTGCGCCTGCACTCGCAGTACACCCAGGTCGATCCGGCGGACAAGCAGCGCATCATCGACGCGCTGCACGCCGACCATGAGATCGTCGCCGTCACCGGGGAGGGGATCAACGACGCGCCCGCGCTGAAGTCGGCCGACATCGGCATCGCCATGGGCCGCAGCGGCACCGACGTCGCCAGGGAGGCGGCGAACATGATCCTCGCCGACGACAACTTCGCGACGATCGTCCAGGCGATTCGTGAGGGCCGGGGCATCTTCGCCAACATCAAGAAGTCGCTGCGCTACCTGCTGTCCTCCAACATGGGGGAAATCTTCACGGTCTTCTTCGGCGTGGTGCTGGCCGGGACCGTCGGCCTGTCGCAGGGCGGTACCGTCGCGCTGCCGCTGCTGGCCACGCAGATCCTGTGGATCAACCTGCTGACCGACGGCGCGCCGGCCCTGGCGCTGGGCGTGGACCCGCAGACCGAAGAGGTGATGAGCCGGCCGCCGCGCTCGGTCTCGGACCGGGTGATCGACGCGCGGATGTGGAACAACATCATCGTGATCGGCGCGGCGGTGGCGGCCGCCACGCTCTTCACGATCCGGCTCTACGCGCCCGGCGGGCCCCTGCCGTCCTCCCTGGACACCGCCCGCACCGCCGGCTTCACCGTGCTGGTGATCGCCCAGCTGATCAACTGCATCAACGCCCGCTCGGAGACCCGGTCCGCTTTTCACCGGTTCTTCGCCAACCGGTGGCTGTGGGCGGCGATCGGGTTGTCGGCGCTGCTGCAGGTAGCCGTGGTTCAGCTGCCCGTGCTCAACACGGCCTTCACCACCACGCCCCTCTCGCTGAGCCAGTGGCTGGTGTGCATCGCGATGGCCAGCACGGTCCTGTGGGTCAGCGAGATCCGCAAACTCGTCCTGCGCCGGTGGACATCACGGCCGTGATCGCCTCGATGTCGGCCGGGCCGGGCAGGCCCCAGTCGGGCGGGTAGTCCACCAACTCGTCGACTCGCACCGTCTTCATGTCGATGTCGAGAAGTTCGATGGCTTCCAGCGGCACCAGCGCCGGATGGACGTAGCCGCAGGTGCGGGCCAGCTGCAGCAGCTCGAAGCGCAGGGTGGCGAGATAGTTGGCGCAGCGCACCGACTTCAGGGCCGGGTCGAGGCCGTGCTGCAGCCACGGCGACTGCGTGGCCACGCCCGAGGGGCAGCGGCCGGTGTGGCAGCGCTGGGCCTGAATGCAGCCGATGGCGAACATGGCCGTCCGGCCGACGTTGATCATGTCGCAGCCGGTGGCCAGCGCCAGCAGCGCGTTCTCCGGGATGCCGAGCTTGCCCGACCCGATGAACACCACATCGTGGTGCAGCCCGTGCTCGGCGAAGGCCCGGTAGACCCGCGGGAGGGCCCACTTGAACGGCAGGGCGACGTGGTCGGTGAACACCAGTGGGGCCGCGCCGGTGCCGCCCTCGCCGCCGTCGACGGTGACGAAGTCGACGCCGGTGCCGGTGCGGGCCATCCGCGCGGCCAGGTCGCACCAGAACCGGCCCTGTCCGACCGCCGACTTGATGCCCACCGGCAGGCCCGTCTCGGCGGCGATGGTCTCCACCAGCTCCAGCAGCCCGTCGACGTCGGCGAAGGCGGAGTGCCCGGCGGGGCTCTTGCAGTCCACGCCGGCCGGCACGCCGCGGATGGCGGCGATCTCGGGGGTGACCTTGGCCCCCGGCAGCACGCCGCCCAGGCCGGGCTTGGCGCCCTGGCTCAGCTTGATCTCGATGGCCCGGATCGCCGGAGTGGCCGCCACCCGGTCGATCAGGCGGGGCAGGCTGAAGCTGCCGTCGTCGTCGCGGCAGCCGAAGTAGCCGGTGCCGATCTGCCAGACCAGGTCGCCGCCGGCCAGGTGATACGGCGACACGCCGCCCTCGCCGGTGGTGTGCAGCGCGCCGGCGATACCCGCGCCCTTGTTCAGGGCGGTGGTGGCCGCGCCACCGAGCGCGCCGAAGCTCATGCCGGAGATGTTGACCAGCGACGACGGGCGGAAGGCCCGGGCGCGGCCCCGCGCGCCGCCGAGGACCTTCGCCGCCGGCAACGGCACGGCCGGGTCCGGATGCTCGGGTTCGCCGGCCGGCGCGGCGACGGGGAACGCCGCGTGCTTGATGATGGGATAGTTGTGCACCCGTTCCAGGTCGTTGTCGGTGCCGAAACCGAAGTAGCGGTTGGCCAGCTTCGACGACGTGTACACCCAGCGACGCTGGTCGCGGCTGAACGGCCGTTCCGCGTCGTTGTCGGTGACGATGTACTGGCGCAGCTCCGGGCCCACCGCTTCCAGCAGGAACCGCAGGTGCCCGATGATCGGGAAGTTGCGCAGGATGGTGTGGCGGCGCTGCAGCAGGTCCCATCCCGTCAGCCCGGCCAGGCCCCCGCCGACCACCGCGGCCACCGCTCGCGACCTCAAGAATCGGAATCCGCGTACACGCCCAGCAGGTCGCGGGCCGAGACGATGCCGAGCAGCGCGCCGTCGCGCTCCACCAGTACGTGGCGGATGTAGCGGTCCATCATCCGGGCGCCGACCTGGTCGACCGTGGCGTCGGCGTCACACCACACCAGCTTGGTGCTGGCCACGGCGGACACCGGGGCCGTCGCGGGATTTCGCCCGGCCGCCACCGCCCGCACGATGTCGCGCTCACTGACCAGCGCGGTGGGCAGCGCGTCGTCGCCGACCGCGATCGCGCCCACGTCGCAGGTCACCATGGCCCTGGCCACGTCGGCGATCGTGGCGTCGGCGGGAACGCGGGCCACGGGGTCACCGGTGATGGTGGAGATCGGCAGGGAACCGGCGCAATTGCTGTCGCTCACGTCACCATGCTGGCGGGGACACCTCACCCCGTACTAGTGACCTGAGTCCTCAATCCGCGTCCATCCGGCCCTAGCCGTCGCGGGGACGCCAGGGAAGGCTGGCAAGCATGGATGCGCCCGCGCTCGAGCGGTGGAGGTGGTCCGCGCGGCGGGTTGAACCGGTCCTTGCCGCGCTGACCGCCGTCGCCCTCACCGCCGGCGGGATCGCCTGGTTGGCCGGTGCGCCGCGGGTCGCCGACGGCTGCTGGATCGCGGGCACGGTAACGGCGGTGGTCCCCGCGGTGGTGTGGGTGCTCGCCGCGCTGCGCCGGGGCCGGTTCGGGGTTGATCTCATCGCGGTGTTGTCGCTGGTCGGCACGCTGCTGGTGGGCGAGTATCTCGCGGGCGCGCTGATCGCGGTGATGCTGGCCGGCGGGCGGGCCCTGGAGGCGGCGGCCGAACGCCGCGCGTCCCACGACCTGCGGGCGCTGCTGGAGCACGCGCCGCGGTTCGCCCGCCGCCGCGTCGGGTCGGCGGTGGACGTCATCGCGCTGGCGGACGTGGCGGTCGACGACTTGCTGGTGGTCGGCCCGGGCGAAGTGGTGCCCGTCGACGGGCGCATGGCCAGCCCGGTCGCGGTGCTCGACGAGTCGGTGCTGACCGGCGAACCCCTGCAGGTGGAGCGCACCGCCGGCGAACCGCTGCGTAGCGGGGTGGTCAACGCGGGCAGCGCCTTCGAGATGCAGGCCACCGCGACCGCCGCGGACAGCACCTACGCGCAGATCGTCCGCCTGGCCGCGGAGGCCGGAGCGGAGAACGCGCCGGTCGTGCGGCTGGCCGACCGGTACGCGGCGTGGTTCCTGCCGTTGACGCTGTTGGTGGCCGGCGCGGCATGGCTGGCCAGCGGTTCGCCGGTGCGGGCGGTGGCGGTGCTGGTGGTGGCGACCCCGTGCCCACTGTTGCTGGCCGCGCCGGTCGCCATCGTGTCCGGGCTGTCCCGGGCGTCGCGTCGCGGCGTGGTGATCCGCGGCGGCGGTGCATTGGAAAACCTCGGCCACGCAACCACTTTGGTGATGGACAAGACCGGCACCCTGACCATGGGGCGCCCGGTCGTCATCGACGTCGCCGCCGCGCCCGGCCGCGACGCCATCGAGATCCTGCGGGTGGCGGCCTCGGTGGATCAGATGTCTCCGCACGTGCTGGCCGAGGCGATCGTCACCGCGGCGCGGGCCCGCGGCCTGCAGCTGTCGTTGCCCGCCGATGTGGTCGAGGAGCCCGGCCGGGGGGTCACCGCCACCCTGGACGGCCGGCGGGTGCACGTCGGCAAGCTCTCGTCGGACACCGCGAACGCGGAATGGGCCCGCGCGGTAGTCAACCGCGCCCTGCTCGACGGCGCCGCCATCGCGTGGGTGTGCGTCGACGAGCGGCCGACGGGCGCGGTGCTGCTGCGTGACCCGCTGCGCCGCCACGCACCGCGCACCGTGCGCCGGCTGCGCGAGGCGGGGCTGAACCGGCTGGTCATGCTCACCGGAGACCGCGCCGAGCCCGCCCGGGAGGTCGGTGCTGTGCTGGGGTTGGACGAGGTGTACGCGGAACAGAGTCCGGCGGACAAGGTGGCCGCCGTGCGCGCCGAGAAGGACCGCGCGGTGACGGTGATGGTCGGCGACGGGGTCAACGACGCACCCGCGTTGGCCGCGGCCAGCGTCGGCGTGGCGATGGGCGCCCGCGGCGCCACCGCGTCCTCGGAGGCCGCCGGCATCGTGTTGACCACCGACCGGCTGGAGCGGCTCGCCGATGCGATGGACATCGCCCGGTGGTCACGGCGCATCGCCGTGCAGAGCGCGGTCGCCGGGATGACCCTGTCGCTGGCCGCGATGGCCGTCGCCGCCGTGGGGTGGCTCCCTCCGGCCGTCGGTGCGCTGGTGCAGGAGGGCATCGACGTCGCCGTGATCCTCAACGCACTGCGCGCCCTGCGCGGCAATCCGGACATCGAGGTCGACCTCCCCGCGACGACCGAACAGATGTTGCGGCGTTTCGACGCCGAACACGACGAACTGCGCGACGCCGTGGAGTTGTTGCGCGATGCCGCCGACCAATTGGCCGCCGCGCCCGACCAGCCGGCGATGGAGGGGATCCGCCACGCCTACACCATGCTCACCGAGCGGATCATCCCGCACGAACGCGCCGAGGAGACCCAGCTCTATCCCGCGCTGGCCCACCCGCTGGGCACCAGCGAAGCGACGGCCCCGATGAGCCGAACCCACGCGGAAATCCAGCGGCTCTCCGACCGGATCGGCACGCACCTGGCGTTGGCCCAAAGCAACGGAGCGATCGGCGCCGACCAGGTCGACGACCTGCTCTCGTGCCTTTATGGGCTGCACGCCCTGCTACGCCTGCATTTCCTGCAGGAGGAGGAAAGCTACTTCACGCTGGCCGACGACGAGCCCGGTTCGCCACCGCCGGAGCCACGCCAGGCCCTGGGGCACGAGCTATCCCGCTGACGGCGGCCGCTTCATGACGGTGCCGGGCAGCTCCGCGCCGATTTCGATGTCGTCGTAGTCCCGCCCTTCGCCACGACCCCCCTTGCCGCCCAGCGGCGGCCGGATCGGGGCCACCGGCACTCCCGGTGGCTGCGCCGCCCCCGGCGGGAGCGCGGAGACCGCCGAGGCCAGCTGCACCGGCGGCTGGGCGCCGGGCAGCATCCCCACCGTCGCGGGCGGCATGCTCAGCTTGCCCACCAGGACCGAGACACCCAACGCGCCTCGAGGCGCCAGCCCCCCGGAGCCGATCGCGCCGACCAGCCTGGCCTCCGCCGATGCCAGGGCGGCCGACCCCTCCGAGAGGCCCAGGCCGATGTCGCTGCTGACACCCTGAAGCGCCTGGGCCGCATTGACCTGCGCGATATAGCTGAGCAGGTTGACGGGAAGTCCGCCCGCGATGGTCTGATTGCCCCAGGTGCTGAAATACCCGAACCAGCCCTTGTTGGGGTCGAAGGGGGTGGCGCCGAGCGCGTCGAGAACCGACCCCGTGCCGGTGGTCGAGGAGCTGGTCAGCGCGTTCGCCGAGGGCACGATCGTGGCCTGGGTGGAGACCGCCGTGGGGTTGGCAACCTGCGGCGGCGGGGAGAACTGGGACAGCCGGACGGCGTTCAGCGACGTCGCGCCGTAGCGGTACATCGCCGTGGAGTTGTTCACCCACATGGCGTTGTACTCGGCTTCGGTTTCGGCGATGGCCGGAGCGTTGATCCCGAAGAAATTGGTGGCCAGCAACACGGCCAACCGCGCCCGGTTGGCCGCCACCACGGCGGGATGCACCACCGTCCAGTGGGTCAATTCGAATGAGGCCGTGACGGTTTCCACCGAGGCGGCGATCTCCTGGCACTGCGCCGCGGTGGTGCGCAACCAGGCGAGGTAGGGCTCGAAGGCCTGCGCCATGGCCAGCGCGGAGGGGCCGCGCCAAGTCGCCATCAGCGCCGCCAGCTCCGAGGCGTAGCTGCTTGCGGCCCCCTCCAATTCGGCGCTGAGCTCTTGCCATGCACCGGCGGCGTCGATCATCGACCAGGCGCCGGGTCCGGCATGGATCAGCGCGGAGGTGATTTCGGGCGGCAGCAGCCCAAAATCGATCACGGGTCGCCCAGACAGACATGCCACGCCCGAATCGCCGCGCGGGCGCAACGACTCGCTCGCGCCGCCATCGACCTATCCGGCGGCGAAATTCGACTTCCGGAGTGGTGAGGGACCGTCATCGGCTCTCATCCCCCGCTTGGCGGTCGGTGAATCACCTTCTTCGGGAGTTCCGCCCCGTATTCAAGGTCCTCAAACTTCTGCTGCTTGCGCTTGCGCCACCCGCTGCCCGCCGAGTTCGTCGACGGCGCCATCATCGGCATCAGCGGCATCCCGGTCAGTCCGGCGTCGGCCGGCAGGGGCGACACCGACGAGGCCAGCTGCACCGGTGTCTGCGTCGCCGGAAGCAGCCCCACCACCGCGGGCGGCGCCGTGAGCTTGCCCAGCGAAACCCCGACGCCCATCGCGGCCGCGGGCGCGCCCCCCGGGGCGGCTTGCAAGGCACTTGCCAGCCTGGTCACCGACGACGCCAGCGCCCCCTCGCCCTCCGAGAGGCCCAGGCCGATGTCGCTGCCCACGCCCTGCAGCGCCTGGGCCGAGGTGTTCTGCGCCAGGTAGCTGAGCATGTTGATCGGGAAGCCGGACGAGATGAACTGGTTGCCCCAGGTGCTGAAATAGCTGAACCAACCGGCGTTGGGGTCGAAGGGGGTGACCCCGAGCTGGTCGATGGCGTTCCCCGTGCTCGAGGCCGTGCTGAGCAAGGAAGCATTGGAGACCGCGGCGTTTTGGTTGATCGACGCCGCCGGGTCGGTGACGGCCATCGGCGAATTGAATTGGGACAGCTGGCTCGTGGTCTGGTTCGTGGCCGCCTGATACTGCGTCATCGCCGCCGAATTGTTCGCCCACATGGTCTGGTATTCGTCTTGGGTCGCGGCGATGGCCGCCGTGTTCTGGCCAAACCGGTTGGTGGCCAGCAGTTGCGCCAGCCGCGTCCGGTTGGCGGTCACCTGCGCGGGAGTGACCACCGCCGAGCGGACGGCGGCGAATGCCGTCGCCGCCGACTCCGCCGAGGTGGCCATTTGCTGGGCCTGTTGTGCGGTGGCGCGCAGCCAGATGAGATAGGGCTGCACGGCCTGCAGCATCGCCATGGAGGAGGGGCCATCCCAGGACTCGATGAGCGTCGAGAGGGACGACGCGTAGCCCGCCACGGAGTTCTCCAGCTCGACGGCCAGTTGCTGCCACGCGCCGGCGGCCTCGATCAGCGAACCCGCTCCCGGTCCGGAGTGGATGAGCGTCGAGGTGACCTCAGGTGGCGCGAATAGGTCCATCACATCTCACATTGTCTACGCCGAGTACGCGGCCGGAAAATTTCGTTTACCAGGTTGCAAAGACGCCGGAAACATTACGCATTCTCCCCCAGGGTGCGCCCGATATCCTTCGCCGTCGAGTCCCGGATGTGACGAACGATATACCCGTGTCGTTAGGGTAACCAAAGTATTAACCGAGCGGGCCTTTTCCAGCGCCGCTCGCGCGGCCGGCGACCCCGCTCGCCTTCGATGCCCGCTATAGCCCTGGCAGGCAGATGGGGGCTCCGTAGCAGGGCGGCGGGCCCAGCGGGCGCCGGGGTGCGTCTCCCTCCCAGACGAATTGGCCGACGTTGCCCATGCCCCCGACGGGGACCCAGTACCAGTGGTGGCAGACGCCCATGTCCCAACGCACATCGGGCATCGGCAGCGGCTGCCCCGGGCACCAGTCGTGCGGGACCGTGAAGTTGTCGACGGGCAGTGGGCGATTGAATTGCGGCAGGAAGCCGGGCTCCGCCTCTGCGGCGCCCGCGACCAGTCCCACACCGGCCGCCGCCATGCCGCCGGCCAGCAGCGCCCCGGCGATAAGATTCCCGATCTTGCGATTGTGCGACATTGCCTCGCGCCTTTCCGATATGGACTACGTGAATCAGCAGACGACAAAAGGTTCGCTACCGATCCCACAAAGGCGGTAGCGTCAAAGGTTGCTGGCTGGGTTGTCGACGGCGTTGGCACCACATGCGCTCGGCACCGCCCCAGCGGCGATGTGACGGGAGGCAACCATGAAGCGCGGCGTCGTCGCAGGAGTGGCCGCCCTGCTGATGGGCGCAGAGCTGATCGCCTTCGCGCCATCGGCGGGGGCCGGCTGCCAGTACGGAGGAGGGGTTCTCAGCAGGTGCGATGGGCCCGTCCAGCCCGACGGCACCTGGCAACGTTGCGTGGCAGTCGCCCGGTTGATCCCCAACGGCGCCAGTTCCTACCTCGTGCCCGACGGGCACTGCGACGTGATGGGTCCCGGCCGCCCCCCTTCGGATTTCACCTTCGCCGACCCGCCGACGCACATCGACGGCTGAGCCGAGAACACTGCCCCCGTGTTCTGCGAGACGCGCTACGCGATGAACGGGGATCTGCGCGTCGCCTACCGCACGTCGGGTGAGGGCGAGCGCGACATCGTGGTCGTGCCGAACTGGTTCACCAACTGCGAAGTCTTCCCGGAGCTGCCCGGCGTTCGAGGCTGGATGGAGGCGATGACGTCGCTCGGTCGGCTGATCCTCTTCGACCAGCCGGGCACCGGGGCGTCCGATCCGGTCGAGCCGGGCGCACTGCCGACCTTGGAGCAATGGGCCGACAGCATCACCGCGGTGCTCGACGCCCTCGGGATCCCCGAAGCGGCCCTGGTCACGTACGCCGGCGCGAATTCGACGGCGACGCTCTTCGCGGCCACGCACCCGTCCCGCACCACCGCCCTCGTCTTGGTCGAGAGCACCGCTGACGCGGCAGACCGCACGACTTCGATGCAGGAACTCGGCGACGTGGCTCCCGTCCTATGGGGCACCGGCGAATTGGAACACATGCTCAATCCGGACATGCCGTGGAACGAGGAGATCCGGGCCGCGTGGGCGCTACACGAGCGCCTGGCGGCGAGCCCGCGGACGTTTGAACTGATGTTGCCGCTGATCTCGGAAGCCAGCGCGCAGGCGATCCTTCCGACCGTCCGCGTACCCACCCTGGTGGTGCATCACCGCGACGATCCCCTCCTGCCGCCCGAGAAGGGCAAGGTAGTCGCCGACCAGATCGAGGGCGCGAAATTCGTTGAGATTCCGGGGCGAAACTTCTACCACGTCGTCGAACCGTGGCGCGAGTCCTTCCAGGAGATCGCCAAGTTCCTTACCGGCGAGCAGCCCGACGTGGCCGACGACCGCGTTCTCGCCACCGTGCTGTTCACCGACATCGTGGACTCGACGCGGCGCGCCGCAGCGATGGGTGACCGCGACTGGCGCGCCTTGCTCGATGCCCACGACGCCATCGTGCGGTCACAACTCAACCGCTTCCGTGGCCGTGAGGTGAACACGTCGGGCGACGGATTTCTCGCGACATTCGACGGCCCGCAGCGAGCGATCCGCTGCGCCATGGCAATTCGTGATGCGGTGCGGGCACTGGGCATCGAGGTGCGCGCCGGGTTGCACACCGGCGAGTGCGAGGTCCGTGGCGACGACATCGGTGGGATCGCCGTGCACATCGGCGCGCGGGTGTGCGCGCTCGCGGGGCCGAACGACGTACTGGTGTCCAGCACGCTGCGCGACCTCGTGATCGGATCGGGACTCGAGTTCGAGGACCGGGGCGCTCATGGACTCAAGGGCGTGCCCGGGCAGTGGCGTCTCTTCGGTGTCGCCTCTGCTTGACAGCGACGACGACCGGCTTCAGAAGGGCGGTGGGTCGTTATCGCCAGGTGGCGCGGGGCCGGTTTTCGCGGTTCGGCGGGCGAGCCGGGCCTGGCGGTTGTGTCGGCGTTCGGTGGCGATACGGGTGGCGCGGTCCTGGGTGCGGGTGCGGGTGCGGCGGGGCATCATGGCGCCGCGTTCGGCGCATAAGTCCTGCGGGGGGTCGGCTTCGGGGGCCGCCATGCCGCCCACGGCGTGGCACAGGCTGGGAAACAGCAGCGCGCTGCCCGGGGTGGTGACGTAGGTTTGCCCGGCCGGGGACGTCAAGATCAGCGTGCCGTCGGCGAGCTGTTTTTCCTGCCAGCCCCAAAACGTTTTCACCAAATGATGGGTGCGGCAGTAACACTTGAGGTTGCCCGCGTGGGTGGGGCCACCCCGGCTGTAGGGGATCGTGTGGTCGAGGTCGCAGGACACCGCCGGGCAGTCACAGCCCGGCCAGCGGCAGGTCAAATCCCGGCACCGCACGAAATCGGCCAACGCCTGCGAGGGCACATACCCTGGTTCAGGCGGGGCGTCGCCGGGGTGGACCAGCGGCGCCAGCCTCGCGGTGGCGGCCAACTCGGCGACCAGTTCCGGGGGAATCAATCCCTCAGCGCCCAGCTGGCAGCCCGCCGCGCCGCCGTCACCGGCCAGGGTTTCCTGCTCGGCGATCACATGGATCACCACCGGAGCGGCCGCGGGCCGGGCGCCGGCGGCGCAGTCCGCCCGTCCGCACCGGCATGCCAGCCGGTCGGCCCCGCCCGCCAGCGCCCCCAGCGCGTCGGCGCGGCGCTGCTCGCGGCTACGCGGATCGTGGGCGCACACCGTGGCAGCCACCGCATCCAGGCGCGCATCCAGGGCGGCAGCATCGGGGCTGAACATGACGCCCTCGATGCGGGCCAATCCCTCGCCCATCTCGCCGATCCATACCTCGCGCCCGGCCGCGCGGTCCCGACGCCGGCGCACCGCATCGGCATCGGCAGCCGCCACGATCCTGTCCACCCGCGCGGCCAACCGGGCGGGGGTCAGCGCCGGCCAGCGCCCCACCTGCGCGGCCAACTGCGCGTCCACCGCCGCCACCACCTCGGGGTCGGTGATCAGATCGCTGCGATACACCAGCGTCGCCACCAGCCGGAAATCGATGTCCCCGGCGACGAACACCTCGGCCACCTTCGGCAACCGCTCGCGCAGCGCCCGCGCATACCGCACCCGGCTGGCCGCCAACCCCTGACTGATCCCCAACTGCGCAGCCACCTCGGCGGCCACCGCCGCCTCGGTATCGATAGCCCAGTCCTTGGTCTCACCACACCGTGAGAGCCGATAGGCGAACAACTCACCGATCCCGGCCAACTGCGCGGCCACCGCCCGATTCTGCACCCGCGCAAAACAGCCGATCCGCTCCAGCAGCCCCGCCGACTCGACCGTCCTGGACGGATAACGCCGCTCAAAGAGCTCGTCGAACGCCGCGATCACCTCCACCGACGACCCCCTCGAATCGAACATACATTCGACTATGCCACCCCGGACCGACAAATGGTTCAGTCCAGCGTTCGACGGCTGACGAACTCGCGCCGAGCGCCCGTCAGTGGATCGTCGAACTCGATGCGCTGCGCCAGCAACCGCAGCGGCGTGCTGAAGTCCTCGGGCGGCACGTCGATAACGTTGGGATACAGCGGATCCCCGTCGATCGGCACGCCCAGCGCGGCCATGTGCACACGCAGCTGGTGGGTGCGCCCGGTGCGTGGGGTCAGCCGGTACAGGCCGTCCGGGCGGACGAGCTCCACCAGCGTCTCCGCGTTGGGGGCGCCCGGTTCGCAGACGGCCTGTAAAACCCCGCGCCGCTTGACGATCCGGCTGCGCACCACGCGCGGCAACACCAGGGCCGGGTCGACGCTCGCGCGCGCCAGATACGTCTTGCGCACCACTCCGCGGGAGAACAGGGTCTGATAGGCGCCACGCATGTCGCGGCGCACCGTGAACACCAGCACCCCGGCGGTCAGCCGGTCGAGCCGATGGGCCGGGCTCAGCTCGGGCAGGCCCAGCTCCCGGCGCAGCCGCACCAGCGCCGTCTGCGCCACGTGCCGGCCCCGGGGCATGGTGGCCAGGAAGTGCGGCTTGTCGACCACCACGATGTGCGCGTCACGATGAAGCACCGGGATATCGAAGGGGACGGGCACCTCGTCGGGCAGTTCCCGATACATGTAGACGAAGGACCCGGCACCAAGCACCGTGGCCTCGTCGACCACCGCGCCCCGGGCGTCGACCACCTCCCCGGCCAGCACCTTCGACCGCGCCGACGCGCCGAACCGGTCGGTCAGCTCGTCCAGCACCGGCCCGCCACGCAGCCGCACCCGCGCCGGGCCGAGGCCGTCCCGCACCGGAAGCGGCGCAGGCCTCAATTGAGCGGTACCGGTTCGAGGATCTCGGCGCGCGCCTCCGGGGCGCTGGCCCGCAACTCGTCGGCCGATACGTCGTCGGGCTGGGCCTGCGACAAGATCTCGGCCTCCACCCGCGCGGAGTAGTTGGCCACCTCACGTTCGATGTCCGCAGCGCTCCAGCCGAGGACGGGCGCCACCACGTCGGCGACCTCGCGGGCGCAGTCGACGCCGCGGTGGGAGTACTCGATGGAGATGCGCATCCGGCGGGCCAGAATGTCCTCCAGGTGCAGCGCCCCCTCGGCGGTGACGGCGTACAGCGCCTCCACCTTGAGGTAGCCCGGCGCCTCCTTGATGGGGTTGAGCAGGTCGGCGTTGCCGGCCGCCAAACCCAGCACGTCGCCGATCAGCGAGCCATAGCGGTCCAGCAGGTGCCGCACCCGGTAGGGATGCAAATCCTGAAGCGCCGCTACGTGTTCCGCCTGATTGACCAGCGCGAAGTAGCCGTCGGCGCCCAGCAGGCTGACCTTCTCGGTGATGGACGGTGCCACCCGGGCCGGGACGAACTGGGCCGCGGCGTCGATCGCGTCGGCGGCCATCACCCGATAGGTGGTGTACTTGCCGCCGGCGATGGCCACCAGGCCCGGCGCGGGGACCGCCACCGCGTGCTCGCGGGACAGCTTGGAGGTCTCCTCGCTCTCCCCGGCCAGCAGCGGCCGCAACCCGGCGTACACCCCGTCGATGTCGGCGTGGGTGAGCGGGATCGCGAGCACGGTGTTGACCGTCTGCAGGATGTAGTCGATGTCGGCCTTGGTGGCCGCGGGGTGGGCCAGGTCCAGGTTCCAGTCGGTGTCGGTGGTGCCGATGATCCAGTGGGTGCCCCACGGGATGACGAACATCACCGACTTCTCGGTGCGCAGGATGATGGCGACGTCGCTGACGATGCGGTCGCGCGGCACCACCACGTGCACGCCCTTGGACGCGCGCACCTGAAACCGGCCGCGCTGCTTGGACAGCGCCTGAATCTCGTCGGTCCATACTCCGGTCGCGTTGACGACGACGTGGCCGCGAACTTCGGCGACGGCGCCGTTCTCGGAGTCGCGGACCCGCACGCCGGTCACCCGGTCGCCCTCGCGCAGCATCGCGACCACCTGGGTGGAGGTCCGCACCACCGCGCCGTAGTGGGCGGCGGTGCGGGCGACGGTCATGGTGTGCCGGGCGTCGTCGACGACGGTGTCGTAGTAGCGGATACCGCCGATCAGCGCGCTGCGCTTGAGGCCCGGGCTCAACCGTAACGCGCCAGCCCGGGTCAGATGCTTTTGCGCGGGAACGGATTTCGCGCCGCCCATCCGGTCGTAGAGGAAGATGCCCGCGGCGACGTAGGGACGCTCCCACACCCGATTCGTCAGGGGGAACAAGAACGGCATCGGCTTGACCAGATGCGGCGCCAGGGTGGTCAGCGACAGCTCCCGCTCGTAGAGCGCCTCGCGCACCAGCCCGAACTCCAGCTGCTCGAGATAGCGCAGCCCGCCGTGGAACATCTTCGACGAGCGGCTCGACGTGCCCGACGCGAAATCGCGCGCCTCGACCAGCGCCACCTTGAGCCCGCGGGTGGCCGCGTCCAACGCGCAGCCGGAGCCCACCACGCCGCCGCCGATGACGACGACGTCGAACTGCTCGGCGCCCAGTCGCTCCCACGCCAGCGCGCGCTGCTGGGGTCCCAACGTGGAAGCCGCCCAGGTCTGGGCGCTGTCGGGCGCCTGTATCGGGTTGCTCACGGCAGCGGACTCCTCACCGGAAACTCCTGTCGGTTACTCGCCAGTAGGACGGTGTCGAACCAAGGCTAGTCCAGATCGTCGTGGGCCATCAGCCGACGAGCGGCCTCGGTGATCGACCCGGACAGCGACGGATAAACGGCGAGCGTCTGCGCCAGCTCGGTGACGGTGATGCGGTTTTGGACGGCCACCGCGATCGGCAGGATGAGTTCGGAAGCGATCGGGGCCACCACCACGCCGCCGATGACCACGCCCGTGGACTTGCGGCAGAACATCTTCACGAAACCCTGTCGCAGCCCGGACATTTTGGCCCGCGCGTTGGTCCGCAGCGGCAGCATGATCGTGCGGGCCGACACCGAACCGTCGTCGATCATCGTCTGCGGCACGCCGACGGCCGCGATCTCCGGCCGGGTGAACACCGTGGCCGCCACCGTGCGCAACCGGATCGGGCTGACGCCCTCGCCAAGCGCGTGATACATCGCGATCCGGCCCTGCATGGCGGCCACCGACGCCAGGGGCAGCAAGCCTGTGCAGTCCCCCGCGGCGTAGATGCCGGCCACCGAGGTCCGCGACACCCGGTCCACGGTCAGGTAGCCGCCGCGGCCCAGCTCGATGCCGACCCGGTCCAGGCCGAGGCCGCCGGTGTTGGGGACCGACCCGATGGTCATCAGGGCGTGGCTGCCCTCGACGGTGCGCCCGTCGGCCAGGGTGACCAGCACGCCGTCGTCGGTGCGGGTGACCGATTGGGCGCGGGCGTTCTTGACCAACTGGACGCCTCGTTCGGAGAACGCCTCCTCCAGGACCAGCGCGGCGTCGGCGTCCTCGTAGGGCAACACCCGGTCCCGGCTGGCGACCACGGTCACCGGCACGCCCAGCTCGGTGTAGGCGTGCACGAACTCGGCGCCGGTGACGCCCGACCCGACCACGACGAGGTGCTCGGGCAGCGCGTCGAGGTTGTAGAGCTGCCGCCAGGTCAGGATGCGCTCGCCGTCGGGCTGGGCCGACGGCAGGACACGGGGGCTGGCGCCGGTCGCGATCAGCACGACGTCGGCCGCGTACTCGCTGACGGTGCCGTCGGCCGCGGTCGCCTTGACGCGGTGGCAGGCCAGCCCCGGCGTGGGGTCGATCAGCTCGCCGTGCCCGGCGACCACGTGCACGCCCACGCTGAGCAGCTGTTCGGTGATGTCGGCCGACTGCTCCGTGGCCAGTTGCTTCACCCGGGCGTGAATCTGCGGCAGCGAGATCTTGGCGTCGTCGATGTCGATGTCCAGCCCCAGCCGCGGCGCGCGGCGCAGCTCGGTGCGCAGCCACGTCGAGGCGATGAACGTCTTGGACGGCACGCAGTCGTCCAGCACGGCCGCGCCGCCGATCCCGTCGGAGTCGATCACGGTCACGTGGGTGGTGTCGGGGTGGGAGGTCGCGGCCACCAGCGCGGCTTCGTAACCGGCAGGGCCGCCACCGAGGATCACGATGCGGGTCGCCACAGCCCCAACCTAGCGGGGAGACCGGGCACCCCGCAGCGCGGCGACGATGCACGCCGCAGGGCGGCGTGAGGTGGGGGTCCCCCCGCTTGCGGGGGAGAACCGCGCCATCGGACAGGGCGGCGAAATCCTTGGGACACGACCGCTCGTGCGGGTGACGTCTAAGATTTCCCCGTGCCGCTCTACGCCGCCTACGGGTCGAACATGGATCCTGAGCAGATGCTCGAGCGTGCACCCCATTCGCCGATGGCCGGAACCGGCTGGCTGCACGGCTGGCGGCTGACGTTCGGCGGCGAGGACATCGGCTGGGAAGGCGCGCTGGCCACCGTCGTCGAAGACCCCACCTCGAAGGTGTTCGTCGTCCTGTACGACATGACCCCGGCCGACGAGAAGAACCTCGACCGCTGGGAGGGCTCGGAGTTCGGCGTCCACAAGAAGATCCGCTGCCGGGTGGAACGCATCTCGTCGGACACCAACACCGACCCCGTGCTGGCGTGGCTTTACGTGCTCGACGCCTGGGAGGGCGGCCTGCCGTCGGCGCGGTATCTCGGTGTGATGGCCGACGCCGCCGAAGTCGCCGGGGCCCCAGCGGATTACGTGCACGGCCTGCGGACGCGGCCGGCCCACAACGTCGGCCCGGGAACCGGCTCCTAGGACCCAGACCGTGGCCCGCCAGCGTGCGTGTTTGTACGACGACACGCCGGCACACCTGGCAATCTACGCACCTTCGCGCGGCTTCAGGCGGCCCGGCGCAAATACGTGCTGAGTCGGCCGAGGAGTTCGTGGGGCCGATGTCTGACATCTTCGGCAACGATGGGCACCACCAACCACCCGAGCTGTTGGAGTGCGGATAAGCGACGGCGATCCCGCAGGAAAGCCTCGGGCCCACTGTGCCAATCGACGCCGTCGTACTCCGCACCGACGCGAATTCCGGGCCAAGCGAAGTCGAGCCGCCACGTGCGGCCCTGCAGGTCGACCACCTCGTACTGCAGGACGGGAGGCGGCAAACCCGCGTCGATCATGACGAGGCGCGTTTCGCTTTCCATGGGCGACTCCGCCAGCGGCGAGGCCAACCCGAGGAGGTCGCGCACGGCCGCGATGCCACGACGGCCGGATTGGCCCCTCGCTGCGTCTTCCAGGTGCTCAGGCTTGCACGTGCCGCTGCGCAGCGCCGCGTCCAAGGTCGCCAGCGCGCGGGGCCGGCTCAAGGCGCGCGAGACCTCGACCGCCGTCCATGCCGGTGTGGTCAGCGGCCGGCCCGCGACCGCAGTCAACGGCGCACCGGTGCGTCGATGCACTGTCAGGCCCTCCGTCGATCGCAACTGCCGGCCGATGGGATTGAGGATGTGCATATCGGGGGTGCGCTCGGTGTCGAAGCCGTAGGCAGCGGCGGCAGTACCCATGCACGCGGCGACCTTCGTACCGGCAGCCAAGTCAAGGCCCCGCAGTCGCAAAGCAGTGGTCGGCTCACCGCGACCGTAGATGCCGTACCAAACCCTGTGCAGCGCACCATATTCCAGGTGTGCTTCCAGCTCTCGCCTGGTGAGGAATCTCAGTGCCTGAGCAGAGGTGACCACTCCGCCCTGGACATCGAGCAGGCGGCTGAGCTGTGAATGCATGCCGGCAATGGTCGGGGCTGACCGATAGGTCGACAATTCAGCTTGCCGACCGTGCACAGAATGCCGGTCAGTCCGGCGTGTCCCTGTGCAAACACGCACGCTCGCGGCCGGGACGACCTAGGCCAAGGAGAACGCCGCCGACTGCTCGACGATGTTGACCATCACGCGCAGCCCGATCGCCAGGGCCCGCTCGTCGAGGTCGAACGTCGGCTGGTGCAGGTCCAGCTGCGGCCCCTGTCCCGGCCAGACCCCCAGGCGCGCCATCGCGCCGGGAATCTCCTCGAGGTACCAGGAGAAGTCCTCGCCCCCGCCGGACTGGCGGGTATCGGCCAGCGCGTCCGGGCCGATGGCCTCGATCGCGTGGGTGAGGATGCGCGTCGAGACGTCCTCGTTGACCACCGGCGGCACGCCGCGCCGGTACTGCAGCGTGTGGTCGATGCCCAGCGGCGCCAGCAGCGCCGACACGGTCTCCCGGATGATCTCCTCGAGGCCGACCCAGGTCTGCCGGCTCGCGGTGCGGACCGTGCCGCCCAGCACCCCGGCCTGCGGGATGGCGTTCGCGGCCACCCCCGCGTTGACCGCCCCCCACACCAGCACGGTGCCGTTGCGCGGGTCGATGCGGCGCGAGAGCACCCCGGGCAGCCCGGTGATCAGCGTGCCGAGGCCGTAGACCAGGTCGGCGGTCAGGTGGGGGCGCGACGTGTGGCCGCCCGGGGAGTGCAGCGTGATCTCGATCTGGTCGGCCGCCGAGGTGATGGGGCCGTGCCGGACCGCGACCTTGCCGACCTCCAGCCGGGGGTCGCAGTGCAGGGCGAAGATCCGCGACACGCCGGAGATCGCGCCGGCGGCGATGGCGTCGATTGCGCCCCCGGGCATCAGCTCCTCGGCGGCCTGGAAGATCAGCCGGACCCCGACCGGCAGCTCGGGCACCGACGCCAGGGTGAGCGCGGTGCCGAGCAGGATCGCGGTGTGGGCGTCGTGCCCGCAGGCGTGCGCGACGTTGGGCATGGTGGAGGTGTAGGGCGCGCCGGTCCGCTCGGCCATGGGCAGCGCGTCCATGTCGGCCCGCAGCGCGATCCTCGGCTCGTGTTCGGGGCCCAGATCGCAGACCAGCCCGGTGCCGCCGGGCAGCACCTTGGGGTTGAGCCCGGCGTCGGCCAATCGCTCGGCGACGAACTGGGTGGTGGCGTACTCCTGCCGGCCCAGCTCGGGGTAGCGGTGGATGTGCCGGCGCCAGTCGACCAGGTCGTCGTGGTGTGCGGCCAGCCAGGAGGTGGCGGCGTCGGCGAGGCTCATGCGGACGCCCGCCGTTCCCGCGCGGCCAGCACGCGGTCGCGTTCCGCGGGCGTCTGGGCCAGCTGGACCACCGTGCGGGCCAGCATGATGGCACCCTCGACGACGGCGCGGTCGGCGCTGGGGCTGGCGGCGGCGGTGGTGAACGCACGCTGGTGAACCATGGCGCCGCCGGCGTCGACCCCGACCACCGGATGGATCCCCGGCAGCACCTGGGTCACGTTGCCCATGTCGGTGCTGCCCATGGGCAGCGCCGCCTCGAACTCGCGGGCCACGGGCTCGCGCCCGAGCCGGCGCATCTCCTCGCGGAAGACGTCGGCCAGCCACTCGTCGGGCGTGAGTTCGTCGTACGCGGGTGCCGGGTTGTCGATGTCGTATTCGCAGCCGGTGGCCAGCGCGCCCGCGGCGAAGCACGCGTACATCCTGCCCTCCAGCTGTCGCAGCGAATCCGATTCCACCGCCCGCATCGCGTACTGCAGCGCCGCGTGCCCGGGGATGACGTTGACCGCCTGCCCGCCGTCGGTGACGATCCCGTGCACCAGTTGGCCCGGGGCAAGTTGCTGCCGCAACAGCCCGACGGCCACCTGCGCCACCGTCACGGCGTCCGCGGCGTTGATCCCCTGATACGGCGCGACGGCGGCGTGGGATTCCTTGCCACGGTAGTGCACGGTCGCCTCCGACAGCGCCAGCGAGCGGGCCGCCGCGATGTCGGTGGGCCCGGGGTGCAGCATCACCGCCGCCGCGATGTCGTCGAACACCCCGGCCTGAAGCAGCAGCGCCTTGCCGCCGCCGGCCTCCTCGGCGGGCGTGCCGATCAGGGCCACCCGCAGGCCCAGGTCGTCGGCCACCTCGGCGAGCGCCAGCGCGGTGCCCACCGCCGACGCGGCGATGATGTTGTGGCCGCAGGCGTGCCCGATCTCGGGCAGCGCGTCGTATTCGGCGCAGATCCCGACGGTCAGCGGGCCGCTGCCGAAGTCGGCGCGAAACGCGGTGTCCAGGCCGCCGGCCGGCGCGGTGATCTCGAAACCGCGTTCGGCGACCAGCGCCTGGGCCTTGGCGCAGCTGCGATGCTCGGCGAACGCCAGCTCGGGCTCGGCGTGGATGGCGTGGGACAGCTCAACCAGCTCGGAGCCACGTCGCCGCACGACATCCTCGACGTCATCCAATGCGGTGGTGGGCATTCTCGCAGTATCCCACCGCGACCTCGGGGACCGGGCTATACCAGCCCGGAGATGAATCCCGCCGCCTGTCCGGGGTAGGGCGGCACGCCGTAATCGTGGTGGGCATCGCGGTCCCGGCCGCCGACCACGCACACCGGATCACCGGGGCTGCAGATGTCGATGGCGCGTCCGGCGAACAGCCCCGTCGTCGACAGGGGCGTGTTGAAGCGGTTGCCGGGGTTGCCGAACACCGCGACGGCCGCAACCTTGTTCGCCAGACCGGGATCGAGCGCCGGAGCCGACCCGAAGTTGCCGATCCGCTCGCCCAGCGGCGGCACCCCGGCGAGCATCGAGACCGCCGCGGCGCCCTGCGAGAAACCGCCGAGCACCAGCTTCGTCGACGGGCACTGGTCGACCATCTGCGCGATGTGGTCGCGCGCGTCGTTGGCGCCGTCGGCGGTCTGCAGGAAGTTGTAGCTGGCCGGGTAGTTCACCGGGTAGGCGTCGACGCTGCGCGAGCCGAGGTCCGCGCGCAGCGCGCCGAGCAGCGCGTCACCGGCGACCCCAAGGCCGGGCGGCTCGGCGGTGCCGCGGGCGAAGATCAGCTGCACGTCTGGGCACCCGTCGGCCCGCGCCGACGGCAGCGCGCCGCTGGTGATCGAAAACACCGCCGCCGCAACGGCGACGGCCAGGCCGACGACCGGCCACCTACGAAGACTCATGCGGCAGATTTTCACATATTCCGGCGGGCACCTGCGCAGGGCTAAGGTCGATGGCCGTGGCCGAACCCCCGACCGACCCCGACGACCTCGCCCGGCGGGCGGCGCAATTCATCGCCGAACGCACCGGCGTAGCCGAGCACGACGTCGCCGTCGTCCTCGGCTCGGGGTGGCGCCCCGCGGCGGACGCCCTCGGCGCCCCCACCGCCGTGCTGCCCCAGGCCGACGTCCCCGGCTTCGCGCCGCCCACCGCCGTGGGGCACACCGGCGAGCTGATGTCGACGCGCGTCGGCGAGCGCCGCGTGCTGGTGCTGGTCGGCCGGGTGCACGCCTACGAGGGCCACGACCTGTGCCACGTGGTGCACCCGGTGCGGGCGGCCTGCGCGGCCGGGGCGCGCATCGTCGTGCTCACCAACGCGGCCGGCGGGCTGCGGCCCGACCTGGCGGTCGGCCGGCCGGTGCTGATCAGCGACCATCTCAACCTCACCGCGCGGTCGCCGTTGGTCGGCCCGCAGTTCGTCGACCTGACCGACGCGTACGCACCGCGGCTGCGCGACCTCGCGCGCCTCGTCGACCCGGACCTGACCGAGGGCGTCTACGCCGGCCTCCCGGGGCCGCACTACGAGACGCCGGCCGAGGTGCGGATGCTGCGGATGCTGGGCGCCGACCTGGTCGGGATGTCCACCGTGCACGAGACCATCGCGGCCCGGGCGGCCGGCGCCGAGGTGCTGGGGATCTCGCTGGTGACCAACCTGGCCGCGGGGATCGGCGGTGAGCCGCTGAGCCACGCCGAGGTGCTCGCCGCCGGCGCCGCGTCGGCGAGCCGGATGGGCACGCTGCTGGCCGACGTCCTGGCCCGGTTCTGATGCGATGACGCCCGACCAATGGCGGCGACCCGCGGCCCCCGGCCACGCCGGGCCTGCGATCGCCGCGGCGGAATGGATCGCGCACGACCCCGACCCCGCCACGGCCGCCGAGCTCGCGGCGTGCGGGCCCGACGAGCTTGCCGCGCGCTTTGCCCATCCCCTCGTGTTCGGCACCGCGGGCCTGCGCGGTCCGGTGCGCGGCGGGCCCGACGCGATGAACGTGGCGGTGGTGTCGCGCGTGAGCTGGGCGGTGGCGCAGGTGCTGCGCGGGCGGGGCCTGGCCGGCGCGCACGTGATCGTCGGGCGCGACTCCCGGCACGGCTCCGCCGTCTTCGCCACCGTCACCGCTGAAGTTCTTTCGGCACAAGGGTTTTCGGTCCAGCTGCTGCCCGGTCCGGTCCCCACGCCGGTGGTCGCGTTCGCGGTGCGCGATACCGGCGCCGCCGCCGGGATACAGATCACCGCGTCGCACAACCCGTCGACCGACAACGGCTACAAGGTCTACGCCGACGGCGGCATCCAGATCGTCTCCCCCACCGACCGCGAGATCGAGGCCGCGATGGCCGCTGCTCCCCCGGCCGACGAAATCGGCCGGGCACCCGTGGAACCCGCCGTCACCGATCTGGTCGAGCGCTACATCGCGCGGGCCGCGGGGGTGCGCCGCGCCGCCGGTTCGGCTCGGGTGGCGCTCACCCCGCTGCACGGGGTGGGCGGCGTCGTGGCCGTGGAAGCGTTGCAGCGCGCCGGCTTCGGGCAGGTGCACACCGTCGGAGCACAGTTCGCACCGGACCCCGACTTCCCCACCGTGGCCTTCCCGAATCCCGAGGAGCCCGGCGCCACCGACGCGCTGCTCGCGCTGGCCGCGGACGTCGGGGCCGACGTCGCGATCGCGCTGGATCCCGACGCCGACCGGTGTGCGGTCGCCATCCCGGCCGGCTCGGGGTGGCGGATGCTCTCGGGAGACGAAACCGGTTGGCTGCTCGGCGATTACATCTTGTCGCGGGCAGCCGATCCCCGGACGGCGGTGGTCGCCAGCACCGTGGTGTCGTCGCGGATGCTGGCGGCGATCGCGCGTCACCGCGGAGCCACCCACGTCGAAACCCTCACCGGCTTCAAGTGGCTGGCGCGCGCCGACGCCGACGTGCCCGGCGCCACCCTGGTGTACGCCTATGAGGAGGCGATCGGGCACTGCGTCGACCCCGGCGCCGTGCGCGACAAGGACGGCATCAGCGCCGCGGTGCTGGTGTGCGATCTGGTGGCCGCGCTGAAGGACCGGGGCCGTTCGGTGGCCGACGCGCTCGACGACCTCGCCCGGCAATACGGCGTGCACGACGTCGCGGCGGTGTCGCGCCGAGTCGCCGGCGCCGCCGAGGCCGCCGAGCTGATGCGGCGGCTGCGGGCCACGCCACCGCGGACACTGGCCGGCTACGCCGCGACCGTCACCGACAGCGCCGACGCGCTGATCTGCACCGGCGGTGACGACGACGCGTCGGTCAGGCTGGTGGTGCGGCCGTCCGGGACCGAGCCGAAGCTGAAGTGCTACATCGAGGTTCGCTGCGCGGTGAGCGGAGACCTGCCCGAGGCGCGGCAGCGGGCCGGCGCACTGCGCGACCAGCTGGTGTCCGCGGCCCACAGCCTGTAGGCGGCTAGCGGGGCCCGTACTGACGGTCGCCCGCGTCACCGAGACCCGGCACGATGTAGGCGTTCTCGTTGAGGCCGTCGTCGACCGCCACGGTGAACAGCCGCGCCTCGGGCACCGTTTTCTCAAGCGCGGCAATGCCTTCGGGCGCAGCCACCGCGCACAACACCGTGATATCGGTTGCGCCGCGGTCCAGCAGCAGGCCCAGCGTGTACTTCACCGACCCGCCCGTGGCCAGCATGGGGTCCAGGACCAGCACCGGCAGGCCGGAAAGGTCGTCGGGCAGCGACTCGAAATACCCACTCGCCTCATGGGTTTCCTCGTTGCGCGCGACACCGACGAACCCGACCCGCGCCCGCGGCAGCAGCGCAAGTGCCTGATCGACCATGCCCAGCCCGGCCCGCAACACCGGCACCAGCAGGGGCGGCTTCGCCAGCCGCACGCCCAGCGTCTCGGCCACCGGCGTGTGGATCGGGAAGGTCTCCCGGGGCGCGTCCCGCGTGGCCTCGTAGATCAGCATCGCCGTCAGATCCCGCAACGCGGCCCGGAAACCGTCGTTGTCGGTGCGTTCGTCGCGCATCGTCGTCAGCCGGGCGACCGCCAGCGGGTGATCGACAACGTGCACCTCCACGGTGTTCGACCCTATATAACGATGCGGCAGCAATTCGCTAACGCCCCGCCGAAGCCGTCCGCGTCGGCGCCGCCGCCGCGGTGGCTCCGCGCCTATGCTCGCTTGGTGCTGAGCGGAGTCGCGGGTTCAACAGGATTGACGGGCAGCGCATTTCGAGTCTTGCGGCTGCTCGGCGCACTGGCCTTGGTGGGGTTGGCGGGCGGCCCGCTCGCTTCGCGGATACACCTGGTGGCAGCGGCCATTCCCCAGCCGGCGCACATCGTGATCGTGGTGGAGGAGAACCACTCCGAAAACGGCATCATCGGCAACAAGTCGGCCCCCTTCCTCACCGCGCTGGCCGCGGGCGGCGCCAACATGACCCAGTCGTTCGCCGAAACACACCCCAGCGAGCCGAATTACCTGGCGCTGTTCGCCGGCAGCACCTTCGGGGTGACCAGAGACCTGTGCCCCGTCAACGCCGGCGCCGCCCCCAACCTCGGTTCCGAATTGCTGGCCGCCGGTTACACGTTCGCCGGCTTCGCCGAAGGCCTGCCCGCGGTCGGCTCGCCGGCGTGCACCGCAGGCAAGTACGCGCGCAAGCACGTGCCCTGGGCCAACTTCGCCAACGTGCCGCCGGCGAACTCCCTGCCCTTCTCGGCGTTCCCGATGGGCAATTACGCCGGTCTGCCCACCGTGTCGTTCGTCATCCCCAACAACGACGACAACATGCACGACGGGTCGATCGCGCAGGCCGACGCCTGGCTGAACCGCCAGCTGTCGGGCTACGCCAACTGGGCGGCCGCCAACAACAGCCTGTTGATCGTGACGTTCGACGAGGACGACGGCGGAACCCGCAACCAGATCCCCACGGTGTTCTACGGCGCCCACGTCCGTCCCGGCAATTACGCCGAACAGATCAACCACTACAACGTGCTGTCCACGATCGAGGAGATGTACGGGCTGCCCAAAACCGGCTACGCGGCCGGCGCGCCGCCGATCACCGACATCTGGGGCTAGGCGTCCCGACGGCGGGCACCTCCCCGGGCCGTCGCTATTGTGTGCCGCATGGCTGCTGACCTCGTGCCCATCCGCCTGAGCCTGTCCGACGGTGACCGCTACACCGTGTGGGCACCCCGCTGGCGCGACGCCGGCGACGAGTGGGAGGCGTTCCTGGGCAAGGACGAGGACCTGTACGTCTTCTCCTCCGTCGCCGACCTGGTCGCGTTCGTGCGCACCGATACCGACAACGACCTGGTCGATCACCCGGCGTGGAAGGACCTGACCGCGGCGCACGCGCACAAGTTCTCCCCGGCCGAGGACAGGCAGTTCGATCTGGTCGCGGTCGAGGAGCTGGTATCGGAGAAGCCGACCGAGGAGTCGGTGACCGAGCTGGCCCGCACGCTGGCGCTCGTCTCGTCCATCGGATCGGTGTGCGAGCTCGCGGCGGTGCTGAAGTTCTTCAACGGCAACCCCACGCTGGGCACGGTGTCGGGCGGGATCGACCACTTCAGCGGCAAGGCCGGCCTCAAGCGCTGGAACGCGATCGGCGAGGTCATCGGGCGCAGCTGGGACGACGTGCTCAGCGCGATCGACGACATCGCCACCACCCCCGACGTCGACGACAAACTGTCGGCCAAGGCGGCCGACGAGCTCGCCGAGGAGCCCGAGGAGCCCGAGGAGCCCGCGGAGGAGGACGCGGAGGACACCGAAGCCGCCGACGAGTCCGACGAGGAAGACGACGCGGAAGCCGACGAGTCCGCGGGGGCCGGCGACGAAGACGACGACGAATCGCGCGCGGCCGGCGACACCGTCATCCTGGGCAGCGACGAGGATTTCTGGCTGCAGGTGGGCATCGACCCGATTCGGATCATGACGAGTTCGGGCACCTTCTTCACGCTGCGGTGCTACCTGGACGACCGCCCGATCTTCCTGGGCCGCAACGGGCGAATCAGCGTGTTCAGCTCGGAGCGGGCGCTGGCCCGCTACCTCGCCGACGAGCACGACCACGACTTGGCCGACCTGAGCACCTACGACGACATCCGCACCGCCGCCACCGACGGGTCGCTGGAAGTCAAGGTCAGCGAGGACAACATCTACGTGCTCAGCGGGCTGGCCGACGACATCGCCGACGGGCCCGACGCCGTCGACCGCGAGCAGCTGGACCTGGCCGTCGAGCTGCTCCGCGACATCGGCGACTACTCGGAAGAGGGCACGGTCGACAAGGCGCTCGAGCCGGGACGCCCGCTCGGCAAGCTGGTGGCCTACGTGCTCGAGCCCGGCTCGGTCGGCAAGCCCTCGGCCCCGTACGCCGCGGCGGTACGGGAATGGGAGAACCTCGAGCAATTCGTGGACGGGCGGCTCAGGCGCGAGTAGGGCGGGAGCGGCTCCCCGTTTGACGGGCCTGCGAGTCTCATCTTTACTGGCGGGTGTCGCTTCCCGGGGTAGGCCCGTTACCGCTGTACGGCTTTCAACGCCCGGGGATGCTGTTGTTCGGCTTGCTCCCGCTGGGTCTGCTCGCGGTCTACGTCCTGGTTCAGGCCCGCCGCCGGCGCCGGCTGCGCCGGTTCACCGAGGCGGACGTGCCGCAGTCGCCGACGCGGCACCTCCCGATCGCCGTGGCACTGCTCAGCCTGGTCCTGTTGACCATCGCGCTGGCCACGCCCACCCATGACATGCGCATCCCGCGCAACCGGGCGGTCGTCGTGCTGGTCATCGACATGTCGCAGTCCATGCGGGCAACCGACGTCCCACCCAACCGGCTCAAGGCCGCCGAGGAGGCGGCCAGCCAGTTCGCCAGTCAGCTGACGCCGGGCATCAACCTCGGGCTGGTCGGCTTCGCGGGCACCCCGTATCTGCTGGTGCCGCCGACACCGCAGCACCAGGCGACCATCGATGCGCTCAAGAAGCTCGACTTCGCCGACAGCACGGCCACCGGCGAGGCCATCTTCACCGCCCTGCACGCGGTCAGCGCCAACGCCATCACGGGCGGCGACACCCCGCCGCCGGCCCGCATCGTGCTGCTGTCCGACGGCAAGGAGAACAAGCCGTCCAACCCCAGCGACCCGCACGACGGGGTCTACACGGCGGCGCGGCTGGCGCGGGACGAGGGGGTGCCCATCTCGACGATCTCGTTCGGCACCAAGACCGGCGAGATCGAGATGGACGGGCAGCGGGTCGCCGTCCCGGTCTCGACGGACCAGATGAAGATGATCGCCAAACTCTCCGGCGGGCAGTCCTACACCGCCGGCAACCTCGCCGACCTTTCCAAGAGCTACAACGCCATCGAGAAGGACATCGGCTACCGCACCGTGGCGGGTCCGGGCAGCGCCGGGTGGCTGCGCCTGGGCGTGCTGGCCGCCCTGATCGCGACGGCGCTGGCGCTGCTGATCAACCGGCGGCTGCCGGTCTGAGCGCTCAGGACGGCAGCCGGCGGTTCAGGAACAGTCCCGCCAGGATGGCGCCGGCCATGGCGACCGCGCCCAGCAGCATCCAGGCCAGGCTGGCGTCGCCCTTGACGGTCTCGTAGCCGATCTGCCGCTGCAGGGTCGCGTAGACGTTCTTCAGCGATTCCAGGCTGTCGGCGTGGAACGACTGGCCGTCGGTGATCTCACAGATCTTCTGCAGCGTCTGGTCGTCGACGGGAACCGGGATGGTGGCGCCCTCGTACTCGACGGTGCCGTAGGGCGTCCCGAAGGAGATCGTCGAGATCTGCACCCCCTCGGCCTTGGCGGCGCGGGCGGCGGTGAACGCCCCCTGTGGCGCGTTGGGGTCCAGCGGCACGTTCTCGGCGCCGTCGGACTCCAGCACGATGCGCGCCGGCGGCGGGCCCTCCCCGCCGCCCATCACCGAGCCCACCGTCGCGATGGCCTGCAGCGCGGTGAACAGTCCTTCGCCCGTCGCGGTCTTGGGCGCCGGCTTGAGGCTGTCGATGGCCGCCTTCACCGCCGCGCGGTTGGTCGTCGGCGAGACCAGCAGCGAGGCGTTGGCGGCGAACTCCACCAGCCCCAGGTTGATGGCGGGGGTGAGCTCGTCGGCGAACTGCTTGCCGGCCACCTTGGCGGCGGTCAGCCGGTCGGGTGTCACGTCGGTGGAGGCCATGGACTCCGACACGTCGATGACCAGCATGACGACCGCCCGGTTCAGCGGGATCCGGACGTCGGAGGTCGGGCCCGCCATCGCGGTGGTCAGCAGCACCAGCGAGGTGGCCAGCAGGATCGTCGGGACGTGCCGCCACCGGCTCGGATGGGCCGGCGCGACCCGCTCCAGCACCTCCATGTTGGCGAAGCGCAGCACGCGCCGGCGGCGGGCGAATTGCAGCACGACGTAGATGCCCAGGACCAGCAGAACGACCAGCAGGACCAGGAAGAACCACGCGTTCTGGAAGCCGGTGACCGACACGGGGCCGAGCAGGGGCAACTTCATGTCCAGCCACACTATGCGGCAACTGTGGACCGTGCACGGCCCGGCGGGTCAGCCGGCGACGAGGTCGCGGCGCTGCGTGAACTTGATGTCGAGGCTGCGGAGGTGGGTCTGCAGGCCGGCGTCCTGGATCGGGATCAGGTGCGCGGGCTGGTCGGTCTCGTTGTAGTGCGCGTGCCACATGCCCGGCGGGGTGGTGAAGGCACAGCCCGCCCGCCAGTCCACCCGGATCGGGTCGACGATGTCGCCGTGCTCGTCGAGCCGGGTGCCCAGCAGGGTGTAGCAGCCGTGGGCCGGCGCGTCGAGGATCAGGTCGAGCGCCACCGACTGGTGCCGGTGCGGGCGCTGCACCTGGTTGGCGGGCAGCACACCGAACATGGCCCACAGCACGTGGGTGATGGTCAGCGTCTGTTCCTGGTTGGCGTTGGCCAGCAGCACGCTGACCCGGCTCTTCTCGTTGGCGCCCGGTCGCGACGCGATCTCCTCCAGCTTGGCCACCGCGTCCGAACGGCGGAACTTGGTCGCGCGGAACCGCGGCTGGGTGGCTTGGGCGCCCAGGTAACGCATGAGCGGCTCGTCGTGCACCCAGTACATGGCCGTGTCGGCGGCCGCGTAGAACACCGAGTGGGTGCCCGCGGGCAGGGTCAGGAAGTCGCCCTTCTCCCACCCGACCAGCTGGCCGTTGACGGCCGCGAAGCCCCGCCCGTACAGCACGTAGTACAGCTGCGAGGTGGCGTTGGGGCTGGTGTCGATCTGTTCACCGGGGCGGATGCGCACGAAGTTGGCCAGCAGCGCGGGGCTGGTCGCCGCGCCGGTCTCGATACCCAGCTGCATGGACAGATCCAGCGGGATCACACCGGTCGGCTGGTCGGTGTAGACCTCCGGATCGAAGCGGGTAATCGGGACCTGCGGGACATGACCCGAGCCGATGGGGTTGGCGGCCTTGGAGTATTCGAAGTACTCCGCGTCCTGCGCCCAGTCCTGGAAACGGCCTTCGAACCCGTACTCGGCCACGTTGACCATCGGGGCGGGGATCGTCGGGTCGAGGTTCGGGGACAGGGCTTGTTCCGTGACCGGCATTTCGCGTCTCCTTCGGACGGCTCGAGTGCACCTTGCGTCTATCTGGTATCTATCTTGTATCTAAGTTGCCGGATTGTCAATGCCGAGTTGGTGTACCGTCACCACACTGCTGGGATACGACTTAGCTACCGGAAGGCTGCAGTGGCAACGGGGAACCCCAGGCCGGTCACGGCCAAGGACCGCGCGCTCGATTACGTCAAGACGCAGGTGCTCACCGGCGCGTTCCCGGGCGGGGAGCTGATCAGCGAGGGCGACGTCGCCGCGGCGCTGGGAATGTCCCGCACCCCGGTGCGCGAGGCGTTCCTGCGGCTGGAGGCCGACGGGCTGCTGCGGCTCTACCCGCAGCGCGGCGCCCTGGTGGTCCCCGTGTCGCCGGACGAGGTCCGCTCGGTGATGGAGGCGCGGCTGGTGCTCGAGCAGTTCGCCGCGACGAAGGTGGTGGGCCGCGGGCCGGCCGCGTGCGCCGCGGTCTTCGAGCGGTTGTCGGGCGAGCTGGCGCGGCAGCGCACCGCCGTCGACCGCGCCGATTGGGCCGAGTTCCTCGACGCCGACCGCGCCTTCCACGCCGTGACGCTGGCCGAGTCGGGGAACGCCATCCTGTCGGGTTTCTATGCGTCGCTGCGGGATCGTCAGATGCGCATGATCGGCGAGTCGGCGCTGCGCGAACCCGACCGGGTGACGACGATCCTGGACGAGCACCGCGAGATCGCCGAGGCGCTGCGCGACGGCGACGGCCCGCGAGCGCTGCGCGCGGTGCAGACGCACCTGGCCGGCACGGTGCGCGCCATCGGGCTCGCCTGATCTGGCTTCCGACCGAATTGTGTTAGAAGTCCGTCTTTTCGGGGAAGTCCCCCTCGAAGATGGCGCCCACCCCGGGAGCCGTTATGACAGGAGCTGAAATGGTCGGATCCATCATCCTCGCCATCATCGTGGGCGCCATCATCGGTGTGGTCGCGCGTCTGGTGATGCCGGGTAAACAGAACGTCG
This sequence comes from Mycobacterium paraseoulense, assembly GCF_010731655.1. Taxonomy (NCBI): domain Bacteria; kingdom Bacillati; phylum Actinomycetota; class Actinomycetes; order Mycobacteriales; family Mycobacteriaceae; genus Mycobacterium; species Mycobacterium paraseoulense. The sequence continues at coordinate 5,197,875 of NZ_AP022619.1, read as the reverse complement.
GCATGATCATGACCGTCGTGATCGGCGCCGTGGGCGGTTTGATCGGCTCGGCGGTCGCCAGCCAGTTCGGATACCACAACGCCAATGGCGGCATCGCGTGGATTCCGTTCTTCATCGGAGTCGGCGCCGCCATCGTCTTGATCGCGCTCTACGAGGCGCTGACGGGGCGTCGCACGGGCACGCGCCTCACCCGCTGAGCCGAAAGCTGGGCCGCTCGCCCGTTTTTCGGGCGAGCGGCGTCAGCCCGCGATCAGCACGGCGTACCGCGGCTTGATCACGTCGTCGATGATCGCCAGTCGCTCGTCGAACGGAAGGAACGCCGACTTCATCGCGTTGATGGTGAACCGCTCCAGGTCGCTCCACCCGTAGCCGAAAGCCTGTACCAGCCGGTGCATTTCGAGGCTCATCGAGGTGTCACTCATCAACCGGTTGTCCGTGTTGACGGTCACCCGGAAGCGCGTGCGGGCCAGCAGGTCGAACGGATGGTCCGCGATACTTTTCACCGCACCGGTCTGCACGTTGGAGCTGGGACACAGCTCCAACGGAATTCGCTTGTCCCGCAGAATCGATGCCAGCCTGCCCAATCGGACCCGGCCGTCGCCGAGGATGTCGATGTCGTCGACGATGCGTACGCCGTGGCCCAGGCGGTCGGCGCCGCAGAACGCGATCGCCTCGTGAATCGAGGGCAGCCCGAACGCCTCGCCCGCGTGAATGGTGAAGCGCGCGTTGTGGTCTCGCATGTATTCGAAGGCGTCCAGGTGTCGCGTCGGCGGGTTGCCGGCCTCGGCGCCCGCGATGTCGAAACCGACGACGCCCTTGTCCCGGAACCGGATCGCCAGCGCGGCTATCTCGCGGGACACCGCGGCGTGCCGCATGGCGGTCACCAGCAGCCGCACCACGATCGGCCGGCCCGCGGCGGCGCAGGCCTTCTCCCCGTCGGCGAAACCGGCCAGCACGGCGTCGACGATCGCATCGAAGGACAGCCCCCGGTCGATGTGCAACTCGGGCGCGAACCGGACCTCGGCGTAAACGACGGAGTCGGCGGCCAGGTCTTCCACGCACTCGTAGGCGACGCGGTGCAGGGCCTCTGGTGTCTGCATCACCGCCACGGTGTGGGAGAACGGCTCTAAGTAGCGCTCCAGCGAGCCGCTGTGCGACTGGGTGCGAAACCAGGTGGCCAGCTCGTCGACGTCGGTGGTGGGCAACCCGTCGTAGCCGACCTGGCCGGCGATCTCCACCACGGTCGAAGGTCGCAGTCCGCCGTCGAGGTGATCGTGCAGCAGCGCCTTGGGCGCCTTCCTGATCTGCTCGAGGCCCAGGGGGGTCCTCACGTGACGATCCGATCGATGATCAGGGGCCGCGCGGCCGGCGGCGCGTCACCGACGCTGTAGCCGCGGTCCAGCTCGGCCAGCGCGGCGCCGAGTCGCTCCGGGGTGTCGGTGTACACGGTGAACAGCGGCGCACCGGCGGTGACCGGCTCGCCGGGGCGGCGGTGGATCCGGACGCCGGCGCCGGCCTGCACCCGTTCGCCCGGACGGGACCTGCCCGCGCCGAGCCGCCAAGCCGCCAGCCCCACTGCCATCGCGTCGATATCGCCCATTGTGCCGCCCCGCGCGGCGGTCACGGTGTCGGAATGCGCACCGATCGGCAACGGAACCGACAAATCACCGCCCTGCGCGGCGATCATCCGGCGAAACCGGTCCATCGCGGTGCCGTCGCGCAGCGTGTCGGCGGGGTCGCGGCCGTCCAGCCCGGCCAGCTCGAGCATCTCGCCGGCCAGCCGCAGCGTCAGCTCGACCACGTCGGGCGGGCCGCCGCCGGCCAGCACGTCCAGCGACTCGGCGACCTCGAGGGCGTTCCCGACGGTCGCGCCGAGCGGGACGTTCATGTCGGTCAACAGCGCGCGGGTGGGCACCCCGTGCGCGGCGCCCAGCTCCACCATGGTGTGGGCCAGTTCGCGGCACCGCTCCGGCGAGCTCAGCAGCGCCCCGGAGCCGACCTTCACGTCGAGCACCAGCGCCCCGGCCCCCTCGGCCAGCTTCTTGCTCATCACCGAGCTGGCGATCAGCGGCAGCGACTCGACGGTGGCGGTGACGTCGCGCAGCGCGTAGAGCTTGGCGTCGGCCGGTGCCAGCTCCCCGGCGGCGAAGATGGCCGCGCCGACGTCGCGGAGTTGCTCGCGCACCCGCCGGTTGGGCAGCGCCGCGGTGAACCCGGCGATGGACTCGAGCTTGTCCAGCGTGCCGCCGGTGTGCCCGAGCCCCCGCCCCGACGCCTGGGGCACCGCCGCGCCGCAGGCCGCGACGACAGCCACCAGCGGCAGGGTGATCTTGTCCCCCACGCCGCCCGTGGAGTGCTTGTCCACCGTCGGGGTCCGCAGGTCGCGGAAGTCGAGCCGGTCGCCGGACGCCAGCATCGCCGCGGTCCAGCTGGCGGTCTCGTCGCGGTCCATGCCGCGCAGGAAGATCGCCATCAGCAGCGCCGACATCTGTTCCTCGGCGACCCGGCCGTCGGTGTAGGCGTCGATGACCCACTCGATCGCGGCGTCGGACAGCCTGCCGCCGTCGCGCTTGGTCCGGATCACGGTCGGCGCGTCGAAGTCGAAGTCGGTCAACGGGCTTCCCGTGGCAGGTCGGCGCTGAAGGCGTCGGGGAGCAGTTCGCCGAGGGGTCGCGGCCCGGCCGGATGGTCGATCAGCAGGCCGGGGCCGCCGTGTTCGAGCAGCACCTGGCGGCATCGCCCGCACGGCATCAGCGTGGCCCCCCGGCCGTCGACGCAGGCCAACGCGATCAGCCGGCCGCCGCCGGTCGTGTGTAGGGCGCACACCACACCGCATTCGGCGCAGAGACCAAGGCCATATGAGATGTTTTCCACATTGCAGCCGGTGACCACGCGGCCGTCGTCGACCAGCGCGGCCGCCCCCACCGGGAACCGCGAGTACGGCGCGTAGGCCCCCGCCGCGGCACCGATTGCCTTGTGACGCAGCGCATCCCAATCGACATCTGGCATAACGCAACCCCGCTCGGGTAAGGGGACGTGAGACTGCCACCCTAACTCTGGCATGGCACGTGGATGGGGCGGACTGCTCGGCGCGGACCCCGCCCCGGCCGGGTTAGGCTGAACTGCCCCGATGTCAGAAGGCGGTGAGGACTGGGTGACCACACAGGCGACGACCGCGGATCCGGCAAAAGAATCTGCACCCTCGCGCAAGCGACGTCCACCCCGAACCCTGTATCGGGGCGACCCGGGCATGTGGTCGTGGGTGTTGCATCGCATCAGCGGCGCGACCATCTTCTTCTTCCTGTTCGTCCACGTGCTGGACGCCGCGATGCTGCGGGTCAGCCCGCAGACCTACAACGCGGTGATCCACGACTATCAGACCCCGGTCGTCGGCCTGATGGAGTACGGCCTGGTGGCCGCGGTGGCATTCCACGGGCTCAACGGCATCCGCGTCATCCTCATCGACTTCTGGTCCGAGGGCACCCGCTACCAGAAGCTGATGTTCTGGATCGTCGGCGTCGTCTTCCTGCTCCTCATGGTCCCGGCCGGCGTGGTGACCGGCATTCATATCGCCGAGCACCTCCGATGAGCTCCCCCGACCTGCAGCTGGGCCGGGGCCAGGTGGCCCCGGTGCGGCAGCGCAGTCACGACCGGCCGGCCAGCCTCGACAACCCGCGCTCACCGCGGCGCCGGGCCGGCATCCCCAACTTCGAGAAGTTCGCGTGGCTGTTCATGCGGTTCTCCGGGGTCGCGCTGATCGTCCTGGCCGTCGGCCACCTGTTCATCATGCTGATGTGGGACGACGGCGTGTACCGCATCGACTTCAATTACGTGGCGCAGCGCTGGGCCTCGCCGTTCTGGCAATTCTGGGATCTGGCGCTGCTGTGGCTGGCGCAGTTGCACGGCGGCAACGGCCTGCGCACCATCATCGACGACTACAGCCGCAAGGACAGCACCCGCTTCTGGCTCAACAGCCTGCTGCTGCTGTCGATGGGTTTCACATTGGTGCTCGGCACCTACGTGCTGGTGACATTCGACCCGAATATCGGAGGCTGAGGTGATCCAGCAACACCGATACGACGTCGTGATCGTCGGGGCCGGCGGTGCCGGCATGCGCGCGGCGGTGGAGGCCGGTCCGCGGGTCCGCACCGCGGTGTTGACCAAGCTGTACCCCACCCGCAGCCACACCGGCGCCGCCCAGGGCGGCATGTGCGCGGCGCTGGCCAACGTCGAGGACGACAACTGGGAATGGCACACCTTCGACACCGTCAAGGGCGGCGATTATCTCGCCGACCAGGACGCGGTGGAGATCATGTGCAAGGAGGCCATCGACGCGGTGCTCGACCTGGAAAAGATGGGGATGCCGTTCAACCGCACCCCGGAGGGCCGCATCGACCAGCGCCGGTTCGGCGGGCACACCCGCGAACACGGCAAGGCCCCGGTCCGCCGGGCGTGCTACGCGGCCGACCGCACCGGCCACATGATCCTGCAGACGCTCTACCAGAACTGCGTCAAGCACGACGTCCAGTTCTTCAACGAGTTCTACGCGCTCGACCTGGTCCTCACCGAGACGCCCGGCGGGCCGGTGGCCACCGGCGTGGTGGCCTACGAGCTGGCCACCGGCGAGATCCACGTCTTCCACGCCAAGGCCGTGGTGATCGCCACCGGCGGTTCGGGCCGGATGTACAAGACCACCTCCAACGCGCATACGCTCACCGGTGACGGCATCGGGATCGTGTTCCGCAAGGGACTTCCGCTGGAGGACATGGAGTTTCACCAGTTCCACCCGACCGGGCTGGCGGGGCTGGGCATCTTGATCTCCGAGGCGGTGCGCGGCGAGGGCGGCCGGCTGCTCAACGGCGAGGGCGAGCGGTTCATGGAGCGCTACGCGCCGACGATCGTGGACCTGGCGCCGCGCGACATCGTCGCCCGCTCGATGGTGCTGGAGGTGCTCGAGGGCCGCGGCGCCGGGCCGCACAAGGACTACGTCTACATCGATGTCCGCCACCTCGGCGAGGACGTGCTCGAGGCCAAGCTGCCCGACATCACCGAGTTCGCCCGTACCTACCTGGGTGTGGACCCGGTACACGAACTGGTCCCGGTGTACCCGACGTGTCACTACGTGATGGGCGGCATCCCCACCACCGTCACCGGACAGGTGTTGCGGGACAACACGTCGACGGTGCCGGGCCTGTACGCGGCGGGCGAGTGCGCGTGCGTGTCGGTGCACGGCGCCAACCGGCTGGGCACCAACTCGCTGTTGGACATCAACGTCTTCGGTCGCCGCGCCGGCATCGCCGCCGTCAATTACGCGCGGGGGCACGACTTCGTCGACATGCCACCGAATCCCGAGGCGATGGTCGTCGGCTGGGTGGCCGACATCTTGAACGAGCACGGCAACGAGCGGGTGGCCGACATCCGCGGCGCGCTGCAGCAGACGATGGACAACAACGCCGCGGTGTTCCGCACCGAGGAGACGCTGAAGCAGGCGCTGACCGACATCCACGCGCTCAAGGAGCGGTACTCCCGAATCACCGTGCACGACAAGGGGAAGCGCTTCAACAGCGACCTGCTGGAGGCCATCGAGCTGGGCTTCCTGCTGGAGCTGGCCGAGGTCACGGTGGTCGGCGCCCTGAACCGCAAGGAGTCCCGCGGCGGGCATGCCCGCGAGGACTACCCGAACCGCGACGACGTCAACTACATGCGTCACACGATGGCCTATAAGGAAATTGGGGCCGATAAACAGGGCCCCGATCTGCTGAGCGACATCGCGCTGGACTTCAAGCCCGTCGTGCAGACCCGCTACGAGCCGAAGGAGCGGAAGTACTGATGTCCGAGAGCGTCGATGTCGAGGTGGACCGGGGACCGGAGCCGCCCTTGCCACCCATCCCCGATGGGGCGGTGATGGTGACCCTCAAGATCGCCCGGTTCAACCCCGACGATCCCGACGCCTTCGCGAAAACCGCTGGCTGGCAAAGCTTTCGGGTGCCATGCCTGCCCAGCGACCGGCTGCTCAACCTGCTGATCTACATCAAGAGCTACCTGGACGGAACGCTGACCTTCCGGCGTTCCTGCGCCCACGGGGTGTGCGGTTCGGACGCCATGCGCATCAACGGCGTCAACCGGCTGGCCTGCAAGGTGCTGATGCGCGACCTGCTGCCCGAGAAGAAGGGCAAGCAACTCACCGTCACGGTCGAACCGATCCGCGGCCTGCCCGTGGAGAAGGATCTGGTCGTCAACATGGAGCCCTTCTTCGACGCCTACCGCGCGGTCAAGCCGTACCTGGTCACCAGCGGGAATCCGCCGACGCGGGAACGCATTCAGAGTCCCACCGACCGCGCGCGCTACGACGACACCACCAAATGCATCCTGTGCGCGGCCTGCACCACCAGCTGCCCCGTGTTCTGGCACGAGGGCAGCTATTACGGCCCCGCGGCGATCGTCAACGCGCACCGGTTCATCTTCGACAGCCGCGACGAGGCCGCCGCCGAACGCCTTGACATCCTCAACGAGGTGGACGGCGTGTGGCGGTGCCGCACCACCTTCAACTGCACCGAGTGCTGCCCGCGCGGCATCCAGATCACCAAGGCCATCCAGGAGGTCAAGCGCGCGCTGATGTTCACGCGCTGACCGGCGGGTCAACAGAGTTCGTGATGACTACTTCGGTTGCCCCCCAACCGTTTAGCCTGGTACATCGCCGCGTCGGCGGCGGTGATCAACTCGCCCAGAAGAGCTTGCGGTTCGACCGACGTGTCGTCGAGGCGGGCGCAGGCGGTGCCGATGCTGGCGGTGACGCCCGCGGTCGAGGCCGCGATGGCCCGGCACATCCGCGCGGCCAACGACTCGGCGTTGCAGGCCGCCGACGTGCCGGCCAACAGGAATTCCTCGCCGCCGCTTCGCGCCACCACCGCCTGGCCGTCGGCGGCAGCCAACAGCGCCTGCGCGACCTGGACCAGCGCATGGTCGCCGGCGGCGTGGCCGCACCTGTCGTTGAGGGCTTTGAATCTGTCGAGGTCGATCAGCATGACCACGAGGTGGGAGTCGATGCCCCGGCGCGCCAGGATCATCCCCAGCGCCTCGTGCTGAAATGCGCGCCTGTTGAGCAGGCCCGTCAACGGATCGCGGTCCGCGGTCAGCAGGTCTCCCGACAGGGCGCGCACCAGGACCCGGATCGCCAACGGCAGGGCGATGTTCACCTCGATCACCAGCCACAAATCCACCCCGGCAAGGTTGGGGTGCCCGGATCGCGCCAGCGACAAGGCCTCCCATGAGCCGACCGCGGCGGCCACCGCGAAGTTGTACAGCACCAATCCCGTCGTGTGGAAGAACGCCATGTAGGCGCCGAACGTCGCGAAAGCGATGCACCCGATCAGGGCGGCCAGCGGGTTCGGGTGCGCCAGACACGCCAGGGCGACCGCGGTGTTGCACGTGACGGCGAAGACCACCGACTGCCGGTGTGTGGGCCAGCGCCATACCCACAACAACACTCCAGCGACCCCGCCGGCGACGGCGACCCACGTCATCGCCACCGGGACCTGCCCGCGGGGACCGTCCGAACCGGCCAGCAGCGCGAGGAGGCACAACACCATCGACGCGGCGATCGATGCCATCACCGCCCGGGTGGCTCCGCTGAGACGTCGCGAAGCGAGGTAACCGGAGAGCCAGTCGTACTGATCGGCGCGCCACCACGGGCTGAACAGCGCGGTCATCGTCGGCTCCCCATTGCTGACCACCGGTCATTGATGCCGAGTGGCTAGCGGCATGGTACGACCCGCGCGGGGCCGACGAGGCGCATTCCGCCCGTCACACTTGTCCGGCCCGGTTCGTCTCAGGGGTATGACTCAGAAAACCCGCATCGAGCCCCTGTCCCCCAAGCGAGCCGGGCTGCTGACCCGCGCGATGTACCGGATCGCCAAGCGGCGCTACGGCCAGGTTCCCGAGCCCTTCACCGTGGCCGCCCACCATCGCAAGCTGATGGTTGCGGGCGCCGTGCACGAGACGATGATCGACCGGGCATCCACGCAGCTGCCGGTGAGCGTGCGCGAACTCGCCGTGCTGTGGACGGCGCGCAGCATCGGCTGCTCCTGGTGCGTCGACTTCGGGTCCATGCTGCAGCGCCTGGACGGCCTCGACATCCAGCGGCTCAAAGACATCGACAACTACGCCACCTCAACGGCTTTCACCGACGACGAACGGGCCGCGATCAGCTACGCGGATGCGATGACCACCGATCCGCACACCGTCACCGACGAGCAGGTCGCCGACCTGCGGGCCCGCTTCGGCGACGCCGGGGTGTTCGAGCTGACGTATCAGATCGGCGTCGAGAACATGCGGGCCCGCATGAACACCGCGCTGGGCATCACCGAACAGGGCTTCAACTCCGGCGACGCCTGCCGCATCCCGTGGGCGAACGTCTAGCCGAAGAAATCCCTCCCCCGATCGGCGGACCCGGCGATCATCCGAAATGGGGAAACCCAACTCCGCCGACGCACGAACCGATTGGTGGAAAGACACCGCCCCGGTTAGCGGAGATAGTCGTCGTGTACCCGAATGCGGCCACCGCATCAGACACCCGACTGGGAGAACCGACATGGACCAACTGACGAGCCCGGCACCGGATCGGCGGGCGCGGCAACGGCGGCTGGGGGTCGTGGACGGGCTGGGCCCCCACGCCACCGCCCAGTTTTACGCGATGCTGTGCGAGCACCATCGGGCGCTGACGGGTGGTTCCAGTCCGGACGTGATGGTGCACACCATCACCGTGCAGCGGCAGCCCGGTAGACCGGCCTCGACCGGCCTGTCCCGGCCCGGGCGCCCGGAGGGGTTGCCGCAGTTGGTGACCCGGACATCTCGATCGCTCGCCGGAAGCGGCGCCGACGTCGTCGCCGTCGCATGCAATGCCACCACGATCGACCCCGCGGCGGGCGCACCGGCATGCATCGGGATGGTCGAGGCGACGGCCCGGACGCTGCAACGGCTCAACGTCCGCCGGGTTGGCCTGCTCGCGTCGAGCGTCATGGTGTCCACGGCGGCCTACGAACGCGGCCTGGGCCAGGTAGGGGTCGCCGTCGTGGCACCGGGCCCGCGCGATCAGGAGATCATCGACCGGTTCATCGAGTCGCTGCGACGGTCACGGATTCCGGTCCCCCTCCCGGGAGAAGTCCTGCGGGCCATCACCGGGCTCGGCGACGACGTGGACGCGCTGCTCCTCGACTGCGCCGAGCTCTCCGGCGTCCTCGACGCCGAGATCGCGGGCAAACCCGTCATCGACAGCGTGCGCGCGCTCGTCGAGCAGTCGTGTCGCGCACTGCTGGATCCGGGCTCCGAGGTGGTCAGACCCCTTGCCGGAACACGACCGCCCAGCCGCCGGTCGCTATCCGGTTGGCGGCCTTATCGACCGCAGCGGAGAGCCGGTGAACTTGTCCGGGTTGGCGATATCCCATAGGGCACAAACCTTTCCGTCGCGCACGGTCAGCGCGGTGATCCGCGGCAACATCTCCCGATACCCGTCGGAAGCGGGACAGCCGGCCGTGTAGATGCCCAGTTCGCCGTTGACCAGCCCCAGCTGATACGAGGTGAACATCGCCGGTCCGTAACGTTGCGCAAGGCCCAGCATGAACCGGACCACCTTGTCCGGGCCGCGAATGACCTGAACGGCCGTGGGCGCCTTGCCATTCGAATCGCCGGTGAAGGTGACGTCGGGATGCAGCAGCGAGACCACGGCGTCCAGGTCGCCGGCGGCCATCGCGGCCATCAGCAGTCCCACCACCTCGTCGTGCGACGGGTCGGGCTTGGGCGGGGGTTCCGCCGCGACCGCTTTGCGGGCCCGCGACGCCAGCTGGCGGGCTGCGGCCTCGCTGGTGCCCAGCACGGCGGCAACTTCGGCGAAGGGCACCGCGAACCCGTCGTGCAGCACGAAGGCGACCCGCTGATCCGGCGACAGGCGCTCCAGCACCACCATCGCCGCGAACCGGGCGTCCTCGCGGGCCACCACGGCCGACAGCGGATCCGCGCGGTCGAGGCCGGTCACCACCGGCTCCGGCAGCCAGTTGCCGGTGTAGGTCTCGCGCCGATGCGCCGCCGAACGCAGCTTGTCCAGGGCCAGCCGGCTCACCACGGTCGTCAGCCAGGCCCGCAGGTCGGTGATCTCGGCCTCTTGGCCGTCCCACCGCAGCCAGGCTTCCTGGACCAGGTCCTCGGCGTCGGCCACCGTGCCCGTGAGCCGGTAGGCGACCGCCATGAGGTGCGGCCGCAGGGCTTCGAATTGTGAGACCTGTTCGGTCCCGGTCATATGCGAAGCCTAGCCCGCCGAGCGTTACGCTCACGGTCGAGATGACTGAACACCTGTGGCTGCACTTCGCCCGGCACGGCGCCGGCATCACGCCGCCGATCATCGTCCGCGGCGACGGCGTCACCATCTACGACGACCGCGGCAAGAGCTACCTCGACGCGCTGTCCGGGCTGTTCACCGTGCAGGTCGGCCACGGCCGCACCGAGCTCGCCGAGGTCGCCGCGCGGCAGGCGAGCACGCTGGCGTACTTCCCGCTGTGGGGCTATGCGACCCCGACCGCCATCGAGCTCGCCGAACGCCTCGCGCGCTACGCCCCGGGTGATTTGAACCGGGTGTTCTTCACCACCGGCGGGACCGAGGCCGTCGAGACCGCGTGGAAACTGGCGAAGCAGTATTTCAAGCTGACCGGCAAACCCGGTAAGCACAAAGTCATTTCGCGCTCGATCGCCTACCACGGCACCACCCAGGGCGCCCTGGCCATCACCGGCCTGCCGGCGTACAAGGCGCCGTTCGAACCGGTGACGCCGGGCGGCTTCCGGGTGCCCAACACGAACTTCTACCGCGCGCCCGAACCGTTTGCCAACGACCCCAAGGCCTTCGGGCAATGGGCCGCCGACCGGATCGCCGAGGCGATCGAGTTCGAGGGCCCGGCGACCGTCGCCGCGGTGTTCCTGGAACCGGTGCAGAACGCGGGCGGCGCGATCCCCCCTCCCCCGGGGTATTTCGAACGGGTGCGCCAGATCTGCGACGAATACGACGTGCTGCTGGTATCCGACGAGGTGATCTGCGCCTTCGGCCGGATCGGCTCGATGTTCGCCTGCTGCAGTGAGATCGGAGACTTCGGCTACGTGCCCGACATGATCACCTGCGCCAAGGGCCTGACGTCGGGCTACTCGCCGCTGGGTGCGATGATCGCCAGCGAGCGATTGTTCGAACCGTTCAACGACGGTGCCACGGTCTTTCCGCACGGCTATACCTTTGGCGGACACCCGGTTTCGACGGCGGTGGCGCTGGCTAACCTCGACATCTTCGAGCGCGAGGGCCTCAACGACCGCGTCAGGCAACACGCGCCCGCGTTCCGCGCGACGCTGGAGAAGCTGTACGACCTGCCCGTCGTCGGCGACGTCCGCGGCGAGGGCTACTTCTACGGCATCGAGCTGGTCAAGGACAAGGCCACCAAGGAAACGTTCAGCGACGCCGAATGCGAACGGCTGCTGCACGGCTACGTGTCGCCCGCCCTGTTCGAGGCGGGCCTGTATTGCCGCGCCGACGACCGCGGCGATCCCGTCGTCCAGGTGGCGCCGCCGCTGATCAGCGGCCAGGCCGAATTCGACACCATCGAATCGATCCTGCGCGCCGTGCTCCGCGAGGTGTAGCCGCTGCCCGGGCGAGCGCCGGCAAACATAACGATTAACTGAAATACAAGTCGCGCTCGGCCTTCGCAGGTGTACGTTCGCCGCGATGGGCGCTCTCAGCCGAACCTCTTAAAGGAGCCGCGGCAGGGTGAAGACCGGACCAGGGGCCGGACCGGCCGGCAAAGCGCCGTTTCTGCCGCGGATGATCACCCGCTTTGCGGTGCCGATCGTCCTGTTATGGCTGGGCCTCACCGCGATCCTCAATCTCGCCGTCCCGCAGCTCGAAGTGGTCGGAAAAGCGCACTCGGTGTCGTTGAGCCCGAAAGACGCGGCCGCGGTCCAGGCGATCAAGCACGTGGGTCAGGTGTTCGGCGAGTTTGATTCCAACACCGCGGTGACGATTGTGCTGGAAGGCGACAAGCCGCTCGGTACCGATGCGCACCGGTTCTACACCGAGCTGATGCGCAAGCTTTCGGCGGACACCGGGCACGTCGCGCACATCCAGGACTTCTGGAGTGATCCGCTGACCGCCGGGGGATCGCAAAGCGCGGACGGCAAGGCCGCGTACGTCCTGGTCTACCTCGTCGGCAACAACGAAACGCAGGCGTACAACTCGGTTCACGCGGTCCGGCACGTCGTGAACAGCACACCGGCGCCGCGCGGGGTCAAGGCATATGTCACCGGCCCGTACGCATTAATCGCCGACCAAACCGAGGCCGGCGACCAGAGCGTCGCCAAGGTCACCGTGATCACCACCTTGGTGATCGCGGCGATGTTGCTCTTCATCTACCGGTCCGTGGTCACCATGGTTCTCGTCCTCGCCATGGTCGGTATCGACCTGGGGGCGATCCGCGGGGCCGTCGCATTCCTCGCCTACCACAACGTTTTCGGGCTTTCGACCTTCGCCACGAACCTGCTCACGCTGCTGGCCATCGCCGCCAGCACGGACTATGCGATATTCATGCTCGGCCGTTACCACGAGGCGCGCTACGCGGGCGACGATCGAAAAGCCGCGTTCTTCACCATGTTTCACGGGACCGCCCATGTGATCATGGGCTCGGGCTTGACCATCGCCGGCGCCATGTACTGCCTGAGCCTCGCCCGACTGCCGTACTTCAAGACGCTCGGCGCGCCCTGCGCCGTCGGCATGTTGGTGGCGGTCTTCGCCGCGCTCACGCTCGGACCGGCGGTGCTCACCGTCGCCGGCTTCTTCAAGCTCTTGGACCCCAGACGACGGCTGAACACTCGCCGGTGGCGCCGGGTGGGCACCGCGATCGTGCGCTGGCCCGGCCCGGTGCTAGCCGCAACGTGCGCGGTGGCGTCCATCGGCCTGCTGGCATTGCCCAATTACCAGACCACCTACGATCTGCGCGGGTTCATGTCGGCCAACATGCCGTCCCTGGTCGGCGATGCGGCCGCGGGTCGACACTTCTCGCAGGCCCGGCTCAACCCCGAGGTGCTCTTGCTCGAGACCGATCACGACATGCGCAACCCGGTGGACATGCTGGTGCTCGACAAGGTCGCAAAGGCCATCTTTCACAGCCCCGGGGTCGCACAGGTCAAAGCGATAACCAGGCCGCTGGGAACGGCCATCAAGCACACGTCGATCCCGTTCATCCTCAGCATGCAAGGCGTGATGAACGCCGAGAACATGCAATTCATGAATGGCCGGCTGGACGACATGCTGGTCCAGGAGCACGCGATGGATGCATCGATCGAAGCGATGCAGCGCATGTATCAATTGATGGGCGAGATGGTCGACAACACCGTCGACATGGACCACCTCACCCACGACATGTCGAACATCACCGACACCATCAGGGATCACCTTGCGGACCTCTCGGATTTCCTCCGGCCGATCGGCAGCTATTTCTACTGGGAAAGGCATTGCTACGACATCCCGGCGTGCTGGGCCATCCGGTCGGTGTTCGACACGTTCGACAACATCGATCAGGTGAGCGAGAAGCTGCAATTTCTCGCCAAGGATATGGATACCTTGACCAAGCTTTTGCCGCAGATGCGCGCGCAGATGCTGCCCATGCTTTCGACGATGACGATCATGCGCGACATGCTGGTGGTCTGGCACGGCACCCTGGCGTCCTTCAGCAAGGAGCAGGAGATGAACAGCAAGGACCCCGGCGAACTGGGCCGGGTCTTTGACGCCGCCCAGGTGGACGACTCGTTCTACCTGCCCCAGTCGGCATTCGACAGTCCGGATTTTCAGCGGGTCCTGAGGATGTTCCTGTCGCCGGACGGCAAGGCGGCCCGCTTCATCATCTCCCTGCAGGGAGATCCCGCGACGCCCGAGGGCATCTCGCGCGTCGAGCCGATCCAGCAGGCCGCACGGGAGGCCGTCAAGGGAACTCCGGTGCAGGGCGCCGCGATCTCGATGGGCGGTGTCGCCGCGACGTTCAAAGACCTCCAGGAGGGCGCCCTCTACGACCTGCTGATCGCCGTCGTGGCCGCGATCAGCCTCATCTTGATCATCATGATGATCGTCACCCGAAGCGTGATCGCCGCCGCGGTCATCGTCGGAACCGTGCTGGTTTCCCTGGGCTCCTCGTTCGGCCTGTCCGTGCTCGTCTGGCAGGACATTCTCGGCGTCGACCTGTACTGGCTGGTGTTGGCGATGTCGGTGATGCTGCTGCTGGCGGTGGGATCGGACTACAACCTGTTGCTGATCTCCCGCCTCAAAGAGGAGATCGGCGCCGGCTTGAACACGGGAATCATCCGCGCGATGGCCGGCACCGGAGGGGTGGTGACCGCCGCCGGCCTGGTGTTCGCCGTCACCATGTCCCTGTTCGTGTTCAGCGATCTGCGCATCATCGGCCAGATCGGCACCACCATCGGCCTGGGCCTGCTCTTCGACACCCTGATCGTGCGTTCGTTCATGACGCCGTCGATGGCCGCGCTGCTCGGACGCTGGTTCTGGTGGCCGCAACGGGTGCGCCCGCGCCCCGCCAGCCAGATGCTTCGGCCCTACGCGACCCGCCGTCTGGTGCGCGCCCTGTTGCTGACGCCCCCCGAAAAGCCGGAGGCGACAGGCCGGCGCTAGGCGGGCACCGCCGCAGGGCGCGGCCGCGACGCGGGCGCGCCCAGCGCCGCGACGGCGGCGGCGACGGCCAGGATGAGGACGATGCCGACCGGCCAGACCGTGGAGTGGTTTTGTGCGATGCCGCCGAGCGCTCCTCCCAGCGCCGTGGTCTCGATGGCAAGCAGCGTCGAACAAAAGCCGATCAGCGTGCCACGGTGGGGTTCGGCCGCCACCACGCCGACCCACGAGATCGCCGCGGCGAAGACTGCCAGGGCGGCCACCGTCGCCAGTAAGAACACGGTGCCGTAGGCCCAGATGTGCGACCACTGGCCGCACGACTCGGCCGCGATGCACAGCACGCCACCGGCGGCGCTGAGCAGGGCACTGCCCAGCAGCATGCCGCGCACCCCGAACAGCTGGTAGACCTTGCGCCACAGCGCGGACCCGACGACCAGTCCGGTGCTGGACAGGAACACCAGCACATGCAACGTGCCGCTCTGGTGCGCGGTGCGCAGGGCATAGAAGGTGGTGCCCAGCGTGAGCGGGGCGAACAACAGGCACGTGATCACATACCGGCGAAACCACGGCTGGGCGCGGGCGACCCCGAAGCCCTGCCTGCAGGTGTCCCGGACGGACATCCGTGGGGCGATTGACGTGGGCCGCGCCGGGCCGACGAACAGGGCCGCGAAGCCGGAGGCGGCCAGTCCGAACGCGCCCAGACCCAGCAGATCGCGGTGCAACGCCATCTTGTCGCCGGTGGCCAGCCCCGGCACGACGAACACCGCGGCGACGGTGGCCACCACCGAGGCGATGGCCCCCTGGACCACCAGCAGCTTCAAGGCGGAGATCTTGCCGGAGGTCGTGTCGGGGCAGGCGATATTGGATACCGCGACGATCACCCCGCCCCCGGCGCTCGTCAGCAGGAATACCGCCGCCGCGAGCACGCCATTCCAGGCGATCAGGGCGTCACACAAGATCAGCGCGGCCGCGCTCGCCGCCATCGCCGCCAGCAGCAGGTGTCGCATCTGGCCGACTCGCCGCAGCACCGCCGGCGACACCGAATTTCCCACGATCGAGCCCAGGCCGTAGGCCGGAAACAGCAGCGCGGCCAGCCAGGTGAGACCCAGGTGTGCGCAGATGAACGGCAGCACCACCGCGCCATTGCTGAACTGCATCCCGGCCGTGTAAAAGGCGCCCTGGGAGGGCAGGCGCGGGAACGGGTTCGTCTGCGCTGGGACCCCCTCGAGCAATCCGGCCATGACACCGAGGCTATGGGCGCTGAACAGGCAAAACTATCCCCCGATCGGACACCGGCGGACGAATCGCGGGTCCCCCGATCGGGGGACGGCGGCAGCGGCTCAGCCGGCCGCGAGGGTCCGATTCACCTCGTAGGCGGCCAACGACATCTCCCGGGCTCGCTGAGCCGTCGGCTCGTTCAGAAACCGCGCCACGGCGTTGCACAGCCAGGTGAGCGCGGAACGCAGGTCGGCGTCGTGTGTGCCATCACGATGCGCCTTCAACTCGGTCAACACCCGGTCGAGCCCCGAGCGGCGAACCTGCGTCGCCTTTTCGACCTGCTTGATCAGGTGTTTCAGCGGTCGCAGGTCGGGCGCGCCGCTACCATCGCGGGACGCCCGCAGCCGAGACCACAACCCACCGTTTGGAATAGCCGCCAGTGTAGGGGCTTCACGCGGCCGCCGCGCAGCGACCAGCTTGCAACTTGCGCCCCACCAGTCACAGCGCGGCTCCCCCGGATCGGGCCCGCGATCGCCTAGTCTGCACAAGCAATGGACTTGCTACGTTCCGCATCATGCCTGGCAGCGACCCTTTTCCTGACGGCCGCTCCGGTGGCATTCGCCGCGCCGATCGCGAGCGCCGAGCCCGGCGCCGAACCCAACGCCGCCCCCGCGAACTGCCCATTCAAGGTGAACACCCCGCCCGCGGTGGATTCCTCGGAGGTGCCCCAAGCCGGCGATCCGCCGATACCGCTCGCGGTGCCCGCCAAGCCGGTCGGCGGCGACGCGCTGGGCGGCTGCGGCATCGTCGCCGCCCCCGATACGCCGGCGCTGCCGACCGACGTCTCCGTCGACGCGTGGCTGGTGGCGGACCTGGACAGCGGCGCGGTGATCGCGGCCAAGGACCCGCACGGCCGTCACCGCCCCGCCAGCATCATCAAGGTGCTCGTCGCGATGGCGTCCATCAACGCGCTCAACCTGAACAAGTCGGTTCCCGGCACCGCGGAAGACGCGGCCGCCGAGGGCACCAAGGTCGGTGTCGAAGAAGGCGGGGTGTTCACCGTCAACCAGCTGCTGCACGGCCTGCTCATGCACTCCGGCAA
Source organism: Mycobacterium paraseoulense (assembly GCF_010731655.1). Classification (NCBI taxonomy): domain Bacteria; kingdom Bacillati; phylum Actinomycetota; class Actinomycetes; order Mycobacteriales; family Mycobacteriaceae; genus Mycobacterium; species Mycobacterium paraseoulense. Next base: position 5,180,857 of record NZ_AP022619.1, on the reverse strand, counting down.
CGACGCCGCGCACGCGCTGGCCATGCAACTCGGCGGCATGCAGCAGGCGGTGGAGAAGATCAACGTGCTGGCCGCCAAGCTCGGCGGCAAGGACACCCGGGTCGCGACGCCGTCCGGGCTGGACGGGCCCGGCATGAGCACCTCGGCCTACGACATCGGCCTGTTCTACCGCTACGCCTGGCAGAACCCGACTTTCGCCGACATCGTGGCGACGCGGACGTTCGACTTCCCCGGCCACGGCGACCACCCCGGCTACGAGTTGGAAAACGACAACCAGCTGCTCTACAAGTACCCGGGCGCCCTGGGCGGCAAGACCGGTTACACCGACGACGCGGGCCAAACCTTCGTCGGTGCGGCCAACCACAACGGGCGGCGCCTGATGGCGGTGCTGTTGCACGGCACGCGGCAGCCGATCGCCCCGTGGGAGCAGGCGGCGCACCTGCTCGACTACGGGTTCAGCACGCCGCAGGGCACCCAGGTCGGCAATCTGATCGAGCCCGACCCATCGCTGGCCCCCGCCAAACGCGACAGCGCCGCCGACCGACAGGGCAACGGCGCGCAGGCCGCCGGCCTGCTGCCGTCGGCCGATGCGTTGCCGGTGCGGGTGGGCGTCGCCGTCATCGGAACGATCATCGTGTTCAGTCTGATCATGGTGGCGCGCGCGATGAACCGCCGGCCCCAGCATCGCTGACGGCAACACCCCGCCTTTTCGAAAAGGGCATATAACGATTAGCTGAAAACCCAGGATGCTGCGGTCCCCCGGCGGTAGCGTCTACGTCGCTATCGCACGGGACAAGAAATTGCGACGCGGGGCACAGCGCGAGGGTAAAAATGAATTCGGTTACCAGAGCCGTGAAGCGAATGTGGTTGCTGCTGGCCGTCATCGCCATTGCCGGTGTCGCGAGTTTCGGTATCTATCGTCTCCATAGCATGTTCGGCGTTCACGGACATCCCGTTGTCAGGGTCAAAGCCGATCTCGACGATCCATTGTTCGACCCGAAACACGTGACCTATGAGGTCTTTGGCCCCGCCGCGACCGCCAAGATCGCCTATCTGGATCCCGACGCGCGCGTGCAACGTCTGGAAGACACTCCCCTGCCGTGGTCGCAGACGCTGACGACGACGCTGACATCGGTCACCGTCAACCTGCTGGCGCAAAGCAACGGCGGCGAGATCGGCTGTCGCATCAAGGTGAACGGCGCAACGAAGGACGAGCGGTCCGAGACCGGGCCGAAAGCGCTGACCTTCTGCCAGGTCAACGCCGGATGAGCGAAACAACCACCCCACCGGCCTTTCGGCCCCCGCCTTTTCCGCGGCAGATCCGCCGGTTTGCGGTGCCGATCGCCCTGTTGTGGCTCGGGCTGACCGCCGTCCTCAACGTCGCGATCCCGCAGCTGGAAGCCGTGGGCAAAGCGCACTCGGTTTCGATGAGTCCGGCGGGCGGCGCTTCGATTCAGGCGCTCAAACGCGTGGGCAAGGTGTTCGGCGAATCCGGCTCCGACAACGTGGCCACGATAGTGCTGGAAGACAGCAAGCCGCTCGGCGACGACGCCCACCGCTTCTATAACAAGCTGTTGCAACGCCTTTCGGCCGACACCCGCCACGTCGCGCACATCCAGGACTTCTGGAGCGATCCCCTGACCGCGGGGGGATCCCAAAGTCCCGACGACAAGGCCGCCTACGTCGTGGTCTACCTCGCCGGCAAGAGTGAGACGGCGGCATACGATTCGGTGTACGCCGTGCGGCACATCGTGGACACCACGCCGGCGCCCCGCGGGCTCAAGGCGTACGTGACCGGCATGACGGCGATGATCGCCGATCAGTCGGAGGCCGGCGACAAGAGCATCGCGAGGGTCACCCTGATCACCGGTGTGGTGATCGCGGCGATGTTGCTCTTCATCTACCGGTCCGTGGTCACCATGATTCTCGTCCTCGCCATGGTCGGTATCGAGCTGGGGGCGATTCGCGGGGTGGTCAGTTTTCTGGCTTCCCACAACGTTTTCGGGCTTTCGACCTTCGCGGTCAATCTGCTCACGCTGCTGGCCATCGCCGCCAGCACGGACTATGCGATATTCATGCTCGGCCGTTACCACGAGGCGCGCTACGCGGGCGACGATCGAGAAGCCGCGTTCTTCGCCATGTTTCACGGGACCGCGCACGTGATCTTGGGCTCCGGGCTGACCATCGCCGGTGCCATGTACTGCCTCAGCTTCGCCCGGTTGCCGTACTTCAAGTCGCTCGGGCCGCCCTGCGCGGTGGGCATGTTGGTCGCGGTGCTGGCCGCGCTCACGCTCGGACCGGCGGTGCTCACCGTCGCCGGCTTCTTCGGGTTCTTCGACCCCAAGCGGAGGATGGCGACCCGGCGGTGGCGCCGGGTGGGCACCGCGATCGTGCGCTGGCCCGGCCCGGTGCTCGCGGCGACCTGCGCGGTGGCGTTCATCGGGTTGCTGGCGTTGCCGAGTTACCGGACCACCTACGATCTGCGCGGGTTCATGCCGGCCAGCATGCCGTCCCTGGTCGGGGACAGGGCCGCCGGTCGACACTTCTCGCAGGCCCTGCTGAACCCCGATGTGCTGTTACTCGAGACCGATCACGATATGCGCAACCCGGTCGACATGCTGGTGCTCGACAAGGTCGCGAAATATATCTTTCACAGCCCGGGAATCGCGCAGGTGAAATCGATAACCCGTCCCCTGGGAACGTCGCTCAAACACACCTCGATCCCGTTCATCATCAGCATGCAGGGCGTCTCTAATGCCGAGAACATGCAATTCATGAAGGACCGATTGGACGACATGGTGGTGCAGCAGCAGGCCATGACCGTGTCCATCGAAACCATGAAGCACATGTACGACCTGATGGGTCAGATCGTCGACAACACCGTCGACATGGACCACCTCACCCACGACATGTCGAACACCACCGACACCATCAGGGATCACCTCGCGGACCTCTCGGATTTCCTCCGGCCGATCGGCAGCTACTTCTACTGGGAAAGGCATTGCTACGACATCCCGGCGTGCTGGGCCATCCGGTCGGTGTTCGACACGTTCGACAACGTCGATCAGCTGAGCCAGAAATTAGAGGGCCTCGTCAAGGATTTGGACGTCCTCACCCGGCTCCTGCCGGAGATGCGGGCGCAAATGCCGCCCATGATTTCGACGATGACGATCATGCGCGACATGCTGGTGGTCTGGCACGGCACCCTGTTGTCCTTCTACAAGGAGCAGGAGATGAACAGCAAGGACCCCGGCGCCATGGGCCGGGTCTTTGACGCCGCTCAGGTGGACGACTCGTTCTACCTGCCCCAGTCGGCCTTCGACAATCCCGATTTCCAGCGCGGCCTGAAGATGTTCCTGTCTCCGGATGGCAAGGCGGCCCGCTTCATCATCGCGATGGAGGGAGATCCGTCGACGACGGAGGGGATTTCTCGCGTCGAGCCGATTCAGCTGGCGGCCAAGGAGGCCATCAAGGGAACGCCGGTGCAGGGCGCCGCGATCTCGATGGGCGGCACCGCTTCGACGTACCGGGATATCCAGGAGGGCGCCGTCTACGATCTGTTGATCGCCGGGGTCGCCGCGATCAGCCTCATCTTGATCATCATGATGATCGTCACCCGAAGCGTGATCGCCGCCGCCGTGATCGTCGGGACGGTCCTGCTTTCCCTGGGCTCCTCCTTCGGCCTGTCCGTCCTGCTCTGGCAGGACATTCTCGGCGTCGACCTGTACTGGCTGGTGTTGGCGATGTCGATGATCCTGCTGCTGGCGGTGGGATCGGACTACAACCTGTTGCTGATCTCCCGCCTCAAAGAGGAGATCGGCGCCGGCTTGAACACGGGAATCATCCGCGCGATGGCCGGCACCGGAGGAGTGGTGACCGCCGCCGGCCTGGTGTTCGCCGTCACCATGTCCCTGTTCGTGTTCAGCGATCTGCGCATCATCGGCCAGATCGGCACCACCATCGGCCTGGGCCTGCTCTTCGACACCCTGATCGTGCGTTCGTTCATGACGCCGTCGATGGCCGCGCTGCTCGGACGCTGGTTCTGGTGGCCGCAACGGGTGCGCCCGCGCCCCGCCAGCCAGATGCTTCGGCCCTACGCGACCCGCCGTCTGGTGCGCGCCCTGTTGCTGACGCCCCCCGACAAATCGCCGGAGACGGTGCGGCCCTAGGCGGCCTGCAGGCTCAGCGACGGCGACGCCGCGGGGACGGACCGGTCCGGGCTTGCGACGCGAACCTGGACCGCCCGCCGCCGCTCCGGCGCGGGCGCGCCCAGCGCGGCAAGGGCGGCGGCGATAGTCAGGATCAGCAGGATGACGTCCGGCCAGACGGTGGTGTGGATCTGGGCGATCGCGCCGAGGGCGGCTCCCAGCACGGCGGATGCGACGTTGAACAGTGTCGAGGCGAAGCCGATCAGTGTTCCGCGATGCTGCTCGGCGGCCAGGACGCTGATCCACGAGACCGCCGAGGGGAAGATGGCCTGAGCGCCCACCGTGGCCAGGAAGAACGCCGTGCCGTACGCCCACGCGTGGGACCACTGGCCGCTCGACTCCGCCGCCAGGCACATCACCACGGCGGCGACGCTGAGCAAGGCACTGCCCAGCAGCATGCCGCGCACCCCGAACAGCCGGAACACCTTGCGCCACAGCGTCGAACCGACAACCAGTCCGATGCTGGAAAGGACGATCAGCACATGCAGGCTGCCGTGGTGGTGGGCGGCGCGCAGGGTGTAGAAGAAGGTGCCGAGGTTGACCGGAGCGAACAACAGGTACGTGAGGACGTACCGGCGAAACCACGGCTGGGACCTGGCGACCGCGAAGCCCTGGCGGTAGGTGTCCCGCACCGACATCCGGGTGGCGATCGAAGCGGACCGCATCGGGCCGACGAACAGCGCCGCGACGGCAGACGCGATCAGCCCCGCCGCGCCCAGCCACAGCAGGTCGCGGCGATATGCCATTTCGTTGCCATGGGCAAGCATCGGCACGACCAACAGCGTGACGCCGGTGGCCAGCACCGACCCGATGGCCCCTTGGACCAGCAGCAGTTCGCCCCGCCGCGATGCCGACAGCTTGTTGGACACCATGTCGGGATAGGCGACGCAGCCGATCCCGACGGCGACCCCGCTGACCACGCAGGTCAGCAGGAACACCGCGGCGGTCAACCTGCCCGTCCAGGGAATCAAAGCGTCGAGCAGGACCATGGCCGCCGCGGTCGCCCCGATCCCCGCCAGCAACAGGTGGCGCATCCGGCCCGATCGCTGCAGGACCGCCGGCGAGATCGAGTTTCCGGTGATCGCGCCCATTCCGTACGCCGGAAAGATCAGGCCGGCCGCCCAGCTGATGCCCTGGTGCGTGCAGATGATGGGCAGGACGACGGCGCAATTGCTGAGTTGCATCCCCGTCGTGTAGAGCGTGCCCTGCGACAGCAGTCGCCCGAAGGCGTTGGTCTGTGCGGGGGCGGTGGGCACCAGCGTGAGGGGCATGAATGGAATTTATGGGCGCTGAGCAGCCACGAACATCCCCCGATCGGACATGACGGGTGGAATTGCCTGTCCCCCGATCGGGGGACAAGCGGCCCGGGCGCGACACTAGACTCACCCAGATGACTGACGCCCGGCGGGGATTGCTGGTCGGGCTGACCGCCGCCAGCGTCGGCGTCATCTACGGCTACGACCTGTCCATCATCGCCGGCGCGCAGCTCTACGTCACCGAGGACTTCGGGCTGTCGACGCGGCAACAGGAGCTGCTGACGACGATGGTGGTGCTCGGGCAGATCGCCGGGGCGCTCGGTGCGGGCGTACTGGCCAACGCGATCGGTCGCAAGAAATCCGTGGTGCTGCTGCTGGTCGCCTACGCGGCGTTCGCGCTACTGGGTGCGCTCTCGGTGTCGCTGCCGATGCTGTTGGCGGCCCGGCTGCTGCTGGGCTTGACCCTCGGGGTGGCGGTGGTGGTCGTCCCGGTCTACGTGGCGGAGTCGGCCCCGACGGCGGTGCGCGGCTCGCTGCTGACGGCCTACCAGCTGGCCATCGTCAGCGGACTCATCGTCGGATACCTGACCGGCTACCTGCTGGCCGGCACCCACAGCTGGCGCTGGATGCTGGGACTGGCCACCGTGCCCGCAATGTTGTTGCTGCCCATGCTGATTCGAGCGCCCGACACGGCGCGGTGGTACGTCCTGAAGGGCCGGTACGACGACGCCCGAACGGCGCTGCTGCGCGTCGAGCCCACCGCCAAGGTCGACGAGGAACTGGCCGAGATGGCCCGCGCGCTGGGTGAAGGTGGTGGCGGCTGGTCGGAGATGCTGCGCCCGCCGTATTCGCGGGCCACCGCCTTCGTGATCACGCTCGGCTTTCTGATCCAGATCACCGGCATCAACGCGATCATCTACTACAGCCCGCGGATATTCGCGGCCATGGGCTTCACCGGCAATTTCGCGTTGCTGGGACTGCCCGCCCTGGTCCAGGTCGCCGGCCTCGCGGCCGTGGGCGCATCGCTGCTGCTCGTCGACCGGGTGGGCCGGCGCCCAATCCTGTTGTCCGGCATCGCCATGATGATCGCCGCCGACGTCGTGCTGATGGCAGTGTTCGGACGGGGCCTCGGCGGCGCATTCCTCGGCTTCACCGGCATACTGCTGTTCATCATCGGCTACACCATGGGGTTCGGCTCGCTGGGCTGGGTGTACGCGAGCGAGAGCTTCCCGTCCCGGCTACGGTCCATCGGGTCGAGCACGATGCTCACGTCGAACCTGGTGGGCAACGCGATTGTCGCCGCCGTGTTCCTCACCATGCTGCATTCCCTCGGGGGCGCGGGTACTTTCGCGGTGTTCGCGTCCCTCGCGGTGGTCGCGCTCGTCGTCGTCTACCGGTATGCGCCGGAGACCAAGGGCCGCCAGTTGGAGGAAATCCGGCACTTCTGGGAAAACGGCGGCCGCTGGGAGGACCCGTGCCAGTGATCGCCGCGGGCACGATGGTGCTCGACGGGCAGGTCCGCCGGCCGGGCTGGCTGGAGACGGACGGCGGGCGGATCCTGGCCTGCGGCCGGGGCGCTCCGCCCCGCCCGGCCGACGCGGACTTCCCCGACGGCACGGTGGTGCCCGGCTTCGTCGACATGCACGTACACGGGGGCGGCGGGGCGTCCTACACCGACGCCGACGGGATCACCGCGGCGGCGGAATTCCACCGGCGGCGCGGCACCACGACGACCCTCGCCAGCTTGGTGACCGCCCCGCCGGCCGAGCTGCTGGCCGGGGTGCGCGCGCTCGCCGACGCCACCCGGCGAGGCGTCGTCGCGGGCGTCCACCTGGAGGGGCCGTGGCTGAGCCGGGCCCGCTGCGGCGCGCACGACCCCGCCCAGATGCGCGAGCCGGACCCCGCCGAAATCGACGCCGTACTCGACGCCGGCGCCGGCACGATCCGGATGGTCACCCTGGCCCCCGAGCTGCCCGGGGCCGACGATGCGATCCGGCGTTTTCGTGACGCCGGAGTCGTTGTGGCGGTGGGGCATACGGACGCCACCTACGAGCAGACCGAGCACGCCGTCGCGCTGGGCGCCACGGTCGGCACCCACCTGTTCAACGCCATGCCGCCGCTGCATCATCGCGAGCCCGGGCCGGCGCTCGCCCTGCTGCGCCACCCTGGCGTCACCGTGGAGGTCATCGCCGACGGCGTGCACGTGCACCCGGCCGTCGTGCGCGCGGTGATCGAGACCGCGGGCCCCGACCGCGTCGCCGTAATCACCGACGCCATCGCCGCGGCCGGCCGCGACGACGGGGCGTTTCGCCTCGGCGCTGTCGCCGTCGACGTCGTGTCCGGTGTGGCGCGGGTGCGCGGGACGCCGACGATCGCGGGCAGCACCGCCACCATGGACCGCATCTTTCGCGCCGTGTACGCGGGCGCGGGGCTGGCCGTCGCGGCGCAGACCACCTCGGCGACGCCGGCGCGGGCGCTGGGCCTCGAGCGGGTGGGCAGCCTGCGCGCCGGGTATAACGCGAATCTCGTTGTGCTGGACGGCGATTTGGGAGTCGTCACCATCATGGTGGCAGGCCGTTGGCAGGGTTCGGCTAACGAAGCCGCCGGGTGAACCGGGAAAGTGCCAGCGCCCCAAGGGCTCCCATCGCCGCCGCGGTCAATGTCTGCCGCGTGCTGATCCCCTCGTCCAGTTGCACGCGGGGGGCGATGACCGCCGGCGCGGGAGGCGGGACGTGGCGGGTGCGCGGGCGACCGGATGCCGTCGCCGCCCACGCCGTGCAGAAGAGCACGAGATACGCGGTGACGTAGGCGAACACCATCAGGCCCAGCACCGGGCCGAAGGTGGCGCCGGCGGGACTGCGCAGCACCACCCGCAGATAGATTGAGCCGACCTGTTTGAACGCTTCGAACCCGATCGCCGCCATCAGCGCGGCCCGCGCCGAATCGGCGACGCTGACCTTCTCGCGGGGCAGCCGGGCGATCATCCAGGCGAACAACAACCACGACACCGCCGTCGAGATGACGATCGCCAGCAGCCCGAAGAGCCAGTCCAGCACCGAAAGTTTCGGAACGCCAAGCCATTTCAGCGCCGCGGCGAGGGGCGCGTCATGACTGAGGGTGGTGAGGGCGACGGTGGCCATGGTCACCGCGAACGTCCCCATCAGGGCCAGCAGGTCGGAGAGCTTGTTGTGCACGAAGCCCGGCGACTCGATGCGCTCGTCCCACCACATCTCCGTCAGCGCCTGGCGCAAGTGCGATATCCAGCCCAGGCCCGCCCAGAGCGCGGTCGCCAGGCCGATGATGCCCACCGACGTCCGCGCGTCGATCGCCGAGTTGATCAAGTGCCGCAGCTGATCCCCCAGGGCGCCGGTCACCTGGGCCCGGATGTGCGCGTCGATCGTCTTCAGCAGCTCCGGGCGCCGGACGAGGACGAACCCGAAGGCCGCGAAACCGACCATCAGCAAAGGGAATAGCGCGAAGATCGTGTAATAGGTGAGGCCGGCCGCGAAGAACCCGCCGTTGCGGTCGTCGAAGCGCTGGTAGGCACGGATGACATGGTCGAGCCACCCGTGCCGGTCCCGCAGCCGGTCGAGGATGCCCGCCTTGCCCGGCTCGTTCATGGTGTGACTCATCCCCGCTGCGGAAGGAAACCCAGCCGATCGTAGACCCGCCGGACGGTCTTGCCGGCGACGTCCTCGGCCCGCTGCGCCCCGGCCGCGAGTATCGCCTCCAATTCGGCCGGGTCGGCCAACAATTCGTCGACGCGGGCCTTGATCGGGCTGACGAACTCGACCACCGCCTCGGCGGTGTCCTTCTTCAGGTCGCCGTAACCCCGCCCGGCGTAACCGTCCACGAGCTTGTCGATGCCGGCACCGGTGACCGCGGACTGGATGCTCAGCAGGTTGGACACGCCCGGCTTGGCGTCGGTGTCGAAGCGGATCTCGCGCTCGCTGTCGGTGACCGCCGAGCGGATCTTCTTGGCCGACGCGGCCGGGTCGTCGAGCAGGTTGATCAAGCCGGCATCGGTGGCCGCCGACTTGCTCATCTTCGACGTCGGATCCTGCAGGTCGTAGATCTTGGCGGTGACCTTCGGGATGAGGAGGTCGGGAACCACGAACGTGTCGGGAAACCGGCTGTTGAACCGCTGCGCCACGTCGCGCGCCAGCTCGAGGTGCTGGCGCTGGTCCTCGCCCACCGGCACCAGCTCGGCGTCGTAGGCCAGGACGTCGGCGGCCTGCAACACCGGGTAGGTGAACAGGCCCACGGTGGTGGAGTCACCGCCCTGGCGGGCCGACTTGTCTTTGAACTGCGTCATCCGGGAGGCCTGCCCGAAGCCGGTGAAGCAGCCCAGCACCCAGGCCAGCTGGGAGTGGGCGGGCACGTGGCTCTGCACGAAGATGGTGCTGCGGGCGGGGTCGATGCCCAGCGCCAGGTATTGGGCGGCGGTGACCAGGGTCCGGCGCCGCAGCGCCTCGGGGTCCTGGGGGATGGTGATGGCGTGCAGGTCGACCACGCAGAAGAAGGGGTCGTGGTCGTCCTGCAGCGCCACCCACTGGGTGATGGCACCCAACGCGTTCCCGAGGTGGAGCGAATCGGAGGTGGGCTGCACGCCGGAGAAGATCCGGCGGGATCCGGTAGCGGTGCTCATGATGCCCCGATCTTTTCACGCGACCCGCTTCCGCCGAGTCCCCGGCCAGCCGGGCGCTCGCCCTCGGATGCCCGGCCGGCCGGGCGCCCGCGCCGCACCTCGCTTGCGGTACCGGCGGTACCGCCTTTAATGTCGGCGGTATGGGGAGCAAGCGGACCAACAGCAACACGGGGACCCGGCCACCGATCCACCTCGGCTCGGGGGAGCCGGTGCTGTTGCTGCATCCGTTCCTGCTGTCGCAGGCGGTCTGGGAGGACGTCGCCCGGCGGCTGGCCGACACCGGGCGCTACGAGGTTTTCGCCCCGACGATGGCCGGCCACAACGGCGGGCCGCCGGCGGGGACCTGGTTTCTGTCCTCGGCGGTGCTGGCCGACCACGTCGAGCGGCAGATGGACGAGCTGGGCTGGGATACCGCGCACATCGTGGGCAACTCGCTGGGTGGATGGGTCGCGTTCGAACTCGAGCGGCGCGGACGGGCGCGCAGCGTGATGGGCATCGCCCCGGCCGGCGGGTGGACGCGATGGAGCCCGGCCAAGTTCGAGGTGATCGCCAAGTTCATCCTGGGCATTCCGCTGCTGGTGCTCGCCTGGCTGTTCGGCCCGAAGGTGATGCGCCTGCCGTTCAGCCGCCAGCTGGCCACCTACGCGATCAGCGCGTCGCCGGACGGGGTGAGCGATGAACAGCTGCTGGGCTGCATCGACGACGTCGCGCACTGCCCGGCCTACTTCCAGCTGCTGGTCAAGTCGCTGCTGCTGCACGGCCTGCGCGAGCTGGCCGACAACGCCGTCCCGGCGCACCTGGTGATCTGCGAAAAGGACCGGATCGTGCCCGCACCCAGGTTCAGCCGGCATTTCACCACGCATCTGCCCGACGACCACCAGGTCACCAAGCTCGACGCCGTGGGGCACATCCCGATGTTCGAGGCGCCGGAGCGCGTCGCCGACCTGATCACCGAATTCCTCGACGAGTGCTGCCCGGCGAGCCGGGGCGCCAACCCCTCGGCTAGTTAGCCAGCTTCTTTTCCAGGTTCTCGGCGATCGAGTCGAGGAACTCCTCGCTCTGCTGCCATTCCTGGTCGGGGCCGATGAGGATGGCGAGGTCCTTGGTCATCTTGCCGCTCTCGACCGTCGCGACGACCACGTCCTCCAGGGTCTGCGCGAACTCGATCACCTCGGGCGTGTTGTCAAGCTTGCCGCGATGCTGCAGCCCACGCGTCCAGGCGAAGATCGAGGCGATCGGGTTGGTCGACGTCGGCTTGCCGGCCTGGTACTGCCGGAAATGCCGGGTGACGGTTCCGTGCGCGGCTTCGGCCTCGACCGTCTTGCCGTCGGCGGTCATCAGCACCGACGTCATCAGCCCCAGCGAGCCGTAACCCTGCGCGACGAGGTCCGACTGGACGTCACCGTCGTAGTTCTTGCAGGCCCACACGTACCCGCCCTCCCACTTGAGGCAGGCGGCCACCATGTCGTCGATCAGCCGGTGCTCGTAGGTCAGCCCCTCGGCCTCGAACTTGTCCTTGAACTCCTCGTCGTAGATGCGCTGGAACTCGTCTTTGAACATGCCGTCGTAGGCCTTGAGGATGGTGTTCTTGGTGGACAGGTACACCGGCCACTTGGCGTTCAGGCCGTAGGCCAGCGAGGCGCGGGCGAAGTCGCGGACGGATTCCTTGAAGTTGTACATCCCCATCACGACGCCGCCGTCCTCGGGGATGGACACCACCTCGTGCACCATCGGCTCGCTGCCGTCCGACGGCGTGAACGTGATGCTGACGGTGCCCGGCTTGTCCACCTTGAAGTTCGTCGCCCGGTACTGGTCGCCGAAGGCGTGCCGGCCGATGACGATCGGCTTGGTCCAGCCCGGCACCAGACGCGGCACGTTGGAGATCACGATCGGCTCGCGGAAGATGGTGCCGCCCAGGATGTTTCGGATCGTACCGTTGGGCGACAGCCACATCTTCTTCAGGTTGAATTCGGAGACGCGGGCCTCGTCGGGGGTGATGGTGGCGCACTTGACGCCGACGCCGTGCCTCTTGATGGCGTACGCGGCGTCGATCGTCACCTGGTCGTTGGTGCGATCGCGGTTTTCGATGCCGAGGTCGTAGTAATCCAGGTTGATGTCGAGATGCGGCAGGATCAGCAGGTCCTTGATGAACTTCCAGATGACGCGGGTCATCTCGTCACCGTCGAGCTCGACTACGGGCCCCTTGACTTTGATCTTGTGTTCGCCTGACATGTCGAGTCCGACTTTCTCTTCGCGGCGGCCCTTAGCCCTGCGAAGCGGCTAGCGCTTCGTTGAATGTCTTGCTCGGCCGCATGACTGCAGTCGTCTTCTCGCTGTCCGGGTAGTAGTAGCCGCCGATGTCGACCGTCTCGCCCTGCGCCTCGGCGAGCTCGGCCACGATGGTCTCCTCGTTCTTGCTCAACGAGTCGGCCAGCGCGGCGAAGTGCTCACGCAGCTCCTCGTCGTCGGATTGCGCGAGTTCCTGCGCCCAGTACAGCGCCAGGTAGAACTGGCTGCCGCGGTTGTCGAGCTCCCCGGCCTTGCGCGACGGGCTCTTGTTGTCCTCCAGCAGCCTGCCGATCGCGGCGTCCAGCGTCTTGGCCAGGATCTTGGCGCGCTCGTTGTCGGTCTTGATGCCGATGTCTTCGAAACACGCTCCGAGAGCGAGGAATTCACCGAGAGAGTCCCAACGCAGGTGGTTCTCCTCGAGCAACTGGTGGACGTGCTTGGGCGCCGAACCGCCCGCCCCGGTTTCGTACATGCCGCCACCGGCCATCAGCGGCACGATCGACAGCATCTTGGCGCTGGTGCCCAGCTCCAGGATGGGGAACAGGTCGGTGAGGTAGTCGCGCAGGATGTTTCCGGTCACGGCGATGGTGTCCTGCCCGCGCATCGCGCGCTCCAGCGTGTACCTCATCGCCCACACCTGCGGCATGATGTTGATGTCCAGGCCCTCGGTGTCGTGCTCCTTGAGGTAGGCCTTGACCTTCTTGCGCAGCTCCACCTCGTGCGGCCGTTCGGTGTCGAGCCAGAACACCGCCGTCATGCCCGAGTTACGCGCCCGGGTGACGGCCAGCTTGACCCAGTCCCGGATCGCCTCGTCGGTGACGATCGGCATCCGCCAGATGTCGCCCTCCTCCACGTTCTGGGTGAGCAGCACCTCCCCGGTGTCGAGGTCGACGATGTCGGCGACGCCGTCCTCGGGGATCTCGAACGTCTTGTCGTGCGAGCCGTACTCCTCGGCCTGCTGCGCCATCAGGCCGACGTTGGGCACGGTGCCCATCGTCGTCGGGTCGAACTGCCCGTGGGTCTTACAGAAATTGATGATCTCTTGGTAGATGCGGGAGAAGGTGGACTCGGGGTTGACGGCCTTGGTGTCCTTCTGCCGCCCGTCGGCGCCCCACATCTTGCCGCCGGCGCGGATCATCGCCGGCATCGACGCGTCCACGATCACGTCGCTGGGCGAATGAAAGTTGGTGATGCCCTTGGCCGAATCGACCATCGCCAGCTCCGGGCGGTGCTCGTGGCAGGCATGCAGGTCGCGGATGATCTCCTCGTGCAACGACGCGGGCAGCGACTCGATCTTGCTGTAGAGATCGACCAGCCCGTTGTTGACGTCGACGCCGAGCTCGTCGAAGAGCTCCTGGTGCTTGGCGAAGGCGTCCTTGTAGAAGACCTTCACGGCGTGGCCGAAGACGATCGGATGCGACACCTTCATCATGGTCGCCTTGACGTGCAGCGAGAACATCACGCCGGTCTCGTAGGCGTCCTGCATCTGTTCCTCGTAGAACTCGACCAGGGCCTTCTTGCTCATGAACATGGAATCGATGACGTCGCCTTCGCGCAGCTCGACCCTGGGCTTGAGCTCCAGGGTCTTCCCGCTCTTGGTCTGAAGCACCATCTTCACGTTGCGCGCGCGATCCAGCGTCATCGACTTCTCGCCGTGATAGAAGTCGCCCTGGCGCATGGTGGCGACGTGCGTGCGCGAGGCCGGGGACCACTCCCCCATGCTGTGCGGGTGCCTGCGCGCGTACTCCTTGACGGCCTTGGGCGCGCGCCGGTCCGAGTTGCCCTGCCGCAGCACCGGGTTGACCGCACTGCCCAGGCACTTGCCGTAGCGGGCGCGGATCTCTTTGTCCTCGTCGGTCTTCGGACTCTGCGGGAAGTCCGGAATCTTGAATCCCTTGCCCTGCAGCTCCTTGACGGCGGCGATCAGCTGGGGCACCGAGGCGCTGATGTTCGGCAGCTTGATGATGTTGGTGTCCGGCAGCTTCGTCAGCCGGCCCAGCTCCCCCAGGTTGTCGGGAACGCGCTGGTCTTCGGTCAGGTCGTCGCCGAACTCGGCGAGGATCCGTGCAGCCACGGAGATGTCACTGGTCTTGATCTCGATGCCCGCCGGCTCGGCGAACGCGCGCACGATCGGAAGGAACGCGTAGGTCGCCAGCAACGGCGCCTCGTCGGTCAGTGTGTAGATGACGGTCGGCTGTACGGCGCTCACGGTCCCTCTCCCGGCGTCAAAATATTCAAATATCGGTCAGATCTCTGGGGGGCTCAGCGTTCTTGCTGCCACGTTATCAAGGGCGTTTGGGCAGGTGTCGACCTGCCATTGGCACTGAGTCGGCACAGTAAGCTAGTCTTTGTATCGGTCATGAGCGCCAGCATCAAGCCCCGGCTTGCTGGCCGGCAACCCTCCAACCGCGGTGGGGTGCCCCGGGTGATGACCAGGTCTAGTAGCCACAGGCTGCGCGGCAAGCGCGGGTCCGCCATAACGGACCCCTGACTAGAGGGGAAGACGTGATGTGCACATCTTTAGCTCCTTGCGATCGGCTCATGTGTCGAAGCGTGTGTCGCTGTTAACCCACGGCCACCCGGCCGCCGCGACCCCGACACCCGATCCGCAAATCTCGAAGCAGAAAGCAAACCCACGTGAGCCCCGACAACAGCACCACCAGCAACGACGACGCCGACCCGACCGCGCAATGGTCCTTTGAGACCAAGCAGGTACACGCCGGCCAGCAACCGGACCCGGCGACCCACGCCCGCGCCCTGCCGATCTACCAGACCACGTCCTACACCTTCGACGACACCTCGCACGCCGCGGCCCTGTTCGGGCTGGAGATTCCGGGCAACATCTACACCCGGATCGGCAACCCCACCACCGATGTCGTCGAGCAGCGCGTGGCCGCGCTCGAGGGCGGCGTGGCCGCGCTGTTCCTGAGCTCGGGTCAGGCCGCTGAGACCTTCGCCATATTGAACCTCGCGTGTGCCGGGGATCACATCGTGTCCAGCCCGCGGCTCTACGGCGGCACCTACAACCTGTTCCACTACTCGCTGGCCAAGCTCGGCATCGACGTGAGCTTCATCGACGATCCGGACGACCTGGACTCCTGGCAGGCCGCGGTGCGACCCAACACCAAGGCGTTCTTCGCCGAGACCATCTCGAACCCGCAGATCGACGTGCTGGACATCCCCGGGGTGGCCGGCGTCGCCCACGCCAACGGGATACCGCTGATCGTCGACAACACCATCGCCACGCCCTACCTGATCCAGCCGTTCTCCCACGGCGCCGACATCGTGGTGCACTCCGCCACCAAGTACCTGGGTGGGCACGGTTCCGCGATCGCCGGGGTCATCGTCGACGGCGGCACCTTCGACTGGACGCAGGGCCGCTTCCCAGGGTTCACCACGCCCGACCCCAGCTACCACGGGGTGGTGTTCGCCGAGCTCGGAGCGCCGGCGTACGCGCTCAAGGCGCGCGTGCAGCTGCTGCGCGACCTCGGCTCCGCCGCCTCGCCGTTCAACGCGTTCCTGGTGGCCCAGGGCATCGAGACGCTGAGCCTGCGCGTCGAGCGCCACGTCGCCAACGCGCAACGGGTCGCCGAGTTCCTCGAGGGACACGACGGCGTCCTGTCGGTCAACTACGCGGGGCTGCCCAGCTCGCCGTGGCACGAGCGGGCGAAGAAGCTGGCGCCCAAGGGAACCGGCGCGGTGCTCTCATTCGAGCTGGCCGGGGGCGTAGAGGCCGGCAAGGCGTTCGTCAACGCGCTGAAACTGCACAGCCACGTCGCCAACATCGGCGACGTGCGCTCCCTGGTGATCCACCCGGCGTCGACCACCCACGCCCAGCTCAGCCCGGCCGAGCAGCTGAGCACCGGCGTCAGCCCGGGCCTGGTGCGGTTGGCCGTCGGGATCGAGGGCATCGAGGACATCCTGGCCGACCTGGAACTTGGCTTCGCCGCGGCGCGCAAGTTCCGGGCGGACGCGCAGACGTCGGGCGCCGACCCGCAAGCAGTGGCGGCGTTCTAGGAGCCCGGCCGTGACGATCTCCGACGTCCCCACCCAGACGCTGCCGGCCGAAGGCGAGATCGGCCTGGTGCACATCGGCTCGCTGACCACGGAGAGCGGCGCCGTGATCGATGACGTCTGTATCGCCGTTCAGCGCTGGGGTGAGCTGTCGCCGACCCGCGACAACGTGGTGGTGGTGCTGCACGCACTGACCGGCGATTCGCACATCACCGGCCCCGCCGGCCCGGGACATCCGACCGGCGGCTGGTGGGACGGGGTGGCCGGGCCCGGCGCGCCGATCGACACCGACCGCTGGTGCGCGGTGGCCACCAACGTGCTGGGCGGGTGCCGCGGTTCCACCGGGCCCAGCTCGCTGGCCCGGGACGGAAAACCTTGGGGCTCAAGGTTTCCGGTGATCTCCGTGCGCGACCAGGTGGAGGCCGATATCGCCGCCCTGGCCGCGCTGGGAATCGACCAGGTGGCCGCCGTCGTCGGTGGATCCATGGGCGGCGCAAGGGCTTTGGAGTGGATGGTGGGCCATCCCAGCCGGGTCCGGGCCGGGCTGCTGCTTGCGGTCGGCGCGCGCGCGACCGCCGACCAGATCGGCACGCAGACCACGCAGATCGCGGCCATCCAGGCCGACCCGAACTGGCAGGGCGGCGACTACCACGGCACCGGCCGCACACCGGACACCGGGCTGACCATCGCCCGTCGCTTCGCCCACCTGACCTACCGGGGGGAGGCGGAGCTCGACACCCGGTTCGGCAACGACAAGCAGGGGGGCGAGGACAGCCGCTACGCCGTGCAGAGCTACCTGGAGCATCAGGGCGACAAGCTGTTGGCCCGCTTTGACGCGGGCAGCTACGTGACGCTGACCGAGGCGCTGAACAGCCACGACGTCGGCCGCGGTCGCGGCGGGGTGCGCAAGGCCCTGACCGGTTGCCCGGTGCCGGCCGTGGTTGGCGGCATCACCTCCGACCGGCTCTATCCGCTGCGGTTGCAGGAGGAGCTCGCCGAGCTGCTGCCGGGCTGCGGCGGCCTGCAGATCGTCGAGTCGATCTGCGGGCACGACGGCTTCCTGGTGGAATCCGAGGCGGTCGGGGAACTGATTCGCAAGACGCTGGATCTCGCCGCCAACGAAGGCACGTGCCGGCGGTGACCCGTTCTCGCCACGACCGCTCCCTGTCGTTCGGTTCGGCGGCGGCGGCCTATGAGCGGGGACGTCCCTCCTACCCACCGGAGGCCATCGACTGGCTGTTGCCGCGCGGCGCGCGGCAGGTGTTGGACCTGGGTGCGGGCACCGGCAAGCTCACCACCCGGCTGGTGGAACGCGGGCTGGATGTGGTGGCCGTCGACCCGATTCCCGACATGCTGGAGGTCTTGCGCACCTCTTTGCCGGAGACCCGGGCACTGCTGGGCACGGCGGAGGGCATTCCGTTGCCGGACAACAGCGTCGACGTCGTCCTGGTCGCCCAGGCCTGGCATTGGGTGGATCCCGAGCGCGCCATTCCCGAGGTGGCGCGCGTGCTGCGGCCGGGCGGGCGACTGGGCCTGGTGTGGAACACCCGCGACGAGCGGCTGGGCTGGGTGCGGGAGCTGGGCGAGATCATCGGCTCCGACGGTGACCGGGACCGCTTCGACGTCGCGCTGTCCGATGCGTTCACCCAGCCGGAGCGCCACCAGGTCGAGTGGACCAATTACCTTACGCCGCAGGCCCTGATCGACCTCGTCGCGTCGCGCAGCTACTGCATCACCTCACCCACCGAGGTTCGCACCAGGACCCTGGACCAGGTGCGTGAACTGCTGGCCACCCATCCGGCGCTGGCGAATTCGACCGGGCTGGCGCTGCCCTATGTGACCGTGTGCATCAGGGCGACCCTCGCCGGGTGATCGGGCTGAGGCTGGTCGCCGCCACCACCGGCGGACGCTCGCTCTGATCCGTTCTACGAGGGAGCACGCCGCCACGGACCTCGTGGTCACCGGCTGAAAAGGCCTCAGCCCAGGTCTTCGACGAGGATGTCGTTGACCGTCTTGAGGTCGTCGATCGCGCGCTGGGTGAACAAGTCGGCTTGGTCCAGATCGGCCAGTGTGCTGTTCGGCCCCAGCGACATGCAGAGGTGCGTCGCCGTGTGGAAGTCGTTGATCTCGGACTGCAGCGCCTTGGTCAGCGCGGGGTCCGGCGTGGGCAGGTGGGCCTGCAGACCGATCGTTTGCTCGTCGTGGACGGCCGAACACGCCGATCGCAGAGCGCCGAGGTCGTTGGCTTCGATCGCATCGACCACCGCCTGCATGTACTTCGCCGTGTTGGCCAGATGCTCTTGGGCCTGGGAGTACCACTCCGGGACACCGGCGTAGTCCGCGCCGGCCGTTCCCGTTGTACCCATGGTGCAAAGACCCGCCGCGACAGCGACGGCACCGCCCCAGCGCTTGAGTGCCTGCGTGAACATGTCTGACCTGCCTTGGGTGTGCAGCCGTGATACCCAAAGTTTCCGCACCAGGCCGCCACGTTCGCTAGGGCCTTCGGGCCCGCTTTGTGGGCCAAAGGACCCGCGCTGGACGTTCCGACGGACGCAAACCTCAGAAGTTCAACCCGGAGAACATGATCCGGTTCGGGTCGTACTTCTGCCGCACCGTCGTCAGCCGCGACAGATTCGAGCCGAAGTACCGCGCGGGCGCGCCGCCGGCCTCCAGATAGTTGACGTATCCGCCGACCGAAATCTGTTGCACCGCTTGGTGTGCCGAGCTCAGCCAGGTGTTTGCGGCGGTGACCTGGTTGCCGGCCGGCTCGACGTACCACTGCAAGACGGCGGACTGATTGCGCCAGGGGAACGCGGTGTCGCCCGATGCCACGTCCGCGACGGCGCCACCGAGCGGGTCGACGAGGACCGATGCCTGCCCGGCGCCCGAGGGCCACTGCCCGATCGCAGTGGCAATGGCGCGCGCCGCGGTGGAATCGACCGGGCCGATGACGTCCGACCCGGCGACGAACGAACGCGCCGGCGGCGTGGAAGTACCGCCGGCCAGGAACATCATCAAGTCGGTCCGGCTCATCGTCTTGTTCGAAACCGAGGTGGGCGCCACCCCGACCGCGGACTTGATCGCATCGACCACTCCAGACCCCGCCCCCGCGGGGCAGGTCGCCAGCACGTGGCAATTCGGCGCCGAGCCGACCATGAGATCGACGATGCCCCAGGTGTTTCGGTCGGCCGCGCTGAGCCAGGACTGCCAGCCGACGAGCACCTGCGTGGCCGACGCGGGCGGGAAGTCGAGCCGCACGACGTCGCTGTCGGTCGTCGCGAAGGTGGAGAACGTCATCGACGTCGTCACCCCGAAGTTTCCTCCGCCCCCGCCACGCAGCGCCCAGAACAGATCCGGATTGTCGTTGGCGGACGCGGTCACCACGTCGCCGCTGGGCAACACCACCGTCGCCGACTGCAGCGCGTCACAGGTCAGGCCGGCGTGGCGGCTGTCGGGGCCTATCCCCCCGCCCAGCGCGAGTCCCGCGACGCCCACCGTCGGGCAGGTGCCGCTCGGTATCGCCCGACCGGTCAACGCCTGCTGGATCGCGTAGAGCGTGGTCGCCGGGGTGACGGTGACGTTGTTGCCATCGAAGTTGGCACCACCCGGGAGCCCGCGCAGGTCCAGCACCAACGTGCCGTTGGCGCTGGACGCACCGACGTACGAATGCCCACCCCCGCGCGGGGCGATCTTGAGGTTGTTGGCCGTCGCGAACGCGACCGCCTTCTGCACGTCCGCCTGCGATGAAACCGTCACTACCGCGGCTGGACTGGAGCTGTCGTAGAACGAGTTGAAAACCTTTTTGCTGGTGGCGAATTGAGCGCTGTTGGTGGGCAGCACAACGGTGCCGCCGATGGAGGACGCCAGCCCGCCCCAGCCGACGGCGGGGTCGGCGGCCGCCCGCGCGGTGCCCAAAACCGCGCCGGTGGCCAACATTCCGACGGCGCCGCGAAGAAAGGCCTGGCGCGAGATGGTCCGCTGCAAGCAGGGGTCCGGCGGACGGCTGTGATTCGTCGTCATGTGCGGAGATTCTCAAACATTTCTCACGCAAAAGCCCGATGTCGGCGCCCGTGTCAGATCACAGTGTGGCTTCGATCCGCCGGGCGGCCCGGCGCCGCGCGTGGCGCCTTTTAAGCGACGTCCGGGGATCGGCGACCCCGCAAAACGCTTATTGTGCGAACCTTTACCCCACCGTGTCGTAAACGTGACTGTGATGGCTCAGAGTTCGTAACGTGACTCGAGTGCCCTCGGCGCACTCCACGAACGAGGGGGAGGCTGCATGAGGGCAGCGGCGCGAACGCATCACTGGATCTGGCTGTTTCGGAACCAGCCCCTCACCGTTCGCCTGCTGGCCGTGGCCGCCGCCCTGCTCACCGCGGCGTCGGCGTTCGCCGCGCCCGCCGGGGCGGACAACCCCGACGACAACTTCATCGACGCGCTCAACCACGCGGGCATCGACTTCGGCGAACCCGGAAACGCGATGTCGGTGGGCCAGTCCATCTGCCCGATGCTCGCCCAGCCGGGCGGCAACTTCGCCGCGGCCGCCTCGAGCGTCTCCGGCAGGGGCATGTCACCGATGATGGCGCGCATGTTCACCACCATCGCGATACAGACCTACTGCCCCGAGCAGATGGCGAACCTGGCCAACGGCAATCTTTCGGTGCCACAAGTGCCGGGAATGCCCGGGATGCCCGGGCAGATCCCCGGCATGGCCGGGCAGATCCCCGGGATGACGGGCCAGATCCCCGGGATGACGGGCCAGATCCCCGGGATGGCGGGCCAGATCCCCGGGATGGCGGGCCAGATCCCCGGGGTGGCGGGGCAGATCCCCGGCCTGCCACGGTAGATCTCGACGGGCGCCGGGTTTCTAGCCGGTGCCCAGCGGGTCGATGGTCCACGCAATGTAGACCATCGCCGTCGCGACCGTCGCGGTGGTGACGAAATCAATTCCCTTGCTGCGCACCACCAGAAGACCGGACCGCTCGTCGGGCAGCACCAGTCGCAGCGCCGCGGCCAGGCCGACACCGATGCCGATCAGCAGCGAGCCCCGGCGCCAGAAGTTTGCCCCCACCAGGACAAGCGCCGTGGCGAAGGTCAAGCCCACCAGCAGGATTGGCCACTGGGCCCTGACGACGGACCTCGCGCTCATTCCCGCTCGGCGAGCTCGACGACGTTGCTCAGCAGGAACGCCCGGGTCAATGGGCCCACGCCGCCGGGATTCGGCGACACGTGGCCGGCCACCTCCCACACGTCGGGGTGCACGTCGCCCACCAATCCGTTGTCGGTTCGGCTGACGCCCACGTCGACGACCGCGGCGCCGGGACGCACCATGTCGGCGGTCAGCATGTGCGGCACCCCGACCGCGGCGACGACGATGTCCGCCTGCCTGGTGTAGGCCGCCAGATCACGAGTTCCGGTGTGGCACAACGTGACCGTGGCGTTCTCGGAACGGCGGGTCAACAGCAGCCCCAACGGGCGACCGACCGTCACGCCGCGGCCGATGATGACGACGTGCGCCCCCGCGATCTCGATGTCGTAGCGCCGCAGCAGGTGCACGATCCCACGTGCGGTGCACGGCAGCGGCGCGGGAACGCTGAGCACCAGCCGGCCCAGGTTCGTCGGGTGCAGCCCGTCGGCATCCTTGTCCGGGTCGACCCGCTCCAGCGCCGCGTTCTCGTCCAGATGCTTGGGCAGCGGCAACTGCACGATGTACCCGGTGCAGTCCGGGTTGGCGTTCAGCTCGTCGATGGTGTCGTGCAGGGCCGCGGTGCTGATGTCGGCGGGCAGGTCGCGGCGAATCGACGTGATGCCGACCTTGGCGCAGTCCGCGTGCTTGCCCCGGACGTAGGCCTGCGACCCCGGATCATCACCGACCAGGATGGTGCCCAGGCCCGGGGTGCGGCCCGACGCTGTCAGGGCGGCCACCCGTTGTTTGAGGTCGACGAAGATCTCGTCACGGGTGGCCTTGCCGTCCAGTGTGATTGCGCCCACGCCTGACAGTCTGGCACGGTCGACGACGGCGACCCGCCGCGCCCGGCTTCGCCGCGCTTGCGATCGCCGTCACGGCCGATGATGGCGACCCGCCAAGCCCGGCTTCGCCGCGCTTGCGATCGCCATTAAGCTCCCGATATGTCTACCCCTCCGGACGTGTTCAGCCCCGCCAAGCTCGGCCCGATCACGCTGCGCAACCGCACCATCAAGTCGGCCACGTTCGAGGCCCGCACGCCCGACACCCTGGTGACCGACGATCTGATCGAATACCACCGGCAGCCGGCCGCCGGCGGCGTCGGCATGACGACCGTCGCCTACTGCGCCATCTCCCCCG
Organism: Mycobacterium paraseoulense; assembly: GCF_010731655.1. Taxonomy (NCBI): domain Bacteria; kingdom Bacillati; phylum Actinomycetota; class Actinomycetes; order Mycobacteriales; family Mycobacteriaceae; genus Mycobacterium; species Mycobacterium paraseoulense. Next base: position 5,158,117 of record NZ_AP022619.1, on the reverse strand, counting down.
GCGGCCGCACCGAGGGCAACGGGATCTGGCTGCGGCCCGAGGCGGTGCCCGGGTTCCGCCGGCTCACCGACGCGATCCACGCCGAGGGCGCCGCCGTCAGCGCACAGATCGGCCACGCGGGCCCGGTCGCCAATGCCAAATCGAACAAGGCCAAGGCCCTGGCGCCGGTGCGGTTCTTCAATCCCATCGGAATGCGATTCGCCAAGAAGGCGACCCGTGACGACATCGACGACGTCATCGAGGGGCACGCCAACGCGGCCCGCCTGGCCATCGAAGCCGGCTTCGACGCGGTCGAAATCCATTTGGGCCACAACTACTTGGCGAGCTCGTTCCTGTCCCCGCTGATCAACCGCCGCGACGACGAGTTCGGCGGGTCGCTTCAGAACCGGGCGAAGGTGGCCCGCGGCATCGTCATGGCCGTGCGCCGCGCGGTGGAAAAGGAGGGCACGCCGATCGCGGTGACCGCCAAGCTCAACATGGCCGACGGCGTTCGCGGCGGCATCAGCACCGAGGAATCGCTGACCACCGCGAAGTGGCTGCAGGACGACGGTGGCCTGGACGCGATCGAACTCACCGCGGGCAGCTCGCTGGTCAACCCGATGTATCTGTTCCGCGGCGACGCGCCGCTCAAGGAGTTCGCCGGTGCATTCAAACCGCCGCTGAGTTGGGGAATGCGCATGACGGGCAAGAAGTTCCTGCGCGAGTACCCCTACCGCGAGGCCTATCTGTTGCGCGACGCCAAGCTGTTCCGCGCGGAGCTGACGATGCCGCTGATCCTGCTCGGCGGCATCACCAACCGGGAAACGATGGACCTGGCGATGGCCGAGGGATTCGACTTCGTCGCGATGGCCCGCGCGCTGCTGGCCGAGCCGGACCTGATCAATCGGATCGCCGCCGACGGCGCCCAACACAGCGTGCGGTCGGCATGCACCCACTGCAACCAATGCATGCCCACGATCTACACCCGGACACGCTGCGTGGTCACGGGCGCCCCGGATGTCTTGGCGGGCAATCGCACCTAGCGCACCCACGAGAGCCGGACCGCTGACGCACATTTGGGCCTCAGGGTGGCCTTGGGTTCACGAGATACAGTTGGACCGATGAGTGCACCAGCCCAGCCCGTCTTGACGGTTCGCCATGACGGGTCAGAACGCACCTTCGCCGCCGGTCACGACGTGGTGGTGGGGCGCGATCTGCGCGCCGACATGCGCATCACGCACCCACTGATCTCGCGCGCCCACCTGCTGCTGCGCTTCGACCAGGGCCGGTGGCTGGCGATCGACAACGGTTCGCTCAACGGCACTTTCGTGAACGGCCGGCGCGTGCCGGTGGTCGAGATCCACGACGGGCAGTGTCTCAACATCGGGAACCCCGACGGGCCGCAGCTCACGTTCGAGGTCGGCCGGCACCAGGGGATGGCCGGGCGCCCACCGCAAACCGAGTCGATGGGCATCCCGATGGCGGCCCAACAGTCCGGGATGGCGTGGTCCGCCGCGCCCGCGGGCCCTCCGGCCGCCGCCCCGCCCGGCCCGCCACCCGGCCCGACGGGCCGCCCGCCCAGCTGGGCGTCGCCGCCGCGCAGGCCGCACCCGGGCGCGCCGGGGCCGCGCCCCGCACCGCCGCCTCAACCGATGTATGCCGGCGGCGGCCGCGCGCCGGCCCCACCGCCACCACCGCCCAACTTCCCTCCGCAGCCCAAGGTCTCCGGCCTGGCGTCGCCGCAGACCGAGATGTCGCGCAGAGCCGCCAAGCAGCCCGAGGTGGCGAACCTGGCGACCAAGATGTTCCAGGCGCTCAGGCCTTCTCGGTCCGGGGCGCTGCAGAAGCCGTCCGGCGCACTGACGATCGGCCGTGCCACCGACAACGACGTCGTCATCCAGGACGTCCTGGCGTCCCGCCATCACGCGTTCCTGACCCAGACGCCGCTGGGCACCGAGATCCGCGACGCCCACAGCGTCAACGGCACCTTCGTCAACGGCGTGCGGGTGGGGTCCGCGGTACTCACCGAGGGTGACGTGGTCACCATCGGCAACGTCGACCTGGTGTTCACCCGCGGTGAGCTGCTGCGCCGTACCGAGGCCGCGACGCGCACCGGCGGGCTGGAGGTGAACTCGGTCTGCTTCAAAATCGACGGCAAGCAGCTGATCGACCACATCTCGCTGAGCGCCCGGCCCGGGACGCTGACGGCCATCATCGGCGGTTCGGGCGCCGGCAAGACCACGCTGTCGCGGCTGATGGTGGGCTACACCAGCCCCAGCTCTGGCTCGGTGACGTTCGAGGGCCACGACATCCACGCCGAATACGCGTCGATGCGCAGCAGGATCGGGATGGTGCCGCAGGACGACGTCGTGCACCGGCAACTGACCGTCAACCAGGCCCTGAACTACGCCGCCGAGCTGCGGCTGCCCCCGGACACCAGCAAAGCCGAGCGGGCCCAGATCGTCGCCCAGGTCCTCGAAGAACTCGACATGACCAAGCACGCCGAAACCCGGGTCGACAAGCTTTCGGGCGGCCAGCGCAAACGCGCCTCGGTGGCGCTCGAGCTGCTCACCCAACCGTCGCTGCTGCTGCTCGACGAGCCGACCTCCGGCCTGGACCCGGCGCTGGACCGCCAGGTCATGCTGATGCTCCGCCAGCTCGCCGACGCGGGCCGCGTGGTGATGGTGGTGACCCACTCGGTGTCGTACCTGGACGTCTGCGACCAGATCCTGCTGGTCGCACCGGGCGGCAAGACCGCCTTCTGCGGCCCGCCCGACCAGGTCGAGGCGGCCATGGGCACCCGCAACTGGGCCGACATCTTCGCCAAGGTGGGTGCCGACCCCGACGAGGCCAATCGCCGCTTCCGGGAGCGCAATCAGCAGCAGTCCCAGGCGCCGTCCGCGCAAAGCCCCGCCGACCTGGGCGAGCCACCGAGGACCGACCTCTGGCGGCAGTTGTCCACGATCGCCCGCCGCCAGGTCCGCCTGGTCGTGTCCGACCGCGGCTACACGGTCTTTCTGGCGGTCCTGCCTTTCCTGATCGGCGCGTTGTCGCTGACGGTGAAGGGCCCGCACCCCGGGCTGGGCCCCGCCGACCCGCTCGGCCCCGCGCCCACCCAGCCGCAGTACATCATGGTGCTGCTGAACATCGGCGCCGTCTTCATGGGCACCGCGCTGACCATCCGCGACCTGATCGGCGAGCGCCCGATCTTCCGCCGCGAGCAGGCCGTCGGCCTGTCCACCACCGCCTACCTGCTGGCCAAGATCGCGGTGTTCTGCGTGTTCGCGACGGGCCAGGCGGCCGTGGCCACCATCATCGTGCGGCTCGGCAAGGGCGCGCCGACGGCACACCCGCCGTTCTTCGGCAACTCCACCTTCTCGCTGTTCGTCACCGTCGCCGGGACCTGTGTGGCCTCGGCGATGCTGGGCCTGCTGCTGTCGGCCCTGGCGCAGTCCAACGAACAGATCATGCCGCTCCTCGTCGTGTCGATCATGTCGCAGCTGGTGTTCTCCAGCGGCATGATTCCGGTGTATCAGCGCTTCGGCCTCGAGGAGCTCGCATGGCTGACACCGGCACGGTGGGGCTACGCCGCGGGCGCCTCGTCGATCGACTTTCCGTCGCTGGTGAAGGTCAAACAGATCCCGACCAACGACCCGATCTGGCAGCACTCGAAACACATCTTCGTGTTCGACATGGCGATGCTGGCGTTCCTGTCCGTCGCCTACACCGGCTTCGTCCGGTGGCACATCCGGCTGAAACGCTGAGCTTGCGGCCGGTCCGATGACTCAAGCCGCCGAGCAAGTGCTGACTGTTCGATCCGACCGATCGAAGGGCAGCTTCGCGGCCGGCCGCGACGTGGTCGTCGGCAGCGACCTGCGCGCGGACCTGCGGGTCGCACACCCGCTGGTCGCCCGCGCGCACTTGCTGCTGCGCTTCGATCGCGGCAAATGGGTGGCGCTGGACAACAAGTCGCTGAACGGCTTGTACGTCGACGGCCGGCGGGTGCCGGCGGTCGACATCGAGGACGGCCAGACCATCAACATCGGCAAACCCGACGGTCCACGGATCACCTTCGAGATCGGCCACCACACCGGGACCGTGGGCATGCTTCCGCCGACCACGGAATCGATCCCGGTCATCGCGCCACCCGGCGACGCCGGCCGCGCGAAGCCCGCCGCGCAGCGGCCACCGGCCCCGCCGCGGCAGCCCCCGGCCCCACCGCCGCGCCCGCACCCATGGCAGGGCCCGAGCCGCACGACGGCCGTCCCGATCGTGCGGCCGGACGCCGCGACCCGGTCGGTGCCGCAGTCCGGTGGGCCGCCCGAACTGAACCAGCCGACCGAGATCGGCGTGAGCGGCCAGGCGGCGGAGTTCCCGACCACGCGGGTGAAGAACCTGGGGCCCGACGGCGAGCGGGTGACCGACCGGCCCGGACGCCCCGCCTGGATCGGGCGCGCGCTCGACAACGACATCGTCATCCACGACGTGCTGGCGTCGCGCCACCACGCGTTCCTGACCCCGACGCCCGCGGGTCCCGAGATCCGCGACGCCAACAGCAGCAACGGGACCTTCGTCAACGGCGTCAAGGCCGCGTCGGCCGTGCTGTCCGAGGGTGACGTGGTGACCATCGGGAACGTCGACCTGGTGTTCTCCGGGGGCATCCTGGTCCGCCGGCAGGAGGCGGCGACGCGCACCGGCGGTTTGGAGGTGCGCGGCGTCGACTTCGCCGTCAACGGCAAGAACCTGCTCGAGAAGGTCTCGCTGACCGCCCGCCCGGGCACGCTGACCGCCCTCATCGGCGGGTCCGGCGCGGGCAAGACCACGCTGTCGCGGCTGATCGCCGGGTACGCCACCCCGACCTCGGGGCTGGTCACCTTCGAGGGCCACGACATCCACACCGAGTACGCGTCGCTGCGGACCCGGATCGGGATGGTGCCCCAGGACGACGTCGTGCACCGCCAGCTCACGGTCAACCAGGCCCTCGGCTACGCGGCCGAACTGCGGCTGCCACCCGACACCACCAAGGCCGACCGCGAAGAGGTCGTCGCGCAGGTGCTCGACGAACTGGGGCTGACCCAGCACGCGGACACCCGGGTCGACAAGCTCTCCGGCGGGCAGCGCAAGCGCGCCTCGGTGGCCCTCGAGCTGCTCACCGGGCCGTCGCTGCTGATCCTCGACGAGCCGACCTCGGGCCTGGACCCGGCGCTGGACCTGCAGGTCATGACGATGCTGCGCCAGCTGGCCGACGCGGGCCGGGTGGTGCTGGTGGTCACCCACTCGCTGACCTACCTCGACGTGTGCGACCAGGTGCTGCTGATGGCGCCCGGCGGCAAGACCGCCTTCCTGGGCCCGCCCGACCAGATCGGCTCGGTCATGGGGACCACCAACTGGGCGCAGATCTTCGCGAAGGTGGGCGCCGACCCCGACGAGGCCAACCGCCGCTTTTTGGCACAGAACAAACCGCCGCCGCCCGTGGAGACGGAGGCACCGGCCGATCTGGGCGTCGCGCCGCGCACCGGCATGCGCCGCCAGTTCTCCACCGTGGCCCGCCGCCAGGTTCGCCTCGTCGTCTCCGACCGCGCCTATTTCGTGTTCCTGGCGCTGCTGCCGTTCATCATGGGGGCGCTGTCGCTGACCGTGCCAGGCCACACCGGGTTCGGCTACGCCGACCCGACGAGCGATTCGGCCGGCGAGGCCGGGACGATCCTGACCCTGCTGACCATGGCCGCAGCGTTCATGGGCACGGCGCTGACGATCCGCGACCTGATCGGCGAGCGCCCCATCTTCCGCCGCGAGCAGGCCGTCGGGCTGTCCACCACCGCCTACCTGCTCGCGAAGATCGCCGTGTTCTGCGTGTTCGCCGTCGTGCAGGCGGCGATCGCCACCGCCATCGTGGTGATCGGCAAGGGCGCGCCCAAGCGGCCGGCCGTGCTGCTCGGGAACGCCACCCTCGAGCTGTTCGTCGCCGTCGCGGCGACGTGCGTGGCGGCGGCGATGCTGGGGCTGCTGCTGTCGGCGCTGGCGCGCTCCAACGAGCAGATCATGCCGCTGCTGGTGGTGTCGCTCATGGGACAGATGGTGCTTTCCGGCGGAATGGTGCCGGTCACCAACCGGATCTTCCTCGACCAGCTGTCCTGGGTGGTGCCCTCGCGCTGGGGGTACGCCGCGCAGGCGTCGACCGTCGACCTGTGGACCGTGGCGCCCGGCCCGCAGAACCCGCGGGACAGCCACTTCCAGCACACGCCGGGAGCCTGGCTGTTCGACATGGGCATGCTCGCGGCCTTGTCGGTCGCCTATGCCGGCCTGGTGCGGTGGCGCATCCGGCTCAAGCACTGAGCCGATCAGCCGTCGAGGCGCAGGCCCTGCGCCGCCGCGAAGGCCACCGCCTGGCCGACGTCCACGCGGGCGCCCGCCAGCGAGGCGGTCCGCCACAATGCGGGATCCACGGCCGCGCCGCGCAGGTCGGCGCCGTCGAGCCGGGCGCCCGTCGCCCGCGCGCCGGACAGGTCGGCCCCGCGCAACACCGCCTTGCGCAGGTCCGCCTCCACCAGGCTGGCCTCCCGCAACCGGCAGCCGCTCAGGTCGACGCCGCGCAGGTCGTTACCGCCGAGCACCGCCAGCGTGAAGTCGACCTCGTCGAAGGTGATGGGCCGCAGCCGGCACTGCACGAACACCGAGCCCAGCATGCTGCACTGGGTAAACACGCTGTGCCACAACGAGCTTCGCCGGAAGGTGCAATTGCGGAACGCCGACCCGCGGTGTTGGGACTCGGCCAGGTTGGCGCCGTTGAAGTTGCACCCGTCGAACACGGCCCGCTCGGTGTGCAGCCGGCTGAGGTCCTCGTCGGTGAAGTCGTGGCCTTCGAAGTGGCGATCAGCCCACCGCTCGCTCAACTGGCGGTCAGGCTGGTCAGGGCGTATTCGCTGACCGCGATCAGCGCGTCGGTGGCCGACCGGCGGTCCCGGGCGTCGACCGTGATCACCGGGATATGCGCGGGCAGGGTCAGCGCTTCGCGCACCTCCGCGACGGGATAGCGTGGCGCGCCGTCGAACTCGTTGACCGCGACCAGGAACGGTAGGTTGCGGTGCTCGAAGAAGTCGACCGCGGCGAAGCTGTCCTCCAGGCGCCGGCAGTCCACCAGCACGATCGCCCCGATGGCCCCGCGAACCAGGTCGTCCCACATGAACCAGAACCGGCGCTGACCCGGCGTCCCGAACAGGTAGAGCACCAGGTCCTCGTCCAGCGTGATCCGGCCGAAGTCCATCGCGACCGTGGTGGTCCGCTTGTCCGGCGTGGCGTCCAGCGCATCGACGACGGCCGAGGCGTCGGTGAGCATCGCCTCGGTGCGCAACGGCATGATCTCCGACACCGCCCCCACAAACGTCGTCTTGCCGGCGCCGAATCCGCCGGCGATGACGATCTTCGTCGAGGCGTGGGCCCCGGAGTCGGGCCGCATCTCGGAGTGCGTGTCAGAGTGCCTTAAGGCCACGCAGCGTCCTTCCTATCAGTTCGTGGCGCTCATCTCTGGTCGAACGCTCGGACAACGTCCTATGCACCCGAAGGTAGCCGGACAAAACCAGATCACCGACCAGGACGCGCGTGACGCCGAGCGGAAGATCCAGCCGGGCAGAGATTTCCGCCACCGACGGGCTGCCGACGCACAGTTGAATGATCTTGCCTTTCGCGTCGTCGGGGGGCCATCGGTGAGCCAGGCCGGCCTGCAGCGTCTGAATCGGCGCTTCCACGGGAAGGTCGACGTCGGTGCCGGTCCGTCCGGACGTCAGGGTGTAGGGGCGGACCAGGTTGCCTTTACGTGCGGTCGGCCGGGGCTCGCGTTCGTCCATCGCGGCTCACGAGACGCCAGACCGGCGGGTGGACTGCACCACGCCCCCGACCCGCTCGACCAGGATGGCCATCTCGTAGCCGATTTGACCGATGTCGCACGATGTCGCGGCCAGCGTGGCCAGATGCGAGCCGTCGCCGACGCGCATCAACAGCAGGTAGCCGTGCTGCATCTCGACCACCGACTGCAGCACCTGGCCGCCCTCGAACAGCTGCGCGGCGCCGGTCGCGAGGCTGGCCAGCCCGGAGGCCACCGCGGCCAGCTGGTCGGCGCGCTCGCGCGGGAGATGCTCGCTGGCGGCGATCGGCAGCCCGTCGACCGAGACCAGCAGGGCGTGCGCCACGCCGGGGACCTCGCGGGCGAACCGCGTCACCAGCCAGTCCAGGGAGGGGACACCGCCCGCTTGCGGGGGATTTCCGGGTGCGGTCATTGCTCATCGGGCCCTTGGGGATCGCGGGCGTGCGACCGGCCGGTGCGCACCCCGCCGAAGTGGCTGCTGAAGGAGGCGCGCACCGCCTCGGGATCACGGCCCGCGGCGGCGTGCTGCGGTTCGCGGTCGGAGGCGGGCTGGTCCTGGTCGGGCAGGCTCGTCCCGTTGGCCGCGCCGGGAACCAGCCGGGCGCCGGGCGTGCGGACCGGCAGGCCGTGCTCGGCGGTGCGCGACTCCACGGGCTTGTCCTCGGCCGCGGCGGCCAGCGTCCAGCCGCGGTCCCACACCGACTGCCAGTCCAGGTCGGCGCTGTTGACGAGGTCGTGCGGATCGCCGAGCATCTCCGACAGCATCCGCCGGTAGATCACGTCGTCGTCGGCCGGGGCCGTTTCGCTCTTGGGTGCGGCCGGGATCGACGGGCCAGGCGCGCTGGGCGCCGCGGTCGCCGGCTTGTCGGCCTCGCGCGAGCGCGCGGAGAAGAACGCCGACGTGTCCGACGCCGTCCGCGCCGGCGCGGGCTTGGGCTCCGGCTCGGCCGGGGTCACCGGTGCCGCCGGGGCCCCGCTCTCCCACCACGGGGTGGGCAGCTCGCGCCGGTGCCGCCGGGGCGGCTGTTCGGCGGGCTGGGCGGGCACCTCGGTGATGCCGCTGGAACCGGGGTTGCGCCGCGGCAGCAGCGTGACCGGCGGCGCGGGCTTCTCGCCCGCGGGCTGGACGGAGGGTTCGGCGGTGGGTTCCGGCGCGGCGATCGCCGCGGCGAGTTGCGCGCTGGGCGACGAAACCGCGCGGATCCGCGCGGTGCGGACCGGCTGGGCAGCGCCCTCGAGGATGGCCGGCGGCAGGTAGATCTCGGCGGTGGTACCCGAGCCCGTCTCGTTGGCCGCCGGGCCGCGCAGCCCCACCCGGATGCCGTGCCGGGCCGCGATCCGGCCCACCACGAACAGGCCCATGTGGCGGGCGTTGTCGGGGCTGACCTCGCCCCCGGCCTGCAGCCGCATGTTGGCGATGCGCCGATCGGTGTCGTTCATGCCCAGGCCGGCGTCGGCGATCCGCACCACGACTCCCCCCTGGGGATCCGAGCCGCCGCGGGCCGCCGACACCCGCACGGTCGTCGACGGCGGCGAGTAGCGCAGGGCGTTGTCGATCAGCTCGGCGAACAGGTGGATGGCCCCGCCGGCGGCCGCACCGATCAGCGTGCTGTTGTCGGGCAGCCCGGCGATTTCGACGCGGCGGTAGTCCTCGACCTCGGACACCGCGGCGTTGAGCACCGTCGACAGCGGCACCGGGTCGCGCTGGTCGCGGGCGAGCTGCGCGCCGGCCAGCACCAGCAGGTTGGCGCTGTTGCGGCGCAGCCTGGCCGCCAGGTGGTCCAGCCGGAACAGGCTGTCCAGGCGTTCGGGGTCCTCCTCGTTGCGTTCCAGCCGGTCGATGAGCGACAGCTGCTGGTCGACCAGCGAGCGGCTGCGCCGCGACATGGTCTCGAACATGTCGTTGACCAGCAGCCGCAATCGGGCCTCGTCGCCGGCGAGCAGCAGGGCCTGGGTGTGCAGTTCGTCGACCGCGTGGGCGACCTGGCCGATCTCCTCGGTGGTGTAGACCGGCAGCGGCTGCGGCGTCGGCTCGGCGCCGCCCGCCTTGACCCGGGCGATCTCCTCCTCGAGGTCGGTGTGGGCCACCTTGAGGGCGCCGTCGCGCAGGATGCGCAGCGGGCGCACGAGGGCGCGCGCCACCAGCAGCACGACGCCCAGCGCGATGACGATGGCGGAGAGCACCAGGACGGTGTCGACGATCGCGGCGTTGCGCTTGTCGGCGGCCTGGGCATGCACGGACTTGGTCACCGACGCGGTGGCGTCCTTGATGACCTGGTCGGCGATCTCGTCGGTGGTCTGTATCGAGCGCAGCAGGTCGGCGTTGTCGACGAGCACGCTGGCCGGATCGGACATGATCGCCATCCGGGTCACCAGTTGCTGCTGGAGCGTCTTGGCCTCGGGCGAACCGGCGCCGAGGACTTCGCTCATCCCGAACAGCGTCGACGGCTCGGTCCCCGCCAGGGTGATCATCGACGTCCGCAGTTGCGGCTCGGGCAGCTCCGCGCCCCGGGTGACCAGGATCTTCTGCATCGTCATCTGGCCGCGGGCCCCGACCGCCCGGCTCAGGCCCTGGGTCTGGGCGCGGATCTTCTCGTCGTCGACGCGCACCGACGCGTTGATGACGTCCTCCGCGGTCAGCAGGATGGGGGCGTACAGGGTCACCCGCTCCCGCAAACCGAGGCCGTTGTCGGTCGCCTTATTCACGAGCATCTGACCGCCGTCGAGCAGGTTGTTGACTCCCGATCGGACCTCGGGGCTCACGTCGGTGTCACGCAGCCGCGTGTCCAGTTCGTACTTGCGCGCCTCGAAGTTCTTCTTGGCCCCCTCCACGTCGCGCCCTGTGCTGCCCGCCACCAGGGCGACGTCCAGGGCGGACATGTACTTGGTGATCACCGGGACCACGTCGGCGCGGGCCGCGGCCAGCCGCAGGCCACTCGAATTCGCCATCGCGCCCTCGATGCGCAGCGCCCCGAACACCGTCGCCAACAGCAGCGGGACCAGCACGATGGCCAGGACTTTCCACCCGACCGGCCAGTTGCTCAGCGACCAGGCCGGCGGGCGTTTGGCCGGCGCCGCGTCGGCGGCGCCGGGCTGTGCGAACTCGGGCGCGGCCGCCTCGGCCGAGTGGGCCGGGCGGGCGAACATGGTCACGTCGCCACGGCCGCGCGACCGGCCGCTGCGCTGATGCTCAGCGCTCGAGAAAACGAGAGGCTCATGAGACTTCCTGCTTTATCCACCCGTGCCACGCCAGAGGGGGCGCGAGCGCGTTGACGTGGCAATCCGACGAGTATGACAGCCCGCGGCCCAGCTCACCAGAATCCGTACTGAGCAGACAGGCCCCTCCAAGGTGAACCCGCGCGCGGGCGGACGATTCTGGCAAACAGGGGCCGCCGGAAAGCTACGCCGGGCGGAGGCGGAAGATCGCGCATCGCACCTGTTAGCGGTTCGGACGTGCATCGCTTCGATCGACGAGGTGGGTGAGGGCGTGCTCGACCCGGCGCGCCGCCTCCTGCAGTTGTTCGATCTCCGTGTCGTCGAAGTTCGAGCGGGCGACCGTGCCCCGCAACCGGTCGAGCTGCCCACGAACGGACGACTCGTCATCGACGTGCCAGGCCAGTTCCTCCAGGAGCAGGAACAGGCGGGCGATCACCTGTGGATCACTGGAGCCGTACCGACGTGGCTGAGTGATCGCGAGGTCGAGGATGTGGGTGAAGCTGGGGCGGCGCAGCGTCACCCGCACCCGGTCGTCGTCGTCGCGCAGCAGCACCGGGCCGAGATCACGGCCGGCCAGTTGGCACAACAGCGCGGAAATATGCCCCAGCGCGTGGATGGCGGTCGTCGGGTCGTTGATGCCCGGCGAGAGCGCCTTGTTCGCGACGTCGGTGAGCTGCCGCAGACCGTAAGACACGTCCTGCGCCGCGGTGCGCTCATAGCCCACCCTGATGGAGCGCTGCACCGCGCGCTGAAGCCGTTCGAAGGCCTCGTCGGTCATGCGGTCCTGCCGGGGCCATGCCACTCCGATCGGAACCCCTTCGACCAATGAGCTGCCGGGATAACAGTCGATGATCAGGTTGGCGTCCGAGTCGATTGCCGCGCAACGCATCCCGGCCTCGTCGATGCTGGTCAGGAATCCCGATGACGGGGCGGTGATGGCCAGAGCGTCGGCGGGCGGGGCGGGGAGAGCGGGAGGCGGGCGCCGATCGTCGAGCGGGCCCGTCGCGATGCGCACCGTGCGGCTCGCATCATCATGGACATCGCGCAGCATGGTCTCGACGCGGATCTGGCGCGCCAGGTGGGCCAGGAACAACACCAGGCCCAAGACGCTCACGATGCCGAGCAGGAAGGCGACCGTCACCGAGACCCGTGGCACGGACGCCGCCCCGCCGCCGTCGCCGCCACGGACCGCACGCAGGACTGTCAGCGCATAGGTGAACGTGGACAAGAACACCGCCAACGTCGCCTGAACGAAAAGGTCGCTGGTAAAGGTCCGCAGCAGTCGTGGAGAGAACTGACTGCTCGCCAGCTGCAACGTCACCACGGTGAGAGAGAACGTCAACGATGTCACGGTGATCAGTGAGGTGGCGATTGCACTGAGAAGAGCGCGAGCCGCGCCCCCGTCGCCACCGAACAACGCATCGGTCACCCATGGCGGCAACCCCTCGTCTATCCGCGCGTCCAGCATGGGCAGACACACCCCTGCCAGCGCCGCGCAGATGACACTCGCCAGCGGCAACGGCCACAACCGGGTCCGGACGCCGTCGCGCGCGGACTCGAATGTCCGCCTCACCGAAATGTCCGCCTCACCGAACAGCCGCCCCGACGGACCGTCCCAACGGCTGCGACGCCATCCCGGACGGAAAAGATCCGCCGTCGGCGGGCCGGGTTTCTGTTGGGCAAGGGCGGCGGTGGGGATGGGCGCGATCGCGTCGACGTGGCAATCCGACGAGTATGACAGCCCGCGGGCCAGCTCACCAGAATCCGTGCTGAGCAGACGGGCCCCTCCAAGGTGAACCCGCCCGCGGGCGCACGGCCCTGGCAAACAGGGACCGCCGGAAGCTACGCCGGGCGGAGGACCGCGACGAGGAAATCCGAGTCATCGGTGAACGGTCGCAGGTCCCAGGTGGACAGCAGCAGGTCGGGCGCGAACCCGGCCGCCGCCGCGTCGCCGAGGAACTCCGCGAAATCGTAGTCGCGGCCGGCGCCGAAGCCGATCGCCGCCCGGCCGTCGTCCGCGAGGTGGGCCCGCAGCCGGCTCAGCACCGGTCCCCGGGTGCTCGGGGCGAGGAACGCCATGACGTTGCCGGCGGACACGATCACGTCGAACGGTTCGGCGATGCCGCGCGCGGGCAGGTCCAGCTCGGCGAGGTCTCCGACGAGCCAGCGCGGGCCGGCGTAATCCTGCTCGGCGGCCTCGATGAGCGCCGGGTCGACGTCGACGCCGACGACGTGGTGACCGGCGGCGGCCAAGTACCCGCCCAACCGGCCGGGACCGCAACCGGCGTCCAGGATCCGCGCGCCGCGGGGCGCGATCGCGTCGACGAAGCGGGCCTCGCCGGCCAGATCGTCACCGGCCCGCGCCATGGCGCGGAACCGCTCGATATACCAGTGCGAATGTCCGGGATCGGCAGCGACTTTCCGCATCCAGAGGCTCTGCTCGACCATGCGACCATTATCGCGTTGTGTTCAAGCTGATGTTCTACTCCCCGCGCATCCCCCCGAATACGGGCAACGCCATCCGGACCGCGGCGGCCACCGGCTGCGAACTGCATCTGGTCGAGCCGCTGGGGTTCGACCTGTCCGAGCCCCAGCTCCGGCGGGCCGGGCTCGACTACCACGACCTGGCGTCCGTCACCGTCCACCCGTCGCTTCAGGCCGCGTGGGACGCGCTCTCGCCGGCGCGGGTGTTCGCCTTCACCGCGCAATCGACCACCTCGTTCGCCGACGTCGGTTACCGGGCGGGCGACGTGCTGCTGTTCGGGCCCGAACCCACGGGCCTGGACGCCGCGACGCTGGCCGATCCGCACATCACCGAGCGGGTGCGCATCCCGATGCTCGCGGGCCGCCGATCCCTGAACCTGTCCAACGCCGCGGCCGTCGCGGTCTACGAGGCGTGGCGGCAACACGGCTATGACGGGGCGGTGTAGTCGACCGCCGCGATGAGAATCGGGCCGCGCGGCGGTCAACAATGGCATGGCAACCTTCATCACGATCGGTTATGGCGACGAAGCCGGCTACCACCGGGTCAGCGACGAATGCAAACAGGCCGCGCACGCGCGCGACGATGAATTGGGCGCTGCCGGCGCAGTTGTGGGGATCGCGGGACGGCCCGTGACGGTGCGCAATCCGGACCGGGCGGGCGTGCGGGTCGAGGAGGGCCCGTTCCAGCGGTCGGCGCTGCCGATCGCGGGGTTCGCCGTGTTGGAGGCCGACGACCTCGACGCGGCGATCGAGCGGGTGAGTCACACGCCCTGCGCGGTCGCGCATGGGGTTGTCGAGGTGTGGCCGCTCGTTACCAGCCGTTCCAGTGCGTGACCTGCTCGGCGGGCAGCCGCTTGGCGGGGCGGAAGTCGGTGCCCTTGGTGTAGGCGATCGGGAACAAGCCGCCCTGGCTGTACTTGCCGTAGGGAATGCCCAGCACGTCGGCCACCTGCTGCTCACCGTCGCGGAGCAGGTGCAACGTCGTCCAGCACGAGCCCAGCCCGCGGGAACGCAGCGCCAGGCAGAAACTCCAGACCGCGGGGAACAGCGAGGCCCAGAACGACACCCCGCCCAACGGCGTCTGGTCGTCGCGGCCCTCGATGCACGGGATCAACAACACGGGCGCCTCGTGCATGTGCTCGGCGAGGTAGGTCGCGGAGTCGCGGACCTTGCCCATCCGCTCGCCACGGGTGTCCCCCTCGCCGTACTCGGGAGCGGGTGAGCTGAGGTAGGCCCGGGCGTTTTTCAGGTAGACGTCGCCGATCGCCTTTTTCTTCTCGGCGTCCTCGACGAACACCCATTGCCAGCCCTGCGAATTGGATCCCGTGGGCGCCTGCAGCGCCAGTTCGAGGCATTCCATCAGCACGTCGCGGCCGACGGGCTTGTCGAAGTCGAGGCGTTTGCGGACCGAGCGGGTGGTGGTGAGGACTTCGTCGACGGACAGGTTGAGGGTCATGCTTGGAGACTACCGAGGCGGCCGACCCCCGCCGAGCGTGCACTCAGCGCGAAAAATGAGCCGGAATCTCCGCAGTGGATACACGTTCGGCCAAAGAGGTCACCGGAAGTCGCGCGAGCGCGAGCCGACCGCCAGGGTGATGCGGCCCAGCCGCTCGGCGACGACGGTGACTGCGCCGCTTGCGTTTTGGACCTGGCCGCGCACCAGCATCGCGGGCGCGGTGTTGGCCAGCTTGCGGTGCCGCGCCCACACCGCCGGCGTGCAGAGGACGTTGACCATCCCCGTCTCGTCCTCGAGGTTGAGGAACGTCACCCCCTGGGCCGTCCCGGGCCGCTGCCGGTGGGTCACCGCGCCGGCGATCAGCACCCGGTCGCCGTCGGGCACGCCGAGCAGCTTCTCGGCGGGCACCACCCCCATCGCGTCCAGGTCCGCCCGCAGGAACTGCGTCGGGTAGCTGTCCGGGGACACGCCGGTGGCCCACACGTCGGCGGCGGCCAGCTCCAGCTCGCTCATCCCGGGCAACGCCGGGACATGCGACGACGAGCCCACGCCCGGTAACCGGTCCGGGCGTTGGGTGGCGGCCGCCCCGGCCGCCCACAGCGCCTCGCGCCGGGACATGGAAAAGCAACCCAGCGCCCCGGCCGTCGCCAGCGCCTCCGTCTGCGGCACCGAGAGCTGCAGCCGGGTCGTCAGGTCCAGCAGGGAAGCGAACGCGCCGTTGGTGTTTCGCTCCTCGACCAGCCGCTCGGCGAGGTCGTCGCCGATGTGGCGAACGGCGCCCAGCCCGAGGCGGACGGCGTTCCCTGCATCTTCCAAGGTGGCGTGCGCCAGGCTGGCGTTGACGTCCGGGCCGTGCACCGTCACGCCGTGCCGGCGTGCGTCGGCCACCAGCGACTGCGGCGAATAGAAACCCATCGGCTGCGCCCGCAGCAGCGCCGCGCAGAACGCCGCCGGGTGATGCAGCTTGAACCACGACGAATAGAACACCAGCGACGCGAAACTCAGCGCGTGGCTCTCCGGGAAGCCGAAATTGGCGAAGGCCTCCAGCTTTTCGTAGGTCCGGTCGATCACCTCGTCGGGGGCACCGTGCAGCGCGCGCATGCCGTCATAGAACCGGCCGCGCAGCCGCCGCATGCGCTCGGTGGAACGCTTGGAGCCCATCGCGCGGCGCAGCTGGTCGGCCTCGGCGGCCGAAAAGCCGGCGCAGTCGACCGCGAGCTGCATCAGCTGCTCCTGAAAGAGCGGCACCCCCAGCGTCTTTCGCAGCGCCGGCTCCATGGACGGGTGGTCGTAGACGACCGGGTCCAGCCCGTTGCGCCGGCGGATGTAGGGGTGCACCGATCCGCCCTGGATGGGCCCGGGCCGGATCAGGGCGACCTCGACCACCAGGTCGTAGAAGATCCGCGGCTTCAGCCGCGGCAGGGTCGCCATCTGCGCCCGCGACTCCACCTGGAACACGCCGACGGAGTCGGCGTGCGCCAGCATCTCGTACACCGCCGGCTCCGAGAGGTCGAGCCTGGCCAGGTCCACGTCGATCCCCTTGTGCTCTGCCACCAGGTCGATCGCGTAGTGCAGCGCTGACAGCATGCCCAGCCCGAGCAGGTCGAACTTCACCAAACCGATTGCCGCGCAGTCATCCTTGTCCCACTGCAGGACGCTGCGGTTCTCCATGCGCGCCCACTCAACCGGGCACACGTCGGCGATCGGCCGGTCGCAGATCACCATGCCGCCGGAGTGAATACCCATGTGCCGCGGCAAGTTACGAATCTGGTTGGCCAGGTCGACCACCGGCGGTGGGATGCCCTCGACATCGGGCGAATCGGCGAGCCCGTCCCAATGGCCGAGCTGCTTGCTCCAGGCGTCCTGCTGGCCCTGCGAGAACCCCAGGGCGCGGGCCATGTCGCGCACCGCGATCCGTCCCCGGTAGGTGATGACGTTGGCGACCTGGGCGGCGTAGTCGCGGCCGTAGCGGTCGTAGACGTACTGGATGACCTTTTCGCGCTGGTCGGACTCGATGTCCATGTCGATGTCGGGCGGTCCGTCACGGGCGGGCGACAGAAAGCGCTCGAACAACAGCTCGTTGGCCACCGGATCCACCGCGGTGACGCCCAGGGCGTAACAAACCGCGGAGTTGGCCGCCGATCCCCTGCCCTGACACAGGATGTTGTTGCACCGGCAGAACCGGGCGATGTCGTGGACCACCAGGAAGTAGCCCGGGAACGTCAGGTGCGCAATGACTTTCAACTCGTGTTCGATCTGGGAGTACGCGCGCGGCGCGGCATCGGCCGGCCCGTAGCGGTCTCGCGCCCCCATCATGGTCAGTTGCCGCAGCCAGCTGTCCTCGGTGTGCCCGGCGGGCACGTCGAAGGGCGGCAGCTGCGGGGCGATCAACGCCAGCCCGAATGCGCACTGTTCACCGAGCTCGGCGGCGGCGGTCACCGCCTCGGGCCGCTGGCCGAACAGCCGGGCCATCTCCTCGCCGGACCGCAGGTGCGAACCACCCAGTGGGGCCAGCCAGCCCGCGGCGGCGTCCAGGGACTGCCGCGCCCGGATGGCGCCCATCGCCATGGCCAGCCGACGCCGCGACGGCCCCGCGAAATGCGCCCCGGTGGTGGCGACGACGCCGACGCCGAAGCGCGGCGCGAGGGCGGCCAGCGCCGCGTTGCGCTCGTCGTCGAGCGGTTGACCGTGGTGGGTCAACTCGATGCTGACCCGCCCAGCGCCGAAACGATCCACCAGGTCGGCCAGCGCTCGCTCCGCCGCGTCCGGACCGCCATTGGAAAGCGCTTGGCGGACATGGCCTTTGCGGCATCCGGTGAGGATGTGCCAGTGCCCGCCGGCGGCCTCGGTCAGCGCGTCGACGTCGTAGCGCGGCTTCCCTTTCTCCCCGCCGGCCAAGTGCGCCGCGGCCAGCTGCCGCGACAGCCGCCGGTAGCCCTCCGGGCCGCGGGCCAGCACCAGCAGGTGCGGGCCGGGCGGATCGGGCGTCTCGGTGCGGGCCCCGCGCCCCAGGGACAGTTCCGCGCCGAACACGGTGCGCAGCTCGAGCTCGGCGGCCGCTTCGGCGAACCGCACCGCACCGTACAGGCCGTCGTGGTCGGTCAGCGCCAGCGCGCGCAACCCCAGCCGGGCGGCCTCCTCGACCAGCTCCTCCGGCGTGCTGGCCCCGTCGAGGAAGCTGAACGCCGAATGCGCGTGCAGCTCGGCGTATGGAACGGACGAGCGGGCCGCCCGGGTGTCGTCCGGCGGCCGGTACGTTCCGCGCCTGGGTGACAGGGGGGCGTCTTCCCCGGGCACCACCGGCACGCCGGCATGGCGGGGCTTGCCGTTGAGCACCCGCTCCATTTCCGCCCAGCTCGGCGGGCCGTTAAACCAACCCACGGCCGACAGTCTATCGAATGTGTGTTCGAATTTCCTCCGGCCCGGCCAACCGTTGTTAAACCGATCTTCAACTCATAAACAAGCTCTTAACGCCGCGCGCCTACCGCGGGCGCGGGGGCCGGGCAGACACTGGTAACCAGGCGAGATTTTCGGCGGGGGCGAGCATGGCGCAGGTGAGGGCACTGGATACGGCATTCCTGACGGCGCGGGATCCCGACCAGCACGCCGGCCTGGCGATCGCCGCCGTGGCGATCGTCGACGGCGGCGCACCCGATTACCGGCGCCTCAGTCGCCTTCTGGCCGAACGCATTCGGACGATACCGCGCTGCACGCAAGTGCCGCGTGCGCACCCGCCGGATCAGGACTGGGTCGACTGCCCGGGATTCGACCTCGCCCAGCACGTGCACAAGGTGGCGATCCCCCGGCCGGGCGACGACGCCGAGCTGGCCGGGGCCATCTCCCACGCCCTCGAGCGCCCCCTGCGCCCGGACCGTCCGCCGTGGGAGTGCTGGGTGATCGAGGGCCTGAAGGGTGGCCGGTGGGCGATCCTGATGAAGACCCATCACCGCCTGCTCGGCGGCAGCTCACCCGCGCATCTGCTCACCAGGCTGTGTGACGACGCCGACGACGACGCCTTCGCGGATGCCTCCGTGGACAAGCAGCTTTCGCGGCCGTCGAGGCGGCGGGAGGTCTGGGCCGATGCGCTGTGGCGGGCGTCGTGGACCGCGACCGGCGCCGTGCTCGCCGCGGTCTGGCCCGCGCTGCGGACGGGGGACCGGGCCGCCATCCTGCGCCGCTACGCCACGGTGCGCGTCCCGATCGCCGACGTTGACCGCGTCTGCCGCCGGTTCGATGTCACCATCGACGACGTCGCGCTGGCCGCGGCCACCGAGGGCTTCCGGACCGTGCTGCTCGGCCGCGGGGAGGAGCCGCGGGCGGGCTCGCTGCGCGCCCTGGTGCCGGCGCCCGCCCGTTCGCCTTACCTGCCGGTCGAACACGACGACCCGGTCCAGCGCTTGCGCGCGGTGCAGGCGAGGTGGAACGACAAGGAAACTCACCCGCCCCACACCGGCGGCATCGTCGAGTCGGCGCTCAACTCCTTGCCGAGCGTGGTGCGGGACAACGTCATACAGCTGCTGTCGCGGCTGCCGCAGCGCGCCGTCGTGACCTTGACGACGAACGTGCCCGGACCCCGGCACCGGCTGCGCCTCATGGGCCAGACGATGGTGCGCGTGCTGCCCGTCCCGCCGACCGCCGTTCAGTTGAGCACCGGGGTCGCGGTGCTGAGCTACGGCGACGAACTCGTCTTCGGCATCACCGCCGAGCCCGGCGCCGCGTTCGACGTCACGTGCCTGGCCGCCGGGATCGAGCTGGGCATGGCGCGGCTGGTCGCGCTCAGCCAGGACTCGGTCCTGCTGTTCAGCGGTCGCCGCCGCAAGCGGTCGCCGCGCGCGTTCCCCGGCCGCGCGCCGGGGCCGCGCCCGCCTTTCCCCGGACAAGCGCGGCACTGACCCGCTCCCGGCCGGTCCGACCATCGTGAGAAGGTTGGGGCATGCCACAGTCGGGGCCGGTCGTCATCGACCCACGCCGCCATGACGCCGTGCTCTTCGACGCATCCGACGCCGCCCTGGACGGGCGGCTGCGTGAGATCGGGGTGGGCACCGCCGCTTTCTCCTCCCCCGAAAGCCTGTCGAGGGTGGCCGACGGCCTGGGCGCGCGACCGGGCCGGTGCGTGGTCGTCACCACCGACGCGGCGGCCGTCGAGGCCGCGCGTGCCGGCGGGTTCGCGTTGGTCATCGGCGTCGACGCCGGGCCTGGTGACGCGCTGCGAGGCGCCGGCGCGGACGCGGTCGTCGCCGACCTCGGCGAGGTGACCGTGCGCACCGGGGACCGGCGAATGTCGCAGCTGCCCGACGCGCTGGTGGCCCTCGACGACCTGGCCGCTCGGCGGCCGGCGGTGTTCTTCGACTTCGACGGCACGCTGTCCGACATCGTCAACGACCCGGATGCCGCCACCCCGGTCGCGGGCGCCACCGAGGCGCTGCAGCAGCTGGCCGCCCGGTGCCCGGTCGCGGTGCTGTCGGGCCGGGATCTGGCCGACGTGACGAAACGGGTTGGGGTGCAAGGAATCTGGTATGCCGGTAGTCACGGCTTCGAGCTGACGGCGCCCGACGGCGCGCATCACCAGAACGACGCCGCCGCGACGGCCGTGCCGGTGCTGGAGCGTGCGGCCGGCGAGCTGCGGGAGCGGCTGGGCGCCATCCCCGGTGTGGTGGTGGAGCACAAGCGCTTCGGGGTCGCCGTGCACTACCGCAACGCCGCGCGCGACCGGGTCGGCGAGGTGGCGGCCGCGGTGCGCGCGGCGGGCCGGCGCGACGGGCTCCGGGTGACCACCGGCCGCGAGGTCATCGAGCTGCGCCCGGACCTGGACTGGGACAAGGGCAAAACGCTGCGCTGGGTGCTCGATCACCTGACCGAGGCCGAGTCCGGTGTCCGGACGCCGGTCTATCTCGGCGACGACATCACCGACGAAGACGCGTTCGACGCGGTGCGCGACGGTGGCGTGCCGATCCTGGTGCGGCACTACGACGACGGCGACCGCGCTACCGCGGCGCAGTTCGCGCTGGACAGCCCGGCGCGGGCCAGCGAGTTCACCGCCCGCCTTGCGGGCCGGCTGTCCCGCTAGGCCTGGACGTATTCCACCGCGCCGTCGTCGAGCACCACGCGAGGGCCGGAACCCTCGGCGTCCGACGCCTCGGTCCGGAACACCGCCTTGCCCGGTTCGGTGCGCCAGATCAGCGTGGTCAGCGTCTCGCCGGGAAACACCGGCGAGGTGAACCGCGACGCGATCGAGGTGACGTTGGCCGCGACGCCGCCACCGAGCTCGGCGACCAGCGCGCGGCCCGCCACCCCATAGCTGCACAGCCCGTGCAGGATCGGCTTGGGAAACCCGGCCATCTCCCGGGCGAACCACGGATCGCTGTGCAGCGGGTTGCGGTCACCGGAAAGCCGGTAGATCAGCGCCTGGTCCTCCCGGGTGGGCAGCGGGACCCGGGCGTCGGGCTCGCGGTCGGGGATCTCCGGAGCCACCGGCCGCTGACCGGGCACTCCCCCGAACCCGCCCTCGCCCCGGATCACCAGGGTGGTCAGCGTCTCGGCGATCAGCTTCTCCGAGTCGGGGTCGGTGCCCCGGCCGCGCAACACCAGGATCGCGTTCTTGCCCTCGCCCTTGTCCTGGATGTCGGCGACCTCGGTGACCACCGACAGCTTGCCCGCGGGCGGCAGCGGCGCGTGCAGCCGGATTTCCTGCGAGCCGTGTAACAGCATGGCCCAGTTGAACGTTCCGACCTTGCCGGCCGCCCCGAACGCCGGGCAGCAGATCACCGCGTACGTGGGCAGCACCTGCTGGTCGATGCCGTGGCTGTTCTCGGTGGTGAAGGACAGATCGTCGAGGCCGGCGCCGACGCCGAGCGCGTACAGCAGCGTGTCGCGGTCGGTCCACTCCAACAGCATGGGTTCGGTCACCGCGCCGACCGCACTCGGGTCAATCGCCATCTGAGTCTCCTTCTGACGTATTTTCTCCACCTAACCATCGCAAACCCTTCCCACCGATGCGGTCGGCAGGGCAGGCTATCGACATGCCGAAGCGCAGGTTGGTCCGGAATGTCTCGAAGGTCGTCGCGGCGCTCACCGCGGCCGTAATCGTCGGCGCCTGTGGCGGATCGCCGCAGGCACGCAGCATCACGGTGACGTTCATCCGGCACGCCGAGTCCGAAGCCAACGCCAGCGGGATCATCGACACCTCGGTGCCGGGCCCGGGCCTGAGCCCCGAGGGCAAGGGGCAGGCCCAGCAGGTCGCCCACCAGGCGGGTCATAAGGACTACGACGGCATCTACGCCTCCACCATGGCCAGAGCCCAGCAGACCGCCGCGCCGCTGGCCGCCGAGCTGGGCAAGCAGGTCGAGGTGCTGCAAGGCATCCAGGAGATCAACGCCGGCTGGTTCGAGGGCAAGCCGGTTGCCCAGGAGGGCGCGACATACCTGCTGGCGCCGGCGGACTGGCTCAGGGGCGACAGGCAAGACAGCATCCCCGGGTCGGTCAACGGCAGGGAGTTCAACGACAGGTTCACCGCGGCCATCCAGAAGGTCTACGCCAGCGGCCAGCACAATCCCGTGCTGTTCTCGCACAAGTTCGCCATCGAGTACTGGACGCTGATGAACGCCAAGAACGCCAAGGACACCCTGCTGACCAGCCACCCGCTGCCCAACATCGGGCGCGTGGTGATCACGGGTAACCCGGTGACCGGCTGGACCCTGGTGGACTGGGACGGCATTCGCGACTTCCACAGCTGACGCGCGGGAACGGTTGACGCGGTGGCCCCCAGCCGCCACGATGGGCTGCATGCGGTATGTCGTTACCGGCGGTACCGGGTTTATTGGGCGCCACGTCGTCGGTCGCCTGCTGGAGGCCCGGCCCGATGCGCAGGTGTGGGTGCTGGTCCGGCGGCCGTCGCTGGGCCGCTTCGAACGGCTCGCCTCCGAGTGGGGTGAGCGGGTCAAACCACTGGTCGCGGGGCTGCCGGAGCTGGAGCTGACCGACGAGACCCTCGCCGAGCTGGGCCGCATCGACCACGTCGTGCACTGCGCGGCCATCTACGACATCACCGCCGGCGAAGCCGAGCAGCGGGCCACCAACGTCGAAGGCACCCGCGCCGTGATCGAGCTGGCGCAACGGCTGGGCGCGACGCTGCATCACGTGTCCTCGATCGCCGTGGCGGGCGAGCACCCCGGCGAGTACACCGAGGACGACTTCGACGTCGGCCAGCAGCTGCCGACCCCGTACCACCGGACGAAGTTCGAAGCCGAGCTGCTGGTGCGGTCGACGCCCGGGCTGCGTTACCGGATCTACCGCCCGGCGGTAGTGGTGGGCGACTCCCGCACCGGCGAGATGGACAAGATCGACGGGCCGTACTACTTCTTCGGCGTATTGTCGGCGCTGGCCGTATTGCCCAAGGTCACGCCGATCCTGCTGCCCGACACCGGCCGCACCAACATCGTGCCGGTCGACTACGTCGCCGACGCGCTCGCCGCGCTCATGCATATCGACGGCTTGGACGGCCGCGCGTTCCACCTCACCGCCCCCAAAACCGTTGGGCTGCGCGGCATTTACCGTGGTGTCGCGAAAGCGGCCGGGCTGCCGCCGGTGCGCGGATCGCTGCCCGGCTCGGTGGCCGCACCGGTGCTGAAGGTGCGCGGGCGGGCCAGGGTGCTGCGCAACATGGCCGCCACCCAGTTGGGAATCCCGGCCGAGGTTTTCGACCTCGTCGACCTCAAGCCGACGTTCGTCAGCGACAAGACCCGGGAAGCGCTGCGGGGCAGCGGAATCGGCGTACCCGAGTTCTCCAGTTATGCCCCCAAGCTGTGGCGCTACTGGGCCGAACACCTCGACCCCGACCGAGCCCGGCGCAGCGATCCGCTGCGCGGCCGGCACGTCATCATCACCGGCGCCTCCAGTGGCATCGGCCGGGCGGCGGCGATCGCGGTGGCGGAAAGGGGAGCGACGGTCTTCGCCCTGGCCCGCAACGCCGACGCGCTGGACCAACTGGTCGCCGAGATCCGCACGGGCGGCGGCGACGCCCACGCCTTCACCTGCGACGTCACCGATTCCACCTCGGTCGAGCACACCATCAAGGACATCCTGGGCCGCTTCGACCACGTCGACTACCTGGTGAACAACGCCGGCCGGTCGATCCGCCGCTCGGTGGTCAACTCCACCGACCGCCTGCACGACTACGAGCGGGTGATGGCGGTCAACTACTTCGGCGCGGTGCGCATGGTGCTGGCTTTGTTGCCGCACTGGCGCGAGCGCCGCTTCGGCCACGTGGTCAACGTCTCCAGCGCCGGCGTGCAGGCGCGCAACCCCAAGTACAGCTCGTACCTGCCCACCAAGGCTGCGCTGGACGCATTCGCCGACGTGGTCTCCTCGGAGACGCTGTCCGACCACATCACGTTCACCAATATCCATATGCCCCTGGTGCATACGCCGATGATCGCGCCGTCGCACCGGCTCAACCCGGTGCCCGCGATCAGCCCGGAGCGGGCGGCCGCCATGGTGGTGCGGGCCCTGGTGGAAAAGCCGGCGCGCATCGACACCCCGCTGGGCACCCTCGCCGAGGCCGGCAACTATTTCGCGCCGCGGACGTCCCGGCGCATCCTGCACCAGCTCTACCTGGGTTACCCCGACTCCGCCGCCGCCCGCGGGCTGCCCACCGAACCGCCCGCGGCCGCCCAGGCCCCACGCAAACCGAGGCGGCCCGTCCGCGCGGTCACCGCCGGCATCCGGACACCGCGAGGAGTCAAGCGGTTGGTGCGCCTGGTGCCCGGGGTGCATTGGTAATTCGGGCGTTTCAACCCATCCGATCGCGGTATTCCGGCGCGATGAGCCGGACTCTTCCCGAAAAGCGGGCGGACGCCGACCCGGTGGCCGCCGCGGCCCGGCTGGTCGCCGCGACGGGCGCCGCGGTGATGTCCGCGTTCGACGTGACGCGCGGCCTGGGCGCGGCCCGCGAGGAGTGGACCCGGTTCGCCGGGCACTGGCGGCGCCTGGGCCCCGACCCCTACGCGGCCGAGCTCGGTGTGCAGCGAATGCGCCGGTACGGCCAGTACGCGTTGCGCGATCGCGTGCTGCGCCCGATGCCCAGGACCACGTTCGTGCAGCCGCAGGACTCCAACCCCCTCTACATCGGCAGGGAGCGCGACTTCGAGCCCCTGACGGATGCGTTCGCCCGGGATCCCTTGCTGCATAAGCTGATCGGGTTGCTGGCCCGGGTGGCGGCGGCCCTCGACGAGGTGGCGGAGTGGAACGTCAAGGTCCATCCGTTCCGGATTCGGTCGTCGACGGACGAGGGCGGCCATCCCACGCCCGAGGGCATGCACCGCGACGGCGTCACCCTGGTCACCTCGTTGCTGGTCGGGCGGCGCAACGCCATCGGCGGCGAGAGCACGGTGTGCGACTCCGACGGCCGCCAGTTGCTGGCGACCACGCTGGCCGAGCCCGGCACGCTGATGCTGGGCGACGACCGCCGCACCCTGCACGGCGTCTCCCCGATCCGGCCGATCGACGACTCGGGCCCGGCGCAGCGCGACGTCCTCGTGATCACCTTCGCCTCGGCCTGGCCGTAGTACGGCGGCGGCCGCCCGCGGGGTGGGCGGGGAGTTACTTCAGCAGCGTGAACTGATTGACGTCGACGTAGCCGATGCGGAACATCTCGGCACAACCGGTCAGGTATTTCATGTACCGCTCGTAGACTTCCTCGGATTGCACCGCGATGGCCTGATCCTTGTGGGCCTGCAATGCGGCGGCCCAGATGTCGAGCGTTTTCGCGTAATGCGGCTGCAGCGATTGCACGCGGCTCACGGTGAAGCCGTTCGCGGTGGCGCGCTCCTGCACCATCGGTATCGACGGCAACCGCCCACCCGGGAAGATCTCGGTGACAATGAATTTGACGAAGCGGGCAAACAGGAACGACAAGGGCATGCCACGTTCCACCATCTCCGTCGGGTGCAGCCCGGTGATGGTGTGCAGCAGCATGACCCCGTCGTCGGGCAGCAGGCCATGCGCCAGGCTGAAGAACTTGTCGTAGCGCTCGTGCCCGAAGTGCTCGAAGGCGCCGATGCTGACGATCCGGTCGACGGGCTCATCGAACTGCTCCCAGCCCTGCAGCAGGATCCGCATCGAGCGGGGGCTGTCGGACCGGGCGATCAGCTGCTCGACGTGATTGGCCTGGTTGCGGCTCAGGGTGAGGCCGACGACGTTGACGTCGTAGGTTTCCACGGCGCGCATCATGGTGGCGCCCCAGCCGCAGCCGACGTCCAGCAACGTCATGCCCGGTTGCAGCCCAAGTTTGCCGAGGGCGAGATCGATCTTGGCGATCTGCGCTTCTTCCAGCGTCATGTCGTCGCGCTCGAAGTAGGCGCAGCTGTACGTCTGGGTCGGGTCCAGGAACAGCCGGAAGAAGTCGTCCGACAAGTCGTAGTGGGCCTGCACATCGTCGAAGTGCGGCGTTAAGTCTGTCCCCCCGGGGGGCTCCGACGTCGTTGGCATCGTGACAGCCTAACCGCCGGTCTGAGTATCTTGGACACAATGAAGTCGCCCGTTTTCGTCGACGTCGATACCGGCGTCGACGATGCGCTCGCACTGATCTACCTGTTCGCCAGCCCGGACGCCGACGTGGTGGGCATCGCCTCCACCGGGGGAAACGTTGCGGTGCAGCAGGTTTGCGAGAACAACCTGGGCCTGCTGCAGCTGTGTGGCGTCACCGGCGTGCCGGTCTCCCGGGGCGCCGGCGAAACCCTGACCGGACCGATGCGTCTGCCGTCAAAGGTCCACGGCCCGAGGGGATTGGGGTACGCCGAGCTGCCGCCCACCGATCGCCGGCTCACCGACCACGATTCGGCGACCGCCTGGGTGCGCGCCGCGCACGCGTTCCCCGGCGAGCTGATCGGCGTCGCGACCGGCCCGCTGACCAATCTGGCGCTGGCGCTGCGCGCCGAACCGGAGCTGCCGAGGCTGCTGCGCCGGTTGGTCGTCATGGGCGGTTCCTACGATCACCGGGGCAACACCACCGCGGTGGCGGAGTGGAACATCAGCGTGGACCCCGAGGCCGCGGCCGAGGTGTTGGCCGCCTGGGACGCCGACGCCGTTGGCCAACAGCGCCTTCCGATCCTGTGCGGCCTGGACCTGACCCGTCAGGTGGCGATGACGCCGGATCACCTCGCCAGGCTGGCGGCCGCCGCCGGGTCGACGGCGACGCCGATGAGCGAGGACGACGAGCCCGGCACCCGCTCGGCGGCGTCCAATCCGTTGATTCGGGTGATCGAGGACGCGATGCGGTTCTACCTGGAGGCCTACCACGACATCGGCCACGGATACCAGGCGCATCTGCACGATCCGCTGGCCGCCGCCGTGGCGCTGGATCCGGGGCTCGTCGCCACCCGTCCCGCGACCGTGGACATCGAACTCACGGGGACGCTGACGCGCGCCATGACGGTGACCGACTGGTCGGGCCGGCGGGAACCCAACGCGCTGATCGGCGTCGACGTGGACGCGGCGGCCTTCTTCGACCGGTACATCGAACGGGTTGGGCCCTTCGCGCGCGGGTTACCCGTAGTGCATGAAGATTCGTCTCATTGAAGTCCTGCGCGCGGGATGGGGCGCGGTGCTGCTGGCCGCCCCGTCCGAGGTCCTCGACCACATCCACGGGGTGCAGGTCGATCGCAAGGCGCTCGTCGTCACCCGGATCCTGGGCGCTCGCCATCTCGGCCAGGCGTTGCTGTCGGGAGTGAACCCGGGCCCGGAGGTGCTGGCGGCCGGCGTCTGGGTCGACGCCGTGCACTCCGCCACCGCGCTCGGCCTGGCCGTGGTCGACCGGCGGAGGGCCCGCGGCGCAGTGACCGACGCGGCCGTCGCGGCGTCGTGGGCGGGCCTGGGCTGGCGCCACCTGCGCGCCGGCAAGACCAGGACCGACGGCGTCACCGGGCGCGACCGGCTGGCCCGCACCGTCGTGGGTGCGCTGCCCGGGGGCGCCGGGCTGATGGCGCGGGCGCAGGCGGTCCGCGACCAGCAGGCCTGAGGCTCGAGCCGTTTGGCCGTCCAGACGCCGGGTACTGCCACGGTCATGGCCTTCGCCGATTACCAAACCGAGCTGTACGACCAATCGCTGCACGGCGCTCGGCGGTGTCGACGGCATCGTGCACGTGCTGCGCTCCCTGTTGGCAGAGGCGGACCTGATCATGGCCGTCGACGGGTATCCCTCGCTGAAGGACCTGACGCCGGACGCGTTGCGGCCCACCGGGTAAGCGCCGTCACTCGTAGCTGCCCTCGAGGTACCAGCGCCGCTGGCGATAGCACAGCAGGAACGCCCGCTCGCTCTCCAGCAGGACCTGCGCGCGGGCGGTGCGACCACCCCCTTGACCGCCCGCAGGGCGGTCATCCCACCACCGCTCGTCGACCGGCCACGGCCCGGCCCACCAGTCCAGCCGCTCGTCCCGGCCGTGCACCATCAGCGCTACCGGGTCGGCGGAGAACAGCCCCCGGTTCGTCACCCGCACCGGGTTACCCTGGGCGTCAAGCATTTCCACCGGGTCGTCGAGCAACACCGCCGGTGATGGCTCGGGCAGCCGGCCGGGCCACGGCAGCCCCGGGTCGGCCCGCGGGAGGAGTTCGTCACCCAGCGGAGTCAACGTGATGCGCTCGGCCGGCCCGCGCCCGCCGGACAGCACCGGCACCCGTACCGCCTCCGGGCCGAGCAGGCCCTGCACCCGCACCAGGGCCCGGCGGGCCCGCAGCCTGTCCTCCTCGCCCAAGCCGCCCCACAGCGGCAACTGCAGCGCCCCGGCCGACACCACCTCGACGGCCTGCAGCCGCAACACCGTCACCGCCGCCGTCGGGCGGGGGTTGCGCGCGGTCCGGCTGCTCAACCAGCCGTCCAGTTGCCAGCGCACCCGGTCGGCGGTGGCGTCCTCGGTCAACGGCTCGGCGCACCGCCAGACCCGGTGCAGCTCTTCGCCGTTGGCGGTGACGGCGTGGATGGCCAGCCGGGTGCAGCCCACCCCGGCGGCCATCAGCGTCCGGTGCAGCGCGCCGGCCAGCGAGCGACCGGCGAAGGCCGCGGCGTCGACCCGGTCGATCGGCGGGTCGCAGTCCAGCACGGCCTCCAGCTCCTCGGGCGGCTCCCGCCCGGACGGGCCCCGTTCGGGTTCGCCGCGGGCCATCCGGTGCGCGGTCACCCCGTCGGCACCGAACCGGGACGCCACATCGGTGGCCGACAGCGCGGCGAACTGGCCGACGGTGCGAATCCCCAACCGCCACAACAGGTCTGTCAGCTCTTCGCGCCCCGGGCCGCACAGGCTCGGCTCGGTGGCGAGTTGGCGGATCGACAGCACCGACAGGAACTTCGCGTCGCCGCCCGGCGGGACCACCCGGCCCGCCCGCGCGGCGAAGACCGCGGTGGACAACCGGTCGGCGATTCCGACCTGACACTCGGCGCCGGCTGCGGCCACCGCGTCGATCAGCCGCTCGGCGGCGTCGGCCTCGGAGCCGAAATAGCGGGCCGCGCCGCGCACCGGCAACACCAGAAGCCCCGGCCGCAACACCTCGGCGCGTGGCACCAGGTCGTCCACCGCCGCGATGACCGCCTCGAAGAAGCGGGCGTCGCGGTCCCCGTCGGCGGTGCCGACGTGCAGCTGCGGGCACCGCGCCGCCGCCTCCCGGCGCCGCAGCCCCCGCCGCACCCCCGCCGCCCGGGCGGCCGCCGAGCAGGCGATCACCCGGTTGGCCAGCGTGACCGCCACCGGGGCCGTCGCGGACAGGCCGGCGGCCGCGGCCGCCGCGACCGCCGGCCAGTCCATGCACCAGATGGCCAGCACCCGGGATGTCACCGGAATTCACCCGGCTCGCGCCCGGGCGGTCACCCGTCGTCCCGCACACACCCCGCTGACCTGCAGCCGCACCCGGCTGATCCGCCCGAATCCGGGGCGGCTTCCCGGCGTGATCTCGTAGCCGCAGACCCGGGCCTCCAGCCGGGTGGGCGCCCCCTGCCAGTCACCGTCGGTGACCAACACGGTGCACCCCTTGTTGCGGGCCCGCGCCACCACCGCCCGCGCCCGGGTATGCGGCACCCGGCGCCCGCCCAGGCCGAGGACCACCAGATCCATGCCGTCGACGAGCACCGCGGCCACCTCCACCGGATCGTTGCCGGGGTCCGGTATCACGGCGAGCCGGCTCAGATCCGCGCCCATCTCCGCGGCGGCCAGCAGCCCGATGTCCGGCTGGCCGACGATTGCCACGTTGCCGCCCGCCGCCGTCACCGCAGCCACCATGCCCAGCAGCAGCGACCGGGCGCCCGAGAGCACCGCCACCGTCCCGCGCGGCAGCGGCGCCGGCAGCGACTCCGCCAGCCACTGCGGCAGCGCCAGCCGGGATTCCGTTTCCGGCAGCAGGTCGTCGGTACAAAAGGCTTCGCCGGATGCGGGCCCCGGCACCTTCCCGGCGATCACGGCCATCCGTCGGCGCAACGCTTCGAGCTGCTCAGCGCGGGTTTCCCGGCGCTGATCCGAGGCGAAAGCCGCAGTCATGACCAGCCTCCTACCACCGCTCTCGCACGACTATTTTCGAAAGTATGTTCGACTGATTGAGAGTAAACACCCGCCCTCCGACAACCGTCAAGAAACGCAAGGGGCGGCTTTATGCGATCGATACCGGTGGGGCGAATGGGTGGGATGTGGCGGGATTTCGCGCCGGCCGGTCACTCCCACTCGATGGTGCCGGGGGGTTTGCTGGTGATGTCCAGCACCACACGGTTGACCTCGGCGACCTCGTTGGTGATCCGGGTGGAGATCCGCTCCAGTACCTCGTAGGGCACCCGGGTCCAGTCGGCGGTCATGGCGTCCTCGCTGGACACCGGCCGCAGCACGATCGGGTGCCCATAGGTGCGGTTGTCGCCCTGCACACCGACCGAGCGAACCTCACCCAGCAGCACCACCGGGCACTGCCAGATCAGGTTGTCCAGACCCGCGGCGGTGAGCTCCTCGCGCGCGATCATGTCGGCGCGGCGCAGGGTCTCCAACCGCTGCGCGGTGACCTCGCCGACGATCCGGATGCCCAGACCGGGCCCCGGAAACGGTTGGCGCGCAACGATTTCTTCCGGCAGTCCGAGTTCACGCCCGACGGCTCGCACCTCGTCCTTGAACAGCAGCCGCAGCGGCTCGACGAGCTTGAACTTCAGGTCGTCGGGCAGACCCCCGACGTTGTGGTGGCTCTTGATGTTGGCGGTCCCGCTGCCCCCGCCGGATTCCACCACGTCCGGATACAGTGTGCCCTGGACCAAGAAGTCGACCTCAGACCCGGTGTCGCTCAATATATCTCGCACCGCGCCCTCGAACGCCCGGATGAACTGCCGTCCGATGATCTTGCGCTTGCCCTCGGGGTTGGTCACCCCCGACAGCGCGGCCAGGAAGGTGTCGGCGGCGTCGACGGTGACGAGGTTGGCGCCGGTGGCGGCGACGAAGTCGCGCTGCACCTGCGCGCGCTCGCCGGCGCGCAACAACCCGTGGTCGACGAACACACACGTGAGCCGGTCGCCGATGGCGCGCTGCACCAGTGCGGCGGCCACCGCCGAGTCGACCCCGCCGGACAGCCCGCAGATCGCGTGGCCGTCGCCGACCTGTGCTCGCACCTGCTCGACCAGGGCCTCGGCGATGTTGGCGGGCGTCCAGTCCGCGCCCAGCCCGGCGAAGTCGTGCAGGAACCGGCTGAGCACCTGCTGACCGTGCGGGGTGTGCATGACCTCCGGGTGATACTGCACGCCGGCCAGCCGGCGGGCCCGGTTCTCGAAGGCCGCCACCGCCGCCCCCGGGCTGCTGGCCACCACGTCGAATCCGTCCGGCGCGGCAGTGACCGCGTCACCGTGACTCATCCAGACCGGCTGGACGCCCGGCAGTCCCGAATGAAGCTCACCGCCAACCACTTTCAACTCGGTGCGGCCGTACTCGCTGGTGCCGGTGCGGGCGACGGTCCCACCCAGGGCCTGCGCCATGGCCTGAAATCCATAGCAGATGCCGAACACGGGCACGCCGAGGTCGAACACCGCCGGATCGAGCTGCGGGGCGCCCTCTTCGTAGACGCTCGACGGCCCACCGGAGAGCACCAGCGCCGCCGGGCGGCGGGCCTTGATCTCGTCGATCGAGGCGGTATGCGGGATGACCTCGGAGAAGACCCGCGCCTCCCGGACGCGCCGGGCGATCAACTGCGCATATTGGGCGCCGAAATCGACCACCAGCACGGGCCGCGGCGAGGGGTTTTCCACGGCAGCCAGCTTAGTGGCTACCGAGGACTGCCCGGCTGGAACCGTACCGTCCCCGGCGTCACATCGGGT
Source organism: Mycobacterium paraseoulense (assembly GCF_010731655.1). Classification (NCBI taxonomy): domain Bacteria; kingdom Bacillati; phylum Actinomycetota; class Actinomycetes; order Mycobacteriales; family Mycobacteriaceae; genus Mycobacterium; species Mycobacterium paraseoulense. The sequence goes on along the minus strand of NZ_AP022619.1, from coordinate 5,125,807 downwards.
GCGTCGGTTGCGCAATGCCGAACCGGGTGCCGGCGTAGCGCTTGAGGCGGCCGGGCCGAAGTACACGTGCCGGCCGGCGGTGCGGATCGACGCCCTGCCCGGGGGGTGGGAATCAGCCCAGCCATTTCCTGGTTGGAGAGGGGAGCCTCTTATAGACGGGAGCCGCCCATGAGCATGGATGCTGCGATAGGCCGGGGCAGCGTGCTCGCCCCGCGAGAACTGACCACGGTTTCGGGCGAGGCCGTCCCGATCCCCGACCCCAACCGACTGGTCCACCTGCAGTTTCGCCGTTTCGCCGGCTGTCCCATCTGCAACCTTCACCTGCAGTCGATCGTGCGCCGGCACGACGAGATCGCCGACGCCGGTGTCCGCGAGGTCGTCGTCTTCCACTCGACCGACGACGAATTGCGGCAGTACGTCGGCGATTTGCCGTTCTCAGTGATCGGCGACCCCGGCAAGCGGCTTTACGCGGAGTTCGGTGTCGGCTCCTCCCCGCGTTCGCTGGTGCACCCGCGGGCGTTGGGTCCCGCGGTCCTGGCGGCCGGATTTCGGCAGGGTGTGCGCAACACGAACCTGCATCCCACCGGCGGCCATCTGGGGTTACCCGGGGACTTCTTGATCGGCCCGGACGGCCGGGTATTGGCGTGTAAGCGCGGTCGCCACGCCAATGATCAATGGACGGTGGACGAGGTGCTGGCCTACGCCCGCAGCGCGAACGCCTGACGCACCGCCTCGACGGTCTCCGGCTCACCGTCGAACGTCACGCGCCGCAACGCCGCCCTGCGCTTGGCGTCGCTGGACCCGAGGCGCGCGGTGACCAGGTCCACGGCGCTGGCGATGATCGTCACCGCGGGTTCGCCGCGAGCGCCCGCGAGCCGGCCCTGTGTCACCGCGAATTCGAAACGTCGGCCGTCGATTTCGATGCGGATCGTCGCCTCCAGTCCGGCTGCGCCACCCGAATCGAAGCCGAGCAGGAATCCGGCCAGAAAACCGTTCAACGGCGATGCCGGACCGTCCCCGATCGGATCCAGCCGGTCCAGCCCGAACAACGCGACGCTCCGCAACACCGGCAGCACCCGCTGCCAGCCCATGTCGCTGAGGGTGTAGACCGTCCGCCCGATCGGGGCGGGCAGGTCGGTCCTGTCGACGAGCCCGGCCTCTTGTAACTCCTTGAGCCGCTCGGCCAGCAGGTTGGTCGCAATGCCGGGCAGCGCGTCGCGCAGGTCCCCGTAGCGGCGGGCTCCGCCAACCAGCTCGCGCAGGATCAGCAGGGTCCACCGCTCGCCGAGGACGTCGAGGCCGCGCGCGATCGGGCAGTTCTGGTTGTAGTTCCTGCGGGACGCCACCGGCCCATGCTACCACGCCAGACAAGTTTTTCCACTCTATACTTGATTTGTTTGTCTCTTAGCTTTACGGTCTTGTTCATGAGCAACGAACCCCCGCTTCGAAACCGCCCGATCGCCGCGCTCGCCGTCATCTGCCTCGCGGTCTTCGTCATCAGCGTCGACGCCACCATCGTCAACGTCGCCCTGCCCACCTTGGCGCGCGACCTCGGCGCCGACACCGCGCAGCTGCAATGGATCGTGGATGCCTACACCCTGGTGATGTCGGGCCTGCTGCTCTCGGCCGGCAGCCTGTCCGACCGTTACGGCAGGCGCGGCGCGCTGAGCCTCGGCCTCGCCCTGTTCGCGGTCACCTCCGGTCTTGCGGCACAGGTGAATTCGGCTGATGCGCTGATCGCGGCCCGCGCCGCCATGGGCATCGGCGCGGCGGTGATCTTCCCCACCACGCTGGGCCTGATCACCAACATCTTCACCGACCCGGTGCCGCGCGCCAAGGCGATCGGGCTGTGGGCGGCCATGGTGGGAGTCGGGGTGGCCGTGGGGCCGATCAGCGGCGGCTGGCTGCTCGAGCACTTCTGGTGGGGGTCGATCTTCATGGTGAACATCCCGATCGCCGCGCTGGCCATCGTCGGGGGCGCCCTGTTCGTGCCGACGTCGCGCGACCCGGCCGCCCCGCGGGTAGACGTCCCCGGCCTGGTCTTGTCCGCGGTCGGCATCACGGCGCTGGTCTACACCGTCATCGAGGCGCCCACCTGGGGATGGACCGACGTCCGGACGGCGAGCGGGTTCGCCCTGGCCGCAATGGTTCTCGCCGGGTTCGCGCTGTGGGAGCGGCGCAGCACCCACCCGATGCTGGACGTCTCGGTGTTCGCCAACCGCCGATTCTCCGGCGGCAGCCTCGCGGTGACCGCCGGCTTCCTGACGCTGTTCGGATTCATCTTCGTCATCACCCAGTACTTCCAATTCATCAAGGACTACACCGCATTTCAGAGCGGGGTGCGGTTGCTACCGGTCGCCGGCTCCATCGCGCTGGCCAGCATCGCGGGTCCCCGACTGGTGGAACGGGTGGGCAGCACCGCCGTCGTCGCCGCCGGCCTCACCGTTTTCGCCGCCGGGCTGGCCTGGGCTTCCACCGCCGACGCCGCCACGCCGTATACGCAGATCGCCACGCAGATGCTGCTGCTCGGCGGCGGGCTCGGCCTGACCGTTTCGCCGGCCACCGAGGCGATCATGGGGTCGCTGTCCGCCGACAAGGCCGGGGTCGGCTCGGCCGTCAACGACACCACCCGAGAACTCGGAGGCACGCTCGGCGTGGCCATCGCGGGCAGCATCTTCGCCTCGGTCTACTCGGGACACCTCGGGACCGCAGCGCTGCCGGGTTTGCCCGTCGAGCCGATGCGGCACTCGATGGCCCTGGCGCACCAGGTGATCGAGCAGCTGCCGGTGCAACAAGCCGGCTACGTCCGCGGCGTCGTCAATCACGCGTTTTTGGACGGCCTGCAGGTGAGCTCCCTGGTATGCGCGGGCATCGCGCTGGGTGCGGCGATCATCGTCGGCTGGCTGCTGCCGGCCCGAGCCAGCCAACCGGCACCTTCCCGGGAGCCGGAACGTCAATTGGAAAGGGAAATCCGATGAATCGTCGAGTACTGGTAACCGGCGCCACGGGCAAGATCGGCGGCGCGGTCGCGGCCCAGCTCCTGCAGCAAGGCGTCCCAATCCGGGCCATGGTGCATCGCGAGGACGCGCGCGGCGCCCGGCTGCGCGACCTGGGCGCCGAGGTCGTCGTCGCGGACATGTTCGACATCAGCCAGGTGTCCTCCGCGATGGCGGGGGTCGACCGGCTCTACTTCAACCCTCCCTATCATCCCCACGCGCTGGACAGCGCCGTCGCCTTCGCGGTGGCAGCGCGGCGTTCGGGCGTGGCGGCGGTGGTGGCGCTGGGCCAATGGCTGGCCAGCCCCGAGCATCCGTCGCTGATGACCCGCCACGCCTGGCTGACCGACAAGTTGTTCGCGCTGCTGCCGGATACCGCGCACGTGGCCGTCGACCCGGGCTACTTCGCCGACAACTACCTGCAGCTGGTGCCGATGGCCGCCCAGCTGGGAGTGTTGCCGACGCCGACCGGGGGCGGCCGGAACGCGCCGCCCTCCAACGAGGACATCGCGCGGGTCGCCGTCGGCGCGCTGCTCGACCCGCACCGTCACGATGGCCGGGCCTACCGCCCGACCGGACCGGCGCTCCTGTCGGGAGCCGAGATCGCCGACGCCGTCGGCGAGGCGCTGGGCCGGCGCGTTCGCCACATCGACATTCCCCCGTGGATGTTCATGCGCGCCGTGCGCGTCAACGCGAAACGCCTTGGCGCCGATGAGTTCTTCCAGTCCAGCCTGCGCCACTACCTGCCGGAGTACGGGCTGGGGACCTGGGCTGTGGGTGGCCCGACGACGCACGTCCGCGACGTGGCGGGGGTCGAGCCCGAGGACTTCGTGACGATCGCGCGCCGCTACGTCACGGGTCCCCAAACACGGCGCACGCCAGCCAATTTCCTGCGCGCGACGTGGGATTTCGTGCTGACCGGGCTCGTGCCGATGCACCGGCTGGACACGTTCGACCTGCTCCAGCAGCACCCCCGGCCGGCGCATCCCCGGCTTTCGGGCCGATCCGCGGTGTGGCGACGTGAGCACACCGCGACCTTCGAGCCGGAAAGGGCAGCGACGCGATGAACACGACGCCAGCCGCCGCGGCAAGCGACAGCACGTACGTCCTGGGCCACGCCGACGCCGAGGTGCAGCGGCTGCTCCTGCAGGGCCGGCTGTACGACGACCTCACCGAGCACGCGCTGCGGCTCGCCGGGCTGCGGCCGGGCATGCGGGTGCTCGATATCGGCAGCGGGCCGGGTAACGTGTCGTTCGTCGCCGCCCGACTCGTCGGTCCCACGGGAAGCGTTCTGGGGGTGGACGCCGCCGCGCAGATGGTCGAGCTGGCCCGCGCCCGAGCCGCCGAACAGGGCTTGTCCGCAGCGCATTTCATCCATTCCGCGATCGACGCGATCGAACTGGACGAGCCCGTCGACGCGGTCGTCGGCCGGTTGATCCTGATGCACCTGCCCGATCCGGCCGCCACGCTGCGCCGGCTCGGCGCCTTCGTGCGACCCGGCGGCGTGATCGCGTTCTCCGAGAACGACATCGCCGAGGCGCGCAGCGTCCCGGACATGCCGCTGTTCACCCGGGTGATACCCGGGATCGTGCGCGCCTTCGAGGCCATGGGCCTGTCCGCGCGGTTCGGCACCACGCTGCACACGATCTTCGCCGACGCCGGCCTGGGTGCGCCGCGCCTGACGCTCGGCGCCCCGATCGGCACCGCCGCCGACACCGACATCCTGGCCTACGGCGCGGCGGTCTGGCGGCTGGTCTCCCCCATCGCACAACAGGGCGGCTTCGCCATCGACGAGGTCGCCGACATCGACAGCTTCCTACCACGCTTCCGCGAGGAGGCGATCGCGGCCAACGCCCTCATCACGATGCCACCCATCATCACGGCGTGGGTGCGGAAATGAGCAACATGATCCAGGACCAGTATTCGACCGGCCTGTCGCGCAACAACATCGAGCGCGCGCTGCGCTCCGCCGGGAAGGACCTCGACCGCCTCGCCCCCGCCGACCTGGGCCTGCTGGAGGACTTCCACACCATGGGTCGCATCGCCACCGCACAGCTGGTGGAGCTGGCGCAGATCACCGGCGAGAGCATGGTGCTCGACGCCGGCAGCGGGGTCGGCGGCACCGCCCGCTACATCGCCGACCGGTACGGCTGCGCGGTGACCGCCGTGGACCTCACCGACGAATACTGCGAAACCAACCGCTGGCTCAATCGACTCGTCGGCCTCGACGACCGGATATCCGTTCATCGGGCCGACGTCACCGAGCTCCCCTTTCCCGACGCGGTTTTCGACGTCGTCGTGAGCCAGCACGTCCAGATGAACGTCGCCGACAAGGCGCTGCTGTACTCCGAGACGCGCCGAGTGCTCAAAGACGGCGGCCGGCTTGCCCTGTGGGACATCACGAGTGGGGATGGCACCCCGCTCGACTATCCGCTGCCGTGGGCCGATCACCCCGGTCGCAGCAAGCTGGTCGGCCCGAACGAATTGCGGGCCGCCGTCGAGTCGGCCGGGTTCGCCGTCGAACACTGGAACGATCTCACCGACCAGGCGGCCTCGGTGATGCGGGCCATCTTGGCCCAGCCCGCCAACCCGCTGGGCCTGCACGCCTTCGTCACCGACTTCCAACGCAAAGCCGACAACCTCACCCAAGCCCTGGCCGACGGACGCCTGCGGGCCGTCCAGGCCGTTTGCAGGCGGTGAAGGCCATGCGGCCCAACGAGATTCCAGACAGCCGCCACACGACGAAATGGAGCGGCGGGCGCGGTGAGGTCAGGTTCCTCCGACGGTCCGACGGATCCCGGTTGCGCTACTTCACGACGGGAACCGGGCCCCCGCTCGTCCTGCTGCACACCGTTCGCACCCAGCTGGACTACTTCCAGCGTGTCGTGCCCGGGCTATGGGGCGAATTCACGGTGTACGCGCTGGATCTTCCCGGGATGGGGTGGTCGGACATCGTCCCCGGCGCGCGGTACGGCGAACCGGAACTGCGCAGCGCCGTGGTCGAATTCGTCGAAACCCTCGACCTGGGCGACGTGACGTTGGCCGGCGAATCGATGGGCGCCGCGATCGCGTTGTCGGCCTCGATCGAGCTGAGCGACCGGGTAAGCGGCGTGGTGGCCTTCAACCCCTACGACTACCCGAGCGGCCTGGATCGCGGCAACTGGTTCGCGCGCTTCATCGGAACGGGCGTCCGGCTGCCCGGCACCGGACCGGTCTTCGCGCGGCTGGAGAATCGCCCGATCCTGCGGGGCGTGCTGCGGGGCGGCTTCGCCGACCGCCGAGCCCTCCCGGCTGACCTACTCACGGAGCTCCGCCGAAGCGGCCGGCGACCCGGCTACCCCGCGGTGAACCGGGCCATCATGCGCAGCCTCGACGGGTTCGTCGGCGCACGAAGCCGCTACCGGCAGGTGACGGCGCCCGTCACGCTGGTCTACAGCGAGCACGATTGGTCTCGGACCACCGAGCGTGAGCACGTCGCTCGCCTGCTGAATGTCCAGAGCGTCACCGTGCCCGGTGCCGGCCACTTCTCGGCGCTCGAGCGCCCGACGGAGATGGTTCGCATTATCCGGCAAAGCGGAGGACGGCCGGCCGATACGTGAGGCCAACCACGGTCGCGTCGGGCATGCCGGCTGCGGGTCCGTCGTCGCGCGACCCGGTGAGCGTTTGGCGACAGACATGTCCGCATGGTGGAGTGGGTATCGCTTAACTTGTCCCCGACGGATGGGAAGCGAGGTCCCCGTGCTGGGTCTGCCGGAGAAGGTGCATGCCTGCCTGTTCGACCTCGACGGTGTGCTGACCGACACCGCCAGCGTGCACACCAAGGCCTGGAAGGCCATGTTCGACGACTACCTGTCCGAGCGGGCCAAGCGCACGGGGGAAGAATTCGTCCCCTTCGACGCGGCCGCCGACTACCGCCAATACGTGGACGGCAAGAAGCGCGAGGACGGGGTCCGGTCGTTCCTGCAGAGCCGCGGGATCGACCTGCCCGACGGAAGTCCCGACGACGCGGGAGACGCCGAAACGATATACGGCCTGGGCAACCGCAAGAATGAGATGTTCCAGCAGGTCCTGCGCAAGGACGGCGTCGAAGTCTTCGAAGGTTCACGCAGATACCTGGAGGCGGTCTCGGCAGCCGGCCTGGGCATCGCGGTGGTGTCCTCGAGCGCCAACACGCGCGACGTCCTCGAGATCACCGGCTTGGACCGGTTCATCCAGCAACGGGTGGACGGCGTCACGCTGCGCGACGAGCACATCGCCGGCAAGCCCGCCCCGGACTCCTACCTGCGGGGCGCCGAGCTGCTCGGCGTGCCCGCCGACGCCGCCGCCGTCTTCGAGGACGCGATCTCGGGCGTGCAGGCCGGTCACGCCGGACACTTCGGCTACGTGGTGGGCGTCGACCGGGTGGGCCAGGCCGACGATCTGCGGCGCAACGGCGCCGACGTGGTGGTCACCGACCTCGCCGAGCTGCTGCCGTCATGATCGATGAAGCATCCTTCCCGGTCGAGCCGTGGCACTTCCGCGAGACCGAGCTCGACCTCAACCTGCTGGCCCAGACCGAATCCCTGTTCACCCTGTCCAACGGCCACATCGGGCTGCGCGGCAACCTCGACGAGGGTGAGCCCTACGGCCTGCCCGGCACCTACCTGAACTCCTTCTACGAAATCCGGCCGCTGCCCTACGCCGAGGCCGGCTACGGCTACCCGGAGGCCGGCCAGACGATCGTCGACGTCACGAACGGCAAAATCATCCGCCTGCTGGTCGAGGACGAGCCCTTCGACGTCCGCTACGGCGAATTGATCTCGCACGAGCGGGTTCTCGACATGCGCGCCGGGACGATGTCCCGCCGCGCGCACTGGCGCTCCCCCGCGGGCAAGGAGATCAAGCTGGTGTCCACCCGGCTGGTGTCGCTGGCCCAGCGCGGTGTGGCCGCCATCGAATACGTCATCGAAGCGGTCGGCGACTTCGTTCGGGTCACCGTGCAGTCGGAGTTGGTCACCAACGAGGACCAGCCCCAGACCTCGGGCGACCCGCGGGTGTCGGCCATCCTGGAGAGCCCGCTGGTGGCCGTCGACCACGAAAACACCGACACCGGAGCGCTTCTCATGCACCGCACCCGCAGCAGCGCCCTGATGATGTCGGCGGCCATGGACCACGAGATCGATGTGCCCGGCCGCGTCGAATTCAGCACCGACGCCCGCGACGATCTGGCGCGGACCACGGTGATCTGCGGCCTGCGCGCCGGGCAGAAGCTGCGCATCGTCAAGTACTTGGCGTATGGCTGGTCGAGCATGCGTTCGCGCCCGGCGCTGCGCGACCAGGCCGCGGCCGCCATCCACAGCGCCCGCTACAGCGGGTGGCAGGGGCTGCTGGACGCGCAGCGGAAATACCTGGACGACTTCTGGGACTGCGCGGACGTCGAGGTCGAGGGCGATCCCGAATCCCAGCAAGCGGTGCGGTTCGGACTTTTTCACCTGTTGCAGGCCAGCGTGCGCGCAGAGCGTCGCGCCATCCCCGCCAAGGGGCTCACCGGAACCGGCTACGACGGCCACGCCTTCTGGGACACCGAGAGCTACGTGCTGCCGGTGCTCACCTACACCGCACCGCACGCGGTGGCCGACGCGCTACGGTGGCGGGCGTCCACCCTGGACCTGGCCAAGGAGCGGGCGGCCGAGCTGGGCCTCGAGGGCGCCAGCTTCCCCTGGCGGACCATCCGCGGGCAGGAGTGCTCAGCCTACTGGCCGGCCGGCACCGCGGCCTGGCACATCAACGCCGACATCGCCATGGCCTTCGAGCGATACCGCATCGTCACCGGCGACGAGGAACTGGAAAAGAATTGCGGCTTAGCGGTACTCGTCGAGACCGCGCGGCTCTGGCTCTCCCTGGGCCACCACGACCGGCACGGCGTCTGGCACCTCGACGGCGTCACCGGCCCCGACGAGTACACGGCGATCGTGCGCGACAACGTGTTCACCAACCTGATGGCCGCGCACAACCTGCGCACCGCCGCCGACGCCTGCAACCGCCACCCCGAGGTGGCGGAGGAGATGGGCGTCACCACCGAGGAGACGGCGTCCTGGCGCGACGCCGCCGATTCCGCCAACATTCCCTACGACGCCGGCCTCGGGGTGCATCAGCAGTGCGAAGGGTTCACCACCCTCGCCGAGTGGGACTTCCAGGAGAACCACGCCTACCCGCTGCTGCTGCACGACCCCTACGTGCGGCTCTACCCCGCCCAGGTGATCAAGCAGGCGGACCTGGTGCTGGCGATGCAGTGGCAGAGCCACGCGTTCACCCCGGAACAGAAGGCCCGCAACGTCGACTACTACGAGCGGCGCATGGTGCGCGACTCGTCGCTGTCCGCCTGCACCCAGGCCGTGATGTGCGCCGAGGTCGGGCACCTGGAGCTGGCGCACGACTACGCTTACGAGGCGGGGCTGATCGACCTGCGCGACCTGCACCACAACACCCGCGACGGGCTGCACATGGCCTCGCTCGCCGGTGCCTGGACGGCGCTGGTGGGCGGCTTCGGCGGCCTGCGCGACGACGAGGGCATCCTGTCGCTGGATCCCGCTCTGCCCGAAGGCATTTCGCGGCTGCGGTTCCGGCTTCGGTGGCGCGATTTCCGGGTGACCGTCGACGTGAATCACGCGCACGTCACCTACACGGTGCGCGACGGGCCGGGGGGCCAGCTCACCATCCGGCACGCGGGCGAAGAGGTCACCCTGAGCACCGACGCGCCGAAAACGATTGCGGTGCACCACCGCGAGCCCCTGCTGCCGCCCCCGCAGCAGCCGCCGGGCCGCGAGCCACTGCATCGCCGGGCGCTGGCCCGGAAAAAGTGAGCATCAGTCGGGAGTGAGGATCCGGCCCACCTCGGCGCGGGCCGCCTGCCGTATTTCGTCGTCGGTCAGCTCGTCGATCCCAGTCGCCGACCGCAGGATCGGCGCGAACAGGCGCCAACCGAATTGCAGCGCAAGGGCGTTGGCGACCGCGAGGCGGCCTTCGGTCTCGTTCTCATAGAGCGGCAGCACCCAGTCGAGTAGCGTCGCGATGTTGGGAAAGCGCTTCTGCAGCTGCCCCGCCGGATATCCGTCGAGCACGGTGCGGGCCATCACACGCATCTGCCGGTCGAGGGCCCGGTCCAGTTCCTCGGCGGGGGCCCCGTCGCGCAGCAGCGCCGTGAGGTTGGCACCCAGGTGATCGAGCACGGCGCCGACCAGATTCTCCTTGCTGCCGAAGTGCCGAAACACCAGCCCGTGGTTGACGTTGGACCGGGCGGCGATGTCTCGGATCGAGGTCGCGGCCGGGCCGCGCTCGGCGAACAGCTCGGTGGCGCCCTCCAGGATGGCCGCGGCCACCTCGGCCCGTCCGGTGGGCATGTTGGCGCGGCCACTTGCGGAACCCGTAGTCATGCGACTACAGTACTCCATGTAGTCAATTGACTACACACCTTTCACACGAGGATCGAAGAAAATGACAGGTCAGATCACGGTCACCAAGCTGGGCAGCCGCATCGGCGCCCGGGTCGACGGCGTGCGCCTCGGAGGCGACCTCGGCCAGGAGGCGATCGAGAGGATCCACCGGGCGCTGTTGACCCACAAGGTGATCTTCTTCCGCCACCAGCACCACCTCGACGACCAGGCACAGCTGGCGTTCGCCGGCCTGCTGGGCACGCCCGTCGGCCACCCGGCCGCCGAGGTGCTCGCCGCCAAGAACGCGCCGGTCATCACCCCGATCAACTCCGAGTACGGTAAGGCCAACCGCTGGCACACCGACGTCACGTTCGTCGCGAACTACCCGGCGGCCTCGATCCTGCGGGCGGTCACGCTGCCGCGATATGGCGGGTCGACGCTGTGGACCAACACCGCCGCCGCCTACGAGGCGCTGCCCGAGGCGCTCAAGGGCCTGGTCGACAACCTCTGGGCGCTGCACACCAACCGCTACGACTACGTGACCAGCGACTCGGCGCGGGCCATGAGCGACGCGCAGCGCGCGTTCCGCCAGGTCTTCGAGAAGCCGGACTTCCGGACCGATCACCCGGTGGTGCGGGTCCACCCCGAGACCGGCGAGCGCACCCTGCTGGCCGGCGACTTCGTGCGGGGCTTCGTCGGCCTGGACAGCCACGAATCAAGCGTGCTGCTGGAACTGTTGCAACGGCGAATCACGCTGCCGGAGAACACCATTCGATGGAACTGGGCGCCGGGCGACGTCGCCATCTGGGACAACCGGGCCACCCAACACCGCGCCATCGACGACTACGACGACCAGCCTCGGCTGATGCACCGCGTCACCCTGATGGGCGACGTGCCGGTCGGCGTGCACGGGCAGCGCAGCCGGGTGGTCAGCGGCGCGCCGCTCGAGGCGATCGCGAGCTAGCCGGTCGAGCTCACCGGCGTGATCGGCAACCAGCGCAGAGCACCCGGTGCGTCGACGGGCACCACCGGGTGCTCCGGCGCGATCGGGTCCAGCCGGCGGTAGGGCTGGTCCTGCGGTGGGCGTTGATCGTTCTCACCCTTGTTCGGCCACAGCGCGGCGGCCCGTTCGGCCTGCGCGGTGATCGACAGCGACGGGTTGACGCCCAGGTTCGCCGAGATCGCGGCGCCGTCCACGACGAACATCGTGGGGTAGCCGTAAACCCGGTGGTAGGGGTCGATGACCCCGTGCTCGGGGCTGTCGCCGATGGCCGCGCCGCCGAGGAAGTGCGCGGTCAGCGGGATGTTGAACAGCTCGCCCCAGGTGCCCCCGGCCACACCGTCGATCTTTTCGGCGATACGCCGGGTGACCCGGTTCCCGACGGGAATCCAGGCCGGGTTGGGGTCCCCGTGGCCCTGCTTGCTCGTGTACCACCGGATGCCCAGCTTCCCGCGCTTGGTGTAGGTGGTGATCGAGTTGTCCAGGTGCTGCATCACCAGGGCGATCAGGGTGCGCTCGCTCCACTGATGGACGTTGAGCATCCGCATCATGCGGCGCGGGTCCTCGCGGGCCTGGTCCAACAGCTGCTTCCAGCGCGGCACGTCGGTGCCCTCGGGGCCGGTGCCGTCGGTCATCAGGGTCTGCAGCAACCCCATCGCGTTGGAGCCCTTCCCGTAACGGCAGGGCTCGACGTGCGTGTCGGCAGTGGGGTGGATCGACGAGGTGATCGCCACCCCGTGCGTCAGGTCCAGGTTGGGGTCGACCTCGAGCTTCCCGGCGCCGACGATGGACTCGGAGTTGGTGCGGGTCAGCACGCCGAGGCGCTCGGACAGCCGCGGCAACGTGCCCCTGTCGCGCATCTTGAACAGCAGATGTTGTGTCCCCCACGTGCCCGCCGCCAGGATCAGGTGTGTCGCGGTGTAGGTGCGCCGGTCCCTGCGCAGCCAGCTTCCGGTGCGCACCGTGCGGACCTCCCACACCCCGTCGGGCCGCTGCTGGAAGCCCTTGACCGTTGTCATCGGGATGACTTGCGCCCCAGCCGATTCGGCGAGGCCGAGGTAATTCTTCAGCAGCGTGTTCTTGGCGCCGTAGCGACAACCGGTCATGCAGCAACCGCACTCCAGGCAACCGGTGCGCTCCGGTCCCGCGCCACCGAAATAGGGGTCCGGCACGGTCTTGCCCGGGGTCTTGGTGCCGTCGGGGCCGAAGAACACGCCCACCGGGGTGGACACGAAGGTGTCGCCGCAGCCCATCTCGTCGGCGACCTCCTTCAGGATGCGGTCGGCGTCGGTGAACGTCGGGTTGGTGACCACGCCGAGCATCCGTTTCGCCTGCTCGTAGTGCGGCATCAACTCGTCGCGCCAGTCGGTGATGTGCGACCACTGCCGGTCTTTGAAGAATGGCTCCGGCGGCACGTAGAGCGTGTTGGCGTAGTTCAGCGAGCCGCCGCCCACGCCGGCGCCGGCCAGGATCATCACGTTGCGCAGCGGGTGGATCCGCTGGATGCCATAGCAACCCAACCGCGGCGCCCACAGGAACTTGCGCAGGTCCCAGGAGGTCTCGGCGAAGTCCTCGTCGGCGAAGCGCCGCCCGGCCTCCAATACGCCTACGCGGTAGCCCTTTTCGGTGAGCCGCAGCGCGCTGACGCTGCCCCCGAAACCCGAACCGATGATCAGAACGTCGTAATCCGGCCTCATCGCACCAGTATGGCCTTACCCACGGGTAACAAGCCAGGGGCCCCGGGCCTTCAGCTGCCGACCGTCAGGCCGACCTTCTGGAACTCCTTGAGGTCGCAATACCCGGCCTTGGCCATCGACCGGCGCAGGCCGCCAACCAGGTTGAGGGAACCGAACGGGTCGTCGGAGGGCCCGCCCAGCACCCGCTGAAGCGGCGGCCGTTCGCCGAGGGCGATCTGCAGCAACGCCCCGCGCGGCAACGACGGGTGCGCCGCCGCGGCCGGCCAGAACCAGCCCTCGCCGAGGGCTTCGGCGGATTCGGCGAGCGGCGTGCCGAGCACCACCGCGTCGGCGCCGCAGGCGATCGCCTTGGCCAGCTCGCCGGAGGTGTGGATGTCGCCGTCGGCCAGCACGTGCACATAACGGCCGCCGGTCTCGTCGAGGTATTCGCGCCGCGCGGCGGCGGCGTCGGCGATGGCGGTGGCCATCGGCACGCTGATGCCCAGCACCTCGTCGCTGGTGGTCACGCCGCGGGTCGAGCCGTAGCCGACGATGACGCCGGCCGCGCCGGTGCGCATCAGGTGCAGCGCGGTGCGGTGGTCGAGCACCCCGCCGGCCACCACCGGGATGTCGAGCTCGGCGATGAAGGTCTTCAGGTTGAGCGGCTCACCGTCGCTGGCCACCCGCTCCGCGGACACGATGGTGCCCTGGATGACCAGCAGGTCGATGCCGGCCTGCAGCAACACGGGGGTGAGCGCCTGGGCGTTCTGCGGGCTGACCCGCACCGCCGTGGTCACCCCGGCCTCCCGGATGCGCGCGACCGCGGATCCCAGCAGGTCGGGGTTCAGCGGCGCGGCGTGCAATTCCTGCAGCAGCCGGATCGACGCCGACGGTTCGGGCTCCTTGGTGGCGGCCTCGACGAGCTGGGCGATCTTGGCCTCGACGTCGGCGTGCCGGCCGATCAGCCCCTCGCCGTTGAGCACGCCCAGCCCGCCGAGGCGGCCGAGCTCGATGGCGAACTCGGGCGACACCAGGGCGTCGGTCGGGTGGGCCACCACCGGGATCTCGAACCGGTAGGCGTCCAGCTGCCAGGTGGTGGACACGTCCTGCGAGGACCGGGTGCGCCTCGACGGCACGATGCTGACTTCGCTCAGCTCATAGGTACGACGGGCGTTGCGGCCCATCCCGATTTCGACCATCCCGGCCTCAGCGCGCAAAGTAGTTCGGCGCTTCGACGGTCATGGCGACGTCGTGCGGATGGCTTTCACGCAGCCCGGCCGAGGTGATCCGGACGAACTGCGCCTGTTGCAACGCCTCGATGGTCGGCGAGCCGGTGTAGCCCATCGCGGCGCGCAGCCCGCCGGTGAGCTGGTGGATCACCGAGGACAGCGGGCCGCGGAACGGCACCCGGCCCTCGATCCCCTCGGGGACCAGCTTGTCCTCCGAGAGCGCGTCGTCTTGAAAGTAGCGGTCCTTGGAGTACGACTTCCCCGCTGAAGCCCCGCCTCTACCTTGCATCGCGCCCAGCGACCCCATGCCGCGGTAGCTCTTGAACTGCTTGCCGTTGACGAAGATCAGCTCGCCGGGGGCCTCGGCGGTGCCGGCCAGCAGCGAGCCCAGCATGGCCGTCGAGGCGCCGGCGGCCAGCGCCTTGGCGATGTCGCCGGAATACTGCAGTCCGCCGTCGGCGATCACCGGCACGCCCGCGGGCCCGCAGGCCGCGACGGCCTCCAGGATCGCCGTGATTTGTGGCGCGCCGACTCCGGCCACCACCCGGGTGGTGCAGATCGAGCCCGGTCCCACGCCGACCTTGACCGCGTCGGCGCCCGCCTGGACCAGCGCCAGGGCCGCCGACCGGGTGGCGACGTTCCCGCCGATCACCTCGACCTTCTCGCCCACCTCCGCCTTGAGCTTGCCGACCATGTCGAGCACCAGGCGGTTGTGCGCGTGCGCGGTGTCGACGATCAGCACATCAGCCCCGGCGTCGACCAGCATCATCGCCCGGACCCAGGCGTCGCCGCCGACGCCGACGGCCGCGCCCACCAGCAGCCGGCCGTCGCTGTCCTTGGTGGCCAGCGGGTGCTGTTCGGTCTTGACGAAGTCCTTGACGGTGATCAGCCCGGTGAGCCGGCCGTGACCGTCGACGACGGGCAGCTTCTCGATCTTGTTGCGGCGCAACAGCCCCAGCGCCGCGTCCGCGCTCACGCCTTCCTGGGCGGTGATCAGCGGGGATTTGGTCATCACCTCGGCGACCTTGCGCGTCTGGTCGACCTCGAACCGCATGTCGCGGTTGGTGATGATGCCGACCAGCGCGCCGGTGTCGTCGACCACCGGCAGACCCGAGATCCGGAACCGGGCGCACAGCGCGTCGACCTGCGCCAGCGTGTTGTCGGGCCGACAGGTGACCGGGTCGGTGACCATGCCGGCCTCGGAGCGCTTCACCATCTCGACCTGGCCGGCCTGCTCGGCGACGGGCAGGTTGCGGTGCAGCACGCCCATCCCGCCCGCCCGGGCCATGGCGATGGCCATCCGCGACTCGGTGACCGTGTCCATCGCCGAGCTGACCAGCGGCACCTTGAGCCTGATCTTCTTGGTGAGCTGGCTGGACGTGTCCGCGGTGGCGGGGACCACGTCGGACGCGGCGGGCAGCAGCAAGACGTCGTCGAAGGTGAGGCCCAGCATCGCGACCTTGTTCGGGTTGTCGCCGCCGGTGGGCACCGGGTCGTCGAGCAGCCCCCCGATCCGCGGGTCGTGCACGTAGGGACTGCCGACGAGGTCGGAGCTGTCTTCCAGGTGGGACATGCCACGGGTCATCGGTGGGGCCCTCCATACGATGCGGCGCGAGAACCCCATCCTATCGGCTCGGCTGCCCCTCCAACCGCTTGCCGGGGCGCGCCGCGGACGCGAAACGGCGCGGAGACGACGGGCGGCTTGCGTGCTGGCGTTATCCCGGCCGGGCTGCGTAGGCTAGTGTGCGTGCGCGATCACCTCCCGCCGGGTTTGCCGCCCGACCCCTTCGCCGACGACCCCTGCGATCCGTCGGCTGCGCTCGAAGCCGTAGAGCCCGGGCAACCCCTGGACGCCCAGGAGCGGATGGCGGTCGAGGCCGACCTCGCCGACCTGGCGGTCTACGAGGCCCTGTTGGCGCACAAGGGCATTCGCGGACTCGTCGTGTGCTGTGACGAATGCCAGCAGGATCACTATCACGACTGGGACATGCTCCGGGCGAACCTGTTGCAGCTGTTGATCGACGGCACCGTCCGCCCGCACGAGCCGGCCTACGACCCCGAACCGGACGCCTACGTCACGTGGGACTACTGCCGGGGGTACGCCGACGCCTCGCTCAACGAGGCCACCTCGGACGCCGACGGATACCGCCGCTGAGCGGTCGGCTCCCTCGCTAGGGATTGTTCGGCGTCACCGCCGACGGGGTCCAACTCTCGCCGTGATGCCGGTGCTTGCTCCATGACTGACTCGGCGACGGCGTCACTGACGGGCCCGCGGAAGCCCCGGAAGGCGTAGCGGCCGCGGTCGGGACCGGGGTGGTCGGAGTCGACCACCCCGGCGGCGTGTTCGCCGGGGGCGGCAACGTCGCGTTCGGGTTGCGCGACCGGACCCTGGCATCCAGCAGTTTCAGCTGGTTGGTCAGCTCCTGTTTGCTGGCCGGGTCGTCGATCGACTGGACCAAGCTGCTCACCTCGGTCAGCTGATTCCGGGCCTGGTCCCACTCACCCCGGTCGATCGATTCCTGCACCTTGGCCAGGTCGGCCTTGGCGGACAGCAAGGCCTGATGCTTCTCGTTGACCCGGGGCTGGTCGAAGAACATCGCGTGCAGGCCGTACAGCGTGGTGCCGGGACGGGCCTCGACCACCATGGCGCCGAAGCCGCTCATCACCAGCAGCGCCGCGGCCACTGATCCGATGGTCGCCAGGCCGCGGCGGCCGCGGCGTCGGTCGGCCAGGCCGGTGCGCAGGGCGTCGACCGCCTCCTCGGCCGACACCAGCGCGCTGGCCGGTGGCCACCGCAGGTTGTCGCGCCAGTCCTCCAGGAGGGTGGCCATCGCGTCCATGTCGGGGTCGCCGACGTGCACCGGCCGGCGCTCGGCGAGCGCGTCGAGGAGCAGATCGGTGCGGGCGAATTCGTCCAGGGATTCAGGCACAGTCACCCGCCGCGATCATCTCGGACTTCAGCCGGGACAGCGCACGGTGCTGGGCCACCCGGACCGCCCCGGTGGTGCTGCCGACGGCGGACGCGGTCTCCTCGGCCGACAGGCCGACGACGACACGCAGGATCAGGATTTCCCGCTGCTTGGCGGGCAGGATTTCGAGCAGTTCGCTCATCCGGCTGACCGAATCGGCCTCGATGGCGCGCTGTTCCGGGCCGGCGTCGGAGGACCAACGCTCGGGGATCACCTCGGTCGGGTAGGACAGGTCACGGCCGGCGGCGCGATGGGCGTCAGCGACCTTGTGCGCCGCGATGCCGTACAGGAACGCCAGGAAGGGACGTCCGCGGTCCCGGTAGCGCGGCAGCGCCGTGATAGTCGCCAAGCACACCTCCTGTGCCACGTCATCCGCTGACAGGCCACCCCGCTCGACTGTCCCGACCCGCGCGCGGCAATAACGCACGACAATCGGACGGATGGTCTCCAGCACCTCCCGTAGTGCGTTCCTGTCCCCCGCCACGGCCTTGGCCACCACGACGTCGAGACGATCCCCTTGAATTGTCATCGACGGCGGTATCTCCAACGTTACGAACCGGACACATCGCGGGCTAACCGGGCTAACTAACGAACTGACAATAACGGGCCGGAGGCCATTTCAAGCGGAACGCCACGTCGCACCGGCGCGCCGCACTTGGCCTGCGCAGACATCGCGAATTTCGCGCAGCTGTTGTGTCGAATACGTGACGCTGCCGAGATCAATCAGCAAGCACGCCACCGCCCACCGCAGCGGGACCAGGCCCAGCGTGCCCGCCGCCTTAAGGGCCGCCTCCGCGTTCGCGCGGGCACGCTCGGCGGCGCCGGCGCTGCACAGGGCGGCCGCCAGCACGACTTCGCTCTTCACCGCGTGCCGCGCCGACGGGGTGGCCATGGCGCCCGCGAGCCGCACCGCGTCTCGTGCATGCCGGACGGCGGCTTCACCGTCGCCGCGGGCCATCGCCAATTCGGCGGCCACCCACGCTCGTCGCACGGGCTGCCGGTCGGGCAGCGGCCCGGCGTCCACCTCGGCGTCGGCCCGGGCCAGCAGCGTCGCTGCGGCCGCGAACCGGCCGACGCCCAAAGCGTCGGCCGCCAAACCGATCAGGGCGTCGGTCCGCGCCTCGGCGGCATCGTCGTCCCTGCCGGCCAGCGCCAGGGCACGCCCGTCCCAGCCGCGCGCCAACGTGTGCCAACCGAGTTGGCGCAGAAACGACCCCTGCGTGCTGTGCGCCAGGGAGGCCAGCCGGCCGGCGGGGGCACCGCGCCGCAGCGCCGCCAGGTCGCGAGAGGCGCTGCCGTAGCGGCCCTGCCCGCCCGCGGCGACGGCGCGCAGCCACAAGTCCTCCGGCGTGAACGCCGTCGGCAACGGCCAGGTACCGGGCTGGTCACCAAAGGCGGCGGCGGCCACCTTTCCGCCAATCACAGAAGTGTGACGAGTTTCAATCACCACGATGGTAGTAAACAGTTTGTGCTGTTCTCGTTACCGAACTGTTAATCACAATAGTTCCTGTACTAATCGCGGTCGACCTTCCCTCGGGCTGTGAGCTGGGAAATCTCGCTGCGGTCAAGTCGCTGGTAGCACGGTGCGTGTTTCACCATTGCGCGGCAGATGAACGCGACGTTAATTCTTTTATAACCATTACATACTTTGTCGGGCTAAGTGGCTATTGACGCAAATTCACCGTCCGCCCTAACGTACGCATGACGGGTAGTCATCGGTGACGCCGCTTCAATTCAGTTGCACTATCGCTTCGCGAACCTGACCTTACTGGGCGTGCCGTGCAGAGAGGGAGACACCAATGCCACAGCCGGAGCAGCTACCCGGGCCCAACGCCGACATCTGGAACTGGCAACTGCAGGGCTTGTGCCGTGGCGTTGACTCGTCGATGTTCTTCCACCCCGACGGTGAGCGCGGTCGTGCCCGCATGCAGCGCGAGCTGCGCGCCAAGGAGATGTGCCGGCAGTGCCCGGTCATTCAGGAATGCCGTTCCCACGCCCTCGAAGTCGGTGAGCCCTACGGGGTTTGGGGTGGTTTGTCCGAATCGGAACGCGACCTGCTGCTGAAGGGCGACATCGGCCGCGCCCGCGGCATCCGCCGTTCGGCCTGATCTCCCGCGCCACTTTCACGCCCGCCCCATCGATTGAACGGTCGGCGGTCGCCTGAGCAGACTGTGAAGATGGCGACCGAAGTTTGAAGGCGGCCGGCATGGTCGGCACCGCGTGCCCACCCGTTTCGACAGCGGCCAATTCGGGTAGGCCCGCCCCATGAACAAGGGCGTATCCCTCGCGACGGCGGTGCTTGCCGCGAGCATTGCACCGTTGGCCGCATGCGCGAACCAGCAGGGCGGCCAGGCCACCAGTTCATCCTCCAGCGCTCCGCCGGGCACGGAGCGGATGACCACACAGTTGAAGAGCGCCGACGGAAGTCAGGTCGGCACCGCCACCATCGATTTCGCGAACGGCTACGCGACGGTGTCCGTGGACACCGGCCCCAACCAGGTGCTGAGCCCCGGTTTCCACGGGCTGCAAATCCACTCGGTGGGTAAGTGCGAGGCCAACTCGGCCGCGCCCGCGGGAGGTGCGACCGGCGACTTCGACTCCGCCGGAAGCGTCTACCAGGCGCCCGACCATACGGGCTTTCCGGCCAGCGGTGACCTGACCGCATTGCAGGTACGCACCGACGGCTCGGCGAAGCTCGTCACCACCACCAACCTGTTAACCGCGGCGGACCTGCGGAACAGTTCGGGCACCGCGCTGATCGTCCACCAGACCGCGGACAACCTGAGCAACGGTTCCACCGGTGAGTCGGGCAAGCGGGTGGCCTGTGGCGTGCTCGCCGCGGCCTCCGCGACGACGACCTCGTCCACCTCGACGACGACCAGCGTCACGACGATCACCTCTACGACCGCCGTGCCACCGCCGTCCACGAGCACCAGCACGAGCACCGTCACGGTCACCAGCGGCCCGACGTACACGTCCGCGCCGACCACCACGGTGACGACCCCGCCCAGCCTTCCGCCCGGCCGCTGACGGCGATCGCCATAACCGCAAGCTCGCGCGGCCTGACGGCCCTTACTGTTCTGACATGCAGACGGCGCTGTTCACGCTCGGGTTGGTCCTGTTCCTGTTGGGCCTGCTCACCGGGTTCGGCATCCCGGCGCTGAAGAACCCCCGCATGGCGCTCTCGAGCCACCTCGAGGCCGTCCTCAATGGCATGTTCCTCGTGCTTCTCGGCCTGCTCTGGCCCCACCTGCACCTGCCCAAAGTGTGGGGCGTTACCGCAGTCGCACTGATCGTGTACTCCGCCTACACGAACTGGTTGGCGACGCTGCTCGCGGCGGCATGGGGCGCCGGCCGCACACTCGCGCCGATCGCGGCGGCCGCGCACGAAGCTCCAGTCGCCAAGGAACGGCTCGTCAGCTTCCTGTTGGTGTCACTGGCGCCGGCGGTCGTGGTCGGCGTGGGCATCGTCATCGTCGGGCTGTGGTAGGCGGTCGCACGCGTCGACATCTGTGCTCGTGCTTAGGTCGGGTTGTGAAATCCCTCGTTACGTTGTTTCGCGATACGGTCGCGGCTCGGATAGCGGTTGCGGTCGCACTCGGCGTCGCCGTCGCCCTCGCGGTGGGCAACACGGTCGGTTGGCGATTCGCGCTTGCCGGTTGGGTCGTCACCGCCGGCGTCTACGTGGTGTGGACGCGGATCCTGCTGAGCGGAATGGATGCCGAGCAAACCTGCAGATATGTGACGAAGGAGGACCCCACCCGGTGGGTGGCCGACGCGGTCATCGTGTCGGCAAGCGTGGCGAGCCTGGGCGGGGTCGGCTACGTGGTGGCCGCCTCGTCGCGCACCGGGCCCGGAGCCGTAGAAGCCGCCGTCCTGGGCATCCTGACCGTCGCCGCATCCTGGTTTGCCGTGCACACGTTGTTCACCGTGCACTACGCGCGGCTCTATTACTCGGACGAACCGGGCGGAATCAACTTCCACGACCCGGAGCGACCCCGCTTTCGGGATTTCGCGTATGTGGCCTTCACCGTCGGCATGACCTATCAGGTGTCAGACACCGAGATCGGCTTGACGTCCATCAGGGCTACGGTGTTGCGCCACGCGTTGCTGTCCTACCTGCTCGGCGCGGTCGTCCTGGCGGTCACCATCAACCTGGTCGCGGGATTGAGCTCCAAGTTGTAGTCACAGGGTTCCCGCACTCCCCGGCGGCTTTACTGTTCGCCAGAAGCGGTGAAGCGCGTGAGCAGATCCTTCAATTGTTCTGCCTCCGCCGGGCCCAGCACCGATACCAGGCGCTCAGCCAGTGGCTCCGCGGCCTTATGAGCGGCGTCGAAAACCTCAATCCCCTTTGGGGTGATCTCCACCGCCCGCACCCGCCGGTCCCCCGGAACGGATTTGCGGACGGCCAGCCCCTTACGCTCCAGGTCGTCCACGACCCGCATCATTCCCGCCTTGTCCGAACCCGTCGCCTCAACCAGGGCCCGCTGCTGCGTGGGCCCGTGGTTGACGAGGACGAGCAGCACGGCGAAATGCCGCAACTCGATGCCCAACGGCCGAAGCGCCTCCGACATCACCGCGGCCGCGCGCCAGTGCGCCCGGCGCAGCAACAAACCGAGAGCGAAGGGCGAGGGATCTCCGGGCCGGTCGGTCGCACGCCCGACGGGGGCGGGCTCGGAAGCGTCGCGGGTCATGACCGTCGCATCCTTCATCTGAATCGACCGGACTCGGCCCGGGCGGAATGCTCTACCTTCCGAAGGCCCGACGACTCGTCGTCGACGAACGTGACCGTCTCGTCGAGCGGTGCCCGTCCTGTACGGACGTACTTCACCGCGGGGTCTTCGTACCCAATTGACATGCCGCAGAAGAGGATCAATCCGTCCGGTGGTGACAGGACCTCCGCAACCGTTTCGCGAACCTGCGACCACGCCATTTGGGGGCAGCTGTGCAGCCCTTCGGCGCGGAGTAGCAGCATGATGGTCTGCAAATACATCCCGACGTCGGCCCACTGCGCCACGCCCAGGTCGTGGTCGATGTAGCAGAACAGCGCGGCAGGTGCACCGAAGCAGTTCCAATTCGCTATGGCCGCCCGCTGGCGCGCCTCCCAGTCCTCACGCGCAATTCCCAGCGCGCTGTAGCGCTCCTTCCCGAAAGCGGAACGGCGCTCGTCGTACGGCGACTTCAGTGCGGGAGGGTACATCTGGTACTCCCGCTCGTCCCAGGGGTCACCGTGGGCCACGCGCTCGACGGCGCGCGTCTTGAGCTCGTCCAGCAGCCCGCCGGTCACCACATAGGTGTTCCACGGCTGGATATTCGAACCTGACGGCGACCGCGCCGCGGCGGACAGGACACGTTCCAACGCTTCTCTGGGCACCGGCTGACCGGTGAATCCGCGCACTGCCCGTCGGCTTGCGACTGCCTCGTATACGTCCATGATCGCCACCTAAATGTCCGTCTCATCTTCTGTTTCATTCGATACTATATCGATTGATACTATTCCACGGTCGGGCGGCGTTCCAAACGTCGCGGCGGATGCACCGACAAAGCGAAGGCCCCCGTTCCTCAGCGGATACGGGGGCCGTGCGGTTCCTACCGCGTAATGCCGTTTGGTGGTGTCGCCGCGGTCAAACCGGATGTCGGGTCAGCTCGCGCCCGCCGCGATCACCTCGTCCACCTCGACGGCCCGGGCGGCCATCTCGGAGTGCGCCTGGTCCAGCGCGGCGGCCTGATCCTCGTCGGCCTTCATCAACGCCTCGATGTCGAAGCCGGCCATGTCGAGCACACCCATGTCCCGGAAGGCCGTCTGCACCTTGTCGCCCCACAACCCGATGTCCTTCACGATCGGCACGATGCGGCTGAACAGGTGCGAGCGGAACTGGATCATCAGCGGCGACTTGTCGACCCACTCGGCGCATTCTTCGACGTCCATGCCGAGGGTCTCGAAGACCTCCTCGCCGCGGAACCGGTCGCGCATCAGATAGCAGGCGTCCACCACGAACTCTTCCCGCTCGGCCCGCTCGGCCTCGGTCAGCGCGGAGTAGTAGTCCTTCAGCGAAATTCGGCCGAACGCGACGTGCCTGGCCTCGTCCTGCATGACGTAGGCCAGCACCTGCTTGGCCAGCGAATCCGGCGCCGCCATGTCACGCAGCACGCCGAAGGCGGCGAGCGCGAGCCCTTCGATGAGCACCTGCATGCCGAGGTAGGGCATGTCCCAGCGCGAGTCCCGCAGGGTGTCGTCCAGCAGTGCGGTCAGGTTCTTGTTGATCGGGTAGACCAGGTCCACCTTCTCCTGCAGGAACCGTGAGAACGCCTCGACGTGCCGCGCCTCGTCCATGGTCTGGGTGGCCGCGTAGAACTTCGCGTCCAGGTCGGGGACGACCTCGACGATCTTGGCCGCGCACACCATCGCACCCTGCTCGCCGTGCAGGAACTGCGAGAACTGCCAGGCCTGGAAGTGCCGGCGCATCTCGGCGCGACGCGCGTCGTCTGCGGCGTCCCACATCGGGCTGCCGAACAGCGGATGGAACTCCTCGGGCAGCGCGACCGGGTTCATCGGGTCGACGTCTTGCGCCCAGTCGATCCGCGACTGGGCGTCCCACTGCTTGTCCTTTCCCTTCTGGTAAAGGGACAGGAGCCGGGCGCGCCCGTCGTCGTACTCCCAGGTGAAGCGTGCGTCGCCGACGCTGGGGACCTCCCACGAGTACGGCGCGGGCACCTCCGTGTACTTGTCCCTCGTGCTCATGAGCGGCCGCCTCTCTCCGCGGTGTGACCAGTGGTCATATGACGAGTATCACACTGCACCTGGGTACCGCACCGCGTCAAGCCTCGCGCGCCAGCGCGCCGTTACGGCCGGGGGTGTCGACCGGCGGCCTCAGGGACTCGACCACCGCAGTCATGACACCGAGCGGGTAGCGGAGTTACCGGTGCGTGAATTCAGCGAGCCTGGCGTTGACCGCCGCGGGATCCGGTTCCGCATACATCTTCGGATCGCGCTTTTTGATCCATACCAGGAATGGGCAGCTGGCCGCGGGGCCGTCCACCGCTCCCAGCTGTTCGATGTGCTTGCCGGTCCTCGCCGCGCGGAGTTCGATGTCGTACTGCACGGCGTAGTAGTCAACGGCGACGTGTTCGCCCGCGTCGGTCTTGAAGTCGCAGGTGCGGGACCTCACCTCGGTTCCGGGTTTGCGGGTAAGGCAGGCAACAACGTTCACCGACTGGAAGTCGTCGGGACTCCCCCGGTAGTCGGCACGGGAATCTATTGCCACTTCGCTCCAGTGGACGGATGTCAGTTCGCGCATCGGGTCCGGCTCGTCGTACGGGGCGAACGCCGCGATCTTGTACGGCTTCCCGTACGTGGCGGCGTTGCTGATTGACCCGCGATCGCACACCACGTCGAAGTCCGACAGCGAGGTGGCTTTCTTGCTTTCACCGCGCCCGTCGCGGGCCATGTCCTGGATCACGAAGAACCCGACCAACGCCACCGGTACGACGACGACGATCGCCGCGAGCGTGAGCACGACGATCAGCACGACGTTGGTCTTGCGCAGCGCTGCCGCCGGGGGCGGATACCGCCCGGGCGGCGGGTACTGCGGGGGCCATTGTTGGGGGTGCTGCGGCGGCGGTGACCACTGCTGCGGATAGCTCACACTCGTGCCCCCCACGTCATGGTGCGGTCAGCGTAGCAATCGGCGCGGGCCCCAACACGAAACGTGTGCGACCGGCCTAGGGGCACATGAAGGCGATCGGCGGGCAATGCCTGATGGTGATCGCCTCGATCGGCGGGTTATCGCCGTCCCAGATCGAGGTCGGCCGGCCCTGCATGGTGACGTTGCCCATCCCGTACTGGGTCGGATACCAGGTGTGGCAGACACTCCAGTCCCAGTCGATGTACTGGTTCACGACATAGGGCATCTGCTTCGGGTTACCCGGGCACCACCGGTGCGGCGCCATCGTGTCGGCGTGGGCGGTCCCCACACCCCACCCGGTTAGCGCGGTACTGCCTGCCAGCAGTGCGGCGGCGATGAATCTCTTCGTCATCTGGGCAACCAGCATGGTCCTGTCCTCCCTGGTGTGTTCGTGGCAACCAGTGCACAAGCCCCACGTCGCTACCAATCCCAACAAGCCGCGTAGCGCGTCGCGGATGGAACCGTAACTCTCGCCCGGCCTGACGAAAACACCCCCGGCCGCCAGGCCGGGGGTGTTTTCGTAGCCGATCTTCTAGTGGTGGTGATGCCCGTGGCCGTGGCCGTGGCCGTGATCGTCGTGGTCGTCGGCGGGCTTGTCGACGATGGCCGTTTCGGTGGTGAGCACCATCCGGGCCACCGACGCCGCGTTGACAACGGCCGAGCGGGTGACCTTGACCGGGTCGATGACGCCGGCGCCGAGCAGGTCGCCATAGGCGAGCGTCTCGGCGTTCAGGCCCTGCCCGGCGGGCAGCTCGCTGACCTTGTTGACCACGACCGAGCCGTCCAGCCCGGCGTTGGTGGCGATCCAGTACAGCGGGGCCGCCAACGCCTCGAAGAACACGTCGACCCCGAGCGCCTGGTCGCCGCTCACAGTGCCGCGCAATTCCGTCAGCGCCTTGCGGGCGTGGATGAGCGCCGTTCCACCGCCCGCGACGATGCCCTCCTCGACGGCCGCCTTGGCGGCCGAGACGGCGTCCTCGACGCTTTCCTTGCGCTCCTTGAGCGCGGTCTCGGTGGCGGCACCGACCTTGATCACGGCCACGCCGCCGGCGAGCTTGGCGAGCCGCTCCTGCAGCTTCTCGCGGTCCCAATCCGAGTCGCTGTTCTCGATCTCGGCACGCAGCTGCTTGATGCGGGCCTCGACCGCGTCCTTGGAGCCGCCGCCCTCGACGACGATGGTGTCGTCCTTGCTGACCACCACGCGGCGGGCCGAGCCCAACACCTCGGTGCCGACCTCGCGCAGCAGCAGGCCGGCGTCGGGGTTGATCACCTGGCCGCCGGTGACCACCGCCAGGTCCTCGAGGAAGGCCTTGCGCCGGTCGCCGAAGAACGGCGCCTTGACGGCGACCGCCTTGAGCGTCTTACGGATCGAGTTGACCACCAGCGTCGCCAGGGCCTCGCCCTCGACGTCCTCGGCGATGATCAGCAGCGGCTTCCCAGACTCGGCGATCTTTTCCAGCATGGGCAGCAGGTCGGGTAGCGAGCTGATCTTGTCCTGGTGCAACAGGATCAGCGGGTCGTCCAGCACGGCTTCCTGCGAGTCGAAGTCGGTGACGAAATACGCCGACAGGAAACCCTTGTCGAAGCCGACGCCCTCGGTGAACTCCAGCTCCGTGTTCAGCGTCGAGGACTCTTCGACGCTGACCACGCCGTCGGCGCCGACCTTGGTCATGGCCTCGCCGACCAGCTCGCCGATCTGCTGGTCGCGCGACGACACCGTCGCCACCTGCGCGATGCCCTCCTTGCCGGCCACCGGGATGGCCTCCGCGAGCAGCGCCTCGGACACCGCGTCGCCGGCCTTGCCGATCCCGACGCCCAACTCGATGGGGTTGACGCCGGCGGCAACCATGCGCAGGCCGTCCTTGATCAGCGCCTGCGCCAGCACGGTCGCCGTGGTGGTGCCGTCGCCGGCGACGTCGTTGGTCTTGGTGGCCACCGACTTGACCAGCTGGGCGCCCAGGTTCTCGAACGGGTCGTCCAGGTCGATGTCGCGCGCGACGGTGACGCCGTCGTTGGTCACCGCCGGCCCGCCGAATGCCTTGGCCAGCACCACATGCCGACCGCGCGGGCCCAGCGTCACGCGTACCGCGTCGGCGAGCTTGTTCACGCCGGCCTCCATGGCCCGGCGGGCGGTCTCGTCGTACTCAATGATCTTGCTCATCAGGCTCCTTCACCCGCTACGAACGCATGCCGCCCCGGAAATCACCCGCGGTGTGCGCGGGGATCGCCGGGGCGGAACACGGTCCTTACTTGGATACGACAGCCAGCACGTCTCGGGCGGACAGGATCAGGTACTCCTCGCCGTTGTACTTGATCTCGGTGCCGCCGTACTTGCTGTAGATGACGGTGTCGCCTTCCGAGACGTCCAGCGGGATGCGCTTTTCGCCGTCCTCGTCCCAGCGGCCGGGACCGACTGCGACGACGGTGCCTTCCTGCGGCTTCTCCTTGGCGGTGTCAGGAATGACCAGACCGGACGCGGTCGTGGTCTCGGCCTCGTTGGCCTGCACGAGAATCTTGTCCTCGAGTGGCTTGATGTTCACCTTCGCCACGATTGGAGCCTCCACTAGTTAGATCGGGTCCGGGGCGGGTGCCCCGGAATTATCGAGGGATTCGGCAGCCGTCCGTGCCCGAGCGTCGTCGTCGCGGGTGCCGACACAGGGTTTGGCCGATTGCCACCTAGCACTCTATACACGAGAGTGCTAGCACTCAAGGGCGGCCCGCTGCGTATCGGGTATTCGCTACGGGCGATCAGCTCACCTGGGCTTTTACCACCGGCAGTCCCGGATCGGTGGGCGCATCCAGTGGCGACTCCGGCGCCCCGGCGGCCACCAGGTGCGCGGCGAATGAGGCGATCATCGCCCCGTTGTCGGTGCAGAGCCGTGGCCTGGGGATCCGCAATGTCAGCCCGGCCGCAGCGCATCGCTGCTCCGCCAACTCCCGCAGCCGCGAATTGGCGGCCACTCCCCCGGCGATCAGCAGGGTCGAGACGCCCAACCCGGTGGCCGCGCGTACCGCCTTCATGGTCAGCACGTCGGCGACGGCCTCCTGGAACCCCGCGGCGACGTCGGCGTTCACCGCGTCCGGATGACTCTCCAGGTACCGCGCCACGGCCGTCTTGAGCCCCGAGAAGCTGAAGGCGTAGGGGTCGTCGTCCCGGCCCGTCATGCCTCGCGGGAAGGCGATGGCCTTCCGATCGCCGGTGCGGGCCAGGTCGTCGAGCACCTTGCCGCCCGGGTAGCCCAGCCCCAGCAGGCGGGCCACCTTGTCGTAGGCCTCGCCCGCGGCGTCGTCGACGGTGCTGCCCAACTCGACGATCGGTTCACCGAGGGAACTCACGTGCAGCAGGTGGGTGTGGCCGCCGGACACCAGCAGCGCCACGCACTCGGGCAGCGGCCCGTGTTCGTAGACGTCGGCGGCCAGGTGCCCGCCCAGATGATTGACGGCGTAGAACGGCACCCCCCACGCGGCCGCATACGCCTTGGCCGCGGCCACTCCGACCAGCAGCGCGCCGGCCAGACCGGGACCGATCGTGGCGGCGACGATGTCGGGCTTGGGCACGCCGGCCGTCGCCAGCGCGCGGCGCATGGTGGGGCCGAGCGCCTCCAGATGCGCCCGCGACGCGATCTCGGGAACCACGCCGCCGAAGCGGACGTGTTCGTCGACGCTGGAGGCCACCTCGTCGGCCAACAGTGTCACGGTGCCGTCGTGATCGAGCCGCGCGATGCCGACTCCCGTTTCGTCGCAAGAGGTTTCGATGGCCAAGATGATCATTGGGCTTCCCTGCGCATGGTGTAGGCGTCGGCGCCGCTCGCCCGGTAGTAGCGCCGGCGCAGGCCGATCTGCTCGAATCCCACGCTGCGGTACAGCGCGATGGCCGCCTCGTTGTCGGTGCGCACCTCCAGGAAGACGACGCCGCCGCCGGCGAAGACGAGCAGCTCGTCGAGCAACCGGCGGCCGATGCCGCGTCCCTGGTAGGCGGTGTCCACGCCGATGGTGTGGACCTCGTACTCGAACGGCGGGGTGCGGCCCAGCCGGGAGATCCCGGCATAGCCGACGAGCTCCCCACCCACGCGCGCGCCCACGTAATGATTGTGCTGGCTGGCCAATTCTCGGGTGAAGGCCGCCGCGGGCCACGGGTCGTCACCGTCGAACAGCTGCGTTTCCAGCTCGGCGCAGCGCGCCGCGTCGGAAGGCGTCAACGCGCCCAGCGTCACGGGTTCGCTGGTGGCGGTCACCCGCGCGCCGCCATCGGTTTGGCGTCGGGGCGGCGCAGATACAGCGCCACCAGCGGCGGTGGGGGCTGCGACCAGTCGGGCACGGCGGCGACCAGCCCCGCCGGTGTCGGATGGGTCGGCGCGCGGTGCGGCAGGCCGAACAGCGCCGCGTGCTCCTTGGAGCCGGCCACCGCCTGCGCGGCGCCGGGATCGACGTCGGCGGGCGCGTTGACCCCCGGCCCGTCGATGCGAATCCCGTCCCGGTACCGCGCCCAGTAGACCTCGCGTCGGCGGGCGTCGGTGACCACCAGCACCTCGCCGGTGGTGCGCACCCCGATGGCGTCCAGGCTGCACACGCCGTGCACCGGGATGCCCAGCGCATGCCCGTAGGCGGCGGCGGTCGCCATCCCCGCCCGCAGGCCGGTGAACGGGCCTGGGCCGCAACCGACCACGACGGCGTCCAGCTCACCCATCGCCAGCCCGGTATCGGCCAGGGCCGCCAGCACATTCGGTGTGAGCCGTTCGGCGTGCGCCCGGGCGTCGAGGGTGACCCGCTCGGCCAGTACGCTCCCATCTTCACGGCGCACAATCCCCGCCGTCACGGCCGGGGTCGAAGTGTCAAGGGCGAGAACGACACTCACGAGCAGACCCACTGCCAGGAGGCGATCCGCACGTCGGACCCGCTGAGCCGTTCCAGACGGATGTCGAGGTGCCGCTCGGCGAGGCGCTCGACGAGCCCCTCGCCCCACTCCACGACGACGACCGCGTCGTCGAGATCGGTGTCGAGGTCCAGCGAGTCGAGCTCGCCCAGCAGGTCGGCGCCGCCGGTGTCCAAGAGCCGGTACATGTCGACGTGAATCATCGCCGGCGCACCGGGCCGCCGCGGCGGGTGCACCCGCGCCAGCACGTACGACGGCGAGGTGACCGGGCCGTCGACGTCCATCGCCGCGGCAATGCCCTTGGCCAGCACCGTCTTTCCCGCGCCGAGCGGACCGGTGAGCACCACCACGTCGCCCGCGCGCAGCCGCTCACCGAGGCGCGACCCCAGCGCGACGGTGTCCGCCACGCGTTCTAGGGTGGCCGTGCCCGAAAGTGCGGGCCTAGCCACCACGGCGCCGCAGCCTTTCCCACATCCACCGCGCGGCCAGCACGGCCCGGCCCGGGGTGGCCCGCTTGACCAGCCGGACCAGCCCGTCGTTGATCGCCTCGGGCTTGTCCAGCAGCGCCAGGTGGCCGGCCCCGCGAACGATGACCAGTTCGGATTGCGGCAGCGAGGCCGCCATCTTGCGCGAGTACTCGTCCGGGGTCAGCAGGTCGTGGTCCCCGCAGGCGATCAGGGTGGGGATGCGCAGCAAGGTCCACAGGCCGGCGGTTTCGTCATGGGCCTCCAAGGCGTCCAGGAACTCCACCATCGTCGCGATGGGGGTGCCGTTCATCATCCGCTGGGAGAAGGCGTCCAGGCTCCGGCTGACATGCAGGTCGCTGTAGGAGGCGGCCCGCAGTACGGGGCCGATCAGCGAGCGCGAGACGTTGCGGCCGCGGTGCATCAGCTTCGGCGCGGACCGCGCGGTAAACCGGAACGCTTCCAGCGCGGGGTTTTTCAGAATCTCGCCCAGCGGGGAGCGGGCAACGCCTTCCGCCGCGGACGAAATCAGCGCGGCCCCGACGATCCGGCGCCCGTACTGGTCGGGGTATTGACGGGCGTGCGACAACACGGTCATGCCGCCCATCGAGTGGCCCACCAGCACCACCAGCCCGCGCGGCGCGACCACCTGGAGCACGCTTTGCAGGTCTCTGCCGAGTTGGGTCAGCGTGTAGGTCTCGGGCGGGGCCTCATCGGACTGACCGTGCCCGCGCTGGTCGTAGAAGACCATCCGGACGCCCGGGCCCACGTGGTGGGGCAGGCGCGTGCGCTGAAAATGGAAGGCGCCCATCCGCAGACAGAATCCGTGGACGAAGACCATCGTCAGCGGGGCGTCCGCGGGGCCGGCCTCGCGGATCGACAACGACACCCCGTCGGGGGTGGTGACCACCGAACGGCGGTCGTCGTCGATCCGGTCGAAATCCTCGTCGGCGTAAGGGTCTTCGAGGCCGCGGGCGCGCCGGATCATCGAACGCCGGGCCGAGGCTCCGACGATGGTGGCCAGGGCGGTCAGCCCGGCACCTCCCGCAAGCCACGCCCTCCCGTTGTGATGCCTGCGAGCGTTCTCAGGGCTCAATGGTTCGTGCCTCACGGTAGGTCCTGGTGATGCGCCCGCGCGGGCTGGTCACCACTTCGTAGTGGATCGTGCCGAGCAGGTCGGCCCAGTCCTGCGCGGTGGGTTCCCCGCTGCTGCCGGGGCCGAACAGGATCGCCTCGTCGCCCTCGGTCACGTCGGTCCGGCCGGGGCCGAGGTCGACGACGAACTGGTCCATGCAGATCCGCCCGACCCCGGGCCGCCGCTTGCCGTTGATCAACACGTCCAAGCGTCCCCCCAGCGAACGGAAGACGCCGTCGGCGTAGCCGACCGGCAGCAGGGCCAACGTCGTGTCGCGTTCCGCGGTCCACGTGTGCCCATACGAGACGCTCTCGCCCGCGGAAATCGACTTCACCAGGGCCACAGGGCATTTCACCGTCATAGCCGGCACCAACCCCATGTCCCCGAGCTCGGGCACCGGGCTCAGGCCGTACACCGCGACGCCGGGCCGCACCAGGTCGAAGGCCAGGTCGGGACGCGACATGGTGGCCGACGAGTTCGCCAGGTGCGCGACCTCGAACCGCACCCCCCGCTCGCCCGCCTGGGCCAGCATGTCGCTGAAGCGTCGGGCCTGAAGATCGTTGACGGGGTTGGCCGGTTGATCGGCGAACACCATGTGCGACATCAGGCCGCGCAGCCGAACGGCCTCGTCGGCGACGGCCCGGCGCAGCGCGGTCAGCATCGACGGGTATCGGGCGGGGTGGACGCCGTTGCGGTTGAGCCCGGTGTCGACCTTGACGGTGACCGTCGCGGTCCGGCCCGTCCGGTGCGCCGCGTCCAGCAGGTCGTCGAGCTGGCGCTCCGACGACACGGCGATCTCCACGTCGGCCAGCAGCGCGGGCCCGAAGTCGATGCCGGGCGGGTGCAACCAGGCCAGCACGGGTGCGGCGATGCCGTCGGCGCGCAGCGCCAGCGCCTCGGCGACGGTGGCGACGCCGAGTTCGGTCGCGCCGCCGGCCAGCGCCGCGCGGGCGGCCCGGGTGGCCCCGTGGCCGTAGCCGTCGGCCTTGACGACGGCCATCACCTGCGCGCGGCCGGCGTGTTCGCACAGCAACCGCACGTTGTGTTCAATGGCGCCCAGGTCCACCAGAGCCTCGGCGACCAGCCCCGGCGTCAGCGATATCGGCGTAACGGCCACGGCCGCCATTGTCCCAGAACCGGGCGGGCACGCCGCCCGGCCTTGTCGCAATGGCCCCATTCGCCACACCCGACGCCGCACCGGGGCGGGACCGGTGTGCCCACCTCCGAGCGACAACCGACGACGTCAGCGCGCCGAAGCGCGGAATCGGCGCGGCCAACCGCCGTTTCAGCGGTGGCGCGGGCGCGTTGTCGCTGTGAGGCGGGCAACACGGGCATCGCCTCGCGAGCCGGGACGGAAGTGGCGTGTGTGACCGAGCGCCAGGCGGAAGTCCGCCCGCTCAGTGCGCGAAGTGCTGGGCTTCGTAATGACCGCCGGGCTTGAGCTTGTCCAGCGAGGTCAGCGCCGAGACGGCGTCGTCGTGCAGCGCGCGGGCCAGGTCCGCGGACAGGCCTTCCCGCACCACGATGCGCAGCACCGAGACGTCGGTGGCGTTGTCGGGCATGGTGTAGGCGGGCACCTGCCAGCCGTAACCCCGCAGCTCGTGGGAGACGTCGAACTCGGTGTACCCGCGGTTCTTGGCCAGCCGGAAGGCGATCACGGGGATCGCCGAACCGTCCGAGATCAGCTCGCAGTGGTCGCTGACGCGCAGCTGCTCGGCCAGCCAGCGGGCCGTGCCCGACAGCGCCTGCATCACCTTGGTGTAGCCGTCGCGGCCCAGCCGCAGGAAGTTGTAGTACTGGCCGACCACCTGGTTGCCGGGGCGGGAGAAGTTCAGCGTGAAGGTCGGCATGTCGCCGCCGAGGTAGTTGACGCGGAAGACCAGCTCCTCGGGCAGGTATTCCTTGCTGCGCCACACCACGAACCCGACGCCGGGATAGGTGAGCCCGTATTTGTGGCCGCTGACGTTGATCGACACCACCCGGGGCAGCCGGAAGTCCCACTTCAGTTCGGGGTGCAGGAACGGCACCACGAACCCGCCGCTGGCGGCGTCGACGTGCACCGGGACGTCCACCCCGCCGCCAGCCGCCAGCTTGTCCAGCGCCGCGCAGATGTCGGCGACCGGTTCCAGTTCGCCGGTGTAGGTGGTGCCCAGGATCGCCACCACGCCGATGGTGTCCTCGTCGACGGCGTCCAGGACCTGTTCGGGGGTGATGACGTAGCGCCCCTCCTCCATCGGCAGATAGCGCGGCTCGACATCGAAGTAGCGGCAGAACTTCTCCCACACCACCTGGACGTTGGAGCCCATCACCAGGTTGGGCTTGCGGCCCTCCCAGCCCTTCCCGATCTTGGCCCGCCAGCGCCACTTCATCGCCAGCCCGCCCAGCATCACCGCCTCGCTCGAGCCGATCGTCGACACCCCGCAGGCACTGTAGGGGTCAGCGTCGTCCAGGTCGTCGGCGTGGAACAGGTCGGCCACCATGCACACGCAGCGCTGCTCGATCGCCGCGGTCGCCGGGTACTCGTCCTTGTCGATCATGTTCTTGTCGAACGTCTCGGCCATCAGCCGCCCGGCCTCGGGATCCATCCAGGTGGTGACGAAGGTCGCCAGGTTCAGCCGGGAGCTGCCATCGAGCATCAGCTCGTCGTGGATGAAGCGGTACGCGGCCTCGGGGTCCATCGACTCGTCGGGCATCCGCAGCGCCGGGACCGGCGCGGTGAACAGGCGGCCGGTGTAGGCGGGGGCGATCGAGTGCGCGGGCAGGGACGGATGTTGGGGCACTGCGGAATTCCTTTCCTATAGGGCGGCCAGGGCGGCCCTGATGTGGGGCACGATGCGCGACGACGACGTGGGCGCGTCACCGGGGCCCGGGTCGGCGGCCGACAGGGCTGCCGCCCGCGCGTGGACGAACGCCGCCGCGGCGGCCGCCTCGGCCGCGGGCAGGCCCGCCGCGAGCAGCGCGCCGATCATCCCGGACAGCACGTCGCCGGAGCCGGCGGTGGCCGCCCAGGATTGCCCGGCCGGGTTGAGG
Source organism: Mycobacterium paraseoulense (assembly GCF_010731655.1). Lineage (NCBI taxonomy): Bacteria > Bacillati > Actinomycetota > Actinomycetes > Mycobacteriales > Mycobacteriaceae > Mycobacterium > Mycobacterium paraseoulense. Next base: position 5,091,338 of record NZ_AP022619.1, on the reverse strand, counting down.
TACACCGGGCCGCCCGGGTCGGCGATCACGGTGACGTTCCCCTTGAGCAGCACCGTGGCGCCGAAGGTGTCGGCCAGTTTGCGGCACGCCCCCACCCGGTCGTCCCCGGGGGGTTTGCCCGCCAGCCGGGCGAATTCCCCGGCGTGCGGGGTCAGCACCGTGGGCGCGGTGCGGTTGGCGACCAGCTCGGGGTGCGCCGCCAGGATGGTCAGCCCGTCGGCGTCCACGATCACCGGCAGGTCGGTCTCCAGCGCGAACCACAGCGCGGCGGCCCCGGCGTCGTCCGTGCCCAATCCCGGCCCGACGACCCAGGATTGGACCCGCCCTGCCGACGCCGGGGTGGGTGACGCGATGACCTCCGGCCAGCGCGCGAGCACCTCGCGGTGCGCGCTGCCGGCGTAGCGGACCATGCCGGAGGTCGCCGCAACGGCGGCGCCGGTGCACAGCACGGCCGCGCCCGGATATGTCGACGATCCGGCCATCACCCCCGTCACGCCCTGGGTGTATTTGTCGTCGTGGGGCCCGGGCACCGGCCAGCATCCGGCCGCGTCGGCGGCCTCGAAACCCAGCACGTCCGTCTTCGGCAAATCAAGCCCGATGTCGATCAGCCTCACCCGCCCGCAGTCGGCGAGCGCGTGCACGGGCTTGAGCCCGCCGAAGGTGACGGTCAGCACGGCGTGCACCGCCGGGCCGGCGATCGCCCCGGTCGCCACGTCGATGCCGCTGGGGATGTCGACGGCGACCACCGGGATCGCCGCGTCGTCGACGGCGGCGAACACCTCGGCGGCAGCCGGGCGCAGCGGCCCGGAACCGGAGATGCCGACCACCCCGTCGATGACGAGATCGGTTGTCGGCGAGACGGTCTCCACGATGCGGCCGCCGGCCTTGGTGAAGGCCGCCAGGCCCTTGCGGTGGGTGCGCTCCGGGTTGAGCAGCACCGCGTCGGCGGCCGCGCCGCGGCGGCGCACGAAGGTGGCGGCCCACAGCGCGTCGCCACCGTTGTCGCCCGAGCCGACGACCGCGCACACCCGGCGGCCGGCCACCCCGCCGGTGCGGGCCCGCAATTCGGCGACGATCTCGGCGGCGAGCCCGAAGGCCGCGCGCCGCATCAGGGCCCCGTCGGGAAGGCTGGCCAGCAGCGGCGCCTCGGCCTGGCGGATCGCGTCTACGGAGTAGTAGTGCCGCACCATTGCCACACTACGGGCCAGCGGCCGCACCGCTCAGGCCGACGCCTCGGGCGTGCGGCGCCGCCGCGACATGGCCCGCAGGCGCGCCGGGCTCAGCTGCCGCGGGTCCTGGTGCCGCGTCATGGGGTAGAAGCAGAGCCCGACGAGGATCGAGGTGAAGTGCCCGATCGCGGTGAAGTTCAGCTCGATCCGGTCCATCGCGATCAACGGGAAACCGAAGATGATGAACAGCACGCCGAGGTAGCCCCAACGCCACGGCCGCGCGATGTGGTAGGCCAGCACCGCCATCACCCCGACCAGGAAGTAGCTCACGCCGATGTCGCGGGCGTGCACCAGCCGCTCCGAGGCGTCGTGTTCTTCGATCGCGAAATACAGCAGCCCCTCACTGAAATAGGTGGACAGGATGTGGGCGCTCAATCCCACTGTCAGCCAACGCAACTGGCCCAGCCAGTGTTCGGCGGGGGCCAGGAACAACGAGAACAGGATCAGGTATGGGGTCAGGTTGTCGCCGTCGATCCACAGCAGGCTGGAGAACAGCACGTCGAGCGGGTCCCGCGCCAGCCCGTGGATGTTGGTGGAATGGTGCATCAGCATCGAGTGCAGTTGCCGCTGGGGCAGCCAGTGCTGGATGAGCGTCGTGATGAACAGGACGAGCAACCAGCCGTACGTCAGCGGCGCGCTGCTGACGTAATGCCAGACCACGAGCCCCATGCTGCGCAGGCGGGACCGCCCCGATGCATTCGTCACGTCATCACCTTTGCACGCTGGTCGCTGCGCCGCCGCACTTACGGAGCGGGCGCGCCGGGCTGTTGGGCGTCTGGCCGCAAATGCCGCCACCAGCAGGCGATGTAGAGCAGCATCGCTATCACCAACACGACGAGCACCCAGAGGACGATGGTGATGTCGATCCAGCCGCCGAACGGCGGTGACCCTGGTAGCGCGTTGCGCAACGGCACCACCGCGAAAAGCATCGCCGCATACCACGTCGTCATCGGGGGCTGAAACTTTCGCCGGTCACGGAGGGTCTGGACCGCGACAAACAGGCCGAGCGCGGCAATGGTGATGAGCACACCGCAGATGACGATGCCGAACGCCGCCGCGCTCAGGGACCGCTGCAGCGTCACTCGGTAGGGACCGAGCCCGCCGCCGTTACTGGCGGCGACCTGCCAGCCGGGAAGGTGATTGACGAACGTGGCGGGCAAACGCTCGGGGACGCCACCTTCGCCACCGTGCAGAAGTTCCACCTCGATCGGCCCCGAGTCGTAGCGATCGAAGGGCCACCGTTCGATTTCGCCCGCAATGGTCACCGGGACGGGAAACACTCCGGGCAGCATGCCTTTCGTCCAGGTGCGGCGGGTGGGCGACGCCGCGGACCTGACCCAGAGGCTGAGGTCTTCGTTGAGGTGCTGGGTCTGCGGATCCAGCAGCGCCGATCCGGGTGAAATCGCCAAATTGACAACGAGGACGCTGTAATTCGACTGAATGTCTTCGACCGAAAACGTCGCCACACTCGCGGCCCCCGCGGCCGGGACTTCCGTCCGATGGTGCGCCGTGCGGCTTTGGGCGTACAGCGCAACCGACGCGACGTATGCCGCAACGAAGGACACGATGAGACCTACGACGGCGAACCTCATGACCGTTGCCCCGTTGCCCCGACTATGAGCGGCCGGCGGTGCTCGACGGCGCCGGATTCGCCGGCGCCGCAACAACCTCAGGCCTCAGATGGCGCCACCAGCAGGCAATGTAGAGCAGCATGGACACCACCAAGACAACGAGCACCCACAAGACCAGTGTGATGTCGATCCAGCCGCCGAATGGCGGCGAACCTGGAAGCGCGTTGCGCAGCGGCACCACCGCGAAAAGCATCGCCGCGTACCACGTCGTCATCGGCGGCTGAAACTTCCGCCGATCGCGCAGCGTCTGGACGGCAACGAAGAGTCCCAGGCCGGCGATGGCGACGAGTACGCCGCAAATGACGATGCCGAACGCGGCCGCGCTGAGCGAGCGGTGCACGCTCACCCGGTAGGGGCCGGTCCCGTCGGCGGACACCTGCCAACCGGAGAGATGGTTGACGAAGGTCACCGGCACGCGTTCGGGGACGTTCCCGGGGCCGTGCATGAGCTCGATCTCGATCGGCCCGGAACCGTAGTGGTCGAAGGGCCAGTTCTCGATGTCACCCGCGATGGTCAGGGGGACCGGGAAGACGCCGGGCAGCATGCCCGCCGTCCACGTGCGGCGGGTCGGTGTTGCCACGGATCGCACTCGGAGGCTGAGGTCTTGGTTGAGGTGCTGGGTTTGCGGATCCAGCAGGGCCGATCCGGGCGAGATGGTCAGGTTGGCCATCAGCACGCTGTAGTTCGACTGAATGTCCTCGATGACCAGCGTGGCGGCGCTCCGGTCACCCGCGGCCGGGGCTTCGCGGTGGTGGTGACCCCCGCTGTGGGCGTATAACGCGACCGAGGCGACGTACGTGCCGACGACGCCCACGATCAGAGCGATGATCCCGAATCTCACGACGGCCCCCTGCCCTGCGTGGCCTCCGCGGCCACCTGACGCCAAATACCTGCCCATGGGCAATGTAGTTGAACTGCCGCCGGAAACACCTTGAAACGAAAGGAATTCGACCCCACGTCAGCCCGATGGCGCCGGGACCGGATCCGCCGGCGGGGCAACCACCTCAGGTCTCAGATGCCGCCACCAGCACACGATGTAGAGCAGCATCGCTATCACCAACGCGACGATCACCCAGAGCACGATGGTCACATCGATCCACGCCCCGAACGGGGGCGAGCCCGGAAGCGCGTTGCGCAGCGGAACCACCGCGAAAAGCATCGCCGCGTACCAGGTCGTCATCGGAGGCTGAAACTTTCGCCGGTCACGCATCGTTTGAATCGCCACGAACAGCCCGAGGCCGGCGATGGCGATGAGCACGCCGCAAATGACGATGCCGAAGACCGCGGTACTCAGCGCGCGGCGCACGCTCAGTCGGTACCCCTCGTGGCCGGCGATCTTGGTCGCGGACACCTTGAATCCGGGGAGGTGGTCGATGAGTCGCACCGGGATGAGTTCGGGCGGTTTCGTCGTATCGGCACCGTGGAACAGCTGCACCTCGATCGGTCCCGAGGTGTAGTTGTCGAACGGCCAACGTTCGACATGACCCGCGATGGTCAGTGGGAGCGGAAAGACGCCGGGCAGCATGCCTTTCGTGTAGTCGCGCCGACTGGGCTGGGCCGAAGACCTGACGCGCAGCATGAGATCTTCCTTGAGACGGTGGGTGACCGGATCCAACAGCGCGGGTCCGGGCGCGACCGCCACGTTGGCAACCACCGCGCTGTAGTTCGACTGCATCTCTTCCACGGTCAACGTCGCCATGCTCTGGCTGGCCGTTTCCGCATTGTCGCTCAGCGTGCCGGCCGACGATCCTTCGACCGTGTTCTGGTAGAGCCCGATCAATGCGACGTAGGTCCCGGCGATGAGGACGATGAAACCCACTGCGGCGAATCTTTGAACGGCCGACCGCATGCTGCTCCTACCCCCTGGAATCGATATTTCCCAGGGAAATCTAGCGGAGCTAAGCGCATCTCGCGGCGATACGGCCGAAGCGGGGTTACCTATTCCACGGTGACGGACTTGGCGAGGTTCCGCGGCTTGTCGACGTCGTAGCCGCGGGCCTGGGCAACCGACGCGGCGAACACCTGCAGCGGGATCGTCGACAGCAGTGGCTGCAGAAGCGTTGACACCGCAGGGATTTCGATCAGGTGGTCGGCGTAGGGCCGCACGGTGTCGTCGCCTTCCTCGGCGATCACGATCGTGATCGCGCCGCGGGCCTGGATCTCGCGGATGTTGGACAGCAGCTTGGCGTGCAGCGTGGCCTGCCCCTTGGGCGAGGGCATGACGACGATGACCGGCAGGTCGTCCTCGATCAGCGCGATGGGGCCGTGCTTGAGCTCGCCGGCGGCGAACCCCTCGGCGTGCATGTAGGCCAGTTCCTTGAGCTTCAGCGCGCCCTCCAGCGCCACCGGATAACCGACGTGGCGCCCCAGGAACAACACGGTCGAGGATGTGGCAAATCGATATGCCAGCGCGGCCACCGGCTCGATCATCGCGAGCACCCGCGCGACCAGGTCCGGCATGGCCTCCAGCTCCTGGTACTCCCGCTCGACCTCGTCGGGGTACTTCGTGCCGCGGGCCTGGGCCAGCGCCAGGCCCACCAGGTAGTTGGCGGTGATCTGGGCGAGGAACGTCTTCGTCGAGGCGACGCCGATCTCGGGCCCGGCGCGGGTGTAGAGCACGGCGTCGCATTCGCGCGGGATCTGAGAGCCGTTGGTGTTGCAGATGGCCAGCACCTTGGCCTTCTGCTCCTTGGCGTGCCGGACGGCTTCGAGCGTGTCGGCGGTCTCCCCGGACTGCGAGATGGCGACCACCAGCGTGCTGCGGTCCAGCACCGGGTCCCGGTAGCGGAATTCGCTGGCCAGCTCCACCTCCACCGGCAGCCGGGTCCAGTGTTCGATGGCGTATTTGGCGAGCAGCCCCGAGTGATACGCGGTGCCGCAGGCGACCACGAACACCTTGTCGATCTCGCGCAGCTCTTGGTCGGAGAGCCGCTGCTCGTCGAGCACGATCCGGCCGTCGACGAAGTGCCCGAGCAGGGTGTCGGCCACCGCGGCGGGCTGCTCGGCGATCTCCTTGAGCATGAAGTACTCGTAGCCGCCCTTTTCCGCGGCGGCCAGGTCCCAGTCGATGTGAAACTCGCGGTACTCGACGTCCGCGTTCCCGTCGAAGTCGGTGATGCGGTAGCCGTCCGCGGTGAGCACCACCGCCTGATCCTGGCCCAGTTCGATGGCGTCGCGGGTGTGCGGGATGAACGCGGCGACGTCGGAGCCGACGAACATCTCGCCGTCGCCGATCCCCAGCACCAGCGGGGTGGAGCGGCGCGCGGCCACGATGGTGCCGGGCTCGTCGGCGTTGGTGAACACCAGGGTGAAGTGGCCCTCCAGCCGGCGCAGCACGGCCAGCACCGAGGCGGCGAAGTCGCCGGCGGTCGCGCCGTGCCGGTAGGCCTGGGCCACCAGGTGCACCGCCACCTCGGTGTCGGTGTCGCTGGTGAATTCCACGCCGTAGGCCTCCAGCTCGTGGCGCAGGCTCGGGTAGTTCTCGATGATCCCGTTGTGGACGACGGCGATCTTGCCGGCGGCGTCGCGGTGCGGGTGCGCGTTGCGGTCGGTGGGGCGCCCGTGGGTAGCCCAGCGGGTGTGGCCCAGGCCGGTGGTGCCGCCCAGCGACTCCGGCGGCATCTGCGCGACCGCTTCCTCGAGGTTGGCCAGCCGGCCGGCGCGGCGGCACACGGTGAGCGTCCCGGCACCGTTGACCAGTGCGATGCCCGACGAGTCGTAGCCGCGGTACTCCATCCGGCGCAGCGCATCCATGACGACCTTGCAGGCAGGCTGCTGCCCGACGTAGCCGACGATTCCGCACATTCGAACCAGGGTAGTGCAGGTGGACCCCCAACCCCGCACTCCGCGGTCATGGTTAGGCCGCCCACCTGCACCGAAGGCATGGTTGCCGGGCGGTGGAGTCTGTCTCCCGCCCCGCCCACAGCCGTCGCTGAGCCGCCGGGCCGGTACGGCGTGGTGGACCAAACCAGCCGGCTTCCCACCGTCGGCCCGATCACCATTCTCTCTACATCGCCTTCATAAACGGTCGAAACGCTTTTCACCTGATGTATTTGTGGCGTTTTCGTTTGCGTCATCGCTCTAGCGATTTGCCCACTTAGAATTCTGGAATCGGCTACCACCGGCAACCGCTGAAGCCACCAGAAAGGACAGCTTGTTGACGCCCGCCTGATCATCACTGCCTGGCGAAATAACCGTTTTACCAGCGTAAATGCGCAGAGCACAATCGCATCCTCGTGAGAATGCCCCCTTTATGCACACATCAATGATGATGGAGTAGCTATCCGAAAATCGCGTTTGGCGCGCTGCAAATAATTTGCCTCAGACATTAATGGGAAAGCAGTGCGTAAGCCGCCGGATAGATAACCGTTAGTAACTGTTAATCCGAAATTTTGCACCCCTTCTTCAAGGAGAGATCATGACCGCCGTTCTGTTTGACGACGTGGTAACCACGCTGCCCGCGCCCGGCCTGACGCTCGCGCCGGCGCCCGCCCCCAAGCCCGCGGCACGGCGGCGTCATCGCGAGCCGATCGCCAGTGGCGACCCGATGGTGGACACGGCTGCCCGGCTGCTGAGCATCCCGCTGCGCCACATGTATGCGGCGCTCTGGCGGGTGGGCGTGATCGAGGTCATGGCCTGACCGGCATGCGCTAACGTCGACGCGTGGCCCGCACCCGCAAGCTGTTCGCAGCACTCAGCCGCCGTGGTCCGCATCGGGTTTTGCGTGGTGACCTCGCCTTCGCCGGATTACCCGGGGTGGTGTACACCCCGGAGGCGGGGCTGGGTCTGCCCGGCGTCGCGTTCGGTCACGACTGGCTCACCAAGGCCGGCCGCTATTCGGGTCTGCTCGAACACCTGGCGTCCTGGGGCGTCGTGGCGGGCGCTCCCGACACCGAACGCGGCCTGGCCCCTTCCGTCCTGAACTTCGCCTTCGACCTCGGCACCGCGCTGGACATCGTGTCTGGTGTGCGACTCGGGCCGGGCAAGATCAGCGTGAATCCGGCCAAGCTCGGCGTGGTCGGGCACGGTTTCGGCGGCTCGGCCGCCGTGTTCGCCGCGGCCGGCATGCCGAACAAGCTGGCGGCGGCGGCGGCGTTGTTCCCCACCGTCACCAGCCCCCCGGCCGAGGCCCCCGCGACGACGCTGAAGCTGCCGGGGTTGATCCTGACCGCGCCGGGGGATGCCAAGTCGCTGAACTCCAACGCGCTGTCGCTGTCGCGGGCGTGGGACGCGGCCACGCTGCGCATCGTCAGTAAGGCCCAGCCCGGCGGCCTGGTGGAGGGCCGGCGGTTGACGAAGGTGTTCGGCCTGGCCAGCCCACACCGGCGCACGCAGCGCAAGGTGCGCGCGCTGCTGACCGGTTACCTGCTCTTCGCGCTGGGCGGCGACAAGACCTACCGCGACTTCGCCGATCCCGACGTCGCCCTGCCCCAGACGGACCCACTGGATCCCGAGGCGAAGCCGGTCGCCTTGGAAGAGAAGATCGTCGCGCTGTTGAAGTGAGGCGGTGACGGGGTAATCGCCCACTGTGTCGACCGTGCAAGCGCTGTACGAACGCTGGATCACCGAGCTGTGGGCCGGCCGGCCCGTCGCGTCCGAGATCGTGACCGACGACTTCGTGGGTCACTGGCCCGGCCGCGATGTCCACGGCCCCGAGGAGCTGGCGCGGATCGTCGAGGAAGCCCGAAACATGGTGGCCGACTTGACCTTCGCCATCGAACTCGGCCCGTTCTCCGAGGGCGACCTGGTGGCGGGCCGCTGGGTCGGCACGGGCCGCGGGCCGGACGGCCCGGCCTCCTTCACCGGCAACGACATCCTGCGCCTGTCCGCTGACGGCCGACGGTTCGCGGAGTACTGGACGGGCACCTCGGCGGGCTGATGCCTTGCCCGCCCCCGCGGGCCGCGGGCGCGGTCGTGGTATGTGTCGTTGATGCGAATCGGGATCGCTCTGGACTATTCGGGCGGCTTTCACCAGGCCGTGGACCGCGTGGTGGTGCTCGAGAAGGCCGGGATCGACATCGCGGTGGTGGCCGAGGCGTACGCCTTCGACGCCGTGAGCCAGCTGGGGTATTTGGCCGCCAAGACGAGCACCGTCGAGCTGGCGTCGGGGGTGTTCCCCATTTACATCCGCACCCCCTCGCTACTGGCGATGACGGCCGCTGGCCTGGACTTCGTGTCCGACGGGCGCTTCCGGCTGGGGATCGGCACGTCCGGGCCGCAGGTGATCGAGGGCTTCCACGGCGTCGAGTTCGACGCCCCGCTGGGCCGCACCCGCGAGATCGTGGAGATCTGCCGCAAGGTGTGGCGCCGGGAACGCCTGCAGCACCACGGCAAGCACTACCAGATCCCGTTGCCCCCCGACCGCGGAACGGGTCTGGGCAAGAGCCTGCAGCTCATCAATCACCCCGTGCGCGAACGCATTCCGATTACGATCGCCGCGCTGGGCCCCAAGAACGTCGAGCTGACCGCCGAGATCGCCGAAGGCTGGCAGCCCGTCTTCTACCTTCCGGACCAGGCCGCGTCGGTGTGGGGCGACGCGCTGGCGGCCGGTGCGGCCAAGCGGGATCCGGCGCTGGGGCCGCTGGACGTCATGGTGCACGCGTCGGTGGCGATCGGCGATGACGTCGACGAGCGGCTAGCGTGGGTCAAGCCGCAGCTGGGCCTCTATCTGGGCGGGATGGGCGCCAAGGGCCGCAACTTCTACCACGCCCTGGCGACCCGGTACGGGTTCGGCGAGGTCGCCGATCGCATCCAGGAGCTCTACCTGTCGGGCCGCAAGCGCGAGGCGATCGACGCGGTGCCCGACGAGCTGGTGCGCGGCATGTCGCTGGTCGGCCCGCGCGGCTACGTCGCCGAACGCCTGGCCGCCTTCGCCGAGGCCGGCGTGACGACGATGTTGCTCAGCCCGCTGGCCACCGACCGCGCCGAATCCGTGCGCTTCGTCGAGGAGGTCCTGCAGCTGCGCCCGGCCTGAGCCGTCACCGCCCGGCTTGCGGGAGCTGGTCCGCGGCGATCTCACAGGGCGTCTTTCCGTCGGTGACCGGCGGCACCGGCGCGCCTGCGGTGGGTGGGCCGATCGGTGGCGGCCCGTTGACCGGCGCGTCGACGGTTGGTGGCGGCGGGTCCCCGGGCTTCGGCGCGCCGACGGGCGCCGGCTCGCCGACCGGCGCGGGTGCGTCGAGCGGCTGAGCCGCCGCGTCGGTCGTCCCCCCTTCGGTGTCCTCGGCGTCTTCGGTGTGGTCGGTGCCCGCCGGCTCGTCGTGGTCCGTGTCGTCGGGCGTGAAGGGGTCCTCGTCGAAGGCGTCGTGCTCGCCGAAGGGATCGGCGGCCCCCGACTCGTCACCCGAGCCGAGCAGCCCACCGACCGCGTCGATGATCCTGCCCGCCAGCCCGAGCAGACCCGCGCCACCGCCGCCGAGGCCAGCGCCACCGAGTCCACCGCCCAGATCGCCCGCCGGCATGCCGGCGTCACTGAGCGCGGTTCCCCAATCCGGTTGCGGCGCAGCGGGAACGGGAGCCGGCGCGAGTGTGGTCGCGGTCGGCGCGGGATCCGACGGCGGGCTCGCGGTCATGGCCGCCGCGGGGGTGACCGCCACGGGCGGGGTGCTGGGCGGGGCCGCCCGCAGCGGTTGGTAGCCGGGCCCGAGATCACCCGGAGCTTCGAAGCGTGCGGTCGGCGCGGTGGCCATCCGGTCGGTGACCATGTCGTAGGAGGTCCTGACACCGTCGCGGGTCGACCGCATGGTCGTCAGCCAGTCGTTGCGGATCTCGTTGTCCACGTAGGGCACTACCTGCTCGCGTATCACCTCTTCGGCGGCGTGCCGGTCCCCCACGCCGGTCCTGACCACCGCCGCGGCGGCCAGCCAGGCCGGCCGCTGCGCCTGGCTGCCGTCGTCGATGGCGATGGTGGTCGCGACCTTCGCGTCGACCAAGTACCACAGGTTGTCGCGCAGGGATTCGCACCGTTGCGCCGCCGCGCGCAGTTCGGTCGCCACCGCGCCGGCGGCGTCGCAGTGGCGTTCCAGAAACCGCACCGCGGCGTCGGCGGCCGGCCCGGTCCATGCGGCGGCCAGCTCGGCCCCCTGCGCGCGCTGCATCCGCAGCGCTTCGGTGATCGCCTCGCCGGCCGCCCGCAGCTCCGCGCAGTCACGGTCGAGGGCGCGCAGGTCGAGGCCGTCTTCGGTGCCGTACCAATCGCGGGCCTGCGCGGGGTGCGCCGTCAGGTCAGGATGTTGGTAGCCCACGGCATGGCAGGCCTGCACGTAGCTCTGGGTGTGCTCGACGGCGGGCAGACCCTCGGCGAGGCGCCCGGCGACATCCAACCGCTCGGCCACCGTCAGGCGATCCGTTCCGCGGCATACATCTCGGCGTCGGCGTACCGGTCGGCGCTTGCTCGCAGGGCGGTGGCGATCTCGGTGGACGCGCGCGACCACTGCGCCACTTCGGCCGTCAGGCGGTCCAACTCGACGCGCAGCGCGTCGCCGCGCGCGGTGTGCGCCCGCCCGGCGGCGGCCCCACCGAAGGCGAGCCTGCCGAGCTGATCGCTGAGGGCGCGGTCGAGGAGGTCGGCGGCCGCACGGAACTGGTCGGCGATTTGATGGGTCGCCGCGACGTCGATCTCGGTGCGGGCCATGGCGGTCGGTCGTATTCCCCTGTCGAATCTCATGCCTAATCCGACGCCGGGGAACGCCCCGCGGTTCCGGCCGTAATCAGGGGGCGGGCGCTGGCCACCCCGGCGCGCCCATAACGATGGAAATCGTTGGGGCTAGCGCGTTTTGATTGCTTTCCCTCAGGATGCGGCGCTCGTGGCCGGCCAGCCGGGCGAGGGTGGCAGGGTGGGGAAGTCGGAGCGGGGATATTCACCGCCGCGCACGAGTTCGGGGTGTGGGGGCGCTTTGGCACGGCAGGCATCGGTGTCCTGAGCAATTCCAGGCCATTCGGAAGCGAGACCGTATTCGGCGAAGTAGCCGCCCTGATGGCTGGTGATCCTCCAACCGCCGAACACATCCGTCGACGGGGCCTTAGCCGGTCCCTGTTGTGCGGGCATTTGCGGGCCGGTGGCGGCGGGCGCCGTCATCGTGATTCGCATCGGGTCGATGCCCGAATCGGGGGGCGGCTGTCCGATGTTCGGGGTGTATCCGCGACCGTGTGGCTGCGCGGTGCCGAACAGATATTCACAGGCCACCACCGTCACGTCACGGCCGGATGTCGCGATGGAAAGGATATGGGCCTGTTCGGTTCCTACCCAGGGATTTTCCGGCCTGCGGTCGGTCTTCGGCCACCGGAACCGGCTGCCGGTCGGGTTATCGATTGACTTATTGGGGTCTACCGACTGCCCAAATCCCGGGTACAGGAATTTTTCGTCGCCGGTGACGGAGGCCAGCAGGTAGGACTCGGTGTAGGCCCGCACCACCACGGCGGGCCCGGTGGTCAGGTCGATACCCGGCTCCGCGCTCCACACCACGCTGAAATCGTTCAGCGTCGGCGGCCACCCGGGCGGCGCCGTGGTGGTGGGCGACGCGGCCTGGCCGGGGTGACCGCCCGAGGCGCAGCCGGTCACCAGGACGACGGTCGCGGTCGACAGCGCCGTGAAAGTGCGCAGTCCGCGCGGGATGTTCATCATCACTTCCCAGGGGGTTGCGGTACCCCGATGACGTTGTTGTAGCGGTCGACCATGTACTGGTCCGGCGACATCTTCTCATTCGGCGGCAGGTCCAGTGCCTGAGACAACACGGGGCCGAGGACATTGTTGTACTGACCTGCCGTGAGATCGGGATGTTTGGCTTGCATCTCGTCCAGGGTCGCTATTCGGCCGTTGGGGTGATCATGGTCGTAGACAAGATATTCGGGCGGCAATCCTGAGATGTGTTGGTTAGCCCCGAGCATCGCATCGAGCATGTGTTCGTCGGCGTTTCCGATGTCCATGGGCTGGATCGGCGTTTGGCCCGGCGCCGTGGGCGCTGGCCCCAGCATGTCGTTTTCCAGGTTATGCCCGACCATTCCAATCGTGGGTCCGGCGACTTTGCCCACCCCCGGGACCCAGCCACCCACCGTGCTGGCGGCCTGGACGCTGTCCTCGTAGGCCAGCTTCTTCGAGTCGTATTCCGAAAGTTGTTGGTGGTAACCGTTTTGTTCGTTCGCTTCGTAGGCGTTGTGGGTCCCGACGTCGACGAGACCCCGCAACGTGGCGGCGTCGTAGAGCTGGTCGCTGTAGCCGTCATGATGCGGGTTCAACGCGAACGAAGAGTCGTGCAGCAACGCCTGCGTGTACGCATTCTTGTTGAAGTCCCGCGCCGCGGTGGGGTCGCTGTCGATCACCGAGAAGATGCCCTTGGCGAGAGGCAGTGCGCCGGAATGGACGTCACCGGTGCTGTCGAGCGGTTTGCCGAAGTCCGGCAGTCCATTGGATGTTCCGGCGATGTTGTTGACGTACGGGTCGAGGCCGTGGGCCATCGCTTGGACGAGGTTGGGGTTCACTTGCCCCAAGGTGTGATTGCCCGGGAGATGCAGCAAGTCGGTGGACGCGTGGTGGCCGACGTAATCCGCGTACGCGCGGGCGGTTTCACCGGCGATCTTGGCCTCCGGCCCCTGCGCGGCGTCGCCGGTCCAGGAGAACAACGAACCGACCGCCTGGCCGTTGTCCTTCCAGGCGTGATGGGTCAGGTTCTGCAGGAACTTGTCGTGATCGCTGCCGGTCATGGTGTCGTGGACGACCTGGTGATCGGGCGACATCGCGGATAAGACGTTGGACACCGTGGGGTCCATCGCGGGATCGCGCTCGACGTTTTGGCCCTGGCTGGCCGGGTCGTGCTGCCAGAGCGGGGTGTTCATCATGGCCCCGGCCTTGCGGATCATCGCCCGATCCAGATCGGTGTTCGTCTGGAAGGACTTGTCGCCGTCCTTGACGATGCTGGCGATGTCGTTGGTTTGGCGCATGTATTCCAGGCCGGATGAGTTCAACGCCTGCTGAACGCTTTCCGGCAGCTGCGCCGCCCCACCCTTCACCGTGTCGGTCCCCTGCTTCGCCCCGACCTGAAGCGGCGTCTTCGGGAACGTGAGGTTGGGGTTGCTCATCAGCTGCCACGAGTTGCCGATCATGCCCTTCTCGTCGCCGAGGCGCTGTTCGGCGGTGTTGAGGGCGTCGATCGACATGCCGTGTTCTTGAGCTTGCAGCTGGCTCAGCACCGAAGCCTGCTCGGCGCTCAACGGCACCTTTCCCGCCCGCTGATCGGGCGTGATCGAGGTGAGCACCCCGTTGACGCGGGCGGCGGCCCCCTTGTCCCCGGCGAGTGCGCCCTTGACGTCTTTCTCGGCCTGCTCGGGCGTCTCGGCCTCGTGGGCGTCGGCGCCGAACAGCGGCGTCGGGTCGTATCCGTCGTTGGCGAGGTTGGTCTGCGCCTGGCGCAGCGAACTCGAATAGTTGTCGCGGGTGGCGTGCAGCTGGTCGAGCGCATCTTTGGTGTCACTGACCGCGGCCGCTTTGAGCATCTTGATGATCGTGTGCAGCTCCTGCTGGCTCGCCGCGTCCGGGTGGTCCTGCAGATCCTTCATCGCCAGGTCGATCAGTTGATCGAGGTGCTCCAACTGGCCTTCCAAGGTGGCGATCTCTGCGGCACCGGTCTTTTGCGCCTCGGCCAACGCGGCGGCGATGTTTTCCAGATCCGCGCCGATCTTGGGCAACTGCTCGGACTGTGCGCCCAGCGCCTGGGCGGTGCGCTGCACTTCGGCGGAGTCGTTGATGGGGTGATCACCGTTCTGGTGATTCCAGGCCGCCTCGAATCGCTTGCGGGCTTGCTCGAAGGCATGGTCGGCCTCGGCAGTAGAGCGCCCGGCGCCGTGAAAGGCGTTGGCCAGGCCGGAGATCTGTCCGGGCTGGCCCGCCTGCAGAGTCCGGTTGACCTCCCACGGATCACCTCCGGCCCCGGCGACCAGCTCCCCGATGGTGAGATGCTTCAACTGCACCGCACCCCCCTGCCGCGTTGCGATGGCCGTCCAATCGCGTCCCCCACGCGGCGACGAGCGAAGCGGACCGCGACCTGCGGCCAGCCGCTACCGACAAGCATCACCACCCCCGTTTCGGCGCTGGCGACAAGATTACTGCCAGCGCCGTGGTGATCAATTCAGTCGCGGCCCCAGGAGCGTGCGCGGGCCCGGCCGGATTCAGCGCGCGGAGCTGACCGCCTCGGCGACCCGGTTCGCCACGCGCTGGGCCACGTCGGCCTCGGGCGCCTCCACCATGACCCGGATGACGGGCTCGGTTCCGGAGGGGCGCAACAGGATTCGGCCGGTGTCGCCGAGTTCGGCCTCGGCGTCGCCGACCGCGGTGCGCACGGCGGGCGCCGCGGCGGCGGTGTCCTTGTCGGTGACCCGGACGTTGATCAGCACCTGCGGCAGCGTCTGCATCGGCGCGGCGAGCTCGCTCAGCGAGGAGCCGGTCTGCGCCATGCGGTTCATCAGCCGCAGACCGGTGACGATGCCGTCGCCGGTGGAACCCAGCGCGGGCATCACGATGTGGCCGGACTGCTCGCCGCCCAGGCTGTAGTCGCCGGCGCGCAGTTCCTCGAGGACGTAGCGGTCGCCCACGCCGGTGGTGCGCACGGTGATGCCTTCGGATCGCATGGCCAGGTGCAGCCCGAGGTTGCTCATCACGGTGGCCACCAGGGTGTCGGAGGCCAGCTCGCCGGCCTCGCGCATCGCCAGGGCGAGCACCACCATGATGGCGTCGCCGTCGACGAGTTCGCCGTTGGCGTCGACGGCCAGGCAGCGGTCGGCGTCGCCGTCGTGGGCCAGGCCGAGGTCGGCCCGGTGCGCGATGACCGCGGCGCGCAGCGAGTCCAGGTGGGTTGAGCCGCAGTTGTCGTTGATGTTCAGGCCGTTGGGCTCGGCGTTGATCGCGATGACCCGCGCACCGGCCGCGCGGTAGGCGCGCGGCGCCACCGCCGAGGCCGCGCCGTGCGCGCAGTCGACCACCACGGTCAGGCCGTCGAGCCGCAGCGTGCTGGCCTTGCTCAGGTGGCGCAGGTAGCGGTCGGCGGCGTCCTCGGCGTCGATGACCCGGCCGATCCCGGCGCCGACCGGGCGCAACCCGGTTTCCGCCGTCACCAGGGCCTCGATCCGGTCCTCGGTGTCGTCGTCGAGCTTGCGGCCGCCGGGGCCGAAGATCTTGATGCCGTTGTCGGGCATCGGGTTGTGCGAGGCCGAGATCATCACCCCGAAGTCGGCGTCATAAGCGCCGGTCAGGTAGGCCACCGCGGGCGTGGGGAGGACCCCGACCCGCAGCGCGTCGACGCCGTGGCTGGTCAGCCCGGCGATCACCGCGGCCTCGAGCATCTCGCCGCTGGCGCGGGGGTCGCGCCCGATCACGGCGACGCGGCGGCCGGGTCGGCCCGCGCTGGCCAGGTGCCGCGCGGCGGCGGCGCCCAGCTCGAGCGCCAGCTCGGCGGTCAACTCCCGGTTGGCGACGCCGCGGACACCGTCGGTGCCGAATAGTCGACCCATGCGGACAAACCTCTCACAATTGACGGTCCAGCACCTAGCGTGCCCGTTCTTTTCTGACCGAAACGGGGCGCGTTTGGGCGCAGACACGCCGACGACGCACGTGATGAGGCCCCGTTGCGGCCAGAAAGTGATGGTTGATCAGCGCTTGCTGTACTGAGGCGCCTTGCGGGCCTTCTTCAGCCCGTACTTCTTGCGCTCGGTGGCGCGCGGGTCACGGGTGAGGAAACCGGCCTTCTTCAGCGCGGGCCGGTCCTCGGGCTGGGCCACGATCAGCGCCCGGGCGATACCCAGGCGCAGCGCGCCGGCCTGCCCCGACGGGCCGCCGCCGTGCAGCAGGGCGAAGATGTCGAAGTTGTCCACCCGGTCGACCGTGACCAGCGGGGCCTTGATGAGCTGCTGGTGCACCTTGTTCGGGAAGTAGTCCTCGAGGCTGCGGCCGTTGAGGTCGAACTTGCCGGTGCCCGGCACCAGGCGCACCCGCACCACGGCCTCCTTGCGGCGGCCGACGGTCTGGATGGGCCGGTCGAAGACGAAGGCCTCGACCGCCGCGGGGGCGGGCGCCTCGGCCGGGACGTCGGGGGTTTCCGGGGCTTCCGGGGTGGCCGTGGGGTCCAGGGCCTCGGTCGTTTCGGTCACTGGGCCACCTGCTTGATCTCGTACGGAACCGGCTTTTGAGCGGCGTGCGGGTGCTCCGGGCCGGCGTAGACGTGGAGTTTGCGCTGGATCTGACGGCTGAGCTTGTTCTTGGGCAGCATGCCGACGATCGCCTTCTCGACGACGCGGTCGGGGTGCTTTTCCATCAGCTCGCCGGTCGTGCGCGAGTGCAGGCCGCCGGGATACCCCGAGTGGCGGTAAGCCAGCTTGCTCTGCAGTTTGTCGCCGGACAGGGCGACCTTGTCGGCGTTGATGACGATGACGAAGTCACCGCCGTCGACATTGGGGGCGAACGTCGGCTTGTGCTTGCCGCGCAGCAGGGTGGCTGCCGCGACGGCAAGGCGGCCAAGCACCACGTCCGTGGCGTCGATGACGTACCACGACCGCGTGGTGTCACCCGCCTTTGGCGCGTAGGTGGGCACAGCGCTTACCTTTTCTTTCTCGAGGTGGATCCCGGGTCGAGCCGGGTGCCGGTCAGGCGTTCGCGGTGGGGTTCGTCTCGGCGACCGACATTGACCCGAGGCCCCGGCGTACCGCACGCCAACCGAGCAGCTTACCGATGCACGTCCCCGCAGGTCAAAACGACTGTGTGGTCCCGACGGCTCTCCCCCGCCGGGACCACACAGACGACCAAGGGTGCTGCGGCTACCGTCCCCAGGCGCCGGCCGCCCGCCGATCAGCGTTCTCCACCTCTTGCGCGCCGTCACGCACCGCGTTTCCGAGATCGACCAGGATCTCGTTGAGGGCGGTCGCCGCCTGGTGCCACTTCTGCTGCTCGACCTGGTAGGCGGCCGCCGCCTCACGGGTCCAGAGCTGCTGCAACGGCACGATCTGCGACCTCAGTTCGTCCAGCGCCGCATTGAAACGGGCCGACGTGGCGTGGATCTCCTGGCGCACCGAATACTCGATCTCACCGAAGTTGTAGGAAAATGCCGATTCCACGGATGAGTCCTCTCGATCACAGGTTTCCGCCGGCGGCGGCGATGTGGGTCGCATGGTCGTGGCCGGCCTCGCGCAGGGTGGCCGCGTTGCGCCGGATGGTCTCGCCGATCGCGTGCAGGACGTGGTAGAGCCGCAACGACTCGGCGTTCCAGCGATCCACCACGTCCCTGAACCGCGCGGCGGCGATCCCGCCCCACACCGACGGCGGCACCTCGCTCATGCGGCCGATGAACGCCTGCAGCATGGCCCGGATCTCCTCGTTGCGGGCATCCGTGGTACCCGCGATCGACCGCATCAGGTCGAAGTCGGTGCTCAGTGTGTTCGGTGTCGCCATACTGAATTCGACCGCGTCGGCGCTCTTTTGGTTCCACCGTTTTCGGGCTTCATCCGATCGCGTGGGCCGACCGCACCGCCTGCTCGCACACCGCGCGGACCGCCTCTTCCCTTCCGGGCCGGCTCTGGCATCCGAGGCCGATCCGCACCGGCCCGTCCAGCAACACCGTCCACCGCACGTCATGGCCGGCGCGGACTTCGCGGTACGTCACCGCCGGCCTGCCGACGCTGGTCCCGGAGGCATTGAAGTCGACGAACGATCCAGCCGGCGCCGCCTCGATCGCGCGTCTCAGCCGCTCGGCGGTGCCACTCAGCGTCTCGCCGGTGACCGGCGACTGCGTGACATGCAGCGCCACTTCGGGATCCGAGGGCGACGTGACCTGTACGCGCGCCGACCCCGGCCCGACGGTCACCCGTTGGGTGGACCAATCCGCGGGCACCGTCACCGCCACCCTGCCTTCCACCAGGAATGTGGTGGGCGTGGCTTCCACCGCCAGCGGGGTTGGCTCGCGGTGCCGGCCCACCGTGGTCGCGGCCGGGGCCGACACGGCGAGCACGATGGCGGCCGCGCCGAGGCCGCGCAGCGTCCGCGCTGAAGACCGGACACGATCACCACTTCCGGGTGCCGCGCGCGGCTCGTGGCGATCGGACACCACCGATCGGGCCAGCCGGGCCAGCCGCACGTCGTCGATGAGCAGTGCCGTCTGCCCGTTGCCGCGCACGGCGCCGGCGATCGACGCGGCAAGGGCCGGCGCTCCGGGGACCAACCCCGGTGTGTCGATGAGGACGACGGCCGCGGGCATGCCCGCGAGTGCGGCCACCACCTCGCCGGCCACGCAACGCGGTGGGGGCCGACGCGGTATGGCGACGAGTTCGGCAGCGCCGACCACCACCATCCGCTCGGTGATCTCCACGACGACCGTCGGTTCGCCGTCGGCCTGGGCAGCCCGCCTGAGCAACCACGACCGCGGCCGTGCGAGCACGTCGTCGGACACCGCGGCCGCCGCCGCGCTCAGCGTTGCGCTGCGCGACGCCGACCACCACGAGGGATGCACCACGACGATGCCATCGGCACGCGTGCAGACCGCCGACCGAAGCGCATCACTCCACAGCGAAGCGACGGCAACCGGCTGTCCGCCCACCAGCGTGACCCGATCGTCGATCGCGCCGAGCGCCGCCGCGATGAGCTGCGAGGGCCCGCCACCGGTGACGGCATTTGTGCCGCAACATAATCGGCGGATCGTGCCGGGCCCGGCTTCGATGACGGCGCGATGAGGGTTCACGGCGCGCTCCAGGCCACCTGGACGAGCTGTTCGTCACCCTCGCGGGTGAGCAGGACACCGCGGCCGGGCGGCAGCCGCGCGGGGCGACGGGCGCCGAAGGGCGCCTCCGCGCCGGGGAATCCGTCCATCGTCAGCATCATGCAGCCGACGTCACGTAATCCGGCCAGCAGCGGCTCGAACAATGCGCGCTCCGCGCCGCCGCTGCGCCGCGCGATGACCAGATGTAACCCGAGATCCGCTGCGTAAGGCAGGTATTCGACAATGGGTGTCAGCGGGTTGCCGCCCGGACCGGCGACCAGGTCGTAATCGTCGACGACGAGATAGATGTCCGGCCCGGACCACCATGATCCGGCTCGCAGCCACTCCTGGCTCGCGTCGGCCGGGGGCATCCGCCGCCGTATGAGGTCGAGCAGATCTGGCAGCAGTCCGGCGAGCGCGCCCGGTGACATGGCATAGCCCCAGAGGTGCTCCGGCTCGACGGCACCGAGCAGCGTGCGCCGAAAGTCGGCGATCACGAGGTGGGCTTCCGCGGGGGTCGTGGTACGGACGATCTCGCGGCACAGGGCGCGTAACGTCGCGGTCTTCCCGCACTCCTGGTCTCCCAGCACCAAGAGATGAGGCTGTCGGTCGAACTCGAGCGTCACCGGCTGCAGTCGGCGCTCGTCGATGCCCAGCACGATGGAGTCACCCGCCCGCCCGACCACGGTGTCAAGCTCCACCAGCCGCGGCAACAACGGGATGGGCGGTGCACCAAAGTCACTCGGACCGATCTCAGCGGCGGGCAGGGCGATCATCAAGTGGGAACCGTCGCCGCAGAGACCGCGCCCGGGTCTGTCCCGGGGCACGTGTTGGGCCGCTTTCCGGTTCAGTTCGGAATCCACGGGATCACCCAACCTGAGCTCGATACGCGTGCCGATCTGGTCCCGCAGCGCCGGCCTGATGTCGGCCCACCTCGACGCCGACAGGACCACGTGCACGCCGAACGAGAGTCCCTGGGTCGCAATGGCGGTGACCGATGCCTCCAGCCCGCCGAATTCCTCACGCAAGCTCGCCCAGCCGTCGATGACGAGGAAGACGTCCCCGAACCGATCGGCGTCCCACGCCTTGTGCTGCGCCCGTAGTTGACGGTATTCCGCGATGGAGCCGATCCCGTGGTCGCCGAAAACGGCTTCCCGTGACCGGATGACCGACTCGCATTCGGCAACGATCCGCGTGACGAGCCGCGGTTCGGCCCGGCCGGCGACGGCGCCGACGTGCGGGATTGTCCGTGTCGATGCCAACGTTCCGCCGCCGAAGTCCAGGCAGTAGAACTGCACCTGCCGCGCGTCGTGAGTGGCCGCCAGCGCCGTCACCAGCGTCCGCAGCGCCGTCGACTTACCGGATTGGGGCGCCCCGACGAAGGCCACATTCCCCGCGGCCCCGCGCAAGTCGGCTATCAGCGGCGTCCGGCGTTGCTCGAACGGACGGTCGACGATGCCGAGGGGAACGGTCAGGGCGGTCGGCGCGGTCACCTCGTCGCGAAGCAGCGTGTGCAGGGCGGGCGCCGGGCCCAGCGGCGGCAACCAGACCCGGTGCGCGGGTGGTCCGTGTCCGGCCAGGCGGTCCAGGATCGCCTGCAAGACCGAGCGCTCCGACGACTCGCCGGACTCGGCGGCGCGAATGGTCTCGCCGACTTTCTCGGTGCCATACCGCTGCACGCAGGGCGCCGTCGCAGGCCGGAAGGCGGGCGCGCCGGCCGGCGCCGGTCCCGAAACGTACGCGGCGGAGAAGCGAACCAGCTCACCGGCGCTCGTACGCAGGTAGCCCGCGCCGGGCTCGTTCGGCAGTTCGTACGCGTCGAGTGTTCCCAGCACGGCGCGTGATTCGGCGGCCGACAGTGTTTTCAGGCAGATCCGGTAGGACAGGTGGGCGTCCAGTCCGCGCAGCCGGCCCTCGTCGAGCCGCTGGCTGGCCAGTAGCAGATGCATGCCCAGCGACCGGCCGAGCCGGCCGAGAGCCACGAACATCTCGGCGAAATCCGGGTGTTGGCTGAGCAGCTCGGAGAATTCGTCAACGATGATGAACAACGTGGGCAGCGCCGCCCATGCCGCACCCGCGCGCCGCTTGATTTCGTACGCCGCGGCGCTGACACAGCCCGAGGCGCGCAGCAGCTGTTGTCGGCGATTCATCTCGCCGGCCAGGGCATCGCTCATCCGGGCCACCAGCGGCGCCTCGTCCGCGAGGTTGGTGATGACCGCCGCCACGTGCGGAGCCCGCGCATAATCGAGAAATGTTGCACCGCCTTTGAAGTCGATGAGCAACAGGTTGAGCACCTCGGGAGAGTTGCGCAGCATCATGCCGAGCGCGATCGTCCGAAGTAGCTCCGACTTACCCGATCCCGTGGCACCGACGCAGAGCCCGTGCGGACCCATACCGTGTTCGGCGGCCTCCTTGATATCCAGCGTCAGCCGCGCGCCGTCGGCGCCGGTGCCGATCGGGGCGCACAACCGATCACGATGATCTTGGCTGCGCCACAAGGCAACCGGATCGAAGCGATCCACGTCCTCGATTCCCACCAGGCCCGGCCAGCCCATACCGCCGCCGTGGAACCCCGCGCCGCCCCGATACGCCGCCAGCCGGCGGGCACATACCAGCGCGTCCACGGGGTCCATCCGGTCGGGGCGCAAGAGCCGATGAGTTTCGCCTAACACGCTGACCGTCACTGGTGCGCCGTCGCGGCCGCTGCCGACCTCGACAATGGTCGCGCCCGCGAACCCGTCGACGTTGTCGTCCAGGTCGGCGACCACCACCGCGTGCGCCGGCCGGGCACCGGCGAGCGCGTCTTGAGCCTCCCCCGCACTGCGGTACACCATTCGCAATCGCCCCACCGCATCGGCGGCGGTCGGATGGTGGTTGTGCGGCAACCATTTCAACCATTCCCAGTGTCGACGGTTCCCGTCGCTGGTCGCGGCGACGATCAGCAGCTGATCGGGAGGGTGAAAGAGGGCGAGTTGGCAGATCATCGCGCGCAGCGTTCCGCGTGCAGCGGTCGCGTCACCGTCGATGACGATGCGCCGACTTTGGCGCAAGCCGATGGCGATGGGCGCGACGACCGTCGAATGGGTTCGCATGAAGCGGTGCAAGGCGCTGACGGTCACCGGGTCGGCAGCCTCGCTCGTCCGCGGGGCCACCAACGGGGTGGCGAGGGGCTGGGCTCCGGTCCCGACTCGCACGAGGCAGAAGTCGGGATCGGCGGCTCGGCGCTCCCACATTCGGGGACCGCCGATCAACGTCCAGAGTGCGTCGGGGTCGGGGTGACTCCACATCAGCGAGAAATGCTGCGCGGCAGCCGTTTCGACGACGGTGTTGCGCAAGCGGCTGAGGTATTCGAGGTAACGAAGGCGGTCGCCGTCGATGTCACCGTGCCCGCGGCGGACACGCCCGGACAACACGGTCACCAGCGACGAGGCCAGCATCATGATCGGAAAGGCCACCAAGGCGGGGGCGCGTCCGCCGCCCTGCCCCGAGCGCAATGCCACCGCCATCACGCCGATCCCGGCCACCGCAAGCGCGGACGGCAGCACGCGTGACAGCAGTCCGGGCGCCGCCGGAGCCGGCGGGTCGGGCGGCGCATCGACGACGACGTCCGCGGTCGGCACCGTCGGTGGCGGGCGCCGCGGCACCGGCACGAAAGCCTGGGTCATCTCGTCCCCTCCCGTTCGGCGAACGGTAGGCAGCACCGAAGCCGCGGACAAGTCACCTGTGGACACCCGCATACCCGCCGACCGAAAGCTGGCTATGTTCGCGGCAATCCGACCGAAGGGATCACTGTTGCCCGCAACCGATCCGGGGCTGTGCCGGGTGTCGATACAGTCCGGCACCGCCGTCGCCGACCTGGCCCTACCGGCCGGGATTCCCGTCACCGTGCTGACCCCCTCCATCGTGGACATCCTGAAGCCGGGCGAGGACGGAGACGGTCTGACCGCCAAGCGCTATCGCCTGTCGCTGCCCGGCTCCGCCGCGCTGGATCCGTCGAAGACGCTGGCGCAAAGCGGAATCCCCGACGGCGCCGTACTGCTTCTGAGTCGGGCGGCGGCCCCGCCACCCGCCGGGCGTCACCACGACGTCGCCGAGGCGGTGTCGGAGACGCTGGCGGTGGATTCGGCGCCGGGCCCCGGGCGCCGACCGGTGACCCGGCTCGCCGGTGCGATCTCCGCAATCTGCGTGATCGTCACCGGCGCGCTGGCGATGGTCCGGAACACGTCCGGCGCCAATGGAAACCATGAGGGCCGCGCCGCGGCGGGCGTGCTGACGGTTGCGGTCGTGGTTGCCTTGCTGTCCGCTGCGGTTGCGCACCGGGCCTACCGGGATGCGGTCGCCGGGGTGACGCTCAGCGCCATCGCCACGGCGTTCGCTGCGGTCGCGGGTTTTCTGGCGGTCCCCGGCGCCCCGGGGGTCTGGCACGTAGTGCTGGCCTCGACGGCGGCGGCCGCGACCTGCGTTCTGGCGACGCGGTCGTCGGGCTGCGGTGCGGTCACGCTGACAGCCCTGTCATCCGTCGCGACGGTCGTCGCGGGGGCCGCGCTGGTGGGCGCGATCACTGCCGCCCCGCCGCAGGCCATCGGCGCGGCGGCGGCGCTGGTGTCGCTCGGCCTGCTCGGGACTGCGGCGCGGGCATCGATCGTCCTTGCGGGGTTATCACCCCGGCTGGCGACCAGCTCGGACACCGACGAGACCGAAGCCGCCGTGGCCGGGCGAACCCTCCGCGCCGACGCCTGGCTGTCGAGCCTGCTTGCCGGGTTGTCGTCATCGGCGGCGCTCGGCGCCGTCGTCACCGTCTTGGCCGGTGCACCGCGCCTGTCTTGCATCGCATTCGGCGGCATCACCGGCACCCTGTTACTGCTGCGTGCACGGTCCGCTGACAACCGACGGATGCTGGCCTTCGCCATCACCGGAATCGGCGTCGTGGGAACAACTTTCGGTGTTGCCGCCTTCAGGGCCACCGGGCACGGCCCATGGGTGGCCGCGGCGACGGCGACGCTGACGGCCGCGGCGATCTACCTCGGCTTCGCCGCTCCGACGTTGTCGCTTCCACTCATTGCACGCCGTAGCGTCGAGGCGCTGGAGTGGCTGGCGCTGATCGCGGTCGTCCCACTGACCTTCTGGATCTGTGGACTGTACGGTGCCGCGCGAGGAATGGCTTTCACGTGAGGGCCTCGCGCGCCGCCCGCCTGCTGTCGGTGCCGGCGCTGGTGGCGATCTCACTGGTGGGAACGGCCCCGGCGCAGGCGGTTTCGCCGCCGCGGGTCGACGACAAGTGGTTACCGAAGCCCGCGCGGCCCGCGCCGCCGTCGCCGACCGTGCAACGCGAGGTGTGCGCGACGATGGCCAGCGCATCGGCGCCGGGTCGACCGGCGGACCTCCCCGACATGGCGCGGGTGTGGCAGCTCTCCCGCGGCGCCGGGCAGCGGGTCGCGATCATCGACACCGGTGTTTCGCCGCATCGCCTGCTCCCCGAGGTGGTGCCCGGCGGCGACTACGTGTCCAGCGGCGACGGCACCCAGGACTGCGACGCCCACGGCACGATGGTGGCCGCGATCATCGGTGCGACAAAGGATTCGATGGCGGCCGGCTTCAGCGGGGTGGCGCCCGAAGCCACCCTGGTCAGCATCCGGCAGTCCAGCGGAAAGTTCTCCCCTGCCAACGATCGGTCCCGCGGCGGCGTGGGCGACGTCGACACCATGGCGAAAGCCGTGCGCACTGCCGCCGACCTCGGCGCGTCGGTGATCAACATCTCCGCGGTCGCGTGCGTTCCGGTCGCGTCGGCGCTCGATGACCGCGCGCTGGGCGCCGCACTGGCGTACGCCGTGGACGTCAAGAATGCCGTCGTCGTGGCCGCGGCGGGCAACACCGGCGGTGCCGGGCAGTGCCCACCACAGCGCCCGGACGCCGGCTGGGAGAACGTCACCGTCGCGGTGAGCCCGGCGTGGTACGACGACTACGTGCTGACCGTCGGTTCGGTGAACGCCGAAGGGGCCCCGTCGGCGTTCACCCTGGCCGGCCCCTGGGTGGACGTCGCCGCCCCCGGCGAGGCGGTGACACCGCTCGGCGCGGCACCGGTGTCCGGCACCAGTTATGCCGCGCCGGTGGTCAGTGGGCTGGCCGCGCTGATCCGATCCCGGTTCCCGGCGATGACCGCGCGGCAGGTGATGCAGCGCATCGAGTCGACCTCCCATCACCCGCCCGGGGGTTGGGATCCGCTCGTCGGCAACGGCACCGTCGACCCGCTGACGGCGGTCAGCAGCGATGCCGCTCCGCCGGCGACCGCGCCGCCACCGGTGCCCGCGCCGATCGCGGCGCCGCCGCCTGCCGAAGCACCGAACACCCACGCGCGGACCACCGCGCTGCGCGGCTCGGCCATCTGCCTCGCCGGCCTGGTGATGGCGCTGGCCGCGGGTGCCGCCGTGAGCCGACTACGGGGTCCCCGAAACGGAATCGCGGGGGATTGACGCCGTGCCTCGGCTCAGCTCGGGTCCCGCCGGCAGCACCCCCAGGACCGACCACGGCGCCGGGTTCGGCGCGGGCAGCCCGAGGGCATGCGCGGCGTCGTCGTCGTGGATCGCGAACCGCACCCCGCTGTCGGTGACCAGGTAGCGCGTGCCGACTCGCACGTAGAGACTCCGGCCGGGCGGCACGTACACGCCGTCCAGCGCGGGGCCGGGTCCGTCGGCCTGTGACAGGGTCAACGGCGCCTGACCGGCCGGCAACGGTAGCCGGCTGCCGGCGAAAAGGGCGGCGCCGGATTGGCCGGATGACGCGGCCTGCGACGAGACGCAGAACGTGCTGGCGTCGTCCGACAGTGTCGGCGCCCGCTCAGGGAAACCGGCCACCGGCAGCGACTGGACGATCGGGGCGGCGCGGATGGCGTCGGGTGTCACCGGGACGGCATTGACGGCGCCCTGGGAGTTGCTGAAGCGCAGGAGATCGGCCGCGACCTCCCCGATGCGCTGGACGCCGGCGGCGAGCACCGCGTAATACTCGTCACCACCGGCGCGTGCGATGCGCATCACACTGCCCACCCCGAACCCGGGTATCGCGGCCGACCTCTCGCCGGCGCCGCGGATCCGCGGCGACCTGATCGGCGGCGCCTCGGGAATGGCGTTCAGCAACGATGGCGAGACGGGTCGCGGTGCCCGCCCTTCGATGCGGAGCGCGCGCACCACCGCAGGGTCGGCGACATCGACAAGGGCACGCTGGCCGTCGTAGAGCAGGTAGGCCGGCGCACCCGGGGCGGGCGCGACCAGCGCGGCCTGACCCGGACCGAGGCGACGGGCCGTCGCCGCGTCGGTCGCGCCGACGACGACCGTCGTCGCGCCGGCGCCGTCCGTATCGCAGATCGTCCACGCCGATTCGTCCGCCCTCAACGGCTCGCCGATAACCTGCGGCGCGCCCGGGATGCCCAGCAGCGGACCCCGTTTGGCGCGCGTCAGATCAGCTTCGGGCACCGGGCGGGGATTGGCGGCCGTCGCCGCGATCAATCGCGCCGACGCCAGGTTCAGCACCGGGTGCCAGGTATCCCCCACGCGCACATACAGCGCCCCGGATTCCCGCCCCATCACCAACTGGGCGCCATCCAGCGCGACCCGCGGCCGCAGCAACGCGACGAGCGCCGCTCCCGCCACGGCGACCGCCGTCAGCACGCACCCGACGGTCAGCGCCGCCGTTTGCGCCCGCGAGCGGACGCTGAGGGTGTGGATGTTGCCGCCCAGCAACGCACACTCGAGGCGACGCAGCAGGAATCGGTACCCGCTGACATGCAGCCACGTGGCCGGCTGACGCCACACTGGTTCCCCCACCCTGCATCGTTGTTGCACACACGCTAGAGCGGCCGAGCGAGGGGGCGCTTAATTGATCCACAGGCCAGCGAACTTTCGATCCGTGCTTAGGGTAGGTAAAGTTACGGCGTGCTTTCCCACCGCTTAGGTCGCTGGGCGGGCCCGGGGGTGTCTGCAGTGGTTACCGCCGCCGGCCTGCTCGTATCCCCCGCTGCGACGCCAACAGCCTCCGCCTTCGACTGCCCGGACGTCGAGGTCATCTTCGCCCGCGGCACCAACGAACCCCCTGGTCTGGGCCGGGTCGGCGACGCCTTCGTGGACTCGCTGCGCCAGCAGACCCACCTGAACATCCTGCCCTACGGGGTGAACTACGCCGCCAGCAAGCTGCAGCTGCACGGCGGTGACGGCGCCAACGACACCATCGACCGCGTCAAGAAGAGCGTGGAAACCTGCCCGAACACCAAGATCGTGCTGGGCGGCTACTCGCAGGGCGCGTCGGTGATGGACATCGTGGCCGGCGTGCCGATCGGCGGCATCACCTGGGGCAGCTCGCTGCCCGCGCAGTACGCGCCCAACATCGCGGCGGTCGCCACCTTCGGCGACGTGGCCGACCGCGCCGGCGGCACGCTGCCCAGCCAGAGCGCGCTGCTGGGCTCCAAGGCCATCGACCTGTGCAATCCGCAAGACCCGATCTGCCACGCGGGTCAGGGCAACGAGTGGACCGGGCACACCGAGGGCTACGTCCCCGTGTACACCACCCAGGCCGCCGCGTTCGTCGCGAGTAAGTTGCTGGCCGGCTCGGGCCAGTCGGTTCCCGGGTTCGGGCCGCCGCTGGGCCCCGTTCCGACGCAGCCCGGCCAGCCGTCACCGGTCTACGGCCAGCAGAGCCCGCCCGGGTCGCCGCCCTCGATCCACGACGGAACCGGCACCGCGCCGAACGCGCCGGCCGCCCCGACCACGGTGACTCCGCAAGCTCCTCTCGTCTAAATCGTTACCGGCGCGAGATCAACGCGCCCCTAACATCGTGGGGTGCGGCTCATTCCATTGACGCTGGGCGCCGGCCTGCTCGCCGGCGCCGCGATAGTGGTTGCTCCCCAGCTGCTTCCGCAGGCCCTGGCCTCCTGCCCCGGCGTTGAGGTGGTCTTCGCCCGCGGGACCGACGAGCCGCCCGGTGTGGGCAAGGTCGGCGGGGCGTTCGTCGACTCGCTGCGCCGGCAGACTTCCAAAAGCGTTGGCTCCTATGGGGTGAACTACCCGGCCAGCAAGGACTTCCTGGCCGCCGCCGACGGCGCCAACGACGCCAGCAACCACATCCAGCAGATGGCGGGCAACTGCCCCAACACCAAGCTGGTGCTCGGCGGTTACTCCCAGGGCGCGGCCGTCGTCGACATCGTCACGGCCGCACCGCTGCCCGGCCTCGGGTTCCGGCAGCCGCTGCCGGCCGCGGCCGCCGATCACGTCGCCGCCGTCGCGCTGTTCGGCAATCCGTCGGGCCGGGCCGGCCAGCTGATGAGCGCCCTGACCCCGGAATTCGGGGGCAAGACCATCGACCTGTGCAACCCGGGCGACCCGATCTGCTCGGGCGGCACCCAGTGGGCGGCGCACCTGAGCTACGTGCCCGGCCTGACCAATCAGGCCGCGCGCTTCGTCGCCGCCAAGGTTTAGCGGGTGCGCAGGTCCCGGGTGATGAGGTTGCGCGCCTCGAGTTGGTCGTCGGGCGGATAGTCGACGCGTTCCAGCGTCAGCCCGTGCGCCGGCGCGGCCGCGAAGTCGCTGGAGCGGCTTGTGGCGCTGAGCAATTCAGCACACCACGACACCGGACGGCGGTGCTCGCCCACCGCCAGCAGCGCCCCGACCAGCGAGCGCACCATCGACCAGCAGAACGCGTCGGCGGTGACGTGCGCGGTGATCAGGTCACCGTCGCGCGACCACTGAAGGCGCTGCAGGTCGCGGATGGTGGTGGCGTTCGGCCGGTGCCGGCAGAACCCCGCAAAATCGTGCAACCCCAGCAGTTCTCGCGACGCGGCGGCCATCGCGTCGACATCCAGGGGCCGGGGCCAGGCGGTGACGTAGCGGGCCTGCTGCGGCCGCACGCCGTACGGCGCCACCGACAGCCGGTAAGTGTAATGGCGCCGCAGCGCCGAGAACCGGGCGTCGAAACCCGCAGGGGCGCGGGCGATGTCGAGCACCCGGACATCGGCGGGCAGGAACCGGCCGAGCCGGCGCACCAGCGGCTCGAACTCCGACTCGCCGGCGCGCGACGAGCGCGGGTAGGCGTTCGGCAGCGCGGCCGGCGGCACGTCGACGTGGACCACCTGACCGGTGGCGTGGACCCCGGTGTCGGTGCGCCCGGCCGCCCGCAGCCGCATCGGCGTGCGGAAGACGGTCGTCAGCGCGTCGTCGAGCACTCCGGCGACGGTGCGCTGGCCGGACTGGGGGGCCCAGCCCGCGAAATCCGTTCCGTCATAGGCGATGTCGAGCCGCAGACGGACGTGATCGTTAACTCTCGTCAGCCTCGTCGGCCTCTTCGGCCTTCTCAGCCTCGGCCCGCGCCTCGATGGCCTCGTCGTGCTTTTCCTCGGCGGCAGCCTCGGCCTCCGTGACCTCAGGCTCCTTGGCCTCGGTCTCGGTCGCCTCCTCGGCCGTCGGGCCGACGGCTTCCTCAGGCTCAACCGCCGCCTGAGGTGCCGCCGCCGCCGCGACGGGCGCCTTCTTGGGCGTCTTCGCCCGGCGCGCCCGGTCGGCCTCGGAGGTGACCGTCTTCTCCAGCACCAGCTGGATCACCGCCATCGGGGCGTTGTCGCCCTTGCGCGGCTCGACCTTGATGATGCGGGTGTAGCCGCCGTTGCGGTCGGCGAAGAACGGCCCGATCTCCTCGAACAGCTTGTGCACCACGTCCTTGTCGCGGATCTTCTTGAGAACCTCACGCCGGTTGTGCAGCGTGCCCTTCTTCGCGTGCGTGATCAGCTTCTCCGCATACGGGCGCAACGCCCGCGCCTTCGGCTCGGTCGTCTTGATCTGGTTGTGCTCGAACAGCGACGTGGCCAGGTTGGCCAGCAGCGCCTTCTGGTGCGAAGACGACCCGCCGAGGCGAGGACCCTTGGTGGGCTTGGGCATTGCACTATCTCCTAAGTGGGGCCGACCCCCGTATCAGGTAGGGCCGGGACGGACTGATTAGAGCTGTTCGGTTTCCGCGTAGTCCTGGTCGTCGTAGGCGCCCTCGGTGGACCAGGTGCCGGTGGCCACGTCATAGCCGGCGACCTGCGACGGGTCGAAGCTCGCCGGGCTGTCCTTGAGCGACAGGCCCAGCTGGTGCAGCTTGACCTTCACCTCGTCGATCGACTTCTGACCGAAGTTGCGGATGTCGAGCAGGTCGGACTCGGTGCGGCTCACCAGCTCGCCGACGGTGTGCACGCCCTCGCGCTTGAGGCAGTTGTACGAGCGCACCGTCAGGTCCAGGTCGTCGATCGGCAGCGCGAACGAGGCGATGTGGTCGGCCTCGGCCGGCGACGGCCCGATCTCGATGCCCTCGGCCTCGACGTTGAGTTCGCGTGCCAGGCCGAACAATTCGACCAGCGTCTTACCGGCCGACGCCAGCGCGTCGCGCGGGGTGATCGAGCTCTTGGTCTCGACGTCGAGGATCAGCTTGTCGAAGTCGGTGCGCTGCTCGACACGGGTCGCGTCGACCTTGTAGGTCACCTTGAGCACCGGCGAGTAGATGGAATCGACCGGAATGCGGCCGATTTCGGCGCCGGAGGCCCGGTTCTGCACCGCCGGCACGTAGCCGCGGCCGCGCTCGACGACGAGTTCGACCTCCAGCTTGCCCTTGTCGTTCAGCGTCGCGATGTGCATCTCCGGGTTGTGCACGGTCACACCGGCGGGCGGCACGATGTCACCCGCGGTGACCGCGCCCGGGCCCTGCTTGCGCAGGTACATGGTGACGGGCTCGTCCTCTTCCGAGGACACGACCAGGCTCTTGAGGTTCAGGATGATCGCGGTGACGTCTTCCTTCACCCCGGCGACGGTGGTGAACTCGTGCAGCACGCCGTCGATGCGAATGCTGGTCACGGCCGCGCCGGGAATCGACGACAGCAGCGTCCGGCGCAGCGAATTGCCCAGGGTGTAACCGAATCCGGGCTCGAGGGGCTCGATGACGAACTGCGAGCGGTTGTCGGTGAGGACTTCCTCCGACAGGGTGGGTCGCTGAGAGATCAGCATGGTGTTTCTTCTTCTCCTTCTCGGCACCCGCTATTTGATGCCGTTGGGTGTCCGCCCGCCGCGGCCGCGGCGTGCGGAAGTCCGTTACTTCGAGTAGAACTCGACGATCAGCTGCTCGGCGAGGGGCACGTCGATCTGCGCCCGCTCGGGCAGCTGGTGGATCAGGATGCGCTGGCGCTCCCCGACCACCTGCAGCCAGCTGGGGATCGGGCGGTCGCCCGCCGTCTCCCGCGCGATCTGGAACGGCACCGTGTTCAGCGAGCCGTCCCGCACGTCGATGATGTCGTACTGCGACACCCG
Organism: Mycobacterium paraseoulense; assembly: GCF_010731655.1. Classification (NCBI taxonomy): domain Bacteria; kingdom Bacillati; phylum Actinomycetota; class Actinomycetes; order Mycobacteriales; family Mycobacteriaceae; genus Mycobacterium; species Mycobacterium paraseoulense. The sequence goes on along the minus strand of NZ_AP022619.1, from coordinate 5,059,437 downwards.
GTAGCTGGGGACGTTGACGTGCACGCCGTTGACGCTGAAGTGGCCGTGGCTGACCAGCTGGCGGGCCATCCGGCGCGTCCGGGCCAGCCCGGCGCGGTAGACGACGTTGTCCAGCCGGCTTTCCAGAATCTTGAGCAGCTCCTCACCCGTCTTGCCGGGCTGCCGGGTCGCTTCTTCGTAGTAGCGGCGGAACTGCTTCTCCATGACGCCGTAGGTGAAGCGGGCCTTCTGCTTCTCCTGCAGCTGCTGCAGGTATTCGCTTTCCTTGATCCGCGCGCGGCCGTGCTGGCCGGGCGGGTAGGGGCGCTTCTCGAAGGCCTGGTCGCCACCGATCAGGTCGGTGCGCAGCCGGCGCGACTTGCGGGTGATGGGTCCGGTGTAACGAGCCATGATCTATTCCCTAGACCCTTCTCCGCTTGGGCGGACGGCAGCCGTTGTGCGGCTGGGGGGTGACATCGGAGATGGCGCCGACCTCGAGGCCCGCCGCCTGCAGCGACCGGATCGCCGTCTCCCGGCCCGAGCCAGGGCCCTTGACGAACACGTCGACCTTCTTCACGCCGTGCTCCTGCGCCTTGCGCGCGGCGTTCTCGGCGGCGAGCTGCGCGGCGAACGGCGTCGACTTCCGCGAGCCCTTGAAGCCGACGTGGCCCGACGACGCCCAGGCGATGACGTTGCCCTGCGGGTCGGTGATGCTCACGATCGTGTTGTTGAACGTGCTCTTGATGTGCGCGGCACCGTGCGGAATGTTCTTCTTTTCCCGCTTGCGGGTCTTCTGCCCCTTCTTGGGGGCAGACGATGCCTTCTTGGCTGGTGGCATGGGCGGTTACCTGGCCTTCTTCTTGCCGGCGATGGTGCGCTTGGGGCCCTTGCGGGTGCGCGCATTGGTCTTGGTCCGCTGGCCGCGCACCGGCAGGCCGCGGCGGTGCCGCAGGCCCTGGTAGCAGCCGATCTCGATCTTGCGGCGAATATCGGCCTGCACCTCGCGGCGCAGGTCACCCTCTACCTTGAGGTTCGCTTCGATGTAGTCGCGCAAGTGGGTCAGCTGGTCGTCGGTGAGGTCCCTGGTGCGCAGGTCCTTGTCGATTCCCGTCGCTGCCAGGATCTCGTTGGAACGGGTGCGGCCGACCCCGAAGATGTAGGTCAGCGCGACCTCCATCCGCTTATCGCGCGGCAGGTCGACGCCTACTAATCGAGCCATAGGTGGCGTTTCCTCTTTTTTCTAGGCGGAGGTCTTATCCCAGTCCGTTCCCTGCCGGAAAAACGATTCCGGCATCGGGGCCCGGCCTCCGTCCGAGCGTGGCTGAGCGGCGTATCCGCTCAGTGGTACTGGGAGGTCTGCATTCAGTTGTGGGGCAAGCGCTTGCGATCGCCGCTAGCCTTGGCGCTGCTTGTGGCGCGGATCGGAGCAGATCACCATGACCCGCCCATGCCGACGGATCACCCTGCACTTGTCACAGATTGGCTTGACGCTCGGGTTGACCTTCACGGCTGTTCGATCCTGTTCTTCTCGTGGTCCAAATCGGGCTTCTACTTGTACCGGTACACGATGCGGCCCCGGGACAGGTCGTAGGGAGACAGCTCCACCACCACCCGGTCCTCGGGCAGGATGCGGATGTAGTGCTGCCGCATCTTGCCGCTGATGTGGGCGAGCACCTTGTGACCGTTCTCCAGCTCAATGCGGAACATCGCATTGGGCAGGGGCTCGACCACGCGGCCCTCGACCTCTATGGCACCGTCCTTCTTGGCCATAACTGTTCAGCAATCCTCGTCTTTGGTTTCGTATCCTTGATGTGCGCCCATTACCGGCGCAGCATTCGCCCGACTTGAAACGTGAGCCAAGGGCAGGAAATTCCAGGGAATTCCTAAGACAGGGCACGCAAAAAGTCGGCGCGGATGACGCACCGTTGTTCCACAATACCCGGTCAGGCCCCCGACCCAAAATCGCGGACGGCGAAATCCCGCCGCCCGCCGAGCCGCCTCCTCGACCTGCCGCGAGGGCCCTGACGAGGGCATACTTGAACCCGATGACGAGCCCCGCGAGCCCCGCCGCCCCCTCCCTTCAGCCTCGCAAGCCGGTCCTGCTGACCGTCGACGACGACCCCTCGGTCTCGCGTGCGGTCGCCCGCGATCTGCGTCGCCACTACGGCGACCGGCACCGGGTCGTGCGGGCCGAGTCGGGCCCCGACGCCCTGGAGACGCTCAAGGAGCTCAAGCTGCGCGGCGAGACGGTCGCGGTGATGATCGCCGACTACCGGATGCCGCAGATGAGCGGCATCGAATTCCTCGAGCAGGCGATGGACCTGTACCCGGCCGCGCGGCGAGTGCTGCTGACCGCCTACGCCGACACCCACGCCGCCATCGACGCGATCAACGTCGTCGACCTGGACCATTACCTGCTCAAACCGTGGGATCCGCCGCAGGAGAAGTTCTATCCCGTCATCGACTCCCTGCTGGACGCGTGGCGGGCGGCGCCGGAGCACCCGATCCCACACACCAAGGTGATCGGGCACCGCTGGTCGGAGCGGTCCTGGCAGGTCCGCGACTTCCTGGCCCGCAACGGGCTGCACTACTCGTGGTTCATGGCCGACGACCCGGACGGCGAGCGGTTGCTCAAGGCGGCCGGCGAGGACGGCTTGCGGCTGCCCGTCGTCGTCACCGAACGCGGCGACACCCTCGTCGAACCCACCGACGCGCAGCTGGCCGACACCCTGGGCCTGACCACCACGCCGTCGCAGGAGTTCTACGACCTGATCGTCGTCGGCGGCGGGCCGGCGGGCCTGGCCGCCGCCGTGTACGGCGCCTCGGAGGGGCTGCGCACGGTGCTGATCGAACGCACCGCGACGGGCGGCCAGGCGGGCCAGAGCTCGCGGATCGAGAACTACCTGGGCTTCCCCGACGGGGTGTCGGGCGGCCAGTTGGCCGACCGCGCGCGGCGGCAGGCCGAGAAGTTCGGGGCCGAGCTCATCACCGCCCGCACCGCGACGGCGCTGGAGGTCAACGGCCCCAAGCGCACCGTGCGGTTCGACGACGGTGGCTCGATCGACGCGCACGCCGTCATCCTGGCCACCGGCGTCGCCTACCGGCAGCTGCCGGCGGAGGGCTGCGGCGAGCTGACCGGCCGCGGCGTCTACTACGGGGCGGCCGTCTCCATCGCGTCGGAATGCGCGGGCGAGGAGGTCTACGTCGTCGGCGGGGCCAACTCCGCGGGCCAGGCCGCGATGTACCTGTCCCGGGAGGCCAAGTCCGTGACCATCGTGGTGCGCGCCCCGTCCCTGGACGCCTCGATGTCCTACTACCTGATCCAGCAGATCCGCGAGCGTCCGAACATCACCGTGCGCACCTGCACCGAGGTGCGCCGCGCCGTCGGGGCCGACCACCTGGAGCGGCTCACCCTGGTCGACAACCGGACCGGGGAGACCGAGGACGTCACCTGCGCCCGCATGTTCATCTTCATCGGCGCCGCGCCGCGCACCGAGTGGCTGGACGGCGTGCTCGCCCGCGACCCCCATGGCTTCGTCCTCACCGGACCGGACCTGCGCAACGTGTGCGGCTGGACGCTGGACCGCCCGCCGCACCACCTCGAGACCAGCGTGCCGGGCGTGTTCGCCACCGGCGACGTGCGGGCCGAATCCGCCAAGCGGGTCGCGGCCGCGGTCGGCGAGGGATCGATGGCCGTCATGCTGGTGCACCGCTATCTGGCGGAATCGTGACCGCCAAGACGCCGTGCGAGCCCGACGAGCTGCGCAGCCTGTTCCTGTTCGAGGCGCTCACCGACGAGCAGTTGGCGGTGTTGTGCGCCAACGGGCACATCGAGAATTACGAACCGGGCCCAATCTGCGTCGAGGGCGAGCCGGCGACCTGCTTCTACGTCCTGATCGACGGCGAGCTGACGATGTCCAAGCTTTCCGGCGGCCAGGACATCGAAACCAACCGCACCTCGCAGCGCGGCGTCTACTGCGGGGCCTGGCGGGCGTTCACCGGCGGCAAGCAGAAGAGCTACGACGCCTCGGTGCACGTGACCAAGCCGTCGCGGTTCTTCGTGATGGACGCGCCGGTGTTCGCGCAGTTCATGAGGGACCAGTTCCCGATGGCCGTCCACCTGCTCGACGGCATCGCCGTCGGCACCGACCGGACCCGCCGCATCATCGACAACCGGGAGAAGCTGCTGGCGCTGGGCCGGCTGTCGGCCGGGCTGACCCATCAGCTGAACAACCCCGCTGCGGCCATCGCCCGCGCGGCGGCCGACCTGCGCGGCCGGGTCGCCGGGATGCGGGGCAAGCTGGCCATGCTCGCCGACGGCACCGTCAGCCCCGAGGCGCTCAGCGCCCTGGTGCACCTCCAGCAAGGGGTGGCCGAGCAGGTGGCAAAGTCGGCGACGGAACACCTGAGCGCGATGGAAACCGCCGACCGCGAGGACGCCGTCGGCGACTGGCTGGAAGAACACGGCGTCGAGGGCGGCTGGGACATCGCGCCGACGTTCGTCGAGGGCGGCATCGACACCGACTGGCTGGAGCGGATTTCCACGGTCAGCGAGGAACTCGCGTCGACATCGTTGGAGGAGGCGATCCGGTGGATCAACTACACCATCGAGAGCGAGCTGCTGATGAACCAGATTCTGGAAGCGAGCAAACGGATTTCGGCGTTGGTCGCCGACGCCAAACAGTATTCGCAGCTTGATCGGGCCCCGTTCCAGGTGGCCAATATCCACGAACTGCTGCGCAGCACGCTGGTGATGTTCGCCGACCGGTTGACCAAGGACGGGAGCAAGGACGGCAGTAACAGTAACCACCCCGTGATCACCCTGGTCAAGGATTTCGACCGGTCGCTTCCCGAAATCCCCTGTTACCCAGGCGATCTCAACCAGGTGTGGACCAACATCATCGACAACGCCATCGCCGCGATGCGCGACACCGGCGGCACGCTGACCGTGCGCACCTGCCGGGATGGCGAGAACATGGCCCGCGTCGAGATCTGCGACACCGGCCCCGGAGTGCCCGAGGACGTGCGCGAGCACATCTTCGAGCCGTTCTTCACCACGAAACCGTTCGGCGAAGGCACCGGGCTGGGGCTGGACCTGGCGTTCAACATCGTCGTCAAGAAGCACCGCGGGGATCTGCGCGTGGAATCGGTGCCCGGCGATACCCGGTTCATCGTGCTGCTGCCGCTTCAGGCACCGCCGGCCGCGGAACTGGACCTCCCGGAATAGCGGCACCACCCCGCCGGTTGGGAACAACCATGACCGATGCAGCGCGCAAGCCCGATCTCGGCCGGTTCGGAGTTTTCGGACGCGGCGTCACACCTGAACAGGCCAGGGACATCGAATCCCTGGGCTACGGGGCCGTGTGGGTGGGCGGTTCGCCGCCCGCCGAGCTGGCCTGGGTGGAGCCCATCCTCGAAGCGACCACCGCCCTGCAGGTGGCCACCGGCATCGTCAACATCTGGACGGCGGCCGCCCAGCCCGTGGCCGAGTCGTTCCACCGGATCGACAAGGCCTACCCCGGCCGCTTCCTGCTCGGCATCGGCGTCGGCCATCCCGAGGCGCACACCGAATACCGCAAGCCCTACGACGCGCTGGCCGACTACCTGCAGCAACTCGACGATTACGGGGTGCCCGCCGACCGCCGAGTGGTTGCGGCCCTGGGCCCGCGGGTGCTCAAGCTCTCGGCGCAGCGCGCCGCCGGGGCGCACCCGTACCTGACCACCCCCGAGCACACCGCGCGGGCGCGCGAGCTGATCGGCCCGTCGGCGTTCCTGGCGCCCGAACACAAGGCGGTGCTGACCACCGACGTGGACAAGGCCCGCGCGGTCGGCCGCAAGGCGCTCGACATCTATTTCCAGCTCGCCAACTACCGCAACAACTGGAAGCGGCTGGGCTTCTCCGACGAGGAGGTCACCAAGCCGGGCAGCGACCGCCTGGTCGACGCGGTGGTGGCCTACGGCACGCCCGACGCGATCGCGGCCCGCCTGAAGCAGCACCTCGACGCGGGCGCCGACCACGTGCCCGTACAGGTCTTGACGAAGGATGAAAACCTGGTCCCGGCGCTGGCCGAATTGGCGGGGCCGCTCGGGCTGAGCTAGCAGACGACGTACGAGGGGGACGTAGGTGACCGAGCCAGTAGCACTCAAACCCAACCTGGGCCGCGTCGGCGTCTGGCTGCCCAGCCGTTCCATCACCCCCGAACTGGCGGCACGGATCGAGTCGCTGGGCTACGGCGCCGCGTGGATCGGCGGTTCACCCGACGCCGACCTGGCGTGGGTGGAGCCCGCCCTGGAGCAGACGGCGTCGTTGCAGCTGGCCACCGGGATCGTCAACATCTGGACCGCGCCCGCCAAGCGGGTGACCGAATCCTTCCAGCGCATCGAAAGCGCTTATCCGGGAAGGTTCTTGCTGGGCATCGGGGTCGGGCATCCCGAGCACACCCAGGAGTACGTCAAGCCGTATGACGCGCTGGTCGCCTACCTCGACGAGCTCGACTCGGGGATGGTGCCGACCAGCCGCCGGGTGCTCGCGGCGCTGGGGCCCCGCGTGTTGCGGCTGGCGGCGCAGCGCAGCGCCGGCGCGCACCCGTATCTGACCACCCCGGAACACACGGCCAAGGCGCGCGAACTGATCGGGAACTCGGTGTTCCTCGCGCCCGAACACAAGGTCGTGCTGACCACCGACGCCGAGAAGGCCCGCGCGGTGGGCCGCAGGTACGCGAACTTCTACCTGGACCTGAGCAACTACGTGAACAACTGGCTGCGGCTGGGCTTCACCGAAGCCGACGTCCGCAAGCCGGGTAGCGACCGGCTGATCGACGCGGTGGTGGCCTACGGCACGCCCGAGGCGATCGCGCAACGCCTCCGCGAACACCTGGACGCCGGGGCCGATCACGTCGCCGTCCAGGTGCTGGACAGCCAGGACGACGACGCGCTGGTGTCGGCGCTGGGCGAATTGGCCGGGCCGCTGGGGTTGACTCCCGCAAGCTGACCGTCACGCTCGGTTAGGGTTTGACCATGCGGCTACTGGTCACCGGCGGCGCTGGGTTCATCGGCGCCAATTTCGTGCACAGCACCGTCCGCGAGCACCCCGAAGACTCCGTCACGGTCCTCGACGCCCTGACATACGCCGGCCGGCGCGAGTCCCTGGCCGACGTCGAAGACGCCATCCGGCTGGTGGTGGGCGACATCTGCGACGCCGAGCTGGTCTCCCGGCTGGTGGCCGAGTCCGACGCCGTGGTGCACTTCGCCGCCGAGAGCCACGTCGACAACGCGCTGGACGATCCGGGCCCGTTCCTGCACACCAACGTGGTCGGGACGTTCACCATCCTGGAAGCGGTGCGGCGCCACGGCGTGCGGCTACACCACATTTCGACCGATGAGGTCTACGGCGACCTGGAGCTCGACGATCCCAACCGGTTCACCGAGTCGACGCCCTACAACCCCTCGAGCCCGTACTCGGCGACCAAGGCCGGCGCCGACATGCTGGTCCGGGCCTGGGTGCGGTCGTATGGCGTGCGCGCGACGATTTCGAACTGCTCCAACAACTACGGGCCGTATCAGCACGTCGAGAAGTTCATCCCTCGCCAGATCACCAACGTGCTCACCGGCCGGCGGTGCAAGCTGTACGGCAGCGGCGCCAACGTGCGCGACTGGATCCACGTCGACGATCACAACAGCGCCGTGCGGCGCATCCTGGAAAAGGGCGAGATCGGCCGCACCTACCTGATCAGTTCCGAGGGCGAGCGCGACAACCTCAGCGTGCTGCGCACGCTGTTGAAGATGATGGGCCGCGAACCAGACGACTTCGACCACGTGACCGACCGGGCGGGCCACGACCTGCGTTACGCCATCGACCCGTCGATGCTGTACGACGAACTGTGTTGGGCGCCAAAGCATACCGATTTCGAGGAGGGCCTGAGCGCCACCATTGACTGGTATCGTGCCAACGAATCCTGGTGGCGTCCCCTGAAAGACGCCGCGGAAGCCCGTTACGAAGAGCGTGGTCAGTAAGATGAAGGTGCGCGAGCTCGCCATTCCCGGAGCCTGGGAGATCACCCCCGCCGTTCACGGCGATTCCCGTGGCCTGTTCTTCGAATGGCTTACCGACCGCGGGTTCACCGAGTTCGCCGGTCACCGCTTCGATGTCCGGCAAGCGAACTGCTCGGTTTCGGCCGCCGGGGTGCTGCGCGGCCTGCACTTCGCCGAGCTGCCGCCGAGCCAGGCCAAATACGTGACGTGCGTGCGCGGTTCGGTGTTCGACGTCGTGGTGGACATCCGCGAGGGTTCGCCCACATTCGGGCAGTGGGATTCCGTTCTGCTCGACGACAAGGACCGCAGGACGATTTACCTTTCCGAGGGCCTGGGGCACGGCTTCCTTGCCTTGCAGGACGATTCGACGGTGATGTATCTGTGCTCGGCCGAATACAACCCGCAGCGCGAGCACACGATTTGTGCGACCGATCCGGCGATCGGGATCGAGTGGCCGTTGGTGAACGGCGCCGCACCCAGCCTGTCCGACCGCGACGCCGCGGCCCCCGGCTTCGAAGAAGTCCGCGCCGCCGGGCTTTTGCCCAGCTGGGCGGAGACGCAGCGCTTCATCGACGGGATGCGTCACCGGTAATCGCGCGGCCCGGCATTTCGACCGAATGCGACGGTCCTTATCTCACAACGCACTTGGCGACTCGTGGTGCGCGGAAATGCATTCATTACCTGACCAGCTTCTCACGCGCGTATGGGCTAACCGCTCATCCGCCCATTGCGCGTTACCTCAGGTACCGCGAACCAGCCCTTTTTGAGTTTCGTTGCGCTACGATGACGCCGATTAAGCCCTGTGGGGACTACGGGGGAGGCGGATGAAACTCGGGCAGGTCTTCGATCCGCGCATTAATGCACTGAACGCCTGGCGGCTTGCGCTGGCAGGCGAGGTGATCTTTTGGCACACCTTCCCGATCAGGGGCCACCTCCCGTCGGCCCGAGCCGTTCTGCAGCTTCTTCTTTGCGTAGGGGTGGACGGGTTCTTCGGCATCTCCGGATTCCTCATCACCGCGAGTTGGCTCAGCAATCCCCGCCTCCGTGAGTATCTGGCCGCTCGCGCGCTGCGCATCCTGCCCGGCTTCTACGTCTGCCTGCTGGTGACCGCGTTCGTCATCGCCCCGATCAGCGTGGCGATTCAAGGCGGATCGTTTACCAAACTCATCACGTCAGGCGCGTCGCTGGACTTCGTGTTGAAGAACAGCGCCGTGGCGCTGGTCAAGTTCGATATCGGCGGCACACCCACCGGGGTTCCGAGCGCGGGCGTCTGGAACGCTTCCCTGTGGTCCCTCATCTGGGAAGTGATGTGCTACCTCATCGTTGCCGTCATCGGCGTCATCGGACTCGCCAACCACCGGTGGGTCTCGCTCGCATTTTTGCTGCTGGCGACGGGCGGGGCGATGATGCTGCCGGGGCTGAAATTCCCCGACGTAATGACCCAACACGAGGGCGACGTCCGCACAGCCCTGTTCTACTTGGCGTGCCGCGCCGCGATCATGTTCGCGGCCGGTGCGTTCCTGTATCAGTGGCGAGATGTGATACCCGCCCGCTGGTCGCTCGTCGCGGTAAGCGCGGTCATCGTCGTGGCGGCGGGCTGGCTGCCGGACTACCGGGTGGTCGGCGCCCTGCCCCTGGCCTATGCCGTAGTCGTGTCGGGGACCCTGATCCGCAACAAGCACCTGCGACTGCGCACGGACCTGTCCTATGGCATGTACATCTATGCGTACCCGACCCAGCAACTGCTGCTCGTCTGCGGGCTCATCACCCTTAATCCGCTGCTGTTCACCGGTGTCACCGCCGCCGCCACGCTGCCGCTGGCGGCCGCGAGCTGGTTCCTGATCGAGAAGCCGGCGCGTCGCCTCAAAGCCCGGTTCAGAAAGAAATCTTTGGCCCCCCAAGATCAAGATCGAGACCAGAACCAAGAGCAAGCGGTGATGGCGCGGCCCGTGCAGGAGGTCGCACGGCCGGCGCTTCCCCCGGAACTTCCGGGCACCGCGTAGTCGACAGTCTCCATCCGGCCACGCCCGCCACCTCGGGCCGATACGATGGCGCGGACGGTGCGGGAGGGGACGACGGTCGGAGTTGGATGAAGCTGGGGCAGGTATTCGATCCGCGCAGTAATGCGTTGAACGCGTTGCGGTTAGCGCTTGCGGCCGAGGTCATGCTCTTCCACTCGTGGGCTGTCACGGGCCGGCCGCCGCCTGCAGCGATCAATCAGCTGTTCTTTTCTGTGGGTGTCGACGGCTTCTTCGCGATCTCGGGCTTCCTCATCACCAGGAGTTGGCTCACCGACCCGCGCGTGCGTGACTACCTCACCGCGCGAGCCCTGCGCATCCTGCCCGGGTTCTACGTCTGCCTGGTGTTGACGGCGTTCGTGTTCGCGCCGGTCAGTCTGCTGATCCAGGGCGGATCGGCGATGAAGCTGCTCAAGTCCACTGCGCCCATCCAGTACCTTCTGAATAACAGCGCGGTGGCCTACCTCCAGCCCACCATCGCCGGCACATTGCGTGGGGTTCCCAGCGGGCCCACCTGGAACGCTTCGCTGTGGTCCCTCGTCTGGGAATTGCTGTGTTACCTCGCCGTCATCCTCATCGGCGTCGTCGGGCTCGCCAACCGCAGGTGGGTTTCTCCTTTGCTGCTGGTGGTGGCCGTGTTTGCGGCACTGGCGTTTCCGCCGCTGACCTTCCCCGGTGCGTGGACCATCCCCCAGCTCGCCGCCCGTTCGGCCATCATGTTCGCCGCCGGAGCGGTGATGTATCAGTGGCGCGACGTGATCCCGGCCCGCTGGTCGTTGGTCGCGGTCTGCGCGTTCATCGTGTTCGCGGCCGGGTTCCTGCCCGATTACCGCGTCGTCGCGGCCCTTCCTCTGGCGTATGTCGTCATCGTGTCGGGCGCCCTGTTGCGCCACAAGCGGCTGCGGTTGCGCACGGACCTGTCCTACGGGGTGTACATCTACGCATATCCCACTCAGCAGATGCTGGCCGTTTGCGGGCTCGCGACCTTGACTCCACTTGTGTTCTTTGGCCTCAGCGCCCTAGGCACCCTGCCGCTGGCCGCCCTGAGCTGGTTCGTCATCGAAAAGCCGTCGATGTCCCTCAAACGCCGGCTCAAGCAGAAGTGGGGCGCGGCCGTCCCCGATTCCGGCGATGATCGTGCCGGCGACCTCGTCGCCGACGGGCCCGCCCCCAATGCTCCGCGTCTGACCCCGGTACACCAGCCGGTCAAAATCACCGATAATCCGAACACGCGCGACGGCGTGACATAGTATTCCGCGGACGGCTGCCGGGGGGCGATGTGGGTGGAGGCCAAATGACCCTCGGGCAAGTATTCGATCCGCGGAAGAACGCGCTCAACGCGCTGCGTTTGGCGTTGGCGGCCGAGGTGATGCTCTGGCATTGCTGGCCCGCGACCGGGCGCATACCGCCCGCCCCGATCCTCCAAGTCTTCTTCTCGGTGGGGGTCGACGGGTTCTTCGCGATCTCGGGCTTCCTCATCACCAGGAGTTGGCTCACCGATCCGCGCGTGCGTGACTACCTTACCGCGCGAGCCCTGCGCATCATGCCCGGCTACTACCTCTGCCTGGGAGTGACGGCATTCGTCTTCGCACCGCTGAGTGTGCTCATCCAGGGCGGCTCGGCGTGGCAGTTGCTGGGCTCCACTGCGCCCCTCGAGTACGTAGTGAAAAACATCGGATTGGCCTACGTGCATTTCGACGTCGGCGGAACACCGCGCGGAATCCCGCATTCCGGCGTCTGGAACGCCTCGATGTGGTCGCTCATTTGGGAAGTGCTGTGCTATCTCGCCGTTGCCGGCATCGGCCTGGCCGGGCTGGCCAACCGCCGGTGGGTTCCGGCGGCGATATTGGCGGTGGGGGTGGTTGCGGCCACACAGCTGCCGCCGCTGACCTTCCCGGGTGTTTGGACCGTGCCGCAGCTCGCGGTGCGCGCCGCCATCATGTTCGCGGCCGGCTCGCTCCTGTATCAGTGGCGCGACGTGATCCCGGCCCGCTGGTCGTTGGTCGCGGTGAGCGTGGTCATCGTGTTCGCGGCCGGCTTCCTGCCCGACTACCGCGTCCTCGCGGCGCTTCCGCTGGCGTACGCCGTCATCGTGTCGGGCGCCCTGCTGCAGCACAAGCGGCTGCGGTTGCGTACGGACCTGTCCTACGGGGTGTACATCTACGCGTTCCCCACTCAGCAAATGTTGGCCGTCTGTGGGTTGGCGGGGCTGAATCCCTTTGTGTTCTTCGTCTGCAGCGCCCTCGGCACGCTTCCGCTGGCCACCCTGAGCTGGTTCGCGATCGAGAAGCCCTCGCTGTCCCTCAAGGGCCGGCTCAAGCAGAGATGGACCGCATCTTCGAATGAAGGTGATCGTGCTCCCGCATCGGCGGCGAGTTGAGACATGAACCTCGGACAGGTTTTCGACCCTCGGCAGAACGCGCTCAATGCCTGGCGACTGACGCTGGCGACCTCCGTGATCGTCGGGCACTCGTTCATCCTGACGGGACACGCATGGACGGGCGCGGAATACATTGCCGCCGGTGGGGTCGACGGCTTCTTTGCCGTCTCCGGTTTCCTCATCACCGCGAGCTGGCTTCGCCACCCGCACCTGCGGGATTATTCCGCCGCGCGGGTTCTGCGTATCCTTCCCGGCTACTACGTCTGCCTGGTCGTCACCGCGTTCGTCATCGCTCCGATCGGCGTGGCGATTCAGGGTGGCGCGGCGCTCAAGCTGCTCCTGTCCACTGCGCCGGTCGCCTACGTCGCCATGAACAGCGCGGTGGTCATGCTCAAGGCCGATGTCGGGGGTACACCCCAAGGGGTCCCCTATCCGGGGAGCTGGAACAGTTCGCTGTGGACATTGGTTTTCGAGCTGGGGTGTTACGCCGCGGTCGCCGCTATCGGCATCGCTGGGCTTGCCCACCGCCGATGGGTATCTCCCGTAATATTGGCGGCGGCGGTTCTCGGGGAGGCGTTATCGCCGCCCATCGCCCTGGGCCAGCCGTTTGCAGGCCAGTTCGCCGCCGTGGTCTCGCGATTCGCCGTCATGTTCGCGGCCGGAGCGTTGCTCTACCAATGGCGGGACAAGATTCCGGCTCGGTGGTGGCTGGTCGCGGCCAGCGCAGTCACCGTTGCCTTGGGCGGCACCCTGCTCCCGCACTACCGGCTGCTCGGTGGGATTCCGCTCGCGTACGCCGTCATCGCTTCCGGTGCGATGCTTCGGAACAAACGCCTGAGACTACGTACGGATCTGTCCTATGGCGTGTATATCTACGCCTTCCCGATTCAGCAGTTGCTGGTGATCTGTTGGCCTGGCCGGCCGAATGCGGTTGTGCACGCTGCCGTTGCGGCGATGGCCATACTGCCGCTGGCCGCGCTGAGCTGGTTCCTGGTCGAGAAACCCGCCATGTCGCTCAAGGCTCGGCTGTTGAGCAAGTGGGCAGCCGCCGAGGCTGCTGCCGCTAAGCCAGACCATGCCGCCGATGCCCGCGACCTCATGCTTGAGGAGCCGACTGGCGAGGTATCCGGCCCCGCCTAGCCGTCACATCACCCGCCCACAGCAGCACCGTCAGCGCTTCCGCGGCCACACTGATGACGGCGTGCGGCGCGGGATCCAAGCCCTGTTCCATAAAGCCAAGGACCCCAACGGTTCTCGACAAGGCGAACGCGACCAGTGAACCGCCCGCCACGGCGGCCGCGGTCCAGCGGAGCCACCCGGGACCGCCGAGCAGGATCAGCAGGGCGATCGCGAACGAAACGCTGGCCTGCACCAGGAATGCGGTGCCGATATCCGGGATGTGCCGATAGCCGTGCACATACAGGTAGGCGTGGCTGACCGCGCTGACCGCCAAGGAAGCGGCGAACCCGATGCGGATCGCCAGGCCCGCCACAGTCATTGCAGCGCCTGCTCTTTCAACGCCAGGGCGGTCTCGCCCCTGGTGTAGGTCACCTCGCGGATGCCGAGCGCGTCGCGCAGCTTGCCGGCGGGCAGGGTGACCGGCTTGGGCGCCGGCCCGTCGCCGGGCCGCGGCAGCGGGTACGCCGTCGTCGTTCCGCTGTAGAACGTCACGTTTCCCTCCGTCTTGGAAAACAGCTGGTGCACATGCCCGTTGAGGCAGGTGACCGAGGAGAATCGGCGAAGGTAGCTCAACGCCCGGCCGGCGTCGTCGGTGCCCCAACCCCAGTCGGGATACATCGCGAACAACGGGATGTGGCTGAACACGATGATGGGAGTGTCGCTCGAGAGCCGGGCGACGTCCTTCTCGATGAAGTCCAGCTGGTCGGTTCCCAGATGTCCGAGCTTGCGCAGGTTCAACGTGTTCACCAGTGCGATCAGGTGCACGCCGGCGATGTCGGCGCTGTACCAGCCGTCACCGACGGAGCCCGCGCCGAAGGCGTTTCGGTACTTCTGCCCCGCGTCGTCGACCGAGTCGTGCTCGCCGGGAACCGTGAACACATGTGGTGTCTTGAAGGCGCTCATCATCTGCTTCACCTGGTCGAACTGCGCCGGGCTGGACAGGTGGGTGAGATCGCCGGTGTGTATGACGAAATCCGGTGTGTAGCCGAGGCTGTTGACCTGGTCGATCGCGCGCCCGAACGTGCCGGCGACGTCGGGGTTGGGCGCCCCGGTGAAGCCGATGTGGCTGTCGCTGACCTGCGCGAACCGCAGGGTGGGCCGGGCGTGCGTGTGCTCGGCCGCCGCCGTGCCGGCGACGTGCGAAATCACCTCGCCGCCGACGACGGCGAACCCGACCGCAGCGCCGAACCACGCCGTGTGCCGCATCAGTTGGCGCCGACTCATCTCGGGGTTCACCGCGTCACCACCACGGTCCCGTGCATCATCGGGTGGATCGAGCAGACGTAGTCGAAAGTGCCGGGGTCGGTGAAGGTGTGGGTGAAGGTGGCCCCGGTCCCCATGCCGGGCGAGTGGAACGAGCCGTCGCTTGCCGCCACCGTGTGCGGCTCCTCGTCGCGGTTGGTCCACGTGACGGTGGTGCCGACCGCGACGGTCAACGTGGCGGGTGCGAACGCGAAGTTGTCGATGCTGACCTGGTTGCCGCCGACCGGAGCAGCCGGTGCGGTCACCGACGTCGAGCCGGTGGGCACGCCGGTGCCGGCGGCGGGCCGCGAAACCGAGCAACCGGCCAGCAGCACGGCGGCGGCCAGCGCGGCCGCCGAGTGTGTTCGAAGCGTCATGCCCAGGAATAGGGCGGGGGGTTACACCGGTCAGGCGGGCTGGTCGGGGCGCGGGGGGGCGAACACCTCGATGACGCCGTCGACTTCACGAACCAGTAACGGCGGCAACGGCTTCGGAGCAATCGGCAGTTGATGGGTGAGCACCTGCCCGGTCGGCGAGAAGGACGTCGAGTGGCAGGGGCAGCGCAGCGTGTCGTCGGGCGCGTCGAACCACAACCGGCACCCCTGGTGGGTGCACACCCCGGAGATGGCCTGGGGCTTGCCGTCGACGCGGCGGACGAATCCGCTGACCGAACCGAGGTCGAAGGGGTGCATGACGCCGTCGGGCACCTGCGAGCTGGCCGCCACCCGCTGCCAGATTCCGGCGTTGGGCGTCAGAGGCGTGTTGTCGGCGGCGGGGACACCGCCGGTTTGACCGGTGATCACCGCTCGGTCGATGGACACCGCGGTGACCGCGGCGGCCGCGGCGGCCGACGTGCCGACGATGACCTGGCGGCGGGTGCTGCTGTGCTTGGCCGCCACTTCTCCTCGCCCGTCGGAGATCTGCTCGGCGAGGCGGCGGTGCAGATCGTCGAGGAATTCCGGGCGGGGCGCGTCGCCCCTGCGTCCGGCCGCGCGCAGTTCGATCGCCGTGCGCAGCTGCGCCGCCTCGAAGTCGTCGGGGGCGAACGGCCTGGGCCGCCGGCCCCGCAACAGGTCATCGACGTATCGGCGCAACCCGCGCGCGTTCATGGCTGACCCCCATCATTGACCTGCGCCGCCAGCCGCAGCGCGCGATGCTGGAGCACCTTGGCGTTGGCGACGCTGACGCCCAATTCCGCTGCGGAGTCCTTGATCGAATGCCCTTGCAGGAAGCGCAATTCCAGGATCTGCCGGTAACGGTCCGGCAGATTGTCGAGAACCCGGGCGACACGCTGCGGCGCGGTGCTGATCGCTTCCTCGCTCTCCGGTGGTTGTTCGATGTCGTCGATCGAGGTTATCTCCCGGCCCAGGGTTTCCCGCCAATGCGCGGCGAGCACCGTGCGGGCGGTGACCCGCAGATAGGCGCGCACCTCCCCGATGCTCGCGCTCAGGCGCAGCGGCCGCAGCGCGGCGAGGAAGACCTCGGCGGTCAGGTCCTCGGCGTCGGCCCGGTTGCCGACCCGGGCGAACAGCGTCCGGTACACCCAGGACGCGTTGTCGGAGTACACGGCCTCCCAGTCGGGGTAGCCGGCGTCAACGCCACTGTCGGGCACCGCCCGCAGTGGCCGTTTGACCGGTTCGTTTCGTGCCGCCACGTGTCTCCTCCACCCGATCCATATCGAGCCGGGTTACACCGGGTATCACGGCGCGGCGAGCTGGGTTTGTTCACCGAGCAGCTCGTCGAGTTTGGCGGCGGTGGCCGAGAACACCGACTTGGCGATGCCGAGTATCCGCTCGCGCACCCGGGGCTTCGCCGATGCCGGCGGCAGCAGGTGGCCGATCAGATGGCCGAACAGGTCCAGGCGGGCCGCCGACATCCAGGCGGTCAGGTCCGGGTCGTCGAGCCAGCGCAGCTGATTCGTGTAGTCGGCCAGCGCCAGCCGCAGCCAGTCCAGGTCGGTGTCGGGATGCGGCAACGGCACACACAGTTCGTTCTTCGCCCGGTCGTCCTGGTACGCGGCTTCCACGTGGGCGATGAGCGCGGCACTGAAGATCTGCTGGCAGCCGCGCACGCTTTGCAGCGTGATCCGGCCGTCGTCGAAAATCGGTGTCGATGGGCGCTTTTCGGCGCCGTCGGCGGTGCAGTCGACGTACAGGGTGCGGCCGTCCCGGGCCACCGCACCGCCGTCGAGGATCATCCGGTCCGCGTCGACGCGTCGCAGGTGGCCCAGCCGCACCAGGTCGCCGATGCGTCGCAGCTGCTCGAGTTCCTGCCGGGTGACGGTCGCGCAGCGATACATCGTCGGTCGGACCGCAGGATCTATCCGCAGCAGACCGCCGGATTCCTCGAGCCGCGCGAAAAGGTCCTCGACCGACGTGGCGTCGCTGATGGCGCGAAGCTGCGCGATGAAGCCGGCTTTGATCTGGTCGGCGAACAACGATCCGGGCTGCATCTTCGCGCGGTCCAGCAGCCAGGAGTCGCGGGGCATGATCCAGGTCAGCCGGTCGGGCGCGATGCCTTGGCCAAGCAGCCACAGGCAGGTGTCGATGCCGGTCTTGCCGGCCCCGACGATCACGTACCGCTCGTGCGCGCCGCATTTCGGCAGGTCGTTGGGCGGCACGCAGGTCACGCCCGGCGCGAGGGGATAGGGCGGCGGGCGCATGGCCGGCACCGTGACGTGCATGTACGTGGCGTCGACGACGCGGCGCGTCGCGTTGACGGCGTAGTCGATCCCGGCGAGCGTGGTGAAGCGGCCGTCACCGCGGTATTCGCTCATCGGGAAGTAGCTGACCCGCCCGCTCGCCAACAGCTGCCGGCGCAGCACGTGGTCGTAGTACGCACAGACCTCGCCCGCGGTGGCCAGCTCGTAAAGCCCTTGGTTCCAACCGATCTGGTCGATCGAGTCGCCGCCGAGTCTCAGCGAGTTGACGCCGTAGAACGCCGAGGGCTGATGCAGCCGCACGAACGGGTAGGCCATGGTCCAATGCCCGCCCGGCTGGTGGTTGCGGTCGACCAGCACCACGCGCGCGTCCGTCTCCGACACCAGCGTGTCGACGAACGCCATTCCCATGGCGCCCGCGCCGACCACCAGGTAGTCGGCCTCGATGGTGCGCATACGCCTGAAGGCTAGCGTGCTCAGTCGATGTCGGCCGCCGCGGCGCGGAGGTCATTGAGGGCTTTGCGGGCCAGTTCGCCCAGGTCTTGGTCGTCGTCGGCGGCAAGCCACGCGGCGAATGCCTCCTTGAACGCGAGCACTCCCATTTCGGCCGCCAGGGTCGCCGCGCGGTCCGCCACCCCCCGGGCGCGCAACGCGTCCGCCATGGCCGCGGCAAGGCCCACCTGTTTGAGCGCGTCACGGGCCTGCAGCTCGGTGCTGGTGGCGATGACGGCCTGCACCCGGGGCCCGAGCTCGCGATTGAACGGTGTCATCGGCCCGGCCGCCCGTGCGAGCCCGGCGGCGACCGCCGCGAGCGGGCCCGCGTCCGCGGGCGCGGAGGCGATCCCCTCGGTCAGCAGTTGCGCCAGGGTCTCCTGGCCGGCCGCCAGCACCTCCCGCTTGTCGGGGAAATACCGAAAAAAGGTGCTCTTGGTCAGGCCGGCGTGGTCGGCGATCTCGGCGACGGTGGTCCGGTCGTAGCCCTGCTCGGAGAACAGCTGTAGCGCGGCGGCGACCAGCCGCGCTCGCGCATCGGGTTCCCATCGGGGCATCCCGCCATCGTAGGCGATGGGACTTTTGCCCCATCACCCTGTAGCGTGATGAGACATTAGTCCCATCACTCAGAGGAGTTGCTCATGCGCGTTTTCGTCACGGGTGCCACCGGAGGGATCGGCTCCGCCGTCGTGCCCGAGCTCATCGGCGCGGGCCACGACGTTCTCGCGCTGGCCCGCTCCGATGCGTCGGCGCGGGCCGCCCGGTCCATGGGAGCCGAGGTGCTGCGCGGTGACCTCGACGACCCGGAGGCCCTGCGCCGGGGCGCCGCGGCGTCCGACGGCGTGATTCACCTCGCCTTCCTCCACTTCGACGATTTCCAGAAGGCGGTCGCCCAGGAGGCCGGCGCCGTCGAGGCCTTCGGCGCCGCGTTCGAAGGCAGCGGAAAGCCGTTCGTCATGGCCTCGGGCACACCCGTGATCCCCGGCCGCACCGCCACCGAACGCGACCCGGCGCCGGCCGACGGACCCATCGGCGGGCGCGGCCGCAACGCGCGCGCCGCGCTGGAACTGGCCGCCAAGGACGTCCGGTCGGCGGTGGTGCGCCTGCCGCGGTCCGTGCACCGGGAAGCCGGCCCCTGCGGGTTCGCGTCGCTGCTCATCGAGGCGGCGCGACGCACCGGGGTCTCCGGCTACGTCGGCGACGGCACCCAGCGCTGGCCGGCCGTGCACGTCCTCGACGCCGCGCGCCTGTTTCGCCTGGTGCTCGAAGACGCCACCCCGGGGACGGTGGCGCACGCCGTCGCCGACGAGGGGGACCCGATGCGCGCGCTCGCCGAGGCCATCGGGCGCGAACTCGATGTGCCCACCGCGGCGGTCCCGGCGGACCATTTCGGGTTTTTCGGCGCCGTTTTCGGGGCGGACCAGCCGGCGTCGAGCGCGCTGACCCGCGAGAGATTCGGCTGGCAGCCCGCCCATCCGAGCCTGCTGGCGGATCTGGCGGCCGGCCACTACCCGGCGTGAGACCGGCGTCCTTGCGACGCCCGCCCGCGGTTACTAGGATATCCAAGTATCCGCCTCTCACGCGCGCACCAACCCGAGGACACCATGACCACACAGATCCCCCACTTCATCGACGGGCAGCGCACGGCCGGCCAGTCCGGGCGCACCGCCGACGTCTTCAACCCGAGCACCGGCGAGGTGCAGGCGCAGGTGCCGATGGCCGGCAAGTCCGAGATCGACGCCGCGGTGGCATCCGCCGTCGAGGCCCAAAAGGGTTGGGCCGCATGGAATCCGCAACGCCGCGCCCGGGTGATGATGCGGTTCATCGAGCTGGTCAACGACCACATGGACGAGCTGGCCGAGATGCTGTCCCTCGAGCACGGCAAGACGGTGGCCGACTCGCGCGGCGACGTCCAGCGCGGCATCGAGGTGATCGAGTTCGCCATCGGCATCCCCCACCTGCTCAAGGGCGAATACACCGAAGGCGCCGGGCCGGGGATCGACGTCTACTCGCTGCGCCAGCCGCTGGGCGTGGTCGCGGGCATCACCCCGTTCAACTTCCCGGCCATGATCCCGTTGTGGAAGGCCGGGCCGGCGCTGGCGTGCGGCAACGCGTTCGTCCTCAAGCCGAGCGAGCGCGACCCGTCGGTGCCGGTGCGGCTGGCCGAGCTGTTTCTCGAGGCCGGCCTCCCGCCAGGCGTCTTCCAGGTCGTGCACGGCGACAAGGAGGCCGTCGACGCCATCCTGCACCACCCCGACATCCAGGCGGTGGGCTTCGTCGGCAGCTCCGACATCGCGCAGTACATCTACGCGACGGCCGCGGCCACCGGCAAGCGGTCGCAATGCTTCGGCGGCGCCAAGAACCACATGATCGTGATGCCCGATGCGGACCTCGATCAGGCCGTCGACGCGCTGATCGGCGCCGGATACGGCAGCGCCGGTGAACGGTGCATGGCGATCAGCGTCGCGGTGCCGGTCGGCGAGCAGACGGCGAATCGCTTGCGCGCCAGGCTCATCGACCGGATCAACAACCTGCGGGTGGGCCACAGCCTGGACCCCAAGGCCGACTACGGTCCGCTGGTCACCGAGGCGGCGCTGGCGCGGGTGCGCGATTACATCGAGCAGGGTGTGGCCGCGGGTGCCGAAATCGTGATCGACGGGCGCGAACGCGGCAGCGACGACCTGACCTTCGACGACGCCAGCCTCGAGGGCGGATTCTTCATCGGCCCGACGCTGTTCGACCACGTCACCCCGGACATGTCGATCTACACCGACGAGATCTTCGGACCCGTGCTGTGCATCGTGCGCGCGCACGACTACGAAGAGGCGCTGCGGCTGCCGTCGGAGCACGAGTACGGCAACGGCGTGGCGATCTTCACCCGCGACGGCGACGCCGCCCGCGACTTCGTCTCCCGGGTGCAGGTGGGCATGGTCGGCGTCAACGTTCCCATCCCGGTTCCGGTGTCCTACCACACCTTCGGCGGCTGGAAGCGCTCCGGCTTCGGCGACCTCAACCAGCACGGGCCGCACTCGATCCTGTTCTACACCAAGACCAAGACCGTCACGTCGCGGTGGCCCTCCGGGATCAAGGATGGCGCCGAATTCGTCATCCCCACAATGGATTAAGACACCATGTTCACCCTGAACGACGACGAGCGCGTCATCACCGAGACGGCGGCCGCGTTCGCCGCCAAGCGCCTCGCCCCGCACGCCCTGGAATGGGACGCGACGAAGCACTTCGCGACCGAGGTGTTGCGGGAATCCGCCGAGCTGGGGATGGCGGCGATCTACTGCCGCGAGGACGTCGGCGGTAGCGGGCTGCGCCGGCTCGACGGGGTCCGCATCTTCGAGCAGCTGGCCATCGCCGACCCGACCACCGCCGCGTTCCTGTCCATCCACAACATGTGCGCGTGGATGATCGACACGTTCGGCACCGCCGAACAGCGCAAGGCCTGGGTGCCGCGGCTGGCCTCGATGGACGTCATCGCCAGCTACTGCCTCACCGAGCCGGGCGCCGGGTCGGACGCCAGCGCGTTGAGCACCCGCGCCGTCCGGGAGGGCGGCGACTACGTGCTCGACGGCGTCAAGCAGTTCATCTCCGGCGCCGGTGCCTCCGACGTCTACGTGGTGATGGCCCGCACCGGCGGCGACGGCCCGCGCGGCATCTCCGCGTTCGTCGTCGAAAAGGGCGCCGACGGGCTGAGTTTCGGGGCCCTCGAGGAAAAGATGGGCTGGCACGCCCAGCCCACCGCGCAGGTCATCTTGGACGGCGTGCGGGTGCCGGCCGACGCCATGCTGGGCGGCTCGGACGGCGAGGGCGCCGGCTTCGGCATCGCGATGAACGGCCTGAACGGCGGTCGGCTCAACATCGCGGCATGCTCGCTCGGCGGCGCGCAGTCCGCCTTCGACAAGGCGGGCGCCTACGTGCGCGAGCGCGAGGCGTTCGGCAGGGCCCTGCTCGACGAACCCACCATCCGGTTCACCCTGGCGGACATGGCCACCGGGCTGGAAACCTCGCGAATGATGTTGTGGCGGGCCGCCGATGCGTTGGACAACGACGACCCCGACAAGGTCGAGCTGTGCGCGATGGCCAAGCGCTACGTCACCGACACCTGCTTCGAGGTGGCCGACAAGGCCCTGCAGCTGCACGGTGGCTACGGCTACCTGCGGGAGTACGGTCTCGAGAAGATCGTGCGCGACCTGCGCGTGCACCGAATCCTGGAAGGGACCAACGAGATCATGCGGGTGGTGATCGGCCGGGCCGAGGCCGCGCGAGTGCGGTCGAGCGCGTAGAAAGGCGACCATGACGAGCATCGCTTTCCTCGGTCTGGGCAACATGGGCGGGCCGATGTCGGCGAACCTGGTGGCCGCGGGACACATCGTGCGCGGGTTCGACCCGGTGCCCGCGGCGGTCGCCGCCGCGGGCGGCAACGGGGTGACGACGTTCGACAGCGCGGCCGACGCGGTGGCCGGGGCCGACGTGGTGATCACCATGTTGCCCAACGGGGACCTGGTCAAGCGCTGCTACGCCGACGTGCTGCCCGCCGCCCAGTCGGGCGCGCTGTTCATCGACAGCTCCACCATTTCGGTCAACGACGCCCGCGAGGTGCACGCGCTCGCGGAAGCGCAGGGGGTCTCGCAGCTGGACGCGCCGGTCTCCGGCGGCGTGAAGGGCGCCGTCGCCGGGACACTGGCGTTCATGGTGGGCGGCGACGAGGCCGCCCTGGACCGCGCCCGGCCGGTGCTGGAACCCATGGCGGGCAAGGTGATTCACTGTGGCGCGGCCGGGGCCGGGCAGGCCGCCAAGGTGTGCAACAACATGGTGCTGGCGGTGCAGCAGATCGCCGTCGGCGAGGCGTTCGTCCTGGCCGAGAAGCTCGGGCTTTCGGCGCAGTCCCTTTTCGACGTCATCACCGGCGCGACCGGCAACTGCTGGGCCGTGCACACCAACTGTCCGGTGCCGGGCCCGGTGCCGACGTCACCGGCCAACAACGACTTCAAGCCGGGTTTCGCGACCGCGCTGATGAACAAGGACCTGGGGCTGGCCATGGACGCGGTGACCTCCACGGGGTCGGCCGCGCCGCTGGGCCGGCACGCCGCCGAGATCTACGCCAAGTTCGCGGCATCCCACGCCGACAAGGACTTCAGCGCGGTGATCGAGATGCTGCGGGAGAGCTGACCCGCCTCAGCGCGCCGAGCGTGCACTGAACGTGAAATATCGCGCGAAAAATCGCTGTGGGTACACGTTCGGCGAACGACGGTCTTTCCATCGATGCAGCCTAGAAGTCTCCCGCGGCGCGGCGCAGCGTCTCGATCGACGAAACCAGCGCCCGCGCTTCGGTTTCGGACATCCCGATATCGGCGAACACCTGCTCGTTGAGCGTGACCGTGGCGTCCTCGACCGTCGAGCGGCCCAAATCGGTGATCTGCACCAGCGTGGTGCGCCCGTCGGTGGGATGCGGCACCCGCTGCACCAGTCCGTCGGCCTCCAGCCGGCGGATCGCGTGGGTCACGCTGGTGACGTGGACCTGCAGCCGGTCGGACGCCTTGGTGATCGGCAGCGCGCCGGTCCGGCTGAAGGCCAGCAACCGCAGCAACTCGTAGCGGGAGAAGCTCAGGTCGTAGGGACGCAACGCCGTTTCGACGCGGGCCAGCAGGATCTGGTGGGCGCGCATCACCGACGTCACCGCGACCATGCCCTGCGCCACGTCGGCCCAACCGGAGCGCTCCCAGTTGTCGCGCGCCGCGGCGATCGGGTCACGCTTGCGCGGTCGTGAAGCAGGCACGCCCCTTCATACCGCACTTGGCGCGCGAGCGTGGCCTTTCCCCAGCGCCGACAGCACCGCCAGCGTCGACGCGCGGTGGCCCACGGTGACCCGCGCACCGCCGTCCGGGTAGCACCGCACCTGTAGACCGCTGTCGGCGAAAACCTCATGCCACGGCCCACCCCGCCCATCCCCTCTCGGCGGCAGGTACATGAAGTTCGCGTGCGCGTCCGTCGTGTAGATCCCCATCGCGCTCAGCCGCATCCGGAGGTAGCAGCGTTCGGCGTTGATCAACCGGACCCGTTGCAGCAGCTCGCTTTCCGCGCCGTATGACGCGACGACCGCGATCAGACTGGTGATCGCGGCGCCGAACGGCAGCTGATGGGACCACAGCGCATCCGCCAACTCCGGTGACGCCACTGCGTAGCCGATCCGCAACCCCGCCAGGCCGTACGCCTTGGAAAAGGTCCGCACCACGATCACATTGGGAAACCGGGCGACTAACGCCGACACCGCGATGCGGTGCTCGGGCGCGGTGAACTCGATATACGCCTCGTCGAGCAGGACGACGGTGTCGCGCGGCACGCGGCGCAGGAACGCCGAAACGGCCGCGGCGGACTCGAGTGTTCCGGTGGGGTTGTGCGGCCGGCACAGCACCACCACCCGGGCATCGGCGGCGGCGCGGGCCAGCCCGTCGAGGTCGTGATGACCGTGCTCGTCGAGGGGAACGGTCCGCGTCTTCAGCCGCGCCATCCGCGCGAGGATCGGGTATCCGTCGAAGGTCGGCGTCGCCATCGCCATCGTGTCGCCCGGAGCGGTCACCGCCCGCAGGGCCTGCAGCACGACACCCGTCGCCCCGGCGCCCGGCGCCACGCGGTCGGCGGGCACCCCGATGTGGTCGGCGATCACACCGCGCAGCCGTTCGGGCAGGAACTCCGGGTAGCGGTTCATGGCGTGGATGGACCGGATCAGCGCCGACCGCACCGACGGCAGCGGCGGGAAGGGATTCTCGTTGAGCGACAACGCAAACGGATCCACCGCGTCGGGTAACGCGTCGCAGGTGCAGGGACCCGCCGGGCTCGGGTTGGGCTGCATCAGCCTCGCCCTCCCCAGCGCACCGCCGCCGCACCGGCGAAGTCGCCGGCATGGGCGAAGGCCGCCATCATCACGACGTCGCCGGCCCCGACCTGCCCGTCGGAGATGGCGCGGTCAAGGTTGATCGGAATCCCGGCACCGAAGAGGTTGCCACACTCGTCAAAGGTGTCCCGATGGCGTTCGGGCGGCAACTCGAGCGCCTCACGCCAGTTGCGCAGGAACACACGGTTGGGCTGGTTGGTGACCAGTAGATCGAGGTCCTCGGCGGGCAACCCGATTCGGTCACAGACCGCCAGCGCCACCTCGGGAACCTGACGGTTCCCGCGCGCCAGCACCTTGGTGATCTTGCTTTCGGTGAAGCCGATGCTGCCCTCGCCGGACCCGGCCTGCCACCACTTGCGGGGCGGGTCGTAGGACAGCGTCATCTCACCGGCGTACTCGCCGTAGGTACGGCACTCGACGTCGAGGATGGGTGACCGGTCGCTCAGCGCGACCAGGCCCACCGCCGCGCCGTCCCCTGGCACCGCGGACTGCGCCTTGCGCCGGATGGTCGGCTGATCGAAGAACTGCCCGGCGGCGTTCTGCGCGATGGCGATCAGCGCGGTGCGCCCGGCGCCGGAGGTCAACAGTTTGCGAGCCACGTTGAGCGCCAGCACGAACGCCGCGCAGCCGCCGTTGTTGAGGTCGAGGACCCAGGACGGTCGAATGCCCAGCCGGTGCGCGATACCGCCGCCCTGGCCGTAGAAGGCCATGTCCGGCACCTGGGTGTGGGTGATCAACACATCGGCGCCCTCGACCGCATCGTGGCCATGCCGCTCGATCAGGCCGTTGGCCGCGCGTTCGATCATGTCGATGGAACTCTCGTCCGGCCCGACGTGGTGACGAAACTTCGGGGCGCGGAACATGACGTTCTCGCGCAGGGCATCGGATTCGGCGAATTGCGCGTAATAGTCGACGCCGATCGGCGCACCCGGCAGGTAGCTGGAAACGTCGATCAGGCTGACGCTCGGTTGGCTCATGTGACTACCTCATCCATTCCGGCGTCACCGGCAGGCCGTTGCGGTGCCGGTATTCGGCGATCGCCTTGAGGTTCTGCAACTCCAGCGCATGCCCGGCGCCGAACATGTCCCAGAAGTCGCCCACCCACACCGGGCGCTGCGCCGGCGCGGTCTCCGGATAGGGGTTGTGGTCGTAGAACGGGTGGTGGCAATTGGTCCACAGCACCACCGATCCCGGCTTGTCGAGGACCACCTGCGCGTCGACCACCCGCATCAGATAGACCATCCACAGGTGCTTGCCCTGATCCCACGCGCAGTGGTAGTCGACGGTCCGGGCCTCCGGGTTGGCGACGGTTCGCGTGTAAATCTCGGTCTCCGAACCCAGCCTGTCGTAGGCCAGCCACAGGCCCGGTTCGTCGGTGGGCGTGAAACCGCGCAGGCTGTAGGTCCACTCCTCGAGGCTGCGGGTGTCCGCCATGTACTCGTACAACTCGTCCGGCGGGCACGCGACGTAGTCGTTGACCGTGCAGTACTGCCCGAAGACCTGATCATGCGGGTAGACCGACCGCATCATCTCCATGATGATCGGGGTCGCCTTCTCCCGTGGACTGGTTTCTATGCGGACCACCCCGTTGATGGGGGTGGGGATATCCTCAAGCGCTGGCAGCGACATCGTTCCGGTTCTCCTTCGCGGTCGAAACCTGTTCTGTGACGGCGGCGTTTCCTGACAGCGCGGTGAGAAACGGTGCGAACGGCGGGATTTCGTCGGCGTCGCACTCGACGCTGACCACCGCCGGGCCCTCGACGTCCAGGGACGCCCGAAGCGCCGCGGCCAATTCGGTGGGCACGCTGACATCGACCGATGTCAGGCCGGGAAACATCGCCGCCAGACCGGTTCCCAGCGCGCTGGGCCGGAAGCGGTTGTAGCTGTAGCGGTTCTGATAGAACAGCTGCTCGCGGGTCACGCACATCGCATGGGCGTTGTTGTTGAACAACACGAACGTCACGGGAAGCGCGTATTGCACGGCGGTGTGCACCTCGAGGCCGTGCATGAAGAACGCGCCGTCCCCGGCGATCACCACGGTTCGGCCGGCGGCACGGCCGCCGTTCGCACGTCCGAACGCCATCCCGATCGCGGCACCGAAGCTGTAGCCCATGCCGCCCATGCCGAGCGCGGCCACGAACCTGCCGCCGCGCCGCGCCGGCAGGTGATGGATCGCGGCCGCGCCGGTATTGCCGGCGTCGACCACGATGTCGGCCCCGTCGGGCAGGACGCGGTCCAGCACCGCGATGGCATCGCGGTACCGGATCCCCGGTCCGGAGCAGGCCGGCGGTGTCAACTCGGTGCGGCGCACCAGATCCGGCACGCGCAGGCCGCTCGGGCGTCCGTGACCGCGCAGCGCCTGGATCAGCAGGCGCAGCGAGCCACGCAGGTCGTCGGTGTGCACGTGGGTGCAACGCGGGTAGGGCCGCGCCGACCCGATGGACACCGTTCGCACCGCCGCGAGCGCGTCATCCAGACCACCGCGCGCGGTGACCGTCAACCGGGTGCCGACGATGAGGCACACCGCGCTGGCTGCCACGGCTTCGGCCACGCTCGGGTGGCCCATGACGCCGGTCACCCCGAGCGCCGACGACGACCCGAAACCCGGTGTGCCCGCGACATCTTTCGCGTCGGGGACGGTGGCCACCCGCGCGCGCAGCAGCGCGCGCAGGTGCTCGAGCTCGGCCCGCGCGTCGTCGCGGGCCACCTGCTCGCCGGCGATGATGGTGATGTGACCGGTCGCGCGGCGCAGCTCGGCGGCGATCAGATGCGGGTTTCCGATCGGCGCGCTGAAACTGTCCGGTGGCTCGTCGGGGTCGTCGACGGTGATGCGCGCTTGCTGAATGTCCTTGGGCAGCAACAACACCGCGGGGCCGCCGGTGCGTGCGGCGGAGACGGCCCGAGGCAACGCCGAAACGATGTCGGCCGGCGCGAGCACCCGCTCGCAGAACACCGACACCGTCGAAAACAGCGCGTGGGCATCCAGGGAGCCGTTGCGGCCGCTGGTGTCCTGGAAGCTGCCCCGGCCGTCCATCGTGGTCGCGGGCTGGCCGACCAGGGCCAGCACCGGAACCCGGCTCGCGAACGCCTCGCCCAGGCCGGCGACGAGGTTCAGCGCTCCCCCTCCCGACGTGGCCACCACCACGCCGAGCCCGGCGCCGCTGCGGCTGTACCCGTCGGCCATGGTCGCCGCCGAGAACTCGTGCTTGGCCAGGACCGCGGTGATCTCGGGTTCGAAGTGGGCGGCGTCGTACAGATCCTCGATGTTGGCGCCGTCGACACCGAAGACGTGGTCCACCCCGAGCGCGGCGAGGTGACCGACGATGTGGTCGACCACCCGATAGCTGCCGAACATGTCATCAGACACGAGCCCGGCGCTTGATCGGTTCACCGCGGCGGGTGAACCGATCACCGGTAACCCTCGTGGTGTCTAGATGACCATCGAACTACGCGACGTGGTGCGCGAGTATCGGGTCGGCGGTCAAACGGTCCGGGCGCTCGACGGGATCAGCCTGCACCTCGGGAACGGTCAGTTCGTGTCGGTGGTCGGGCCTTCCGGCGCGGGTAAGAGCACGCTGCTGCATTTGCTCGGCGCATTGGACTCCCCGGATTCCGGCTCGATCACGTTCGACGGCGAGGAGATCGGCCGGCTGGGCGACGAGCAGCAGTCCGAGTTCCGCCATCACCGCGTGGGTTTCATCTTTCAGTTCTTCAACCTGTTGCCGACTCTGTCGGCGTGGGAGAACGTCGCGGTACCCAAGCTGCTCGACGGCGTCCGGCTGGGCCGGGCCAAACCGGACGCGATCCGGTTGCTGGACCGCGTCGGGCTGGGCAACCGGACCGAGCACCGGCCGGCGGAGCTGTCCGGCGGCCAGATGCAGCGGGTCGCGGTCGCGCGTGCATTGATGATGGATCCGGCGCTCATCCTCGCCGACGAGCCGACCGGTAATCTCGACTCCGCGACGGGCGCCTCGATCCTGGCGCTCCTTGCCGAGGTGGCCCACGAGGAGGGCCGCGACCGGTTGGTGGTGATGGTGACCCACAATTCGGACGCCGCCGCGGCGACCGATCGGGTCATCACGCTGCAGGACGGGCGCGTCGGTTCCGACCTACCGGCGGTCCCCGCGTGAGGATATCGGCGGCGGCGAGCCGACTGCGCGTGTTCAGCCTGCGTGAGCTCGCCGTGCATCGCCGCCGGACGCTCGCGTCGATCGCCGTGATGGCCGTCTCCGCAACGTATCTGGTCGCAATATTCGGCATCTTCGGCTCGATCACCGGATCGGTCGACCGGCTGGCCGACGGGATAGCCGGCGTGGCGGCGCTGGAGGTGTCGGGCATCACCGACGCCGGATTCCCCGACACGATCCTGTCGGACGTCGCCGCGGTTCCCGGCGTCGCCACCGCGGCGCCGATGATCCGGACCTCGGCATCCACGCCGACGGGGCCGGTGCTGCTGCTCGGCGCGGATGCGAGCACCGCCGCGCTGGGCGGCGTGCTGAAGGACGCGGTCACCCGGCCGGTGCAGGCGCTGTCCTCGACGCCCAACGATGTCCAGGTCGGGCCGAAGGTCGGCTTTGCGAAAGGCCAGACGCTGCAACTGGGCTCGGGTTCGGTCACGGTCGGCGAGGTGCTGGCGGGCAAGCAGTTCGCCGGCCTCAACGGCGGGCATTACGTCCTTGCCCCGCTTGCGCTGGCGCAGACCGTCACCGGGCGCCCCGGTCAACTCGACTCGATACTGATCACCACCAAACCGGGCGCCGACCAAGCCGCCGTCCGGGCCGCCGTCACCGCCGCGGTGAACGGCCGCGCGATCGTCGCCGCTCCCAGTCTGCGGGCGGCCCGGGCCGGCGATGGCGTCAAGCTGATGAACTACATGGCCCTGCTGGGCGCGGCGGTCGCGATGGTGGTCGGCGCGTTTCTGATCTACACCACGACGACCATGGCGATCACGCAGCGACGGCCGGTCATCTCCATGCTGCGTGCGATCGGCGGCCGGCGCGTCACCATCGTCGGCGACGTGCTCGGCGAGGCGGCGATCCTGGGACTTGTCGGCGGGGCCATCGGGTCGGGCATCGGAATCCTCGCGGGGCGCATGGCGATTGGCCGGCTGCCCCCGGCGATGACCCAGGGCCTCGAGGCACGCATCGAGTACGGGCTGCCCGGCTACGCCATCCCCGTGGCCCTCGCGGCCACGGCGCTCACCACCGTGGCCGCGGCGGCGATGGCCGCGCGGCAGGTGTACAAGGTCGCGCCGATCGAGGCGCTGGCACCGGTCGGGGCCTCGGCGGCGGACTCCGTGCCGCGATGGCTGCGGGTCGCCGCCGGGGTGGGGGCCGTCGCGGTATTCGCGGTGTCGACCTGGGTGGTCATCGGCCAACGCGGCACCTTCGCCTTCGTCGCGATGGCCGCCCTCCTGAGCGCCGAGATCGCGCTGGGCTTCGCGCTCACCGCACCCATCGTCAAGGCCACGGCCGCGACGGCGCGCTTGTTCGGCTCTTGCGGGGCACTTGCGGCCGCCACCATTCGACGTGCGCCGCGACGAGTCTGGGCCACAGTGATGACCGTGCTGATCGGGGTGGTCACCACCGTGGTGATCACCGGAACCAACGCCGACATGATCCGGTCGGCCCGTGCCATCTTCTCCCCCGCCGCCGAGGCCGACGTGTGGGTGAGCGCGGATCCCCCGGACAGCTATCCCACCGACGTTCTGCCGCAAGGACTTTCCGAACGCGTGGCGGCGGTGCCCGGCGTGGCTCGGGTTACCGAGGGCGCATTCGGGTTCGCCGTCATCGGCGGCACGCGCGTGCTGCTCGACGGCTTCTCCGCCGGAACCCACGACTCACTGTTCCGCGCGCTCGACGAGCACCTGCGCGCCGACGTCCTGGCCGGCCGCGGCGTGGTGCTGACGCAGAACCTAGGCGCCACTCTGCATGTCCGCGCCGGCGATCGGCTGCAGCTGCAGACGCCACACGGTCCCCGCCAGACCACCGTGCTGGCCCTGGTGCCGTTCTTCTCCACCGTCATCGGCACGGTCGGAATCGATCTCGACCACCTGCGGGCGTGGTTCGATCGCCCGGCGGCGACAACCCTGCAGATCGCCGCCGCCCCCGGGACGGATCCGAAACGCCTGCTGGCAGAGATCCGCAGGGTGGTGCCGGCGCCGAACCACGTATACGACGGCCGCGCGGCGCTGGCCGGGCTCGAAGCCCCGCTGCATCAGAGCATGTTCATCGCCAACGCGGTGTGGATCATCGTCGTGGCCGTGGCGGCGGTCGCGCTGCTCAACACGCTCACGCTCTCGGTGCTGGAGCGCCGCCGGGAGATCGGTGTGCTGCGCGCCATGGGATCCAGTCGCCTGTTCATCCTGCGGATGGTCCTGGCCGAGGCCGCCGGAATCGGTTTCGTCGGAGGACTTTTGGGACTGTTGTTCGGCCTGACCGACCAGTGGCTGTTCAGCCTCATCAGCGGGGACATGATGAATTTCCAGGTCGGCTTCCGCCTGAGTCCGATGGCCCTGGCGTTCACCGCGGGGGCGCTCGCGGTCTGCCTGCTCGGCTCGCTGCCGCCCGCGCGGCGGGCGGCGCGGCTGAACATCATCGAGGCCGTCAGCGTGGAATGAGGACGGCGAACCCTTGCAGGTGGGGCTTGCACGGGAACGGCACCGGAGTGCGCGGGATGCTACGAAGCGCGGTGGTGTCGAATCCGGCCGCGGCGATGGAATCCAGGGTTCGCCGGTTCGGCTCACAACCGGCGGCCAGCCAGGACCACGGCTTGGAGACCAGATCCTGCAGCCGGCCCGTCGCGCCCGCCCCGCGCACATGCTCGAGGACGACCAGCCTGCCTCCGGGCGTGAGGACGCGCCGGATCTCGCCGAGGGTGGCGGCCACGTCGTCGACCGAGCACAACACCAGGCCGATGTGCACCGAGTCGAAGCTGTTGTCCGGGAAGGGAATCGACTCACCTGTCCCCTCGACGATGTCGACGGCGATGCCGTGCCGATCGGCAAGCCGGGACGCCATCCGACGAAACGGGGCCTCGGGCTCCACGGCGGCGACCGACGTCACCGCGGGGGGCAGGAACCGCAAGTCGGTGCCGGGCCCCAGGCCGAGCATCAGCAGCCGGCCGGTCGCGTTGCTCAGCGCCGCACGCCGATACCGGTGATAGAACAGCCGGTCGAAGATCGGCTGACCGAACCGATACACATACGGGAACAAGGGATTCCGACGCGTCACCGGCTACCCAGATCCATTCGGAACGGCGGGTATTCGTCGCGCATCAGTGACACGTACACGGCCACCCGGTAGCGCCAGCGGACGATGCCCAGCAGGAGATCGAACATACCCGCCGGGATGGTCCCGGTGCACAACAACGACACCGCGGCGATCACGCACAGCACCTGCAGCAGGGGCTCCATCGACCAGCACAACAGGATGTGCGGGACGGCGAGCAGCCACTTCACCAGCACGGCCCAGTTCCTCAGCCGCTGCGGATACTCGACCTGCAGGTCACCGGGGTAGTCGGGCCGCGACGCGAGGGTGAAAGGCGGATAGGCGTCCGTGCTGTTCATCGGGAACCGGAAATTCATCACCCGCCACGACCAGCGCAGTACGCCGACGTTGAAGTCGAAGATGGGCCGCGGATACCGCCCGCTGCACAAGATGACCACGCCGGCGACCACGGTCGACAAGGGATAGACCAGATAGAGCCCGATCAATATCGGGTAGTGCGGAACGGCCAGCACGCACCACTTCACCAGCCAGCGCCACCGCGAGGGCGCGTCGAAATCACCCCGCACCGTGACGAATTCGCCCGAGGCGTTCATGGACTGGCTCGACCGGCCGTCGCTGCCCCCACTTCTCGGCTGATCTCCCCCGACATCCGGCGGTGACTCGTCCAACGCAGAAACAGTGTCAGCGCGCGAGCCTGCAGCCGGTCGGGAATCAGCGCCGCCGGTCGCAGGACGACCTCTCCGTGCGAGACGGGCAGCGACGCCACCCGGGACACGGCCATCACCTTGCGCCGGCGGGTCTTCTCATACCAGCGCAGGGCACTCGCGACGTCGCCGTCGCCGTACAGATCCGACAGCGCCTTGCACAGCACCATCGTGTCGAGCAGAGCCTGGTTGGCGCCCTGCGCCAGGGTGGGCGGCATCGTATGTGCGGCATCCCCGAGCAACGTGACCGAACCCCGGCCCGCCGGGGCCCTCGGATGCCGGAAATGCGGGTACGGCGACGGTGCCAGATCGTCGTCGGTCAATGCCGCCAACACCCGATCGACGGCGTCCGACCAGCCGGTGAAATGGGACCGGAGCGTCTGGATCGGGCGTTGCGGCCGCACGAAGTCGCACGACCACGGCAGGTCGAACCACCACTGCACCTCGGAGCTACCAGCCGGCCACAGGCCGAGGTTTCCGCGCTCGCCGATGACCATGAGCGCGGTGTCCTTGTCCGGGATCTCGGCAAGTGTGGAGAGCCCCTGCCAACTGCACCAGCCGGTGGGCTTCGCCGCCGGCCCGCCGACGCTGCCCCGGACCATCGAGTGCAGGCCGTCGGCTCCGATCAACAGATCCCCCTCGGCCGAGCTGCCGTCGCCGAACTCGACCCGCACCCCGTCGGGCGTGGGCGCCAACGCGATCGCGTGGGAGTCGCACCGGATGCGGTCGGCCGGAAGCCCGTCCAGCAACCGTTCCAGCAGGACCCGGCGCGGCACCATGCGAACGGGCGCGCCCAGCCGATCCGCGATCGCGGACACGTCCAGCGTGGCGAGCGGGCGCCCCGTGGACGTCAGCGCCCGCACGGTGGACAGCAGCTGACCGGCCCCGTCCATCTCCACGCCGAGTTGCCGAAGCACCATTTCGCCGTTGGACCAGATCGTCACGGCGCCGCCGGGCGCCCGCACCTGCGGTCGCCGCTCGAAGACGGTGACGTCATGCCCGTCGCGCAACAACCCCCGGGCCACCGAAATGCCGCCGACCCCGGCGCCCACCACCAAGGCCCGGAGCGGACGCTGGTGGCCGGACATCTCAGTGGCCTATAGCGAACGCTGCAGCAGAACCTGGCCGCTGTCGGCGGCCACCACCTGCACGGCGGCGATCTGTTCGACGGGCGTCGAGATGCTGCCCGCGGGCGTCGCGGTGTGGCCGGGTACGGCCACCCAGGTGGCCAGCCGGGTCTGGCTGCCGTCGCGGCCCACCACGACCATTGCCAGCGTGTCGTGGTGCGCGTTGAGCGGGGCCAGGCACACGCACCGCAGGTTGATTGACGTCCCCCAATGCTCGCTGGACAGCTGCACCGTCGAGGCCAGCAGGGTGGTGCCCACCTGCGCCATCGGCGCCGACGACGCGGCCACCTGCGGCGCCGGGGACGACAGGTACCCCTGCACGCCGACGAACACGCCGACGGCGAGCACCACGGCGGCCGCCGACGAGGCCACCCAGGTCACTATCCGGGTGCGGCGACGACGCCAGCTCACCTTGGCCAGCAACGACGGCAACAGCTGCGGCGACAGCTCCGGCGTCACCGATCCGGGGCCGGACTCGGCTATCGCGGCCACCTCGTAGCGGCCGAGCTGCGACAGCAGGGCCGGCACCCCACTCAGGTCGGCGACGGCCTCCCGGCAGGCCGGGCAGTGCGCCAGATGCGCCTCGAATTCGCGTCGCTCGGCGGCCGACAACGAGCCCAACACGTATGCGGCATCCCACATCACGTAGGGATCGTCCGGCGGGCCGAGGGCCCGCAGCGGCGTCTTCATGTCATCCATTTCCTTCGCACCCTTCAAGCATTTGAGGCCCTCAACGGGTGACCCCAAGTTCCTGCAGAGTGAGCCGCAGCGCCCGCACGGCGTAGTGTAATCGCGACTTCACGGTCCCCTCGGCGATCCCGAGGTCAGCAGCAGTTTGCGCGGTGGTCCATCCGCGGTAGTAGGAGCGGTCGATCACGGCCCGGTGCTCGTCGGACAGTTGCACCATCGCCTCCGCGATCAACAGCCTGTCCAGCGCGGCGTTCACCTCGTCCGGCGTGGACCGTTCCGGCGCGCCCGCCTCGTCCGTCGAACCGACGACGTTGCGGAACCGCGCGCTGCGCCGGTCGTCGATGATCATGTTGCGGGCAACGGTGAACAGCCAGGCCCGCGCCGAACGCTCAGTGTCCCCGACGACCTCCGGATGCTGCCAGGCCCGCAGCAATGTCTCCTGCACGACGTCCTCGGACTGGCTCGCGTCCCCGGTCAACCGGAGCGCGTAACGCCACAAGACCGCCGCGTGCTCGTCGTAGAGCGCCTTCATCAGGGCGGCTTCGGCAGCCCCGGACGCCCTCGAAGCACCTGCCACACGGGCCACTCGATCACCTCCGATTACTGAAACGAGTGGAAGGGGTGCTGGGTTCAATTTCCACGACCCGCCACGCCCGGCTCCGCCGCGCTCGCGATCGCGGCCGGTTCAATTTCCACGACCCGCCACGCCCGGCTCCGCCGCGCTCGCGATCGCGGCCGGTTCAATTTCCACGACCCGCCACGCCCGGCTCCGCCGCGCTCGCGATCGCGGCCGGTTCACCTAAGGCAGGGTCAGAATGCGCGGTCCTGCCTCGGTGACCGCGACCGTGTGTTCCCAGTGTGCCGCCCGGGATCCGTCGGCGGTGGTGACGGTCCACTCGTCGTCGAGCACCACGGTCTTGCCCGTCCCGAGGGTCAGCATCGGTTCGATGGCCAGCACCGACCCGGGGGCCAGCAGCGGGCCCCGCCCGGGCGAACCTTCGTTGGGCAGGAACGGGTCCATGTGCATGTGCCGGCCGATGCCGTGGCCGCCGTAGCCCTCCACGATCCCGAACCCGCGCCCGTGCCGGTCCGCGGCCGCTCGCGTTCCAGTCTCGATGGCGTGCGAGACGTCGGTCAGCCGGTTGCCCGGGACCATCGCCGCGATACCGGCTTCCAGCGATTCCCTGGTGGCGTCGCAGAGCGCCTGGTCGGCGGGGTCGAGGGTGCCGATGCCGAACGTGACCGCGGCGTCGCCGTGCCAGCCGTCGAGCACCGCTCCGCAGTCGATGGACACCAGGTCACCGGGCGCCAGGATCTCTGCGGCCGAGGGGATCCCGTGCACCACCCGCTCGTTGACCGACGCGCAGATCGACGCGGGGTATCCGTGATAGCCCAGGAACGACGGGATCGCGCCCGCCTCCCGAATTACCGACTCGGCGATGTGGTCGAGGCCCAGCGTCGAGACCCCGGGAACCGCGGCCGCCCGTACGGCCTGTAGCGCGGCCGCGACCACGGCGCCCGCCGCCGCCATCGCGTCCAGTTCCTCGGCGGTGCGCTGCGGCACGACTTTGCGACTCCGCAGCCGCGCCAGCGGATTCACGGTTACCTGCCCAGCGCTCGCAGGGCACGGGCGAACACTTCGTCCATCGTGCCGACCGCGTCAACCGTCTTCAGCTCGTCCCGGTAGTACTCCAGCAGCGGCGCCGTCTCGTCGCGGTAGATCTTCATCCGGTTCAAGATGACCTCGTCGGTGTCGTCGGCGCGGCCGCGCGACTTGAGCCGCTCCAGCAACTCCTCCTGCGAGACGCGGAACTCCAAAACGGCGTCGATGTCGGTGCCGCGGTTCTCGAGCATCTGGTGCAGCGCTTTGGCCTGCTCCGTCGACCGCGGATAGCCGTCCAGGATGAAGCCGTTGGCCGCATCGGGATCGCTCAGGCGGTCGTCGACGAGTTGGTTGGTCAGTTCCGAGGGCACCAGGTCGCCGGCGTCCAGGTAGCGCTTGGCCTCCAGGCCGAGTTTGGTCCCGTTCTCGATATTGCTGCGGAACAGCTCACCGGTGGAGATCTGCGGGATCCCGAGCTTCTCGGAGAGCTTCTGGGCCTGCGTCCCCTTACCCGCCCCCGGCGGTCCCAGCAAAACGACTCTCACTTGAGGAACCCTTCATAGTTGCGCTGCATCAGCTGGCTCTCGATCTGCTTGACCGTATCCAAGCCGACGCCAATCATGATCAAAACCGCGGTACCGCCGAACGGCAAATTCTGAACCGCTCCGCCATTGCCTATCTGCAAGAACAGGTTGGGCAGCACCGAGATCGCGCCGAGGTAGATCGAGCCCGGCAGGGTGATCCGGCTCAGCACATAACGCAGGTAGTCGGCGGTGGGCTTGCCCGGCCGAATACCGGGGATGAACCCGCCGAACTTCTTCATCTCGTCGGCGCGCTCGTCGGGGTTGAACGTGATCGACACGTAGAAGTACGTGAAGAAGATGATGAGGCCGAAGTAGATGCTGATGTAGATCGGGTCGCTCGGATCGGACAGGTAACTGCCGACGAACTTGTCCCACCAGCTGTTGCCCACACCACCGCTGCCGCTGCGGATCAGCTGCGTGATCAGGTGCGGGATGTAGATGAGCGACGACGCGAAGATGACCGGGATGACGCCGGCCTGGTTGACCTTCAGGGGCAGGTAGGTCGACGTCCCGCCGTACATCCGCCGGCCCACCATGCGCTTGGCGTACTGCACGGGGATGCGGCGCTGGCCCTGCTCGACGAACACCACGCCGACGATGATGGCCAGGGCGGCGACGCAGACGGCGGCGAAGATGGCCCCGCCGCGGCTGTCCAGGATGGTCTTGCCCTCGGACGGGATGCGGGCCGCGATGCCGACGAAGATCAGCAGCGACATGCCGTTGCCGATGCCGCGCTCGGTGATCAGCTCACCCATCCACATCACCAGCGCCGCGCCGGCCGTCATCACCATCACGATGACCACCAGCGTGAAGATGCTCTGGTCGGCGATGATGTCCAGCGAGCAGCCCTGGAGCAGCCCGCCGTTGGCCGCCAGCGCCACGATGCTGGTCGCCTGCAGGACGGCCAGGGCGATGGCCAGGTACCGGGTGTACTGCGTCATCTTGGCCTGGCCGGATTGACCTTCCTTGCGCAGCTCCTCGAACCGCGGGATGACCACCGTGAGCAGCTGCACGATGATGCTGGCGGTGATGTAGGGCATCACCCCGACCGCGAACACCGTCAACTTCAGCAGCGCACCGCCGGAGAACAGGTTGATCAGCGAATAGATCTGCCCGGCCGCGCCGCCGCTGGCCTCCTTGATGCACTGCTGGACGTTCGGGAAGTTGACGCCGGGGGACGGCAAAGCGGCGCCCAGCCGATAGAGAACGACGATGCCCAGCGTGAAGAGGATCTTCCGTCTCAGGTCGACTGTCCGCAGCGATGAGATGAAAGCCGAAAGCACTCTTCCTCCTGCGAGCCGGGGGTCTCCTGCATTACGCGCCCAACACCCCGCAGGCCAGGACGTACGGCGTCGCGCGTCAAACCGTGTACGAGACTAACAGCTGATCGGGGTCAGCCGGTCCAGGGCCGTCATCCGACGACCGATAAACGCACAGGAAGCCGTCAGCGGTGGCGCGTAGAGTGCCCTTGACTCGTTGCATTTGCTAAGTAAATGGGAGCACCATGACACGCAGTGAGCAAGACAGCTGGGACCTGGCCTCCAGCGTCGGCGCGACGGCCACGATGGTCGCCGCGGCGCGCGCGCTGGCCAGCGCGGGCGCCGACCCGATCATCGACGACCCGTTCGCGGCGCCTCTGGTGCGGGCCGTCGGCCTGGAATTCTTCCGCCGCCTGGTCGACGGCGAGGTGGCCCCCGGTGATGCGCAGGAGGGCGAACGGGACCTGCAGCTGGAAACGGATTCGATCGCCGTGCGCACCCGATTCTTCGACGACTTCTTTCTCAACGCCGCCCGGGACGGAATCCGCCAGTCGGTGATCCTGGCCGCCGGCCTCGACGCCCGCGCCTACCGGCTGAGCTGGCCGCCCGGGAGCGTGGTCTACGAGGTCGATCAGCCCAGGGTCGTCGAGTTCAAGACCGCCGCGATGGCGCAGCTGGGCGCCACCCCCACCGCCGACCGGCGCACCGTCAGCGTCGACCTGCGCGACGACTGGCCGGAAGCGTTGTGGCGCAGCGGCTTCGACCCGACGCGGCCGACATCGTGGAGCGCCGAGGGCCTGCTGATGTACCTGCCGCCCGAAGCCCAGGACCGGCTCTTCGACAACATCACCGAGCTCAGCGCGCCCGCAAGCTTGCTGGCCACCGAATTCCACGGCGACTCCGGGCGGACGATGACCGAACGCGCGCAGCAGTTCAACGAGCGGTGGGCCAACGTGGGCTGCGACATCGACCTCTCGGGATTGTTCTTCGACGGCGAGCGCAGCAATGTCGTGGACTACCTGACCGGTCGGGGCTGGCACGTGACCAGGCGGGAACGGAGGGAGTACTTCGCCGACTACGGGCTCGTCTTCCCCGACGACGAGACATCGCAGCTGCGCAACATCGTCGCCGTCACCGCGACGCTCAGTTAGCAGCCGCGAGAGCCTCACGCCGCCAACGGCTTTGCCCTTGCTCAGGCGGGCCTGGCGGACGGTGCGCGCACCACCATCGGCACGGCCGGGAAGCACCACGCCATCTCGGTGCGCGACTTGCGCAGCGCGGCGGTGCCGTAACCCTTCTTGCGGTGCTCGGGGTGAATCCAGATCCGCACGTTCACCTCGCCGCCGAGCAACTCGCCGAAGACCATCCCCACCTTCTCACCCGAGTCGACGGCCACGAACCAGGCGGCCTCCTCGTCGTCGAGGCGTCCGAGCGCGGCGCTGATCTCGTCGTCGACGTTGCCGGCCGGCCCGCCGGAGCCGTCCCCGGCGGCGCCCATGTCCTCGGTGCGGGCGGCGAAGATGTCGCGGTCCTTCTCGGCGGAGAAGGGCCGCAGCTCGAGGGTCTCCCCCGAGCTGGCCGGGCGCTCGCCGAGGGTGAAGCTGAGCTGCTTGTTGAGGTCCTCGAGTTCGGCCAGGATCTTGCGGCGCGAGTCGATGGTGAGCTGATCGAACGACATCCCCATGACCGCCTCGGCGGCCACGTGCGAGGTGTCGAGCAGGCGGACGATCGCCTCGACCGCGGCCGCCTTGTTCTCGGAGTCCACCACGACATCGGCGATTTCATGCCGCCGCTCAAGGGCTTTCAACAAGGCATCGGCGATCTCGCGGCGGGCGGCTTTACGGTCGTGGTCGGTCATTGCACCAGCCTAGAAGCCGGGGGTGGCAGCGCGCTACAACGGCGGTTTCCCAGTTCCAGGAATCGCTGGTAGCGGTCCTGGACCGCGACCGCCCAGCCGGGGTCCGGTTCGACGACGCGTTCGGTGCAGGCCCAGCGGGCGGCGTCGGCGATCGAGGTCTCCAATCCGGCGGCCATGCGCGCGAGGAAGGCCGCACCCAGCGCCGCGCCCTCGGGCACACCGGACACCTCGACGGGCCGCCCGGTGGCGTCGGCGATGGCCTGCATCCACGGCCCGACGCGGGTGCCGCCGCCGGTGGCGACGATGCGCGCCACCGGCGCCCCGCTGAGCTCGATCAGCTGGCGGACCACGAAGCCCGATGCCTCGTAGGCGGCGCGGCGCAGGGCGGCCGCGTCATGGGTGAGGTCCAGGGCGTCGAGCACCGCGCGGCGATGCGGGTCGTGGAACGGGGTGCGCTCCCCGCGGATGTAGGGCGACCACACCGGCACCCGTCCGGGCTGCGCTGCTGCTGGGTCGCCAGGCGCCACCACGCGGTCCACCCAGCCGAGGAACAGGCCGCCGGCATTGCTGGCCCCGCCGATCAGGCTCTTGCCCGCGGCCGTGTGCGGGATGGTCCACAGGCCCGGCACCTGCCGGGCCTCTCCGATGGTGGTCCACACGATCAAGGTGGTGCCGCACAGCACGAGCACGTCGCCGTCGCGGTCGGCGCCGGCCACGATCTGCTCGCAGAGCGCGTCGATCGCGCCGATCGCCAGCGCTGCGCCGCTGTCGCGCACCTGCCCCACCGCGGCTCCCATGCTCTCCACGCGCGGCATCTGGTCGGGCCGCGCGCCGCGTTCGGTGCACGCCTCGGGGTTCCAGCCGGTCCCGTCGAACAAGGGGTACGCGGTCGCGGCGGTGGCGAGGTCGATCACCGCCTCCCCCGCCAGCGCGTGGTTGGCCACCGCCGGTGCCGGCCAGTACCCGGAGGCGCCAGGCGCCGCCGCCGCCGTCCAGCGCAGAAACTCGGCGGCCTCACCCAGGGCCGGCAGTGGCTGCGCGTGCGGTTCCGCGGTGCGGCCCCGTTCGTCGCCGTACAGCAGCCCCGGTGTCACCGGCACACCGGCGGCGTCGACGGCCGTGAGCGAGGGCACCATCGCCGAGACGGCCACCGCCCTCGCGTCGGGGCGGTCCAGCCGCGCAAGCGCCGCCACGGGGCCCCGCCGCCACGCCTCGTCGGCGTCGTGCTCGAGCCGCTCGGGCGTCGGCACCCGCAACTGGTGCGGGATCCGCGTCCGCGCAGTCACCCGGCCGTCGGCGTCGGCGGCGACCGCCTTGACCGCGGTGCTGCCGACGTCGATGCCGATTGTGACGTCTTCGCGTGACACGGGCGTCACCGTACGCCAGCATTGACCTTCGTGACGTCAAGACCGCGCGCCTTGGTGACCGCCCCGCTGCGGGGGCCGGGTTTCGCCAAGCTCCGGGAACTGGCCGACGTGGTCTACGACCCCTGGATCGAGCAGACCCCGCTGCGGATCTACAGCGCCGAGCAACTGGCCGACCGCATCGCGACCGAGACCGCCGATGTCCTTGTGGTGGAAGGCGACTCGGTGGCCGGGCCGGTGCTCGAGCAGCGGCTGCGCGCGATCGCGTCCACCCGCGGTGACCCCAACAACGTCGACATCGCCGCGGCCACCGCGGCCGGTGTCCCGGTGCTGAACACCCCGGGCCGCAACGCCGACGCCGTCGCCGAGATGACGGTGGCACTGCTGCTGGCCGCCACCCGCCAGCTGCTGCCCGCGGACGCGGATGTCCGCAGCGGCAACATCTTCCGCGACGGCAGCATCCCGTATCAGCGATTCCGCGCCTGGGAGATCGCCGGGCGCACCGCCGGGTTGGTCGGCCTCGGCGCCGTCGGCCGCGCCACCCGGTGGCGGCTGGCCGGGCTGGGCATGCGGGTCATCGCCCACGACCCGTATAACGACGAGGCGCGGCACGAACTCGACGAGCTGCTGGCCGAGGCGGACGTCGTCTCGGTGCACGCACCCGTCACCGACGACACGGTCGGCATGATCGCGACACCGCAGTTCGCCGCCATGCGCGACGGCGTGGTCTTCCTCAACACCGCGCGCGCCCAGCTGCACGACACCGACGCGCTCGTCGACGCGCTGCGCGGCGGCAAGGTGGCGGCCGCCGGCCTGGACCACTTCGCCGGCGAATGGCTGCCCACCGACCACCCGCTGGTCGGCATGCCCAATGTCGTGCTGACGCCGCACATCGGCGGCGCCACATGGAACACTGAGGCTCGGCAGGCGCAAATGGTGGCCGACGACCTCGAGGCGCTGCTGTCCGGCCAAACGCCCGCCCACATCGTCAACCCGGAGGTGCTGGCGTCATGAAATTTGTGGACAACCCGGAGAACGCGGTGCTGGACGCGGCCAAGGACATGTTGCGGAGGGGCCTGGTCGAGGGAACCGCCGGCAACATCTCCGCGCGGCGCCCCGACGGCAACATCGTCATCACGCCGTCGTCGGTCGACTACCGCGACATGCAGCTCGACGACCTCGTCCTGATCGACCCGGACGGCGCCGTGCTGCGCGCCGCCGACGGCCGCTCGCCGTCGTCGGAGCTGCAGCTGCACCTGGCCTGCTACCGCGCGTTCGACGACATCGGCAGCGTCATCCACAGCCATCCGGTGTGGGCGACGATGTTCGCCATTGCGCACCAATCGATTCCGGCCTGCATCGACGAGTTCGCGGTGTACTGCGGCGGGGACGTGCGGTGCACCGAGTACGCCGCGTCCGGCACGCCCGACGTCGGCGCCAACGCCGTCAGGGCGCTCGACGGCCGGGGCGCCGCGCTGATCGCCAACCACGGCCTGGTGGCCGTGGGCCCGCGGCCGGA
Source organism: Mycobacterium paraseoulense (assembly GCF_010731655.1). Classification (NCBI taxonomy): domain Bacteria; kingdom Bacillati; phylum Actinomycetota; class Actinomycetes; order Mycobacteriales; family Mycobacteriaceae; genus Mycobacterium; species Mycobacterium paraseoulense. Next base: position 5,016,619 of record NZ_AP022619.1, on the reverse strand, counting down.
CAAGGCGCTGCACATCACCGCCCTGGTGGAGCGGACCGCCCAAATTGTCTGGGGCGCACGGGCGCTCGGCGGCCCGGTGCCCATCCCCGAGGACGTGAACCGCAATTTCGCCGGCGTCTACGGCTACCTGCGCGCGAACGCCTGATGCGCAGGGTCCGGTTAGGCCGCGCGAGCGTGGCGCGGGTGCTGGAGCTTCAATTCGACCTGCCGACAAGCTCCTTCCCGCACACCCCGCCCTCGGGGTGGCGGGACAACGCCGACCTGCTGGTGCCTGACTTCTTCGACCCCGGAACCGATCAGTGGCATATCGCGATCCAGAGCTGGGTCATCGAGGTCGACGGGCTGACCGTCGTCGTGGACACCGGGGTCGGCAACGATCGCGAGCGCCCACACATGCCACCCCTGGACCACCTGAGCACCGGGTTCCTGGCGGCGCTGGGGTCGGCCGGCGTCGAGCGCAACGCGGTGGATGTGGTGGTCAACACCCACATCCACTCCGACCACGTCGGGTGGAACACCATGCGCGAGAACGACTCCTGGGTCCCGACCTTTCCCAACGCCCGGTACCTGGTGCCGGTCGCCGACTACCGCCACTTCTCGCCCGACGGACCCGCGGGCCAGCAGCCCGGCGACCGGCTCGTGTTCGACGACAGCGTCGCTCCCGTCGACCAGGCGGGGCAGCTCGTCGGATGGTCCGACGACTACCAGATCAGCCCCTCGCTGCGGCTGCGGCCCGCCCCCGGCCACACACCGGGCTCCTCGGTGCTGTGGCTGGATGCGGGCGTGCCGGCCGTCTTCGTCGGCGATCTCACCCACAGCCCGCTGCAGCTACGCCGCACCGGCGACGCCTGCGCGTTCGACGTCGACCCGTCGGCCGCCGCGGCGACCCGCCGCCGGATCTTCACCGAGGCCGTCCAGGCGAAGGCCGCGGTGATACCCGCGCACTATCCCGGCTGCGGCGGCGCCACGATCCGCGCCGACGAGGACCAATTCGAGGTCGACCGCTGGCTGGACTTCGAGCGCCTTTAGCGAAGAACCATTCGGCGCCCGCGCCATTCGCGGGGCGAGGCGCCGTGGGCGCGGCCGAACAGCCGACTGAAATAGCCCGGATCGGACATCCCGACCCGCCTGGCGACCTCCGCGACCGGCAGGTCCGTTTCGGCCAGCAAGGCGCGAGCCGCGGCCATGCGGCGGTCGGTGATCCACTCCCCGACGGTGCGTCCGGTGCGGCGCCGCACCACGGTGGTCAGGTGCCCTGGCGTGATGCCGAGTTCGGCGGCCACGTCGCGCAGCGACAACGGTTCGCGGTGACGCCGGTCGATCACCTCGAAGACCCCGGCCAGCAGCGGTTCCCCACTGCGGCGTAGCTCGGCCACCACCGGGCCCGCCAGCCGCGCGAGATCGATCAGCAACAGCGTGAGATGCGCCAGGGCCGCCTGCCGATAGCCGTCCTGCCGCTCGCGCAGTTCCGCTTCGATGGAAGCGATCGCGGCGCCCCACGCCGGCCGTCGTTCGTCGGGCACCTGTAGGCGCAGGATCCCGCCGGCGTGCCCGTGCAGGAACGGGAACAGCAGCGGGTGGGCCCGCCACGCAGGCCACGGCGATCGCCCGTCCTCACCGAGCGCGGCGGGGTCGAAGAAAACCGCAACGCCGGCGTCGCGATGCTCCAGCCATCTCGGGTCGAGCACCTGGCCCGCGGCCGCCACGTGGACCAGACCGGCCTGCGGCAGGTACCACAGCGCCGGAAAGTCGTGGATGTGGCGGCCCCGTTCGACGAAATCCTCGGGGCCCGAGCGCACCACCGTGACCGGGGGCGTATCCGGGTCGCTTCGGTATTCGTAGATCGGCACGCCCGCGCGCTGCCTGACCATCCGAGTCGGTCGCGTCATAGGTACCAAAAATAATCTAGGTTTCACCGATGATCACCCAATTCTCGGACTGGTCAGCGGTTCACCATGGATGACGTGACGAAACATCATCCACATGATTACCTGCCCGCCGCCGGCCACGACGCGCTGCTGCCCGCGTACGACCTGATGTCTCGCCTGCTGGGCATGAAAAGGGTGCAAGAGGCCCTCATCGCGCAGGCTCAACTCGCCGACTGCCGTCGCGTCCTTGAGATCGGCTGCGGCACAGGTAATCTCACAATCATGGCCAAGCGCGCCCATCCCCACCTCGAGGTGATCGGATGTGATCCCGACCCGAGGGCGCTCGAGCGGGCACGGCGAAAGACCGACGGGGTCCGCTTCGAACAGGGCTACGCCGAACGGCTCCCCTACGCCGACGGCGAATTCGACCGGGTGCTGTCGTCGATGATGCTGCACCATGTCAACGACGACGCGAAAGCCGCGGCCGCGGCCGAGATTTTCCGGGTCCTTCGCCCCGGTGGCAGGCTGCACCTGGTCGACATCGGCGGTGACGCGACCGACGACCACGGCGTGGCGGCCCGGCTCATCCGGCGCAGCCATCACGCGGCCGGCAACCTCGGCGACGCGATCCCCCGACTGCTCACCGCGGCCGGGTTCGAGTGCACACAGGTCGCCACGCACAAGCAGCGCGTGGTGGGACGGCTCACCTATTACTGCGCCACCCGTCCGGCCTAGCCCCGGCCGAGGCGGACCGGGAGTGATTCGTACACGGTCATGTTGTTGCACAGGTCGGGAAGCGTCATTCTGGGCTCGCCGAGTTCGATGTCGCCGGATTTGAGCAAGACCTCGTCCAGGGCGGCCCGGACTTCCGCCCGGGCCAGCATGGCGCCCAGACAGTGGTGGGCGCCACCACCTCCGAAGGACTGGTGGGGGTTGGGATCACGGCGAATGTCGAACCGGTATGGATCCTCGAAGACGTCTTCGTCGCGATTGGCCGAGCGCAACATCGTCACCACGCGCGCACCCTCGGGGATCGTTACGTCGGCGAGCACCACGTCACGGATTGCTCCGCGCACCCAGAACATGATCGGTGTGGAATAGCGGATCACCTCCTCGACCGCCGTGCGCCTGGCATCCGGATCGGATCGGTAGACCGCAATCTGATCCGGGTTGGCGACGAAGGCACGAAGCCCGTCGCACAGGGCGTTTCGGGTCGTATCCGCCCCGGCCAACCCGAGGATGAAGAAGAAAATCTCCAGCTCGTTGGCGGGTAGCAAGAAACTCTGCCCCGATTCCGACGTGATCTCGGTGGTGCAAAGCGCACTCCAAATGTCGTCCACGGGATGTTCGCGCTTGTAAGCGGTCAGCTCGCTGGCGTACTCGAACAGCTCCATGAAGGGCAACAGGTCATCACCGTCGGGAACGGACATCTGTGCGCCGGCGGTCTTCAGCACCCGGTCGATCAAGCCGAACACACGCGGGCGGTCAGCGTCGGGAATCCCCACGATGTCGCCGATCACCGAGATCGGTAACCCCGCGGCCAGATCGACGAACTCACCGCCACCGGATTCACGCAACGTAGCGGCCATCGCCCTGGCCCGATCCCGAATGCCGGCTTCCAACTTGGCCACGGCGCGTGGGGTGAAAGCCCGAGCGATGACCTTGCGGCGAATCGTGTGATCCGGCGGGTCCATGCTCACGATCGCCGGATAGGCGTCGAACAACGGCACATCCTGAATCAGCGGTCCACGGGTCGCCGTGAACGACTCGTGATCGCGATGCACCCGCGCGACGTCGGCATGTTTTGTGCACACCCAGAATTCGCGACCCACAGTGGATCTCACGTCGTCGGTGAGTCGTTGGTGAAATACCGGCGTGCGGGCGCGCAGCTCGGCGAACAGATCCTCGGGAAACCGCGACCCCCAAATCGCCGGCCCGGCGAGATCGATCGTCGTACCTGTCACTCAACCGTCCTCAAGCTCTTTGCGCAGACCGGTCAGGATCAGGCGCAACCCGTATGCGAACGCCTCGTCACTTGGCTCGCCGGCAGTGGCACCGGCGCGGCGGATGTGCTCGAGCTGAACCGAACCGAGCAGGTGGACGTACAGCGTGGCGTGCGCAGCATCGAAACGCTCCGCGGTCAAACCGGATTCGTGCAGAATTGCGCGGGAGGCGCGGTCCATATCGGCAGCCGCCGCGGTGTGCGCATGCTCCTGGAGCAACGCCGCGATCCCGGGTACCTCCACCAGCACCTTCCAGGCGTTCATGTAGAGCACGACCAGCCGCGATTCCCAGTCGCCCTCTTCTGGCACCTCGATCTGCGCCAGCACCGACTCGATCAGCAGATCGAGCAGTTCGCGTTTGTCACGCACGTGGTAGTAGACGGATGATGCCGCCGTGCCGGCCTCTGCCGCCAGCTCCCGCATCGTGACCCGGCCGACGCCGACGCGCTTTGCCAGCCGCCACAGGTGCTTCGTCAGGTGCGCGCGGTCGAGCGCCCCGTAGCGCAGCACCGGCGCATCGGCCACAGCCTCCACGACCACCCCCAATTTCGAACAGCATTCGAATTCGAACGGTATTCAGATTAGAACAATGTCCGCTTACGATGTCAACGGTCCAGCGTCCGATGCGCGACGGAGGAAGAGCATGGCGCCCTACCGCGTGGTTCAGTGGTCAACCGGCAACATCGGCAAGCGGGCGCTGGGCATCCTGCTCGACCGCGACCACTTCGACGTGGTGGGCGTCCACGCCCTGGGCGCGGAGAAAGTGGGGCGCGACGCGGGGGCACTCGCGGACCGGCCCCCGATCGGGGTCGCCGCGACCAGCGATGTCGACGCGTTGCTCGACCTCGCACCGGACTGCGTGAACTACATGCCGCGCGCCATCGACTACGAGCTGGTGGAAAGGATGCTGCGCCGCGGCATCAACGTGGTCACCACCGGAGATTTCCTCACCGGCACCCACCATCCGGCCGAACTGCCGGCGCTCGAGGAGGCGGCGCAAGAGGGGGGCGCGACCTTCCTGGGAACGGGATTCGAGCCGGGTTTCATCAACGTCGTCGCCGGATTCCTCACCGGCGCCTGCCGCACGGTCCGCAGCGTCAAGCTGGTCGAAACGTTGGACTGCACCACGTATCCCATACCGGACGTGTGGAAGGTGCTCGGATTCGGCAAAACACCCCGTGAGCCGGTGACGCACCTCGACCCGGCGACGCAACGCTACGGCCTCGGCTACTTCGAGACGCTGGACATGATCGCCGCCATGCTGGGTACCGAGCTCGACTCCAAGGAGGCATTCGTCGAGCCCGCGGTGCTGACCCGGGATCTGGATCTCGGCTGGGTGAACTACGCCGCCGGCACCGCCGGAGGCCAGCGCCGCACCTATCGCGGTTATCGTGGCGGCCGCCCGGTGATCGAGCTCGCCATCTGCTGGACGATGAGCGACGACGCGCTGGACCCCCAGTGGACCGACCCCAAGGGTTTCAGCGTGGTGATCGACGGCGAGCCACGCGTCGACGCGACGATCCGGTTCGGCAACCCCGGCGAGGACGTGATGACCGTGCTGATGGACAGCACCGCCGTCGCGGCGGTCAACGCCATACCCTTCCTGTGCGACGCCGCACCGGGCGTCATCACGCCGATCGATCTGCCCCTCGTAGGGTCCCGGGGCGCCCTGCTCTAGCGCTGATCGAACGCGACCTTGACCGCGCCGCTGTCGGCCTGGTTGGCGATCGCCAAGAAGGCGTCGCGCCACCGCTCGAGTCCGAAGGTGTGGGTCAGCATGGGGCGCAGGTCCACCCGGTGGGCGGCGGCCATCTCCAGGTAGTGGGCGATGGCGTGCCTGCGCCGGCCCTCGACCTCCTCGACGCCGAAGGCGTTCGACCCCACGAGGGCGATCTCCTTGAAATACAACGGACTCCACTCCCAGCGGCCGGGCGCGTGCACACCGGCCTTCACCAGCGTCCCGCGGGCGCGCAGCACCCGGACCCCGACTTCGAACGTCTCCGGCTTGCCGATCGTGTCGTACACGACGTCGACCGCGCCCGGATAGGCCATCGGCAGGCCCAGCAGCGGCTGCCGCAGCCGGCCACCACCCCACGCCACCAGTTCCTCGATGACGGCCAGGCGGGGTTCGTGCTCCAGCACCAATTCGGCCCCGAAGCGGCGGGCCAGGTCCGCCTGGGCGTCGAAGCGCGCCACCACCGCGATGGCCACATCCGGATACAGCGCCCGCAGGATCGCCACCGCGCACAGCCCCAGGGATCCGGCGCCGTAGACCAGGACCCGGCCCGAGCGGGGCGGCGGGTGGCGGGTGATGGCGTGCAGGGAGACCGAAAACGGATCGGCGAACACCGCCAGCTCGTCGGGCACGGAATCCGGCACCGCGAAGAGCATGCTGTCGTGGGCCGGCATCAGCTCGGCGTAGCCGCCGGTCACGTCGGCCGAGACCCCGGTGTGAATGCCGGGCTTGATGTCGCCGTCGGTGAAGCTCCAGCACAGGCTGTAGTCGCCGGTTTCGCAAGCGGGACAGGGCGGCTCGATCCCGCGCGGCCCGCAGGACAGCCACGGGTTGAGCACCACCCGCTGGCCGATCCGCAGCCCCCGGGCCTTGGGCCCCAGCGCGACCACGTCGGCGACCACCTCGTGCCCCATGACTTGGGGAAAGGAGCAGAAGGCGGACATGGCGTTGTCGGCGTCGGCCTCGCCGAAATCCATCAGGATCTGCTTGGAGTCCGACCCGCAGATTCCGGTCAGCCGCGGCCGGGTGATCACCCAATCCTCATGCGGTAGTTGCGGATCCGGCACCTCTCGCATCGCGGTCGGGGTGCGGGCCAGGTTCTGGGTCAGCGTGTTGGCTGTCCCATCGTCCAAACCGGGTGCCTCGTAAGGCTCCGGCGGCACGCCGTAGACGAGCGCCCTCATCGCGACGCCATCCCGGCGACACCGGCGATGAACGCATCGATGTCCGCGTTCTTGGCGTCGACGACGGCTTTCATGTCGGGGACGTAGTGCTCGAACGTGCCCGTGCCCAGCGCCGCGATGACCCCTTCGGCCACCTCGTCGGCGGGCACCTTGGGGCCCTGATAGAGGGGTTCCTCGCTGCCCGGGTGGTCCCAGATCTCGGTGTCGACGGGCCCCGGTTCGATGAGCTTCACCGCGACCCCGCTGCCGTGCAGGTCCACGGCCATCGCCTCGCTCCAGCCGCATAGCGCGAACTTGCTTGCACAGTAAGCCGTTTCGTGGATAATCCCGAGCCGGCCGCCGACGCTCGACACGTTGACGATCAGGCCCGACCCGCGCGCCAGCATCCGCGGCAACAGCGCCAGCGTCAGCCGCATCGGCGCGAAGAAGTTCACCCGCATGACGTCCTCGACCTCGTCGGGCGCCAGGGCGGCGACGGGACGCCGCTTCGGCATCGCGGCGTTGTTGACCAGCACGTCGACGCCGCCGAGCGCCTCCCATGCCCGCAGCGCCAGCTCGGGCAGCGACGCGGTGTCCGCCAGGTCGGCCACCCACATCGCCGATCCCGGGGAGGCCCGCCGGCAGTCGGCCAGCACCTCGGCCAGGCGGTCCCGCCGCCGGGCGACCAGCCCCACCACCGCCCCTCGCGCCGCCAGCTGCCGCGCCAGGGCCGCCCCCAGACCCGACGAGGCACCCGTGATCAGCACCCGTTTGCCCGCCGCCGCGTACGCCATCCGTCAAGGTTGCCGCTAAACGCGGGGGGCGTACAGTGGCAGAAGCTTGTTATATCGGCTAAATATTAGATTAACTAGATCCGAACAGGGGCAACTATGACTTCCACCAGGTATGAGGGCGACACCTGGGACCTGGCGTCCAGCGTCGGGGTGACCGCGACCATGGTGGCCGCCGCCCGGGCCGTGGCCACCCGCGCCGACCGTCCGCTGATCGACGACCCGTTCGCCGAGCCGCTGGTCCGGGCCGTCGGCGTGGACCTGCTCACCCGGCTGGCAACAGGCGAGGTCAATCCGGACGACCTGAACGACGTGCACGACGGGGCCACCGGGTCCACCGGCGCGATGTCCCGGATGGCCGACAACATGGCGGTGCGCACCAAGTTCTTCGACGAGTTCTTCCTGGACGCGACCCACGCGGGAATCACGCAGGCGGTGATCCTGGCCTCTGGGCTGGACGCCCGCGCCTACCGGCTGGCCTGGCCCGCCGGGACCGTCGTCTACGAGGTCGATCAGCCGCAGGTCGTCGACTTCAAGTCGCGCACCCTCACCGAACTGGGCGCCGCGCCCACCGCCGACCGGCGCGTGGTGACCGTCGACCTGCGCGACGACTGGCCCACCGCATTGCGGGCCGCCGGCTTCGACCCGGCCAGGCCGAGCGCATGGAGCGCCGAGGGTCTGCTCGGCTACCTGCCCCCGGAGGCGCAGGACCGACTGCTGGACACCATTACCGAACTCAGCGCACCGGGCAGCCGGTTGGCCGTCGAAAGCGCGCCCAATCGCGAGCCCGGCGACGAGGACAAGATGAGGGAGCGCATGCAGCAGATCTCCGAACGCTGGCGTGCGCACGGCTTCGACCTCGACATGGCGGGGCTGGTGTACTTCGGGGAACGCAACGAGGCGGCCCCCTACCTGCGCGACCGGGGCTGGGCGCTGAACGGCGTCACCATCCGGGAGTTGTTCTCGGCCAATGGGCTTCCGCCGCTCGAGGACGACGACATGCGCATGGGCGAAATGCTCTACGTCAGCGGCACTTTGGAGAAGAAATAGGAGCCATTGCATGACGGTGGAATCGGGACGCACGGAAGGCGACAGTTGGGGACCCGGGCACAGCGTGGGGGCGACGGCCACCATGGTGGCGGCGTCCCGCGCGGTGGCGTCGCAGGGACCCGACCCGCTGCTCGACGATCCGCTGGCCGAACCGCTGGTCCGCGCCGTCGGCCTGGAGCCCTTCATCCGCATCGTCGACGGGCAGGTCGATTTCGAGGACGACCCGCTGTTCAACCGCAAGGCCCGCACCGAGCAGATCACGGTTCGGACGCGGTTCTTCGACGACTTCTTCATCGGCGCCACCAAAGACGGTGTGCGACAAGCGGTGATCCTGGCTTCCGGCCTGGACACCAGGGCCTACCGGCTGGCCTGGCCCGCCGGGACCGTCGTCTACGAGATCGACCAGCCACAGGTGATCGCGTTCAAGACGGACACCCTCGCCGGGCTCGGGGCCGCCCCGACGGCCGAGCGCCGGACGATCGCCATCGATCTGCGCGATGACTGGCCGACGGCGTTGCGCGACGGCGGATTCGACACAACGCAGCCGACCGCGTGGAGCGCGGAAGGGCTGCTCCCCTACCTGCCGCCCGAGGCCCAGGACCGGCTGTTCGACAACATCACCGCGCTCAGCGCGCCGGGCAGCCGGCTGGCCACCGAACATGTGCCCGACCCCAACGCGTTCTCCGACGAGCGGTTGCAGCGCATCAGCGAACGGTGGCAGCGATTCGGCCTCAACCTCAACGCGGCCGACTTGTTCTACCGCGGGGAACGCAACGTCGTCGCCGACTACCTCAATGCCCTCGGCTGGCGGGTGACGGCGCATCCGGCGCGGGAGTTGTACGCGCAGAACGGGTTCGAATTCCCCGAGGACGAGATGTCGGCCACCTTCGGCGAGTTGAGCTACGTCGCCGCGACGCTGGCGTAGCGGATTGGCTAGGGTTTCGGCTATGTCACGCGCTCACGACGACGAGTGGGATCTGGCGTCCAGTGTGGGCGCGACGGCGACCATGGTGGCCGCCGGTCGCGCCATGGCGACGAAGGATCCCCGCGGCCTCATCCACGACCCGTTCGCCGAGCCGCTGGTTCGCGCGGTCGGCGTGGCCTTCTTCACCAAGATGATGGACGGCGAGCTCGACCTCGACGCGATCGAGAACGCATCCCTGGTCCGCATGCAGGCCATGGTCGACGGAATGGCCGTGCGCACCAAGTATTTCGACGACTACTTCGTCAAGGCGACCCAGGGCGGAATCCGGCAGGTGGTGATCCTCGCATCGGGGCTGGACTCGCGCGCCTACCGGTTGCCATGGCCGGACGGCACGGTGGTCTACGAGATCGACCAGCCACGCGTGATCGAGTTCAAGACCGCCACGTTGGCCGGGATCCCGGCCGAACCCACCGCGACGCGGCGCACGGTCCCGATCGACCTGCGCGCCGACTGGCCGACGGCGCTGAAGGCGGCCGGATTCGATGCGACGGCGCCCACCGCGTGGCTGGCCGAGGGTCTGCTGATCTACCTGCCACCCGAGGCCCAGGACCGGTTGTTCGACAACATCACCACACTCAGCGCGCCCGGCAGCACGATCGCCACCGAGTTCGTGCCCGGCATCGTCGATTTCGACGCCGACAAGGTGCGGGAGATGTCGGGTTCCTTCCGCGAACACGGGGTGGATATCGACATGGCGTCGCTGGTCTACGCCGGCGAGCGCAACCACGTCGTGGACTATCTGCGGTCCAAGAGGTGGGACGTCGAAGGGACCACCCGGACGGAATTGTTCCGGCGCCAAGGCATCGAGGCGCCACCCCCGGAAAACGACGACCCGCTCGGCGAGATCATCTTCATCAGCGGCGAGCTCACCGGGTAGTTCGTCAGAACCGCGACCGCCCGGGCCACAACACGGTGGCGCCGTTCAGCGTCTGCTCGACGTTGTCCAGGATGCCGCCGACGGTGCGGCCGAGCAGCGCCGCCAGCGCGTCCGGCAGCGACGCGGCCGGCTGGGACGAGGCCCGGGGCCGCAGCATGTCCAGCAGCGAGGAACCCGGGTAGCTGACCACGCGCACTTCGCTGTCCTCGTCCAGGCCGGCCAGCACCTTGGCACGGCGCACCGCGGTGCGCAAGCCGCCGAGTTCGTCGACCAGGCCGTGCTTGAGGGCGTCGGCGCCGGTCCAAATTCGCCCCTGCGCAACGCGTTCGACCGCGTCGGCGGTCAGGTTGCGCGCCTCGGCGACGCGCCGGACGAAGTCCGCGTAGAACAGGTCAGCCTCGGCCTCGCGGTGAGCCTGCTGCTCCGGGGTGAACGGCGCGTCCATCGACCACGCGTCGGCATTGGCGTTGGTGCGCACGGTATCCGACCCGACCCCCAACCGCTCCAACAGGTCTCGGATCACCAGCTTACCGGTGATCACCCCGATCGACCCGGTGACGGTCGCCGGGTTGGCGACGATCGCGTCGGCCCCCATCGAGACGTAGTAGCCCCCGGAGGCGGCGACCGCACCCATGGACGCCACCACCGGCTTGCCGCGGGTGCGGGCCCTGGTCACCTCGCGCCAGATGCTCTCCGACGCGGTGATCGTGCCGCCGGGGCTGTTGACCCGCAGCACGATCGCGGACACCGACTCGTCGGCGGCCGCCTCCCGCAGCGCCGCCCCGATGGTGTCGCCGCCGGCGGTGGAGGCGCCGAACGGCAGGAAACCGGGACCACCGCGTCCGTCGACGATCATGCCGTCGAGCGTGACGACGGCCAGGGTCGGCTTGGGCCGCCGGCCGGGCACCGGCGGTCTGGGCGGCGCCAACCGGGAGCGGGCCGCGCCGGCATACCGGGTCAAATACAGCCGCGGCGGTTCGGTCTCATCCGAAACATCCTTTACGCCAACAAGTTCCGCTATGCGCGCGTAGGCCTCGTCGCGGAACCCGATCCGGTCGAGCAGGCCGGCCGCCACAGCGTCGTCCCGCAACAGCGGTGCGCGGTCGGCCAGCGCGTCGAGCGCATCGATGTCGAGCTTGCGCGACTCGGCGATCGCCCGCCACGCCTGCTCCTGCAGGCTTTCCAGCATCCCGGTGACGGCCTCGCGATGGGCCGTCGTGAAGCCGTGCTCGGTGAATCGGTTAGCCGCGGACTTGTATTGGCCGCGCGCCACGAACTGCGGTTCGATGCCCGCCTTGTCGAACGCGTCGCGCAGGAAGGTGGCGTTGCTGGCGAAGCCGATCAGCCCGACGCTTCCCGACGGCTGCATCCACACCTCGCCGAAGGCCGAGGCCAGGTAGTAGGACAGCGTGCCCGGGTAGGTCTCGGCCCACGCCAGCGTCGGCTTGGCGGCGCTGAACGCGGCGATGGCCTCGCGCAGTTCCTGCACCGCCGCCGGCGCTGAGGCGGCTAGTTGCACCCGGGCGATCAGGCCGGCGACCCGCGGGTCCTCGGCCGCGCGGTGGATGGCGGCGACCGCGTCGCGAAGCGCCATCGGCTTCCCGCCGGTGAAGATCGCCAGTGGGTCGAACCCCGCCGACTCCGGCGGTGCCGAACGCAGGTCGAGCTCGAGCACGCAGCCGTTGGGTACGCCGTGGTGGCGGGCGGTGTCGACGCGGCCGGCCAGCGCGCGGACGTCGTCGACACCGGGGATCGAGGGCAGGAAGGCGAACATGTCTGCAGCGTACCGACAGCGCCGCCGTACGGTGGTGGGGTGAGGTTCTCGATCGCCATCCCCCAGTTCGACGACGACGGGTTCGACGCCGACGGGCTGCGCGGTTACCTGGCCCGCGCCGAGGAACTCGGGTTTGAGGGCGGCTGGGTGCTCGAGCAGATCATCGGCGAGGCGCCGCTGCTGGCGCCGCTGGAGCTGCTGGCCTACTGCGCGGCCTGCACCGAACGCCTGCGCCTGGGGGTCGCCGTGCTGGTGACGTCGCTACACGACCCGCTACAGCTGGCCTCTTCGGTCACCGCGGTCGACAGGCTGAGCCACGGCAGGCTGGACGTCGGTGTGGGGACCGGCGGCGGATTCCGCAAATTCGCGGCATTCGGCGTCGAGAAGGAAACGTACATCTCATATTTCACTGAGGGCCTCAAGTTGATGAAGGCCGCCTGGTCCGACGAGCCCCGGGTCACCTTCCACGGCCGGTTCCGCGACGTCGACGACCTCCCGATCGCGCCCAAACCGGTGCAGCGTCCGCACCCGCCCATCTGGTTCGGCGGCCTGGCGCCCAAGGCCCTGGCCCGCGCGGTTCGCCACGGCGACTCGTTCCTGGGCGCCGGTTCGTCGACCACCGAGGCCTTCGCCGGAGCCGTCACCGTGGTGCGCCGTGAACTCGACGAACAGCAAAGGGACCCGGCGCATTTCACCATCGGCAAGCGCGTCTACCTCATGGTGGACGACGGTGCGGCACGGGCCCGTGAGCGGGTGCTCGCCGGGCTGCGGCGGATCTACGGCAAGATGCCGGGCGTCGAGGATGTACCGGTCTCGGGCACGCCCGACGACGTCGCGCACGGGCTGCAACAGGTGATCGATGCCGGCGCGGAGTACCTGTTGCTCAACCCGGTCGGCGTCGACGTCGCAGAGAACCGCGAGCAGATGGAACGCCTTGCCGCGGAGGTCATTCCGCGGTTGGGCTGATCAGAGCTCGGTGGCCGAGCCGCCGGCGGCGGTGATCTTCTCGCGGGCGCTGCCGCTGAACTTGTGCGCGGAGACCTCGACCTTGACGGTCAGCTTGCCGTCGCCGAGGACCTTGACCAACGCGTTCTTGCGAACAGCGCCCTTGGCCACCAGGTCGTCGACGCCGATGGAGCCGCCCTTCGGGAACAGCCGGTTGATGTCGCCGACGTTGACGATCTCGTATTCGGTGCGGAACCGGTTGCGGAATCCCTTGAGTTTGGGCAGCCGCATGTGAATCGGCATCTGCCCACCCTCGAAGGTGGCCGGCACGTTCTTGCGGGCCTTGGTGCCCTTGGTACCGCGGCCGGCCGTCTTGCCCTTCGAGCCCTCACCGCGACCGACCCGGGTCCGGGCGGTCTTCGAGCCGGGGGCCGGCTTCAGGTCGTGCAGCTTGATGGTCACTTGGCCTCCTCCACCACGACCAGGTGGTTGACCACCGCGATCAGGCCGCGGGTTTGTGGGTTGTCCTCACGGATCACCGAGTGGCGGATCCGTCGCAGGCCCAGGGTGCGCAGGCTTTCCCGCTGCTTCCAGCGGGCCCCGATGGTGCTGCGGACCTGGGTGATCTTCAGTTGGCTCATTGCGGTGCCGTTCCCTCTCGCGCGGCACTTGCGGCCAGCGCTTCACTTTCCCGCCGGGCCCTGAGCATTCCGGCCGGGGCGACGTCCTCGATGGGCAGGCCGCGCCGGGCAGCCACCTCCTCGGGACGCTGCAGCAGCTTGAGCGCGGTAACCGTGGCGTGCACCACGTTGATCGCGTTGTCGCTGCCCAATGATTTGGCCAGGATGTCGCGCACACCAGCGCATTCCAGCACCGCACGCACCGCGCCGCCGGCGATCACACCGGTACCGGGGCTGGCCGGGCGCAGCAGCACCACGCCCGCGGCCGCCTCACCCTGCACCGGGTGCGTGATGGTGCCGCCGATCAGCGGCACCCGGAAGAAGCCCTTGCGCGCCTCCTCCACGCCCTTGGCGATGGCGGCCGGGACTTCCTTGGCCTTGCCGTAGCCGACGCCGACCATTCCGTTGCCGTCACCCACGATGACCAACGCGGTGAAGCTGAAGCGCCTACCGCCCTTGACCACCTTGGAGACGCGGTTGATGGCGACGACCCGCTCGAGGTAGTTGCTCTTGTCGCCGTCGCGATCGCGGCCACGGCCGCGGTCACCGTCGCGCCGACCGCGGCTGTCGCGGTCACCGCGCGAGTCACGGCTGTCTGGGCCTTGCCCGCCGGCCGACTGTTCCGCCATTATGCGGTCCTTCCAGGCTTGTTCGAGGTCTCGATCATCATCTAGAAACTCAATCCGTTCTCGCGTGCGGCATCGGCCAGCGCCGCGATCCGTCCGCCGTAGGTATACCCACCGCGGTCGAAGACCGCGGTGTCGATACCGGCGGCCTTGGCGCGCTCGGCAATCAACTGGCCTACCCGCACGCTGCGGGCCTTCTTGTCGCCTTGCAGGCCACGCACGTCGTCCTCGATGGAGGACGCGGCGGCCACGGTGGTGCCGTTCTCGTCGTTGACCAGCTGCACGTGGATGTGCCGCGCGGACCGGTTGACGACGAGCCGCGGACGCTCCGGGGTGCCCGTGATCTTCTTGCGCAGCCGCGCATGCCGGCGCAGCCGGGAGACCCGACGAGTCGCGGATACGCTCTGCCCCACCGGCTTCCGCGCGGCGGTGTCAGCTTGTTTTTGCGCCATGGCTACTTACCTGTCTTTCCGACCTTGCGGCGGATCTGCTCACCCTCGTAGCGCACGCCCTTGCCCTTGTACGGGTCGGGACGGCGCAGACGGCGGATGTTCGCCGAGATCTGGCCGACCTTCTGCTTGTCGATCCCGGAGATCGAGAACTTCGTCGGTGACTGCACCGCGAACGTGATGCCCTCGGGCGCCTCGATGACCACCGGGTGGCTGTAGCCCAGCGCGAACTCGAGGTTGGCGCCCTTGAGCTGCACGCGGTAACCGACCCCGAAGATCTCCATCTTGGTGGTGTACCCCTCGGTCACGCCGGTGACCAGGTTGGACACCAGGGTGCGCGACAGCCCGTGCAGCGAGCGGTTGCGCCGCTCGTCGTTGGGACGGGCGACCACGATCGCGCCATCTTCGTTGCGCGCGACCGTAATCGGTTCGGCGACGGTCAGATTCAGGCTGCCCTTGGGGCCCTTCACCGAGACGTTCTGACCCTCGATCGTTACGTCGACTCCGGATGGAACCGGAACCGGCTGCTTACCAATGCGCGACATAATCTATTGCTGCCTCTCCCGCTACCACACGTACGCGAGGACTTCGCCGCCCACGCCCTGTCTGGCCGCCTGACGATCGGTCAGCAGGCCCGAGGAGGTCGAGATGATCGCCACGCCCAGGCCGCCGAGCACGCGCGGCAGGTTGGTGGATTTCGCATACACCCGCAGACCGGGCTTGGACACTCGCCGCAAGCCGGCGATGCTGCGCTCCCGGCTCGGGCCGTACTTGAGCTGGACGACGAGCGACTTGCCGACCCGGGCGTCTTCGGTCCGGTAGTCGGTGATGTAGCCCTCGGCCTTGAGGATCTGGGCGATGTTGGCCTTGATCTTCGAGTGCGGCAACGTCACCTCGTCGTGATACGCCGAATTGGCGTTGCGCAGACGTGTCAAGAAGTCTGCGATCGGGTCCGTCATGGTCATGACAGGCGTGTCACCTTCCTCGCGGCGGTTCCCGTCCCGGGCCTACCGCGCAACTGTTTGGGGCTTGTTACCAACTGCTCTTTTGCACGCCGGGCAGTTCGCCCGCGTGCGCCATCTCGCGCAGGCAGATCCTGCACAGCCCGAATTTGCGGAAGACCGCGCGCGGGCGGCCGCACCTGTTGCAGCGCGTGTAGCCGCGCACCGCGAACTTCGGCTTACGTGCGGCCTTGTTGACCAGTGCCTTCTTCGCCATCTGCTCAGTTCTCCTTGAAGGGAAAGCCGAGGGCCCGCAACAGCGCTCGTCCTTCGTCGTCGGTCGTCGCCGAGGTGACGACGTTGATGTCCATGCCGCGGACCCGGTCGATCTTGTCCACGTCGATCTCGTGGAACACCGACTGCTCAGCCAGCCCGAAGGTGTAGTTGCCGACACCGTCGAACTGCTTGGGCGACAGCCCCCGGAAGTCGCGGATACGCGGCAGCGCGATCGAGGTGAGACGGTCCAGGAACTCCCACATCCGGTCCCCACGCAGGGTGACCCGGGCGCCGATCGGCATGCCCTCGCGCAGCTTGAACTGGGCGATGGACTTGCGCGCCCGGCGGATCTCGGGCCGCTGCCCGGTGATCAGCGCCAGGTCGTTGACCGCGCCGTTGATCAGCTTCGCGTCTCGCGCCGCGTCGCCGACGCCCATGTTGACGACGACCTTCGTCACGGTCGGGATCTGCATGACGTTGGAGTAGCCGAACTGCTGCTGCAACGAATCACGAATCTCGTTGCGGTAGCGCTCCTTCAGGCGCGGCTGCACCTTCTCTGCTGTGGTCATGCTAGATGTCCTTACCGTTGCGCTTGGAGATGCGGACCCGCTTGCCGGTCTCCTCGTCGACCCGGTAACCGACCCGAGCGGGCTTGCCGTCAGCGTCGACCACCATCACGTTGGAGACGTGGATCGGGGCTTCCTGCGTGACGATTCCGCCCGACTGGGCTCCGCGCTGGTTGCTCGAGATCGCGGTGTGCTTCTTGATCCGGTTGACGCCCTCGACCAGCACCCGATTGCGCTCCGGGTAGGCCTGCAGCACCTTGCCTTTGGCGCCTTTGTCCTTGCCCGCGATGACCAAGACGGTGTCGCCTTTGCGGACCTTCATCTACAACACCTCCGGGGCAAGCGAGATGATCTTCATGAACCGCTTCTCACGCAGTTCGCGGCCGACCGGCCCGAAAATGCGCGTGCCACGCGGGTCGTTGTCGGGCTTGATGATCACCGCGGCGTTCTCGTCGAACTTGATGTAGCTGCCGTCGGGGCGGCGGCGCTCCTTGACCGTGCGTACCACGACGGCCTTGACGACATCCCCACGCTTGACGTTGCCGCCGGGGATGGCGTCCTTGACGGTGGCGACGATGACGTCTCCGATGCCGGCGTAGCGTCGCGACGAACCGCCGAGCACCCGGATGCACAAGATCTCCTTGGCGCCGGTGTTGTCGGCGACCTTCAGCCGCGATTCCTGCTGAATCACTCGATCTCCTGACCTGGTTGCGTGTGCACGGCAGGAGGCAAGCCACAGCCCACCGAATAACCTGACATGCGCGGTCTTTGTCACCGAAGGGCACGCGGGGCCGATTCGCACCGGCCGAGGTCTGCCCAAGGCAACCCCTAGAGTCTAGGGGACGACCAGCTCAGAGCCAAATTCGCGGCCGAGGCCGATTCAACGAGCGGTTTCCCCGATGTTGCGGATATCGCCGAGATGATGCACGCCTTCGTGCATGGCCTGGCGCACGAGCCAGCGGGCGGTGCGCTGCTCGCCCGGTAACCGGGTGCCGGTGCGGTCCCAGCCCCGATCATCGGTGCGCGCGACCTCGTCGCGGAACCCCGCGGCGGCGGCCGCCAGCTCGTCGAGGGTGGCGTCGATGTCGCAAGCGTTGTAGCGGAAGCGGCGGGCCCGCAGATCGTTGAGCATCGGGTCCCAGGCGGGCTGCTGCTCGGTGCGGACGCGGTGCAGCCGGATGGTGAAGCTGACGTAGACGTCGCGCAGGTGGCAGAGGTACTCGGCGACCGACCACACTTCCGGGCTGGGCCGCACCCGCCGCGCGTCAGGCGAGATCGCGGAAAGCGCCTCCCGAGCGGCGTCCGGCAGGCCGGCGATGACGGCGACCGCGTCCTCGACCCGAGTGTCCTGGTAACTCACCGCACAGGCGGCGCAGACGTGGTCTTCGGCGGCCAACGGGGGCAGCGAAGCGGGCATTGTGCAATCGTGCACCCAGAACGGATGTGGGTCTTCGGAGGACCCGATCGCTTCCTAGGCTTTTTGTGCGCCCACCAACCAGGCTGTGATGTCGTAGGCAGGCCCGTCAGTGGCGATTATTCGTCTGCACGAGACAAAGCTCGACTCGGCGGGCGCGAGGTTGTAGACGTATTGATCGTTGAACTGCTCGGCACCTTTTGTGCGTTGGACCGCCACGGTCGCGCGGATCGGAGCGTCTTTGGAGCCGTTGATCACATGCCAGGAGAAGAAGCCGCCGCAAGCGTTGTCCGGCCAGCTCTCCACCGAGGCCAGGTGGCTGGGGCCAGCTGTGTCGGCCGACGCGAATCCCGGCGGCCCGACGAACGGAACGCACACGATGAGTAACGCAACACCTTTAGCGACGCATCTCACGATCATGTTCTCCAGAATTAGACACACGAAGCGTACCGCCGCAGCGCGTCGAAGCGCTGCTTAATCGGGCGCATTTATCGGCCGTCGCCCAGGTCAGCGCTTCTTCGGCGGTCACCGGCGCACATATCTAGAACGGCGGTGGATCGTTATCGCCAGGTGGCGCGGGGCCGGTTTTCGCGGTTCGGCGGGCGAGCCGGGCCTGGCGGTTGTGTCGGCGTTCGGTGGCGATGCGGGTGGCGCGGTGTTGGGTGCGGGTGCGGGTGCGGCGGGGCATCATGGCGGTGCGTTGGGCGTGGGAGTCGTGTGGGGGGTCGGCTTCGGGGGCGGGCATGCCGCCCACGGCGCGGCACAGGCTGGGAAACAGCAGGGCGCTGCCCGGGGTGGTGACGCAGGTGCGCCGGGCCGGGGAGGTCCAGATCAGCGTGCCGTCGGGCAGCTGCTGGTCGCGCCAGCCCCAAAACGTTTTCACCAAATGATGGGTGCGACTGGCTGAAGAACGCTTCAGCTACGGGGGTTTGGTCGGGGGTTGGAGCTCCGGGTGGCTGGATGCGCTCTGGTCACGCCAATTTGACTGATCCGCGAGCGCTGGAAGCCAGTTGGCTGGCATGCGTGAGAGCGGTTAGTGCATCGATGTCGCGGGTCAGCTGGTGGTAGAGGACGGCCGGTCCAAGCCATCTGCCCACGAGACTGCGGAGTGCCACTGGGTTGAGTGGCCGCTCGGGAGGATCGAGCAGAACCGACTGGAGTGTGCGTACAGCGAGTTCGATGAGGTCGTCCATCGCAGCGTGGTCGAAGCCATGGGAGGCCCAGTCGACGTCATATCGTCGGAACATTTCTCGTCCGAGAGCAAATGCCGCACCGGCGGTGAACGAGGCCGACGCGCCACCCGGTAACCGTGCCTCTAGGACGCGCGCCATCAGCGGGTCGTCGGCGAACTCCTCGGCCGCGAATGCTACGCCCTCGACGACGGCAGCCGCCGGATTTGTCCACCCACCCAGGTGATCGGCTAAACGATCGAGAAAGCCGTTAGCCGAACGCATCTGGCTGCCGACCACAAGCGCTTCCCCCCCAGGGAAGTAACGGTAGATGGTCTGGCGGCTCACTCCCAGAACGCGGGCCACGTCGCTGACACGGATGGCGGATCCGCCTTCGGCAACCAGGGAGTCAACCGCGTCCAGAATCCTGTTGACGGCTTCCTCATCGGAGGCCGGCGTGCGGCCCGACCATCCATGGCTACGCAAGGGTAAGGCCCATCATCGTGCTCCAGTTCGGTATGACGTAACAACCTGTAGCTAGAAGTATTGCGACCTGGGGCCGAGGTCAACGGCATCTTGTCGCTTCACACGTGCCAGTTCGTACGAAATCTCAAGAACAGTTGCGCGACTGCCGCGCAGAAGTTCCTCTTCACCACACCACGCGAATCCGCAACAGTCAACGATGACGCGACATTCTGCTCTGATTTGTCTTGTCAGTTGGTGCCAGGTCTGCTGTGATACATCAAGGAAGCGCGGCAGGTTCCACTGCACCAGGAGGACGGACCATGACCGTAACTGAGGTCAACGACATTCGGTACGACCCCTACGATGTGGAACTTCTGGCCGATCCCTACCCAGTGTTCCGGCGGCTGCGCGAGGAGTCGCCGCTGTACTACAACGAGCAATACGATTTCTATGCGCTCAGTCGGTTCCAGGACGTCAGTCGTGCGCTTGTCGACACCGGCACGTTCAGTTCAGCCCGCGGAATGATCCTTGAAGTGATCAAGGCCAACATCGAGATACCGCCCGGCATCATCGTTTTCGAAGACCCACCGGTTCATGACATCCATCGTAAATTGCTCGCGCGGATGTTCACCCCCCGCAAGATCGCCGAACTCGAGGACAAGATTCGCGCGTTTTGCGCACAATGTCTCGACCCCCTCGTCGGCACCGGCCGTTTCGATTTCATCGCCGATCTCGGCGCTCAGATGCCGATGAGAGTCATCGGAATGCTGGTCGGCATTCCCGAAGACGACCAAGAACATGTCCGGGATCGCTCGAATGCGTTCTTGCTCACCGAGGCCGGCCAACCCATGACCCTGGCCTCGGAGGGCATCAACAACTACGACGAGGTGTTTTCCGCCTATCTCGACTGGCGCGCCGAACACCCCTCCGACGACATCACAACTGAGCTCCTCAACGTCGAATTCGACGATGAGACAGGAGTCCGCCGAACCCTGACCCGCGACGAAATCCTGTTTTACATCAGCCTCGTCGCCTCCGCAGGCAACGAGACCACCACCCGACTGCTCGGCTGGGCCGGAAAAGTTCTCGCCGACCATCCCGACCAGCGGCGCGAAATCGCAGCCGACCATCGGTTGATTCCGCAGACGATCGAGGAACTGCTGCGCTACGAATCCCCCTTACCGCACCTCGCCCGCTACGTCACCCGTGATACCGAGTGGTACGGCCACACCGTGCCCGAAGGCAGCGTCATGATGCCGCTGATCGCATCAGCTTGCCGCGACCATCGCCAATTCCCGCCTGACGGAGACACGTTCGACATCCATCGCCAGCCGCGTCAGCACCTGGCATTCAGCGTCGGAGCTCACTTCTGCCTAGGAGCGGCGCTCGCCAGGTTGGAGGCACGAATCGCGCTCGAGGAAATCCTCAAGCGCTTCCCCGAATGGGACATCGACACCCAGAACGCACACTTATCATCAGCGTCGGCTGTCCGAGGCTGGGAATCGATGCCCGCGTTCATCTAGCTCAGACGATCGGCAGGGATTCCAGGCCCCGGAGCGACCCGATGGGGCGCAGTCGCAGGCTGTTCCGGGGGACGGTGATCTCCAGATTGTCGAACCCCTGCAGCGATTGGGTGATCGCGATGCGGCCCTCCAATCGCGCCAGCTGATGGCCGAGGCAATAGTGGTGCCCGAAGCGAAGGCAGATGCTTGTTCGGTGCGCGGGCGAGGTCCAGTGCGTCGGCGTCGGCGAAAACAGACTCCTCTCGATTGGCGGAGATCAGCGTTGGCTAAAGAACAATCTGAGAGTGTTCAACGGTCAGATCCGCTACAGGCGCAGCGGGCACGTCGCAGGAAATCTACCGGTAGACCCGGGTGGTGCGGGTAACGTCGAGGTCGTGGGCACGACGACTGAACCCAAGGGCGTCGGCGGTGTTCGGGTCGAGAAGAACGGCCCCGTCACCACTGTGATCATGAATCGTCCGGAGGCCCGGCGGATGCCGTCTTCGGCGTGTTCTGCCGACGCTGGGGATTGCCGCTGATCGACGGCGGCACCGTCCGACTGCCCCGACTGATCGGACACAGTCGGGCAATGGATCTGACCCTCACCGGACGTTCTGTCGACGCGACCGAGGCGCTAGCTATCGGGTTGGCGAATCGCGTCGTACCAACTGGCACAGCCCGCGAGGCAGCAGAGGAGCTAGCTGCTGAACTCTCGGCGCTGCCGCAGATGCGCCTGCGCTCGGACCGCCTGTCGACGCTGTACCAATGGGGTCGAAGCGAGGCCGAGGCCATGGACTTCGAGTTCAACAGTCTGTCGCGTTTGACATCCGAATTGCAGTCAGGCGCGAAGCGGTTCGCCGACGGTGCGGGCCGACACGGCTCCAGAACGTGATGGTCCGACAGTGGGTGCGGCACAAGCATTTGAGGTTGGCGGCGTGGGTGGGCCCACCTTGGGCATAGGCGATGGTGTGGTCGAGGTCGCAGGCCAGCGCCGGCTGATCACAACCGGGCCAGCGGCAGGTCAGATCGCGGCACCGCACGAAATCGGCCAACGCCGGCGAGGGCAGATAGCCCGGCTCGGGTGGGGCGTGGCCGGGGTGGATCAGCGCCATCCGCCTGGCCGCGGCGGCCAACTCGGATAGCGCCGCTCGAAAAGCTCATCGAACGCCGCGATCACCTCCACCGACGACACCCTCGAATCGAACATAAATTCGACTATGTCACCCCGGACCGACGAAGATCGACGCGCTAGTCCCCTTGCCGGATCCAGGCAAAGATGTACAAGCTCATCGCCGTCACCAGGGCCAGTAGCACCCATTGCACCAGGGCTTGGTCGATCCATGAACCGGGCGGTGGGCTGCCGGGAAGGATGGTGCGCAGCGGCACGACGGCAAACAACATCGCGGCGTACCACGTGCCGAACGGCGGCACGAACTTCCGCCTGCCCATCGCCATCGGGATGGCCACCAACAGCGCCACGGTCGGCAGCGCCATCAGGACAAGGCAGATAACCAGATCGAAGACGAGCGGCCCGTCGGCCCTTTCCAGGGTGATAACCACGTTGCCGGTATCCATGGACCGCGACGTCCGAAGGCCGCTCGGGTCGCGGACGCGCTCGACATTGATGCTCCAACCGTCCAATGATCCTGTTACCTCGACGATGGCCGGCACCTTCTTGCGGTTGTCACCGGAGCCCACGAACGCGTCGGCCGCGATCGGCTCGGTCTTGTACTTGTCGAATGGCCAGTTCCGGGGATTGCCGTGCGCCTCGATGGTGGTGGTGAGCTGCGCCGGAGCTTTCCCCCTGGGGTAGTTCAGATCCCCCAGGTCGCTCGTCGGATACAGCCGCACGGCGACGTCGTTGCCCAATACGTCGAATCGTGGGTCGTACTGGGCAACCCCCGGATAGACAAGCACGTTCACGGTGAGGCGATTCGCGACGGGTTTCAGCTCCTCGACGCGTAACTGCACGATGGTCGCGTCGCCCCCGCCCTGGCTCAGATCCAGAGGAGGGAGCGGACCCGATTCCCGCTGCAGCGCGTGGACGCCGAGCAGCGAGAGCGCATAGGTGATGAAGACGGTGACCAGAATGGCCACACCGATCTCGATCTGTGACTTCTTCAGCTTCGGTGGCTTTACCTGGCCCGCCGATTTTTTCCTCTTCTTTGCCGCCACGGCCGGCGCGCCGACCGGTGATTGGGGCGCCGCCGGCGCCTCAGACGTCATCGGTCGACCGCCGGGACCGCTTGCTGGGGCCGCGCGGGGATGGCTGCCGAGGTCCACTGTGTCGGGGCGCCACGTGGTGGGATGCTAGCGAACGGCCATGCTGATCGCGCGGCGAATTCCCATGTCCGCGTGCGCCCGGCGGTTCCGTCATCCGTTGGACATCATGGGTTCACCCGCCGGACGACGGCCCGGAAAGGCACCCCGGAGCGCGCCAGGGCGAACCGTTTGCTAGGGGGTCGCCGGGTCGGCCGCGCAGCGAAACCCGATGTGGGAGGTCGACGAGTCCTGCGACTGCGGCGACCGGGCCGCCGGGCGGTAGCGGTGGCAATACTCCGGCGCGCACAGGTGCGATCCGCCCTTGAGGACTTGGTTGACCGAGGGGTTCGGGGGTCCCGTTGGGGCGCAACAGGCTTTCGGCGGCTGATCGAGCCGGTGGTGTGCGGAGAACTCGGTGGCGGTCCACTCCCAGACGTTGCCGATCATGTCGAGCAGTCCGAACCCGTTGGGCGGAAACGCCCCCACCGGAGATGTCCCCACCCAGCCGAGCGCACCTTCGTTGCGGTAGGGAAAGTCGCCTTGCCAGGTGTTGGCCATCAGCCTGCCATCGGGCATGGCCTCGTCACCCCAGGAGTAGGTCGTCACGCTTCCGGCGCGCGCCGCATACTCCCATTCGGCTTCACTGGGCAGGCGCCGGCCCGACCAGCGGGCGTAGGCCGCGGCGTCCGGATAGGCCACCTGCACCACCGGATGGTCGGGACGGTCTGCGATGTCGCTGTCAGGTCCGAACGGATGGCACCAGCTCGACCCCGGCACCCAGTGCCACCATTGGCGCCAGTCACGCAGGTCCACCGGCCCAGGCGTCGGGCGAAAGACCATGGCACCCGGGCACAGATCATTGGGATCGGCCCCGGGGTAGAGCGCAGGGTCGATCGGTTGCTCGGCAACCGTCACATAGCCTGTGGCGGCGACGAATTCGGCGAACTGCGCATTGGTCACCGGGTGCCGCTCCATCGCGAACGGGCCCACGGTGACGGTGTGAATGGGCGCCTCTTCGGGGTAGAAGCTCGTCGAGCCCATGCGGAAAGACCCGCCAGGCAAATCGACCAGCTCGGTAAGCACCACCTCAGCGTAGGACTACCGCGAACCGCCGGTGCCGCGACCAGAGCAACGCGCGCATGCGCGGATAACTGTCGGGAGCCTCACGACCAAACGCGTCGTTCGCGGGACGAGATGAATCCCCTTACGCTCGAAGGGATTACCGCCGAACGACATCCGCTGTTCGCTTGGGCAAACCAGCCAGTTCACCTGAATTTGGTTTGCTTGCGCGTTCGATGACGGTAAGTCTCGACATGTGCCTCGTCGCCGCCGACGTCACACCCCCGGATCTATTGCCCGCAAGGAAATCATCAAGTGACGCGCAATCGATTGGCTGTCATCACGAGCACGCTGGCTGCGGGCGCCCTGGCGCTTACGGCATGCAGCAACGCTCCCGCGACGCTGCCGTATACCGCTGGGGCGAAGGTCAACTGCGGCGGTGACCAGAACTTGTTGGCCAGCGGATCGACCGCGCAAGCCAATGCGATGACCCGGTTCATCGCCGCCTACACCAAGGCCTGCCCCGGGCAGAACCTCAACTACACGGCCAACGGGTCCGGTGCCGGGGTCAGCGATTTCCTGGCCGGCAAAACCGATTTCGCCGGGTCCGACATACCGCTGACGCCCGACCAATACGCTGCCGCGAAGCGGCGATGCGGCGGTGCCGATGCGTGGAACCTGCCGGTGGTGTTCGGCCCGCTGGCCATCACCTACAACCTCGCCGCCGCCGATTCGTTGGTGCTCGACGGTCCCACGCTGGCCAAGATCTTCAACGGGGCCATCACGCGCTGGGACGATCCGGCCCTCACCGCGCTCAACGCCTCCATGCCGGCCGAGGACATCCACGTCATCTACCGCAGCGACGCCTCGGGCACCACCGACAACTTCCAGTCCTATTTGCAGGCCGCGGCCGGCGGGGCGTGGAACAAGGGCACGGGCAAGGCGTTCAACGGCGGTGTGGGAACCGGTGCCGCGGGCAACGCCGGCACCGCGGCGCTGGTGCGGACCACCGAGGGCGCGATCAGCTACAACGAGCTGTCGTTCGCGCTCAAGGAAGGACTTTTCGCCGCGGAGATCAAGACGCCGGCCAGCCGCAGGTCGTTACGGCCAGTCCGGATCGGCGCCGACGCGGTCGGCAAGACGATCTCCGGCGCCAAAGTCGTCGGCGACGGCAACAACCTCGTACTCGACCTCTCGTCGTTCTACAACCCGGCCCAACCCGACGTCTACCCGATCGTGTTGGCCACGTACGAGATCGTCTGTTCGACCTATCCCAGCGCCGACGTGGCCAAGGCGGTCAGGGCGTTCCTGCAGGCAGCGATCGGTCCCGGCCAGGTCGACCTCGCGAAGATCGGATACATCCCGCTGTCGGTCGACTTCCGGGCACGGGTCTCGAGCGCCGTCGACGCGATCGGCCCCGGCGACACATCGAACTCCGAGTAGCCGAGGGGCCTCGCTAGGCCCTCTTCGGCGTCTTCTTCTCGCGCGAACGCCACCAGGCGACGATGAACAGGGACATCGCGGTGACCAGTCCGATCAATACCCACAGCACGATGGCCTGGTCGATCCACGAACCCGGCGGCGGCGAACCGGGGAGGAAGTTGCGCAGCGGGACGACTGCGAACAGCAGCGCCGCGAACCACGTTCCCAACGGAGGCAGGAACGTCGTGCGGCCCAACGCCATTGGGATCGCCACCCACAACGCCAGCACCGGCAAGGCGATGAGGACCAGGCAGATGCCGACGTCGAAGATCAGCGGACCCTTGGACCGCTCCAACGTGATGATCACGTTGTCCTGGACGTCCGGGTTCGGGTCCTCCGGGTCGTGGACGCGGGTCACGGTGGCGTCCCACCCGTCGAGCTTTCCGGTCACCTCCACGCGGGCCGGAACTTTTTCGCGATTCTGACCAGAACCGGTGAACACATCGGCGGCAATGACTTCCGTCTTGTACGAGTCGAACGGCCAGTTACCGGGATCGCCGTGGGCCACCAGGCCCGTGCTGACTTGCGCGGGCGCCTTCCCGACCGGGTACTGCAAGTCCCCCAGGTCGTTCTCCGGGTACAGGCGGACGGCCGCGTCGGTGGTCAGCACACCGAAGTTCTTGTCGTACAGCGAGTCCTTCGGGTACACAAGCACGTTCACCGTCAGCCGGTTCGCGACCGTATCCAGCTTCTCGAGGTGCACCTGCACGACGCTGTCGTCGGCCTCGAGCTTGCTGAAATCCACCGGGGGCAGCGCGGGCGCCGACTTTGCCAGCAGGTGCACGGCGATCAGCGACAGCACGTAGATGACGATGACGGCCACAACGATGCCGAAAGCTATCGCGATTTGCCGGCCCCGGGGGGCGGCGTGCGCCGGCGGCGCGGGGGGCGCCGGAGTCCCGGCGGTCATTGAAGCATCACGGCCCAGATGCTAGCAGGGACAACGACAATTTTCATGGGATCGTGACGGCGAATTCCTGCATTACCGTGGATTTAGCCGCATCGAAACCCGGCGCTTTGCCGGGCCCCTGCAGATGGACGACCACGAGATATGTGTGGGTGTTGGTCCAGACATGGGTGATGCGGTCGGCGAATTCGTTTGCTGCCGCCCCGCCACCGGTACCGCTGAGCAACTGGCTGCTGTAGCCGCAGAACTGGGCCGCCGTGACGGTGACCTTGACCCCCGGGTCTGCCGTTCGCAGCTCGGCGGCGTAGCGCAGAAACGCCCCGCCGGGTTCGAGGTCGGTGCGGGCGATGGTCACCCGCACGGACATGCCGTCGGGCCCGGCCGACGTCAGCGCCACGTCACCGGTGCCCGGGGCCGAACTCCAGCCGTCCGGCAGCGCAACGGTGAGCACGGGCGCGACCGGGTCCGCCACCGAGGCCTTCGTCATGGAGCCGCTGGCGGGCGGCGGGAAGCACACCAGTGCATTGGGCGGAATGTGGTCGGGCAGCGTGGTTTCGACGCCGGGCACCGGCTCGGCCGGATCGGGCACCCGCGTGGTCGAGGTCGTCGACGACGCGGCCCCACCCGTCGCGGTGCCGGCGGTGGTCTTCTCGCAGCCCACCGCCGCGATCGCCAACGAGCACAGCGCTAAGACCTCAATCGCGCGAAAAGGCAAGCGCAATTTCGGCTTCCACGTCTACATAGGGCCGGCCGGACAGGTCGATGGTGACCTGGGTGATGGTGCCACCGGTGAACGAGAACGGCGCCTTGTAGCGGCTGCATACCCCCGACCCGCCGTTGCGCCCGACGGTGATGCCGGCGCCCGCGATCCCGAACGTTCCGGGATGCGTCTGCACGTCGGCGAGGGTGCCGACCACTTCGTCGTCGATGAACAGGGTGACGTCGCCGAGCGGCGTGTGGCTGTCCGGCACGGTTCCGGTCCGCGAATAGCTGACGCCGAACAGATGCTTGCCCAACGGCACCGCGCCCGACGAGGACACGGCCTGCTGCCGCTCGCCGAGGAAGTTGTAGACGTAGTGCAGGCGGCCGTCCTGGATGAACAGCACGTGCCCGCCGTGGGCGCCGCCCTGCTTGAAGAGCACGCCCTCCGCGCCGGTGGTATCCACGCTCACCTCGGCCAGCACCGAGAACGATCTGCCGCGGATTTCGGCGCCGGCGCCGATGCTCACGTCCGCACAGTCGGGATAGTAGATGTAGCTTGACCTTTCACCGACGAGGTACGGGCGGAACCGCGTCATCGTCTCCAGGATGTTGAGGTCCGAGAGCGGCAGCCCGTTGTATTTCTCGGCTTCGGAGAACCACAGCGCCTTGAGTTCCTCGAGTTTGTCCGGGTGCTCGGCGGCCAAGTCGTGGCACTGGCTGCGGTCGGCCTCGATGTGGAACAGCTCCCAGCGGTCGGCGTCGAAATGCGACCACCCGGCCGGGGTGGCCGCATGGATGGTGTTGGCGAACCAGCCCTGATGCCATATCCCCCGGGTGCCGAGCATGGAGTAGAACTGGGTCTGCTTCCCGGTGTCCGCCGACGGATCGGCAAGGGCCGCTCTGAAACTCACACCGTCCAGTGGTTTTTGGGCGATGCCCCGGACGGTTTCGGGCGGTGTCATGCCCAGCAGGTCGTAGACCGTGGGCGTGATGTCGCAGACGTTGACGTAGTTGTCCCGGATTTCCCCATGTGCCGCAACAGCGTTGGGCCACGAGATGATCGCCGTATCGGCGATTCCGCCCTCGTGCGACGCGTACCGCTTGTACAGCTTGTACGGGGTGTTGAAGGCCATTGCCCAGCCGATGGGGTAATGGTTGTAGGTCTGCGGGCCGCCGAGGTGGTCGAACAGCTTCATGCTCTCTTCGACGGTGTCGATGTAGCCGTTGAAGAACTTGCCCTCGTTCACCGATCCGTTCGGGCCGCCCTCCCCGCTGGCGCCGTTGTCGGAGATCACGACGATGAGGGTGTTGTCCAGCTGACCGGAATCCGCCAAATAGTCCAGGATCCGGCCGATCTGGGCGTCGGTGTAGCTCAAGAAGCCGGCGAACACCTCCGCCATCCGGGAGAACAGCTTCTTCTCGTCATCGTTCAGCGAATCCCACGGCCGCACGGTGTCCTGCAGCGGCCACGGCTCCCCCTGCGGCCCCTTGACGCCGGCGTAGGGGTTGACCGGCGACAGCTCGGTGTCGGGCGGCACGATGCCCATCGACTTCTGCTTTTCCAGCACGATCTCGCGGTAGGCCTCGTAGCCCATGTCGAACTTGCCGGCGTAGCGGTCGGCCCATTCTTTGAAGACGTGGTGCGGCGCGTGCCCGGCGCCCGGGCACACGTAACTGAACCACGGCTTGTCCGGCGCGATCACCTTGGCGTCGCGGATGAACTCGATCGTCTTGTCGGCGATGTCCTTCGAGAGGTGATAGCCGTCTTCCGGTGTGCCCGGCGGATTGACCGGGTGGTTGTCGTAGACCAGATCGGGGTACCACTGGTCGGTCTCGCCGCCCAGGAATCCGTAGAACCGCTCGAAGCCGCGCGAGGTCGGCCAATGTCGTTTCGTCGACGCCAGATTGGACTCTTCGAGCGGCGTCAGGTGCCACTTGCCGACGCAGTACGTGTTGTAGCCACGCTCGGCGAGCACTTCGGAGAGCAGGGCGGTGTCGAACGGGATGCGACCGTTGGCGTTGGGGAACGCGTCGGTGAACTCCTCGATGGTGGCCATGCCGACCGTGGTGGCGTTGCGACCGGTCAGCAGCGACGCCCGGGTCGGCGAGCAGAGCGCGGTGGTGTGGAATTGCGACAGCCGAACCCCACGCTCGGCGATGCGGGTCATCGCGGGCATCTCGACCAGGCCGCCGAAGCAGTCCCACGTCGCGATACCGGTGTCGTCCCAGACCAGGTACAGGATGTTCGGCGAGTTCTCCGGCGCGGTCGGCGCGGCGTACGGACCCCAGTCCGGCTCGGAGTCCCGGATATCCAGCTCGATCTTGCCCTGAAAGGCTTGGGAGTCAGTCGGCATGCGCCGAGCGTAGCGGCACGGTGAGCATTCCGATCCCTTTTCGCCGCCCCGTCACGCGGGGTAAAGCAAAACGCCCGAGACCATGGGGTCTCGGGCGTTTCGACGTCGCTTCGGGGCTACTTGGCCTTCTCCAGAATTTCGACGAGCCGCCACCGCTTGGTCGCCGACGTCGGCCGCGTCTCCATCAGGGAGACGCGGTCGCCGATGCCCGCGGTGCTGTTCTCGTCGTGCGCCTTCACCTTCGTGGTGGTACGAATGATCTTGCCGTACAGCGGGTGGCGCACGCGGTCTTCCAGCTCGACCACGATGGTCTTCTGCATCTTGTCACTCACCACGTAGCCGATGCGCGTCTTACGCCGCCCACGCACCTTCGGGTTGGCCGGCGTGTGCTTGGGACCCTTCTCTTTCGAGCCGGTGTCCTTCGCGGCCGCCGCCTTCGGAGTCGCCTTCTTCGCTTCTGCCATCACGATTCCTTACCATCCGGCCCGGAAGCCAGGCCCAGTTCTCGTTCGCGCAGCACGGTGTAGACCCGCGCGATCTCCTGCCGCACCGTGCGCAGCCGGCGGTTGTTGGACAGCTGCCCCGTCGCCATCTGGAAACGAAGGTTGAACAGCTCTTCCTTCGATTCGCGCAGACGCTCGGTCAGCTCCTCATCGGTGAGCTCACGCAGTTCGCCAGGCGAAATTCCCACTGCCATCAGAACTGATCCTCTCGGGTCACGATGCGTGCCTTGATCGGCAACTTGTGGATTGCGCGGGTGAGGGCCGCCCGGGCCACCTGCTCGTTGGGGTAGCTCAGCTCGAAGAGCACCCGGCCGGGCTTGACGTTGACCACCCACCATTCCGGCGAGCCCTTACCCGAACCCATCCGGGTCTCGGCGGGCTTCTTGGTCAGCGGCCGGTCCGGGAAGACGTTGATCCACACCTTGCCGCCACGCTTGATGTGGCGGTTGATGGCGATACGCGCGGACTCGATCTGCCGGTTGGTGACGTAGGCGTGCTCCAGGGCCTGGATGCCGTAGTCGCCGAAGTTCACCGCCGTACCGCCGCTGGCGATGCCGCGCTGGCGGGGGTGGTGTTGCTTGCGGTGTTTAACCCTGCGGGGGATCAACATGATTCAGCTCTCCGTGCTTTGCGGTTCTGCGGCGGGCGCGGTCTCCGCCGGCGCGGCCGCAGTGCTTTCTTCGGCGCCAGCGGCGGCGCGGCCGGCCTCGGTGCTGGTCGCCGTGGTGCCCGATGCACCGCTGCGCCGGGGACGGGTACCCGTCGGGCGCTCGCGGCGCGGACGGTCAGCGCCCGCCGGAGCGGCGGCGGCCAATTCACGCTTGCCGCCGACGATGTCGCCCTTGTAGATCCACACCTTCACGCCGATCCGGCCGAAGGTGGTCTTGGCCTCGTACAAGCCGTAGTCGATGTCGGCGCGCAGCGTGTGCAGCGGCACCCGGCCCTCGCGGTAGAACTCCGAGCGGCTCATCTCCGCACCGCCCAGACGACCCGAGCACTGCACCCGGATGCCCTTGACGTTGGGCTGACGCATCGCCGACTGGATGGCCTTGCGCATGGCGCGGCGGAACGCCACGCGGTTGCTCAGCTGCTCGGCGACGCCCTGGGCCACCAATTGCGCCTGAGACTCGGGGTTACGGACTTCGAGGATGTTGAGCTGAACCTGCTTGCCGGTCAGCTTTTCCAGGTCCGCCCGGATGCGGTCGGCCTCGGTGCCGCGGCGGCCGATGACGATGCCGGGGCGCGCGGTGTGGATGTCGACCCGGACCCGGTCGCGGGTGCGCTCGATCTCCACGTCGGCGATGCCGGCGCGCTCGAGGCCGGTGGACAGCAGCCGCCGGATCGCGACGTCTTCCTTGACGTAGTCCGCGTACTGCTTGTCCGCGTACCAGCGGGACTTCCAGTCCGTGGTGATGCCCAGCCGGAAGCCGTGCGGATTGATCTTCTGGCCCACTAGTCTGAGCCTCCCTTCGCCTCCGAGGTCTCAGCAGTTGCCTGAGAAGTCTTCGCCTCAGCGGTTTTCGCCGAAGCCTTCTTCGCAGGTGCCTTCTTGGCCGGCGCCTTGGCGGGCGCCTTGGAACCGGCCTTCTTCGCGGGCGCCTTCGCGGCGGCCTTGCTGGCTTCGGCGCGGCGGGCCCTCGTCGACTTCGCCGAACGCTCGTCCTTGGCCGGCCGGCTCTCCACCACGACCGTGATGTGGCTGGTGCGCTTGCGGATCCGGAACGCGCGCCCCTGGGCGCGCGGGCGGATCCGCTTGGCGGTCGGGCCCTCGTCGGCGTACACCGTGGCGACCACCAGCGTGGCCGGGTCCAGCCCGTTGTTGTTCTGCGCATTCGCGGCGGCACTGGCGATCGCCTTGGCCACCGGCTCGCTGGCCGCCTGCGGCGCCCAGCGCAGGATGTCCAGCGCGTCGGCCACCGACCGGCCGCGCACCAGGTCGATCACCCGGCGCGCCTTCGTCGGTGACACCCGCACGAACCGCGCCTTGGCGACCGCCGACGGGAATTCAGTTGAGGTCATCGCCGTTTGGCCTTCCGGTCGTCCTTGATGTGTCCCTTGAAGGTGCGCGTCGGCGCGAATTCACCAAGCTTGTGACCGACCATCGCCTCGGTGACGAACACCGGGACGTGCTTGCGTCCGTCGTGCACGGCGAAGGTGTGGCCGATGAAGTCCGGAATGATCGTCGAACGCCGCGACCAGGTCTTGATGACCTGCTTGGTGTTCTTCTCGTTCTGCACGTCCACCTTCTTCAGCAGGTGGTCGTCGACGAACGGGCCCTTCTTCAGGCTGCGTGGCATTGTTGGCTACTCCTCGAGTTCCTAGCGACCGTGCTTCTTGCCGGTGCGCCGGCGCCGGACGATGAGTTTGTTGCTGGCCTTGTTCGGGTGGCGGGTGCGGCCCTCCGGCTTGCCCCACGGGCTCACCGGGTGCCGACCACCGGAGGTCTTACCCTCACCACCACCGTGCGGGTGGTCCACCGGGTTCATGACCACACCACGGACCGAGGGGCGCTTGCCCTTCCACCGCATCCGGCCGGCCTTGCCCCAGTTGATGTTCGCCTGCTCGGCGTTGCCCACCTCGCCGACCGTGGCGCGGCAGCGCACGTCGACGCGGCGGATCTCGCCGCTGGGCATGCGCAGCGACGCGTAGGTGCCCTCCTTGCCGAGCAACTGGATGCTCGAGCCGGCGGACCGCGCCAGCTTGGCGCCACCGCCGGGCCGCAGCTCCACCGCGTGGATCACGGTACCGGCCGGGATGTTGCGCAGCGGCAGGTTGTTACCCGGCTTGATGTCGGCGTTGGCGCCCGACTCCACCACGTCGCCCTGCGAAAGGCCCTGCGGCGCAATGATGTACCGCTTCTCGCCGTCGAGGTAATGCAGCAACGCGATGTTGGCCGTCCGGTTGGGGTCGTACTCGATGTGGGCGACCTTGGCGTTGACCCCGTCCTTGTCGTTTCGACGGAAGTCGATCACCCGGTAGGAGCGTTTGTGGCCGCCACCCTTGTGGCGGGTGGTGATGCGGCCGTGCGCGTTACGGCCGCCGTGACCATGCAGCGGGCGCACCAAGGACTTTTCCGGCTCCGACCGGGTGACCTCGGCGAAGTCGGACACGCTGGAGCCGCGGCGGCCCGGGCTCGTCGGCTTGTACTTACGAATTGCCATGTCTAATCAGGTCTCTCTCTCGCGCGCGGCTAGGCCGGGGCCCCGAACAGGTCGATCGGCTTGCTCCCCGGTGCCAGCGTGACGATGGCCCGCTTGGTGCTCTTGCGCTTTCCGTATCCGGTCCGGGTGCGCTTGCGCTTGCCCTGCCGGTTCGCGGTGTTCACCGACGCGACCTTGACGGAGAAGATCTTCTCGATGGCGATCTTGATCTGCGTCTTGTTCGAATCGGGGTGCACCACAAAGGTGTACACGTTCTCATCCAGCAGCCCGTAGGACTTCTCCGAGATGACCGGGGCCAGGATGATGTCGCGGGGGTCGGTGATGGTCGCCATCTACGCCGAAACCTCCTCGGTGCTTGCCGTGTTGCCCCCGATGTAGGCGTTGAGCGCCTCGACGCTGAACACCACGTCGTCGGAGCGCAACACGTCATAGGTGTTGAGCTGGTCGGGCGTCAGGATGTGCACACCGGGCAGGTTGCGCACGCTCTTGGCGCCGGCCTCGTCACTGCGGCCGATCACGATCAGCACCTTCTTGCGGTCGGTCAGCGTGCCCAGAAAAGCCGCGGCGCTCTTCGTGGAAGGGGTTTGGCCGGCGACAATTTCGGTGACCGCGTGGATGCGGCCGTTGCGCGCCCGGTCCGACAACGCGCCGCGCAACGCCGCGACGATCATCTTCTTCGGGGTGCGCTGGGCATAGTCGCGCGGCTTCGGGCCGTGCACGACGCCACCGCCGGTGAACTGCGGGGCCCGCGTCGAACCCTGGCGGGCACGGCCGGTCCCCTTCTGCCGGTACGGCTTCCGCCCACCGCCGCTGACCTCGCCGCGGGTCTTCGTCGAGTGGGTGCCCTGGCGTGCCGCCGCCCGCTGAGCGGTGACCACCTGGTGCATCAGCGCGATATTCGCCGGGGCGTCGAACAATTCGGCCGGCAGCTCCACGGAGCCCTCGACCTTGCCGTCCGGCGTCTTCACGTCAATTTTGAGCGCCATTAGTTCCCACCTCGTTTGATCGCGCTGCGGACCACCACGAGCCCACCGGTGCGGCCGGGGACCGCGCCCTTGATCAGCAGCACGCCGTTCTCGGTATCGACCTTGTGCACCACCAGGTTCTGGACCGTCACCCGGTCATTGCCCATCCGGCCCGCCATCCGGGTGCCCTTGAAGACCCGGGCGGGAGTGGCGCAGCCACCGATGGAGCCCGGCCGGCGGTGCACCGCCTGCGCACCGTGACTGGCGCCCTGGCCGCGGAAGCCGTGGCGCTTCATGGTGCCGGCGAAGCCCTTCCCCTTGGAGGTTCCGGTCACGTCGACGTAGGCGCCGTCGGCGAAGATGTCCGCCGTCAGCTCCTGGCCGACCTCGTATTCGCTCGCCGCGGCCTCGTCATCCAGGCGCAGCTCGGCGAGGTGCCGGCGCGGGTTCACGCCCGCGGCGCTGTACTGACCGGTCACCGGCTTGTTCACCTTGCGGGGGCTGATCTCGCCGTAGGCCAGTTGAACGGCGCTGTAGCCGTCGCGCTCGGGGGTGCGGATGCGGGTGACCACATTGGGCCCCGCCTTGACCACGGTCACCGGGACAACCCGGTTGTTCTCGTCGAACACCTGCGTCATGCCCAGCTTGGTACCCAGAATGCCTTTTCTTGCCATGAGTTCACCAAGCCCCTACTGGATGTTGACGTCGACACTGGCCGGCAGGTCGATGCGCATCAGCGCGTCGACGGTCTTCGGCGTCGGGTCGAGGATGTCGATCAACCGCTTGTGAGTGCGCATCTCGAAGTGCTCGCGCGAGTCCTTGTACTTATGCGGAGAGCGGATCACGCAGTACACGTTCTTCTCAGTCGGCAGCGGCACCGGACCTACGACACTGGCACCCGTGCGGACGACGGTCTCGACGATTTTGCGCGCCGATGCGTCGATGGCCTCATGGTCGTAGGCCTTGAGCCTGATGCGGATCTTCTGTCCCGCCACGCTTCTCCTACCCTCACTCCACTTACAAAATCCGTGTCCGGACTTCGAATTTCTCAATCCTCAAGTGCTCCCGGCGCGCTGATCGTGCCCGAACCTGGGCCGATCGAGCGTCGCGCCGGATACTGCGCCGCTGTTTACCTGTCGTGGTCCACCGGCCCCCGCGGTCGGGCGTGTCACCCTCACGCAGCCTGGACCGCGGCGAAAATATGTCGCGCTCCAAGGATGGGACCGGACGCGCCCGTTTTGGGCGCTGGTCGTATGCCCGACCAGGCGCAAACCCGGCCCAAGGCAACCTGAACAGTATGCCCTAGATCGTGTGTTTGGCCAAATCTTGGCCGAGGCCCGCCGACCTGCCCTTTTGGGGCCTCAGGCGCCCGCCGATTCGACGCTCGCGCCGTCGGCCCGACTGTGTGCGCGCTGAACATAAAGGAAACCGTCGACCGCCGCGAGCGCGCACTCGCGGTAATCGAAGTCGGGAAGCGTGGACAGGCGCCCCAGCACCAGCGGGCCGATGAGCAGCGCGATGGCCCTGGACCGGTCCACCTCGCCCAGTTCGGCGGCCGCCGGGCTGTCGAAAATGGCGTCGAACGGGGCCGCGTACTGCTGGGCGATGCGCTCGCGCAGCGTGGTGATCGCAGCGCTGTCGGCGGAGTGACTGTCGCGAGGTTCAGGCATCTCCTCGAGATCCCGGCCCAGGGACAGCCACGACATGGCGGTCATGAGGGCGGGCGCCTGGGCCACCGACTCGGCCTGGGCCAACACCACCGCCACCAAACGGTCGCGCAACGACCCCTCAGCCGGCGGGCTGGGCGACGGCGGGATGAGGCTGTTGAAAGCCGCTGCGAGCAAATCGTTTCCGCTGGGGAAGTGGCGATACAGCGTGGCCCTGGCTACGTTGGCGGTGCGGGTGACCGCGTCGACGGTCACCGCGCTGGGCCCCCCGGAACGCAGTAACGACGCGGCGGCCTCGAGTAAGCGGGCACGCGAGCGCGCTGGACGCGGATCGGTAGTAGCGCCGGTAATTGTGACCCACCTCCCACGTTTGGGAACAAGACTATCGGTCTACCTACAAGACTATTGGTCTCGAAACTTCCCAACGCCACCGTGAGGAGGCGCATCACATGGTCGAAACCCTGGTCCGGCCCGACCAGCGTACTGATGCAGTCAGCATCGGCGGTAGCCCCCGAGCGCGAAACTGGACGTTGGCCGTCGCCTGCATGGGCGTCGCGCTGGTCGTCGCGTCGATGACGGCGTTGAACACCGCGCTGGGGGACCTCGCGGTGGCCACCTCGGCCACCCAGTCGCAGCTGAACTGGATCGTCGACGGATACACCGTGGCGCTGGCGTGCCTGCTGCTGCCGGCCGGCGCGATCGGCGACCGCTACGGCAGGCGCGGCGCGCTGCTGATCGGGCTGGTCGTCTTCTCGCTCGGCTCGATGGCGCCGGCGATGCTGCACAGCCCGGCGCAGATCATCGCCGGCCGCGCGATCGCCGGGATCGGCGCCGCCTTCGTGATGCCGGCGACGCTGTCGCTGCTCACGGTGGCCCATCACAAGGACGACCGGACCAAGGCGGTCGGGATCTGGGCCGGCACGGCCGGCTCCGGTGGCGTGCTGGGCATGCTCGGTTCCGGCCTGCTGCTGCGCTTTTGGGACTGGCACGCGATCTTCTGGTCCCTGGGCGCCGCCGGGCTGGTGATCTTCGCGCTGGCGTGCACCGTCGCCTCGTCCCGCGACGGTCGCGCACCGCGGATCGACTGGGTGGGCGCGGCCCTGATCGGGGCCGCCGTCGCGATCGCGGTGGCCGCCATCCTCGAGGCCCCGACCCGCGGGTGGAGTGAACCCCCGGTCTGGGGCGGGCTCGTCGCGGGCGCGGCGCTCGCCGCCGTGTTCGGTGTCGTCGAATTCCGGCTCGCCCGGCGCAACAGGCAGCCGCTGCTGGACGTCCGGTTGTTCGCCGACGCGAATTTCGCCACCGGGGTCGCCGCGATCGTCATCCTGTTCGGCGCGACGTTCGGGTTCTTCTATGTCGGCATGCAGTACGTGCAACAGATCATGGGCTACTCGGCCCTGGCGACGGCGATCTCCTTCGGCCCGTTCATGGTGCCGCTGGGCATTTTCTCGGCGCTGTCGTTCTGGTACGTGCCCAAGCTGGGCCTGCGGCTCGTGTTGTTCGTCGGCACGCTGCTGATGGCGGCCGGCTTCGCCTGCATGTACCGGCTGAACCTGCATTCGTCCTATACCGAGTTTGCCTGGCCGACAATGATATTGGCTACCGGCATCGGAATCTGCACCGCGCCGACGACGTCGGCGATCATGGGAGCGGTTCCCGACGAGAAGCAGGGCGTCGCCTCCGCGGTGAACGACACGTCGCGGGAGATGGGCGGCGCGCTGGGGATCGCGGTGGCGGGTTCCATTCTGGCCGGCCGCTATTCGCACGAACTTGCCCCGAAGCTGGGCGACTTCCCCGGGCCGGTGCGCGGCCCGGCGACCGATTCGCTGGCCAAAGCCGTCGAGGTGGCGAGCCGACTGGGGCCCCGGGGCCGCGAGCTGGCGGACATCAGCAAGACCGCGTTCCTGGCGGCCCTGCACGCCTCGACCGTCACGATGGCAGTGATCGTCGCGGTCGCCGCGGTGCTGATCGGGGTCTGGGCGCCCGGCCGCGACGGCAGGCAGCTACGGCCGGTACGTCGGATGTTGTCCCGGCGCCGTAGCTGACCCTGCCGCGTCCAATGCCGTTGTCCGACAGCGCCTTCACTGTGCATGTCGGCATCCCGGATGCTTGAAATCCCCCGCCGCTTCTGGTATCAGAAATATATATCGACAGGTACAGGTCATCTCTGCGAGGCGAGGTGCGATGTGGTGTTGATGGGCGCGACGAGCGTGGCCGAGCCGGCATGCCCCGCGCTGAGCAGAGCCCGATGGCCGGTGTCCCCGGTGTGGGCGCGGCAGCGTTCACCTCCGACCCGGGTGTGACTGCCTACGGTTTTCGGCTTAGGGCGAAAGGAGGTGCCGACCGAGGAAGCCAAGTGCATGTGAACCGCGAGCCGGCGCTCGTGCCGTCCACGAATATTGCGACGCATTGTCCGCGCGACGCACAGGCCTGCGCGCGCACCGCCACTTGTCGTGGCCATCTACGTGGAACGCATGAACATTCGCCGCTCGTTGGGGGCGGGTCCCACGCCGCACGCTGGGGCCCGCCCCCCACGCGTAACGCCATCACCGGACGAACGCCGCCGCCCGGTGCCCGAGCATCACGATGGTGGCGTGCGGCCCCCGGCTGGTGATGGTGGGCAGGATCGAACCGTCGATCACCCACAGGTTGTCCACGCCGTGCACCCGGCAACGGGGATCGACGACGGCCCGCGGGTCGGCGTCGGCACCCATCGGCGCCGTGCCGCACAGATGTTGCGACGTCGACCACACGGGGGCCCCGACATGTGTTGCGGTGCCGCCTATTTCGCGGGCCAGTTCGGCCCCGCGGCGTAGCGCGGCGACGTCGTCGGGCACACTGTCGTAGCGGTGCTCGATGCGGGGCGCCACGTCGGGATCCGCAGACACCAGCGTGATGCGCCCACGCGCGCGCGGCTGCATCAGCGCCACGCCGATATGCGGCCAGTCGGCGTGCCCGGCGGTGCCGTCCCCGGTCATCGCGACGAACCCTCCTGTGTAGGGCCTGATCTCGAGATCGTCGCCGGTGCTGAGCACCACCTCGAGCACCGGCCGGCCGGGTGCCACCGCCCAATCGGTCGGCAACACCCATTCGGGGTGATCGCTGAACGACTCCCCCACCGGCAGGGGCATTACGACGGGCACACCGAGGGCCCGCAGCCCTTCCTCTGGCCCGATGCCGGAGAGCATGAGCAGCTGCGCCGTTTGAATGGCGCCGGCGCACAACACGATCCGGTCGGCGGTCAGGGTCATGCGGCCGCGCGGGCCGATCACGTCGACACCGACCGTGGCGGTCCCGGTGAACCGCAATCGCGCCGCGCGCGTCCGCGCGTGCAACGTCAGATTCGGCCGGCCCAGGGCCGGCAGCAGAAAGCCCGCGCCGGGTCCGGTGCGCACGCCGTCGACGATGTTGAGTGGAACGGCCCCCATCCCCGAGACAGGTTCCGGCCCGGCGTCATTGAGGTCATCGATCCAGCCGAATCCGGCACGCCGCGCCGCAGCGATGAAACGCTGGGTGGTTCCGGTCATTTCGCGGGTACGACGCACCCGGATGGGTCCGCTGCGGCCATGGGCCGGGCCATCGAAATCCAGGTCGGTCTCGATGGCCCGGAAGCTGTCGAGGACGTCGGACCAGGACCAGCCCGGTAGCGACAGGCGATCGAAGTCGCGCGCCAATCCGCGGCAGAAGTAGCCGCCGTTGACCGCACCCGACCCGCCGACCGTTGCCCCGCGCACGATCGGATGCCGACGGGCGGGCCGGGCGGTCAGGCTGGTCTGGTAGCGGCGCACCAGTGGGCTGCCGGCCCCGATCGGCAGCTGCAACCCGTTGGCGGTCTGGGCAAGCAAGGCCGGATCGTCGAGGGCCGGCCCCGCCTCGAGGACGGTCACCGCGCAGCCGGAATCGACGGAAAGACGTTCGGCAACAACCGATCCAGCGCTGCCGGCACCGACGATCAGCACATCGCTGTGCGCGGCGGCCTCCATCAAGGGCGAGTCAAGGTTGGGGCTAGCTCCGAATCTGCGGTTTCAGCGCGCGCAGGTTGCGCTCCCGCAGCACGCCCCACCACAACCCGAGGCCGTACGCCAGGTCGTCGACACGCTTGAGCAGCAAATAGGTCAGCAGGCCGATCGGCTCGGCGTCGTCACCGATGGCGTCCCGGCGGCGCAGCCAGTCCACCACGCCGTCCATGACCGCGGCGACCAGCAGGACTCGGCGGAAATGTCGCGACGCCATGGCGGCCAGCAGTGCCAGCGGCCAGTAGTGGCGGCACAGGGCCGACGCCAGCTGCAGCGCCGCCGACCACAGGCCGCGGGCCGCGATCACCACCACGTCGGTGATCGACGTATCGGAGCCGCGCATCGCCCTGGCGATCCGGCGACCGGTCAGAACGGCGAAGACGACTGACGCCAGCCGCGAGAGGCTGGTGCCGAATGCCATCATGATCCACGTCATGAGCGCCCAGCCGGAGATCACCACCGGCGCCGTCTTGTCCGGGTGGCGGACCGAGAGCGGGGCCGCCGAACCACCGTAAAAGGCCTTGCGCGCGAGCCAATCCCGCAGCTCAGTGCGGTGATCGTGGGCGACCAGCGCGATGGGCTCGTAGCGCAGCCGGGCGCCGGCCTCGATCAGCCGCCAGCACAGGTCGACGTCTTCCCCGGACTGCAGCGTCTCGTCGAATCCGCCGACTGCGCGGAGGGCCGAGCAACGACAGATGATCGCCGCGCTGGGCACGTAGGACACCGTGCTGTGCGGCAGCACCGGCGCTTCGCGCTCGCCGAGGTCGAGCGAGGAGTGCACGGCCTCGTAACGCGCCACCACGTTCTCGCTGTGCGACAAGCCGACGATGCGCGGCGCGGCCAGGGCGACGGTCGGATCGCAGAAATGCCCGAGCAGCGCCTCCAGCCACCCGCGCCGGGGCGCGACGTCGGAATCCAGGAACGCGACGTAGTCGGTGGTGCAGGCGGCCAGCCCGGTGTTGCGGGCGGCGGCCGGTCCCCTGCTGCGCGAGTGGCGCAACACTTCGACGTCGCAGTGCGCGCCGACGAAGTCGGCCGGCTCGATCGGTGGGAACGACCCGTCGTCCACCACGACGACCCGCAGGCCGCGCAGCGAGCTCACCAGACGCCGCACTCCGGAAAGGTTGTCCCGCACCGGAATTACCACGGTAACGTCGCGGTGCGAGGGACCACCGGCCGGACGCGGATGGGCCACCGTGGCGTCCAGCAACGTGCGGGCCAGCTGCGCGCTGACGTCGTCGCGGACCTTCAGCCGGCCGTCGCACAGCATGTCCTGGGCGGCCGGCGCCAGCTTCAGCAGCCGGGTCGGCGAACCTCCGAGCAGTGCCGAGCCGTCACCGAGCACCCGCACGCGGCGGTCGACCTGGACGGCGAAGCCATCCGGCAGCCTGGGCGCCGGCACCGTCATGTCAGCGGTCATGTCAGCAGCCCGTCGCGCCCGGGTGACCACCGGTCCACGCGGCGCACGCAGCCGTCGACCATCTCGGCCAGGATGCGCTCGCCCTCGGCGGCGGTCGCGGTGGTCGGGTCCCCGAGGACGCCCACCGGGCTGACGGCGGCGACTCCCCCGCGGCGCATCGAGGGGAGCAGTTCGGACACCGGCGCGCGGTTGCCGGCGAGCCACCGATCGGCCAGCACGGCACCGGGCGAGATGTGCAGCAACAGCGACGTTTCGGTGTGTCCGGCGTGGGCGTCGCC
This sequence comes from Mycobacterium paraseoulense, assembly GCF_010731655.1. Classification (NCBI taxonomy): domain Bacteria; kingdom Bacillati; phylum Actinomycetota; class Actinomycetes; order Mycobacteriales; family Mycobacteriaceae; genus Mycobacterium; species Mycobacterium paraseoulense. The sequence goes on along the minus strand of NZ_AP022619.1, from coordinate 4,974,564 downwards.
CCCGCAGGCCAGGCATGGGCACCAGCCGGCGTCGCGCCCCTCGGCCCGCAGCCGGGTCACCGCGGCACTCAGCGCGCCCACATTGCCCCCGTGGCCGTTGACGAAGACCAGGCGGCGGGCCCAGCCGGCGGCCGACCGGCCGTACTCCACCAGCAGCATGGTCAGGGCTTCGGTACCGATAGAGATCGTCCCGGCGAAGCTCTGGTGCTCGCCGCTGGCGCCGTACGCGACGGCCGGCGCCACCAGCCAGTCGCCGTCGAGACGGGCCCGCGCCCCGCGAGCAACCGCGATTGCGATCCGGGTGTCGGTATCCAACGGCAGGTGCGGACCGTGCTGTTCGGTCGACCCCAGCGGGACCAATATCGACGGCGAAGTGCCCGACAGCTGGCTTGACGTCGCCATTGCCAATTCGCCGAGTACGGGCACTCGGTGATGGTAGGACGAATTCACCTGGCGTGCACCAATTGTTGTCCGTTGAAAATGATTTTTTTCTGGCTGGTTCATCGGGCGTTCGAAATATGTGCTCGTCCGTCACGGGTACCACGCGTGCACCACCGGGCGCGGCGGCGGATCATTCCCGAGAAATCCGCCCGGGATACCGGCAATTAAGCCGCTCAGGTGTCTCCGGCGGACGGCACACCCAGCGCGCGGGTGAAGCCGGGCGGCACCAGGATGTCACCCGGGCCGAGGTCGTGGACGCTGCTGAGTCCGAGACCCATCAGCGCCGAGTCGATGCCCCCGCGCAGGATGTCGAGCACGTTCTCCACGCCCGCCTGCCCGGCGGCGGCCAGGCCCCACAGGTACGCGCGGCCGATCATCACCGCGCGCGCCCCGAGCGCCACCGCCTTCACGACGTCGCTGCCGCGGCGGATGCCACCGTCGAGCAGCACCTCGACCTGGTCGCCGACCGCGGCGGCCACCGCGGGCAGCGCGCGGATCGACGCCGGCGTCCCGTCCAGATTGTTGCCGCCGTGGTTCGACACGGAGATCGCCGAAACCCCGGCGTCCACAGCCCTTTTCGCGTCGTCGACGCGCATCACGCCCTTGAGCATGAACGGCCCGCCCCACAACTCCCGCAGCCAGGCGATGTCCTCCCAGGTGGGGGGCGGCGTGCCCATCCACTCCCCGTAGGCCGCGAAGAAGGGCGGACCCGGCTCGCCGCGTCGGCCCTGGTTGGGCACCCGCAGGTCCGGCGGGCGCAGGGTCTTGCCGTACTTCCACAGCCAGCGGGGCTTGAAGACGGCCTCCGGCGACTGCCGCAGGATGGTCCGCAGGTTCATCTCCTCGGGGATCTTGGGACTGCCCCAGTCGCGACCGTGCGAGAACGACCAGTCGGTGGTGACGATCAAACCGACCGCGCCGGCCTGACGCGCGCGTTCCACCCGCTCGGCGATCGCGTCGCGCCCGCCCAGCCAGTAGACCTGGAAGAAGACCTTGGGGTTGGCGGCGATGACCTCCTCGATCGGTTTGCTCGCGAAGGAGGACAGTCCCATCGCCGTTCCACGCGCCGCGGCGGCCCGCGCCACGGCCACTTCCCCGTCCGGATCGACCGCCTGGACACCGGTGGGCGAAATGATCACCGGTAATGAAATGTCCTGTCCCATAACGGTGGTCGCCAGGTCGCGCTTTTCCTGCGCGCCGACGACGTGGGGGGCGAACCCGAGTTCGCTGAACGCCTCGACGTTGTTGGAGACGGTGATCCCCTTTTCACTCCCCGCGACCAGCGCCGAGTAAACGGATTTCGGGAGCCGTCGTTTCGCGCGCTGCTGCGCGATGGCGACGGTTTCAAACCATTGGTCGGCCATGGCCTAGACCGGGCTCTCGTTGCACAGGCGCGCGGGCGCTGTGTCCGGCGGTCGCACGGACAGCGTCAAGGGCACCGGCTGACGACCGCGGCGACCGCGGGAATGGTCGGCGCGGGGGCGGGGCGTCTCGCGCCGCCGGGCCAGCGCCGACGCGCTGTGCCCCTGGACGCATTCGGGATCCGGCCCGTCCATCGGCAGGCCGGTGAAGAACTTGGCCGCCATGCAGCCGCCACGGCAGGCGTCGTAGTGCCCGCAGCTGCCGCAGGCGCCCGCGGACTGCGGTTCGCGCAGCTCACGGAACAGCGGGGCGTTCTTCCAGACGTTGTCGAATCCGCCGTCCGTCAACACGTTTCCGGCCAGGAAACGGTCGTGGATGGCGAAGGGGCAGGCGTACACGTCACCCACCGGGTCGATCAGGCACACCACCCGGCCGGCGCCGCACATGTTCAGGCCGGCCAGCGCGCCCGACGAGCCGAGCGGCGACAGGTGGAAGAAGGAGTCGCCGGTGAGCACCCGCTCACCCTTGGCCACCAGCCAGTCGTAGAGCTGGACCTGCTGGGCGGCGGTGGGGTGCAGGTCCTCCCAGACGTCGGCGCCCCGCCCCGAGGGACGCAACCGGGTGATCCGCAGTGTGGCGCCGTAACGGCTTGCAAGAGAAGCGAATTCGTCGAGCTGGTCAACGTTGTGCCGGGTGACCACGACCGAGATCTTCGCGTCCGCAAAGCCCGCGTTGGCCAGGTTCTCCAGCGCCCGCACCGCCATGTCGAAGGACCCGGGGCCGCGGACCGCGTCGTTGACCTCCGCGGTGGCGCCGTCGAGCGAGATCTGGACGTCGACGTAGTCGCTGGCGGCCAGCCGGGCGGCGACCTCTTCGGTGATGCGGACCCCGTTGGTCGAGAACTTCACCCCGACGTGGTGTTCGGTCGCGTAGTCCACGAGCTCCCAGAAGTCCGGGCGCACGGTCGGTTCGCCGCCGCCGATGTTGACGTAGAACACCTGCATGCGTTCCAGCTCGTCGATGATGTCCATGCACTGCCGGGTGGACAGCTCCCGCGGATCGCGCTTGCCCGACGACGAAAGGCAGTGCACGCACGCCAGATTGCAGGCGTACGTCAGCTCCCACGTCAGGCAGATGGGCGCGTCCAGCCCGCTCTCGAACTGCTCGATGAGCCGCGGCACTCTGGCCAGTCCGGCGGTCATGGGGCCTCCTGAGGAACCAACATCTTCGAATCGGCCAGCACGCCCAGCGCGTGCAAGTACGGCGCCTCACCCGAGTCGTCCACACCGGCCGCGCGGCAGGCGGAACGAACATCGGGATGGTCGGCCAGGGACCGCACCACCGTGAGGATGGTGCGGTTCTTCAGAAAGGACAGCTTGCGGGTGCCGAAGTGATACAGCAGCGCCCCGAACGGTTCGGGTCGAACCGCCACCTGCGGGTGCAACCGCCAGCCGCGGTCGGGATCGAACACGCGGGTCAGTAGACCCCGCACATGCCGTCGATGGACACCTCTTCGACCAGGGTCTCGGCGACGAGCTGGGTCTCGGTCTCGGTTTCGTGGTCCACGGGTCATTGCCTTTCGTCGGTTCTTGACAACGATGGGGATCGAGTCACAAGCTTCGTCAGAATATGGCATCGAGTGCCGAAATGGAAGGGCGGGGTCTCATGGGGCCGCAGCCGCGAGTGGGCCGTCGCCGCTCGACCACGCCGCACCACATCACCGCCGTCGCCATCGAGCTGTTCAGCGCCCGCGGTTTCGCCGACGTCAGCGTCGACGACGTCGCGCGGGCCGCCGGCATCTCGCGGCGGACGCTGTTCCGCTACTACGCGTCCAAGAACGCCATCCCGTGGGGCGACTTCGACACCCACCTCGCGCACCTGCGCGACCTGCTCGACCAGGTCGATCCGCGGGTGCCGCTGGGCCAGGCGCTGCGCGATGCGCTGTTGGCGTTCAACACCTTTGACGAATCCGAGACCGCGCGGCACCGCCAGCGTATGCGCGTCATCCTGCAAACCGCCGAACTGCAGGCCTACTCGATGACGATGTACGCCGGCTGGCGGGAGGTGATCGCCGGCTTCGTGGCCCGCCGGTCGGACTGCAAGACGACCGACCTGCTGCCTCAGACCGTCGCCTGGACCATGCTGGGGGTGGCGTTGTCGGCCTACGAGCACTGGCTCGGCGACGAGTCCGTCCCGCTGCCGGCCGCGCTGGGCCACGCGTTCGACGTCGTGGGGACCGGGCTGGACGGGCTGGACCGGTGAGCGGCGATCACCTGCTGCACACCCTGCGCGCGCAGGGGCGCTTCTGCGCCGTCTCGGGTTCGCCGATGTATGGCGAGCTTTTCGAGCTGGTGGCCCGTGACGTCGAGGCCGGCGGCGTGTTCGCGGCCATCCTGTCCGGCCACGAGGACGACCCCTCGCGCCTTGCGGTGCCGCTGCGACTGCTCGGCGGCCTGCACCGGCTGGTGCTCGACGGGCGGGCAGCGCACCTGCGCCGGTGGTATCCCAGCACCGGGGGCAGCTGGAACGCCGAATCGGCGTGGCCCGAAATCCGGGACGCCGCGGCCGTCCACTCCGACGCGCTGCGGGCGGCGTTGCGGCAACCGCCGCAGACCAACGAGGTGGGCAGATCAGCAGCGCTGATCGGCGCCCTGTTGCGCGTCAACAGTGAATTCAGCTTGCCGGTAAGGCTTTTCGAGATCGGGACCAGCGCGGGACTGAACCTGCGCGCGGACCACTACCGGTACCGGTTCGGCGAGGGACACTGGGGACCCAGCGATTCGCCGGTGACCATCACCGACGCGTGGCGCGGCGCGCTGCCGCCCGGCGGCGGGCTGCGCATCGTCGAGCGGCGCGGATATGACATCGCGCCCATCGACGTCACCGGGGCCGATGGGGAGCTCACCGTGTTGAGCTACGTCTGGCCCGATCAGGCGGCCCGGCTCGAGCGGCTGCGCGGCGCCATCGACGTCGCCAGGCGGGTGCCCGCGCGGCTGGAGCGCCAGACGGCGGCCGACGCCGTCGCCGGCCTGACGCTCGCCGACGGTGCCCTGACGGTGTTGTGGCACTCGATCACCTGGCAGTACCTGTCCGGCGAGGAGCGCGAGACGGTGCGCGCCCGGGTTCGCGCGCTGGGCGGACGGGCGGACGAGCGATCGCCGTTCGTGCACCTCACGCTGGAGCCGGCGCGCGGGGGCCACGACTCGCCGATCCGGTTCCTGGTGCGCGCTCGCCGGTGGCCCGGCGGCGAGCTGGAGATTCTCGGCGAATGCCACCCGCACGGCCCTCCCGTGCAGTGGCACTGAGGTTCAGCCCAGCACGTCGGAAATGGGCGCGCCGGCGGCGATCTTGGCGCGGACCTTCATGACCTTGCCGGGCATCCCGCCGCCGACCACCCCGACCAGCACCCCGTCGCGCTCGTAATACGCCAGGAACTTGCGGCCGTCGTCTTCGATGAGGTGGACGGTGTCGGTGGCTTCGGGCTCTCCGAGGCACTGGATCTTGACGTCGTATTGGTCGCTCCAGAAGTACGGGACGACCACGGCCGACGACACGTCCTGCCCCAGCATCGCGGGCACCACGACTCGGGTCTGGTCGGCGACGTTGCTCCAATGTTCCACGCGGGCTTGGTGTCCCGTCGCGTCGCGCCAGGAGGCGACGTCACCGAGCGCCCACACGTGTGGCGCGCTGGTCCGGCCGGCCTCGTCGCAGAGCACGCCGTTGTCCACCTCGATGCCGCTGCCCTCGAGCCAGCCCGTCGCCGGGCGCGACCCGATGCCGATGACCACCAGGTCGGCCGCCAGCTCCGAGCCGTCGGTCAGCACCACGGTGTCCACCCGTCCGTCGCCGCGCACCTCGGTCACCCCGACACCGAGGCGGACGTCGACCCCCTCCGCACGGTGCAGCCGCGCGACGAGCTCACCGATCCGCTCGCCGAGCACCGACGCCAGGGGCGTGGGCTGCGGCTCGACCAACACCACGTCCACCCCCAGGCTGCGCAGGCTGGCCGCCACCTCGCAGCCGATGAACCCGGCGCCGATGACGACGGCGCGCTGGGCGGCGGACGCGTGCTCACGCAGCGCCATGCTCTCGTCGAACGTGCGCAGCACCCGGATGCCCTCCAGGTCCGGCAGCGTCGGGATGCGCCGCGGCACCAAGCCGGTCGCGATGACGAGTTCCTCGTAGCCGATGACCGACCCGTCGGCCAGGGTCACCGTCTGCGCCGCGGTGTCCAGGCCGGTGGCCGCCGCGCCCAGCCGCAGGGTGATGTCGTTCTCGTCGTACCACTCGCGGGGTTTGAGGGCCACGTCGTCGACCTCTTTGCGCAGCACCTCTTTTGACAGCGGCGGGCGATCGTACGGCACGTGCGCCTCGTCGCTGATGATCGTGACGCGGCCCGCGTACTCCGATCGGCGAAGTTGTTCCGCGGTCCGGGCGGCGGCCAGCCCGCCGCCGACGATCACGATTCCTTTGCTAGCGGTCACGTGGAGTTCATACCACGATCCGCGATCAGTACTTCAAGGCGCCCTTGTCCACGGGAACCTGCGTCCCGGTGATCGTGCCCGACCCATCTCCAGCTAGCCACGCCACCACATCGGCCACCTCGTCGGGCGTCATGAACCCGTTGGGCTGCAAGGGCATCGGAGGGAAGCTGTGCACGAAGCTGGGGTGGCGGGCAAATATCTCCATCATCGCCTCCGGCTCGATCATCGGGGTGTCGACCGAGTAGGGGTGGATGGAGTTGACGCGGATGTGGTATTCGCCGAGCTCGATGGCCAGCGTATTGGTCAGCGCGGTCAGCCCGTGCTTGCTGGCCGAGTAATGCCCGTTGCCCGGGGTGGCTTTCAGGCCCGCTGACGAGCTCACCACCACGATTGAGCCCCCGTTACCGGCGTCGATCATCGCGGGCACGGCGGCGCGCAGCGTGCGCCAGGTGCCGGTCAGGTTCACCCCGATCACGGTGTCCCACTGCTCGTCGGTGAGTTCCCACAGCCGGCCCCAGCTCAAGACCCCGGCGTTGGCCACCACGACGTCGAGCCGGCCGAACTGTTCGACGCCGTCGGCCACGAGTTGGCGCAGCGCGGCGTCGTCCCGGATGTCCGCTTCGCGGGCCAGGACCTTGCGGCCCTCGGCTTCCACCAGCCGGACGGTCTCGCTGAGGTCCTCAGGCGTGGCCGGCGTGTAGGTCAGGCACTTCGACGCCGGCGCGCAGATGTCGAGCGCGATGATGTCGGCGCCTTCCCGAGCCAGCCGCACCGCGTGAGAACGGCCCTGTGCGCGGGCGGCGCCGGTGACGAATGCGACCCGCCCCTGCAGTGATCCAGCCACTGGGACAGGCTAGCAGCGAAACTGAAACCTGTTCTAACTCGCCCCGCGTTCAGATCTCGGAGATGATCTGGGCCCGCCGGCTGTTGTATTCCTCGTCGGTCAGTGCGCCGCTGGCCCGCAGCGTCTCGAGCTCCTGCAGCCGCTGCGCGATCGACGGCTGCGGCGGCGTGACCACCGGCGCGGGCCCGCCGGCAGTCGCCGGCTGGGCGGCCGGCGCTTGTTGTTGCGCCGCCCGGCGCACCACCGCCTGAATCTGCTGGCGCAGCACCGGGTTCGACCGGATGTCGACCATCCGGTTCAGCGGAACGTGGTTCGCCTTGAGGATCTGCAGGATCTCCATCAACGGGCCGGACTGCCCGCTCAGGTCGTAGGTCTGGTTGTCTTCGGCCACGGTGAACTGCGCGGGCACCAGGCCGTTAACCAAAGCGCTTCGCTCCCAGTCGATTCGGTATTCGTTGGTGGTGGGGTTGACCAGTACCACCAGCTTGCGGGCGTTGAGGTTGCCGAGCCGGGTCACGCTGGCGATCACCCGGTCTTCGCTGTCGAACGGCAGTAACCCGGGCCCGGCGATGTGCAGGTGCACCTTGACCACCTGCTGGTTGTTGATCCACGTCCCCGTCTCGGTGACACCGGTGATCTGAGCGAGCGCCAGCACGCCGTGCTGTTCGAGCTCCGCGGTCTGGGCCGAGGACTTCGCGCCGTAGTTGGCCAGTGCGAGTGCAATCAGCACGTCGGCCACGGTGATGAGCAGGCCGACGTAGAACATCCACTGCAGCAGGCTGCCCAGCCCGAGGGTGAAGTAGACGATCAGGAAAATCGGCCCGACCAGGCCGCCGCACAGCAAAACCACCAACTGTGCCTTCAGGTAGCGCGCCAACACGAGTGTCTCCTTACCCTGGCTGGGATTTTTCGTGTCAGATTAGCTGTCGCGGTCTTACCGCGAGCCGCATACGCGCAACCGGGCCGCCGTCAGTCCACCTTGGGAATCAGCGTCGGCGCGGGCCGGGCCGAAGAGTCCGCGTGGGTCCCCGCGGCGGGCGCATGGGCCGACACCATCTTCACCGGCGTGCCGGTCGACACCGGCATCGCGGGGGACGCGGCCGCCGGGGGTGTCTCGACCTGGGCGGGCGCCGACACCAGCGAACTGGCCGGAGCCGGTGTCGGTGTCGCGGGCTGCGGGGCGGCCGGGGTGTAGGCGGGCGTGACCATCCGCACCGGCGTTGCCGGTGTGGCGGCCGGCGCGACCGCGGCCGGTGCCGTGGTGGCCGCGGCCACCGTCGGACTTGCCGGTGCCGGGGCGCCCGCGAGCGCCGAAGCCGGCGCGACGGCCGACATCAGGGGGGCCGCCGGGACGCCTGGCGCCGAACCACCCGCCGCGGTTGCCGCCGGCAGCTGCGCCGCCATCGAGGCGGGTGCCGCCGCGCTCTGCAACGGCGTGGTGTTGGCGGCCTCGGTGGCGAGATACTGCATCGAGCCGCCGTTCATCAGCTGCACGAACTGGTTGTGAAACGCCGCGGCCTGCGCGCTGAGCGCCTGGTACACCTGGGAGTGCGCGCCGAACAGCGCCGCGATGCTGGTCGACACCTCGTCGGCACCCGGCGCCAGCACGCTGGACGTCGGGCCCATCGCCATCGAGTTCGCCGACGTGATCGTCCACCCGATCCTGGCTAGATCCGACGCCGCAGCCTCGACGTACTCAGGCGTCGCGAATACGAAGGACATCCGAACCTCCCGGCCACTTCCGCCCCCGACTCCCTTACCGAGGAATCCTAGCGGAGCCGGCCGCGTTCGGCCCGGTAAAACGCATAAAGCCCGGATTGCCGCGATCGGCAATCCGGGCTTTAGCGCTGAGGAACTTACTTGATGATCTTGACGACCCGGCCGGCGCCGACGGTGCGGCCACCCTCGCGGATCGCGAACCGCAGGCCCTCGTCCATGGCGACGGGCTGGATCAGCTTGACCGAGATGTTGGTGTTGTCACCGGGCATCACCATTTCGGTGCCCTCCGGCAGCGTCACCACACCGGTCACGTCGGTGGTGCGGAAGTAGAACTGCGGACGGTAGTTGTTGAAGAACGGCGTGTGCCGGCCACCCTCGTCCTTGGACAGAATGTAGACCGAGCCCTCGAACTCCGTGTGCGGCGTGGTGGTGCCGGGCTTGGTGACGACCTGGCCCCGCTCGACGTCCTCACGCTTGATACCGCGCAGCAACAGGCCGACGTTGTCCCCCGCCTGGCCCTGGTCGAGCAGCTTGCGGAACATCTCCACACCGGTGACCGTGGTCTTGGTGCTGGTCGGCTTGATGCCGACGATCTCGACTTCCTCGTTCACGTTGATCACGCCGCGCTCGACGCGGCCGGTGACCACGGTGCCACGACCGGTGATGGTGAACACGTCCTCCACCGGCATCAGGAACGGCTTCTCGGTCTCGCGGACGGGGTCCGGGATCGACTCGTCGACGGCCTCCATCAGCTGCTCGACGGACTCCACCCACTTGGCGTCGCCCTCGAGCGCCTTGAGCGCCGAGACCCGGACCACCGGGGCGTCCTCGTCGAACTCCTGGGCGGCCAGCAGCTCGCGGACCTCCATCTCGACGAGCTCCAGCAGTTCCTCGTCGTCGACCATGTCGGCCTTGTTCAGCGCGACCAGGATGTAGGGCACGCCGACCTGACGCGCCAACAGCACGTGCTCGCGGGTCTGCGGCATCGGGCCGTCGGTCGCGGCGACCACCAGGATCGCGCCGTCCATCTGGGCGGCGCCGGTGATCATGTTCTTGATGTAGTCGGCGTGACCGGGGGCGTCGACGTGGGCGTAGTGCCGCTTGTCGGTCTGGTACTCCACGTGGGAGATGTTGATGGTGATACCGCGCTGACGCTCCTCGGGCGCGTTGTCGATCTGGTCGAACGCACGGGACTCGTTCAGGTCCGGGTACTTGTCGTGCAGAACCTTGGTGATAGCCGCGGTCAGCGTCGTCTTGCCGTGGTCAACGTGACCGATGGTCCCAATGTTGACGTGCGGCTTCGTCCGCTCGAACTTCGCCTTCGCCACTTCGTTGTCCTCCTGGACTTGTTGGTGCTCGTTAAAGCAGTGTTGGTGTTTTCAGTTGTGCCGCGCCCAAGGCTTTGCAATGACCCGGCAAGATTACTCCGAGGGTGTCTGCGTTTACCGCTCGACTCCTTGCTCGTAAGCTTCGCTTACTCGCCGTCGTCTTCGGTCACTGACCCGTCGCCTTCGCGATGATCTCCTTCGACACGTTCGCCGGCACTTCGGCGTAGGAGTCGAACACCATGGAGTAGTTCGCCCGGCCTTGGGTCTTGGACCTCAGGTCGCCGACGTAGCCGAACATCTCCGACAGCGGCACGTGCGCCCTGACGACGCGTGCACCGCTCCGCTCCTCCATGGCCTGGATCTGGCCACGGCGAGAGTTCAGGTCGCCGATCACGTCGCCCATGTAGTCCTCGGGCGTGGTGACCTCGACGGCCATGATCGGTTCCAGGATCACCGGCTGTGCTTGCTGCGCAGCCTTTTTCAGGACCTGCGAACCGGCGATCTTGAACGCCATCTCCGAGGAGTCGACCTCGTGGAAGGCGCCGTCGAGCAGCGTGACCTTGAGGTTCACCAGCGGGTAGCCGGCCAGCACGCCGTACTGCATCGCGTCCTGCGCGCCCGCGTCCACCGACGGGATGTACTCCCGGGGGATGCGGCCACCGGTGACCTTGTTCTCGAACTCGTAGGTGGCACCGTCCTCGCCGGTGAACGGCTCGAGGTTGATGATCACCTTCGCGAACTGGCCCGAGCCACCCGTCTGCTTCTTGTGGGTGAACTCGACGTTGTTCGCGGCCCGCTTGATGGTCTCCTTGTAGGCGACCTGCGGCTTACCGACGTTGGCCTCGACCTTGAACTCGCGGCGCATGCGGTCCACCAGGATGTCCAGGTGCAGCTCGCCCATCCCGCCGATGACGGTCTGGCCGGTCTCCTGGTCCAGGTGCACCTTGAACGTCGGGTCCTCTTCGGCGAGCTTCTGGATCGACAGCGACAGCTTCTCCTGGTCGCTCTTCGTCTTGGGCTCGATCGCCACCTCGATGACCGGATCGGGGAAGGTCATGGACTCCAGCACGACCTGGTCGTTGGGGTCGCACAAGGTGTCGCCGGTAGTGGTGTCCTTCAGGCCGATCACCGCGTAGATGTGACCCGCCGAGGCGGTCTCCACCGGGTTCTCCTTGTTGGAGTGCATCTGGAACAGCTTGCCCAGCCGCTCCTTCTTGCCCTTGGTGGCGTTGATGACCTGGCTGCCGGAATCGACCTTGCCCGAGTACACCCGGACGTAGGTCAGCTTCCCGAAGAACGGGTGCGTGGCGACCTTGAACGCCAGCGCGGCGAACGGCTCGTCGGTGGACGGCTTGCGGATGACCTCGACGTCCTCCTTGCCGGGCGCGTGGCCGACGGCCGGCGGCACGTCCAGCGGCGAGGGCAGGTAGTCGATGACCGCGTCCAGCATCGGCTGCACGCCCTTGTTCTTGAAGGCGCTCCCGCACAGCACCGGGTACGCCTCCGAGCTGATGGTCAGCTTGCGGATCGCGCCCTTGATCTCCTCGACGGTGAGCTCCTCGCCGCCCAGGTACTTCTCCAGCAGCGCCTCGTCGGTCTCGGCGACGGCCTCGAGCAGCTTGGTGCGGTACTCGTCGGCCTTCTCCTGCAGGTCGGCCGGGATGTCGACGACGTCGTACTTCTCGCCGAGCTTGGCCTCGGCGCTCCATACCTTGGCCTTCATCTCGACCAGGTCGACGACGCCCTCGAAGTCACCCTCGGAGCCGACGGGCAGCTGGATCGGGATGACGTTGGCGCCCAGCCGCTCTTCCATGGTCTTCACCGAGAAGTAGAAGTCGGCGCCGATCTTGTCCATCTTGTTGACGAAGCAGATACGCGGGACGTCGTATTTGTCGGCCTGCCGCCACACCTGCTCGGACTGCGGCTCGACACCCTCCTTGCCGTCGAAGACGGCCACGGCACCGTCGAGCACGCGCAGGCTGCGCTCCACCTCGACGGTGAAGTCGACGTGGCCGGGGGTGTCGATGATGTTGATCTGGTTGTCGTTCCAGAAGCAGGTGGTCGCGGCGGAGGTGATGGTGATCCCCCGCTCCTGCTCCTGCTCCATCCAGTCCATGGTGGCGGCGCCGTCGTGCACCTCACCGATCTTGTAGCTGATACCGGTGTAGTAGAGGATGCGCTCCGTCGTCGTCGTCTTGCCGGCGTCGATGTGCGCCATGATGCCGATGTTGCGGACCTTGGTCAGGTCGGTCAGCACGTCCTTCTGTGCCACAGAAGTCTTCCCACTCTTTCGATTGCTTGGTTGCTGTCTGTCCGGCCTCCGGCAGCTCCGCCAGTCGGAGCCGGGCGGCTCCTACCAGCGATAGTGCGCGAAGGCGCGGTTGGCCTCGGCCATCTTGTGGGTGTCCTCACGCCGCTTGACGGAGGCTCCCAGGCCGTTGCTGGCGTCCAGGATCTCGTTCGCCAGCCGCTCGACCATCGTCTTTTCCCGGCGTTGCCGCGAGAAGCTGACAAGCCAGCGCAGCGCCAGCGTGGTGGACCGGTCCGGACGGACCTCGACCGGAACCTGGTAGGTCGCACCGCCGACGCGGCGGCTGCGCACCTCCAGCGCGGGCTTGACGTTGTCGAGAGCGCGCTTGAGCGTGATCACGGGATCGGTGCCGGTCTTGTCCCGGGCATTCTCGAGCGCACCATAAACAATGCGCTCGGCCAGCGATTTCTTCCCCTGCAGGAGAACTTTGTTCACCAGCTGGGTGACCAGCTGCGACCCGTAGACGGGGTCGTTGACCAACGGACGCTTCGGCGCGGGCCCCTTGCGCGGCATCAGCTCTTCTCCTTCTTGGCGCCGTAACGGCTGCGGGCCTGCTTGCGGTTCTTGACCCCCTGGGTGTCGAGCGAACCGCGGATGATCTTGTACCGCACGCCGGGCAGGTCCTTGACTCGGCCACCGCGCACCAGGACCATCGAGTGCTCCTGCAGGTTGTGGCCCTCGCCCGGGATGTAGGCGGTGACCTCGACCTGGCTCGTCAGCTTCACGCGCGCGACCTTCCGAAGCGCCGAGTTCGGCTTCTTCGGGGTGGTGGTGTACACGCGAGTGCATACGCCACGGCGCTGCGGGCTGCCCTTCAGGGCCGCGGTCTTGACCTTGGCGATCTTGTCGCGGCGACCCTTGCGGACCAGCTGCTGAATCGTTGGCATCTACCGGCTTTCTGTGTTCGTGTTTGGTGTCTGTCGGCGGTTCTCAAGTCTTCGTACTGCAGTTTTGTCCGTCCGCGTTACCCCGCGGCCGGGTGTGTCGCACGCGCTACGCACCGGAGAAGATCCGATGCATCGTGGACATGCGAATTTGCCCGGCATCCACTTCCTTACGGTTAGGCGCCGTAAGCCGCCAGGCACGAGCCTCCACAATACCCGCCGCCGGTCTCGCAGGTCAAAGCGGACTAGTGGCGATCGCGAGCGCGGCGCAGCCGGGCGAAGCGGGTCGCCACCATCGGACTAGTGGCGATCGCGAGCGCGGCGCAGCCGGGCGAAGCGGGTCGCCACCATCGGACTAGTGGCGATCGCGAGCGCGGCGCAGCCGGGCGAAGCGGGTCGCCACCATCGGACTAGTGGCGATCGCGAGCGCGGCGCAGCCGGGCGAAGCGGGTCGCCACCATCGCATCAGAACCTGGCGCCGTGGTGCGCGACGCGGCGCTCGAGGCCCGCCGCCAGCCGCAGCACCATGTCCGAGAACAACGCGTCGGTGTCGATGTCGTCCATGACGCCGGTCATCTCCAGCAGCACGAAGCCGTGCAGCGCGGACCAGAACTCCAGCGCCGCGTAGAAGGCCTCGTCGCCGTCGAGACCGTAGGAGGACAGCACCGAGATCACCGGCGCGGCCGCTCCCCGGGTCGCCGCCGTGTACTCAGGGTCGTCGCCGCCCAGCGGCATCCGGGTGAAGGCCGAGTACCGGCCGGGGTGGTGATGGGCGTAGCTGCGGTAGGCGCCCGCCATGACCAGCACCGCGTCGTCGCGGGCGCGGCCCTCGCCGACCCGGTTCAGCATCGTGATGATGTCGTCGATCACGCGGATCCGCACCGAGCGGCGCAGGTCCTCGAGGCTGTCCACGTGGTTGTACAGCGACGGCCCCTTGGTGCCCAGTTGCGTGGCCAGCGCGTTGATGGTGAGGGCGTCCCAGCCCTCCCGGTCCAGGAAGGTCAGCGCCCCGTCGATGATGCCTTCGCGGCTCAGCTTGGCGGGGCGCGAGCCCGTCCTCCCCGAGCGTGGACGCCCGGCCGCCGACGGCGTATCCGGGTGAGCTGCCATGGCGGGGCCCTTCGCTTGCGTTCATCGTGGTGCTTAACTAATGACTCTAGTTGACGCCGGGCGCGAAACTATTTCAGCCATGGCCGGATGGACGTAATCTCATCGAGCAGATCCACCCGTCACAAAGGGGGCCCGCAGTGAAGTGGACAACCGTCGCCGGGTCGCTGGCAACCTGTGTCATCGCCGTCGCCGCAAGCCCCTTTCCCGCGGCGCACGCGAAGAATGGCGACACCCACGTCGTCGGGCAGGGCATCGAGCAGACGCTGGACTGCAACGACGCCACCCTGTTCGTCAACGGCTCCTTCAACAACGTCACCGCGCTGGGCAACTGCTACGCGGTGACCGTGATGGGCTCGTCCAACACCGTCGTCGCCGACTCCGTCTCGCACGACATCACCGTGTACGGCTATGACCAGACGGTCTTCTACCACAACGGCTCGCCGTTCCTGTGGGACCGCGGCCGCGAGCTGGGCATGACCAACCGGCTCCAGCAGGTGCCGGGCTGAGTCCGGCACCACACCGCCATCCGACCGAGGGGAATCGAGGAACATTGTCTGCCCACATCTTTGACCGGCCCGCCGGGCTGACCGCGCTCGCCGTTGCGCCCGCCATCGCGGCCGTGTTGGTGGCCGGCTGCAGTTCGACGGCCAACCCGCCCGGGGCGACCACGACGACGACGAAGAGCACGACGACGACGACGAGCGCCGGGGCGGCACCCACGACCGGCGGGGCGAGCACGACCGCGTCGGTCGAGATCGGCAACACGCTCAACTACGGCTCGATGGGCACCACCGCGACGCTTGACTGCGCCAACGGCAAGTCGCTGAACGTCGGCGGTTCGGACAACACCCTGACCATCACCGGCACCTGCGTGACGGTCAGCGTCGGTGGCACCAACAACAAGATCACCCTGGACAAGGTCGACACCCGCATCAGCGTGGTGGGGCTGAACAACACCATCACCTACAAGGACGGCGAGCCCAAGGTCGACAACCTTGGCTCGGGCAACACCATCACCAAGGGCGGCTGACCGGCCGGCGTTGCGGGTGAAGCCTTGCCGTTGTGCCGCAACTAGTTTCCAAGCGCCGAGGTGCTGCGGGCAGATCTGGGGCATATGATTCTGCCAGCAGAAGGAATCCAGCCATGTCCAGCAGTACCACTCACCGCGCCGGCGCACTGATTACGGCCTTCCTGGTACTCACCGGCGTCGTCATGCTGCCCCACGGTGCAGCGGCGGCCGACCCCAACCCCGACGACCAGTTCGTGGCGCTGCTCGACCAGAAGGGAATCCCCGCCCTCGAGAACGTGCCAAGTCTCATCGCCACCGCCCACCGGATTTGTCGCCAACTCGATGGCGGAATGCCGGTGGACGGCGTAGTCGCCGACATGCGGGAAAGAGCGTTCAATGCCAACGGGCCCGCCGGCCAATACCCTCCCGACCGTGTCGCGCGGACCATTGCGCGATTCATCTCCGCCGCGGTCGAGGCCTACTGCCCGAACAACCAACCGAAGATCGCTTCCCTCGAGGCCATGGGGTACCAGGGGAGCGCCTCGAACACGCACGCCGCCGCTCGCACGACAAGCGATCTTTTGCAGCCGGAATCGGCTGCGCACGTGATCCTCGTGGGAGAAACGGGCCAGCCGGACCCACCGCAACTTCCGCCGCCACCGCCGCCGACGGCACAGATCATGATGCCACCGCCGCCGGTCGCGACACCGTCTCCGCGGCAACAACCCCCGCCACCGGTGCAGGAGCCGTTACCGGGAACGCAACAGGGGCCGCCTGCCGCTCCCGCGCCGGGCACCTCTCCCGGCAGTGGCGGCGTTACGCCGGAGCCGCCCCCCATGCCACCCGGCAGGGTAAGGCTCGCACCCTAAGGCGCCGAGCGGAGGCGCCGGTTAACCGGCCGGCGCACCGTGTCGGCCCGCCCCGGCCGCGAAGCGGCCGGCCCCCTCGTTCGCCTCCGCGGCGACGCGCGAAATGCTGGCGAACTCGAAGTCGATCGCCTCGGATTCCGTTGACCCCCATTGGTGCAGCGCCGAAAGTCGGTCGGATCGCAGGCACTGCTGCGGCAGCGCGGCCAGTTGCGCGGCCAGCTCCTCGGCCGCCTGCCGCGCCTGACCGTTGGGCACGACGCGATTGGCCAACCCCATCGCGAGCGCTTCGTCGGCCTTGACCCCGCGGCCGGTGAGGATCATGTCCATCGCGCGGCTGTGGCCGATCAGCCGCGGCAGCCGCACGGTGCCGCCGTCGATCAGCGGCACCCCCCACCGGCGGCAGAACACCCCGAACACGGCGTCCTCCTCGGCCACCCGCAGGTCGCACCAGACGGCCAGCTCGAGGCCCCCGGCGACGGCATAGCCGCTCACCGCGGCGATCACGGGTTTGGACAACACCATTCGGGTCGGCCCCATCGGGCCCGGCCCCGTCCGGTGCACGGCGTTGGCTTCGAGCGTGCCGAAGGCCTTCAAATCGGCTCCGGCGCAGAAGGTTCCGCCCTCGCCCCACAACACGGCGACCGATGCGGTGTCGTCGCGGTCGAATGCGTCGAATGCCGCGTACAGCGCGGCGGCGGTGGGGCCGTTGACCGCGTTGCGCGCCGCCGGCCGGTTCAGGATGACCGTCGTCACCGCGCCGTTGCGCTCGATACGCACTGGGTCGCTCATTGTGCCTCCGCAAATAGTGGTTCGCGCCGCTGCAGCAACTCGGTGGCGAAGTCGTGGTAGGCCGCACGCAGCCGGGCGCCGGGCCAGTCGGCCGGCAGCAGTTCGTCGGGCAGCACCGGGTCGGTGAGTAGGTGTCGCACCGTGGCCGCCGCTACCACGAAATGGCCCGGAATTCCCGACGCGGCGGCCATCTCGTCGAGCAACTCGTGGCCGGCCCGCGCCCACGCGGGCAGGTCCCACAACTGGGCGGCCAGCCCGGCGGGGTCGTCGTCGCGTGCCCGCAAGACCCGCACCCGGGCGGCGATCTCGGGGTCCAGGTCGAGCTCGAGGTTGTCGGGCCGCATCCAGACGCCTTCGCGCAGCTCACCGAAGCGCTTGGCGTGCAGGGCGGTCCGCAGCGTGGCCCGGGTACGGGCGTCGCTGCCCACGCTGGTCACCACGAGCGTGACCCACTCCCCGCCCCACGGCCGCAGCCGCGGGTCGATGGCGTCGTCCTGCCGCCGCTGGCGGACCAGCAGGCGATCCGAGAGCCGGTAGCCCTCCGCGGACCGGATGAGGTCACCCGCGCCGACCATGCGGGTGAGCGCCACCCGCAGGGCCGTCTCCTTGATGCCGAAATCGGAAGTGAGCCTGACCAATTCACTCGCGGTGGCGCAGGCCGGGTGGGCCCCCAGCAGCACGCTGAGAACCACCGACCGGGCCGTCATGGTGGGCATGGGCTATACCGGTGAAGCGCGGCGGCCGTAGTCGCCGAAGGGCTCGTCGCGATGCCGCACGGCGTCCCGGAATCCGTGCTCGGTGGCGTCGGCGACGAACGCGTGGCCTTCGGGGGTGTGCCGGGCGACCCCGTCGAACACGGTGCTCACCATCCTGCTGGTGGCCACACCCTGTTGCAGCAGAGCCGAATTCAGCGCGAGCTTCACCATGATCAGCTGGTTGACTGGCACCGCGGCGATCCGTTGCACGAGCCGCTCAGTGCGCTCGTCGAGCTCGGCGGCGTCCGGCGCCTCGACCGCCAGCCCCCATTCCGCGGCCTGCGCGCCGGTGATGCAGTCGCCGGTGAACAGCAGGCGCTTGGCGCGCTGGTCACCGAGCCGGTGCGCCCACAGCCCCGCCGCCGGGACGCCCCACACCCGCGTGGGCGGGTAGCCGATCTTGGCGTCGGCGGCGGCGATCAACTGGTCGGCGTGCAGCGCGATGTCGGTGCCCCCGGCCACGCAGTAGCCGTGGATCTTGACCACCGTCGGCTTGTCGGCGTGCATCAGGCTGGAGAAGCCGCGCACGAAGCGGCTCATCATCTGATAGTCGATCATGGGGTCCCACGGCCGGTCGGGTAAGTGGTTGACCGCCTGGGTTTTTCCGTCCAGCACGGTGCCCTGGTACGCGCCGGTGCCGCCGGCCGACCCGGTGCGGTCGGCGTAGGCGCTGAGGTCGAACCCCGCGCAGAATCCCTCGCCGCGACCGGACACCAGGATGACGTGGACGCTGGGGTCGAGGTCGGCGCGCTCAACCAATGCCGAGAGCTCCAGCGGGGTGTCGGCGACGATCGCGTTGCCCTTCTCCGGCCGGTTGAAGGTGATCCGGGCAACCCGATCGGTGACCTCGTAGGTCATCGTCTTGAGGTTGTCGAAGTCGACCGGCCTGATCGCGTGCGTCACCCGCTCAGCCCTTTACCAGGGCCCGCTCGAGGATCGGCGCGAGGTCCAGCCCGGCGGGCATGGTGCCGTAGGCGCCACCCCACCGGCCGTCGAGGCGGGTGGTCAGGAATGCCTCGGCGACCGCGGGGTGGCCGTGGCGCACCAGCAGCGAGCCCTGCAATGCCAGGCAGATGTCCTCGGCGACCTTGCGGGCGCGGTGCGCGATGGTGTCCAGGTCGGTCAGGTCGCGCCGCAGCCGCTCGACGTGTGCGGCCAGGCGCGGGTCGGCGCCGGCGCTCTCGGTCAGTTCGTCGAACAGCACCTCGACGCATTCGGGACGGGTGGCCATGGCGCGCAACGCGTCCAGCGCGCTGACGTTGCCCGAGCCCTCCCAGATGCCCATCAGCGGGGCCTCCCGGAACAGCCGCGGCATGCCCGAGTCCTCGACGTAGCCATTGCCGCCCAGGCATTCCAGCGCCTCGGCGGCGTGCGGGGTGGCGCGCTTGCAGACCCAGTACTTGCTGGCGGCCAATCCGATGCGGCGCAGCAGCGCCTCCCGATCGTCGCCGCGCAACGCCTTGTCGGTGGCGCCGGCCATCCGCATTGCGACGATGGTGGCGGCCTCGGCCTCGACGGCCAGGTCGGCCAGCACGTTGCGCATCAGCGGCTGGTCGATCAGATAGGCGCCGAACGCCTTTCGGTGCTGGGCGTGGTGGATGGCCCGGGTCAGTCCGGTGCGCATGCTGGTGGCGCTGCCCAGCGTGCAGTCCAGCCGGGTGAGGTTGACCATCTCGATGATGGTGGGGACGCCGCGGCCCTCCTCGCCGACCAACCACGCTGTGGCGCCGTCGTATTCCACCTCGCTCGACGCGTTGGCGTGGTTGCCGAGCTTGTCCTTGAGCCGCTGCAGGAACATCCGGTTGCGCGTGCCGTCGGGCAGCACCCGCGGCAGCAGGAAACAGGACAGCCCGCCGGGGGCCTGGGCGAGGACCAGGAAGATGTCGCACATCGGCGCCGAGGTGAACCACTTGTGCCCGGTAAGGCTGTAGCTGCCATCGCCGTTGGGGGTCGCCTGCGTGGTTCCGGCGCGCACGTCGGACCCGCCCTGCTTCTCGGTCATCGACATGCCGGCGGTGATGCCGCGCTTGGTGGTGGCCAGCTTGAGTTCGGGGTCGTATTCGCGGCTGGTGAGCAGGGGCTCATAGACCGCCGCGAGTTCGGGGTTGTAGCGCAGCGCGGGGACGACGGCGTAGGTCATCGAGATCGGGCAGGTGTGGCCCGGCTCGACGTTCCAGACCGACATCTTCGCGGCCCGCACCACGTGCGCGCCCGGGCGGTCGTCGGCCCACGGCGCGGCGTGGATGCCGGTGGCGATCGCCGTGCGCATCAGCTCGTGGTAGGCCGGGTCGTACTCGACCTCGTCGACCCGGTGGCCGTACTTGTCGTGCGTGTGCAGGATCGGCCGGTTGCGGTCGGCGAGCTCACCCCACCGCTGGGCTTCGCGGCCGCCCGCGATCGCGCCCACCTCGTTCACCTCTTCCACGCCCCATTGCCCGCCCTCACGGATCAAGGCCTCGACGAGCACCGCGGACGTCGCGGGGTTGTAGTTCTCCAGCGGAGGAACCTGGTTGGTGACGACATGCGTATCCGACATGCCCCTCATGTTACATTTTCCCGACAGCCGCACAAGAGCTGTAATGTCGATTTGTCAGCGGGCGTGCGCGCTGAAGAACGCCCACAACACCCGGCTGGCGAACGGCGGCCACTCGTGACCGCCCTGGTCGATCGTGATGAGCGTGACGCCGCGGTTGCCCGCGCATTCCGCGGTCGACGTGCTGACCGGGCCATCGATCGTGGTGGCCGGGCTCGCACACCGATCGACGTTGCGCCAGAAGGCATTCACGCTGGGCACCGGCGGGCCGTTGATGACGCTGAAGCCCTGCCCGCCGCCGTAGGGGACGAGCCGGTCCGCGGTGCCGTGAATGTGCATGATCGACACGGGATGCGGGGTCGGGCATTCGTTCAGCAAGGTGCCGGCCACCGGGCCGATCGCCGCGAAGATGTCGGTGGTGCACGCCAGCGTGTAGGACATGATGCCGCCGTTGCTCATGCCGGTGACGTAGACCCTGGCCGGATCGGTGCCGACATTCTTGGCGATGTCGGCCACCGCCGCCGCGATGAAGGCGACGTCGTCCACACCCTCTCGCCCGGGCCGGCCGCAGCACGATTCCCCGTCGACGTTCCAGGCCCGGTCGAGTCCGTCGGGGTAGGTGACGACGAACCGGCCCGAATCGGCCAATTGGTCCCAGCCGTAATCCCTTTCGACTTGCCGCCCGCTGCCGGAATAGCCGTGCAGCGCCACCACGAGCGGCGCGGAAGCCGGTGTCCCCGCGGGCTTGTAGAGCCGATAGGTGCGATCGTGTCCGCCCACAGTGATGTGGTGCAGGCTGGTGCCGGTGACGAAGCCCGACGGTGGCTGCGGCGCGCAGCCCGCCGCGACCAGGAGGACGACCCCGAGGAGCGTGGCGAGCCGACCGAGCACGGCCGTGACTCAGCCGTTGGTCTTTTCCCGCAGGAACGCGATGTCGTCCTTGCGGCCCTCGTCGGCGGTTTCGCAGATGACCGGCGCTCCGGCGGCGTTGACGACCGCCGCCAGCAGTTCGGGGTCGATCTGGCCGGTGCCGAAGTTGGCGTGCCGGTCGGCGCCCGAGCCGGCCGCGTCCCTCGAGTCGTTGCAGTGCACCAGGTCGATGCGCCCGGTCAGCGCCTTGATCCGGTCCACCGCGTCGATCAGCTGCTCCCCCGCGGCCCAGGCGTGGCAGGTGTCCAGGCAGAACCCGATCCCCTTGGCGCCGATGTGATCCCACAGCCTGCCGATGGTGTCGAAGTGGCGGGCCATCGCGTGGTCGCCGCCGGCGGTGTTCTCCAGATACACCTGCACGTCGGTTTCCAGGTAGTCCAGCGCCTTGACCCACCGCTCGAAGCCGGCCTCCATGTCGTCGTCGTCGGCGTGGCCGCCGTGCACGATCACCGCGGTCGCGTCGATCTCCGCCGCGGCGTCGCAGGTGTCCTGCAGGATCTTGCGCGACGGGATCCGGATGCGGTTGTTGGCCGACGCCACGTTGATCAGATACGGCGCGTGCACGTAGAGCGGGATGGTGGACGCCTTCAGCGCCTCGGCGTCCTCGCGGGGCTTCGGTTTCTTCCAGCTCTGCGGGTTGGACAGGAAGAACTGGACCACGTCGGCGCCGTCGGTCTGCGCGGCGGCCAGCGGGTCGTCGTTGCGGACGTGCGAGCCGATGAGCACGTGGCCAGTGTAGTGCGGGGCGCGGACACGCCCCGCCGAACGTGAAGCTGGCCGCACACTCGGGGAACCAAACGAAAAAGCCCCGGGCGAACCCGGGGCTTTTTCGTTCTTGGTTAGCGGTAGTCGCTGTAGCCGTAGTCGTCCAGCGGAACCGCGGCGCCGGTCGCCTGGCCGAAGTCCGGGCTGTAGTACTGATCCTCGTAGGACGGGATCGTGTACGCGGCGGCCCGGGCCTCCTCGGTCGGCTGCACCTGGATGTTGCGGTACCGGTTGATGCCGGTACCGGCCGGGATCAGCTTTCCGATGATCACGTTCTCCTTCAGACCGTTGAGCTTGTCGCTGCGGCAGTTGATGGCTGCATCGGTCAGCACTCGCGTGGTCTCCTGGAACGACGCCGCACTCAGCCACGAGTCGGTGGCGAGGCTCGCCTTCGTGATACCCATCAGCACCGGACGTCCGGCGGCGGGCTCGCCGCCCTCGGCCACCACCCGGCGGTTCTCGGCCTCGAACTCCGCGCGGTCGATCAGCGAGCCGGGCAGGAACTCCGTCGCACCCGAGTCGATGATGGTGACGCGGCGCAGCATCTGGCGAACGATCACCTCGATGTGCTTGTCGTGGATCGACACACCCTGGGCGCGGTAGACCTCCTGGACCTCGCGGACCAGGTGGATCTGCACCTCGCGGGGACCCTGCACGCGCAGCACCTCGTGCGGGTCGGCCGAGCCTTCCATCAGCTGCTGGCCCACCTCGACGTGGTCGCCGTCGGACAGCACCCGCTCGGAGCCGTCCTCGTGCTTGAACACGCGCAGCCGCTGGCGCTTGGACAGCTTGTCGTACACGACCTCCTCGCTCCCGTCGTCGGGAACGATGGTGATCTTGTAGAACCGCTCGCCCTCCTCCAGCTGCACCCGCCCGGTGACGTCGGCGATCGGCGCCTTACCGCGCGGCACGCGGGCCTCGAACAGCTCCTGCACCCGCGGCAGACCGCCGGTGATGTCCTCACCGACACCACCCTGGTGGAAGGTACGCATGGTCAGCTGCGTGCCGGGCTCACCGATGGACTGGGCCGCGACGATGCCGACGGCCTCGCCGATGTCGACCAGCTTTCCGGTCGCCATGGAGCGCCCGTAGCAGGTCGCGCACACGCCGGTGCCGGTGGTGCACGTCAGCACCGAGCGCACCTTGACCTGCGTGATACCGGCCGCCAGCAGGGCGTCGATCTCCGGGTCACCCAGGTCCTCGCCGCGCGCGACGACGACGTTGCCGGCCTCGTCGACCGCGTCGGTACCCAAAGTCCGCGCGTACGCCGAGGTTTCGATGTACGGGTCGCGGATCAGGGTGCCGTCCGGCTGGCGCTCGGCCAGCTCGACGACGATGCCCCGCTCGGTCTCGCAGTCGTGCTCGCGGACGATGACGTCCTGGCTCACGTCCACCAGACGACGGGTCAGGTAACCCGAGTCGGCGGTGCGCAACGCGGTGTCCGCCAAGCCCTTTCGGGCGCCGTGCGTGTTGATGAAGTACTCCAGCACGGTCAGGCCCTCGCGGAACGACGACTTGACCGGACGCGGGATGAACTCACCCTTCGGGTTGGTCACCAGGCCCTTCATGCCGGCCAGCGTCCGGGTCTGGGTGAAGTTACCCGTGGCACCCGAGTCGACGATCGTGATGATCGGGTTGTCGCTGGGGTAGTGCTCGCGCAGCGCCTGACCGACCTCGTCGGTGGCTTCCTTCCAGATCTCCACCAGCGCCTCGTTGCGCTCGTCGTGGTTCAAAGCGCCACGCTGGAACTGCTTTTCGACCTTCTCCGCCCGCTCCTCGTAGTGGTCGAGGATCTCCTTCTTGCGCGGCGGGACCAGCACGTCGGCCATCGACACGGTGACACCGCTGCGGGTCGCCCAGTAGAAGCCGGCGTCCTTCAGCTTGTCCACGGTCTGCGCGACCACGATCATCGGGTAGCGCTCGGCCAGGTCGTTGATGATGGCGGCCTGCACCTTCTTGTGCATCTGCTTGTTCACGAACGGGTAGCCCACCGGCAGCAGCTCGTTGAACAGCACCCGGCCCAGCGTGGTCTCGGCCATCCAGGCGTCGCCCGGCTGCCAGCCGTTTGCACCGAACAGCTCCGCCTCGATCTCGGCGGGCGGACGCAGCTGCGTCAGCCGCACCTTGATCTTGGCCCGCACCGACAGCACGCCGCGGTCGGCGGCCATGATCGCCTCGGACGGCGAGGAGTACACGCCAACCTCCGGCTGATCCTTGGCGGCCGCCCGGAATTCGCCCTTGTCGCCGTCCACCTCGGTGGTCAGGAAGTACAGCCCGGTCACCATGTCCAGACGCGGCATGGCCAGCGGACGGCCGGACGCCGGCGACAGGATGTTGTTGCTCGACAGCATCAGGATGCGCGCCTCGGCCTGCGCCTCCGCGGAGAGCGGCAGGTGCACCGCCATCTGGTCACCGTCGAAGTCGGCGTTGAACGCCTCACACACCAACGGGTGCAGCTGAATTGCCTTGCCCTCCACCAGCATCGGCTCGAAGGCCTGGATGCCCAGCCGGTGCAGGGTGGGTGCGCGGTTCAGCAGCACCGGGTGCTCGGCGATGACCTCTTCGAGGACGTCCCACACCTGGGGACGCTGCCGCTCCACCATTCGCTTGGCGCTCTTGATGTTCTGCGCGTGGTTGAGGTCGACGAGCCGCTTCATCACGAACGGCTTGAACAGCTCCAGCGCCATCAGCTTGGGCAGGCCGCACTGGTGCAGCTTGAGCTGCGGGCCGACCACGATGACGCTGCGGCCCGAGTAGTCGACGCGCTTACCGAGCAGGTTCTGGCGGAACCGGCCCTGCTTGCCCTTGAGCAGATCCGACAGCGACTTCAGCGGACGGTTGCCCGGCCCCGTGACCGGGCGGCCACGGCGGCCGTTGTCGAACAGCGCGTCGACGGACTCCTGCAGCATCCGCTTCTCGTTGTTGACGATGATCTCGGGCGCACCGAGGTCGATCAGCCTCTTGAGGCGGTTGTTGCGGTTGATCACGCGGCGGTACAGGTCATTCAGGTCGGACGTGGCGAACCGGCCACCGTCGAGCTGCACCATCGGACGCAGCTCCGGCGGGATGACCGGCACCGCGTCGAGCACCATACCCATCGGCGAGTTGCCCGACTGCTGGAAGGCCGCGACCACCTTGAGCCGCTTGAGCGCACGAAGCTTCTTCTGCCCCTTGCCGTTTCGGATGACGTCACGCAGGATCTCGGCCTCGGCGTCGATGTCGAAGTTCTCGATCAGCTTCTGGATCGACTCCGCGCCCATCGCGCCGGTGAAGTACTCACCGTAGCGGTCGACGAGCTCGCGGTAGAGGTTCTCGTCGACGATCAGCTGCTTGGGGGCCAGCTTGGTGAAGGTGCTCCAGATGTCCTCCAGCCGGTCCAGCTCACGCTGGGCCCGGTCACGGAGCTGGCGCATCTCCCGCTCGCCGCCGTCGCGCACCTTGCGGCGGGCGTCGGCCTTGGCGCCCTCGGCCTCCAGCTCGGCCAGGTCGGCCTCGAGCTTCTGCGCGCGGGCCTCCAGGTCGGCATCGCGCTGGTCCTCAACGGCCTTGCGCTCCACCATCATTTCGGCCTCGAGCGTGGACAGCTCGTTGTGCCGCATCTCGTCGTCGACCGACGTGATCACGTACGCCGCGAAGTAGATGATCTTCTCGAGATCCTTCGGGGCCAGGTCGAGCAGGTAACCGAGCCGGCTCGGCACACCCTTGAAGTACCAGATGTGCGTGACGGGCGCGGCCAGCTCGATGTGACCCATCCGCTCGCGGCGGACCTTGGCGCGGGTCACCTCGACGCCGCAGCGCTCACAGATGATGCCCTTGAAGCGGACGCGCTTGTACTTGCCGCAGTAGCACTCCCAGTCGCGAGTCGGTCCGAAGATCTTCTCGCAGAACAGGCCGTCCTTCTCCGGCTTCAGCGTGCGGTAGTTGATCGTCTCCGGCTTCTTGACCTCGCCGTAAGACCATTGCCTGATGTCCTCCGCGGTGGCCAGGCCAATGCGAAGTTCATCGAAGAAGTTGACGTCGAGCACGTAACTCCCTTTCCCCTTGCGGGTTTAGTAACTAAAACTGATTAAGCCAGGTCCTCAACAGAGGCGGATTCGTTGCGCGACAGGTTGATTCCCAAGTTGGCCGCAGCCCGCTCGAGGTCCTCGTCCTCGCCTTCGCGCAATTCGATCGCCGCCCCGTCCGACGAGAGCACCTCGACGTTCAGGCACAGCGACTGCAGCTCCTTGAGCAACACCTTGAACGACTCGGGGATGCCCGGCTCCGGGATGTTCTCGCCCTTGACGATCGCCTCGTACACCTTGACCCGGCCGACCGTGTCGTCGGACTTGATGGTCAACAGCTCCTGCAGTGTGTACGCGGCGCCGTAGGCCTGCATGGCCCAGCACTCCATCTCACCGAACCGCTGGCCACCGAACTGCGCCTTACCACCCAGCGGCTGCTGGGTGATCATCGAGTACGGGCCGGTGGAGCGGGCGTGGATCTTGTCGTCCACCAGGTGGTGCAGCTTCATGATGTACATGTAGCCGACGGTCACCGGGTACGGGAACGGCTCACCGCTGCGGCCGTCGAAGAGCACCGCCTTGCCGTCACCGTCCACCATGACCTCGCCGTCGCGGTTGGGCAGCGTGCACGACAGCATGCCCTGCAGCTCCTCCTCCTTGGCGCCGTCGAACACCGGTGTCGACACGATCTGGTTCGGCTGCGCGTGCAGCAGATCCTCGGGCAGGTTGGCCGCCCACTCGGGTGAACCGTCGATGTTCCAGCCGGACTTGGCCACCCATCCGAGGTGGGTCTCCAGGATCTGGCCGATGTTCATCCGTCGCGGCACACCGTGCGTGTTCAGGATGATGTCCACCGGGGTCCCGTCCGGAAGGAACGGCATGTCCTCGACGGGCAGGATCTTGCCGATCACGCCCTTGTTCCCGTGCCGGCCGGCGAGCTTGTCGCCGTCGGAGATCTTCCGCTTCTGGGCCACGTACACGCGGACCAGCTCGTTGACACCGGCGGGCAGCTCGTCGTCGTCCTCGCGGGAGAACACCCGGATGCCGATGACCTTGCCGGACTCGCCGTGCGGCACCTTCAGCGAGGTGTCGCGCACCTCGCGGGCCTTCTCGCCGAAGATGGCGCGCAGTAGCCGCTCCTCCGGGGTCAGCTCGGTCTCACCCTTCGGGGTGACCTTGCCGACCAGGATGTCGCCGTCGCGGACCTCGGCGCCGATGCGGACGATGCCGCGCTCGTCGAGGTCGGCGAGCACCTCGTCGGAGACGTTCGGGATGTCCCGGGTGATCTCCTCGGCGCCCAGCTTGGTGTCGCGGGCGTCGATCTCGTGCTCCTCGATGTGGATCGAGGTGAGCACGTCCTCCTCAACCAGGCGGTTGGACAGGATGATCGCGTCCTCGTAGTTGTGGCCCTCCCACGGCATGATCGCCACGAGCAGGTTCTTGCCCAGCGCCATCTCACCGTTCTCGGTGCACGGCCCGTCGGCGATCACCTGGCCCGCCTCGACCCGGTCGCCCGCGTCGACGATCGGCGACTGGTTGGCGCACGTGCCGTGGTTGGAGCGCTCGAACTTGCGCATCCGGTAGGTGTGCCGGGTGCCGTCGTCGGCCATCACGGTGATGTAGTCGGCGGACACCTCCTCGATCACCCCGGCCTTGTCGGCCACCACCACGTCGCCGGCGTCGATCGCGGCGCGCAGCTCCATCCCGGTACCCACCAGCGGCGCCTCGCTGCGCACCAGCGGAACCGCCTGGCGCTGCATGTTGGCGCCCATCAGGGCACGGTTGGCGTCGTCGTGCTCGAGGAACGGGATCATGGCCGTGGCCACCGACACCATCTGGCGCGGCGACACGTCCATGTAGTCCACCTCGGACGACGGCACGTACTCGACCTCGCCCGCCTTGCGGCGGACCAGGACGCGGGCCTCCGCGAACCGGCCGTCTTCGGCGAGCGGCGAGTTGGCCTGCGCCACGACGTGGCGGTCCTCCTCGTCGGCGGTCAGGTAGTGGATCTCGTCGGTGACCACACCGTCGACCACCTTGCGGTAGGGCGTCTCGATGAAGCCGAACGGGTTGACCCGCGCGTATACCGACAGGGAGCCGATCAGACCGATGTTGGG
The DNA here is from genome assembly GCF_010731655.1 of Mycobacterium paraseoulense. Classification (NCBI taxonomy): domain Bacteria; kingdom Bacillati; phylum Actinomycetota; class Actinomycetes; order Mycobacteriales; family Mycobacteriaceae; genus Mycobacterium; species Mycobacterium paraseoulense. The sequence continues at coordinate 4,946,310 of NZ_AP022619.1, read as the reverse complement.
ACCCTCGGGGGTCTCGATCGGGCACATCCGGCCGTAGTGCGACGGGTGCACGTCACGGACCTCCAGGCCGGCCCGCTCACGGGACAGACCACCCGGGCCCAGCGCCGACAGGCGGCGCTTGTGGGTGAGCCCCGACAGCGGGTTGTTCTGGTCCATGAACTGCGAGAGCTGGCTGGTGCCGAAGAACTCCTTGATCGCGGCGACCACCGGGCGGATGTTGATCAGCGTCTGCGGCGTGATCGCCTCGACGTCCTGAGTGGTCATCCGCTCGCGGACCACCCGCTCCATCCGGGACATGCCGACCCGAATCTGGTTCTGGATCAACTCGCCGACGGTACGCAGCCGGCGGTTGCCGAAGTGGTCGATGTCGTCGGTCTCCACCGGCACCTCGATGCCACCGGGGACAGTCATGACAGCGGCCTGGCCATCCGTACGGGCGTGGTGCAGGCGCACCAGGTATTCGATGGTGGCGACGACGTCTTCCTCGGTCAGCGTCGACGACGTGATCGGCTCGCCGGCGTGCAGGCCCAGCTTCTTGTTGACCTTGTAGCGGCCGACGCGAGCCAGGTCGTAGCGCTTCTCCTTGAAGAACAGGTTCTCCAGCAGCGTCTGCGCGGACTCCTTGGTCGGCGGTTCGCCCGGACGCAGCTTGCGGTAGATGTCCAGCAGCGCCTCGTCGGTGCCGGCGGTGTTGTCCTTTTCCAGCGTCCCCATCATGATCTCGGAGAAGCCGAACCGCTCGTGGATCCGCTCGTTGGTCCAGCCGAGCGCCTTGAGCAGCACGGTGACCGGCTGCCGGCGCTTGCGGTCGATGCGCACGCCGACGGTGTCGCGCTTGTCGACGTCGAACTCCAGCCACGCACCGCGGCTGGGGATCACCTTGACGCTGTGCAACAGCTTCTCGGTGGACTTGTCGATGGTCTCGTCGAAGTACACGCCGGGCGAGCGCACCAGCTGGCTGACGACCACGCGCTCGGTGCCGTTGATGATGAAGGTGCCCTTCTCCGTCATCATCGGGAAGTCACCCATGAACACCGTCTGGCTCTTGATCTCGCCGGTGTTGTTGTTGATGAACTCGGCCGTGACGAACAACGGGGCCGCGTACGTCATGTCCTTGTCTTTGCACTCGTCGACCGGCGCCTTGACCTCGTCGAAGCGGGGGTCGGAGAACGACAGCGACATCGAGCCGGAGAAGTCCTCGATCGGCGAGAGCTCGTAGAGCACCTCTTCGAGGCCGCCGACCGGGCTGGGCTCGCCACGATCGGTGGCGGCCGCACGCCAACGCGGCGAGCCGATCAACCACTCGAAGGAGTCGATCTGCACGTCGAGCAGGCCGGGAACCTCGAGCGGTTCGCGGAGCTTGGCGAAGGAAACTCGGTTGGGCGCTCCGGGCACGGAGCCGTTTAAGGAACTTCCATGAGAGGAACTTTGTGGGCGATCCGTTTTGCTCTGGCGAGAATCAGCCAAGATGCATCCTTCCAGCACCTCGTGCGACTCACGAAGACCGGAACCACCGGTTGCGTTCGCCGCGAATTGTGTCGGTTCGGCCGGCGAACGATCTGTCCGAATCTCACGCGCACAACTAAAGAACTAAGCCGCTAGAGGGGGCTCAGGCTTAGACCACAGTGTCAAGTGGCGGGTGAGGTGGGCAGGAGGTAGCCAGCGCAACGTCCAACAATAGCGTAGGACGGCGCATTCCTCAACTGTCCAGCACAGGCAGTCCAGGGACATCGGCGCTGGCTGGCACTTCGACTCTCCACTGGATACATGCTGCCCAACAGACTGACCCGTTTACGCGCCGTCGTCAAGAGGACGGGCCGCCAAGTTACGCGAAGTTATCGCGAAACCCCGGGCCGGTCGGGCTAGTCGCCGACCTCGTGCGCCCGGTACTTGTGGGTTCCCTCCATGTCGTCGATGATCGCGGCCTGCGCCTTTTGCGGCAGGGTGTGCAGAATCTCACGCACCCGCGCCTGGCGCCGGGCGACGGCCTTGCGCTCCGGCATCCCCGGCGACGCGACGATCTGCGGCGGCACCCCTTCGATCTCCTCCACACCACCGGCGTGCTGGCCGGCCTCGAGGGCGGCCTGCTCTTCGGCCATGGTCGACTCGTCCTTCTCCTCGGACATGCCGATCGGCCCGATGCGGCGGCCGTTGAGGAATTGCCGCACGACCGGCTCGTCGCTGGTCAGCAGCACCTCGCGCGGGCCGAACATGACCAGCTTGCGGCGGAAGAGCATGCCCATGTTGTCCGGCACGGTGCGGGCGATGTTGATGTTGTGCGTGACGATCAGGACGGTGGCGTCGATCTGGGCGTTGATGTCGAGGATCAGCTGGCTCAGGTAGGCGGTGCGTACGGGGTCCAGACCCGAGTCCGGCTCGTCGCAGAGGATGATCTGCGGGTCCATCACCAGGGCGCGGGCCAGGCTGGCGCGCTTGCGCATACCGCCGGAGATCTCACCGGGGAACTTCTTCTCGTCGCCCCCCAGACCGACCATGGTCAGCTTCTCCATGACGATGTCACGGATCTCGCCTTCCTTCTTCTTGGTGTGCTCGCGCAGCGGGAAGGCGGCGTTGTCGAAGAGGTTCATCGAACCGAACAGGGCGCCGTCCTGGAACATCACGCCGAACAGCGTGCGGATCTCGTAGAGCTCCTTGGCCGAGCACTGCAGGATGTCGGTGCCGTCGATGACGACCGAGCCGCGCTCCGGGCGCAGCAGACCGATCAGGGACTTCAGGAACACCGATTTGCCGGTACCCGACGGCCCCAGCAGGACGCTGACCTCGCCCGCGGGGACCTCCAGCGTCACGTCTTCCCAAATCCTCGACGACCCGAAGGACTTCGTGAGGCCGTTCACCTCAATAGCGACACCCATGGGAGATCCTTCCGTCGACGCTCAAGCCCGCCACCTGCCCTTTTATGTGGCATGAGTCACTGTAGCGCACGCTTGCTGCGCGGCATCAGGGTTGCGCGGCACAGCCGGCAAAAATTGGCTGACCTGAGATCCCGCCGCCGCGGGCGGCGGGCGTCCTATTCAACGCGCGTTAGCCAATGGGCGCCCAATTGCCGTGGAAGCCCATCGGCACCCGTTGCGGCAGATGCACGGTAGCCACCGACTCGAGCGTCGCGGCGTCCAGCAACACCAGCTGGCCTTCGTCGCGGCCGCGGTGATAGCCGTAGCCCATCAAGATGCCGTCGTCCTCGGAGCCGGCGCCGGGGTTGGGCACAAAGGACATCTCGCCGAGCAAAAGGTCGGGGTCGAGCGGCGCGACCGCGCGGCCGCCCGTCGCGTAGTCGTGCTTGTACAGCGCGGAGGCGCCTCCGGCGAAGTACGCGCCGACGGTGTAGCCGAACCGGTGCGCCCCGCCGAGCCGGTGCTCGTTGATCCGGGGAAATTCCTGCGGCTGATCGTCGCGGCATTCGGCGCTCACCGCGCCCGTCGCCAGGTTGACGGTCCAGCGGTCCAGCGTCGGCGAGGTCTCGCCGGGCCCGCGCCGGTCGCGGTCGAACATCCGCGAGTAGCGCACCACGTCGAGCACCAAAACCTCGGCCCCGCTCCGCATCTCGGAGTAGGCGTTGAGCGGGTGGTAGACGTAGCAGGGCTCGATGGCGAACCAGCGGACGTCGGAGTTGCCGCCCTCGCGGGGCATCACCCCGATGCGCGCCGGGTAGTCGGGGTCCCACGCGTACGGCATCCGGTCGGAATGCTTCGGGCTGCGGTTCATCATCGCGCTGATCGGGCCAGGGACCCGCACGCGCCCGATCAGCGACTGCATCGCCAGCCGGGCCGGCAGGCCGAGCCAACGGGGGATTGAGACCGGCAGCACCTGCATCGGGTCGAACGTCACCGGCAGGTCGTAGACGACGACGTAGGAGTCGGTCAGCGAGAAGTCGTGCATCATCGGCGACCCGGAGACCTCGATGTCGACCGTGCGACGGGCGCGGCCCTCGGTGTCGATCACCGAGTACTGCACGGTCCGCCCGCGGGCGAATGAGTAAGAGACGGCGTGCAATTCGCCGGTGCGCGGATCGCGGTGCGGGTGAGCGGTGTAGCCGCCGGCCAGGGTGCCGTCGAAGTCGCACGTCCCGATGGTTTCCAGCTCGTCGGTCAACTCGTAGTTGGCCACCCCGCCCTCGACCAGCGCCAAGGTGCGTCCGGCGTGGGTCAGGGCGTTGGTGTTGGCGCCCAGCGAGAGCATGCCCGCCCGCGGATCGAGCCGCCCCGGCACCGGCTCGCCGAGGGCGGCGCACACCGACAGGCTGCGCACCCAGCGGTTGCGGTACCACCGGGCCTTGCCGTCGCGCAGCGCGACGCCGTGCACCATCCCGTCGCCGCTGAACCAGTGATAGGTCGCCGGGTCGACCTCCTCGGCCGGGTTGGGCCCGTTGCGCAGATAGCGCCCGTCGAGGTGCTCCGGAAGGTGCCCGGTGACCGGCAGATCGGTGGCGGTCACTTCGGCGCTCACCGGCGCCAGCAAGCCCTCCAGATAAGGATTCGAGGTTTCGGCGGTTTGCAGCGAGGTCATTTCTGAGCTCCTATAACATCGTTATGACGTTGTTATTGGTACCGTACGCCGCGGATGAGAGGATGGCAACGATGACTTCAGAAGCGAGCTCGCGTGCGGCGCCCGCCGGGCAGCGCGGCGTCCGCGAGGAGATGCTGTCCGCCGCGGTCGACCTGCTGAACGAGCACGGGCCCGACGCGCTGCAGACCCGCAAGGTCGCCGGCGCGGCCGGAACGTCGACCATGGCCGTGTACACGCATTTCGGCGGGATGCGCGGGCTGATCGCCGAGGTGGCCGCGGAGGGGCTGCGGCAGTTCGACACCGCGCTGACGGTGCCGCAGACCGCCGACCCGGTCGCCGACCTGTTCGCGACCGGCGCGGCCTACCGGCGCTACGCCATCAAGCACCGGCACATGTACCGGCTGATGTTCGGCAGCACGAGCGCGCACGGCATCAACGCCCCGGCCGGCAACGTGTTGACGCTGACGGTCGCCGAGATCGACCAGCACATTCCCAGCTTCGCGCACGTGGTGCGGGGGGTGCGTCGGTGCATGCTGGCGGGCCGGATCGACGCGGGCTCGGCGCACGACGACGCGGCGGTGGTGGCCACCGCCGCCCAGTTCTGGGCCATGGTCCACGGGTTCGTGATGCTGGAGCTGGCCGGTTACTACGGTCACGACGGCGCCGCCGTGCTGCCGCTGCTGGCGTCGATGAATTCGAACCTGCTTGTGGCGCTGGGCGACTCACCCGAGCGGGTGGCGCAATCGCTGCAATCGGCGATGCGGGGCTGAGCACGCGAAAACCCCCGGGAGTTGCAGGTCGGTCCCGGGGGTTTTCGACATAGAGCTACTTGACGGTGACGGTGGCGCCGGCGGCTTCCAGCTTGGCCTTGGCCTCGTCGGCGGCCTCCTTGGCGACCTTCTCCAGCAGCGGCTTGGGAGCGCCGTCGACCAAGTCCTTGGCCTCCTTGAGGCCCAGGCCGGAGACGATCTCGCGGACCACCTTGATGACGCCGATCTTCTTGTCGCCGGCGGCCTCGAGGATGACGTCGAACTCGGACTGTTCCTCGGCGGCCTCGGCGGGGGCGCCACCGGCGGCCGGGCCGGCCGCGGCGACGGCGACCGGAGCGGCCGCGGTGACCTCGAAGGTCTCCTCGAACTTCTTGACGAAGTCGGAGAGCTCCAACAGGGTCATTTCCTTGAAGGCGTCGAGCAGGTCGTCGGTAGACATTTTCGCCATGGTGTGTGGGTCCTTCCTGATTTCCGGGGTTAGGGTTATTCGGCTTCGGCCGGGGCTTCCGGAGCCTCAGTGGGTGTTTCCGAAGCTGGTTCCGGGGCGGCTTCCGCCGCTGGTGCGGGTTCTGCGGCAGGGGCGGGGCCTTCCGCGGCCTTCTTCTCCTGCAGCGCGGCCGCGAGGCGCGCGACCTGCGAGGCGGGGGCGTTGAACAGGCCGGCCGCCTTGGCGAGGTTGCCCTTCATCGCGCCGGCCAGCTTGGCCAGCAGCACCTCGCGCGATTCCAGGTCGGCGATGCGCTCGACCTCGGCCACCGTAAGGGCGCGGCCGTCCATGTAGCCGCCCTTGATGACCAGCGCCTTGTTGTCCTTGGCGAAGGTCTTGATGGCCTTGGCGGCGTCGACCGGCTCCCCGGTGACGAACGCGATGGCGGTGGGCCCGGCGAACAGTTCGTCGAGACCTTCGACGCCCGCCTCGGACGCCGCCCGCTTGATCAGCGTGTTCTTGGCCACCGAGTAGGTGGCCGATCCGCTGAGCGACCGGCGCAGCTCGGCCAGGTTGGCCACGGTCAGACCGCGGTACTCGGTGATCAGGGTCGCGGTCGCCTCCCTGAACTGCTCGGCGATGTCGGCAACGGCGGTGGCTTTGTCAGCCCTGGCCATGCATACCTCCTGAAGTGAAAGCCATGCGACGTGTCGTCTGCGATCACCAGAGGAACGCCTGGAAACGAAGTACGCCCCGGCGCAGGAAGCGGCCGGGGCGTGAAAAACGCCGGCGCGTGCCGGCGCTGCTGCCTCGTCCTCCTGCGTGGGCCGCCGGGATGCTCCCGGACCTTCAACCGATTTCTCGGTGACCGACGGTCTTCGGTGGATCGGCCACCAGGATAGCCTGGCCCGCCCCAGTCAACCAAAACGGCGGCCGTGGGGTGGCGGCCGAGCTGACCGCGGTGGTCAGCCGAGGCCTGCCAGCCGGGCAGCGCCGACCAGCCCGGCGTCGCCGCCGAGTTCGGCGGGCACCACCCGCAGACCGGCCAGAAAGTCCAGCCTGGCGTACTCGGCCAGCTTCTCTCGCAACGAGTCGAAGAGCAGGTTTCCGGCATTGGCCACGCCACCCCCGATGATGACGAGGTCAAGGTCGCAGACGGCGCCGACCGACGCGATCATGGCCCCGAGCGCAGTAGCCCCCCGGCGGAAGGCCTGCGCCGCCACCCGATCCCCGGCCGCCGCCGCGGCGGCCAGCTCCCGGGCGCCCGCGGCGGGCGGCGCGGACCAGCCGTTGGCCCGCGCCCAGCGCACCATCGACGGTCCCGACGCGATGGCCTCGACACAGCCGCGACCGCCGCACACGCAGGGCGGACCGCCGTCCTCCACCACCACGTGCCCGACGTGACCGGCGTTGCCGGTGCGGCCGGTGTAGGGGACGCCGCCGAGCACCAGTCCGCCGCCCACGCCGGTGGACACCACCATGCCCAGCAGGAAGTCCGCGCCGCGCCCCGCGCCGCGCCAGTGCTCACCCAGCGCCATGCACACGCCGTCGCCGCCGAGCCGTACGGGCACGCCCGGCACCGCGGCCGCCACCCGGTCGCGCAGCGGAAAGCCTTGCCATCCCCCGATGTTGATGGGGCTGACGGTTCCGCGGTGCAGGTCGATCGGACCGGCCGAGCCGATGCCCACCGCGGCGACCGCGCCGCCGGCCGCGCGCAGCGCGTCGGCGATCGTCGCGGCGACCGCGGCCCAGACTTCCTCCGCCGTGCCGCCGCGCGGCGTCGGGCGGATCGCGGTGTGCACCAGCGCGCCGTCGGGATCGGCGAGGCCGGCGGCGATCTTGGTGCCGCCGATGTCCAGGCAGAGGGTGAGCATCGCGATCAGTGCCGGTGGACGTTGTCGGGTTGGCGGGGGTCACCGGGATGCTCGTAGCCCGGAGCGAGCCGCACCAGCTCGGCCCGCCGCGCGTCCAGCCAGACGCGGAAGGCGCGTCGGCGCGCGGCGCCTAGCAGATGGTCGGCGATCGCCGGCCGCACGTCGTCCAGCGGCGGGGCGACCGGCGGGACCCGCCAGCCGTGCCCCTCGCGGCGCGGTTCGGCGAATCGCAGCGGGTTGCGGGCGTGGTAGGCGGCCACCTCGTCGTCGGGGACCCGCACCCCGGCGGTGACATCGGCGAACAGCGCCCGCGCGCGGGGGTCGGCCAGCGCCGCCGCGGCGACGCTGCCGAGCTCCAGGCGGGCCGTCGCATCGGGCAGCAGCTCGGCCTCGCTCGGCGCGCCCCGCCCGCTCAGGCCGCGCGCGTCGGCCTCGGCGGCGACGACCCGCTCGGTCACCATCAGCTGGGTCAGCCAGCGCCGCAGCTGGCGTCCCTCCCCGGTGCCGCGGGCCGGCAACGCGGCCGCGCCCGGTCGGGCGCGCAAACGCGCCTCGGCCGCGTCGACCTCGTCGACCCGGAGCGCGATCCCGGCAACCGTCGCGATGACGCTCATGTCACGCTCACCTGCACGGCCGGGGTGTAGAGCAGGCGACCGGCGCAGCCGACCCGGATCAGGGCCCACCACCGTCCCGGCTCCAGCCAGTCCGGGGGAGCCACCTCGAAGCTGAGGTCGGCCGCGCCGCGGGCGGGCAGCACCCCGCCCACCGCGGCCGGGCCCAGCCACTCCCACGTGCCCCACGGGCTGATCAGATGCGCCTCGAGCGCCAGCTCCGCCCCGGCGTGGCTGCCCACCCGGACGGTCAGCGCGCCCGTTTCGCCGGCGGTCAGCTCCACGTCGGCCGGCCCGTCGACGAGGTAGATCGGCTCCGCCTCCTCGCACGCGCCGACCTCGACCAGGCACACATCCTCGACCGTCTGTCGCCACGCCGCCGGGAGCCCCTCCCCGGTGACGCGGAGCTGGGCCCGGACCGGGTACAGGCCCGGCGTGGCGCGGGCGGGCACCGAAACGGCCACGTCGGCCTCCCGGTAGTCGCCGCGGCGCAGCGTGAGGGGCAGCTCGTCGGGCTTGGCCGACCACCCCGGCGGGCAGACCAGGGTGACCGTCCCGGTCAGGATGGCGTCGGTGCAGTCGCTGGCCGCGGTGAGCCGCATCGCGACCTCGTCGCCCGGCTCGGCGCTCACGCGCGCGGGATGCAGATGGGCGACGGCGGGCAGCCCGCCGAGCGGCGCGGGGCCCCGGTTGTGCAGCCAGTACCGCGCGTACAGGGGCTGAGCGGGTTCGGCGTGCGGGGCCGGCGCGTGCGGCGCCGCCGGCGCGCGGGGCACCTCGATGCGGGCCAGCACGGTGGCCACCTCATACCCATGCAGCTCGAGCGGGCGCGCGGCGTCGCGCGGGTTTTCGAGTAGGTCGGCGCCGCCCAAGCGGCCGACCGTGCCGACGTCGGAGCCGATCACGACGCTGGCGCCCGCCCCCGCGGTTTCCACCAGGCGCAGCGCCACCGTGTCGGGGTCGACCGGCCGGGCGCGGCCCGCCGCGAGTGGGTTGCCCGCAGCCTTGAGCGCGGCCAGCTGCACCCCGTCGGCGGGCTCCACGGTTAACAGCGACCCGGACGCGGGCAGCCCGCCCGCCGCCCGGTCGGCGGCGACGGCGAGCAGCGGGTGGGAGAACTGCGCGCTGCGGGAGGGGATGCCGGCGCGCCGCCAGTCGCCCGGCCCGCCGATCAGCGCGTAGTCGAAGGCGTGGGTCCAGTGCTGGAGCTGGAAGTTCGAGCCGTCCGGGGCGGTGCGCCGCGGTTCGTCGATCCAGATGCCCGACGGCCAACCGGTGCAGGAGCGCAGCAGCGCGGTGTGCAGGGTGCCCTCGGCGTCGACGGCGAAGCTGGGCACCCCGCGGTTGAGCAGGGCGACGGTGCGGTCCTCGAATTCGCCGGTTTCCGCCGGGGCCCGCTGGGTCACGACGACTTCGGCGTCGCCGAGGTCGTCGGCCACCGCGGCGATGGCTGCGGCCAGGCTGTCCTCGTCGCGTCCGGCGATCACCAGCACCGGCAAGGCCCGCACCGCGCGCAGGTCGGCGCCGGGCACCCACGCCGCGGTCAACGGGGTCGCGGCCGGCACCCAGACCCTGGCCCGGCCCTCCGCCGCCAGCTGGCGGTCGAGCTCTTCGGCGTACACCGGGTCGGCCTGCGCCAGCACGGCGCTGGTGAAGGCGTTGCGGGCCGGCCCGCCCAGCGCGATGCGGGCGTCGGGCAGGTTGGAGTCGACGTCGAGGTCGCCGTAGCGCGGCCTGTCCGCGCCGCTGCAGGTGGCCGTCACCCCGGCCCGGACCAGCGCCACCATCAGCCCGCGCGCCAGCGGCGCCGACACCGCCTCGTCCGGCGACACCACCTCGGCCACCGAGACCGCCCGCACGGCTCGGCTGTGCGGGGTGCCCACCCGGACCCGCACCGCCGACGACAGCCCGAACCAGCCGTAGGCGGGATTGTCCAGTGTCCACGGGTGCTGCGCGGTGTCCACCGATTCGGGCCCGTCATGCAGCAGCGCGAATCCCCGCCCGATAACGGCGTCACCGACCTCGCTGACCGGCATGGCGCCGGGCACGGGGCACGGCCAGCGCAGCCGCACCAGGCGGTCGGCCCCGGTGAAGTCGTCGATGGTGGTGCGGCAGTCCACCCGGGGCACGCCCCGCCAGAGCGTCAGGGTCTGGGTGTAGCGCAGCACCGTACCGATCCGCCCGGTGACGACGAGCCGCTGCCCCAGCGGGCCGTGGTAGGCGCGCGCCTGGGCCCTCGACCCCGACGAGCACACCACCGGCCCATTGGGCAGCAGGTGCCATGGGCCCTCGGCCTGCGTCGGGTGGGCGGCGTATTCCTCGTAGACGGCCAGCTCGTTGCCCACCCGGCCGTCGGCGATCAGCTCGCGACCGTCGGAGACCAGGGATACGACTCCCCCGCCGCGCGCCGGGTCGACCTCGAGGCGATAGTGCTCGTTCGCGATCGCCGGGCCGGGCGCGGGTTCCCAGCCGGTCGGCCGGGCGTCGGGAACCAGCCGGTAGGCCCGCCAGCCCAACGACGGCACGTCGCGCGCCAGCCAGGTGACCGACCGGCCGTCGTGCTCGACGTGCGCGGGCAGCTCGCGCCCGTCCGCGTCCAGCACCCGCACCCCGGCGCCCGGCGGCGGGTCGAGCCGCGCGGTCACGATGTCGGTGCGCGGCTGCGCCAGCGGGTTCCACACGATCACGTCACCGCCGACCGCGCTGGACAACAGCGCCAGCGCGGCGTCGCGGGTGGCGCGGCCCAGCTCCCACGCGTCGCGCCACCCGGTCAGCAGGTCGAGGTAGACCTGGTCGGACTCCGAGCCCGTGATCCCGTCGTGGTGCGCCCCGTAGGCCAGCTGGACCCACGCCTTGGCCAGCGCCGCCTGTGGGTATTCGGCGCCGGTCAGCAGCCCGGCGAACACGGCGAACCGCTCGGCCTCCAGCGCGGCGTTCTCCGCCGCGCGGTTGGCCTGTTTGGTGTCGATGTAGGACACGTCCTTGCCGGTGTAGATCGGGTTCATGTCGCGGGTCTGCGGCGACGGCGCCCGGCCGCGCTCGGCCAGCTCGGCGCGCACGGCGGCGAAGAACTCCCGCGGCAGCGCGCACACGAAGCGCGGCCACGTGTAGCGCGCGGCCCAGTCGCGGTGGATGGCGGTGACCCACTTGTTCGGCGGCGTGTAGTCGGTGCCGACGGGCAGCAGCACGTTGCGCGTCAGCGCGACCTTCTTGAGCTGTTCGAACAGCTCGAGCGTGGCATCCTCGGCCTCGGCCACCGACGTCGCCGAGTCCATCCACCAGCCCGCCGAGTAGTGCGCGGGCATGTAGTGGGTGAGCAGGCCGCGGCCCGACGGCGCGATCCATTCGAACTCGCTGCTGAACTGCATCCGCTCGACGTCCCCGCCGCCCAGCGCCGGGCCCCACTGGTGGTGCGGGCCCCGGGCCCACGAGCTCGACGTCAGCCCGGCGTCGGCTGCCAGCCCGGGGAATTGCGGATCGTGCCCGAACACGTCCAGCTGCCAGGCCGTGGCCGGATCGGCGCCCAGCACGTCACGCTGAAAACCCATGCCGTGCACCAGGTTTCGAATGGTCGTTTCCGGGCTGGTCAGGTTGGTGTTGGGTTCGTTGTATGTGCCGCCCATCACCTCGACGCGACCCTGCGCGATGAACCGGCGCAGGTCGGCGCGGTCCTCGGGGCGGGTGTCCCAATAGGGCTTGAGGTAGTCGACCTCGGCCAGCACGAACTTGTACTCGGACTCGCGGCGGGCCATTTCCAGGTGGGCGTGCACCAGCTCGAAGCCGTTCGTCTGCCGGGCGCGCCCCGGCGGGTCCTCGGTCCACTCGCTGGTGTAGGCGCCCTGGGTGTTCCACCACACCGGGTCGTAGTGGAAGTGGCTGACCATGAACATGGTCCAGCCGGGCTCGGCCACGACGAACGCGAACGGCTGGGCGGCGCCGCCGGCCAGCGCCCGCGCCGCCCGCCGCTGCCCGGCGACCGGCCGGTCCACCCTGACGGGGACCTCGACGACCTCCTCGCCGGCCCCGGCCACCGCCGTCCCGCTCAAACCGTCCCCTTCGACGCGGACCGGCGTCGGCCCGGCCGCCGCGGAAACCGTGACGCGGGCCAGCTGCAACGGCGCATCCGGCGGCCCGACGAACAGCTCGGTCGAGTGTGCCGAAACCAGCTGCATCCCCGCACTTTACGACCCGGAGGACCTAATATCCGAGAATGCCCGCTCTTGCCCGGCCCGTGGCCGACGAACGCAGCGCTCTGCGCGAATTCCTGGAGTTTCATCAGAGCGCGTACTTCGCCGTCAGCTACGGCCTCACCGATGAACAGGCCCGATCCACCCCCTCGGTCAGCGCGCTGTCCATCGGGGGGCTCATCAAGCACGCCACCGGGATGCAACGCAGCTGGATGGCGCGGGTCGCCGCCGCACCGGACGCCCCGCCGAAAGACACCCGCCCGTTCGAGCAGATCGCGAGCGAGTTCGCGGATCAGCACGTGATGCGGCCCGACGAGACGCTGGACGGGCTGCTGCGGGCGTTCAGGGAACAGAACGCGGCGACGCTGCGCCTGGCCGAGACCGCGGACCTCGACGCCGCGGTGCCGGTTCCCCAGGACATCCCCTGGTTTCCCAAGGATCAGAAGGCCTGGTCGGTGCGCTGGGTGATCCTGCACGTGATCAACGAGCTGGCCCGGCACGCGGGGCATGCCGACATCATTCGCGAGACCATCGACGGCGCCACCATGTACGAACTGATCGCGGGGCTGGAGGGCTGGGAGATCCAGGGCTGGGTGCAGCCATGGAAAGGCGGGGCTCGCTCCAGCTAGAGCGCTCCAGCTAGAGAATTGGGACTGATTCCGCCGATTTGGCAGACTGCTGGGATGAGTTCCACCAAGCACCGGGAGGGTGCCAGGCTGGACCGGGTGCCGCTGCCGGTCGAAGCGGCCCGGGTAGCCGTCACCGGCTGGCAGGTCACCCGCACCGCCGCTCGCGTCGCCAGCAAGCTGCCCGGCAGGGGCCCGTGGCAGCAAAAGGTGATCAAGCAGCTCCCCCAGACCTTCGCCGACCTCGGCCCGACGTACGTGAAATTCGGCCAGATCATCGCGTCCAGCCCCGGCGCGTTCGGCGAATCCCTGTCCCGCGAATTCCGCGGCCTGCTCGACCGGGTGCCACCCGCGGACAACGACGAGGTGCACAAGCTCGTCGTCGAGGAGCTCGGCGGCGACCCGACCGAGCTGTTCGCCAAATGGGAAGAGGAGCCATTCGCGTCGGCCTCCATCGCGCAGGTGCACTACGCGACCCTGCACACCGGGGAAGAGGTGGTCGTCAAGATCCAGCGCCCGGGCATCCGCCGCCGGGTCGCGGCCGACCTGCAGATCCTCAAGCGCTTCGCCCAGGCCGTCGAACTGGCCAAGCTCGGCCGCCGGCTCTCCGCGCAGGACGTGGTCGCCGACTTCTCCGACAACCTGGCCGAGGAGCTGAACTTCCGGCTCGAGGCGCAGTCGATGGAGGCTTGGGTGTCGCACCTGCACGCCTCCCCGCTGGGCCGCAACATCCGTGTGCCGCAGGTGTTCTGGGACTTCACCAGCGACCGGGTGCTGACCATGGAGCGCGTGCAGGGCATCCGCATCGACGACGTCGCCGCCATCCGCAAGGCCGGGTTCGACGGCACCGAGCTGGTGAAGGCCCTGCTGTTCTCGCTGTTCGAGGGCGGGCTGCGGCATGGGCTGTTCCACGGCGACCTGCACGCCGGCAACCTCTACGTCGACGACGCGGGCCGCATCGTGTTCTTCGACTTCGGGATCATGGGCCGCATCGACCCGCGCACCCGCTGGCTGCTGCGCGAGCTGGTGTACGCGCTGCTGGTCAAGAAGGACCACGCCGCGGCGGGCAAGATCGTGGTGCTGATGGGCGCGGTCGGCACCGTGAAGCCCGAGGCCCAGGCCGCCAAGGACCTGGAACGCTTCGCCGCCCCACTGACCATGCAGACCCTGGGCGACATGTCCTACGCCGACATCGGGCGGCAGCTGTCGGCCCTGGCCGACGCCTACGACGTCAAGCTGCCCCGCGAGCTGGTGCTGATCGGCAAGCAGTTCCTCTACGTCGAGCGGTACATGAAATTGCTCGCGCCCAAGTGGCAGATGATGTCCGACCCGCAGCTGACCGGCTACTTCGCCAACTTCATGGTCGAGGTCAGCCGGGAGTACGAGTCCGACCTGGAGGTGTAGGCGCTCTGATGGAGGTCCGCACCGGCCACGCCACCGTCTTTCATCCCGACGGGGACCTGAAGCTGTACTACGAGGACATGGGCGACATCGACGACCCGCCCGTGCTGCTGATCATGGGGCTGGGCGCCCAGCTGCTGCTGTGGCGCACCGCGTTCTGCGAGCGGCTGGTCGCCCACGGGCTTCGCGTGATCCGGTACGACAACCGGGACGTCGGCCTGTCGAGCAAGACCCGGCATCGCAGCCCGGGGCAGCCGCTGGTGACGCGGCTGGCGCGGTCCTGGCTGGGCCTGCCGAGCAAAGCCGCGTACCAGCTCGAGGACATGGCCGACGACGCCGCGACCCTGCTGGATCACCTGGGCATCGGGGACGCGCACATCGTGGGTGCGTCGATGGGCGGCATGATCGCCCAGATTTTCGCCGCAAAATTCCGCGAGCGGACCAAGACCCTCGGAGTCATCTTCTCCAGCAACAATTCGGCGTTTCTGCCGCCGCCCGGTCCCCGCCAGTTGCTGGCGCTCATCAAGGGACCGTCGCCGAGCTCGCCGCGCGACGTGATCGTCGACAACTCGATTCGGGTAAGCAAGATCATCGGCAGCAAGCGGTACCTGGCGCCCGAGGAGCAGCTTCGGGCCGAGGCCATCGAAAGCTACGAACGCAGCCATTACCCTTGGGGCGTCGCCAGGCACTTCGACGCCGTGCTGGGCAGCGGCAGCCTGAAGCCCTACAACCGGCGGACCGCCGCGCCGACCGTCGTGATCCACGGCAACGCGGACAAGCTGATGCGCCCCTTCGGTGGCCGCGCGGTGGCCAGGGCCATCGACGGCGCTCGATTGGTGTTATTCGACGGGATGGGACATGATCTGCCACAGCAGTTGTGGGACCACGTGATCGGTGTGCTGACGAGCAACTTCGCCAAGGCGGCCTGAGCAAAAACCACTCGAAAGAAACGCTTCCCCTGCGATCTCAGTCCATCTCGCGGGGTTGTACGGTTGTCCAAGGAGGTGGGTGTACCAATGGCCAAGCTGAAGCCGTATTACGAAGAGTCGCAGGCGACCTACGACATTTCAGACGACTTCTTCGCGCTGTTCCTCGACCCCAACATGGTGTACACCTGCGCCTACTTCGAGAACGACGACATGACGCTGGAAGAGGCCCAGCTCGCCAAACTCGATCTGGCGCTGGACAAGCTGAACCTCGAGCCGGGAATGACGGTGCTGGACGTCGGGTGCGGCTGGGGCGGGGCCGTGGTCCGGGCGCTGGAGAAATACGACGTCAACGTCATCGGCATCACGCTCAGCCGCAACCACTACGCGCGCACCAAGGCAAGGCTGGCCGCGATCCCGACGACGCGCCGGGCCGAGGCCCGGCTGCAGGGCTGGGAAGAGTTCGACGAGCAAGTCGATCGAATCATGAGCTTCGAGGCCTTCGACGCCTTCAAGAAGGAACGCTGGCCGGCGTTCTGGGATTGGGCATACGAGACCCTGCCCGCCGACAGCCGGATGCTGATGCACAGCATCTTCACGTATCCGCAGTCGGAGTGGAAGCAGCGCGGCGTGCAGATCACGATGTCGGATCTGCGTTTCTTCCACTTCCTGGGCAAGGAAATCTTTCCCGGCGGCCAGATGTGCGGCGAACCCGATATCGTCGACAATGCGAAAACCAGCGGCTTCTCAGTCGAGCAGATCGAATACCTGCAGCCGCATTACGCGCGGACCCTGGACACGTGGGCGGCCAATCTGGAGGCCAATCGGGAACGCGCGATCGCCATCCAGTCCCAAGAGGCGTACGACCGCTTCATGCGCTATCTGACCGGCTGCGCGGACCTGTTCCGCAAAGGCATCTCCAACGTGGCGCAGTACACGCTCACCAAATAGCGACCCCGCGGCCCCGTACGCCGCCGGAAAGTAGAACGGCACGATCTCCGCCGCACGCGCATCCAAATGCTCCGTTTTTGATGCCCGGCGAGTAGATTCCCCCGGGTGGGCACCCCTATGGTGTGCATCACGTGGGGAGGGTAGATGCCTGACAACCCGGTCGGCGCTGTGCGTACGCGGTCCAATTCGGACGACGTACGGGCGCATTACGACCTGTCCAACGAATTCTTCGCGCTCTTTGTGGATCCGACCCGCACCTACAGCTGCGCGTATTTCCCCCGCGAGGGCATGACCTTGCACGAAGCGCAGGTCGCCAAGCTCGACCTGACACTGGACAAGCTCGGCCTCGAGCCGGGGATGACCTTGCTCGACGTCGGCTGCGGCTGGGGTTCGGGGCTGAAGCGCGCCGTCGAGCGCTACGACGTCAACGTCGTCGGCCTGACCCTGTCCAGGAATCAACACGCCTATTGCCGGCAGGTGCTCGACGCGATGGACACCGAGCGGTCGCGGCGGGTGCTGCTGCGCGACTGGGCCGAGTTCGACGAACCGGTGGACCGGATCGTCGTCATCGAAGCGTTGGAGCACTTCGGCTTTCACCGCTACGACGACTTCTTCGAGTTCGCCTACGAAGCGCTGCCCGACGAGGGCGTGATGCTGCTGCATTCCATCACCGGGCTGCACGTCAAGCAGGTGATGGAGCGCGGCATCCCGTTGACGATGGAGATGGCGAAATTTATGAGGTTCATCGTCACCGACATCTTCCCGGGCGGCCGGCTGCCGATGATCGAGACGGTCGAGGAGCACGCGACGAAGGTCGGGTTCAGGGTGTCCCGCATCCAGTCTCTGCAGTCGGACTTCGCCAAGACCCTGGACTTCTGGTCCGACGCGCTGAAGGCCCACAGGGACGAGGCCATCGCCATTCAGTCCGAAGCGGTCTACGAGCGCTACATGAAGTACCTGACCGGCTGCGCCAAGGTGTTCCGCATGGGCTATGTCGACTGCAACCAATTCACGCTGAAAAAGTAGGGTTGGGTATCGTTGCCCGTCACACCCGCCGAGCAAGTCCGCGGATCATAAGCAGTGACCTTCATCCAGGAGAACAAGACGAAAATGGCTGATCAACCGGCTAGCCCGACGAAGACGCGGACGGCTCCCGAGGACATTCAGGCGCACTACGACGTCTCCGACGACTTTTTCGCCCTGTTCCAGGATCCGACACGGATCTACAGCTGCGCCTACTTCGAGCGTGACGACATGACGCTGGAAGAGGCGCAGTACGCCAAGATCGACCTGAACCTGGACAAGCTGGACCTCAAGCCGGGCATGACCCTGCTCGACATCGGGTGCGGCTGGGGCACCACGATGAAGCGCGCTGTCGAGCGGTTCGACGTCAACGTCATCGGCCTGACGCTGTCCAAGAACCAGCACGCCCGCTGCGAGCAGCTGTTGGCTTCGATCGACACCAACCGCTCGCGTGAGGTGCGGCTGCAGAACTGGGAGGACTTCAGCGAGCCCGTCGACCGGATCGTGTCGATCGAGGCCTTCGAGCACTTCGGGCACGAGAACTACGACGACTTCTTCAAGAGGTGCTACGACATCATGCCCGAGGACGGCCGGATGACCGTCCAGAGCAGCGTGAGCTACCACCCCTACGAGATGGCTGCCCGCGGTAAGAAGCTGACTTTCGAGACGGCCCGGTTCATCAAGTTCATCGTCACGGAGATCTTCCCGGGCGGCCGGCTGCCGTCCACACAGATGATGGTCGACCATGGCGAAAAGGCGGGTTTCATTGTGCCCGAGCCGCTTTCGCTGCGTCCGCACTACATCAAGACGCTGCACATCTGGGGCGACAACCTGGAGGCCAACAAGGACAAGGCCATCGAGGTCACCTCCGAAGAGGTCTACAACCGCTACATCAAATATCTGCGCGGCTGCGAGCACTACTTCACCGACGAAATGCTGGACGTCAGCCTGGTGACCTACCTGAAGCCGGGGGCGGCCGCCTAGTTGGGCCCCAGCTGTCGGATCAGGGCTGCGTCGTTCGTCGGATAGATAGAGAGTGGAGCAGGAGGCTTCGCTCACTACCGGAGGTGACGAACATGCAATATTTCGCCCTGCTGATCGCCAAGGAGCAAGACCGCACGCCTGAAGAGTGGGCGGCCGGCATGGCCGCGTGGGAGAACTTCCACGCCAAAGCCGGCGCGGCGATCAAGGCCGGTGACGCGCTGGCGCCCGCCGCGGCCGCGGTGGTCATCAGCGGCGGCCCCGACGCGCCGATCACGACCGACGGCCCCTTCGCCGAGGCCGCCGAGGTGGCCTGCGGCTACTACGTGTTCGAGGCCGAAAACCTGGACGAGGCGCTGGCGCTGGCGCGCGAGGTACCGGTCGCCCAGTTCGGCGCCGTGGAGCTGTGGCCGGTGGTCCACTCGATCGAACCTTCGCGCAAACTCACCGGTAACGACTGGCTGGCGCTGCTGCTCGAGCCCCCCGCTTCGGCCCACACGCCGGGCACCCCGGAGTGGGAGGCCGTGGCGGCGCGGCACGCAGATCTGCACGCGGCCGCGGGCGACCACATCATCGGCGGCGCCGCATTGCACGACAGGTCCACCGCCACCACCGTGCGGGTGCGCGACGGCGAGGTCCTCATCACCGACGGGCCATACGTGGAGGGCGCCGAAATCGCCACGGGCGTCTACCTGCTCGCCGCGGGGGATCGCGACGAGGCCGTCAAGCTGGCGTCGATGATCCCCGCTTCGACCGTGCAGGTGCGCCAACTGGCTGGAGTCTCGGGACTCTAGGCATCCGCGATGTCCGACCTGGACGGCGTCTTCCGGAGGGAATGGGGACCCGCCGTCGCCGCGCTCGCGCGGTGGTCCGGGGACCTCACCATCGCCGAGGACGCCGTCCAGGAAGCCTGCGCCGAGGCGCTTGGAAGCTGGGACCGCGACGGCGTGCCGGACAGTCCCGGCGGATGGCTGGTGACCGTCGCCCGCAACCGCGCGCGCGATCGTCTGCGCCGCGAATCCGTCCGTCCCGGAAAGGAATTGGCGGCCGTGATCGACGAAATCCGGGCGCGCACCGATCACACCGACCCGTCCCCCGTTCGTGACGACGAACTGCGGATGATGTTTACCTGCGCGCACCCCGCCCTGGACCGCCAATCGCAATTGGCGCTCACCCTGCGGCTGGTGTCGGGGTTGACCGTCGCCGAGATCGCCCGCGCGCTGCTGCAGACCGAAGCGGCGATCGGCCAGCGAATCACGCGCGCCAAGAACAAGGTTCGGCACGCCAATATCCCGCTGCGGGTGCCACCCGCCGAGCTCCTGCCCGAGCGCACCCCACACGTGCTGAGTTGCGTCTACTCGGTCTTCACCGAGGGGTATTGGTCGACCGCCGGCCCGTCGGCGATCCGCGACGAACTGTGCGACGAAGCGATCCGGCTGGCCGGCGAGCTGTGCGCGCTGATGCCGCACGAGCCCGAGACCCACGCGCTGGCCGCCCTGATGCTGCTGCACGATTCGCGGCGAACCACCCGGGTCGACGACACCGGGATGTTGGTGCCGCTCGACGAGCAGGACCGCCGCCGGTGGGACCGCGGCCGCATCGCCAGGGGCCTGGACCGGCTACGCCGCGCCGAGGGCTCGACGGGCCCCTACCTGCCGCAGGCGGTGATCGCCGCGGTGCATGCGACGGCGCCGTCCTGGGACCAGACCGACTGGGTCACCATCTGCGCGGCCTACGACCGGTTGCTGCGGCTGACCGACTCACCGGTGGTGCGTACCAACCGCGCCCTCGCGGTCGGCTTCCGCGACGGCCCCGATGCCGGGCTCGCCGCGCTGGACGAGGCGGCGCACGACCCCCGGCTGGCCCGCTCCAATTTGGTCGCGACAGTGCGCGCCGACCTGCTTCGGCGCGCGGGCAGGCCGGCCGATGCCGTCACCTGGTACCGGAAAGCGTTGCAAGCCAACGGTCCCGAGCCCGGTCGCGAGTTCCTGCGGCGCCGCATCGCCGAGTGCGGCGGCTAGTCCGCCAGAGGAAGGCTACGCCTCGGCGAAGTTGCGGGTGACGGACGGGTCGACCGGGATGCCCGGGCCCGTGGTCGTCGACACGGTGATCTTCTTCAGGTAGCGGCCCTTCGAGGCGGACGGCTTGAGCCGCAGCACCTCATCGAGCGCGGCGCCGTAGTTCTCCGCGAGGGCCTTCTCGTCGAAAGACGCCTTACCGATCACGAAGTGCAGGTTGGCCTGCTTGTCGATGCGGAAGTTGATCTTGCCGCCCTTGATGTCGGCCACGGCCTTGGCGACGTCCGGGGTGACGGTGCCCGTCTTGGGGTTCGGCATCAAACCGCGCGGACCCAGCACGCGGGCGATGCGGCCCACCTTCGCCATCTGGTCGGGGGTGGCGATCGCGGCGTCGAAGTCCAGGAAACCGCCCTGGATCTTCTCGATCAGGTCGTCGCTGCCGACGATGTCGGCGCCGGCGGCCTGCGCCTGCTCGGCTTTGTCGCCGACGGCGAACACCGCGACGCGGGCCGTCTTACCGGTGCCGTGCGGCAGATTGACCGTGCCGCGGACCATCTGGTCCGCCTTGCGGGGGTCGACGCCGAGGCGGATTGCCACCTCGACGGTCGCGTCCTGCTTGGTCGACGCGGTCTCCTTGGCGAGCTTGGCCGCCTCCAGCGGGCTGTACAGGCTGTTGCGGTCCACCTTCTCGGCGGCGGCGCGGTATGCCTTGCTGTTCTTGCTCATTGATTCATCCAATCTGGTGTTGGGTCGTGGTTCAGAGCGGGCCGAAGCTGGCCCTCCCACGGGTTGGGGTCGAGCTGTGCGGACCTATTCGACGGTGATCCCCATCGACCGGGCGGTGCCGGCGATGATCTTGGCGGCCGCGTCGATGTCGTTGGCGTTGAGATCGGTCTTCTTCGTCTCGGCGATCTCACGAACCTGGTCCCAGGTCACCTTGGCGACCTTGGTCTTGTGCGGCTCGGCCGAGCCCTTGCCCACGCCGGCGGCCTTGAGCAGCAGCTTGGCGGCGGGCGGCGTCTTGAGCGCGAAGGTGAAGCTGCGGTCCTCGTAGACCGTGATCTCCACCGGGATGACCTGGCCGCGCTGGTTCTCCGTGGCGGCGTTGTAGGCCTTGCAGAACTCCATGATGTTGACGCCGTGCTGGCCGAGTGCGGGTCCGACCGGCGGCGCCGGGTTGGCCTGCCCCGCCACGATCTGCAGCTTGATCAGCCCAGCGACTTTCTTCTTCGGGGCCATGAGTTGTTGGTGTTCCTTCCTGGACTGGGCTTGATTGCCCGGTTAGATCTTGGAGACTTGGCCGAACGTCAATTCCACGGGCGTCTCGCGACCGAAGATCGACACCAGCACCTTGAGCTTCTGCTGTTCGCCGTTGACCTCGCTGATGGTCGCCGGCAGCGTGGCGAACGGCCCGTCCATGACCGTCACCGATTCGCCGACCTCGTAGTCGACCTCGACGGCCGGGCGCTCCAGCCCGCCGGCCTCGGCGGCGGCGGCGGTGGTGGCCGCGCCCTTGGCGGCTTTCTTGGCGGCGCCCCGCGGCAGCAGGAACTTCACCACGTCGTCGAGCGTCAGCGCAGACGGTCGCGACGTCGCGCCGACGAACCCGGTGACGCCCGGCGTGTTGCGCACCGCGGCCCACGAGTCGTCGGTCAAATCCATGCGCACCAGGATGTAGCCGGGCAGCACCTTGCGATTGACCTGCTTGCGCTGGCCGTTCTTGATCTCGGTGACCTCTTCGGTGGGCACCTCGACCTGGAAGATGTAGTCGCCGACGTCCAGGTTTTGCACGCGCGTCTCGAGATTGGCTTTGACCTTGTTCTCGTACCCCGCGTAGGAGTGGATGACGTACCAGTCGCCCGGCTTGCTGCGCAGCTCAGCTTTGAGCGCGGCCGCCGGGTCGACCTCCTCGGCCGACTCCTCGGGAGCCTCGGTCGCTGAGGTTTCCGGGGCCTCGGTGGCCTCGGTGGCCTCGGTGGCCTCGGTGCGCTCCTCTACGTCGACCGCTTCACCCGCGGACGTGTCACCGTCGTAGGTAGTCACGGTTTTCAGTCCTCTCTATCTCTCGCTCAGCCGAACACCAGCAGCACAAGCTTGGTGAGACCGAAATCCGCGAGGCCGACCAGCGCCACCATGAAGGCCAGGAACGCCAGCACCACCGATGTGTAGGTGAACATCTGCTTGCGGTTGGGCCAGATAACCTTCCGCATCTCCGCAACCACCTGCTTGAGGTAGTTGTAGACGAACATGAGCGGGTTGGCCGAACGGTCCCCGGGCTTCTTCGGTTTCTTGGCCTTCTTGGCTTTGGCGCCCTTGCCGGCCTTGTCCTTCTTGGCGACCTCGGCCTCGTCCGCCGACTCTACGTCGGCGTCCTCGCCGGCATCGGCCGCTCGCTGCCGAGATCGTTTGCCGGTGGGGCGCTGCGGCCGGGTCACCACAGCGGTCCGACCGCCGCTCGCGCGGCCGTCCTCCCTGTCGGCGCCGTCGCTTGCGGCGTCGTTGGCAGCGTCGCCTTCGTCGCTCACCGCATGCTCCTTAAGTTTGCTCGTATCCGTGGGCCGTCCCATCGTGGTGGGCCATTCTTCCAGTGTCCACCATGGCACGCCTGAAGTGTTCAGCAGGGGCGACAGGACTTGAACCTGCAACCTGCGGTTTTGGAGACCGCTGCTCTGCCAGTTGAGCTACGCCCCTTCGCGGTTGGCAGGCCAACCTGCGCTTACCTACCGGGGCTTACATGACACGCGCGCTCCCCGTTCTTTCGACTCACGGAAAGCGCGCTGATGCTGGGAAAACCCCGACGTCCGAGTGTACTCGATTCCCCTTATACGCAGGAAATCCGATTACGCCGTCCTGACGACCTGGCCGGACTCGGGGTCCCATTTGAGATTCTCCGCCTGCTCGGCGTACTGGCTCATCAGCGTGGTGTACGCCTCCAGCACCAGTTCGCCCTCTTCGTTGGTGCAGATGTTCTTGGTGACGACGATGTCGGCGCCGAAGCGCTCGTCCACCGACAGGATGTCCATCCGGGCCCACAGCTTGTCGCCGGCCTTGATCGGCTGGGCGAACACAAAGCGCTGGTCGACCTGGACGATGACCATGGTCTCCATGCCGATGTCGACATGCCGGAAGAAGTCCAGCTGGACCAGCTTGGCGAAGATGGTCGCGAAGGTCAGCGGTGCCAGGATCGCGTCGTGGCCGAGTGCGGCGGCCGCGTCTTCGTTGTAGTGGGCCGGGTGGCGGTCCTTCACGGCCTGCGCGAACTGGCGGAGTTGCTCCCGCCCCACCACGAAGTAGTCCGGGTAGCGCCAGATCATTCCCCTGATGTCTGTTTTGAGCGCCATGGGCTAGGCGAGCGTTGCGGACGCGATCGCCCTGCCGAAGATCTTCTTGCCGCCCGTGGTGGCCGTCAGGGCGATCGTCACTGACTTGGTCTCGGGATCGACGGACTTGACCCGGCCGCTGAAGACGAGTTCGGCGCCCTTGCCGTCGTTGGGGACCGGCACCACCGCGGTGAACCGCACGTTGTACTCGGTGACCGCACCGGGGTCACCGATCCACGAGGTGACGTAGCCGCCGCCGATGCCCATGGTCAGCATGCCGTGCGCGATCGCGGTATCCAGCCCGACGACCTTGGCGATCTCGTCGTCCCAGTGGATCGGGTTCAAGTCGCCGGACACCCCGGCATAATTCACCAGGTCCTGCCGGGTCAGAGGGTAGGTCCTCTCGGGAAGCTGGTCGCCCACCTTTACCGAGCTGAACTCACGCAGTGGCATCAGAAAATCCCTCTTCTCCATCCTCACCCGCACGGCCCGCCAGGGTCGTGAAGGTCTCCTGAACGACATCACCGGCTTCGTTGGTGATGATGTTCTTGGTCACGATGATCTGGGTACCGTGCGACGTCCGCACCGAGTCCACATAGACGTCGCAGTACAGCTTGTCGCCGGCGACGATCGGCCCCTTGAACTTCAGCACCTGGTCGACCTGAACGACCTGCGCGTCCTGGACGGCGATGTTCGCGTGCTTGAAAAACGACGTCTGCGCCTTGTAGCCGAATACGCAGATGAACGTCAACGGGGCCAGCAGCCCGGGGTAGCCGAGCTCGGCCGCCGCCTTCTCCTCGAGAAATGCGGCGTCGTCGTTCTGGACGGCGACGGCGTGCTCGCGGATCTTCTCCCGCTCCACGACGTAATAATCGGGATAGCGGTAGTGCATCCCGACGATGCTTTCGGATAACGGCACGGCTCTGAAATCTACCTAGTCGGTCTGAGTAACGTTCGCCGGGAGCGGCTAGCGCGTCTCTCGATGCGCCTGGTGCTTGCCGCAGTTCGGGCAGAACTTCTTCAGCTCCATGCGGTCCGGGTCGTTCCGGCGGTTCTTCTTGGTGATGTAGTTACGGTGCTTGCACACCTCGCATGCCAAGGTGATCTTCGGCCGCACGTCGGTACTGGAAGCCATGACGGTTCTCTCTCAAATCTCTCAAAGTGCATTGTGTTGTGTTGTAGCGATGGCCGGACTCGAACCGGCGACCTAACGATTATGAGTCGTTCGCTCTAACCGACTGAGCTACATCGCCTCTGGCCGCCCCGGTTCGGGGTCGGGCCGCCACGCCTGCTCGGCGTCCGCCGAGCCCCCTAACGGAATCGAACCGTTGACCTTTTCCTTACCATGGAAACGCTCTACCGACTGAGCTAAGGGGGCCGTTCACCCGAATCGGCAGTGCCGTGGGCCTAAAAGAGGGTACAACCTGGCTCGCAACGGGACCAAACCACGGGCTTTACGGGACGCTGTCGCCGCCGCGGCGGGGCTGCCACGCGCTGAGGTCGCTGAACTCGTCGTATTCTTCGTCGGCCACCCCGGCATCGGCCTCGGCCAGCAGGGTGCGCAGCGCGAGATTGACGGCCTCGCGGGCATCGGCCAGATGGAAGCGGCGTATCGCCTCGTCGATCAGATCGACGTCGATCTCGATTTCGACCTTCTTCCTCATGCGCCAACAATACCCACCGGGCAGCGGGCCAATCGCTGCTCGCGGGCGGTGCCGGGCGGACTTCGCGGCGGCACTGCGGGCCCGTTACGGGCAGGCCCTAGTCTGGTCACGTGCCAACGGACCGGCTGTACTTTCGCCAACTGCTCTCCGGTCGCGACTTCGCCGCCGGCGACATGTTCGCGACGCAGATGCGCAACTTCGCCTACCTGATCGGCGACCGTGAGACGGGCGACTGCGTGGTGGTCGATCCCGCGTACGCCGCCGGCGAGTTGCTCGACACGCTCGAGGCCGACGGCATGCACCTGTCCGGGGTGCTGGTCACCCACCATCATCCCGACCATGTGGGCGGATCGATGATGGGCTTCTCGCTGCAGGGCCTGGCCGAACTGCTGGAGCGGGCCGCCGTGCCCGTACACGTCAATACCCATGAGGCGCAATGGGTTTCGCGAGTCACCGGGATCAGCCTCGGCGACCTCACCGCTCATGAGAATCATGACAAGGTCAGCATCGGCGATATCGAGGTCGAGTTGCTGCACACGCCCGGCCACACGCCCGGCAGCCAGTGCTTTCTGCTCGACGGCCGCCTGGTGGCCGGTGACACGCTGTTCCTGGAGGGCTGCGGCCGCACCGACTTTCCCGGCGGCGACTCCGACGAGATGTACCGCAGCCTGCGGCAACTCGCCGCGCTGCCCGGCGACCCGACGGTTTTTCCCGGCCACTGGTATTCGGCGGAGCCGAGCGCCTCGCTGTCAGAAGTCAAGCGCTCCAACTATGTGTATCGGGCCGCCGACCTTGCCCAGTGGCGAATGCTGATGGGCGGCTGAGGCGGGCGGGCGATCGCTCGAGCGCGACTCACCGGCAACCGGCCTGTGATATAAGCGGAAGGTGGATTCCATGGGGTGGGTCCAGGACAGCTGGCACGGAATCACGCACGTTGGGTCCAGCACCTGGATCGCGTGGGCGGCCTGGGCGGCGATCGCGCTCGCCGTCGCGACCCTGATCTTCACCAACCGGCAGATCGCCCGCAACCGCCGGCTGGCCGCCGAGCAGACGCGGCCGCAGGTCGCGATGTTCATGGAACCGCATCCCGCCGACTGGCACGTGATCGAGCTGGTGGTGCGGAATTTCGGGAAGACCGCGGCCTACGACATCACGTTCTCGTTCATGAATCCGCCGACGGTGGCCGAATACGAGAACGCCACCGACGGCTACGCCGACGTCGCCGAACTGCGCCTCCCCCGCGAGTTGCCGGTGCTGGCGCCCGGCCAGGAATGGCGCATGGTGTGGGACTCGGCGCTCGACCGCGCGGAGATCGGCAGCGGCATCGAGTCCCGCTTCACCGGCACCATCAACTACTACGACCGGCCTGCGCACCCGCACGGGCGGCGGTTCTGGGAGCGTGAGCGCGTCCCGCTGGAGACCCAGGTCGTGCTGGACTGGGACTCCTTGCCGCCCGTCCAGCGCATCGAGCTGATGACCACCCACGACCTGGCGAAGCGGGAGAAGCAGAAGCTGGAGCTGCTGCGCGGGCTGCTGACCTACTTCCACTACGCGAGCAAGGAGACCCGGCCCGAGGTGTTCCGCAGCGAGATCGAGCGAATCAACGCCGCGGTGCGGGAAACGCAGGACCGATGGCGCAGCCGCCAGCTGGACGAGCCCACCGATGTCAGCCTGCGCTGGGGCGAGGCCGAGGACGACCTGGGCAAACACCACAGCCAGCCCGCGGGACGGCAAGGAGCTGGCAACCAATGAGCGGCCCGGTCCACTACACCCTCAAGGACTCCATCGCCGTCATCCGGATGGACGACGGCAAGGTCAACGCGCTGGGTCCGACCATGCAGCAGGCGCTGGGCGAGGCGATCGACCGGGCCGACGCCGACAACGCCGGGGCGTTGGTGATCACCGGCAACGAGCGGGTGTTCAGCGGCGGGTTCGACCTGAAGATCCTCACCTCCGGCGAGGCGCAGCCGGCGATCGACATGCTGCGCGGCGGCTTCGAGCTGGCCTACCGGCTGTTGTCCCACCCCAAGCCGGTGGTGATGGCCTGCACCGGCCACGCCATCGCGATGGGGGCGTTCCTGCTGTCGTCCGGTGACCACCGGGTGGCCGCGCACGGCTACAACATCCAGGCCAACGAGGTGGCGATCGGCATGGTCATCCCCTACGCGGCCCTGGAGATCATGAAGCTGCGCCTCACGCGGTCGGCCTACCAGCAGGCCGCGGGGCTGGCCAAGACGTTCTTTGGCGAGACCGCGTTGGCCGCCGGCTTCGTCGACGAGATCGTGCTACCGGACATGGTGGTCAGTCGCGCCGAGGAGGCCGCGCGCGAATTCGCCGGTCTGCACCAACACGCCCACGCCGCAACCAAATTGCGCGCCCGAGCCGATGCCCTCAAGGCCATTCGGGCCGGCATCGACGGCATCGAGGCCGAGTTCGGGCTGTAGCCGGCCCGGCCCCGCGCTCAACGTCGCGCCAGATGCGCCGGGCCAACGCGATGCGCCGAAGCAGCTGTCACCACAGGTATTGATGGGCTGAACGGCGAACGCGGTGGCCGCCGCCGGCCGCCACCGCGTTCCCTTCGCCTCCTCGCCGCCAGTGTGGCACGCGCGCGAATGGCCGTCACTTCAGTTCGTGACGAATCGTCGGAACCGGTTCAGGTATCCCGGCCAATCCCAGGTGTGCAGGAAGTCGTGCGCCGCGGCGTAGCCCCGGTCGCAGAGTTCCTCCAGGCGGGCCCGGGATATGCCGAAGTCGAGAACGCTCACGTCGGTGGAGGCCACCCCGATGGTGCGGCACTTGACCCACGGCAAGCTCAGCTGCGCCTGGTCATGGCCGACCAACATGGTGGTGAAGAGGCTTTGCAGCAGGGCCGATTGTTTGAGGAAGCGCAGCGGGCGCAGCGCGGGAAACACCTGATCCACGCCCTCGGCCAGCCTGGGCATCACCGTGATGCCGAACGTCGGCCAGCGCGGCGGTCTGCCGTCCGTGCGGTCCAGCGAGTCGATCGGGAAATTCGACAGCACGCCACCGTCGACCAGGGTGGACGTGAGCCCCATGGTGTCGGTCAGCGTGACCGGCGGGTAGAAGAAAGGGATCGCCATCGAGGCGCGGACCGCGTCCGCGACGGGCTGCTCGTCGGGGTCGAGCCCGTACAGCCGCCGATAATCCCATGGCAGTCGCACCAGCTGCGCCGCGGTGACGTCGGCGACGGTGACCGCGACCTGGTAGCGCCGTTCCGGGAGGAGCTCGTCGTCGGCGAGAGCCAGGTCGCCGAACGTGACCACGCCCAGGTTCTTCAGCTCGCTGCGAATCCAGTCATGGGCGAAATCGCCGCGGTACATCGAGGTGTCCCGCACCAGTCCCCACGCGGAGCCGACGAGGGGCACCGGCCCCGCGTCGCGCCACTTGCGCAACGGCACCGACAGCGCGAGCTCCCTGACCTGGCCGCTGGTCAGTTGATCGCCCTTGGACGCGGCCGCCGAGATCGCCGCGACCACCGATCCCGCCGAGACACCCGACACCCGGTAGGCCGAGTAGCCGGCATCCATGAGGGCGGTGACCGCGCCGACCAGGCCGATGAACTTCACGCCCCCGCCCGAAAGCACCAGGTCCACCGGTTTCGCGTCGGCCACCATTTCAGCTATCCGCCGAAACCCATTGATAGGGAAGGAATTTGCCATCCAGCGTCACCACGACGCGGTCGCCCGACGGGTGTGATTTCTTGTGCAGGTCGACGCTGAAATTGATCGCGCTCATGATGCCGTCACCGAACTGCTCGTGGATCAACTCCTTGATCGCGCCGCCGTAGACCTGCAGCGCCTCGTAGAAGCGGTAGATGGTCGGATCGGTCGGCACGGCGGTCGGCAGCCCGCCCCGCATGGGCGGCGCCGCCAGCACCGGCACCACCGACTCGTCGAGGTGCAGCCGCTCGACGAGAACCCTCGCCAGCTCGGCGGGAATCGGATGCTGGCCGAGCAGCGCCGAGGTGGTCCACAGCACCGGCCTGTCTATGGCGTCGGCCAGCTGTTGCCAGGTCAGGCCCAGCCTCAGGCGAGCCAGGACGATCTGCTCGGTGATCTCGTGTCTGTTCATAGCCCCCAAGCATGCACGCACGGCGCCGCGCCGCGTCGGGGACCATGGGGCGCTCCCCGACCTGATATCGCCCGCGATATCGAATTCGCCGCTGACGCACGTGTCCAGAATCCGGCGGGCCTCACCCCGGCTTCGTCGCGGTGACCAGGCGCGTGGAAAACCACGGACCACCGTAGTACATGCGCCATCCGACGTTGCGGCGCCGCACGTTTCGCCAACCCAATTCCCTGAGGTGCGCGGCATGCCGGCGGGTCTCCCAGAGGTCCGCGATCGCCAGCCGCCCGCCCGGGCGCAGCACCCGAACCGCTTCATCGAGAGCTTTCCGCCGGCCGGCGCGCGTCGGGATGTTGTGGATGGCCAGGTTGCTGACGATCACGTCGACGCTGTCGTCGGCCAAGGGCAGGGCTGTCATGTCCGCGGTGTGCACCTCGACGCGATCGCTGACCGCTTCCAGCGCCGCGTTGGCCAGGGTGGCCTCCGGGGAGTTGTCGGTCTGGTCTGCCTGCCACAGATCGACACCGACCGCACGACCCCGAGGCAACCTCGTCGCCGCGGCGAGCAACACCGCGCCGCGCCCGCAGCCGAGATCGAGCACCGTTTCGTCGCCCCGCAGCCGAAGATCGGCCAGCACCCGGTCCCACACGACGAACTTGCCGACCCGCGTCGCGTACACGTAAAGGGCTGCGCTCGAGGCGATCCCGACCGCCGACGTTGCCGCCAGCGCCGCCGTGAGCCGCTTGCCGCGCGCCCAGCCGACCACCGCCCACCCGAGAAGGGCGACGGTCTGGGCAGCGAGGCCGATCGCCTGCCCACGCGCCGAGATGGTGTGAAACGAGCCGTCTATTCCGTAGTCGCCCCGGTGGTCATGCACGGTGCCGAGCTTACGACCGCCGTCGTCACCAACGACCGTGGTGGACGACCTCGGCGAAGGGCCGCCGGTTCGGTGTGCGGATCGGGGTGAGCGGACGGTCGGCGGGATACCCGACGCCCAGCAGGAAGGCGACCAGCCGGTCGTCGGGAACACCGAGGATGGCCCGCGCCTTGTCCTGGTCCCCCACCGACGAGTGCCCGGTCCCGATCCCCAGGTCAGTGGCCGCGATCATCATCGCCATCGTGGCCTGACCGACGTCGTAGTTGTCGGTGACCACCCTGCGCTCGTCGGGCGGCACGGGCACGACGATCGCGATCGCGGCGGCCGCGGCGGCGATGTGGCCTGCGCCCCGCCACACGGTCGACAGGGCCTGCAACTGCGCCCGGTCGGTGACGATCACGAAATCCCACGGCTGCCGGTTTTTCGCGGAAGGGGCACGCCACCCGGCCTCGGCGATGCGGTTCAGGTCTTCTCCGGAAACCGGGTCCGGCGTGTACTGCCGGACGTTGCGCCGGGCGCGGATCGCGTCCCAAGCCTCCATATGTACCCCTCCTGATTCTCCAGCCGACTCCGGGTAAACGGGGGTAACCTCGTCGGAATTCCCCGCATATGCGCGCAGAAGTTTGATTCCGGCAGTTACGGGAAGCCACGGTGAACCAGCTGAGCCGCCTACTCGTGTACCAGCTGAATGGCCCCGGATGAGAGAGGCGCGTAGCCGGCATGACCGAGAAACTGACGCCGCATTTCGACGACGTCCAGGCGCACTATGACCTGTCCGACGACTTCTTCCGGCTGTTCCTCGACCGCACCATGACCTACAGCTGTGCCTACTTCGACCGCATGCGGGACATCCCGCTCGAAGAGGCGCAGCTGCGCAAGATGGACCTGGCGCTCGGAAAGCTGGGCCTGCGGCCCGGGATGACACTGCTGGACGTCGGCTGCGGCTGGGGCGGCACCATGCGCCGCGCGCTGGAGAAGTACGACGTGGACGTCATCGGGCTGACGTTGTCCAAGCACCAGGCCGCGCACGTGCAGAAGATGTTCGACGCGATGACCACCCCGCACAGCAGGCGGGTGTTGCTGCAGGGCTGGGAGCAATTCGACGAGCCCGTCGACCGGATCGTCTCCATCGGCGCGTTCGAGCACTTCGGCTACGACCGCTACGACGATTTCTTCCAGATGGCTTACCGCGTCCTGCCCGACGACGGGGTGATGCTGCTGCACACGATCACCATGCTGACCCCGGAGCAGATCGTCGAACGCGGCTTGCCGATGACCGAAGAGCAGACCGGCTTCAACGACTTCATCGCCCGCGAGATCTTCCCCGGCGGCCAGCTGCCGCCGATCGAGATGGTGGAGTTCCATGCGTCGAAGATGGGCTTCAACCTGGCCCGCAGGCAGTCGCTGCAGCTGCACTACGCCCGGACGCTCGACCTCTGGGCCGCGGCGCTGGAAGCGCACCACAGCGAGGCGGTCGCGATCCAGTCCGAAGAGGTCTACCAGCGATACATGAGATACCTGACCGGGTGCGCCAAGGCATTCCGCGACGGCTACATCGACATCAACCAGTTCACGCTGGCCAAGTAGCCGGGCCGCATACCCGGCGGGGGTCACGACTCCACAAGGCGGACAAGGTTTTTCAGGCTCTCGTCGAGTGAGCGGCCGACCCAGAAGGCCGCCACGCGGTCGGCGATCAGGCCCAGCAGGCCGCCTTCGGAGCTGTAGGCGAGCCGGAACGTCACGCGGGTCCGGCCGGGGCCGGCGTCGCGCAACCGGAACCGGCCGCGCTGCGTCACGCCGGTGATGTTGATCCAGGCCAGATCCCGCGCAGTATCGAACTCCACGACTTCGGCGATGCCGCCCACCGGGATCGAGCCGATCTTCCACAACACGGTGTAGCGGGCGCCCACCCGGGCCGGGCCCTCCGTCAGCGTCTCCCAGCGCTCCAGGTGCGGTAGGAACGACGGGTATCGATCCGGGTCGCTGAGCACCGTCCACACCGTGTCGCGATCCGCGTTGACGACGATCCGTCGTTCGACGCGCATCAGCCGAGCACCGGGAAGCGGCGCTGCGCGGCAAGCCGGTCCACACCGGCCTGCAGGCTGGCGATCACCTCGTCGTACACGGCCTGGTCGTCGTCGCCCACCGCGACCGGCTCCTGCACCTCGATGACGATCTTGGCGGGGAGCGGGATGTGCCCCAGCAGGTCGCTGATGTTCAGGCCCCACGGCAGCGCCAGCGAGATGGGCACGCTCTTGAGCCGGACTACCTTGTCGACCAGCAGCAGTCTGGCCAGCCATTGCGCGCGGCCGAGGAACAACGCCGTCTCCTGGCCGCCGACGGCGGCCACCGGCACGATCGGCACGCCGGTCTCCCGCGCGAGCCGCACGAACCCCTTGCGGCCGCCGAAGTCGACGATGTGCCGCTGCCAGGACGGGCGGAAGACCTCGTAATCGCCGCCCGGATATACCAGCACGGCGGCACCGGATTCCAAAGCGAGGCGGGCGTTTTCGGGACTGGCCGCCACGGTGCCGAACTTGCGCAGCCAGCGCAGCGGCGGATAGAGGGTGACCAGGTTGTGCGCGAGCTGATAGAACGGGCGCTCCACACCGAAGTACGAGCAGAACGCCAGGGTGAAGACGAAGGTGTCCGGCGGGACGTTGCCGCCGCTGTGGTTGCCCACCAGCAGCACCGGTCCGTGCGTGGGAATGCGGTCGAGTCCGCGCACGTCGGCGCGGAAATACAGCGATGCCACCAACCAGGTCGCGGGCAGCTGGTCGCGGATGAAGTCCGGGTCGCGCTGATCCAGGTCCGCCTTGGGCACCCGGTCCGCGATCTGCCTACTCGCCCACCCGATGGCATCCGCGACTGTCGCCATGATTTCAGCCTGGCACAGCGGGGCCGACGGGTGGAGGGACTTTCGTCGCCTACCGCGGCCCGATGTCGGTGCGGGGGTCTATCGTTGCACCGCAATGGCGCTTCATCTCCACCGTGCCGAACGCACCGATCTCCTTGCCGACGCTCTCGGGGCCCTGCTGGCCAACCCGCCCATCGACCCGTTCGCCGAAGAGCTGGTGCTGGTTCCCGCACGGGGCGTAGAGCGCTGGCTCAGCCAGCGGCTGTCGCATCTGCTCGGCCGCTCCCGGGGCGGCCCGGGCGGCGACGGGGTGTGCGCGGGGGTGGCGTTTCGCAGCCCCTCGTCCCTGATCGCCGAGCTCACCGGCACCGCCGACAAGGATCCCTGGTCGCCGGACGCCATGACCTGGCCGTTGCTGGAGGTGATCGACTGCTCCCTGGACGAGCCGTGGTGTCGCACGCTGGCAACGCATTTGGGCCACTTCGACACGGGCCCCGAGGCGGAGTTGCGCCGCGGCAGGCGTTATTCGGTCGCGCGCCGGCTGGCCGGGTTGTTCGCCTCCTACGCAAGCCAGCGTCCCCAGCTGCTGGCCGACTGGCTGACCGGCGACGAGGGCCCGGACGACCTCGACGCCGACCTGGCCTGGCAGCCGGAACTGTGGCGGGCGGTGGCGGCGATCATCCCGGCCGATCCCCCGCACGCCCGCCACCGGAGCACGATCGCCCGGCTGCTGGCAGGCCCGTGCGACCTGCCCGCGCGGCTGTCGCTGTTCGGCCACACCCGGTTGTCGCGCACCGATGTGGAGCTCCTCGAGGCGGCCGCGGCGCACCACGACCTGCACCTGTGGCTGCCGCACCCGAGCGATCGGCTGTGGCGGGGTTTGACCGGCGTTCACGGCGTGGTGCGCCGCCGCGACGACGACAGCCGGCGCGCGGCGCGCCACCCATTGCTACAGACCCTCGGCCGCGACCTCCGCGAATTGCAGCGGGGGCTGCCGGCCTCCCGTGCCACCGATGAATTCATCGGCGCCGCAACGCGATCCGATACCCTGCTGGGCTGGCTGCAGTCCGACATCGCGGCCAATGCGGTCAGGCCGACGGGCCGCAAACCGTCCCCCGGTGACCGCTCGGTGCAGGTGCACAGCTGCCACGGCGCGGGGCGGCAGATCGACGTGCTGCGCGAGGTGCTGCTCGGGTTGCTCGAAGACGACCCGACGCTCGAGCCCCGCGACATCGTCGTGATGTGCCCCGACATCGAGACCTACGCCCCCCTGATCGTCGCCGGGTTCGGACTGGGGGACCTGACCGGGGAAGGTCACCCCGCGCACCGGCTGCGGGTGCGCCTGGCCGACCGGTCCCCCGCCCAGACCAACCCGCTCCTCGGCGTGGCCGAGCAGTTGCTGAACTTCGCGGGCGGCCGCGCCACCGCCACCGAGGTGCTGAACCTCGCGCAGGCCGCGCCGGTGCGGGCCCGCTTCGCGTTCACCGACGACAACCTCGACTCGATGACCGCGTGGGTGCGGGAATCGGGGATCCGGTGGGGGTTCGACAAGGAACAGCGCGCGCCCTACGGGCTGGACCACATCCTGCACAACACATGGCGTTTCGGACTCGACCGCATCCTCACCGGCGTCGCGATGTCCGACGACTCGCAGGCCTGGCTGAACACCGCGCTACCGCTCGACGACGTCGGCAGCAACAAGGTCGAGCTGGCCGGGCGGCTGGCCGAATACGTCGCGCGGCTGCAATCCGCGGTGGATGCGCTGGACGGGCCCCGGCCGTTGACCGAGTGGATCGACGCGCTCACCACCGGGGTCACCGCGCTCACGCAGGTGGGCACCGATGACGCATGGCAGGCCGGGCAGCTCCGCAGCGAGTTCGCAAACGCCTTGGAGCAGGCCGGTTCCCGCGACTCGACCATGATGCGCCTGCCCGATGTGCGCGCGCTGCTGGCAGGGCACCTGGCCGGGCGACCGACTCGCGCGAACTTCCGCACCGGCACGTTGACCGTCTGCACCATGGTCCCGATGCGCTCCGTTCCCCACCGGGTGGTGTGCCTGCTCGGCCTCGACGACGGTGTCTTCCCCCGCTTCAGCCGGCCCGACGGCGACGACGCGCTGGCCCGGGTGCCGATGACCGGCGAACGCGACATCCGTTCGGAGGACCGGCAGTTGCTGCTGGACGCGATCTGCGCGGCCACCGAGACGCTGGTGATCACCTACACCGGTAACGACGAACACACCGGTCACCCGCGCCCGCCGGCCGTGCCGCTGTCCGAGCTGCTGGACGCACTGGACCAGACGGCCTGCGAGCGCGTGCGCGGGCGCGTGGTCGTGCGTCATCCTTTGCAGCCCTTCGACATTCGCAACGTCACCCCCGGTGAACTGGTCCCGGGCCAGCCGTTCACCTTCGACCCCACCACGATGGTGGCCGCCCGGGCCGCGGCCGGCGACCGGCACGCCGCCCGCCCGTTCTTCGCCGGCCCGCTTTCCGAGCCACCGCACGACGACGTCGCCCTGGCCGACTTGGTCACCTTCCTCCGGGATCCGGTGAAGGGCTTCTTCCGCGCCCTGGACTACGTGCTGCCCTGGGAGGTCGAGGACCTCGAGGACGAGATGCCGGTCCAGATCGACAATTTGGCGGAGTGGACCGTCGGCGATCGCATGCTGCGCGACATGCTGCACGGCATGCATCCGGACACCGCCGCCAACGCCGAATGGCGGCGGGGGACCCTGCCGCCCGGTCGCCTCGGGATGCGCAAGGCCATCGAGATCCGCGACCAGGCCGCCGATCTGGCGCGAACGGCGTTACGGCACCGCGGCGTTGACGCCGACGCGTACGACGTCGACGTGGACCTCGGCGGCGGCCGCCGCCTCACCGGCACCGTGACGCCGGTCTTCGGCGAGCGCACGGTTTCGGTCACCTTCTCCAAGCTGGGTGGCAAGCACCTGATGGAGTCCTGGATTCCACTGCTCGCCTTGAGCACCGCCGTGCCGGACCGCGACTGGGCGGCCCTGTGCATCGGGCGCGCAAGAACCGACCACCGCATCGAGCAGCGACTGCTGGGACCGCCGCCCGGCCCCGGTGAGGCCTTGCGTGACCTGGTGCGCC
Organism: Mycobacterium paraseoulense; assembly: GCF_010731655.1. Lineage (NCBI taxonomy): Bacteria > Bacillati > Actinomycetota > Actinomycetes > Mycobacteriales > Mycobacteriaceae > Mycobacterium > Mycobacterium paraseoulense. The sequence continues at coordinate 4,910,077 of NZ_AP022619.1, read as the reverse complement.
TCTACGACGCGGGCCGCAGGGAGCCGCTGCCGCTGCCGGTCCGAACGTCGTTCGCCTGGGCCGAGGCCCGCCACAGCGGCCGAGACCCGGTCCGGGCGGCCGGTTGGCGGTGGCACTCACAGAACAACTTCCACGGCGAGAACGCGGAGCCCGCGCACGAAAAGCTCTGGGGCAAACGGGCGCCGCTGAGCGTCTTGCTAGGCGCGCCGCATCTGGGCGAGGAGGTCGGCGGGGAAGACTCCCGCCTGGGCGCACTGGCCGCGCGGCTGTGGCTGCCGATGCTTCGCTCTGAGGTGCGCTGATGGACCGCTTCGATTTGCTCGGCCCCCTGCCCGGGCCCGGCTGCACGACGGTCCTGGAGGCCAGCGCCGGCACGGGAAAAACCTTCGCGCTCGCCGGCCTGGTCACCCGCTATCTCGCCGACGGCCTGGCCACCCTCGACGAGATGCTGCTGATCACCTTCAGCCGCGCCGCCAGCCGGGAATTGCGCGAGCGCGTCCGGGCCCAGATCGCGCAAACCGTTGCCGCACTCTGCGATCCGGCATCCGGCGCCCCCAACGAGTTGGTCGCCCACCTGATGCGGGGCACCGCCGCCGACCGCGGCGCGCGCAGCGGCAGACTCACCGACGCGCTGGCGGGATTCGACGCGGCCACCATCGCCACCACCCACGAGTTCTGCAGCATGGTGCTGAAATCCCTCGGCGTCGCCGGAGACACCGACGCCGGCGTGACGCTGGTCGAAAGCCTCGACGACCTCGTCACCCAGATCGTCGACGACCTCTACCTCGCGCGCTTCGCGTCAGAACGTGACGACGCGGCGTTCAGTCACCCCGCCGCGCTGGCGCTGGCCCGTGCGGTGGTCCGCGACCCGTGCGCGGAGCTGCGGCCGCAGCGGCCCGACGCGGATTCCGTTGCCGCGGTGCGACTCCGGTTCGCCACCGATGTGCTCGCCGAGTTGGAGCTCCGCAAGCACCAGCTCGCCATCCTGGGCTACGACGACCTGCTGCGCAGGCTCGCCGCCGCGTTGCGCACGCGGGATTCCGACGCCGCCAACCGGATGCGGGCGCGTTGGCCCATCGTCATGGTCGACGAGTTCCAGGACACCGATCCCATTCAGTGGGAGGTGATCGGGCGCGCGTTCGGCGGCCACTCCACCGTGGTGCTGATCGGCGATCCCAAGCAAGCGATCTACGGCTTTCGCGGCGGCGACATCTACACCTATCTGGAGGCCGCCCGCACCGCCGGCGAGCGGCGCACGCTGGACGTCAATTGGCGCAGCGACACCGCACTGGTCGAGCGTCTGCAGACCGTGCTGCACGGCGCGGCGCTGGGCGATCCCGGCATCGTGGTGGGCGAGGTCGAGACGCGCCTGGGGGGCCACCGGCTTTCGGGCGCGCCGCGCAACGCCCCGTTTCGGCTGCGCCTGGTCAGCCGCTCCATGTTCGGGGTCGACCAGTCCAAAACCATTCCGATGTCCGAGCTCCGCCGCTACATCACCGCCGATCTGGCCGCCGACATCGGCGCCCTGCGGGCGGGCGGCGCCACGTTCGGCGGTGTCCCCGTCGAGCCCGGTCACGTGGCGGTGATAGTGGAGACCGGTGAGGACGCCCGGGCGTGCCAAAGCGCCCTGATACAAGCCGGAATTCCCGCCGTCTACACCGGCGACGCCGATGTGTTCCTCTCCCAGGCCGCAGAGGATTGGCTGTGCCTGCTCAACGCGTTCGACCAGACCCACCGCAGCGGGATGGTCCGTGCCGCCGCGGCGACGGTGTTCTTCGGCAAGACAGCCCACGCGCTGGCCGCCGGGGGCGACGAGCTCACCGACGAGGTGGCCGCCACGTTGCGGGACTGGTCGGGCCAGCTGCGGGAGCGCGGACCGGCCGCGGTGTTCGAGGCGGCGCAGTTGGCCGGGATGGGCCGGCGCGTGCTCGCGGAGCAGGGCGGCGAGCGCACGATGACCGACCTGGCCCACATCGCGCAACTGCTGCACGGCGTTTCGCACCGGGATCGGCTGACCCTGCCGGCGCTGCGCGACTGGCTCCGCCGGCAATGCGACGAGCGCGACGGTCCGCCCGAACGCAATCGGCGCATCGACAGCGACTCGGCCGCGGTACAGGTCATGACGGTGTGGGGAGCCAAAGGTTTGCAGTTCCCGATCGTCTACCTGCCGTTCGCGTTCAACCGGCACGTCTTCATCGAGGACATCCCGATGTTTCACGACGACGCCGGCGTTCGCTGCCTGCACATCGGCGGGCCCGAGAGCCCGGACCTCGCCGAGATCGAGAGGTTCAGCCGGGCCGAGGCGGCGCGCAACGACATCCGGCTCACCTACGTCGCGCTGACCCGGGCGCAGTCGCAGGTGGTGGCGTGGTGGGCGCCGTCCTGGGACGAACCCAACGGCGGGTTGTCGCGGCTGATGCGGGGCCGGCGCCTCGGCGAGGCCGAAGTGCCGGACCGCTGCGATCCGAAGACGGTCTCCGACGAGGAAGCGCGGGCCCGCTTCGACGCCTGGGAGGCGGCGGGCGGCCCGGTGATCGAGGAGGCCGTCGTCGCCGGCGCCCCCGCCGTTGCGGGGCCGGCACCGCCAACCAACTTGGCGGTGCGGCACTTTCACCGTGTGATCGACACCGCCTGGCGGCGCACGTCGTACTCGGCACTGATCCGCGACGCCGACGAGCGCGGCCTGGGTAGCGAGCCGGAGACCGGCGCTCGCGACGACGAGGTCGAGGTGACCCCGGCCGCGACCCCGCCGGTCGTCGGTGCGGACACGTCCTCCCCGATGGCCGACCTGCCGGCAGGCGCGACGTTCGGGTCGTTGGTGCACGCGGTGCTGGAGAACGCCGACCCGTCGGCGCCCGACCTGACGGCCGAATTGGAGGCGCAGGTACGCATGCATTCGGCCTGGTGGCCGGTGGACGCCGATCCCGCCGGGTTGGCTTCGGCCTTGGTCCCCCTGCATGACACGGCGCTGGGTCCCTTGGCGCCCGGCATGACCTTGCGTCAGATCGCGCTCCCGGATCGACTGCGCGAGTTGGCCTTCGAGATCCCGCTGGCGGGCGGTGATTCTCGTGGCGAGGTGACCGACATCCGGCTCTCCGACGTCGGTGAGTTGCTGAGCCGATACCTTCCGCCCGACGATCCCCTGGCCGGTTACGCGAACCGGTTGAGATCCGACGGCTTGGGCCGCCAGCCGCTGCGAGGCTACCTGTCCGGCTCGATCGACGCCGTGCTGCGAGTGCCCGGGCCGCGCTACCTCGTTGTCGATTACAAGACCAACATGCTCGGTGCCACCGCGGCCGATTACAGCTTCCCCACGCTGACCGAAGCGATGCTGCACTCCGACTATCCGCTGCAGGCGCTGCTGTATCTCGTTGTGCTACACCGCTTCCTGCGTTGGCGCCAGGCCGGCTACGACCCAGCGCGGCACCTGGGCGGAGTGCTGTACCTGTTCGTGCGCGGCATGTGCGGCGCCGCCACACCGGCGCCCGGCGGCCAGCCCTGCGGAGTGTTCAGCTGGGGGCCGCCGGCCGAGCTGGCGGTCGCCCTGTCCGATCTGCTCGACGCGGGGCCGCGCGCCGCATGAGCACCCTCGAGGAAGTCTCCCCGGATCGACTCGACCACCGATTCGCACTGGCCGCCGGTGGTCTGCTCGGCGAATTCAACGGCGCGGGCGTGCTGGATGCCGCGGACGTGCATGCGGCGCAACGCATCACGGCGCTGGCGGGCGAGTCCGACGAAGCGGTGGCGCTGGCGCTCGCGCTGCTGGTTCGTGCGCTGCGCGGCGGCGCGGTGTGCGTCGACCTGTCCACCGTCGCCGCGGACTGCGACGCGCCGGAGTTGCCGTGGCCAAAGCCGGTGTCCTGGCTGACGTCGGTGCGTTCGAGCACGCTGGTCGCCGACCCGCCGGTCCTGCGACTCTACGCGGATCGCCTGCTGTACCTCGATCGGTATTGGCGCGAAGAGACCCAGGTCTGCGCCGACCTGCTGGCGCTGTCGGTGCCCGAAGCGCCGGTCGAGGCGCCCGTCCTCGAGCGGCTCTTCCCGTCCGGTTATGACGAACAGCGGGCGGCGGCGCAAATCGTGCTGTCCCAAGCGGTTACGGTGCTCACCGGCGGTCCGGGGACGGGCAAGACGACGACCGTCGCCCGCCTGCTCGCGCTGCTGAGCGACCAGGCGGACCGATCGGGCGGGGCGGGTCTGCGGATCGCGATGGCCGCGCCGACCGGCAAGGCGGCCGCGCGGTTGACCGAAGCGGTGGCCGCCGAGGTCGCCAGGCTCCAACCCCGCGACCGTGAGCGCCTGGCCGGGTTGGAGGCGGTGACGCTGCACCGGCTGCTCGGCAGCCGCCCCGACACGTCGGTGCGGTTCCGGCACCACCGGGCCAACCGGTTGCCGCACGACGTGATCGTCGTCGACGAGACGTCGATGGTGTCGTTGACGATGATGGCGAGGCTGCTCGAGGCGGTGCGGACCGACGCGCGGCTGATCCTCGTCGGCGATCCCGACCAACTGGCGTCGGTGGAGGCCGGAGCGGTGCTGGCCGATCTGGTCGACGGCCTGTCCGCCCGCCACGACCGGCGGGTCGCCGCCCTGCTGTCGTCGCACCGTTTCGGCGAGTCGATCGGTGCGCTCGCCGACGCGATCCGCGTCGGTGACGCCGACCGGGTGATCGCGGTGCTGCGGTCCGGCGGCGATCACATCGACTGGGTGGACGACGAGGAGCCGACCGATCGCCTGCGGGCAATCCTTGTCCCCCACGCGCTTCGCGTGCGGGAGGCCGCCGTGTTGGGAGCCGACGCGGTCGCGCTGCAGGAACTCGACCGGCACCGGCTGTTGTGCGCGCACCGCCATGGCCCGTTCGGGGTCGAGCGGTGGAACCGGCAGGTCCATCGATGGCTCACCGAGGAGAGCGGCCTGCCGGTGTGGTCCCAGTGGTACGCGGGCCGACCGTTGCTGGTCACCGCCAACGACTACGGGTTGCGCGTGTACAACGGCGACACCGGTGTGGTGGTCGCCCATCAGGAGGGATTGCGGGCCGTGATCGCCGGGGCCGCGGGGCGGCTGGAATTCGCGACCAGCCGGCTCTCCGACGTCGAGACGATGTATGCGATGACCATCCACAAGAGCCAAGGCAGCCAGGCCGACGAGGTGACCGTGCTGCTGCCCCCGCAAGACTCTCGCCTGCTCACCCGTGAGCTGTTCTATACGGCGGTGACGCGCGCCAAAACCAAGGTGCGCGTGGTCGGTTCGGAGAGCGCGGTACGCGCCGCGATCGGCCGCCGCGTGGTGCGCGCGAGCGGGCTGCGCCAGCGGCTCAGGTCCGCTGCCGGGCCCGCCTAGCGCCGCGGCCGTGCCGGTACGGCAGGATCGCGGACACGATGATTGACGAGGACGGTGCGCCACCGGCATCCCGGCGACCCCACATCCTGCGGCTCGCGGTGTTCGCCGCGTTCTTGCTCGCGGTGTTCTACCTGGTGGCCGTCGCGCGTGTCGTCGACGTCGAGGAAGTGCGGCGCACTGTCTCGGCGACCGGTTCCGCGGCGCCCGTCACCTACGTCGTCTTGTCGGCCGCGCTGGGCGCGGTGTTCGTGCCGGGCTCGATACTGGCCGCGGGCAGCGGGTTGTTGTTCGGCCCGCTATTGGGTGTCGCCGTGACGCTCGGCGCGACGGTGGGCACCGCGATGGTGGCCGGCCTCATCGGCCGTCGGGCCGGCCGGAACAGCGCCCGGGCGCTGCTGGGACCGGCGCGCGCGGACCGCATCGACGCGTTGATCGAACGCCGCGGGCTGTGGGCCGTCGTCGGCCAGCGCTTCGTCCCCGGGATATCGGACGCGCTGGCCTCCTACGCGTTCGGCGCATTCGGCGTTCCGTTGTGGCAGATGGCGATCGGCTCGTTCATCGGTTCGGTGCCCCGGGCGTTCGCCTACACCGCGCTGGGCGCATCGATCGCGAACCGGTCGTCGTGGTTGGCCTATTCGGCCGTCGCGGTGTGGTGCCTGACCGCCATCGTCGGCGCGGTCGCCGCGCGACGCGGGTACCGCAAGTGGCGCGCCGGCCGCAGCGAGGCGTCGGAACCGGAGGGCCGCTAGCCCTGACTCCGCTGCGCGGTCACGAACAGATTTCCCGGCACGGCGTCGGCCACCTCTTGGGGCGCCGCCCGGCCGTAGCCGGCCATCAGCTCGTCGGACGGGGTGACGGTCACGCTCCAGCCGTGGCGGCGAAACCAGTCGCCGACGTCCTCGCGCTCCTCGAAGTACCACAGCTCGTCGGTCCTCGGCACCTCCCGCTCCGGGGCCACCCGCGCCATCAGCGCGCGGACCCGGTCCATCCGCGCACGACGCTTCGCGCGGAACTCGGGGTCGCAGAACTTCGGTCCCAGCGCCTCCACCGCGACCCGGCTGCCGGGCGCGGTCAGCTGGTGCACGCGGTGGAACAACAACTCCTGGGCAGCGGCCGGCAGATACGGCATCAGCCCTTCGGCCGACCACACACTGGGCGCCGACGGGTCAAAACCCGCCTGCCGCAACGCCATCGGCCAGTCGTGGCGCAAATCCACGGGGACGGCGACCCGGTGACACGCGGGCTGCGCCCCGTGTTCGGCCAGCGTCGACAATTTGAAGTCCAGCACCCGGGGCTGGTCCAACTCGTAGACCGTCGTGCCGTCGGGCCACGGCAACCGCCACGCCCGCGCGTCCAGGCCCGCCGCCAGGATCACCGCCTGCCGGATCCCCGCACGCGTCGCGGCGAGGAAGAACTCGTCGAAAAACGCCGTCCGCGAGGCCATGTAGCCGACCATCGCCCGCATCTGCAGCGGTAACTCCGGCTCGGCCTCGACGAGTTCGTCCGGCAGCTGCGGCGCGGAGTGCCAATTCCACACCCCGTCGCCGGCGGCGTCGAGGAAGATCTGGGCGAACGGATCACGGATCAAGGGGTTCTCGCTTCGCGTCTCCGCGGCGCGCGCCGAAGCCACGCCCAGTGCCGTCGCCCCCACGCTCTCGGTGATCTCCCAGCTGTCGTTGTCGGTTCTCGCCACGCTCGTCCCTCCAATTCGCTAGCCCGACTACCTACCCGACCCTACGCGCGCCCGCTGGGTGGGAGCTGTCCCGCGGCCGGGTATGCGCGTTAAGTTGTCGGCGAGCCGGCGAGCAGATTGGCAGCGCCGCCGAACGGATCCGAAGGATCGTTACCACATGCGAGTCGACGGGCGCGAGATCAGCGTTTCCGGCAGCTTGCTGCAGCCGTTGACCCGGCGCACCAACGACATCCTGCGGCTGGCCGCCAGCGCGGCCTTCCTGGCGGTGGTGATCACGAGTTCGCTGATCACCAGGCCGCAGTGGGAGGCGCTGGAGAAGTCGATCTCGCAGATCGTCGGGGTGCTCTCCCCCCGGCAGTCCGACCTGGTGTACCTCGCATACGGCGTGGCCATCCTCGCGCTGCCGTTCATGATCTTGATCGGCCTGATCGTCGGCCGGCAATGGAAACTGCTGGGGGCGTACGCGGCCGCCGCGCTGCTGGCGGCGCTGCCGCTGTCGGTGGGCGGCAACGGGTTCTCGGCACCCCGGTGGCACTTCGACCTCTCCGAACGCCTGCAGACCGTGCTGGGCCAGTTCCTCGACGACCCGCGCTGGATCGCCATGCTGGCGGCGGTGCTGACCGTCTCCGGTCCCTGGCTGCCCGCGCGCTGGCGGCACTGGTGGTGGGCGCTGCTGCTGGCCTTCGTGCCGATCCACCTGGTGGTCAGCGCGATCGTGCCGGCCCGAGCGCTGTTGGGCCTGGCGGTCGGCTGGCTCGTGGGCTCGCTGGTGGTCCTCGTGGTCGGCACCCCCGCGCTCGAGGTCCCGCTGGAGGCGGCCGTGCGCGCGATGGCCAGGCGCGGCTTCGTCGTCTCGCGGCTCACCGTGGTCCGGCCGGCGGGTCGCGGCCCGCTCGTCCTTTCGGCCGGATGCGAGCAGCCCGACGGCGCGGCGGTCGTCGAGCTGTACGGCCCACACCAACGCAGCGGCGGCACGCTGCGCCAACTCTGGATCAAGCTGCGGCTGCGCGATACCGAGACCGGACCCCTGGTCACCTCCATGCGCCGCGCCGTCGAGCATCGCGCGCTGATGACGATCGCCATCGGGGAGGTGCATCTGGCCAACACCTCGACGCTCGCGGTCGGCACCCTCGACCGAGGCTGGATTCTCTACTCGCACAAGCCTCCCCGTGGCCGGCCGCTGGCCCGCTGCGCGGAGTCGACACCGGTCGAGCGGGTGTGGCGATCGCTGCGGACGCTCAATGACCAGCAGATCGCGCACGGCGACCTGCGCGGCAACGAAATGACCGTCGACGACGGCGCCGTGCTCTTCGGCGGCTTCCACAGCGCCGAATACGGCGCCACCGAAGCCCAACTCCAATCCGATATCGCCCAGCTGCTGGTGACCACCTCGGCCCTGTATGACCCCAAATCGGCGGTGGCCGCCGCCATCGACGCCTTCGACAGGGACACCATCCTGAGCGCCTCACGCCGACTGACGAAAGTTGCCGTGCCCCGGGCGATCCGGAAGTCGATCCCGGACGCGGGCGCGGTCATCTCGGCCGCCCGCGCGGAGGTGAAGCGCCAGACCGGCGCCGACCAGATCAAAACCGAGACGATCACCCGATTCACCCGCAGTCAGCTCATTCAGCTGGTGCTGTTCGGTGCGCTGGTCTACGTCGCATATCCCTTCATCAGCACCGCGCCCACGTTCTTGTCCCAGCTGCGGACCGCGAACTGGTGGTGGGCATTGCTGGGCTTGGCGGTGTCCGCGCTGACCTACGTCGGGGCGGCCGCCGCGCTGTGGGCGTCCGCGGACGAGACGGTGAGCTTCTGGAAGCTGTCGGTCGCGCAGGTGGCCAACACCTTTGCCGCCACGACGACGCCCGCCGGGGTGGGCGGGTTGGCGCTCAGCACGCGGTACCTGCAAAAGGGCGGCGGGCTGTCCGCCATGCGGGCCACCACGGCGGTGGCCCTGCAGCAATCCGTGCAGGTGATCATGCACCTGGTGTTGCTGATCCTGTTCAGCTTCGTTGCGGGCGCATCGATGAACCTCTCACACTTCGTCCCCACCGCCACGGTCCTGTACCTGATCGCGGGTGTGGCGCTCGGGATTATCGGCACCTTCTTGTTCGTACCCAAGCTGCGCCGCTGGCTGGCGACGGATGTGCGCCCCAAACTCAAGGAGGTGACAACCGACCTCATCGAGGTGGCCCGAGAGCCCCAGCGCTTGGGATTGATCGTACTCGGTTGCGCCGGAACGACTCTCGGTGCCGCACTGGCGCTGTGGACCAGCGTCGAGGCATTCGGTGGCGGTGCTTCGTTCGTCACCGTCACCGTGGTGACCATGGTCGGCGGAACGCTGGCCTCCGCCGCCCCGACACCCGGGGGCGTCGGGGCCGTCGAAGCGGCGCTGATCGGTGGGCTCGCCGCCTTCGGCATCCCGCCGGCGATCGGCCTACCGTCGGTGCTGCTGTATCGGGTGCTCACCTGCTGGCTGCCCGTGTTCGTCGGCTGGCCGGTGATGCGCTGGTTGACCAAGAACGAGATGATCTGAGGATCGCCGCGGAATCACTGGGACGAGTCTTGCACCACCACGAGAATCGTTGAGGTGCGCGAGCTTTGGCCGACAGTCGAGGTCAGGTAGACCAAGTAGTACTCCTCGGACACCGAGCGTGCCACCGCGATGGGGACGTCGATGCTCGCCGACCCGTCCGGGGAGAACTCGCCCGCCTTGGGCGTCACGCTGATACCGCCATCGGAGCCGGTGCCGGTGACGGTGTAGCCGCCGGCGTCGCCGATCATCCGTTGCGCGTCCAGCCTGACCGTGCCCGTGCTGCCCGGGGCGATCGTGACGATCGGCCTGGGAACGTTGACCGTTACCGCCGAACTGCCGGCACCGAACGACGGCGGCGCGGACGATTCGCTTGTGCCCCAATTCCTGTCCGGGTAGGCGGCAAGCGAGAAGGAAAGCTCCCCGCCGGTGCGGACGAATGACTCGGGCAGCCACGTGTGGTCGGTGGCCCGGCCGTCGACGCGAAGCCCGCTGATGTATTTGAGGTGGTGCGGTCCGGACGCGCCCGGTGCGGAGATCCGAATGGCGTTGCCGTGGGGAAGCGTGATCACGGCACGGTCGAACAGCGGTGCGCCCACGGTGAGTATCGATGTTCCCGGAGTGCTCGGATAGAGGCCCAGGGCCGCCCAGACGTACCAGCTGGCCATCGCGCCGAGATCGTCGTTGCCCGGCTCCCCGTCGGCCGTCGGGCCGAACAGGCCGCGCACCCGGTCGACCGTGCGCTGCGTCTTCCACGGCTGACCGATGTAGTTGTACAGCCACGGCACCCCGAACCCGGGTTCGTTGCCGGCCCACAGGTAGGGCTCGTTGGGACCGACGTTGAGTTTCTTGGTGAAGCCGTCGAGCCGCCCGGCCACCGCCTGCCGGCCGCCGAGCGCGGTCACCAGGCCGGCCACGTTGTGCGGCACCCACCACACGTACTGCGTGGCGTTGCCCTCGTCGAAGCCGACCTGGCCGAAATCGGAGGGGGACACCACGAACGCGGGACCGGCGCGGAAGAAGCTGGTCCAGTTGCGCGGCGAAATGTATCGGGTGGTCGGGTTGAACAGGTTCTGCCAGTACTGGGACCGGCGCTGGAATTCGGCGGCGGTGCCCGGGTCACCGAGCGAATCGGCGAACCGCGAGATGGCGAAGTCGTCGACCGACCACTCCAGCGTGATCGACGCGTCGGCCACCCAGCCATCGGTGCGGAACTCGAAGGAGAACGGCGCGTAGCCGAATTTCAGATACGTGTCGATCCCCGGTCGCTCGACGTAACCGCCCAGCCCGACACCGCCTTTCGTCGCCGCGTTCACCATGTAGCGCAGCGCCGCCCCGGTGTCGAAGTCCTGGGCGCCGAAGGCGTGGAAGTTCGCGATGAGCGGTACCACGTTGTCCCCGCTCATCTCCGCGGTCGCGGCGTTGGCCAGCGCCCACCGTGGCAGCGCTCCGCTCTGCTCGGCGTCGTTCACGAGCGATTGGGCCATATCGCTGGCCCGGTCCGGAAAGAGGAGCGCCTGCAACGCCGCCAGGCACCGGTAGGTGTCCCAGTCGGAGAAGTTGGCGTACTGCGTGTGCCCCGCGGCCACGGTGTGCACGGCACCGTCGAACCCGGTGTAACGCCCGTCCACGTCGTTGAAGGTGTTGGGGTGCAGCAGCGATCGATACAGGGAGGTGTAGAACGTTTCCAGGTCGTCGGCGTTGCGACCGGCGACCGAGATGCGCGACAGCGCGGCGTTCCACATCCTCGACGCCGTGCGGCTCACGTCGTCGAAGCTCGCCGAACCCTCGGCCGCCAGGTTCGCCCGCGCCCCGTCGATACCGACGTAGGAGATCGCGGTCCGCACCTCGAGCACCGCTCCCGCCGGAAATTCCACGTACCCGCCGCTGTACGGCGAATTTGCGCTGCGGGCACCGGGATACACCGCATTGCCGTCCCAGGCTCCGTAGGAAACGAAAGGCTGGCTGAACTTCATCGCGAAATAGACCGTGTACGTGTTGTTCTTGCCGCAGAATCCGCCGCTGGTGGCCCAGCCGGTGATCGTGGTGTTGTCCTGGCCGATCTGGATGGTCGCGCGGGAGTTGCCCGCCAACGACGCCCCGGAACGCACGTGTAGCAGCGCGGGGCGGCCGTTGCGCGGATAGCTGAATCGGCCGACGCCCGTCCGCGTGGTGGCGGTGAGCTCGGCCTTGACCCCGGTGCCCGGGAACCGGACCGTGTAGTAGCCCGGCACGCCGCGCTCGGTGCCGTCGTGGGCGATCCGTTCCCAGGCGTTCCACGGCTGCGAGCCAATTCCATTGGTGGTCGGCAGCATTGAGATGTCACCGAACGCGGCGCAACCCACCGAGGCGTGGGTCATGCTGAACCCGGTCGAGCGCGGGTTGTCGTAGTTGTAGCCGGCGTAATTGCCGACGGTGTCCGGCGAGTACTGCACCATGCCGAACGGCACAGTGGCGCCGGGGAAGTTGTTGATCTCCCCCACCGTCTGACCGCCCGTTCCGGTGCCGATCAGCGTGGCGACGTGATCGACCGGGTTGGTCACGAGTCCGGGCTCACCGTCGTAGGCGATGGGCGGCGCCGCTGCGACGAATGCCATGAAGACGACCGACGCCGCAAGTAGTGCGACGAGGGCCCTGCGTGACCGCATACCTGTCTCTTACTGGACAACGGTGTACCGGGTGGCTGTTTTTCGTGAACGAATTGGATAACGATTTGCGGTCCGCCGCGATCCGGCCAAAAAATCAAAAGATCGGCAACGTTGCTCGCCAATTCGGCTACTGTCATTTCGCCGTGGTCGGCGCTGGTACCGGCCCCAATTTTCGGGAGATTGGATAATGAAACATTTGACGCTAGCAACCATTTCCGTTGCACTGAGTCTGGCGCTCGCCGGTTGCGGCCACGATCACAAGACCGGCAATCAATCGTCGACCTCGACGACCACGTCCACGTCGACATCGACGTCGACGTCCGCCACCAGCGCAGCCCCGGCCGCGAAGGCGAAATACACCATCGCCGACTACGTCAAGGACAACCACATCACCGAGACCCCCGTCCATCACGGCGATCCCGGCCCCAACGTCGACCTGCCGGTGCCCGCCGGCTGGCAGCTCAACCAGAACGCCGACACGTCGTACGGCGGAATTGTCTCGACCCAGCCCAGCAACCCCGCCGACCCGCCCACCGTTACGGCGCTGTTCTCCAGGCTCAGCGGCGACGTCGACCCGGCGAAGATCATCCAGTACGCCCCGGGCGAGGTGCAGAACCTGCCAGGATACGAGGGCGGTGACGGCAAAGCGTCCACGCTCGGCGGCTTCCAAGCGTGGCAGCTCGGCGGCACGTACCAGAAGGACGGCACCACCCGCGTCATCGCGCAGAAAACGGTGGTGATCCCCAGCCAGGGCGCGGTCTACGTGCTGCAGCTCAACGCCGAGGGCCCGCAGGCCGACCAAGGCCCGCTGATGGACGCCACCAACGTCATCGACGACCAGACCACCATCACGCCCTGATTGGCTCTACGGTAAGCACATGGCAGGGCAGGAATATGCGATAGACGCCGGGCACCCACCGTCGGCCCTGCTGCGCGTCATCAACCCGATGATGGGTTTCCTGCTTCGCACCCCGCTCGCCGGACCCGCCCGCAAGCAGCTGATGGTGTTGAGCTTCACCGGGCGGAAATCGGGGCGGCCGTTCACGCTTCCGGTCAGCGCGCACGTGATCGACGGCCAGCTCTACGCGTTGACCGGGGCGAGCTGGAAGCAGAACTTCCGCGACGGCGCACCCGCGCGGGTGGTCTACGACGGCAAAACCACCGCGATGCGCGGGGAACTCATCGCGGACCGCGCCGCCGTGTCCGACCTCTTCCTGCGCTGCGCCCAGTCCTACGGCGTCCGGCGCGCGCAACGCATGATCGGACTGAAATTCCGCGATCAACGCATACCGACGCGCGAGGAGTTCGCCGAGGCGGTCGACCGGATGCACCTGCGAGCGGTGCGCCTGACGCCGGCCGAGTAGCGCCGCTACCCGTCGGGGCCGGATGCCCGCAGGGGGCATTCATCCGAGCTGGTCACGAAGCCTGTCGACGAGCCGGACCAATTTCTCGTGATGCGACCCGGGCCAGTAAACCCGCCCGCATTCCGCGCACCGGCTGAACTCGTCGTGGTACTGGCGCGTCAGCGGCTCCAACTGGTCGATCACCTCCTGCTTGGCGACCCGGGTCAACGCGCCGTTGCAGCGCACACAGCGGGTGAGCGGCGCCAGCCGCTCTCCCAGGTCCAGCCGCCGCAGCACGTCGAGCGCCTGCTCTTCGGGGTCGCCGGACCTAACGAACAGGCCGCGGGTGACGGCGCGCCGCTTCAACAGGCCGCGATCGCGGGTCAACAGGATCCGGTGCCCCTCGGCGCTGATGTCGGCCAGCGTCTTGTCGTCGGCGTCGTTCGACCACCACACGTCGAACCCGAGCAGGCGAAGCAGCCAGGCCAGCCTGCCCAGGTTGACGTCGACGACGAACCGCGGATCGCGCAACGGCACCGGCCGCAGCCGGGCGGTCGCCCCGACGTCGAGCGCCTCGAACACCGGGTAGGCCGCGATGCGGTCGCCGAAGTCCGGGCGGTAGGCGAAGTCACGCGGGTACCCGTTCACCACGATGAGGTCGACCTCGGTGTGCGGGACACCCATCGCCTCCAGGACGTCCTTGACGGTCTGATGCGGCCGGAACGGTCGGCGCACCGTCGTCCCGCGCGTCTGGGAAGACAGGAAGTCGTTGAGCTCGGCGTACACCCGAACTTCGACGTGACCGGTCGGCTCGTTCACTCACCCGGGCCCCGCGCCGGCGGCGGCGCGGGTGCGGGTGATGACCGGCGGCTCGAGACCGGCGGCGGCCACGGCGCTTCGCACCGCCTCGCCGACCGCGTCGGCGCGGTCGGCCGGCACCAGCGCGATCACGCAGCCCCCGAACCCCCCACCGGTCATGCGGGCACCCAGCGCGCCCGCGCGTACCGCGGTGTCGGCGATCAGGTCGATGTGCCCCGTGGTGATTCCGAAATCGTTGCGCATGGACGCGTGCGAGGCGGTGAAGATCCGCCCGGCCCCGGCGAAGTCCGAACGCTGCAGCGCCGCAACACAATCGATCACCCGCTGGTTCTCGCTCAGCACGTGGCGGGCCCGGCGGGCGTCGACCGGGTCGCGCACCGCGGCGACGGCGGACGGCCCGCGGTCCTGGACCTCGCGCAGCGAGGACGCACCGAGATCCGCGGCCGCCCGCTCGCACGACGCGCGGCGTGCGGCATAGTCGCCGCCGGCGTGGCTGTGCCGGGCGCGGGAGTCGATCAGCAACAGCGCGACACCGGCGGCGTCGGGGTCGAAGGCCACCGGCGCGACCGTGAGATCGCGAAAGTCGATCAGCAACGCGGTCGCCGGCCGGCCGAATAGTGCGGCCAGCTGGTCGAGCAAACCCGTTGGGGCGCCGACGTAGTCGTTCTCGGCGCGCTGGGCGAGCCGCGCCTGTTCCCGGGGGTCGACGCGCGCACCGGCGGCCGTCGCGATCGCGCCCAGGACCGCGCACTCCAGCGCGGCCGACGAGGACAGGCCCGACCCTATCGGGACGTCGCTGGTGACGTGCATCGCGCCGCCGGGCACCGGGTGACCGGCCTGGCGCAGCGCCCACATCACCCCGGCCACGTAGGCGGCCCAGCCGGCCACCCCGCCGGGGGCGGTGCCGAGCGGGATGCGCACCGGCCCGTCCGCGTGGTCGCTGACCACGGTGATCGCCTCGCCACGGTCCGGCGTGAACGTCACCACCGTGCGCTGCGGCAACGCGATCGGCAGCGCGAACCCCAGGTTGTAGTCGGTGTGCTCGCCGATCAGGTTGATCCGGCCCGGCGCGGCGTACCGGATCGTCATCCCAGATCCCTGAGCCGCCGCGCCACGCTCTCGGGCGTGACATCGCTGATGAATGCGTCCATCGCAGACTCGGAGGCCGCCAGATACTTGAGCTTGGTGGCGCTGCGCCGGATCGACATCAGCTCGACGTGGAAGTAGCCGTCGGCCTGGGCTTCGGCGTCGGTGTACTGGTGCAGTGCCGAAATGTACGGCAGCGGTGAGGCATACATCCGGTCGAACCTCCGCAGCACGTCGAGGTAGGCCCGCGCGAACCCGTCCAGTTCGTCCTCGTCGAGGTCGACGATGTTGCGCACAAACCTGTTCGGGTAGATGTGCACCTCGACCGGCCAGCGCGCGGCGAACGGCACGAACGCGGTGAACAGGTCGTCGCGCGCGACGATCCGGCTGCCGTCGGCGACTTCGCCGGCCAGCAGGTCGCCGAAGAGGTTGGTGCCGTGGCGTGTCCGGTGCCGGCGCGCCCGGTCCAGCATGGCGGCGGTGCGCGGCGTCAGGTACGGATAGCCGTAGATCTGCCCGTGCGGGTGGGTCAGCGTCACCCCGATCTCCTCGCCGCGGTTCTCGAAACAGAAGACCTGCTCGATCCCCGGCGCGGCCATCAGGTCGCCGGTGCGGTGCCGCCATGCCTCGATGACCAGCCGGGCGTGCGCCGGTTCCAGCCCCGCGAACGAGCCGGTGTGGTCGCTGGAGAAGCAGATCACCTCGCAGCGGCCCTGCCCCGGGGCGGACACGAAGCCGTCACCGGCGGGCGCAAGCGCCGGCCCGGAGCCGGCCAGGCTGGGGAACCGGTTCTCGAAGACGACGACGTCGTAGTCGGGGGCGGGCACCTCGCTGGTCAGCCCCGTCGGGCCCGGGCACAGCGGGCACTGGTCGGCGGGCGGCTTGTAGGTGCGGTCTTGGCGCAGCGCCGCGACGATCACCCACTGCCCCGTGGTCTGGTCGAACCGGAGCTCGGTCTGCTGCCCGCCGGGCGCCGGCAGCGGCCTGCGATCCTCGACCGGCGCCGGGCGATGGCCGGGCAGCGCGAAGAACAGCAGGTCACGGCCGTCGGCCAGCTTCGCCCGCGTCGGCGCTGTCACGATGTCGAAGACTAGCCTGTGCCGAAGTCCGGGTAACCATGGTTGGTCCGGCGGGCGAGAAGGGGGCGCGGCGATAACCGTTCTTTACGAACAAGCCGGCAACTGGGTGATCGGCTCGGATCCCGGTTTGCTTCGGCTGCGGATGGCGACGCGGACGACGGCCGCGCTCGGCTGTTCGCTGCTGGCCCTCTACGCCGTGACCCGGGCGACGGGACAGCCGCTGACCGTCGCGTTGCTGGGCGTCGTCATCACGATGGTCGCGTCGCGATCCGTCAACGAGCCCGACCCGCGCCGGCAGCGGATCACCATGGCGCTGTTGCCCCTGCCCGCCGCGGTGTCCATCACGGCCGCCGCGGTGCTCGCGTCCCACCAGCTGGTCAGCGACGCGGTGTTCGTGGTGGTCGTGTTCACCGCCGCGTACGTCCGCCGGTTCGGGGCGCGGGGCAGGGCGCTGGGCATGGTCGCGTTCATGTCCTACTTCTTCACGTTGTATCTGCGAGCGCGCATTTCGGAGCTGCCGTGGATGATCGGGGCGGTCGCGGTGGGCACCGTGTGCACCTTCGTGATGACCACCTACGTCATGCCCGATCGGCCCGAGCGGGTGCTGCGTGCCACCATCCGGGCGCTGCGGGCGCGCATGGCGATCGTCGTGGACACCACGGCCGAAGTGGTGCGCACCGGCCACCTCGACGAACGACGCCGGCGCCGCATGCGGGCGCGCACCCTTCGGCTCAACGAGACCGCCCTGATGGTGCAGAGCCAGATCGAGGACAAGGCCGACCCCGCCACGCTGTGGCCGGGCGTCACCGCCGAACAATTGGCCCCCTGGCTGCTGGACGCCGAACTGGCGATCGAATGGGTGGCCACGGCCGGCCGGCGGGCCGCCGCGGCGGCCCCCGAGACCCCGGGCGCCATCCCCGGCCCCACCCGGGCCGCCCTCGTCGACGCGCTCTCCCGGCTGGCACGGGCCATCCGCCTTCCCGAGCCCGATGGCCTCCGGCGGGCCGCAGACCAGGCGCAGCGGCTATTGGACGAGCAGTGCGGTCCCGCGGGCGACGACCCCGGCGGCGTCGCCGTGCGCCGGCTCGCCCTGGCGATAATCAACGCCGCCACAGCGACTTCCGACGTCCGGGCCATCGTCGACCGCGCGGTCACCGCCGGCGAAACCGTGGAGGCCGCGGACAGCGAGCGGCCGCCGGCATCCGATGACGCACCCATCGCCGGACCCGAAGAAGCGGAAATCAAGGGTCTCCGGCCGACCACCCGGCAGGCCATTCAGGTCACCGTCGCCGCGGTGCTGGCCATCGTCGTCGGCGAGCTGGTGTCTCCGGCCCGCTGGTATTGGGCGGTGATCGCCGCGTTCGTCATCTTCGCCGGAACCAACTCGTGGGGCGAGACCCTGACCAAAGGATGGCAACGCCTGCTCGGCACCCTGCTCGGCGTGCCCTGCGGCGTGCTGGTGGCCACGCTGCTGGCCGGCGATAAGGCCGCCGCGCTCACCGGGATCTTCGTGTGCCTGTTCTGCGCCTTCTATTTCATGACGGTCACCTACAGCCTGATGACCTTCTGGATCACCACCATGTTGGCGTTGCTGTACGGCCTGCTCGGCCAATTCTCTTTCGGCGTACTGATGTTGCGGATCGAAGAGACCGCGATCGGCGCGGTCATCGGGGCGACCGTGGCGGTCGTCGTGCTGCCGACGCACACCAGGACCGCCATCCGTGAGGACACCCGGACTTTTCTGGCCACCCTGTCGGCGCTGATCGACGTGTCCACCGCAACGATGTTCGGCGCGCAGGAGAGCCTGAGCCCGTCCGAGCAGGCACGCCGGCTCGACCGGGACCTGCAGCAATTCCGGGTCACCGCCAAGCCGCTGCTGGCGGGTGTCGCCGGCCTGGCCGGACGGCGCAGCATTCGCCGCGCGCTGCGCATCTTCGCCGCGTGCGACCGGTACGGCCGCAGCCTGGCGCGCAGCAGCGAGCAGTATCAGGACCCGGTGTGGTCGCAACCGCTCGCCGTTGAAGTGGAACAAGCCTTCTCGGCCGCCGCGGCCCAGACGCGGCGCAACATCGATGCGCTGGCCGCCGCCATCGGGACCGGACAGCGGCCGACGATCATCTCGGCGGCCGACGACCTCGACAACGCCGAAACCCTGGCCCGTCAGCGCGACGGGGAAGGCGGGTCACTCGGCCAACCGGGGCCCGACACCCGACGATTCCTCACCGCGGTGCACGCGCTCCGCCAGATCGAGCGGGCCGTCGTGACCGCGGCCACCAACCTCGGCGGGCGCGAAACCGCCGGCGCCGGGTCTCACGGATTTCAGAGGCCTGGCAGGCACGCGGGGAAATAGCACGGCTGATTGGGCCCCTGCGCCTTTCTCACCAGGTCGAACAGCGCAGCCATGGTTTGCAACAGCCGCAATTCCACCCCGGGCCGCTGCGCCGGAGGCAGGTTTTGCGCGTCGTTGGACACCGTGGTGGCCTGCTGCTGAAGCTGAGTCAGCCGTTGTTGTCGTTGCGCCGGGGTGAGGTTGTCCCAGTTGTCGTGCAGCTCGTTCACCTGCCGCTGCAGCTCTGCGACCTCGGCCTCGGGGTCGGGTGCGGGGGGTGGCTCCAGCCGGTAACCGTGGCCGAAAGCGGCCGGCGCCGTCGCGTCGGCGTGCGCGGGGCAAGCCGTCACGATCATGGCGACCGTCAGGCCGGCGGCGGCCATCGCTGTGATTCTCATGGAGGCTTCTCTTCTTCCATGCTCGGCTTTATGGTGCTGGCAGTAAGACACGCGGGGTTTGCTACCGATCCCAATAGGCACGCGTGAGGAGAACTCCGATGGCCGCACCGAACCTCCCGCCGGGCTTTGACTTCACCGATCCCGACATCTACGCCCACCGGTTGCCGGTGCAAGAGTTCGCCGAACTGCGCGCAACGGAACCGATCTGGTGGAACGAGCAGGTGCCCGGCGCGGGCGGATTCGGTGACGGTGGCTACTGGGTGGTGACCAAGCACCGCGACGTCCGCGAGGTCTCGCTGCGCAGCGACGTCTTCTCCTCGGCGGCCAAGTCGATCGTGCCGCGTTACCGCGACGACGTGGCGGCCGGCCAGATTGCGGCGGGCCGGGCGTCGATGATCATGATGGACGACCCCGAACACAGCCGGTTGCGCAAGATCGTCTCGCGGGCCTTCACGCCCCGCGCGGTGGAGCGGCTGCGCACCGAACTCTCCGAGCGGGCGGGCCGCATCGTGACCGAAGCGGCGGCGGCCGGTTCGGGCGACTTCGTCCGCCAGGTGGCCTGCGAGTTACCGCTGCAGGCCATTTGCGGGCTGCTCGGTGTTCCGCCCGAGGACTACGGCAAGCTGTTCGACTGGACGAACAACATGATCGGCGGCGACGATCCGGAGTTCGCCGGCAACGATGCGCTGACGTCGGCGGGCGAATTGATGTGGTACGCAATGCAACTGGCGGCCCGCAAGCGGGACGAGCCGGGCGACGACATCGTCACGACGCTGATCCGCGCGGACGCCGAGGGCCAGCGCCTCTCGGAGGCGGAGTTCGGCATGTTCGTGGTCACCCTGGCCGTCGCCGGAAACGAGACGACGCGGAACTCGATCACCCAGGGGATGATGGCCTTCACCGATCATCCGGCGCAGTGGGAGCTGTTCAGGGCGCGGCGACCCAAGACGGCGGCCGACGAGATAATCCGTTGGGCGACACCGATCACTGCGTTTCAGCGCACCGCGCTCGCCGACACCGAGCTCGGCGGTGTCCGGATCGCCGAGGGCCAGCGGGTGGTGCTGTTCTACCGCTCGGCCAACTTCGACGAAGAGGTCTTCGATGCCCCGTACACCTTCGACGTATTGCGCAGCCCGAACCCGCACGTGGGTTTCGGCGGCACCGGTGCGCACTACTGCATCGGCGCCAACCTGGCGCGCATGACGATCGACCTGATGTTCAATGCGCTCGCCGATCACGTGCCCGACCTGACTCCCCTGGCGAATCCCGAGCGGCTGCGGTCGTCGTTCATCAACGGCATCAAGCACTGGCAGGTCGACTACCGCGGCGCGCGGACCCACTAGGCCCTGGTGCCCGCCGGCCGAACGGCCGGAACTCGACCAACGGGACAGATATTCATATATGCGCATTAATGAACTAATGTCGAGGAATAGGGGTCGAAAAGCAACGGAGGGAGTTCAAGGTGTTCGAGTTCAGCGAATCGGTCTTGATAGCAGCACCACACGCACAGGTATGGAATGTGCTCCGCGACATCGACCGCTGGTGGTTGGCTTCCAACAGCGAGCACAAAAGCCTCGAGCACCTGGACTCGCTGCCGGCGACAGAGGTCGGCGCGCGACTGCGGATCGCGGAAAAAATCGGCGGGATACCCGGGGTGGCCGAGGGGACCATCACCGCTGTGGACCCGGGCACGGCGGTCACCTGGGAAGCCGACGCGCGGTATCGCTGGTTCGGCGTTTCGCTGCCGGTGGGTGAGGGCGTGACCTGGCGCGTCGAGCCGAGCGACGGGGCCAGCACCCGGGTCAGCGCGCGGGTGTGGGCCACGTTCCCACGCCACTTGTTGGGGCGCATCGCGGCGTTCGCCTTCGTGCACCTGCTGCACGGCATCGAGAAGGATCGCGAGCACACCCGAACCGAGCTGCGCTATCTCAAGCGGCTCATCGAAAATCCGGGGACGTGACCCGGGTCGTAGCGCAGGGTCGGGACAGCCCTTCCAGCACAACGCATTCCGTGGCGGGCCGGCCATCGCAGTCAGCCTTCGAGGTCACGATCAATTCGGCGATGCGGCTTTCCAGCGTTCGCAAGTCCGCGAGCTTTGCCCGCACCGCGGTGAGGTGGAGCTCCGCCAGGTCACGGGCCTCAACGCAGGACCGATCAGCATCGTGCGTGAGTTCGACGAGAGCGCGGACCTGCTCGACCGAAAAATCAAGATCCCGGCAGCGTCGAATGAAAGTCACCCGCCGCACATCGTCGTCGTCATACCGACGCTGACCGCCGACCCGCCGCGGGTGGGGCAGCAGACCGATCTGTTCGTAGTAGCGAATGGTCGGCGCCGTCGTCCCGGTTGCACCGGCAAGCTCGCCAATCCTGAGGGCCATCTCCCCATGGTCTCGCGTGCGGTCTTGACCCTCAACCCACGTGAAGTCCGATCCTTGAGGCATGCCCGAGAATGACCTTGCCTGCAGCCTGACGGCCTCCGATCACGCGGCGCGAATGGCGTGGATCGGACAACTCAACGCGACGGCCCTACAGACTCATCAGCGCGATGGCCAGCGGATGCGGCTGCGGTACCGGCCGGCGGCCGCCGCGCAGGCACGGGAACTGGTGCGTCGCGAGCGCGAGTGCTGCCCGTTTCTGCGGTTCGGCACCGAGGAGAGCGACGACGCGTTCGTCGTGATCATCGACGCCCCGGACGATTTGGACACCGCAGCCGATGAGCTGTTCGCGCCGTACATTCAACTGCGAGGCCGGCCGTGATCGACGTCATGCGCGGGAGCGACCGCGACGTGCTGGGACTGTGCGCGACGGGCAAACTGACCGCGGGCGATTACCGCGACGTGCTGGTGCCCACGGTGCAGAGCTTGCTCGACCGCTTCGGCACCCTGAAGGTGCTCTTCCTCATCGGCGAGCCGTTCGACGGATGGACCCTGCGCGCGGCGTGGGTCAACACCGTTTTCGACATCGGGCACCGCAACGACTTTCGCAAGGTTGCCGTGGTCGGCGCGCCGCGGTGGGAGCAATGGTGCGTCAACGTCGCCGCCGCGTGGCTGATGAGCGGCGAGTTGCGAACTTTCGACCGTGAGCGACTGGACGCGGCATGGGAGTGGGTGCGAGCGTAGAGGCCGCCATGAGAATCGCCATCAGCGGCGCCGGCGTGGCCGGGGCGGCCCTTGCCCACTGGCTGCAGCGCACCGGCCACACGCCGACGCTGATCGAGCAGGCGCCGCAATTCCGCACCGGCGGCTACATGATCGACTTCTGGGGCGTCGGCTACCAGGTGGCCAAGCGGATGGGCATCGAAGAGCAGATCCGCGCCGCCGGCTACCACATGGAACGGCTTCGCTCGGTCGGCCCGAACGGCGAGGTCAAGGCGGACGTGGACGTGAACGTCTTTCGCCGGGTCCTCGGCGCCGACCTCACCAGCCTGCGGCGCGGCGATCTGGCCGCGGCGATCTACACCACCATCGAGGACAAGGTCGAAACCATCTTCGGCGACAGCATCGCCACCGTCGACGACCGCGGCGACGGCGTACGGCTCACCTTCGACAACGGCGCGCCGCGCGATTTCGACCTGCTGATCGGCGCCGACGGACTGCATTCCAACGTGCGCGGTCTGGTGTTCGGGCCAGAGCGACCATTCGAGCACTATCTGGGTTGCAAGGTCGCGGCCTGCGTGGTCGACGGTTACCGTCCGCGCGAGGAGCTCGCCTACGTGACCTACGCCGCCCCCGGGCGGCAGCTGGCGCGTTTCGCGCTGCGCGACGATCGCACCACGTTCCTGTTCATCTTCCGCGCCGGGCACGATGATGACGGGATCGCGCCGAAAGACCAGTTGCGCAAAGAGTTCGGCGACCTCGGCTGGGAGGCCAAACCCATGCTGGCCGCACTCGACGACGTCGAAGACCTGTACTTCGACGTCGTCAGCCAGATTCGGATGGACCGCTGGTCCCGTGGCCGGGTGTTGTTGATCGGCGATGCGGCCGGGTGTATTTCGCTACTCGGCGGGGAGGGCACCGGCCTGGCCATCACCGAGGCATACGTGCTGGCGGGCGAACTCGCCCGCGCCGGGGGCGATCATTGCCGCGCTTTCGGCGCGTATGAGGCGCGCATGCGGCCCTTCATCGGCGACAAGCAAGCCGGTGCGGCCCGCTACATCGGGTTCTTCGCCACCCGGACCCGATTCGGACTGTGGTTGCGCGACGTGGCGCTGCGCACCATGAATTTCGCCCCACTGGCGACGCTGTTCGCGGGCGGCGTGCGCGACGACTTCGACCTGCCGGATTACGGCATTTAGCTACCGGGCCGGCGTCCGCGTCCCCGCCGCGGCGGGGACGTCCCTGACCGCCCTCAGCCGGATCCGGGCCCCGCGATGCGGCACCAGCACGACGAATTTCAGCTTCTGCCGTTCGCCGGCCGCGGCGGTGGTCTCCAGATCGGCCCGGCGCAGGATCTCGCGCAGCACCACCCGCATCTCGACCAGGGCGAAGCCGGCGCCCAGACAGCGACGGTTGCCTCCGCCGAACGGGAACCAGGTCGTCGGGCTCAGCGCGGCGCCCAGCATGCGGTCCGGATCGAACCGGTGCGGATCCTGGTACACCGAGGCGCTGGTGTGCACCAGCCCGATTCCAGGCGCCACCATCACCCCGGCCGGCAGCCGGTAGCCGGCCACGTCGGCCGGTTCGGTCAGGACCCGCCCCACGTCGAACACCACCGGACGGATCCGCAACGTCTCCTTCACCAGCGCGTCGAGATATTCGTCCCCGGCCGGGTCACCCGCGGCGCTGGCCTCGGCGGCGGCGACGGCCTTGGCCAGCACGGCGGGGTGGCGGGTCAACCGCTCGAGCGCCCAGGACAACCCGTTCGCGGTGGTGTCGTGCCCGGCCACCAGCAACGTCATCAGCTGGTCCCGCAGCTCGTGGTCGGACATCGTCCGTCCGCCGTCGTCGGCGCGGACCAGCATGGCCAGCACGTCGGTGCGTTCGGCCAGGTGGGGATCCGCGCGGCGCTCGGCGATCTCCGTATAGAGCAGACGGTCTGCTTCGGCCATGCACCGGCGCAGTCCCCGCCAGGGGAGGTAGCGCTGCAGCTCCGGCTTCGCCAGCGCCAGCGTCGCCCACGAGCCCACGGTGAGCAGCCGCGGCATGATCGCCCGCAGGGCCGCGAGCCGGGCCGGGTCGGTGGCGCCGATGACGGTGCGCAGGATCACCTCGAGGGTGATCTCCGACATCTTGGGCGCGGCCGCGAAGCTCTTGCCCACCGGCCACCCCGCGATATTCGCCGCGGCAATCTCAGCCATCAGCCCGGCTTGGCGCGCGACGGCGTCGCGGTGAAACGGCGGCAGCATCAGGCGGCGCCGATCCCGATGGACGTCTTCGTCGATCACCAGAAGAGAGGTGTCGCCGAGCAACCCGCTCAGAATCGAATTCGCTTCGCCCGCATGGAAGACATGCGGGTCGCCGGCGAATACCGCCTTGATATCGGACGGGTCGGCCAGATACACCAGCGTGCCCATCCCGGCGACGCGCAGCGTGAACACATCCCCGTAACGCCGCCGGCAGGCGGCGACGAAGCGCGACCCTCGGTGCAGCATGACCGCGGCCTGTACCGCCCGGGGCAGCCGGGGCCCGGGAGGAAGTGCTGCACCCGCGGTTTTGGGCATTGCCCCAATTTTACGACCGGCGAGCGCGGCGCGGCGCGATCGATTGCCGTCGCCTCAGCTACAGCTGCGCCTGGGCACTCTGCGTGTCGTGGCGGTCGCCGGTCGCGATGAAATCCTCGATCAGCTCCACCACCTGGTTCGGCGCCTCCACCTGTGCGAAGTGGCCGACGTCGGGGAGGATTTCCAGCCTCGCGTCGGTGCGGGCCTCGTGCGCTGCGTACGCGTGGTCGACCGGAATGATGCCGTCGCGCTCCCCCCAGATCGCCATGACCGGGAGGTCCTCACGCAGCCGCAGCCTGCTGAGCGCGCTGACTGCCTGCCCGCGGTAGTCGACCACCGATCGCAGCGTCCGAAGAAACGACTGGCGCGTCTCGCCGTCCGACAGCGACGTGTAGGCGCTCCAGATCTCGGCCCCGCGCGGCGAGTGGATGCCCGCGCCTCTCAACCACGACCTCAGTTTGTTGCCGACCGACAGCACGGGCTTGGGCGCGATGATGGGCAATACCAGCTCCGCCCCCGGCGCCGAGAGCAGGCGCAGCACCCACCCCACATCGGGGCCCAGGCCGCCGCTGCTGATCAGGATCAACCGCTTGGCGTAGTCGGGATGCTGATAGACGAACTGCATCGCGACCCCGCCGCCGAGGGATTGACCCACCAGGGTGGCCTGGCTGACGCCGAGTTCGTCGAGCAGGTCGCGCAGCCAGACCGCGAAGGCGCCCAGCGAGTAGTCGGTGCGCGGTTTCGCCGATTCGCCGTGTCCGAGCAGGTCCGGGGCGATGACCCGGAATTTCTTCGACAGCGGAGGTATCACCGACCGCCATGTCTCCGAACTGCCCGCCATGCCGTGGATGAGCAGTAGCACCTCACCGTCGCCCTCGTCGCGGTAGGCGACCCGATCGCCGTGCAACTCGAGGAACTTCAACTCGTTCATTGCCCAGGTGTACCCGATATGGCTGCTGTCTAGGGCCCCGCCGGGGCGAATCGTGACGGAAAACGCTTCCGACCGCCACAGTGCCGGACGCCTCAGCGATGATTTAGCCCATGACGGAACCCATCGCGGCCCGCGTGGCCGTCTACCTCGACTTCGACAACATCGTGATTTCACGATATGACCAGGTTCATGGCCGAAGCTCGTTCCAGCGGGACAAGGCCAAGGGGCTCGAGCAGTATGCCGAGCGGCTGGATCGGGCCACCGTCGACGTCGGCGCGATCCTCGACTTCGCGTCGTCGTTCGGCACCCTGGTGCTCACCCGCGCGTACGCGGACTGGTCGGCCGATATCAACGCCGGGTACCGCGGGCAGTTGGTGGCCCGCGCAGTTGACCTGGTGCAGCTGTTCCCCGCGGCGGCCTACGGCAAGAACGGCGCCGATATCCGGCTGGCCGTCGACGCGGTCGAGGACATGTTCCGGCTGCCCGACCTCACCCACGTGGTGATCGTGGCCGGCGACTCCGACTACATCCCGCTGGCCCAGCGCTGCAAGCGGCTGGGCCGGTACGTGGTGGGCATCGGGGTGGCCGGCGCGTCGAGCCGGGCGCTGGCGGCGGCCTGCGACGAGTTCGTCATCTACGACTCGCTGCCGGGCGTGCCGGCGCTCGAACCGGGTCCCGCGGCGGCCGACGCCGGCGACGAGGCGAAGCGACCGAAGCGACCGGCCGGGCGCGCCAAGACGGCGCAGCCCGAGGAACCGGAGCCGCCCGATCCGCAGGCCGCCGCCACGGCGCTGCTGACGCGCGCGCTGCAGATCGGCCTGGAGAAGGACGACGTCGACTGGCTGCACAACTCCGCGGTGAAGGCACAGATGAAGCGAATGGACCCGTCGTTCAGCGAAAGATCTTTGGGATTCCGGTCATTCAGCGATTTCCTGCGTTCGCGTTCCGATGTCGTCGAGTTGGACGAGACGTCGACGACCCGGATGGTGCGGCTTCGTGCCCAAGAGTCAAACTGACGCGGGCCCCCGCTGGCTCACCCGCAACGTTCGGGTGCTCTCCGGGGTCTCATTTCTGCAGGACACCGCCAGTGAGCTGCTGTATCCGCTGTTGCCGATCTACCTGACGGCCGTGTTGGGCGCGCCCCCATCGGTGGTGGGAGCCGTCGAGGGGGCCGCCGAGGGTGCGGCGTCGCTGACGAAACTCGCCGCGGGCCCGCTCGGCGACAGGTTTCAGCGCCGCCCGCTGATCGCCGGCGGCTACGGGATGGCCGCGCTCGGGAAGGTCATCATCGCGGTGGCGGCGGCCTGGCCCGGTGTGCTGGCGGGTCGTGTCGTCGACCGGCTCGGCAAGGGGGTCCGCGGCGCACCGCGGGACGCACTGCTGGTCGACGGCGTCGCCGAGCCCCTGCGCGGGCGGGTTTTCGGATTCCACCGCACGATGGACACCCTGGGCGCCGTCGCCGGTCCGCTGATCGGGTTGGCGGGCTACGAGCTGCTGGACCACCGCATCGCCCCTCTGCTGTATATCGCCATCGTGCCCGCTGTCCTGTCCGTGGCGCTCGTCTTTCTGGTGCGCGAGCGGCGCCGCGGTGCCCCGCTCGCGCCGCGGCCGTCGATGTGGGCCGGTGTGCGCTCGTTGCCGCGGCCGTACTGGCGGGTGACCGCGCTCCTGGTGGTCTTCAGCATGGTGAATTTTCCCGACGCCCTGCTGTTGTTGCGCCTCAACGAGATCGGCTTCTCGGTGGTGGGGGTGATCCTGGCGTACGTCGGGTACAACGCCGTGTACGCCCTGGCCAGCTACCCGGCCGGATCGCTGGCCGACCGCGTCGGCCGCCCGGCGTTGTTCGGCCTCGGCCTGACCTTCTTCGCGGTTGGTTACATCGGGTTGGGGCTGACCACCGACATCGTGACCTCCTGGCTGCTGATCGGCGCCTATGGGTTGTTCACCGGGTGCACCGACGGCGTCGGCAAGGCCTGGATTTCCGGGCTCGTCGATCAGGAGCACCAGGCCAGCGCGCAGGGCCTGTTCCAGGGCGCGATCGGCTTGGCCGTCCTGGTGGCAGGGTTGTGGGCGGGGTTGCTGTGGGGTTCGAACGGCCAACTGCCACTGCTTGTTTCGGGGATCATCGGGGGCGTGTTCGCGCTGGCGCTGCTCGGCGGCCAGTTGACCCGCGGCATGAGGGGCCGGTAGCCGCCGCTTGGTGGCCACACGGCCGATGCTTTTTGTATGGCCGGCGGCGTCGAATGGCCGCGGCTACGCGCGAGGTCGTTGACAGCCCACGGGCGCGGCCATACATTGTGTGCAAGTTGTCGCGGACTATTCGCGCAACCTCGAGGAGACCGTCATGACCGTCGGTACCGTTGCCACAAGCGTTTTCGATGCCGATCTGCCGACGCTCACATACGGCCCCGAGGAACCCCCCGCCGACGTCTATCCGCGCATTCAGGCGGCGCAACGGCACGCCCCCGTGGCCATCGGACCGCACGGACCCGAAGTCCTGTCCTACCAGCTCGTCCGCTCCGTCCTGCGCGACGGCCGATTCCACATCCCGCCCGGCATCAATCTGCTCGCCCAGGGCGTCACGTCGGGTCCGCTGTGGGACAAGGTGGTCAACAGCCTGCTGTGCCTGGAAGGCGACGCACACCATCGGCTGCGCAGCCTGACATCGAAGGCGTTCACGCCGCGCGCGATCCTGAGGCTGCACGACACCATGGCCAAGGTGATGAACGAGCTGGTCGACGGGGTCGCCGACGCGGGCCGCTGCGACGTCGTCACCGACCTCGCGCGCCCCTACCCCGTCCCGATCATCTGCGCATTGCTCGGCGCGCCCCGCGAGGACTGGCAACAGTTCTCCTTGTGGGCCGACGACGTCTTCAAGGCCTTCAGCTTCAGCGTCGACCTCCGGCAAGTCGAGCCCGTCGTCATGGAGGCCTGGCGGCAGCTCGACGACTACGTCGACGACATGGTGGCGCGGCGGCGGCACAGCCTGACCGATGACCTGCTTTCCGACCTGATCCGCGCCGAGGACGACGACGACCGCCTGAACACCGCCGAATTGCGAATGCTCGCGGGCGGCCTGCTCCTGGCGGGGACGGACACCACCCGAAACCAGGTGGCCGCCTCGGTGCACGTCCTGTGCGAGCACCCGGAGCAGTGGGACCTGCTCAAGGCGCACCCCGAACTGGCGATGCGCGCCGTCGAGGAGACCATGCGCCACTCGCCGATCGCGTGCGGAACCCTGCGGCTGGTGATCGAGGACGCCGAGCTGGACGGCTACCTCTTTCCCGCCGGCACGATGGTCCTGGTGAACACCGCCGCGGCCAACCGCGACCCGGCGGTGTACGACGACCCCGACCGCGTCGACATCACGCGAGCGGGCGCGCCGCCCATCTTGACCTTCGGCGGCGGCGTGCACTACTGCCTGGGGGCCAACCTGGCCCGCCGCGAGATCGCCGAAGCGCTGAACGTCATCGCGGGCCGCCTGCTCAACCCGCGCACCGCCGGGCCGGTTCCGTGGAAACCGATGGTGAGCCTGAGCGGCCCCGAGAGCCTGCCCATCGAGTTCGACCGATAGCAGGTCCGCGGCCGGGTGTGACGAAGACCGCCTGACACAAGTCGCGGTGGGTCCCGGCCCGCTTTACGCTCGTTGGTTACACGAACTTAACGGGGGTTTCTTGATGCGGGCGTTTACGGGGCAAACTGTGCCCAAATGGGGGCTTGCCCTGGTCACGTCCGTTGTCTGCCTGGCCGTCGTTTCCTGTTCGGAAACCGCGTCGCCCCCCGCGGCGGTCCCGACCACCTCGACTTCCGCCGGTAAAGCGACCGCCCAGTCGGCTCCCCTGCCGCCTCCGGTGACGGGTCCGCTCGAGAAGGACTGGAAAACCTACGGCGCAACCGCGTACTTCGGTTGTCCCGATAAATTCTCGCCGGGCAAATCCGCGCTCGAGGGCATCCGGCCCAAAGTATTCGATACGAAAACCGGGCAATACGTGGCGCCCGGGGTCCCCACGGTCCCCGCCGGCGAGAATCTGACCGGGGGCATCTGCGCGCTGACCGGCACGGCGGAGGACATGAAGGTCGTCTATCTGACGACGACCGTCAAGCCCGCGCACGGCCCGGAACCCGAGGTCGCCAAGGCCACCGCATACGCCTTTGACCTCAAGACCAACCATCCGTTGGTGACCAAAGAGCTGCAGCCGCCGAACCCCGACCTGAAGTTGACCCCACCCAACGACTGGAGCCTGGCGGCGACCGCGTCGGGTGTCGCGTGGGTGAACGCCTTTACCGACGGGCACAGCGCCACCTCGGCGCCGCGGACCGTGATCCTTTCCGGTTCGGATCTCTCGCCGATGTGGGACGACCCGCAGCCGGGTCATGCGTGGCAGGACGTGTTGTCATTCCAGCGAAACACCGACGCCGCCAAGACGTCCGGTGCCGAGCTGCGCCGGCCAAGCGGGGAAGCGATCTATCAGGACAACGACATCTGGACGGTCGATGGCGAGTTATCCGACGGCCCGGACAAACTGGTGAAGATGACGCACTGGGATTCCTACAATCCCCCGGTGGTCTCGACGATGTTCTACGACCTGAACGCCAAATCCGTCATCAAAGTCGGTGACTCCGACAAGGTTTCGGGCGGCGGGCTCTCCGCCACGTTGTCGGACGGGAAGCTCTTCATCGACGGCCGCAACTCCGATAATTCGCAGTTCGGATTCGGGGTGTGGAACCTGCGCACGCAGCAGTGGGACTTGCTGAAGACGCGCGACGACGCGAAGAAGATGCCAATCGCCAAATTGGCGTTCTTCGAGGACCACCTCTACATCACCAACGTCGGCAACACGTTCGCCGTCCTCGCCCTGCCTGCCACCGACCCGATCGCGACCACCTGGTCCGTCCGGCCCTTCGCGCGGATCTCGGGCTGGACCCTGGTGTGCCGCGGTGAGAATGCCGCGGCGCTGAACGGGGAGTGCAAGGACATCGTGATGGTGCAGGACCAGGACGGCCACTTCCCCGGCCCGTGGACCTGAACCCGTCAGCCAGGCTTGTCCGCGGTCGCAATCAGGATCTCTTCCGCGTGGCAGAAGACGAGCATGTGACCCTCGTCGCTCGTCGTGCATCGCGGACGGCCCACGAATACCCCGCGGCCCGGCGCGCCTTCGACTTCCAGCGCGTCATCAGCCGCGGGCGCCGTTCGCCGAAGGACCGCCAATCAGGTGGCGGTGCAGAAACTCCGTCTCCACCGCGCTGATCGTCTCGAACAGAGTTCCCGTGTAGACGTCGAAGTGCCCCACCGGATAGCGATGCAGTTCAACGTTATTCATCAGCGACGCTATGCGAGCGCCGAACCTGGGCGAAGCTTGCAGGTCGCGGTCCCCGATGCACATCAGGACCGGCATGCGTAGCTTCTCTGCGGTGCCTTTGCGATAGCGGGGCAAGGCGAAAAGCATGCGCGGCGCAAGCGCATTGCGCCAGCCGACGGCTTCGCCGCCCAGCGCCTCGAACGCGGCTCTGGCCTCAGGCTCGGTGAACACCGCGACCATTCCGGAATTCGCCACCACGGGAACCAGATACGGCTCCCTACCCAACTTTGCCCCCACTACATCGCGCACGGCCGCGACTGCGAATTGCGCAGTCCGCCACGTTACATCCCAATTGAGACGCTGGCGCAGCATGCGGCCGCGGTGCCAGCCGTCGATAAGCGGTACCTGCGACACCACCGCAGCGATATCCGGATCGGTTGCGGCTACCGCCAGCACGTGTCCACCGCTGAGCGACGTCCCCCACAAGGCAATACGATGCGGGTCGATGTCGTCACGACCGCGCAGGTATCGCACCGCCGCGCGGTAGTCATCCTGTTGTTCGGCAACCTTGATGACTTGCCGGGGCTCGCCGCCGCTGGCGCCGAAATTCCGATAGTCGAACGCGAATGCCGCCAAGCCCGCCTTCGTGAACTTCTCCGCATACGCGGGCAGGCCGAGGCGCTTGGTGGCGCTACCGCCGTGCCCCATCACCACGCAGGGCATCCTGGTGCCGACGGTGGTGGGCAGGTAGAGATCGGCCACACACCGTGTGCCGTCGGACTCGAAAAAGACTTCGTTGAGTGCTGCCAATTCTGTTCCAGGTTTGAGTCGCTACAACTTCGTCCCAATGTGCACCATCGACTCGTGCATAACCAGAATCGAAAGGAGCGGCCTTTGATGACTTTGGCCCCTCATGAACGTCCATGCAGATGCCGATGCCGCCGGCGTAAGCGGTGGACGATCACCGTCTGACCGGCAATCGAATAGCCGGGGTTGGGCACAACTCTGGGCACGGTCGCTGCCACCGGGTGCTAGCGCCGCGCTGCGGCGGTCTTGTAGATCTCGAACCACGCGACCCCGATGACGCCGGCCGCGACGGCGATGATCCAGTCCCGCGGTGTGATCGGGCCGAAGTTGAAGGCGCGGCGCAGTCCGGGAACCACCAGCACCATGACGAGCAGCGAAGCCGCCGCGGCGAGTATCCACTTCAGGGCGCGGTTGCGCCGCTCCCGGAACGTTCGCCAGATCGGAAGCCGCCATGACCGATTCACCAGAATCAACGCGAGATTGCCGACGACGAGCGCGACGAACGTCACCGAGCGGACGACATTGTCGGGGCGATCGTTGAGCGCTGCCCACAGGAAAACGCCGAGGGTAGCGGCGAGCACCGAAAGCCCTTGCAGAGCGGCAATTGTCAATACGCGTGCACCGAACATCCGCTCGTTCGGCCCGCGCGGCGACGATTCCATGATCTTAGGGTCGGTCTCCTCGGCTTCGAACACCACCGAGCACGCAGGATCGATGATGAGTTCGAGGAATGCGATCTGGACGGGCAGCAGCACGAGGGGCCAGCCGGCGACGAAAACCGGGATGAGCGACATGCCAACGATCGGGATGTGCACGGCGATCACATAGGCCATCGCTTTCCGCAAATTGTCGAAGATGCCGCGGCCCTGCCGCACTCCACCAACGATCGACGTGAAGTCGTCGTCGGTGATGACGAGCCCAGCGGACTCGCGGGCGACGTCGGTGCCATGCGCCCCCATTGCGATGCCGATGTTGGCCGCGCGCAACGCCGGAGCGTCATTGACGCCGTCACCGGTCATTCCGACCACTTCACCGTTGGCTTGCAGGGCGCGGACGAGTTGGAGCTTCTGCTCTGGCACCATTCGGGCGAAAACACTGACGGATCGGATGCGGCGAGCCAGCTCATCATCCGACATCACTTCGAGATCCCGGCCGGTGATGCAGCCGGCGGCATGGTCTAAGCCGATGTCGCGGGCGATCGCCAGTGCGGTGCCGGGATAGTCGCCGGTGATCATGATCGTGCGGACGCCGGCGCGCCGGCATTCAGCGACCGCACCGGCCACGCCCGGGCGCACCGGGTCATTAAGACCAGCCAGCCCGAGGAATTCGAATTCGAAGTCGTGCTGCTCGGCCGGCAATGCGGTGTGGTCGTCGAAGCGGGCGCACGCCACCGCGAGGACCCGTTGGCCGCCGGCGGTGGCGCGCTCCACATCGGCGGTCAGTGCGGCGAGCTGGTCGGCGGTGAAGTGGCACAGGTCAGCGATCGCCTCGGGTGCGCCCTTGGCGGCGATGACGAACTTGCCGCCGTCGGGCGAGCGCCAGACGTGCGACAGCGCCAACAACCTTTCCGAGAGCGGATATTCGCGCACCAGTTCCCACGCGGCGTGGACGTGTTCGGTTCCGGACAGGTACTTCTCGCCAAGTTCCCTGAACGCTTTGTCCATCGGATCGAACGGATCAACGGGCGAGGCCAGCACGGCAAACTCCGCGATGGTGTGAAACGCCTCGGGTAGCGGATCCTCGCCAAGGGTATGAGCATGCCCGTCAACGATGAGCTGGCACACGGTCATTCGGTTCAGCGTCAGGGTGCCCGTTTTGTCGACGCACAGGACCGTCGCCGATCCCAGCGTTTCGATCACCGGGGGACGCCGAGTGAGGACCTGCTTACGCGACATTCGCCAGGCGCCCAGCGCCAGAAACACCGTCAGAACCACCGGAAACTCCTCCGGCAGCAGCGCCATCGCGGTCGCGATGCCCGCGAGCACACCCGTAAGCCAATTGCCTCGTGTCAGCCCGTAAACAATCACGACGACGACCGCGACGGCAAGACCGAAAACGGCGAGAATTCCTACGAGGCGGTCGATTTCCCGTTGCAGCGCAGTGCGCTCCGGCTCTATCGTGCGCAGCGCCGTTCCGATCTTTCCCAGCTCGGTTCCTGCGCCGGTTTCCCTGACCACCGCAACGCCGTGGCCCTTGACCACCAGGGTTCCCGAAAAGACCCACGGCGTCGTGTCCCCACCGGGTCGACCCATGGCCGCCGACATCGCCGGCGGCTCGATCGACGCCTTCCGCACCGGCACGGATTCGCCCGTCAGCGCTGCCTCGTCAACCGAAAAGTTCGCGCATTCAAGGAGGACGGCGTCAGCGGGGACCCGGTCCCCCTCGGCGAGAAGGACCACATCGCCGCGCACAACGTCGCGGCCGGCAATGCGTACCTGCGTCCCGTCCCGTACGACGAGCGCCCGGGGCGACGACAGGTCACGCAGCGCGGCCAGCGCCCGTTCAGTTCTGTGCTCCTGATAGATCGAAATCGTGATGACCACGACGACGAAACCCAACAGCATGATGCCGTCCAGCGGCTCGGCCACCAGGAAGTTCACCAGGCCGGCACCGAGGAGCAGGAGCAGCATGGGCTGGCGTACGACATCCCAGGCTTCCTGCAGCAGGTTCCGCCGCATCTGGGCCGCGAGCTCATTGGGTCCGTCGGCGGCGAGCCGACGCGCGGCCTCCTGGGCTGTTAGCCCGGACAGGGCCGCGCCGGCTCCTGCCTCCGCCAGGGTCATGACGCAGTCAGCGCCTTCTGAAAGGTCTGCTGGTGGATCTTCTCGTCGCCGGCGATTTCCCGGAACAGGTTGGCGGCCTGAGGGTTTCCCGCCTGATCGGCTTGGCGGGCATAGTCGGGATACATGACATCGGCCTCGTGCTGCTCACCGTTGATCGCGTCTTGCAGGTTTGCGTTGGTGTCGGTGGCCACCAACCCGGCCAGCGTGGCCAGCATCGCGAAATGCTCGTTCAACTCAAAGTTTGCGGCGTTGGTAAAGAGTTGCGCCACCGCCGAGTTACCGTCTCGTCGTGCCTGATCGGCGTAGCGCATGTATTTCGCGTAGGCGAACGCCTCGCCCTGCATCGCTGTGCGCAGGTTCGCCAGCGTGGCCCCGGACGACCGCGGGGGCCCGGCCGTGATGGCCGCCGGTGCCGGCGGTGCGCCGGCCGGAACCGACGCGCCACCGCCAGGGTTGCTCACCGCGTTCAGTGCGGCCTGGAAGTCCTTGAGGTGGGCTGCCTCGTCGGTGCCGATTTCGCTGAAGGCGGATGCCGCGGCCGGATCGTTGTCAGCGGTGGCCTGCTTGGCGAAGCCCGGATACATGGAGTTGGTCTCGGTGGTCTCGCCGTTGATCGCGTCGCGCAGGTTGGCCGCGATGTCTCTGCCCAGCCCGACCAGATCGGCCTCGCGGGCAAAGTGATCCATGTGCTCGGTCTGGGCGGCGTTGGTGAAGTCCTGCGCGGCCTGCGCCCGCCCGGCCTGCTGCGCCTGAGTCGCATAAGCCAGATACTTCGCATGGGCGAGCGCCTCACCGTGCATGGCTGACAACGCATTTGATCGGGTGGAATCGGCCAGGGATGACGATGCCGGTGGCGCCGGGTGACTCGAGCATGCGGTCACCAGCAGCGCGGCAGTGCAGACCACAACCTGGAACCACTTCGCCTGATACATGGTGAACCTCGCAGTCGATGTGTCGATCGTCTCGCTATAACGCCGACGGTAGTTTTCGGTGCCGCGTCAGGCCAAGGGGCGGAAGTCCTGTGTTTGCATCGCCTGGCGGCGCTGTTTTCGCCCGGGCGGCTCACCTCCGCCGATCGATCAGGGCGGGTGGCGGCCGAAACTGCTCCGCACCGGACGAGCCGAGATAACGTGTCGACCATGCGCCGTAGACGGACACCGTCCCAAGCGCAGCTGCTGCTCGACCAGCTGCGCGATGAGCGCGGTCGGCGGATTGTCCTCGTGTCGCACTGTCTGCTGAACGAGAACACGCGTTACGCCGGCGGCGCCACCCGACCGGGTGCGGTGTCGGAGTCGGTCGAGGAGCTCATCAGCGAGGGTTACGGCATTCACCAGCTGCCGTGCCCGGAGCGGCTGGCCTGGGGCGGGACCCTCAAGCCGCACAGCCTGCACCTGTACCACTCCAAGGGCGGACTGCTGTACCCGCTGCGCGGTCCGTTGCTGCGCGGATTCGTCGCCTGGACCCGCCTGGTCTACCGGCGGCTGGCGCGGCGGGTCGCGCGCGACGTCGCCGACTACGAGCGGTCCGGGATCACCGTCGCGGGCATGGTCGGAATCGGCGCCTCGCCATCGTGTGGGGTCACCACGACCTTGGACATGCGGGCATCGCTCGAGGTGGTCGCATCCTGCCCGGCCGCCGCCCTCACCCGCGACGTCATGAACGAGCGCGCCGTGCTCGGGTGCCGCCGCAAGGGCGAGGGCCTGTTCATCGCCGCGCTGGACCGGCAGCTGCGCCGCCGAGGGGTGGAGGTTCCGGCGTTAGAGCACGACCTCGCGGCGGAGCTTCGCGGTTCCCAGCAGACCCTGCTTGCCGCGGGCGCGTTGCGGACGGTGAGGGCACTCGGGAATTCAAAGACCCCCTCCCACGACATCGCAAGCCACTGAACTGCTTCCGGATGCTCAGCTGGCACAAGCACAGGTCAGGGCACGCAATTCGGGGCACGTGCTCGCGCGGCACAGCCTGAACACGCTTGCCATAGTTACCCTACGGGGGTATGGTTCCGGGCATGAACGAGACAGACACCTGCCACTGCAAATCCACCGGATGCACCTGTGGCGACTCCGCCTGCACCCAGGCCGGCGGCTGCGCCTGCGGCCACCCCGCGTGCACGTGTAACGACTAGTCGCCTGCAAAGAAAAGGCCTCAACCCTGCCTAGGCAGACCGTCATCGATGCCAGCCCCAGGCCATAGTGATTAATTTCCCTGCGATTTCGATCCTCTGCGCCAGTGCAACCATCGCCCTCGGCTTGGGCATTGACCTCGCGCCGGGGGCCAGTGCCGACCCGAACCCATTCGGCAATCTGAGCTGCTATTGCCAGCCACCACCGGGCCTCGGTCCTGACGTCACCGGTCAGATCGCCGGGGGAATCCGCGACGGCCTCTCTCGACTGCAGGCCCATCGAGGCGACTCATCACCTGCCCGACCCTGACGCGAGGCCGCCCGGCAACGCAGAGGACCTATGGCCCTACCCCGTAGGGGTATAACGACGTCAAATGGGTGGTACGCACAAATCGAGAGCGGAGACTGTGATGAAATCTCGAGCGATGACGGCGATCGCGCTGTCCAGCGGTGCGGCAGTGCTGACCCTGGCGGCAGCCTTCGGCAGCGAATCACCCAGCACCACGACCACATCGATTGCAACCCCGACGTCCACCGTTGCACCGGCGCCCCCGACCACTGCCGGTCCAGGAGCACCCGCGGCCAGTCAGCCCACGAGGGGCTTCAACGGCCCCGGAGGCGACACGGGTTGCATTCCTCATATCAACTGCTAGGCCGACCGCGCCGGGCTCTCGGCCGGCCTCGAGGCGTCTCGTCGCTAGAAGAGGTGAGGCGTGCTTCGGTGATGCCGGTGGTCGTAATGCACGACCGCCCCGACCACGCCGGCCCCGACGCCGACGCAGGACAGCAGGGCGGCGGCCGCCACCATCGCCCAACCCGGGTGGCCGGTGCCCGCCGCGAAGAGGGCCATCGGCAGCGCCGCGAACGCAAGGAGTGTGGCAAACCACCCGGTCCAGGCGGCGAATCTATTGAGCATCATGACAGAGCCTCCTTAGCCGTCAGTCACGATCATCGTCCTCGTAACGACCGGCCGGCAAGGTTCCGGATGAATAGATTCCTTGTCGGGGCGTACCTGCGCCGTTGAACCGTCGGCCCAGCTGAGCGCGACGCCCGCAACCCGGCGGACCGAGCGGGCAACGGGCCATGGCGATCACCATCGAGGCGATGCCGCCGCTCGCAGGTCCGAATCCTCCACCTCGGCGGTCATTGCGTCGCCAAGTTCAAAGCCTGCATGCCCGACTCAGCACGAAGACATGCATGCGGGCAAACGACTTCGAGCACATTCATCCTGGCTTCATGTGCTGGCGCTAGCGTCGCTTCCATGATCAGGTCAAGACGAGAAGGGACGAATCGATGAGGGCCAGAACGAAAATCGGCATCGGCGTGGCCAGTGCCACCGTCCTAGCGGCCATTGGCGTCGGCGTCGCCGCCGCCGACGACCAGGAGATCACCGGGCCGCCCGCCGATCAGGCCCGCGCCGCGGCGGTGCAAGCCATTCCGGGCAAAGCCGGGAAGGTCGAAAAGGAAACCAACGAGGGCGCCGCGTATTACGGGGTAGTCGTCACCAAACCCGACGGCACTCAGGTCGAAGTTCACCTAGATCAAGGCTTCCACTTCGTAGGGACTGAAGCCCCGGATAATGACTGACCGGGAGGACGAATAACGTTGTCGCCGAGCACCAGCCATGGTGATCAGCCGATCGCGTCAGTCAAACCTCGTGGCTTGGGCCGGCTCTACGCCGCCCGCAGATCGGTGGCGTCGAGCGCCGGGCGCAACGCCTTCGCCAGGGTGACCGCGTCATCGACGCCCCAATAGCGACATCGATGTCGACCGGCGGCT
The DNA here is from genome assembly GCF_010731655.1 of Mycobacterium paraseoulense. Taxonomy (NCBI): domain Bacteria; kingdom Bacillati; phylum Actinomycetota; class Actinomycetes; order Mycobacteriales; family Mycobacteriaceae; genus Mycobacterium; species Mycobacterium paraseoulense. The sequence continues at coordinate 4,871,431 of NZ_AP022619.1, read as the reverse complement.
GCACCGTCGGCGCCGGGATGGCCGGCCCGATCGATGTCGCGTCCAGCGCCGCTTTCCTCATCGCAGCTTCATCAACGCCAACTACACCTGCTTTACCTCAAATAGAGACGATGATGGGTGTGGGCCTGGTGGCACCTCCGAGTGCAGAGAGGGTGGTGGCAACGGTGCGAGTGCTGGTGGTCGAAGACGAGCCCAAGATGGCCGACCTGCTGCGCCGCGGTCTGATCGAAGACGGCTACGCCGTCGACATCGCCGCCGACGGCCCCAGCGGCTACCAGGCCGCGATGGCCTATGACTACGACGCGGTGGTGCTGGATGTGATGCTGCCAGGCATGTCCGGCTTCGATATCTGCCGGAAATGGCGCAACCGGCAGAAGTGGGTACCGGTGCTGATGCTCACCGCCCGCGGGGCGGTCACAGACCGGGTCGCCGGTCTTGATGGCGGCGCCGACGACTACCTCACCAAACCGTTTCACCTCGACGAACTCTTCGCCCGGCTGCGATCACTCATCCGCCGCGGGCCCACACCACGACCAACGGTATTGACCGCCGGATCGCTGCGTGCCGACCCCGCCAGCCACCGATGCTGGCGCGGCGAAGTTGAGATTTCCTTGACCACCAAGGAATTCGGATTACTGCAGCTGCTGCTGCGTCGGCCCGGCGCGGTACTTAGCCGAGACCTGTTGATGGAGCACTGCTGGGACTTCGCCTACGAATCACGTTCCAATGTCATCGACGTCCACATCCGCGCGCTACGCGACAAGATTGACCGGCCGTTCGGGCTGCGCTCCATCGAAACCGTCCGCGGGATCGGCTACCGAATGCGCACCGACGGCGGTGTGCCCGAGAAAACGGGCAGATGATTCGACGCTGGCCGATTCGGATCAGGCTCACCGCCGCGTTCACCGCCGTGACGGGGCTGGTGCTGTTGGTCGTGGCGACCCTCACCGTTGCCCACACCAAAGAATCGCTCGACGCGGCGATCACCGAGTCCCTGTCCACTCAGCTGGCCAACCTCCGCCCGATCGCAGCGGATGACGATCCGTTGCTGGCCGGAGGCGATCCCGACACCGCACAGCAGATCGTCGCCCCCGGGGGCCACGTGCTCGCCGCGACCTCCAATCTGGGCGGGCAGACCGCGCTGTCACCCTCCCAGTTGGGGACCGCCCAGCGAGGGAAACTGGTAACCGATCAGCCGCGGCTCGGCAACCTGCACGGGCCGGTGCGGCTGGCCGCGGGCCCGGCGGCCGGTGGACGCGTCGTCGTCGCGGCCCAAAGCCTGGCCGACCGGGACGCCGCGGTCGCGGATCTGCGCAACGAGCTCGCCGTCAGTTTCCCGCTCCTTCTGTTGGCCACCGCCGTCGGCGCCTACCTGCTGGCAGCGGCCGCCCTTCGACCGGTCGAACGCATGCGCGTCCGTGCCGCAGGCATCAGCGCGACCGACGCGGACGCCCGACTGCCCGTCCCGCCGGCCCGTGATGAGATCCGAGACCTGGGAACGACTTTCAATGAGCTCCTGCAGCGGCTGCAGGTCGCCTTGGAGCGGGAACGTCAATTCGTCACCGATGCGGGCCACGAACTGCGCACCCCGCTGAGCCTGCTGACGACCGAACTCGAACTCGCACTACGGCGCCCACGAAGCAATCCCGAATTGGTCGCCGCAATGCACTCGGCCCTGCACGAAACCACTCGGCTGTCCCGATTGGCGCGCGACCTGCTCGCGGTCGCAGACACCGGCAGACGGGCCGACCCGCCGACCATCGACCTCGGTGGGATCCTGGCCGGCATCGGCGAGCGCTACCGCCACAGCCTAGGCGCCCAGCTTGAGATTGACTGCCCCGCAGGCCAACATGTCCGCGTCCAGCCAGACGACCTGGACCGGATCGTCGACAACCTCATCGACAACGCCGCCCAGCACGGAGCCCCGCCGATCACCGTCCGCGCCCAGGCGACCGCCGACGGCGTCGAGATCCACGTCGGCGACCACGGTCCGGGATTTCCGCCCGATTTCCTCCCCCACGCTTTCAACCGATTCACCCGCGCAGACAACGCGCGGACCGCCGGCGGCACCGGCCTCGGATTGGCCATCGTCGACGCCCTCACGCGGCGCAACCATGGCACGGTCACCGCCGAGAATCACGCGGAAGGCGGTGCCGAGATCACCGTCAGGTTGTCGGGCGCGAGCTGAGTGATTTATTATCTGCGTATGCATGCAGGTAAGCGGCCAGTGCCCAGATGAGCACCCCCGGCGGGCACGACCACGACCACCACCATGGGCCTGGTCACCCGCATGCCCACGGACTTCGCGGCCTCGTTGCCCACCTGTTCGTCCCGCACAGCCACGACGCCGCCGACAGTGTCGACACCGCCCTGGAATCCAGCGCGGTCGGCATCCGGGCGGTCAAGGTCAGCCTCGTCGGCCTGGCGGCCACCGCCGCCATCCAGGTGGTCGTCGCCGTCATCTCCGGGTCGATCGCGCTGGCCGCCGACACCATTCACAACTTCTCGGACGCGCTCACCGCGGTCCCGCTCTGGATCGCGTTCTCGCTGGGCCGGCGCGCGGCAAACCGGCGATACACGTACGGCTACGGGCGCGCCGAAGACATCGCCGGTTTGTTCGTCATCGGCATGATCGCCCTGTCGGCGATCATCGCCGGGTACGAAGCCGTGCTGCGGCTCATCCACCCCGTTGCCGTCGAGCACGTCGCCTGGGTCGCCGCCGCCGGCGTGATCGGCTTCCTCGGAAACGAGGGCGTCGCAACCTACCGCATCCGGGTCGGCCGCCGAATCGGCTCGGCCGCCCTCGTCGCCGACGGCCTACACGCCCGCACCGACGGATTCACCTCGCTGGCAGTGCTTTTCGGGGCGATCGGCGTCGCTCTGGGCTACCCGGTCGCGGACCCGGTCGTGGGCATGCTCATCACGGTGGCGATTGTCGCGGTGCTCTACCGCGCCGTGCGGGAGATCTTCCGCCGGCTGATGGACGCGGTGGACCCCAAGCTGGTCGACACCGCCGAAGCATGCCTTGCCGCCCGGCCCGGCGTCCGTAGCGTGCGAAGCATCCGGATGCGCTGGATCGGGCACCAGCTGCACGCCGACGCCGAACTCGACATCGATCCCGGCACCAGCCTCGAGGACGCCCACCGCATCGCCCATGACGCCGAACACGAACTGACGCACGCCGTGCCCAGGCTCAACAGCGCGCTCGTCCACGCCTATCCCGCGCACCACAGCGAACAACACGGCGTTTAGCTCCGGCCGCGCCCGCTTCCGCGTTTCTAGGCGTCGATCACCAGCCGATCGCCGTGGGCGCGCGAGACGCAGACCAGCATCTCGCCGTCGCCCTCGCTGGCGCGGCCGCGCCGATCGACCTGTCCGGCAAGCACTTTCACCTTGCAGGTGCCACAGAAGCCTTGCTGGCACGAGTACGCGGTGGTCGGGTCGCCGTCGAGCATGACGTCAAGCGCCGAGCGGTTCGCCGGCACGCTGAGCACCCGCCCCGAACGGGCGAGCTCCAGCTCGAAGGGGGTGCCGTCGACGACGGGCGGCGGCCCGAACCTTTCGTAGTGCAGCGGAGCGTCGGCGTGTCGATCTCGCGCCGTGCGCACCGCTTCGAGCATTCCGGCCGGGCCGCACACGTAGACGGCCGTCGTCGGCCCGGCGTCGGCAAGCAGCTCCTCGACGGTGGCGATGCGGCCACGCTCGTCGTCGGCCCAGACGGTGACCCGCCCGGGCGCCATTGCCAGCACCTCGTCGAGCAGCGGCATGTACTCCCGGCTGCGCCCGACATACACTGCGCGCCAGTCGATTCCGCGCTGCTGGGCGAGTGAGATCATGGGCAGGATCGGTGTCACGCCGATGCCGCCGATCACGAACAACACCTCCCGCTCGTCGGTGACGAGATAGAACGCGTTGCGGGGACCTTCGAATTCGACCCTGGCCCCCACGTCGAAGGTGTCGTGCATTTCGATCGAGCCGCCGCCGCCGTCGGCGATCCGTCGCACCGCGATGCGGTAGTCGGTGCGCCGCCCGGGCGGACCGCACAGCGAGTACTGGCGGCGGCGGCCCGACGCCAGCCGGATGTCGATGTGCGCGCCGGGAGTCCACGTCGGCAGCAATCCGCCTTGCGCGTCGGCGAGCGTCAACGCGACCACGTCCGGGGTGAGAAGTTCTCGCTTGGTGACCACCGCGGTGTTGGTCCGATGCACCGGCACGACCCGCGATGGATTCCACCGCGACGCCGACGCCAGACCGCCGAACAGGGTGCCCACTCCCCACAACGCCGTGTAGAGGCGATCGCGCTTGCGGCGACCGTACAGGTCGGCCGGTCTGCTGCTCCAAATCGCATGTGCCACAGCGAATGTCCTATGCCTGTCGGATGTCGGTGCCGGCGACCTGGTTGATCCACTCGGCGGTGAGCCGGGCGATGACCTCGGGATGGGAGGACACCACCCAGTGCCCGCCGTCGATGTCGACGACCCTGCCGTTCGGCGGTATCGCGCCGGTGAACCGCTGCAGGGGCGGCGAGACGAAATAGTCCCTGCGCGCCACCAGCACCTGCACCGGGACGGCCGTCTGCGGCAGCTCCTTTCCCGGGGCCAGGAACGGTCCCGGCATGTTGGCGCGGTACAGGTTGAGCCCGTTGACGTAGTCGCGGGTCGAGCGGGTGGTCGCCGCGCGCGCCCGGCCGGCGCCGCGTGGGCGGCCGATGAGTTCAACAGCGGCGAAGACGGCCACGCTGGCCCGGGACCAGATCGCCAGCTCCGGCACCCCCGGGCAGAGGAAGAACCAGATGTACGACGACGCCAGCGCCTGCTTGAGCACGTCGAACACGCCGCGGGGCGTGCGCGCGGACCGCAGGAACCTGCCCGCGTAGTTCAGGTGCGGGCCCGAGATCGACGTGAACGAGGCGACCTTACGCATCACCGCGTCGTCGGTGACCGCCGCCCAGGCCTGGATGGAACCCCAGTCGTGGGCCACCAGGTGCACCCGGCCCGCGCCGAGGCTGTCGATCACCGCGCCGATATCCGAAACCAGTTGGGGCAGGCGGTATCCCGCCCGCCTCGCCGGCTTGGAGGATTCACCGGTCCCGCGCACGTCGTAGGCCACGACGTTGAAGCGGCCGCCCAGTGCGTCGGCGACGCCGTCCCACACGTGGTGGTTGTCGGGGTAGCCGTGAATGGCCAGAACGGTGGGGCGCCGGCGGTCGATCTCCGCGTAGGCGTGGACGGCGAGGGATACGCCGTCGGAGGCGACCACGGTGCGGGAGTGAGTCATCTCTGCCATGTCCGGCTCTCAGTGCGCCGCGCGCGCCGCCGGCGAGCGGGCCAGGTAGTCGACCGCGCGGCCCACCCCGCCCAGTTTGGACGGGTGGAAACTCGGCGTGTAGTAGGCGCCGATGACCCGCAGGAACTGGAACGGCCCGGGCACCAGGCCCCGGCGCGCCGCGCTGAAGTAGTCGCGCCAGCGCGGTTTGGCGCCGGGCGGCAGGTGCGGGTCGACCGAGTACATGAACCGCACGCCGCGGATGAACAACCACAGCAGCGCCGGGGTCACCAGCAGCTGGGTGCGCACCTGCCGCCAGTACCCGGCGCGCAGATGCTTCATGGTGTCGAACGCGACCGCCTTGTGTTCGACCTCTTCCGCGCCATGCCAGCGCAGCAGGTCCAGCATCACCGGGTCGGTGCCCAACGCGTCGTGTTGCGGGGTGTCGAGGATCCATTCGCCCAGGATGGCCGTGTAGTGCTCGAGAGCCGCCACCATCGATACCCGCTCGAGCAGCCAGCTCTGCCGTCGCCGCCAACCCCACCCCGGCCGGCCGCCGATGAGTTGGGAGAACAGCCAGGCCATCTGGTCGGTGAAGGGCGTGACGTCGATGCCCTTGGCCGCGAAGTGGTCCAGCACCCCCGAATGGGCCTGGGAGTGCATGGCCTCCTGGCTGATGAAGCCCTGCACGTCCAGCCGCAGCTGATCGTCCTTGATCAGCGGCAGCGTGTTCTTGAACGCGTCGACGATGAACTCCTCGCCGGCGGGCAGCAGCAGGTGCAAGACGTTGCAGAAGTGGGTGGTGAAGGGCTCGTTGGGCACGTAGTAGAACGGCAGCGCCGCCCAGTCGAAGTCGACGTCGCGCGCCTGCAGGACGATCCGCTCGTGGTCGAGCGAGGCGTCATGCGGGCCGGTCGCCTGGTCGTCGACGGTGAACATGGTGACCCCCTTGCTTGGTTGTCGCGCGGGTCAGGCGCTGCGTTGCTCCTCGGCCTCAGCCTCGGTGATCAGGCGCTCACTGCGCAAGAACCGGACGAGATTGTCGACCGTCTCGGTCAGCGCCGGTTCCCGCAGCCGGACGTCGGCCAAAGCGCGCGCACGCTGGTATTGGGTGTTGCCGTAGCGCTTGTCCCGCATCGCGGCGATCTTGTCCGCCGAGCGGGTGAGGAAGTCGACCAGCGGGTAGATCGGGTCGCGCGGCGTGCACCGCCGGTTCATCTCGGCGGCGAAAGACGAGATGTCGTGGTACTCGAAGCGGTAGCCGTAGCGCTCGGACAGCACCCGGGTGATGTCGGTCATGTTGTAGTAGTCGTCCGCGGTCATGTTGAACACATCGCCCGCGCCGGCCGGCAGCTCCATCAGCGCGACGATGTGGTCGGCGATCAGGTCCGCCGGCAGCAGGCTGAGCTGGTTGAGCGCATTGGCGGCGACGCCGTGCTCGATCATGAACGCCATGGTGCGCACCAGGATGTCGTCCTGGCTGCCGAAGCCCGCGCCGGTCGGTGAGATCAGCGAGGGCCGGAAGATGCGCACGTCGAGGCCCTGGCGCTGGGCGGCGAAGGCCAGCTGCTCGGCGACCCACTTCGTCTGCGAGTAGCCGAAGTCCAGGGCGTTCATCTCCAGGTTGGCGTCGGACTCCCCCACCACCGGCTTGACGCTCCATCCGTAGATGAAGGTGCTGGAGACCAGGTGGAAGGTCTTGCGGTGGGCGGTCATGGCCAGCCGCAGCAGTTCGTGCGTGCCGGCCACGTTGGCGGGCCGCAGGGCGTCGTAGGTCCGGACGTAGTTGACCAGGGCGCCGTTGTGGACGATGACGTCGACGCCCTCGGCCAGGCGCTGGAATTCCGGCGCGCCGAGGCCCAGGTGCGGCTCGGCGAGGTCGCCGCACACCACGCGCACCCGCTTGCGGACCTCGGCTTCCAGCGCCGGGGACCACAGGCGGGCCTTGCGCAGCGACGCGACGATCCGGTCCAGCCCGTGGGCGGAGTCCGTGGCGCGGATCAGCGCGTGGACGGTGTACGACGTCCGGCCCAGCAGGCTGGCGACCAGGAACGGCCCCAGGAACCCGGTGGCGCCCGTCAGCAGGACGTCGCTGGGCGCGCCCGGCCGCGCCGGCGGCAGCGCCGGCAGGGGCAGCTGTGCGTCGGCCCGCATCCGTGCGATCTCGTAGGCCTCGTACTCCGCCGAGATCTGGTCCAGCGCCTGGCGCAGCGCGTCCAGCGGCCGCCCGGACCCCTCACCGAACTGCCGCATCAGCCCGAAGAACTCGGCCACCGTCAGTCGCTGCAGCAGGCGCGTGTTGACCTCCTCGGCCAGCGCCCCGGCGCCGTGCTCCTCCAGCAGGGCCTGCAGATCGGAGCGCAGCTCCGCGAGTGCCAGCGAGTCGATGCCGAGATCCGCGAAGGAGCAGTCCTCCTCACCTGTGAGGTCATAACTTTCGATGAGGTTGCGGAACCGGTCCAGCGGGCCCCGGTCCGCGTCCGGCAGGTCGTGGGGCTGATGCGTGTAGACCGACAGCACCGGCAGCTTGCCGTCCAGCCAGAGCTGCCGCGTCGACGAGCGCCTGATCTTCCCCGAGGTGGTCTTGGGGATGCTGTGCGGCGGCACGAACGCGATCGCATGCGGGTCGATGTGGCCGTGCCGGCGGATGGCCCGCGCCAACGCCTTGCCGTCCGGCAGCGCCTGCGCGTCGCGGACCTCGGCCACCACGGTCAGCGCTTCCTGCTCGTCGTGCTCCACCGCGAAGGCGGCGACGCAGCCGCCGCGGACCTCCGGCGCCGACCGTTCCACGATGCCCTCGATGTCCGAGGGGTAGCAGTTGACGCCGCGGACGATGATCAGGTCCTTGCTGCGGCCGCAGACGAACAGCTCGCCCTCGTAGAGGAAGCCGAGGTCACCGGTGCGCAGGTAGGTGTGCTCGTCGTCGCCGGGGATGCGGGCCGCGAAGGCCTCGGCGGTCAGCTCGGGGCGGTTCCAGTAGCCGCCGCCCTTGGACGGCCCGTCCAGCCAGACCTCGCCGACCCGGCCCTCGCCGAGGGCCCGCCCGGATTCGGGGTCGACGATGCGGACCACGTTGCCGTCGATCGGCTTGCCGCAGCTCACCACCGGGGCCTGGTTGCTGTTCTGGGGCTGAGCCTTTTCGACCCGGGCGAGATTCTGCTCCAGCGCGCGCTTATTGAGGGCCAGGGTCTGGCGTCCGCGAAGCGAGACGATCAGGGTGTTTTCGGCCATGCCGTAGGCGCCGGTGAGCGCATTGGGGTCAAGGCCGTAGGGGGCAAAGCGCTCCCGGAAGCGCGTGAATGTGCCGGCGCGCAGCGGTTCCGCGCCCACGACGATGCTCTCCAGGCAGCTCAGGTCGATCCCGGCGAGCTCGGAGGTGGGCAGTTTGTCCTCGCGCAGGCACAGCTCCAGGGCGAAGTTGGGCACCGGCGTGTGGGTGGCGCGCACGTCGCTGATCAGCCGCAGCCAGGACGACGGGCGCTTGAGGAAGTCCAGCGGCGACATCGCGTGCGTGGTCCCCCCGACCAGCAGGATGAACAGGTAGGCGGAGATCAGGCCCATGTCGTGGTGCTGCGGCAGCCAGCTGACCAGCACCTCGCCGCCCGCGAAGGCGGAGGCGTTGGCGATGACGTTGGCGTGGCTGACCACCACGCCCTTGGGGTCGCTGGTGGAGCCGGAGGTGTATTGAAGGAAGAGCACCGGCCCGGGCGTGTCGGGGACGGGCGCGCCACCGAACTCCTGCGTGCCGTCGGTTCCGAACCACGGCAGTTCCGGGGGCCGTTGGGCGTCCGGCCAGGGCGATCCGCCGTCGAGGTGGTTGAGCAGCAGGCGGTAGTCGTACTCGAACTGCTTGGTCGACAGCACCGCCTTGGCTTGGCAGTCGCGCGCGATGAAGGCGAGTTTGGCCAGCCCCGACTCGAACGACATCGGCAGCGGCGGGCTGACCGGTACGGCGATCACCCCGATGCGGGCGCACGCATAGAACGCCGCGACCATCTCCAGACTGGGCGGGTAGACCAGCAGCGCGCGATCACCCCGGCGCAGGCCCGCTTCCGTCGTCAGATAGGCGGCCAGTTCACGCGTCCGCTCGGCGAAGGTCTGGTAGGTGTAGTGCTCCTGTTCCCGGCCTTCGTCGTCGACGAACCGGAAGAGGGTCTTGTCCGGTGTCAGCGCTTCCCGCTTGTGCAGATGATCGATGAGCGTCTCCATCGCAGGAGCCACCCCCTTCCGGGTTAACTATTGCGCGATAAGAAGTTTCGTATCAATTGGTAACGCCCAATGTAACGCCGCTGGCCGGCACTAAGCAAAGCGTGCGTGGGCTTTGTTGGGCATTGCACATTCACCACACAGGCAAGGCACATCAACGGCTTCTTATCAGGGGTGACCCACCCGCAAACGCGTAGATCAGTATTTCCTATTATCGTTTCTAGCTAGCCGTTTAGCCGCTTCTGCGCTCCGTAGACCAGTGGATACTGACATACGTAATTATGCTTATCCTGAATTATCACCGGAGCAACGGTCCTGTTTTCCGGCCGCATTTCATATCGGCACCGCAAATGACATAACGCGGCCGAAAGCGAGCCGAATCGGTGCTTTCCCATTCGTGCCGGACAGCGATTTCCGCAACGGGCGAGCCGGCCAGCGGTGCTGATCTACTGACGTACGGAGTCAGCCGATCCGGGCGACGCGGATGAGCGGGCCGGCGCGGGCCACCAGCCGGGTGATGCCGACGAACCGTTCGCCGTCGATGATCGGCGAGAGCGGCTCGCCCTCGGCCTCGATGACCATCTCGCGCCCGTTGACGTCGCGCACCCGGCGACCGCGCACCGTCCCGTTGGTGAGCGCCGCGGGAAGCTGCGCGACGATCCTCGAGGGCCTTATCTCACCGGCCTGGAAATGCAGCGCGCCCGGGTCCTGGGCCTTCGGGAAAAGCCGGAACGGCCCACCGATCCTCAGGTCGATGGCACCGGCGTGCAGCAGGCGATGCGTCCGCGTCGGGACCTCCTCGCCGTCGATGACGACTCGGGCGCGCGTCGGGGCGAACAGCAAGGACGCGTAATTGGAAGCCTGCGAGCGGCCGACCTTGGACGCGAGGTAGTCGCGGAACGAACGCCCGATCACCTTCGCGACTTCGCTGCGCCCGTGGTCGGGCTTTCCGTAATACATGTCGTAGAACCGGTTTCCGACACCCCCGGCGGCCAGCCCGAAGCACAGGCGATGAAACGCGGCGCCGTCGGCGGTTTCGCCGTCGAGTCGCAAGGTGTCCAGGCGTATCTCGGGCGGCGGCCGGTCGGCCGCCGCGGCCGCCGCCAGCGCGCGGATGACCGCGTCGGGCCGCCCGCGCACCCCCGCCTTGCGGGCGACGGCGTTGACGCTGCCCCCGTTGGTGGGCACGAACGCCGGCCAGCGTTCCGGATCGCTCTCGCAGCGCTCCATCTCGTTGATCAACCAGTGCAGCGCGCCGTCCCCCCCGTCCGCGACGAGGTGAGTGACCCGCGGACGGAGTTCGTCCAGGGTCTTGGCGAGCTCCTCGGTCGAAGCGGTTTCATGCACCTCGCCCGACGGGCCGACGATGCGGCGCAACTCGGCGACGCGGTCGCCCCGCGCGCGGCGATTCCGGCGCGCGAGCGGATTGACGATGACCCCTAGATACATCCGTGGCGTCCAGGTGAGGTTCCGCTGGCCATCCCACGCACGATACCTGCGGCGTTCCGATGGGCCAGATCACGTAGTTAGGGTGGGCTGCATGCCAGGTTGGACCGCAGCGGAGTTGCCTTCGTTCGCCGGACGTAGCGTCGTGATCACCGGGGCCAACGCCGGCCTGGGCGAGGTCACCGCACGTGAATTGGCGCGGGTCGGTGCCCGCGTCGTGCTGGCGGTGCGCGACACCGACAAGGGCAAGGCCGCCGCCGAGCGAATGGCCGGTGATGTCGAGGTGCGCCAGCTCGACCTGCAGGATTTGGGCTCCGTGCGGCGCTTCGCCGACGAGATGGGCACGGTCGACGTGCTGGTCAACAACGCCGGCATCATGGCGACCAAGCACGCGGTGACCGCCGACGGCTTCGAGGGCCAGATCGGCACCAATCACCTCGGCCACTTCGCGTTGACCAACCTGCTGCTGCCCAAGCTCACCGACCGGGTGGTGACGGTGTCGTCGCTGATGCACCACTTCGGCTACATCAGCCTCAAAGACCTCAACTGGCGGTCGCGCCCATATTCGGCGTGGCTGGCCTACAGCCAATCCAAGCTGGCCAACCTGCTGTTCACCAGCGAACTTCAGCGACGGCTCAACGCCGTCGGTTCCCCGCTGCGCGCGCTGGCCGCCCATCCCGGCTGGTCGCACACGAACCTGCAGGGCAACTCCGGCCGAAAGCTGGGCGACGCGGCGGTCTTGGCCGTCGACCGCATCGTGTCCACCGACGCCGAGTTCGGCGCCCGGCAGACGCTGTACGCGGTGTCACAGGACCTGCCGGGCGACACCTACGTCGGCCCGCGCTTCGGCCTGTATGGCCGCACCCAGCCGACCTGGCGTCACTGGCCGGCCAAGCGGGCGGGCACCGCGACGGCCCTGTGGGACCTTTCCGAGGAGCTCACCGGCACCGCCTTCCCGCTCTCGGCGAGCGGTTTGCCGTGACGCGATTAAATTGGTGACATGTCGAGGGCTGATATGGCGGCGATCCTCGCCCTGTGCGCCGCGCTCGCGTCGGCGATCGGCAACGTGGTGCGTCAGCGATCCGCGCAGGAGGTGACCGACAAACCGGTCGGCCACCTGGCGCTGTTCGGCATGCTGTTGCGCGATACCCGTTGGTGGATGGGCGGTCTGGGAGACATCGCCAGCTACTGCCTGCTCGCCGCGGCCCTGGACAAGGGCTCCGTGCTGTTGGTGATGTCGCTGCAGGTGACCGCGCTGCTGTTCGCCCTGCCGATCTACGCGCGGATGAGCCGTCACCCGGTCACCCGCGGCGAGTGGATATGGGCCGTGTTGCTGACCGCGGCGTTGGTGGTCGTCATCTCGGTCGGCGCTCCGGTGGGCGGTCAGGAACGCGCGCCGGCCCACGTCTGGCTTGTGGTGGCCCTGGTGATGGCCCCGCCGCTGCTATTGGGACTGCTGGGCGCCCGGATCTGGTCGGACCGTCCGCTGGCCGCGCTGTTGCTCGCGGCGGTCGCCGGATCGTTGCTGGCGGTCTTCGCGGTGCTGATGAAGGGCGTCGTCGACATCCTCGAACACAACCCCGAACAGTTGTGGACCAGGCCCGAGCTGTACGGCTGGGTGTTCTGCGGGGCGGCCGGGATGATCTTTCACCAATCCGCTTACCGCGCAGGCGCTTTGACAGCCTCGTTGCCGACGATCATCGCCGCCAAGCCCATCGTGGGCGCGGTCCTGGGCATCACCGTGCTCGGCGAGACGCTGGACGCCCACGGCTTTGATTGGGTGGTGCTGGCCGTGGCGGCGGTGTTGGTGATCGTCGCGGCGGTCGGCCTGGCGCACGGCGAGGCCGCCACCGTGTCGGCGGGCGCCGGGCGCGACGTGCGAATCGCCGACGAGCCGAAAGCGTCGTCGCCGCTCTGACGAAGTGTGGTGGCAGGTACAGGATTCGAACCTGTGAAGCTTTCGCGACGGATTTACAGTCCGCTCCCATTGGCCGCTCGGGCAACCTGCCGCCAGACAGGTTACAACGAGGGGGTAGACAAAGCACAAACGGCACCGGATGAAGGGACGGATCGCATGGCGGACTCATCGTTCGACATTGTCAGCAAAGTCGAGCGCCAAGAGGTCGACAACGCACTCAATCAGGCCGCCAAGGAGCTGGCCACCCGCTTCGACTTCCGCGGCACCGACACCACGATCGCGTGGAAGGGCGATGAGGCTATCGAGCTGACATCGTCCACCGAGGAACGCGTCAAGGCCGCCGTCGACGTCTTCAAGGAGAAGCTCATCCGGCGCGACATCTCGATGAAGGCCTTCGACGCGGGCGAACCGCAGGCGTCCGGCAAGACCTACAAGGTCAGCGGCACCCTGAAGCAGGGCATCGACAGTGAGCACGCCAAAAAGATCACCAAGCTGATCCGCGACGAGGGACCCAAGGGCGTCAAGACGCAGATCCAGGGCGACGAGATCCGCGTCAGCAGCAAAAAGCGCGACGACCTGCAGGCCGTCATCTCGATGCTCAAGCAGGCCGACCTGGACGTCGCGCTGCAGTTCGTGAACTACCGATAGCCACGTAACGCCATCGAGCCGTCGCGAGGATTTCTGGCCCGGCCAACCGGTGGGTGCCTAATGTAGTGACCAGTCCCACGATGTGAGCGAGGTTCACGATGGCCCCTAGCGAAGCCGAGTATTCCGACGTGATCATCGTCGGCGCCGGCATCTCCGGCATCGACGCGGCCTACCGGATCAGCGAGCGCAACCCGCAGCTGAGCTACACCATCCTGGAGCGGCGCGCGCAGATCGGCGGCACGTGGGACTTGTTCCGCTACCCCGGTGTGCGCTCGGACAGCAGCATCTTCACGCTGTCCTTTCCGTTCGAGCCGTGGACCCGCAAGGAGGGCGTGGCCGACGGTGTCCACATCCGCGAGTACCTGGTCGCCACGGCGCGCAAGTACGGCATCGATCGGCACATCCGATTCAACAGCTACGTGCGCTCAGCCGACTGGGACTCGTCCACCGACACCTGGACCGTCACGGTCGAGCAGGACGGGGCGCGGAAGCTCTTCCGCGGCCGATTCCTGTTCTTCGGCAGCGGTTACTACAACTACGACGAGGGGTACACCCCCGACTTCCCCGGCATCGAAACGTTCGGCGGCGTCGTCGTGCACCCCCAGCACTGGCCGGAAGACCTCGACTACACCGGCAAGAAAATCGTGGTGATCGGCAGCGGGGCCACCGCGGTGACGCTGCTTCCGTCGCTGTCGGAGCGGGCCGCCAAAGTGACCATGCTGCAACGCTCGCCCACCTATCTCATCTCCGCATCGAAGTACGGCAAGGTCGCCGCCGTCGCGCGGAAAGTGCTGCCCCGCAAGCCGGCTCATCTCGTCGTCCGGATGTACAGCGCGCTCACCGAGGCGGTGTTCTTCGCGCTGTCCCGCAAGGCGCCGGGGTTGGTGCGCTGGCTGCTGCGGCGCAAGGCGATCAGCAGCCTGCCCGACGGCTACGACGTGGACACCCACTTCAAGCCGCGGTACAACCCGTGGGACCAGCGGATGTGCCTGATACCCGACGCCGACCTGTACAACGCCATCACCGCAGGCCGCGCCGACGTGGTCACCGACCACATCGACCATTTCGACGCAGCCGGCATCGCGCTGAAATCCGGCGGGCACCTCGACGCCGACATCATCGTCACCGCCACCGGCCTGCAACTGCAGGCGCTGGGCGGGACCGCGATCAGCCTGGACGGCAGCGAGATCAAGACCAACGACCGCTTCGTCTACAAGGCGCACATGCTCGAAGACGTGCCCAATCTGTTCTGGTGCGTCGGCTACACCAACGCTTCGTGGACCCTGCGCGCCGACATCACCGCCCGGGCCACCGCGAAGTTGCTGGCGCACATGGCCGCTCACGGCTACACGCACGCCTACCCGCACCGCGGCAACGAGCCGATGACCGAGAAACCGTCGTGGGACATCAACGCCGGCTACGTGCTGCGGTCGGTGCATGCGCTGCCCAAGTCGGGAACCAGGCGGCCGTGGAACGTGCGGCAGAACTACCTGGCCGACGCCATCGACTACCGCTTCGACCGCATCGAGGAGGCGATGGTGTTCGGGCGGGCCGCCGACCGGGCGCCACTGGCCGGTTGAACAGCTAGCCGGCCGCCGGTGGTTTGGCCATCACCGACGGCTTGAACCCATACGTCGGAGTCTGACGCCAGCCGGTGTGCCCGGTCATTGGCCCAAAGGGCGCCATCGGGAAAGGGTGCAGCCCGTCGGCCGCGGCCGGGGCCGCGCTCGTCAGGGTTGTGACCCCCGGGTTGGTCACCGCGGTTACCGGGGCCCAGCTCGGCGGCACCGACATTGCGCCGATCGGAAGCGCGCGCCCCAGCCCCGCCGCGGCCGACCCGGCGTTGCCCAGCCCGGCGCCGGCGGCGCCCAGCGCGTTGGTCCCACCCCCGGCGGCCTGAGCCGCCGACGAGGCGGCGGGTAGCAGGCCCTTTCCGAACGTGGTCATGGCCGTGATGCCATTGCTGATCTGCCCGAAGGATTGGGCGGTCTGAACCCCCACCTGTCCCGACGACACATACGGGACAACGTATTTCGAGTACATCGCGGCCATGTCGTCCAACGGTGTGTTCTCCGAAATCCACTCGTCGATCGGTTTGAGGTTGCCGAAGGTGGGGGTCGCGGGTTCGTTCGCCGCGACGTCTTGCGCGCCGGTCTGGGCCGAATTGCCTACGGCTTTCGCCACCGCGGCGGCCTGCCGGGCCGACCCGGCCGGGTCCGTCACCTCCTCGGGCTCCGCGAAATCGGTCAGCTGGGTGGCGGTCGCGGAGGCCGCCACATAGCCATACATGGCCGCGGCGTCCTGAGCCCACATCTCCAAGTACTCCGCCTCGACTGTCGCGATGGCGGCGCTGTTCTGCCCCAAGACATTCGTCGCGATCAGCGACGCCAGCACGGCGCGGTTGGCCGCGATCACCGGCGGGGGCACCGTCAACCCGAACGCCGTCTCGTAGGCGGCCACGGCCGCGCCGGCCCGTTCGAAGGTCAGCTCGGCGCTTTCAGCGCTGCTGCGCAGCCAAGCCACATTGGTGGCGGCGGCAGCGGCCAGCGCCAGCGACGCCGGACCCAACCACGGCCCGCCGGTCAACGCGGAGATCACCGACCGGTACGACGCGGCGCTGGCGTGCAACTGCGCGGCCAGTTCAGCCCAGGCCGTCGCGGCCGCCAGCAACGAACCGACCCCCGGGCCGGTGTACATCCGCCCCGAGTTGATTTCCGGGGGCAACAGCGCGTAGTCCACGTTGGCTGACACGTTCAGAGCGCCGAAGCCGCGGCGTTGGCGGCCTCGGTGCCGGCATAGGAACCCGCACCCGACGCCAAGGCGGCGGCAAGCAGCTCGTGGATGGCAACGGCTCTGGCACTGAGGATCTGGTACCGCTGCGCGTGGACGGCGAAGCGCGCCGCCGTCAGGGCGGACACCTCGTCGGCAGCAGCGGGAACCACCGCGGTGGTGGGTCCGGCCGCCGCGGCATTGCCGGCACTCAACGCGGCGGTGATGGACTGCAGATTGCTGGCCGCCGCCGACAGCTTCTCCGGATCGACATTTACATAGGACACGCGGCTTCCCCTCTGGCGAATTGGACGATTGCCGCGAAACGCTATAAACACGGGTCGAGCGCATCAAGGCGACCGATGGCTCCGCAATCCCCGTGAGCTCGCCATTTTGGCAACGCTCACATTGATTTTTAATTTGTCGGCGGCGGCATTCTTTTCCGCGGGCCCACCGTCCGAACCGCCCCCGCAGTAGGCCCGTTGTCCAGGGCTTTCGACCCGCCTGCGCATCAGTCTTTTCCGCACAATTTTGTGAGTTTGGCATGAACCGGACCGGCCCGCCGCGGCCCGGAATGGCAATGTTATGAAATGTCTATGTATTTCGACCTACACGCGTTTATCGGGCCATGGGCGGCTGGTCGCGCATTCGCTGCCCATCCCCGGATGAATGCACTTTGTGAATTTCGCATGAAACGGGCGCAGGGCCGAGCGGAAGCTTCGCTGTCAGGCGTCCGCCGCGCCAAGGCCGCACTCGACGCGAATCGGTGCCGCGTGAACTGCTACTAAATGTGAGGTGTCGGCAATACGCTGATCGCCATGGCAGCTGCGATGCGCGAACCCAAAGTCGTTGTCCTCGGTGGCGGTTCCTGGGGAACCACGGTGGCGTCGATCTGTGCGCGCCGCGGACCGACGCTGCAATGGGTGCGCTCGGAGGAGACGGCGAAGGACATCAACGAAAATCACCGCAACAGCCGCTACCTCGGCGACGATGCGGTGCTGAGCGACACCTTGCGCGCGACGACCGACTTCGCCGAGGCCGCGAACTCCGCCGACGTCGTGGTGATGGGCGTTCCCTCGCACGGCTTCCGGGGCGTGCTGACCGAGCTGGCCAGGGAACTGCGGCCTTGGGTTCCGGTGGTGTCGCTGGTCAAGGGGCTCGAGCAGGGCACCAACATGCGGATGTCGCAGATCATCGAGGAGGTGCTGCCGGGTCATCCGGCGGGCATCCTGGCGGGGCCGAACATCGCGCGTGAGGTCGGCGAGGGCTACGCCGCGGCCGCGGTGCTGGCCATGCCGGACCAGCATCTGGCGACCCGGCTGTCCGGGCTGTTCCGCACCCGGCGTTTCCGCGTGTACACCACCGACGACGTCATCGGGGTCGAGATGGCCGGGGCGCTGAAGAACGTCTACGCCATCTCCGTCGGAATGGGTTACTCGCTGGGCATCGGGGAGAACACCCGCGCGCTGGTGATCGCCCGTGCGCTGCGCGAGATGACGAAGCTGGGCGTGGCCATGGGCGGCAATCCCGAAACCTTCCCCGGCCTGGCCGGGCTGGGCGACCTCATCGTGACGTGCACCAGCCAGCGCAGCCGCAACCGCCACGTGGGTGAACAGCTGGGAGCCGGCAAGCCGATCGACGAGATCATCGCCTCGATGAACCAGGTCGCCGAGGGCGTCAAAGCCGCCAGCGTGATCATGGAGTTCGCCAACGAGTTCGGGCTGAACATGCCGATCGCCCGCGAAGTCGACTCGGTGATCAACCACGGTTCGACCGTCGAGGAGGCCTATCGGGGCCTGATCGCCGAGGTCCCCGGCCACGAGGTGCACGGCTCGGGGTTCTGACGTGGCCGTATGACGCCGCCGAATTCAAATCTTTGCATTCTCTATGGGCCGAGCCTGTCCGCTTGACCGGCGTTTGCCAGCAAAATACCGTCAGTGACACAGCCAGGGGTTCCCGGCCATGGTTCTGTGAGCAAGGCCGGGTCTTAACCGTTTGTGCGCCAAGAGTTTACGACGACGTAATGGCGCGCATGATGGGCCGGATATCGGAACATCCCCCGCAAACGCCTAACGAGGGACGCGCCCGATGCAAGACATCGAACAGCTCGGCAATCAACCTCACGACCAGGCCACGAACCCACGCAAAGACCGGGTGCGATCGATCATCCGGCACGACCTGCCTTCGTCGCTCGTCGTTTTCCTGGTCGCACTCCCGTTGTCCTTGGGGATCGCGATCGCTTCCAACGCGCCCGTGCTCGCCGGCCTCATCGCCGCGATCGTCGGGGGCATCGTCGTCGGCGCCATCGGCGGGTCACCGCTGCAGGTCAGCGGCCCCGCGGCGGGACTGACGGTGGTCGTCGCCGACCTGATCTCCGACTTCGGCTGGGGCGTAACCTGTTTGATCACCGTCGCCGCCGGCGCCCTGCAGGTGCTGTTGGGCCTCAGCCGTGTCGCGCGGGCGGCTCTGGCGATCTCACCGGTGGTGGTGCACGCCATGCTGGCGGGCATCGGCATCACGATCGCGCTGCAGCAAGCGCACGTGTTGCTCGGCGGAAAGTCCAAGAGCACGGCCTGGCACAACCTCATCGGACTGCCGGGTCAGATCATCGGGGCACATCGGCCGGGGGTCGTCCTCGGCGTGCTGGTGATCGTCATCCTCGTCGCCTGGCGTTGGGTTCCGGCCAAGGTTCGCCGCATTCCGGGCCCACTGGTCGCGATCGTCGGCGTGACGGTGGTGTCCGTCGTCTTTCCCTTCCACGTGCGCCGGATCGACCTGGACGGGTCGCCGCTGGACGCGTTGCAGCTGCCCGACATTCCGCACGGCAACTGGGGTGCGGTTGCCATCGGGGTGATCACCGTCGCGCTCATCGCCAGCGTCGAGAGCCTGCTGTCGGCGGTGTCGGTCGACCGGATGCACAACGGGCCGCGCACCGACTTCAACCGCGAGCTGGTGGGACAGGGCGCCGCCAACATCGTCTCGGGCACCATCGGCGGGCTGCCGGTCACCGGTGTCATCGTGCGCAGCTCGACCAACGTCAACGCGGGCGCCAAATCCCGCGCCTCGGCACTCCTGCACGGCGTGTGGATCCTGCTGTTCACCGTTCCGTTTGCGGAGCTGGTCGAAGAGATTCCCACCGCGGCGCTCGCCGGGCTGCTCATCGTCATCGGCATTCAGTTGCTCAAGCCGGCCCACATCGAGACCGCAATGAAGCACGGCGATCTCGCCGTGTACGTCGTGACCGCCGTCAGCGTCGTCTTCCTGAACCTCTTGCACGGCGTGATGATCGGCCTGGCGCTGGCCATCACGCTGACCGGCTGGCGGGTGATCCGGGCCAAGGTCGAGGCCAAGCCGGCCGGCGACGGGTGGCAGGTGGTCATCGAGGGTGCGGCCTGCACGTTCCTGGCGCTCCCGCGATTGACCCGGGTGCTGGCCTCCATCCCCGCCGGAAGTGTTGTCACCGTGGATGTTTGGGTGCACTACCTGGATCACGCGGCGCATCAGGCGATCAGCGACTGGCAGCGCCAGCACGAGGCCAACGACGGCACGGTCCACATCCGGGGCAGGCTGGAAACGGGTCATTCGCCCCGCAGGGGAACAGAGCCCGTCGAACCCGAACGACCGGCAGCCGCCTAATCGGGCGCCAAGCTAGTCATAGCCGGAGAGGCCGAAGGTTTCGCTGGGCGCCCGCCCGCTGAGTCTCTGGACTATCCACTGGTTCATCGGCACACCCTGCTCCACGGCTTCCAGCGCAAGGCGGGCATGCAATTGCGGCGAGGTTCTGACGAGAAATTTCCCGCTGTAGCGCCGTTCGGAAAGCGGTTCGGGTGCCGATTCGCCGGTTGCCCGCAGGGCTTCCACGTGCTCGAGGACGGCGTCCTCGACGGCGGCCACGGCCTGGGGCGCCGTCGGCGCTTCGCGCCTCATGTAGGGCAATTCGATACACACGCCCACGTATTCGTTGTAGTCGGGCAACCACTGCGCGCCCTAGGTGTAGCGGTCCACGCGGGATTTGATAGCACGGGCGGTATCAAATCCGGGAGTCACTCATCCCCAGGGGGCTCGGCGCTCCAGGGCATGTGAAGCTTCGCGGATTTGATAGCGCGGGCGATATCAAAATCGGCAACGCCCGCATCCTTGCGGAGAGCGCCGACACTAGCCGCGCGCCATGGTCTCCAGCCGGCGGATACGGTCCTCGATCGGCGGGTGCGTCGAGAACAGCGACCCGATCCGCTCGCCCGCACGGAACGGGTTGGCGATCATCAGGTGCGCCTGGCTGGCCAGCTGCGGCTCCGGCGGCAACGGGGCGGCCTGCACACCGCCGGAGATCTTGCGCAGGGCCGAGGCCAGGGCCAGCGGATCACCGGTCAATACCGCGCCCGACTCGTCGGCCTGGTACTCCCGCGACCGGGACACCGCCAGCCGCACCACGGTCGCCGCGATCGGACCCAGCAACGAAACCAGCAGCAGCGCAAAAGGATTCTCGCCGTCCCGGTTACCGCCGAACATGCCGGCCCACATGGCCATGTTGGCCAGCGCTGTGATGACCGACGCCATCGCGCCGGCCACGCAGGAAATCAGGATGTCGCGGTTGTAGACGTGGGAAAGTTCGTGACCCAGCACCGCGCGCAGCTCACGTTCGTTGAGGATCCCCAGAATGCCGGTGGTGCAGCAGACGGCGGCGTTGCGCGGGTTGCGTCCGGTCGCGAAGGCGTTCGGCGCGTTGGTGTCGCTGATGTAGAGCCGGGGCATGGGCTGGTGCGCGGCGGTGGCCAGCTCGCGCACGATCCGGTACATCGCAGGCGCCTGCAGTTCGGACACCGGTTGTGCGTGCATCGCCCGCAACGCGAGCTTGTCGCTGTTGTAGTACGTGTAGATGTTCATCCCGACGGCGAACAGCACCGCCAGGAACATGGCCGTCCTGCCGAACAGCGACCCGACAAACACGATCAACGCGGACATACCGACCAACAGGGCGAAGGTCTTCAACCTGTTGGCATGGGGATGCCAGGTCATCGGTGTCCTCCTCGGAGCACTCAGGAATTGACTACTACAGCCAATTGAACGTCCGAGACGGGCCGTTGGGTTCCGCGACTCGCTAGCCGTGCCGGCTGATGGTGTAGTCCACCAGCGTCTGCAGCGCGCGCCGGCCGGCGACGTCGGGTAAAAGCGCCAGCTCGGCGCGTGCCTGGGCCGCATATTCCGCCAGCGTTTGCTTGGCCTTCGCCATGCCGGGGGACGCCCGCAGCAGCGCCAGCGCCTCGGCCACCGCGTCGTCGTCGTCGATGGGGCCGGCCAGCAGCTCGCGCAGCCGCGCCGCGTTCGCCCCGGATTCGCGCAGGGCGTACAGCATCGGCAGGGTGTGCACGCCCTCGCGCACGTCGGTGCCGGGCAGCTTGCCCGACTCGTGCGAGTCGCTGTCGATGTCGATGATGTCGTCGGAGATCTGGAACGCGGTGCCCACGATGCCGCCGAGCCGGCTCAGCCGCTCGACCTGCTCGGCGTCGGCGCCCGAGAACATGGCGCCGAAACGGCCCGCCGCGGCGATCAGGCAGGCCGTCTTCTCGTACACCACCTTCAGGTAGTGCTCTATCGCGTCCGCCCCTTCGGCCGGTCCCGTCAGGCCGCGCGTCTCGCGCATCTGGCCCGTCACCAGCTGGGCGAACGTCTCGGCTATCAGCCGTACCGCTTCCGGTCCCAGCCGGGAGACCAGCCGCGACGCCGTGGCGAACAGGTAATCCCCGGCCAGGATCGCGACGTTGTTCCCCCAGCGGACGTTCGCGGTCGGCGCGCCGCGGCGCACCTCCGCCTCGTCCATCACGTCGTCGTGGTAGAGCGTGGCCAGGTGGACCAGCTCGATGACCGCGCCGGCGATGGTCACGTCGTGCGCCTCCGGGTTCGGCCCGATCTGGGCGGACAGCACCGTGAACAACGGCCGGAATCGCTTGCCGCCGGCCTTGAATAGGTGCGTCAGCGAGTCGGTCATCACCTCGTCGGCGCTGCGCAGTTCGGTGTCCATGAGCTGCTCGATCCGCCCGACACCGTCGCGCACGGCCGCCGCGAACGCGGCGTCGCCGAAGTCCACGCCCGCCACCACCGTCGCCGGAGTACTCACCCGACCAACATACTGGTGAGCGTGGAGACCAAAGCCGACCTGGTGGTCGTCGGCGCCGGACCGGCCGGCTCGGCGGCCGCCGCGTGGGCGGCACGCGCCGGCAACGACGTGCTGGTCATCGACTCCGCCAGCTTTCCGCGGGACAAGCCATGCGGTGACGGGCTGACGCCGCGCGCGGTCGCCGAGTGCGAGCGCCTCGGGCTGGGCGACTGGCTGGACACCCGCATCAGGCATCGGGGCCTGCGGATGAGCGGATTCGGCGGCGAGGTGGAAGTCGGCTGGCCGGGCCCGTCGTTTCCCTCGACCGGCAGTGCGGTGGCCCGACTCGAGTTGGACGACCGGATCCGCAAGGTCGCCGAGGATTCCGGCGCCCGGATGATGCTGGGCACGAAAGCCGTTGCTGTCCATCATGACTCGTCGAGACGCGTGGTGTCGCTGACGTTGGCCGACGGCACGGAGGTGGGCTGCCGGCAGCTGATCGTGGCCGACGGGGCCCGGTCTTCGCTGGGCCGCGAGCTGGGGCGGCGTTGGCACCAGGAGACGGTGTACGGCGTCGCGGCCCGCGGCTATCTGGCCACCGCGCGCGCCGACGACCCGTGGCTGACGTCGCACCTGGAGCTGCGCGGACCCGACGGCTCCAAGGACAAAGTGCTGCCCGGCTACGGCTGGATCTTCCCGCTCGGCAACGGCGAGGTGAACATCGGCGTCGGCGCGCTGTCGACGTCGAAACGGCCGGCCGACCTGGCGCTGCGACCGCTGATCAACTACTACACCGACCTGCGCCGCGACGAGTGGGGCTTCGACGGGCCGCCGCGGGCCGTGTCGTCGGCGTTGCTGCCGATGGGCGGCGCGGTGTCCGGGGTGGCCGGGCCCAACTGGATGCTGATCGGCGACGCCGCGGCCTGCGTCAACCCGTTGAATGGCGAGGGCATCGACTACGGGATGGAGACGGGGCGGCTGGCCGCCGAGCTGCTGGACTGCCGCGACCTGTCGCGGGTGTGGCCGGCGCTGCTGCAGGAGCACTACGGCCGGGGGTTCTCGATCGCCCGAAGGCTGGCGCTGCTGCTGACGTTCCAGCGGTTCCTGCCCACGACGGGGCCGATCGCGATGCGCTCCCCGAGGCTGATGACGATCGCCGTGCGGGTGATGGCCAACCTCGTCACCGACGATGACGCCGACTGGGTGGCGCGGGCCTGGCGGGGCGCCGGACGGCTGTCCCGGCTGGTCGATCGCCGGGTGCCGTTCAGCTGAGCGAACTGCTCACCGTCATTGACGTGCGCAAACGGTGCTCGGTCCCGACTGCGGGCGTCGAGAATTTTCCGCACGGTTCGGGCGAGCGGTGTATAGTCCGGCTAATGAAGGGAACGAAGCTGGCTACTATTGGCGGCCTGGCCGCCGCCGCCATCGCGCTGGCCGCGCCGGCATTGGCCTCGCCGCCGCCGCCCAACGACCAGGACGCCCCGTTCAAGAACACGGTCAACGGCTTCGGCATCTACCAGCCGCAGGACCAGCTCGCGTGGCTGGGCAAGATCACCTGCGAGCGGATCGCCAGGGGTGTGGACGGCGACCCGTACAAGTCCGCCAATTTCATCCAGCACAACCTGCCGCGGGGCACCACCCAGGGGCAGGCGTTCCAGTTCCTCGGTGCCGCGGTGGACCACTACTGCCCCGACCAGGTCGGCTTCGTGCAGCGCGCCGGTACCCACTAGGGCGTTCTCACCGCAGCGGCTTGTGGCCCGCGTGTAGGGCGACGATGCCGCCGGTCAGGTTGCGCCACCGCACCGCCGCCCATCCGGCCCGCGCGATTTCGCGTGCCAGGTTTGCCTGGTCGGGCCAGGCCCTGATCGACTCCGCGAGGTACACATAGGCGTCCGGGTTGCTGGACACCGCGCGCGCCACCCGCGGCAGCGCCCGCATCAAGTACTCCTTGTAGGCGGTGGCGAACAGCGCATTGGTCGGCGTGGAGAATTCGCACACCACCAATCGGCCGCCCGGGCGGGTGACCCGAGCCATCTCACGCAGTGCCGCCTGCGGAACGACGACGTTGCGCAACCCGAAACTGATTGTGACGGCGTCGAATACATCGTCACCAAACGGCAGGCGAGTGGCGTCGGCGGCGACCTTCGGCACGTCGCGAGCCGCCCCCGCCGCGAGCATCCCCACCGAGAAATCGGCCGCCACACACCATGCCCCCGACTTCTGCAGCTCGACGGTGGATACCGCCGTGCCCGCGGCGAGGTCCAGCACCCGCTGGCCCGGCCCGATGTCCAGCGCCGACCGGGTGGCTTTCCGCCAGTACCGGTCCTGACCCAGCGACAGCACGGTGTTGGTCACGTCGTAGCGGCGGGCCACGCCGTCGAACATCGACGCGACGTCCCGGGGGTCCTTGTCCAAGGCCGCGCGACTCATGACGGAGACGCTACCTCTCGGGAATTAGGCGGCGACATCGGCGTTGCAACACTTCGTGACTGAAAAAGTTTGGTTTATCACCGGGACATCGCGCGGTTTCGGACGGGCATGGGCGATCGCGGCGCTCGAGCGCGGCGACAGGGTTGCGGCGACAGCGCGCAACACGGCGTCACTCGACGACCTGGCCGAGAAATACGGCGACGCGCTGCTGCCGATCCGGTTGGACGTCACGGATCGAAGCGCCGACTTCGCCGCGGTCAAGCACGCGTACGACCACTTCGGGCGGCTGGACATCGTCGTCAACAACGCCGGCTACGGGCAGTTCGGCTTCGTCGAGGAGCTCTCCGAACGGGACGCGCGCGACCAGATCGAGACGAACGTCTTTGGGGCGCTGTGGGTCACCCAGGCCGCGCTGCCATATCTGCGGGCGCAGGGCAGCGGGCACATCATCCAGGTGTCCTCGATCGGGGGCATCACCGCGTTCCCCTTGGTCGGCATGTACCACGCGTCCAAGTGGGCGCTCGAGGGCTTCTCACAGGCGCTGGCGCAGGAGGTCGCCCCGTTCGGGGTGCACGTCACGCTGATCGAGCCGGGCGGCTTCGACACCGACTGGGCCGGAGATTCCGCCAGGCACGCCGATCCGCTGCCGGCCTACGACGACGTTCGCGCCGCCGTGCAGGCCGAGCGCAGCAAGCGCTGGGCCAGCCCGGGCAACCCGGAGGCATCCGCCGCCGCGCTGCTGAAGGTGGTCGACGCCGAAAAGCCGCCGCTGCGAGTGTTTTTCGGGGCCTCGCCGCTGGAAACCGCCAAGGCCGACTATGAGAGCCGGCTACGCACCTGGGCGGAATGGCAGCCCGTCGCCGAGCTCGCGCAGGGCTGACCGGAGGACGGTCATAATCCTCGGCAAAACCCGTGGACTCTAGATCGGGTCCGGGCGATTGCCACAGGCCGGCGCCGGCAGCATCCCCAAAAGGTGTCACCGTTTCGCACCGCTGAAGCTCCTACCCGCGAGAGTCGGCCCCGTCTGCGACCGACCGCCACCCAAGGAGCGACGAATGGAAGCCGACCGAAATAGCGACGACGGCGAGACCCGGCATGAGCCGGTGTTTCGTGAGCGGTGGCGCGACCGCCAATCCACGGCGAGCCGCCCCGGTGAACTGATCAAGCAGCAGGAGCGGACCGAGGCGGGACTCGTCATGCTCGGTGTGCTGTTGGCAGCCGGCGCTCTGATCGCCGGCACGGTCAGCATTGCGCGGACCGAGGCGCTGCCGGCCGTCACGCAAGGCATGACTGTCACGGCGAGCCGTGGCGGCGGCATACCGCCTGCCCGGGGTGCTGCCGTCCAATTTCGGGATGCTTCCGGCACAACGCACGGCGCCGTCGTCATCGACGTGACCGCGACCGAGGTGAAGGCCGAGTTGGACCGGCCCGTTTCGGCGCCGTCCGGTGAACTTGTTGTTCCGCAAGGACGGCAGCGGCTGATCAGCGCGTTAATGCCGAGGCTGCGGTGAAGGGGCGGGGACGCGCGATCCCCTACATTGCGCAGGCAGAAATGGCCGACTGCGGCGCCGCCGCGCTCGCCATGGCGCTCGGCTATCACGGCCGCCACGTTTCGCTCGCCGAGGCGCACGAGGCCACCGGGACCGGGCGCGACGGTATCGACGCCTTGCGGCTCGCGGAGGCCGCGACCTCGTTCGGGTTGCGTGCCCGCGGCGTGGCTACCGAACTCGACGATCTGCGGGCTCTGCCCCGGGGCACCGTACTACATTGGGGTGCTTCGCATTTCATCGTCCTCGACTCGACTTCACGGCGCGGGGTGACCATTGTCGATCCGGCCGCCGGTCGCTACCGGCTCAGCTGGGACGCGGTCAACGATCTCTACAGCGGCGTCGCGGTCATGCTGGAGCCCGGCGACGGTTTCGCGGCGGGCGGGCGGAGAGCCCCCGGCGCGCTCCATCACGCGCGGCGCCTGCTGGCCCGATCGACCGGGATCGGCCGGGTGCTGGCCACCTCGGTGGTGGTGCGGGTGATGGCGCTGGCGGTGCCGGTGCTGACCGGCGTGGTCGTCGATCGGGTCGTGCCCAACGACGACGGGCGCCTGCTGAAAGTGCTGGCCGCGGTGATGGCCGCTTTGGTCATCTACTCGGTGCTCGCGACGTATCTGCGCGCCCATTTGCTGTTGCGGCTGCGCAGTCGCCTGGACGTCGACATGACGCTCGACTTCCTCGAGCACCTCGTGGACCTGCCGTACGCGTTCTTCCTCAAGCGCTCGTCGGGAGACCTGATGATGCGATTGCGCAGCAACGCCACGGTTCGCGAGATCCTGACCACGGGCACCATCTCCGCGCTGCTCGACGGCGCGCTGGCCACCCTCTACCTGGTTGTCATCGTCGCCCTGTCGCCGGCTCTGGGCCTTCTCGTCTGCGTGCTCGGCGCCGCCCAGGTCGCCGTCCTGCTGGCGGCGCGCCGCCGCAACCAACACCTGATGGGCGAATCACTGGCCACCGAAGCCCGCTCACAGTCCTACGCCTACGAGATGTTCTCCGCCGTCGAAACGCTCAAGGCGGCCGGCGCGGAGCGGCGCGCGGTGGCGCACTGGACCAACCTGTTCGTCGCCGAACTGAACGTCTCGCTACGCCGCGGGCGCCTCGAGGCCTTGGTCTCGACCGCGATCCACGGGCTGGCGCTGTTGTCCCCCATCGCGGTGCTGCTGGCCGGCGCCGAGCTGACGTCCAGCGGAAAGCTCTCGTTGGGCACCATGCTTGCCCTGGCTGCCCTGGCGACGGGATTTCTTGAACCACTTGGCATTCTGGTCGCGACTGCGCTGCAAGTGCAGCTGCTCGGCAGCTACCTGGCCCGCCTTGACGACGTGTTCAACACCCCCACGGAGACCGCGGGGCGCGAGCTACGACACGCGCCCGAACTCATCGGATCGGTACGCGCCGAGCGGCTCACCTTCCGCTACACCCCCCATGGCCCACCGGTCGTCGACGGCGCCAGCCTCGAGGTGCGGCCCGGACAGGTCCTGGCCATCGTGGGTCGTTCCGGGTCGGGCAAATCCACGCTGGGCCGGCTCCTACTGGGCCTCTACTCACCCTCGGAGGGACGCGTCCTGCTCGACGGCAATGACCTCGCCACCCTGCACCCGCGCAGCGTGCGCTCGCAAATCGGCGTGGTGACCCAGGACCCCTACATCTTCGGGCTGCCGATTCGCGACAACCTGGTACTGGGTAACCCCAGCCTGCCGCTGGAGCGGCTCGAGTCGGCGGCGGAACTGGCCGGCGTCGCCGAGGACATCCGCGCGATGCCAATGGGTTTCGACACCCCGCTCGTCGACGCGGGCGCCTCGCTGTCGGGTGGTCAACGTCAACGGCTTGCCCTGGCACGCGCGCTCGCCCCCCGGCCACGGATCCTGTTGCTCGACGAGGCGACCAGCAGTCTCGACACCGTCACCGAGGCCAGGGTCCACGGCAATATCGCGCGGCTCGGCTGCACCGTCATCGTGATCGCGCATCGACTGGCGACCGTGATCGACGCCGACCACATCGTGGTGATGGACGCGGGCCGGGTCGTCGAGGCGGGCTGTCACCAGGAACTCATGGCCATGGGCGGCCATTACGCACGACTCGTGGCCGGACAACTCGTCGGCGAAACAGCAAGGTAGGCAACCGCAATGAACGCTCCATCGACGTCCACACTGACTCCGAGCGGCTTCTTCGTGATGCGCGCGCCGTTGCTGCCACTGCAGGAATTGGATTGCCTGCGCGCCGATTCCGACCACTGGCGGACCCTCGTTGCGCGGCCGGAGGTTCGCGAGGCCCTGCACCTCGCCTCACCCGGGTTGATGCGATGCTTGGCCGCGGGCGATCCCGACGACCGGGTGATTGCCTCGGTGACCGCGTACCTGACGCGCATGTGCACCCGCGCAACCCCTTTCGGACTTTTCGCGGGCTGCGCGCTGGGCGAGGTGAGCCCAGATCCGGGAGCCACCGCGCTGGTGGTCGACGGCCCGCAGCGGGTCAGTCGGCACAGCCGGCCCGACACCGAGGTGCTGGCGGCGCTGGTGCAGCGGCTGCTCGCGGATCCGGCGACACGGCCGGCGATGATGGTGGAACCCAACTCCAGCCGCTACCACGCCGCCGGGGCCGTGCGCCTCATCGAAAGCCGGCTTCGCGAGGGCCGTCGCTCGCATCATCTGGTCGTTATCGAGGACGACGCGCCGTTGCGGTGTGCGCTGGACGCGGCCGCCGGCGGCTGTTCGGTGGACACGGTCGTCGAGGCCGTTGCCGAAGGGATGGTAGTCGAGCGCGGCGAGGCCCGCGAGTACGTCGATGCCCTGATCGAGGCCAAGGTCCTGACGCCGGTGGCAGAGCCCGCGGTAACGGGCCCAGAACCGCTGGCGCAGCTGATGTCATCGCTGAGCGGACCGGCCTTCGCCGCGACGTCGGAGGCGTTGCGGCGGGTATCCGACGAGCTCGCCCGGCTGGACGCCGCCGGGCTGGGAAATCCGCCGGAGGCCTACGGTGCCGCGGCCGCAACCCTGCTCGAGCTGGCCGGCGAAGGCGACGAAGCCCGGCTGATCCAGGTCGACCTGCACCGGGCCGGGTCCGGTCTGAGGCTTGGATCCGACGCGGTGCGACTGCTCACCGAGGGCGTGCACCTGCTGCATCGGTTGTCCACCGGCGGCGAGGATCCGGCGCTGATTCGGTTCAAGCAGCAGTTCGCGGCGCGCTACGAGGACCGCGAGGTCCCGCTGATGGAGGCGCTCGACGAGGAGATGGGCGTCGGATTCGACCCGTCGACGCACCCGGCCGCCGACGAGTCGCCACTGCTGACCGGCCTCGACCTGGGCGGTGTGGCACCGCAGTATGCGTTCACCGCGCGCGACGCCGTCCTGCTCGACATGATGATCCGCACCCGCGAAAGCGGCGCTGCCAGCCTCGAACTCGACGCCCCTACCGTCGCGCGCCTGGAATCGCCGTCGCCGCCGCCGTTGCCCGACGGCCTGGCGGTCAACGCCAGCCTCCTCGAGGACGGTATCGAGATCGACTGCGTTTACGGGCCTTCGGGAGCTCAGCTACTCGGCCGGTTCTGTCACGGCGATGCGCGCATGTCCGACGCGGTACGAGCCCACCTGCGCGCCGAGGAGGCCCAGTCGCCCGGTGTCGTGTTCGCCGAGATCGTCCACCTGCCGGAAGGCCGTGTCGGGAATGTGTTGGCCCGGCCGGTGTTGCGCGACTACGAGCTGGTCCTGTTGGGTCGTTCGGGGGCACCCGCGGATCGTCAGCTCAGTGTCGACGAGCTGACCGTGCGTCTCGACGGTGACCGCGTCGTCCTCTACAGCCCGCGGCTGGGCGCCGAAGTCAGGCCGCGGCTGACCACCGCCCACAACCCGGCGTGGCGCGGCTTCGGGGTTTACCGGTTTCTCGCGGCACTGCAAAGCGACGGGGTGGCCGGCGGGCTTACGTGGGATTGGGGCGCCCTGGCAGGGGCGCCGGCGTTGCCCCGAGTCACCTCCGGGCGCCTGGTCCTGGCACGGGCGCGGTGGCGGCTGTCGGCGGACGAGATCGCCCGGGTCACCGGGTCCGACGCCGTGGCCGCATGGGCGGCGCTCGCCCGTGAGCGGGGGCTACCCGGCGAGCTGCTCATCGCCGACGGCGACAACCGCCTGTACGTCGACACGGCCAGCCCCGCCCTGACCGCCGCGGCCGCCAAGGTGCTGCGCGGGCGGACCGAGGCGATCCTCGAGGAGGTCCTGCCCACCGGGGTCGCCGGCGGCCCGCAAGGCCGGTTCGCCCACGAACTCATCGTGCCGTTCCTCCGCCGCGGCGAACCGGCACCCGCCCCCCGGTCGTGGACCGCGCCCACGGTGCGCCGGACGTTCGCACCCGGCAGCCCGTGGCTCTACCTCAAGGCGTACACGGGTACGGCGTCGGCCGATCACATCCTCACCGACACCGTCGGGCCCGTCATCGAACAGCTGCGCGAAAGCGGCGTTGTCGACCACTGGTTCTTCCTGCGCTATGCCGACCCCGAACATCATCTGCGGCTCCGGTTGCACGGGGACCCCGCCGCGCTGCGCGACCACGCCCTCCCGGCACTGACCGACGCCCTGGCGCCACGGCTCGCCGACGGGACGATATGGAAGTTCGCGACCGACACGTACCACCGCGAGATCGAACGCTACGGCGGCGACGCCGGCGTCGAGCTGGCCGAGCGGATCCATGCGGTCGACAGCGAGGCCGTGCTGCGAGTCCTGGGCATGCTCGGCGGCGAGGAGGCGGCCGACGCGCGCTGGCGGTTGTGCCTGTATGCCACCGACCGCCTCCTGGCCGATGCGGGCCTGGACATCCACGAGCGCCGCGACTGGGCCAAGAGCGGGGCCGCCGGATACCGGCCGGAATACCCCAACGCCGCCAACCTGGATCCCGGGATCGGGCAGCGCTGGCGCCGCGAGCGCGCCGACATCACCGCGCTGCTCGATGACGGCGAGGGGCACCCGTACGAAGCCGCGCGCCTGGTGTTCAGGCGGCGATCCGACCGGATGGCGCCCTTGCTCGCGGAGCTGGCGGACCTTTCCAGGCGGGGTGAGCTGACCCGGTCCTATCCGGAGCTGCTGCACAGCTTCAGCCACCTGAACGCCGTGCGGCTGCTGCGCTCGGCCGCCCGCACTCACGAACTCGTCCTGCTGAACTTTCTGGATCGCCACTACGCGAGCCGATTGGCGCGGGCGAAATAGCGTCACGCTTTGCCAGGTTTGTCGCTCCTACCTGTGAGTGCGGCCAAACCCGGTCCGCGCCAACACAAATCACAATCAGGAGAGACGATGAACACCAACGACAAGCTGGCCCTGCGCCGGCAAAGCATCCGCGCCTTGACCGGCGACGAGCTGCGCATGGCCCACGGCGGTCAGGGCGGCAACGGCACCGGCGGTGGCAACGGCACGGGCAGGACCACCAAACACACCACGATGCCCAGCTCGGGAACGCACACAGGCACCAGCACCAATCCGACGGCTACTCATTTACCCACGCAGACGCTGACGGTGGCCTAGCAGAGCCCAGCGCCTACCCGAAGAGACCGCCCCACAACCGATTTGGTGTCGATTGTGGGGCGGTTCTCGCTGTGCCGGCAGGTAACCGGCCGGGTTCGGCAAGTGCAAAATCTCCGCGGGAAAAGGGTCACCCTTCGACGTCGCCGGCGCTCCTACCTATGAGCGGGCCCACCCGGGCTTGCCGTCAACAAATCACCAGAAGGAAAGGTCACATGAGTATCAACCACGACAAGATCGCGCTGCGCCGGCAGAGCATCCGCACACTGACCGCCGACGAGCTGCGCATCGCCCACGGCGGCCGCGGCAACGGCACCGGCACGGGCACCGGCCACGGCACGGGGACCGGCACCGGAAACGGCACCGGCACCCGCACGGCGCACACCAAGACGAAGGCGTGAGCTGCCCATAACACGTCAAGATCGTCGCCACCGCCCCATCACCGAGGTAACGGTGATGGGGCGGTGGTCGTCGTCGGCATGCTCCCCGCAGCCGAGTCGGCTTACCGGCACTTGCCGAACAAACCCTTACCAAACGGATAGGAAACCCTTCCCTTTCGGGAGTGGAAACTGGCTTCCACGGTAATTACGAGATCACCCGCCATCGCCGAGCATTTCAGTCATGAGTTTCATGACCACACTGCCGAACAGCCCCATCGTGAGCGACGCGGACCTCGCCCGGGCTGCTGCGGCCGGCGATCGCGCCGCGCTGGCCGGGATCTACCACCGCTACGCCGCCCCGCTGCACGCCTACTGCGTCGGCATGCTGCGCGATCGGCACGCGGCCTCTGACTGCGTGCAAGAGGTCTTCTGCACGGCGACGACAGAGTTGCCGAAGCTTCGTGACGCGGACAAGCTGAGGCCGTGGCTCTACGCCATCGCCCGGCGCAGCGCACTGCGGACCCTGTCCGAACGCCGCCGCGAGGCCGCGTCCGACGAGCTGCCCGACAACGCGGCCACCGGCCCGGGGCCGTTCACGCTCACGGCCCAGAACGAACTCCGCCAACTGATCGCCCAGGCCGCCGGCGGATTGTCCGAGCGCGACCGCCAGGTGCTGGAGCTCGCCTACCGCCGTGGCATGACCGGAGCCGAGCTCGCACGAACGCTCGGCATCAGCTATGACTCGACCAAGAAGCTGCTGCAGCGGCTGCGCGACACCATTGAACGCTCGTTGGGGGCGCTGTTGGTGGCCCGCCGCGCTCCCCAGAACGGATGCCCGCGCCTCTCCGCGGAGCTGTCCGGCTGGGACCAACAGTTCACCGTCCTGATGCGCAAACGCATTGCGCGCCATATCGAGTCGTGCCCCACATGCGACGAATACCGCCGCAGCGCCCTCAACGCCGTCGCCATGCTCGGCGGCGGGGTGCTCGACAAGGTCTCCTAGTGACGCGGCCGCTCACCGTTGCCGCGGGCGACGCTCACGCAGCATGGAGCGGTTGACAGCCCCGAGGCGGATGGCCGCGTTGGCCAGCCGGACCCGACGATCTCCATCGGCGTTGATACCGAACTTGTCGTACAGGTGTTGCAGATGCTGCTTGACGGCCGCCTCCGTAACGAACAGCTCCTGGGCCATCCGACGAACCGACGCGGGCTCGGGAAACGGGTCATCGGAGACGAACGGCCGACACAACACCTTGAGGACCTCGAGTTCGCGCTGGGTCATCCGAGGCGGTCGCAGGACGGACTTGCCGGTTTCGGTTTCTTGATCACCCGGTGCTTCGTCGGCCCCCCTTGTCATCCAGAAGACCAACCGTGAACTGCCCAGGCGTAATTCGTCTCCAGACCGCAGGATCCGTTCCGCGGCGATCTTTTCCCCGTTGACGTAGGTGCCGTTGCGGCTACCGAGATCCCGCACGGACCACGCTTGCCCGAAGTTCTCCAAGACGGCGTGCACGCGGGACACGGTCGGGTCGTGCTCGAACGACACGGCGTTGGTCAAGGCCTTGCCCAGGGTCACTCGTTCACCGCTCAGCGCGATCAGCTCCCGTCCCGAGGGTTTCCACACCTCCAAATGGGAAGACATGCTGACCCCTCCTATCAGGCCAATCCTGCCCCTGCGACCCAGAGCTTGGTCGGGATCACCCATCCATCGATGCGGCCGGTGATCAAGTCGTCGACCTTGCCCCGCCGATCCGGCACCAAACTTGGATGTTAGAGCGCGACACACGGCCGCGAGAAGCGTTCAGCAAAGATGCCGACAGCAAATCATCCCGCAGCGATGGCCGGCGCGGGGCTGACCGCTAGCTCACTGCCCCTGCGCGTACCGCTTGGCGAACATCCGCCGGCGGGCAAACGGCGACAGCACGGCCTCGTAGTGGCCGAGCAGCTCGTCACAGATGACCGGCCAGCTGCGGCCGAGCACGCTGCGCCGGGCGGCCGGCGCGTAACGCTGGCGTTCGTCGATCAAATGGGTGACGGCCGCCGGCAACTTCGCTTCGAACTCGTCGACGCCCAGTAACAAACCGGTGCGCCACGGCGTGACGAGGTCACGTGGGCCGCCGGCGTCGGGGGCGATCACCGGCAACCCCGACGCCAGCGCTTCCTGCACGACTTGGCAGAATGTCTCGTGCTCGCCGGGATGCACGAAGACGTCCATGCTGGCGTACGCCGCCGCGAGTTCGTCACCGTACAGAGCTCCGGTGAAAACCGCTGTCGGCATTGCCTTTTGCAACTTGTTCCGGTCCACGCCATCACCGACGACGACGACCTGTAGCGCCTCCCGCGCGGCCAGCGGAATCAGCCGCTCGACGTGCTTCTCGGGCGCCAACCGGCCCACGAAGCCGACGATCGGCTTGCCCTGGGGCGACCATTGCCGCCTGAGCGCCTCGTCGCGTGCCGACGGCGCGAACCGCAGCACGTCGACCCCGCGCGCCCAGTGGTGGACCCGGGGGAAGCGGTGCGCGACAAGCGATTCCATCGTCACGCTGGACGGCGCCAGGGTGCGGTCGGCGAGGCTGTGCAGATGGCGGAACCAGGCCCACGCGGCCCGTGTCGTCATCGGGATGCCGTAGCTCGCCGCGAAACCCGGTACGTCGGTTTGATACACCGCGACCGTCGGCACCCCCAGCCACCGCGCCGCCTTCACCCCGCCGTAGCCCAACAGCGCCGGCGAGGCCAGATGCACGACGTGCGGGTCGAATCCGCGCAGCACCTTGACCATCCGGGGCATCGGCACACCGAGCGGCAGCGTGGTCACCTTGGGAAACATCCGCGACGGAACCCGATGCACGCGGATTCCGTCGTAGACGCGATCCGCTGGGGGCGCACCGGGCGGGGTGTCCGGGGCGATGACGAGGGCTTCGTGACCCGTCCGGCGCAGGTGCTCGAGCACCCGGATCACCGAGTTGCTGACACCGTTGACTTCCGGCAGGAACGATTCGGCGACGATGGCAACGCGCACAACATCACGGTGTCAGCACCGACTGTCGAAAAGGTTGCCTACGGGCATACGTCGCGCGAAATCTGCTGGTCGGCAGCGTCACTGCGACGATCCAGCAGCCTGTCCAGCACCGCCAGCCCGATGAGCAGCCCCGTCGCCGCCAGCCAGCACACCACCGCGATGGAGCCGGCCGGGATGATCGCCAGGCCGGCATTGCGGTGCTGCACGCGAACCAGATTGGGATCGTTCTTGTTGTACTCGACGTAGATCCGCATTCCCGTGGCCAGATGTGACGGGTACAACACGCCGAGCTCCGGGCGATAGGTGACCCGCTCGGGTGTGACGAATTCGATGGTGGAGCGCCGCGGCCCGGCACTGAGCACCTCGGCCTGCGCCACCCCCATGTTGTGTTGAATCGCAAGGTCGTCGCGCCAGGCCCCGGCGACCAGCAGGACCGACTGCACCGTCACCAGGCCGGTCACGATGAGCACCGCGATGCGGGCCCAGCGCAACGCAATCCGCGAGCGGGTGTTCGGCGGGTGATCGCTGCGGCCGTGAATGAGTATGTGCAGCAACCTTTTCGGGTGGTTCACCGGACCCTCATAGGGACGCCTTGATGGCGGCGTGCAGCTGTCGCAGCGAGGAGCGGTCGGCCTTGACCTCCAGCACCCGCATGCCGGCCGCGGGCTCGTCGAGAGCCGCGCCGAGCTGGTCGACCTCGATCTGCCTGCTCTCGACGTGATAGGCGCGGCACAGCGCACCCACGTCGACGTCGTGCGGCGTGCCGAAGATACGCGACGACACGTCGGAGAACCGCGGGTCGCCCTGCTCGAGCAGTTCGAAGATGCCGCCGCCGTTGTCGTTGGAGACCACGATGGTCAGCCGGCGCGGCGTCGGCTCGGTGGGGCCGATCAGCAGCCCGGAGCTGTCGTGGACGAACGTCAGGTCGCCGATCAGCGCGACGGTGCGCCCCTCGTGGGCCAGGGCGGCCCCGATCGCGGTGGAGACGGTGCCGTCGATGCCCGCCACACCTCGGTTGGAGCGCACCCGGATGCCGTGGGTGTCCAGGCCGACCAGCGCCGCGTCGCGGACCGGGTTGGACGCGCCGAGCACCAGCTGGTCGCCGGGGCGCAGCGCGTCGGCGACGGCCGCCGCGACGTGCAAACCGGTGGTGAGCGGGTGTGCCTCGAGTTGGCCGCGCACCGCCTCGTTCGCGTGCCGGTTGACGTCCGCGCAGCGCTTCAGCCAGGCCGGATTCGGGGCGCCGGTGGTGACCGCCCGGGTGCCGGTGGCCGCCGAGTTGCCCGAGACGTCGGGCCAGCGCGGTCCGGTGGTCAACGCGTACACCGGCACCTGGGGGTCGGCCAGCAGCGCCGACACCGGCCGGTGCAGGGTCGGGCGGCCCAGCATGATCACCTGCTTGGGGCGCAGCAGCGGCAGGGCCAGCGGGTGCAGCGGGTTGGCGGGGGCGGGCGCCGTCGGCTCGGCGACGGTCGGCAACTCCGCGAGATTGGGCTGCGCGCCCGCGCCGTGTCCGGCGATGACGATGGTGTCGGGCGTCAGGTCGATGTCCAGCGGCTGGTCGAAGGCGACGGGCGGGGTGTAGGTCCACGGCCGGCCGCCGGGCCGGCCCTGCGGGGCCGCGGCGCCGTGCGGCTCCGGACCGGGGACCAGCGGTTCGCGCAGCGGGATGTCGAACTGCACGGGACCGGCGTTGGCGGTGCGAGATCCCGTGGCGGCGGCCAGGACTCGGCAGGTGGCCGAGCGCCAGGTGGCGTTCAGGGCGGCCAGCCGCTCGGGGGCGTCCTCGGCCAGGCCCAGGCTGATGGCGGCGCGGACCTGGGTGCCGAAGTAGCCCAGCTGCTCCATGGTCTGGTTGGCGCCGGTGCCCAGCATCTCGTAGGGCCGGTTGGCCGACAGCACGATGAGCGGCACGCGCGCGTAGTTGGCCTCCACCACGGCCGGCCCGAGGTTGGCCACGGCGGTGCCGGACGTCATCGCAACGCACACCGGCGCACCGGCGGCGATCGCCAGGCCGATCGCCAGGTAACCGGCGGTGCGCTCGTCGATGCGGACGTGCAGCCGGATCCGGCCGGACTGGTCGGCGTCCTGCAGCGCGAACGCCAGCGGCGCGTTTCGCGACCCGGGGCACAGCACCACGTCGCGGACGCCGCCGCGAATCAGCTCGTCAACGACGACCCGGGCCTGTGTCGTCGAGGGGTTCACTCCTACAGCCTGTCACAACCCGAAAAAACTAGTTGCTGGCGAAGAACTTCAGCGCCGCCTCGTTGACGGCCTCCGGGCGCTCGAAAAAGCCGAGGTGGCCGGCGTCGGCGATCTGCACGTACCGGCCGTTGGGCAGCGCGTCGGCGACCTCACGCCCGAGGTAGGGGGGCGTCAACACGTCATCGGAGAAGCCGATCACCAGCACCGGCGTCGTGATCGCGCGGTAGGCCGGCAACCGGTTGGTGTACGGGGCGATGTCCAGCTGGCAACGCATTCCCGGGGTCGACTTGACCGGCCACATGGAGAACATCGCGATCCAGTCCGCGACCGCGACGTCGTCGTTGAGCGTCTTGTGCGAAAAGTTTTCCAGCAGACGGATTTTCGCCTCGTACGAGCTCGGCAGCTGGACGCCGGCGTCGGCCAGCTCGGCCTCGGCGTCGCGGAAGAACTCGCGGGTTTTGTCCATCCGGCCGCGGGTGCCCATCAACACCGCGGAGCTGACGAGTTCGGGCCGGGCGAGCATGAGTTCCTGGGCGATGAACGCACCCATCGACATCCCGACGATGCGGGCCGGAGCGGCGTCGAGTCCTTCGATCAGCGCCGCGGTGTCGGCCACCATGGTCTGGGTGGTGAAGCCCTGGGCGTTCTCGGTGGCGCCGATCCCGCGATTGTCGAACGTGATGACGCGGTAGCCGGCCGCCAGGAACGCGGGAAGCTGGTAGGGGTGCCAGGTCCGACCGGCGCCGCCGTGACCGCTGATGAACACCACCGGCTCGCCCGAGCCCCGGTCGTCGTAAGCCAGGTTGATCACCCGGACGACGGTACAAGGAACCGGTGGCAGGCCTCGACCCGGTCGATCCACCACTGCCGCCGCTCCGCGGGCGCGGCGAGGGCCCGCAGCCGCCCCGGATCGGGCGTGACCGGCCCGACCGCCAGGGTGCCGTCGACGGGCGGGGCGACCTCGGCGACGTCGTGGACGAACAGCCCGCCGGTGCCCAGCCCGCAGGCGTGGTCCAACACCGGCAGGGCGGCCGCGGCGGCCAGGCCCGCGGCGATTCCCACCGCGGAGTCGATCGCGCTGGAGACCACGACCGGGATGTCGATCTGCGCGGCTAGCGACAGTAGGGCCGAAATGCCGCCCAGTGGAGCGACTTTCAGCACGGCGATGTCGGCGGCACGGGCGCGGACCACGGCGAGCGGGTCGTCGGCCTTGCGGATGCTCTCGTCGGCGGCGATCGGCACGTCGACCCGCCGGCGCAGGGCCGCCAGTTCGTCGACGGTCGAGCAGGGTTGTTCGAGGTATTCCAGCGGGCCGTCGGCGGTCAGCGCGGCCGCCGCCCGCACCGCCTGCTCCACGCTCCACCCGCCGTTGGCGTCCACCCGCACGGTCGGCACGAGTTCGCGCACCGCGTTGACCCGCTCGACGTCGTCGGCCAGGGTCTGGCCGGGCTCGGCGACCTTCACCTTGGCCGTGCGGGCGCCAGGGAACCGGGCCAGCACCTCGCCCACCCGGGCGGCGTCGACGGCCGGCACGGTGGCGTTGATCGGGATGCGGTCGCGTCGCGGTGGCGGCGGCGGGCGGTAGGCGGCCTCGACGGCCGACGCCAGCCAGTGCGCGGCCTCCGGCGGCGCGTATTCCAGGAAGGCCCCGAACTCCCCCCAGCCCGCCGGCCCCTCGATGAGGGCGACCTCCCGGGTGGTGATGCCGCGGAACCGCACCCGCATCGGCAGCGCGACCACGTGCAGGCGGTCGAGCAGGTCCCTCAGGGCGGGCCTCACTGGCCGTAGACCTGGCGGCCCGCCAGGAACGTCGCACGCACCTCGAGGTCGGCGATCTGCTCGGGCGGCACGGCCCGCGGGTCCGCCGACAACACCACCAGGTCGGCGTACTTGCCCACCTCCAGCGAGCCGGTCACGTCGTCGGCGAACAGCTGCCACGCCGCGTCGATGGTTTGCGCGCGGATCGCCTGCTCGACCGTCAAGCGCTCCTCGGGCGCCAGCACCCGGCCGCTGGGAGCGGTCCGGGTGGCCGCGACGCTGATGTTGCGCAGCGGCTCCTCGGGCGTGACCGGCGGGTCGTTGTGCAGCGAGATGCGCATTCCGGTGGCGACCGCGGAACCGGCCGGCATCCAACGGGATCCGCGCTCGGGCCCGAACAGGCCGTCGACGAGGATGTCGCCCCAGTAGTGGATCTGGTCGACGAAGATGCTGCAGGTCACCCCGAGGTCGGCGGCGCGCTGCAGCTGCTCGGGCCGGATAGCGCCGACGTGCTCGAGCCGCAGCCGGTGGTCGGGGCGCGGGTGCTGGTGCAGGGCTTCTTCGTAGACGTCCAGGATGGTGTCCACACCCGCGTCGCCCTGCACATGGCAGGCCATCTGCCAGCCCCGCGGCAGGTACGCGCCGACGATCTCGGTCAGCTGCTCGCGGGTGTAGTTGGCGCAGCCACAGGAACCGGGCGTGATGCCGGCCGAGCGGGTGGCGGCGGTGTCCAGGTACGGAAACGACAACGCGATGTTGCCGATCCACGGCGAGCCGTCCACCCAGATCTTGATACCGACCTGGCGCACCATGTCGTCGCCTTCGCCCGGGCTGGCGTCGGTGGACAACTGTGCGTTGGAGACCTCATAGGTGCGCAGCCGCACCGTCAGGTCCTTGCGCAGCTGCTCGACCAGCGGCTTGAACTTCGGGTCGAAGGCCATCTCCGAACAGGTGGTCAGGCCGGCACGGTTCAGCCGGGCGCACTCGGCAAGCAACATGTCCGGATAGGCACCGCCCTCAACCGCGCCGCCCAGCAGCGGGAACACGGCACCGATCTCCTCGGCCGTGCCGTCGAGCTCACCTTCGGCGGTGCGGCCATACTTGGCCCCTTTGGGGTCGGGGGTGCCGCGCGTGAGCCCGTTGATTTCCGCGGCGCGCGAGTTGAAGTAGGCCTTGTGGCCGGAGTTGTGGATGATCACCAGCGGTCCGTCCGGCGCGATGTCGTCGAGCCAGCTCAGGGTGGGATCGGGCAGGCCGGGCTGCAGCAGCGCGTCCCAGCCGTTGAGGTAGGCGCCTTGGGATCCCCGGCGCGCGGCCTCACGCCGAATCGCGTCGACCACCTGCTTGGGATCGCGGATGGTGACGGGGCGGATGTCGACGATCCGGTCCGACAGCGCGATCGCCTCCATCAGTGGATGCCCATGCGCCTCGACGAATCCCGGCATGACGCAGCCGTCGCCGACGTCGATCGTTTCGGTGTCCGGGCCGATGTGGTCGGCGACATCGGAGCGGCTGCCGACGGCGACGATGCGCCCGTCGGCGACGGCGAGCGCCTCGGCGGTGGGCCGCGACTCGTCGACGGTCAATACGGTTCCGGTGACGACGAGATCTGCGGGAGCCATAGGCAGGGAGCGTAGTGGTCCGAGGGGGTGGCTGACCGGAATTGCAACACGTTCTAGTCTTGCCCCATGAGTGACGATCTGCTGCGCCATCCCATTCATTCCGGACACCTAACGGTCGGTGCGCTCAAGCGCAACAAGGACAAGCCGGTGCTGCACCTCGGCGACACCACGCTGACCGGTGGTCAGCTCGCCGAGCGCATCAGCCAGTACATTCAGGCGTTCGAGGCGCTCGGCGCGGGTACCGGCGCGACCGTGGGGCTGCTGTCGCTGAACCGGCCTGAGGTGCTGATGATCATCGGCGCCGGCCAGACCCAGGGTTACCGGCGCGTCGCGCTGCACCCGCTGGGCTCCCTGGACGACCACGCCTATGTGCTGGGCGACGCCGGCGTGACGTCGCTGATCATCGATCCCAACCCGATGTTCGTCGAGCGGGCGCTGGGCCTGCTGGAGAAGGTGCCCGCCCTCAAGCAGGTCCTGACCATCGGCCCGGTCCCCGAAGCGTTGGGTGATTCCGCGGTGGATCTGGTCGCCGAGGCCGCGAAGTATCCGCCAAAGCCGTTGGTGGCGGCCGACCTTCCGCCCGATCACATCGGCGGGATGGCCTACACCGGTGGCACGACCGGCAAGCCCAAGGGCGTGCTGGGCACCGCGCAGTCGATCACCACGATGACCACGATTCAGCTCGCCGAATGGGAATGGCCGGAAAACCCGCGTTTCCTGATGTGCACCCCGCTGTCGCATGCCGGGGCGGCGTTCTTCGTGCCGACGATCATCAAGGGCGGCGAGCTGGTGGTGCTGACCAAGTTCGACCCCGCCGAGGTGCTGCGGGTGATCGAGGAGCAGAAGATCACCGCCACGATGCTGGTGCCGTCGATGATCTACGCGCTGATGGACCACCCCGATTCGCACACCCGTGACCTGTCCTCGTTGGAGACCGTCTACTACGGCGCCTCGGCGATGAACCCGGTGCGGCTGGCCGAGGCCATCCGCCGCTTCGGGCCGATCTTCGCCCAGTACTACGGGCAGTCCGAAGCCCCGATGGTGATCTCCTACCTGGCCAAGAAGGACCACGACGAGAAGCGGCTCACCTCCTGCGGGCGGCCCACCCTGTTCGCCCGCACGGCGCTGCTGGGTGCCGACGGCGAGCCGGTGCCGCAGGGCGAGGTCGGCGAGATCTGCGTGTCCGGGCCACTGCTTTCCGGCGGGTACTGGAACCTGCCGGAGGAGACGGCCAAGACGTTCAAGGACGGCTGGCTGCACACCGGTGACATGGCCCGCGAGGACTCCGACGGGTTCTGGTTCATCGTCGACCGGGTCAAGGACATGATCGTCACCGGCGGGTTCAACGTGTTCCCGCGCGAGGTCGAGGACGTCGTCGCCGAGCATCCGGCCGTCGCGCAGGTGTGCGTGATCGGCACGCCGGACGAGAAGTGGGGCGAAGCCGTCACCGCCGTGATCGTGCTGCGACCCGACCATCCCTCCGACGAGGAGTCGGTGGCGCGGGTGACCGTCGAGATCCAATCCGCGGTCAAGGAGCGCAAGGGTTCGGTGCAGTCGCCCAAGCAGGTGATCGTCGTCGAGTCCGTGCCGGTGACCGCGCTGGGCAAGCCGGACAAGAAGGCCGTGCGCGCGCAGTTCTGGGAGGGCGCCGAGCGCGCCGTGGGCTAGGACTTCTGGTGCCGAGCGCCCGGCTCATCGGGCACTCGTGAACCAGCGCCCGGCTGGCGGGGCGCTCGGCGAGCTTCACGTTCGAGGCGCAGAGATGCCCGCCGCCAGCAGGTCGAGCATGCGGCCCGTCTGCTCGGGCGATCCGCTGGCCAAGAAGATGCCGATCAGGCTCGACACCACGTCGTCGGCCCGGACGTCGGGGCGCAGGCTGCCGTCGTCGGCGCCGGCCCGCAGCAGCAGGTCGACGGCGCCCACGATGCTGTCGCGGGTCTGGCTGGGCTGCATGGCGCCGGAGTCGAACATCGCGTGCAGCGACTCGGCCATTCCGCGCTTGGCCGCCACAAAGCCGGCGTAACGGTCCATCCACCGCCGCAGGGCAATCCTCGGCGGATGCCGCTTGACCAGCCGTTCGGCCGACGCGGCGACTTCGGCGAGCTCGGCGCGGTAGATCGCCTCGACGAGCGCCTCCCGGTTGGGGAAATGGCGGTAGAGCGTGCCGATCCCGACGCCGGCCTCCCGCGCGATCGACTCGAGCGACACGGGTTGCCCCTCCGCGGACGTGAACGCCGCCGTCGCCACCTCGAGCAGCCGCTCGCGGTTGCGGCGGGCGTCGGATCGACTCGGTCCAGGCAAGCGGAGGATCCTCCGTTTCTGCTACGCTCGGGTAAGCGGAGGATCCTCCGCATTTCTCCAGTGTGACACGAGGGAGCACCATGACGGACAAACCACAGCCCGGCGGTCTCGGAATCATCGGCGCGTCGACCGTCGCTCGCGTCGGCTATGGCGCCATGCAACTCTTCGAAACGTCCGCGGACGAGGCGGCCGCGGTGCTGCGCCGGGCGGTCGAACTCGGCGTCAACCACATCGACACCGCGTCGTTCTACGGTCCCGGCGAGGTGAACCGCCGGATCCGCGCGGCGCTGGCCCCCTACCCCGACGACCTCGTCATCGTCAGCAAGGTCGGTGCGCGA
Source organism: Mycobacterium paraseoulense (assembly GCF_010731655.1). NCBI lineage: Bacteria > Bacillati > Actinomycetota > Actinomycetes > Mycobacteriales > Mycobacteriaceae > Mycobacterium > Mycobacterium paraseoulense. Next base: position 4,827,981 of record NZ_AP022619.1, on the reverse strand, counting down.
TACACCGGCGAACAACCGATACCCCTGGCCGCCGCACAAAAGCCCGCGGAGCTGCGCGCCGCCGTCGAGGACGATCTGCGCCAGCTCGGCCTCGACCGCATTCCGGTGGTGAACCTGCGGCGCATGGACCTCGGGCCCGGCGTGGCCGCCGAAGGTGACCAGGTCGTCGACCTCGACGACCAACTCGCCGAGATGATCGCGCTGCGCGACGAGGGCAAGGTCGGCGCGATCGGCATCAGCGCCGTGCCGGTCGACGTGGTGCGGCGGGCGTTGCCCGCGGGCATCGTCTGCGTGCAGAACGCCTACAGCCTGCTCGACCGTTCGCAGGAGGACGCGCTCGAGCTGTGCGCGGCCGAAGGCGTCGCGTGGGTGCCCTACTTCCCGCTGGGCTCGTCATTTCCCGGTTTCCCGAAGGTCGCCGACCACCCGGTGGTGGCCGAGATCGCCGGCGAGCTCGGCGTCACGGGCGCCCAGGTCGGGTTGGCGTGGCTGCTGGCGCACGTGCCGAACACGTTGTTGATACCGGGCACGCGATCCGTCGCGCACCTGCAGGAGAACCTCGCCGCGGGGACCGTCACCCTCGGCGCCGACGCGCGGGAAAGGCTGGACGCCGTCGGCACGGCGGAACCCCAGCACCGTGGGGTCGAGCCCTTTCAGAGGTAACGTCGCTGCCTATGGGAAGCGGCAAATCGATCAAGCCGCCGTGGTGGTTGAAGCCGGCCAACAAGGTCTTCATCCAGATGTCGCGGCTGGGACTGAGTTTCGGCGGCGAGAGTCCCGTCGTGTTGACGGTGACGGGCCGCAAGTCGGGCGCGGCGCGCTCGACCCCGGTGACGCCCATGACGGTCGACGGGCGGCAGTACGTCGTCGCCGGGTTCCCGGGGGCGGACTGGGTTGCCAACGTCCGCGCCACGCCCGAGGCGACGATCGCGCGGGGCCGTCACGTCCAGCGGGTGCGGATGGCCGAGCTGCCCGCCGACGACGCCCGGCCGATCCTGCGGGCCTTCCCCGCCGAGGTGCCGACGGGCGTCGGCTTCATGAAGCGGGCCGGGCTCGTCACCGAGGGCCGCCCCGAGGAGTTCGAGGCCCTGGCCGGCCGCTGCGCCGTGTTCCGCCTTGACCCGGTATAGGAGTTCAAACACCTTGACAGACAACCCCTTCGACGCGCAGTCCTGGCGGGCGGTGGCCGGGTTCGACGAGCTGACCGACATCACCTACCACCGCCACGTCACCGACGCGACCGTGCGGGTGGCGTTCGACCGCCCCGAGGTGCGCAACGCGTTTCGGCCGCACACCGTCGACGAGCTGTACCGGGTGCTCGACCACGCCCGGATGTCCCCGGACGTGGGCGTGGTGTTGCTGACCGGCAACGGCCCCTCCCCCAAAGACGGCGGCTGGGCGTTCTGCTCCGGCGGCGATCAGCGCATCCGCGGCCGCAGCGGCTACCAGTACGCGTCCGGCGAGACCGCGGACACCGTCGACACCGCCCGCGCCGGCCGGCTGCACATCCTCGAGGTGCAGCGGCTGATCCGGTTCATGCCCAAGGTGGTCATCTGCCTGGTCAACGGGTGGGCGGCCGGCGGCGGGCACAGCCTGCACGTGGTCTGCGACCTCACCCTGGCCAGCCGCGAGCACGCCCGCTTCAAGCAGACCGACGCCGACGTCGGCAGCTTCGACGGCGGGTACGGCAGCGCGTATCTGGCGCGTCAGGTGGGCCAGAAGTTCGCGCGCGAGATCTTCTTCCTCGGCCGCGCCTACACCGCCGAGCAGATGCACCACATGGGGGCGGTCAACGCGGTCGTCGACCACGCCGACCTGGAGCAGGAGGCGATCGCGTGGGCGGCGGAGATCAACGCCAAATCCCCACAGGCCCAACGGATGCTGAAGTTCGCCTTCAACCTGCTCGACGACGGGCTGGTCGGTCAGCAGCTGTTCGCGGGCGAGGCCACCCGGCTCGCCTACATGACCGACGAGGCCGTGGAGGGCCGCGACGCCTTCCTGGAGAAGCGGCCACCGGACTGGAGCCGGTTCCCTCGCTACTTCTAGCGTCGACGGGGGCGGCGGGGGCCGCCCCTAGACTCCCCACGTGAGCAAGAGTCCCCTGCGCCGCTTGACCGATCAACTCGTGCTGGCCACGATGCGGCCCCCGATGGCCCCGCAAGTGCTGGTCAACCGCCCCGCCATGAAGCCGGTGGACCTCGACGGCAAGCGCATCCTGCTCACCGGGGCGTCGTCGGGCATCGGCGAGGCCGCGGCCGAGCTGCTGGCCCGCGAGGGCGCGACGGTGGCCGTGGTCGCCCGGCGGCAAGAACTGCTGGACGCGCTCGCGGATCGGATCACCGCGTCGGGCGGCGCCGCGCTGCCGATGCCGTGCGACGTCTCCGACATGGACGCGGTCGACGCGCTGGTCGCCGACGTCGAAAAGCGTCTGGGCGGGGTGGACATCCTGATCAACAACGCCGGCCGGTCCATCCGCCGGCCGCTGGCCGAGTCGCTGCAGCGCTGGCACGACGTGGAGCGGACCATGGTGCTCAACTACTACGCGCCGTTGCGGCTGATCCGCGGTCTGGCCCCCGGGATGCTCGAGCGCGGCGACGGCCACATCATCAACGTCTCCACGTGGGGCGTGCTGTCCGAGGCGTCGCCGCTGTTCGCCGTGTACAACGCGTCGAAGGCGGCGCTGTCGGCGGTGAGTCGCGTCGTGGAAACCGAGTGGGGACAGAAGGGCGTGCATTCGACGACGCTGTACTACCCGCTGGTGGCCACGCCGATGATCGCGCCGACGAAGGCCTACGAGGGCATGCCCGCGCTCACGTCGGAAGAGGCCGCCGAATGGATGCTGACCGCCGCCCGCACCCGGCCGGTGCGGATCGCGCCCCGGATGGCGATCGCCGCCAAGGCGCTGGACACCTTCGGGCCGCGCTTCGTCAACGCGCTCATGCAACGCCAGCGAATTCAGCCCAACCGCGAAACCGGTTGCTGAACCGGCGCGTGTGATAGACACGACGTCATGGAGATCCTGGCCAGCCGGATGCTGTTCCGGCCGGCCGACTATCAGCAGTCGTTGGCGTTTTACCGGGACCAGATCGGGCTCGCGATAGCCCGCGAATACGGCGGCGGCACAGTCTTTTTCGCCGGCCAGTCGTTGCTCGAGCTGGCGGGCTACGGCTCCCCCGACCACTCCCGGGGGCCCTTCCCCGGCGCGCTGTGGCTACAGGTCCGCGACATCGAGGCGACCCAGGCCGAGCTTCGGAGCCGGGGCGTCGAGATCGCCCGCGAGGCGCGCCGGGAACCGTGGGGCCTATACGAGATGCACGTGACGGACCCCGACGGCGTCACGCTGATCTTCATTCAGATCCCGCCGGACCACCCGCTGCGCCGCGACACCCGCGGTGATCAGCAGTAATTACCGGTTAACTAGGGGCTAACATCTGACGACAAGTCGAGGTACACCCGCGATTCGACCTCTCCACCATTCGACAATCGAATCTCCCAACTACGAGAATCAGGCGCTGTGAACATCCAATTGTTCCTCTTGATCATTGTCGTAATCACGGCACTCGCTTTCGATTTCACCAACGGCTTCCACGACACCGGCAACGCGATGGCAACCTCCATCGCCAGCGGCGCCCTCAAGCCCAAGGTGGCGGTCGCGCTGTCCGCGGTGCTGAATCTGGTGGGCGCGTTCATGTCCACCGCCGTCGCCGCCACGATCGCCAAGGGCTTGATCGACGGCCACATCGTGACGCTGGAGCTGGTGTTCGCCGGCCTCGTCGGCGGCATCGTGTGGAACCTGCTGACGTGGCTCTTCGGCATCCCCTCCAGCTCGTCGCACGCCCTGATCGGCGGCATCGTCGGCGCCACCATCGCCGCGGTCGGCGGGCACGGGGTGATCTGGAAGGGCCTGGTATCGCACGTACTCATCCCGGCCGTGGTGGCCGCGATCCTGGCCATCGCCGTGGGGGCGATCGCGACCTGGCTCGTGTACCGGATCACCCGCGGCATCCCGACCCAACGCACCGAGTCCGGATTTCGGTACGGCCAGTGGGGCTCGGCATCGCTGGTCTCGCTGGCACACGGGACCGGCGACGCGCAGAAGACGATGGGCATCATCTTCCTGGCCCTGATGTCCTACGGCTCGATCAGCAGAAACGCCGCGATGCCACCCCTGTGGGTCATCGTCGCTTGCGCGGTGTCCATGGCTGCGGGCACCTACCTGGGCGGCTGGCGGATCATCCGCACCCTCGGCAAGGGGCTGGTCGAGATCCAGTCTCCCCAGGGCATGGCCGCCGAGTCGTCCTCGGCCGCGGTGATTCTCCTGTCCACCCACTTCGGCTACGCGCTGTCGACCACCCAGGTCTGCACGGGCTCGGTACTGGGCAGTGGGCTCGGCAAGCCCGGCGGGGAGGTCCGCTGGGGCGTCGCCGGCCGCATGGGCGTCGCCTGGCTGGTGACGCTGCCGCTGGCCGGGCTGGTCGGTGCGATCACCTACTGGATCGTGCACCTGATCGGCGGCTACCCCGGCGCCGTCGTCGGCTTCGGACTACTGATCGCGGTCTCGGCGACCATCTACATCCGGTCGCGCAAGGTCAAGGTGGACCACAACAACGTCAATGCCGAATGGAAGGGCGACCTGACCGCGGGGCTGCAGGATTCGGCCGAGCACGAGCCGCCATCGGACGTTCACCCGACGAACGGCAGCGGCGTGATCGGCCGGTACGACTCCGACGACCCCACGATGAAGGCGAACGCTTGATGAGTCACTTCAGCGACTGGTTCAACTACCAGGCATCCCTCAAGATCCTGCTCTTCTCCATGCTGGCCGGCGCCGCGTTGCCGGGGCTGTTCGCCCTGGGGCTGCGATTCCACGCGGTCGGCGCCGGGCAGGGCGGCACCCACGGCGGCCCGCCACAGAAGAACCCGGCGCTGCTCGCGCTCGCCTGGCTGATCTATGCGGCCGTACTGCTGGTGATCGCCTTCGCCCTGCTTTACATCTCCCGGGACTTCATCGCCCACCACACCGGCACGGCGTTCCTCGGAGCAAAACCCAAGTAGCATCGACGGATGCCCACCGCGTTACCGCGCCGTACACCGGGGGGAGTTGTACCAGCGTGAACGGATTTCTCAACTCGATCGTCTCGTGGCTTCGCGCGGGATACCCGGAAGGCGTCCCGCCGACGGACACCTTTCCGGTGCTCGCGCTGCTGGCCCGCCGGATGTCCAACGACGCGGTCAAAGAGGTGGCTAGCGAGCTGATCCGGCGCGGCGAGTTCGACGACGTGGACATCGGGGTGCTGATCACCCAGATCACCGACGAGCTCCCGACGCCCGACGACGTCGAGCGGGTACGGCTCCGGTTGGCGGCCCAGGGCTGGCCGTTCGACGACGCGGAGCAGGCCGAGGACCCCGCATAGCCGTACTGCGCGCCCTCACGGTCCCGCCGGGCTCGGCCGTCTCGTCGCTGCTGCCCGCGCTGGAGCGGGTGCTCGAGGGCCGCGAGGCCGCGCTGGTCGCCCTCTCCCCCGGCTCGGACGCGCTGCGGGCGGCCCTGCGGGTCGGCGAGGACATCGACGACGACGTGGCCCTGGTGGTGACGACGTCAGGAACCACCGGTGCGCCCAAGGGCGCGCTGCTCACCGCGGCCGCGCTGACGGCCAGCGCCAGGGCCACCCATGACCGCCTCGGCGGGCCGGGCAGTTGGCTGCTGGCATTGCCCCCGCAGCACATCGCCGGGCTGCAGGTGCTGGTGCGCAGCGCGCTGGCCGGGTCGGCGCCCGTCGAGCTGGACGTCACCGGCGGCTTCGACGTCGCCGAATTGCCCGGTGCGATAAGGCGATTGAGCGCGGGCCGACGCTATGCCGCACTGGTCGCCGCGCAGCTGGCCAAGGCGCTGACCGACCCGGCGGCCGCGGCCGCCCTCGCCGAACTGGACGCCGTGCTGCTCGGCGGCGGGCCGGCCCCGCAGGGCGTGCTCGACGCCGCCGCGGCCGCCGGCATCGCCGTGGTCCGCACCTACGGCATGAGCGAGACCGCCGGCGGCTGCGTGTACGACGGCGTGCCCCTGGACGGCGTGCTGGTCCGGGTGGCGGAGGCCGGGCGCATCGTGCTCGGCGGCGCAACCCTGGCCAAGGGCTACCGCAACCCGGTGGACCCCGACCCGTTCGCCGAGCCGGGCTGGTTCCGCACCGACGATCTCGGCGTCCTCGACGGGTCGGGCGTGCTGACCGTGCTGGGCCGCGCCGACGACGCGATCAGCACGGGCGGGTTGACCGTGCTGCCGCAGCTGGTCGAGGCCGCGCTGGGCAGTCACCCCGCCGTCGGGGACTGTGCGGTCTTCGGCCTGGCCGACGACCGGCTGGGTCAGCGGGTGGTCGCCGCGATCGTGGTGCCCGAGGGGTGCGCGGCGCCCACACTGGACGCGCTGCGCGCGCACGTGGCGCGCACCCTGGACACCACCGCCGCGCCGCGCGAGTTGCACGTCGTCGATGCGTTGCCGCGACGCGGCATCGGCAAGGTCGACCGGACGGCGTTGGTGCGCCGCTTCGCCGGTTCGGACGATCAATAGGCTGGTCGACCGTGACACGTCGGGAGTTGCCGGCCGTCGCGGCCGGGGTGGTTCTGGTGGCGGCGGCCTTCGTGCTGCCGCGGCTGCACCTTGGCGTCCGGCCGCGCACCGATGTCGGGCAGGAGCGGTTCGGCACGCATACCGGGGCCGCCCCGATTTTCGGCGCCTGGGAAGTCCACGCCAGCTGGGGCACGGGCCCGGCCGTCGCCATCGCGGTTGCCGCGGTGGTGTGGGGACCGGTTCTGGCGCAACGTCTTTCGTGGCGGGTTCTGACGCTGAGCACCTGGGCCACCGCGTGCGGATGGGCGTTCGCGCTGGCGATGATCGACGGCTGGCAACGCGGCTTCGCCGGCCGGCTGACCACCCGGGACGAATACCTGTCACAGGTGCCCAGCATCACCGACATCCCCGCCGCGGTGCGCACGTTCTCGAGCCGGATCGTCGACTACCAGCCGAACTCCTGGACCACTCACGTCTCCGGCCATCCGCCCGGCGCGTTGCTGACGTTCGTGTGGCTGGACCGGATCGGCATGCACGGGGGCGCCTGGGCGGGGCTGCTGTGCCTGCTGGTCGGGAGCAGCGCGGCCGCCGCGGTGCTGATCGCGGTCCGCGCGCTGGCGGACGAGCAGACCGCGCGCCGCGCCGCGCCGTTCGTCGCGGTGGCGCCGACGGCGATCTGGGTCGCCGTGTCCGCCGACGGATATTTCGCCGGGGTCGCGGCCTGGGGCATCGCGCTGCTGGCCGTGGCGGTGCACCGGCCCGGCCGGTTCCCCGCGTGGGTGGCCGCCGCCGCGGGCCTGCTGCTGGGTTGGGGCGTGTTCTGCAACTACGGCCTGATGTTGATGGGGCTGCCGGCCCTGGCGGTGCTGGCATCGGCCGCGGACTGGCGGGCGGCGCTGCGGGCGCTCGGCCCGGCGACGCTGGCCGCGGTGGCGGTGGCCTCGAGCTTCGCCGTCGCGGGGTTCTACTGGTTTGACGGCTACACCCTTGTGCAGCAACGCTATTGGCAGGGCATCGCCAAGGACCGGCCGTTTACCTATTGGAGCTGGGCCAACCTGGCGTCCGTGGTGTGCGCGATCGGGCTGGGCAGCGTTGCCGGCGTCAGCCGGGTGTTCGACTGGGCGGCCATCCGGCGCCGCTCCGGGTTCCACCTGCTGCTGCTGGCCGTGCTGGCCGCCATCGCCTGCGCGGATTTGAGCATGCTGAGCAAGGCCGAGGTCGAGCGGATCTGGCTGCCCTTCACCATCTGGCTCACCGCGGCACCCGCGTTGCTGCCCGTGCGGTCGCACCGGACGTGGCTGGGGCTCAACGCCGCCGGTGCGGTGCTGCTCAACACGGTCATCGTCACGAACTGGTAGACGGACGCGAATTCACCGGTTACTCACAGCTTTCGTGAACCGGACAAACGATTCCCCCGTCTACCGTCGACGTCGGCAACTATTCATTACAGGAGGCTAAATGGGGCGCGCGCATCGGTTCGTCGACTGGAATCCCGAGGACGTCATTGCTTGGGAGACCGGCAACAAAAAGATCGCGCAACGCAACCTGCTCTGCATGATGGCGGCCGACCACGCCGCCTTCTCGATCTGGGCCCTCTGGTCGGTGATGGTCCTGTTCATGCCCGAATCGGTGTACGGCTTTTCGCCGGCCGACAAGCTACTGCTTGGCGCCATCGCCACCCTGACCGGGGCCTGCCTGCGCATTCCCTATACGTTGGGCATCGCACGCTTCGGCGGCCGCAACTGGACCACCTTTTCGGCGGCGGTACTGCTGATCCCGACCGGCGCAACCATCGTGCTGCTGGCCAACCCGGGCATGCCGCTGTGGACGTATGCGGTGTGCGCGGCGCTGACCGGGTGTGGCGGCGCGAACTACGCCGCGTCGCTGGCCAACGTCAACGCTTTCTACCCGCAGCGGCTCAAGGGTTCGGCGCTGGGCCTTAGCGCCGGTATAGGCAACCTTGGCGTGGCGGGCGTCCAGGTGGTCGGGTTGTTGGTGATCGCTCTCGCCGGGAACCGCCAGCCCTACTGGGTGTGCTCGGTGTACCTGGTGCTGCTGGCGGTGGTCGCGGTCGCGGCGGCACTGTTCATGGACAACCTGGAGCACGGCATCGAGGTGGCCACCCTACGGTCGGTGATGTTCGAGCGCGATACCTGGGTACTCGCGCTCCTCTACGTCGGCACGTTCGGGACGTTCATCGGGTTCTCCTTCGCGTTCGCCCAGGTGCTGCAGATCAATTTCATCGCCAGCGGGCAGGGCGCCGCGCAGGCATCGCTGCACGCCGCCGAGCTCGCCTTCATCGGGCCCCTGCTGGGGTCGCTGTCGCGGATCTACGGCGGCAGGCTGGCCGACCGCTTCGGTGGCAACCGCGTCACCATGGCGGTCTTCGCGGGCATGGTCGTCGCGACCGCGGTGCTGACCGGCGTCGCTACCCACGACGACCACAACCGCGGCCCGACGAGCGGTGCCACCATGGTCGGCTACATCGTCTGCCTGCTCATCCTGTTCCTGCTGGCGGGCCTCGGCAAGGGTTCGGTGTTCAAGCTGATCCCGGCGGTCATCGAAGCGCGCAGTCACACGCTGGGCGTCGCCGAAGCCGAGCGCCGCCATTGGTCACGCAACATGTCGGGTGCGTTGATCGGATTCGCCGCCGCGGCAGGCGCATTCGGTGGTGTCGCCGTGAATCTCGCGCTGCGGCAGTCCTATCAGAGCACCGGCTCCGACTCGGCGGCGTTCGGGCTGTTCTTGGCGTTGTACGTCGCCGCCACGCTCATCACGTGGACCATGTATGTGCGACGCCCTTTCGCCGGGAAATCCGCCGCGCCGCTCACCCGGGCGGCGGCCGAAGCGTCACTGGTCGACGCTACTTCGAGGTAGCCGCAGCACGTCGCCTGACGTGCGCCTCGGCTCGGAGCCGTTCGACCATGTGCGGGTAGTGCAGCTCGAAAGCCGGGCGTTCCGAACGGATCCGGGGCAGCTCGGTGAAGTTGTGCCGCGGCGGCGGGCAGCTGGTCGCCCACTCCAGCGAGTTGCCGTAGCCCCACGGGTCATCGACGGTCACGACCTCGCCGTAGCGCCAGCTCTTGAAGACGTTCCAGACGAACGGGAACATCGACACGCCCAGGATGAAGGCGCCGATCGTGGAGACGATGTTGAGCCCCTGGAAGCCGTCGCTGGCCAGGTAGTCGGCGTAGCGGCGCGGCATCCCCATGTCACCCAGCCAGTGCTGCACCAGGAACGTGGTGTGGAAGCCGATGAAGGTCAACCAGAAGTGCAGCTTGCCCAGCCGCTCGTCGAGCAGCCGGCCGGTCATCTTCGGGAACCAGAAGTACACGCCCGCATAGGTGGCGAACACGATGGTGCCGAAGAGGACGTAGTGGAAGTGCGCGACCACGAAGTAGGTGTCGGTCACGTGGAAGTCCAGCGGCGGGCTGGCCAGCATCACCCCGGTCAGGCCGCCCAGCAGGAAGGTCACCAGGAAGCCCACCGAGAACAGCATCGGGGTCTCGAAGGTGATCTGTCCCTTCCACATCGTGCCGATCCAGTTGAAGAACTTGATCCCCGTCGGCACCGCGATCAAATACGTCATGAACGAGAAGAACGGCAGCAGAACGGCTCCGGTGGCGAACATGTGGTGCGCCCACACCGCGACCGACAACGCGGCGATCGACAGCGTCGCGTAAACCAGGGTGGTGTAACCGAAGACCGGCTTGCGGGAGAACACCGGGATGATCTCGGTGACGATCCCGAAGAACGGCAACGCGATGATGTACACCTCGGGATGGCCGAAGAACCAGAACAGGTGCTGCCACAACAGAACCCCGCCGTTGGCGGCGTCGTAAACGTGGGCCCCCAGATGCCGGTCGGCCGCCAGCCCGAACAGCGCGGCGGTCAGGATCGGGAACGCGATCAGGATCAGGATCGAGGTCACCAACACGTTCCACGTGAAGATCGGCATCCGGAACATCGTCATGCCGGGCGCGCGCATGCACACCACGGTGGTGATCATATTGACCGCACCCAGGATGGTGCCCAGACCCGCGACGATCAAACCGGTGATCCACAGATCGCCGCCGGCGCCGGGACTATGCACGGCGTCGCTCAACGGGGTATAAGCGGTCCAGCCGAAATCCGCTGCGCCACCGGGCGTGATGAACCCCGAGATGGTGATCAGGGCCCCGAATAGGAACAGCCAGTAGGAGAAGGCGTTCAGCCGCGGGAACGCCACGTCGGGGGCGCCGATCTGCAGCGGCAGCACCAGGTTGGCGAACCCGAACACGACCGGCGTCGCATACAGCAGCAGCATGATCGTGCCGTGCATCGTGAACAGCTGGTTGTACTGCTCGTTCGACAGGAACTGCAGCCCCGGCGCGGCGAGCTCGGTGCGCATCAACAGCGCCATCAGTCCGCCCAGGAAGAACAACACGAAACAGGTGACGACGTACATGATGCCGATCATCTTGTGATCGGTGGTCGTCACCAGTTTGTAGAGCAATGTGCCCTTGAGGCCCAAACGATCTGGAAAGGGGCGGCGCGCCTCCAGTCGCTCGGGCGTCGGTGCTACAGCAACCATGTCGGCTCCATGTCCAACCCGTGCCCGGTGGATGTCCTGCCCGATACTTCTCCGCCTGTGCGCCCGTCCGGTAGAGGCCGGTGAGTTGTGAAATCACAACGCATCGTTGTGCGGGCCGGCGGAGACAGTCGTCACGCTTCGGACCGTCGCCGGAGCTCTCGACGTGGGTAAAATGTTTGCCGTACAATAGTTTTCAGAGGATGAAAAGGACGGGCGGGCGCGGTCCAAAGGCCGTCACAGCCCGGCCGCGCGGGTGAGCTTGGCGAAACGACTGGCCTGGGCGCACGCCTCGCGCACCGCGACCACGTCGTCGAGCACGTCGAAGTCGGCCAACCGTGGCGCCGGTGTGACGTCGATGTCGTTGTCGCGCAATGCTTTCAGGGTGAGCTCTCCGGTATCGGGCTGGGACATCGGGACGGTGCGCAGGCATTCGGCCATGGCGGGCGCCGTCACGCCGAGCACCCACCAACCGCCGTCGTGAGCCAACCCGAGCACGGCCGGCGCCTCCAGCAGCCGGCGTGCGCAATCCATCAGCAGCTCGGCGGTGACCTGCGGGGTGTCCATCCCGATCTGCAGCACCGGAAACCCGGCCGCGGCGTCGGCGTGGGCGTTGGCGAGCCGGTCCGCGAAGTCCTCGCCACGCTGCGGAATCACCGTGAAGGACCGTAGCCGTTGCCGGATCTCCCCGGCGCCGGCGGCGGCGTCGAGGTCGCCGGTCATGGCCACCACCCTCCTCGCCACCGGCGCGGCGGCCACCGCGTCCAGCGTGTCGAGCAGCGCGGCCGCGGCGATCTCGGCGGCGACGACGTCCCCGACGGTCGCGGCGAGCCTCGTCTTGGCCCGGCCCGGCTCCGGCGCCTTGGCGACCACCAGCAGCGTCACCGGCAGGACGCTCACGAGATCACCTTCCAGAAGTCGAAGATCGCGGTGACGCTTCCCCGCAGCGAGCCGCTGACCTTCGACCTGCCGCCCGTCCGCGGACCGTAGCTGACGTCGAGCTCGACCACGCGCCAGCCGGCGGCCGCGGCGCGGACCAGCAGCTCCAGCGGATAACCCGACCGCCTGTCGACGACGCCGAGGTTCAGCAGCGCGTCGCGGCGGGCCACCCGCATCGGCGCGATGTCGTGCACGGGCAGTCCGTGGCGGGTGCGCAGCCGCCAGCTCATCACCACGGTCCCGACCCGGGCGACCCAGGGCCAATGCAGTCCGGCCACCGGCCGGCGCCGCCCGATCACGAGATCCGCGCCCCGCTCGAGCTCGGCGACCAGCCGCGGCAGGTCGCCGGCGTTCATCGAGCCGTCGGCGTCGATGACCGCCACGATCGGGGTGGTGGCGGCCACCACGCCCGCGTGCACCGCCGAGCCGTAGCCGGCCCGCGGCTCGGCGACGACCTGGGCACCGTGCCGCCGCGCGACCCCGGCGGTGTCGTCGGTGCTGTTGTTGTCGACCACCAGCGCCCGATATCCCGCGGGGATGCCCGCCAGCACGCCCGGCAGCGACTCCTCTTCGTTGAGACAGGGCAGGACCACCGTGACGGCGTCGGGCATCGGCTTCTCAGAACCCGCGACGGGAACGCGGCTGCTGGGGGACGAGCGTCTCCTGCGAATGCGTCGGCGGTGCCACGGTGGTTTGGTGCGTGCTGGGCGGCGCCACGGTTGTCGGCGGTTGTGTCGAGGTGAACGGCGTCTTGGTGCTGGGCGGCGTCGTCGTGGTCACGGGCGGCGCTGTTGTGGTCGTCGGCTCTGTCGTGGTCGTCGGCTCGGTCGTGGTTGGGGTCGTGGTGGACGGCGTTGTCGTACTGGGCGTCGTCGCGGTCGTTGTCGTCGTCGGCGTCGTGGACGTCGGTGTCGTCGGCATCGTCGTGGTCGTCGGCGTCGTCGTGGTCGTCGGCGGGTTGTAGGGCGGCGTGGGGTAGCCCGGGTTCCATCCTGGGACCGGAACGATGATCGGCACCGGAACCGGGACGGCGGGGTTCGGATTGGGCACGAAGCCGGGATTGGCCGGCACCGGGGCGGCAGGCCCACCGGCGCCGGGCGCCGTACCCCGCGCTGGCAGAAGGCCATTGGCGTCTGGAATGACGCCGCCCTGGAAACCGGCATTGGGCTGGTCGGCCGGGGGCGGTGGCACCGGCGCCTGCTGCTGCGTCGGCAACAACGGCATGAACTTGCCGGGAGCCGCGTTCTGGTGCCCCACCACCGGCTGTTGACTCGCGGTGGGACGGACCGCAATCGCCACCGCCGCGGCCAGCGACGCGAATCCGATGACCGCGAAGGCGATGACGGCGTTGCCGAGGACCAAGGATCGGCGGCTGAGGCGCGACGGGATGGCCTCGGTCTCGTCGAAGTCGTCGTAGTCGGGACCGTAGTCCTCCAGTTCGGGGAGCGGCTCGCCCTCCTCGGTCATCGAGTACGCCAGCTGCGGCTCCTCCACGTCCGGGGGCGGCACGACCGTCGTCTCATCCCCGGTGAGCCCCCCCGCCGGCGCCATGGCCGTCTGGTCGCCGAGTCCCGGGGCCATGGCGGTCTCGTCCCCGGTCAGTCCGACGGCCGGCGCCATCGCGGTGGCATCCCCGGCCGGCAATGCCGTCTGCGCGGCGGCGACCATGGCCGCGCCGCGGGCGAGCGCGAAGGCGGGGTCGTCGGCGACCTGCACCCGCATGGTCGACGCATCCCGGATCTGGTCGGCAACCTGGGCCAGCTCGGGAGAAGCGCCCACCAGGTACACCTCGCCCGGGGCGTCCGGCCTGTCGCTGAGCTGGGCCATCATCGTGTTGAGCGTCGCGGTCGCGTCACCACCCGCGAGTGGCTCCCTGGCCAGCATGGTCGGCGGCGCGTTCTCGTCGTCGCCGGCACCGGGCACCGACAACGTCGCCGTCGCGCCGTCCATCACCAGGGCCGCGCCCGGCCGGCCGGCCGCGCGCATCAGGGCGGCCAGCGCCTGCGACTCCGGGAGCACGGCAACGTTGTAAACGCCGGACTGCTCCAGCGCCTGCCGCAGCTGTCCGGCCAGCGGATCGTCGCTCCAGCACACCCGGGTGCCGACCAGCCGGTGGTTCTCGTCCGCCAGGAGCCGATTGGTGCCGACCACGGTCTCGGTGAGTTTCCCGACCGGGTTGTCCTCCAGGTCGACGACGGACTGGTCGATCACGTCGGCGCCCGGCCCGACGAGCGCCAAGCGGGCAACGGGGCCCGTGACCGCGACCCCCAACACGACGTCCATCCCGGTTCTCCTTCGGCTGGTCACCCCACGACCAGCAATGTCCCGGCATCATTACACTTGCGATACCGTTGGCAGTATCCGTTATTCGGGCGAAGGTTTGCCCATAGCGCAGCGTAACCAGCTTCACGGACTACAGGACGGGCGCCGCGGAATCCGCCGCCGCGTCCGAACGGAGAACATGTTCGCAAGCGAGCAGTGCGACCGACTCGGCGGCGTGTTGACCCGCCGCGTGATTTCCGGGGGGCAGGGTGCACCAGAGCAGTGACGACGCGCCCACCGGACCCATCGGCGGCCAGGCGCAGCAAACCACTCGCATCATCGCGCCCGTGGCGAGCGGCCCGGCCGCGACGGGGAGTGCGACGCGGCGGCGGCACGTCCTCGGCGACCTGACCGCGGTCGCTCTGCTCATCGTCGCCATCTTCCTGCCGTGGAATCTGTACTTCGGCGTCGGGATTCCCGGCAGCAACCCGGCGCTCTTCGCGGTGCTGATCGCCGCGACCGTGCTGTCCGTCATCGCCGTCGCCGCCGCCGGTTCCTGGCGGTCCTCCGGCGCGCGGTTCAACCCCGCGATGGCGGGCCGGCTCCGCCTGGCGCTCAACATCCCCTATGCGCTGCTGGTGCTGGCGTTCGTGGGATTCGACGCGTTCGAGACCGTCCGGTTCGGGGGCACGGTGAACGTGCCCGGCGGTGTGGGGCCGGGGGCGTGGGTGGGGATCGCCGGCTCACTGCTGAGTGCGCAAGCGGTGGCCGCCGGCGCCCGTTCGGGACCGGTTCCCGAGGGCGACGAGTACGCCGGCTGGCTGAGGTCGGCCCGGCTCATCGGCTTCGCGTCGATGGTGTTGGCGGTGCTCAGTTTTGGCTTCAACCTGTATTGGCGGGTGCGCTACGCGCTGCAGAACACCGGCGGCGCCGCCGCGTTCGGCAAGCAGAACGTCGCGGTCATCGTGACGGCGGTGGTGTACGGGGTGGTGGCGCTGATCGCCGTGCTGGTCGCCGCCAGATGGTTGCTGCGCGGCACCCGGGCCGCTCGGCTGGCCACCGTCGCCCTCGGCGCGTCGACGCTGGTGGCCGGGATCGGAGTGTGGAGCCTGCCGCTGGGTCGCGACGTCGACGCGTTCCACGGCATCGCGCAGAACACCTCGACCGCCGGGGTCGGGTTCGAGGGCTATCTGGCGTGGGCGGCGGCGGCGGCGATGTTCACGCCCGGGACGCTGTTCGGTCACCGGAACACGACCGGGGCCGAGGAGGGCGCCTGGCGGGTGGCGGCCCGAAACGGCTTGCTGCTCATCGCCGTCTGGGGTCTGGGCTCGATGCTGATGAGATTCACCGATCTCTTCGTGGCGGTGAGCCTGGACTACCCGTTCTCCCGGTACGACAGCGTGGTGCTGGCCGCGTTCGATCTGATCACCGCCGTCCTCGCGATCTGGCTGCGCGTGAACCTGGGCAACGCCGCCCGCTCCGCGCGGCTGATCTCGTCGCTGTGCGGGTTGGTCGCCACGCTGAGCGTCGCCCGCGTCGTCGTGGGCGTGGTGCTGGCGCCGCGGTTCGCGGACTCGCCCAATTCCCCTGCGCGGCACCCGGTTTACGGCAACAATCTCGCCCAGCAGATCACCAGCACCTTCGACGTGACGCTGTGCGGGCTGGCGCTGTGCATCCTGGGGGCGGCCATCGTCACCGGGCAGCTGCGCGGCCGGCGCTTGCGCCGCCGCCGCGCGGCGCGTCGGCCCGCCGCCCAGGCGGCCGGCGCCCCCGCCGCGCCCAGGCCGCGCGTCCCGGTGGGCCACACCGCCGCGCCGTCGGCCGCGTCGACCACCCGGATCAGCACCGGTCCGCGGATCTTCCGCGGCGACGACTCCGCGACGCGCCAGATACCCGTCCGGAAGCCCAAGATCTACCGGCCGCCGCAGGGGTAGACCCTCAGCGAAGGGGGGCGAACGCGAAGTCGCGGAGCCCCTCGGCCGGGTCGACGGCCGCCCGGAAACCCAACACGTCGGCCGCCCGCGACGGGTCGGCGACGATGTGGCGCACGTCGCCGCTGCGGTACTGGCCGGTGATCACCGGCGACAGCGAACCGCCCCGCGCGTCGCACAGCGCGCCGGCCACCTGCAGGATCGACACGGGCCGGCCCGAACAGACGTTGACCGCCGTGAAGCCGTCCGTGTGCTGGACGGCCGCGAGGTTGGCGGCGGCCACGTCGTCGACGTGGACGAAGTCGCGCATCTGACCGCCGTCCTCGAAAACCCTTGGCGGCTCGCCCTTTTCAATCGACGAACGGAAGATTGCCGCCACCCCGGAGTATGGGGTGTCGCGCGGCATTCCCGGACCGTAGACGTTGTGATAGCGCAGCGCCACCACCGAACCGCCCGTGGCCTCCGACCACGCCAGCGCGTAATGCTCCTGCGCGGTCTTGCTGGCCGCGTACAGGCTGCGGGGCCGCAGCGCCGCGTCCTCGTCGACGAGGCGCCACGTGAGTTCCTCGCCGCCGACCGGGCAGCGGTGCTCGAAGAGCCCGGCGTCGAGGTCTTCGCGCCGCCGCGGCAGCGGGTCGACGAGCCCGTGTTGCCCGCAGTGGTAGCGGCCCTGCCCGTACACCACCATCGACGACGCCAGCACCAGGCGGCGCACGCCGGCGGCGAACATCTGCGCCAGCAGCACGGTGGTGGCGAAGTCGTTGTGGCCGCCGTAGGCGGGGGCGTCGGCGGCGTCCACGCCCGCCCCGACCATCGCCGCCTGATGGCAGACCAGGTCCACCCCGTCCAGCAGGGGCGCCAGCGCGTCGGCGTCGCGGACGTCGACGCGGTGACATCCCTGCGGCAGCACCGGGTTCGGGCCGTGCGCGGCAGGCAGCAACGCGTCGACGCCGACCACGTCGTGCCCCGCCGCCCGCAGCGCCGCGTTTACCCGCGAACCGATGAAGCCCGCCGCCCCGGTGAGCAACACCCTCATGGCAACTCGACGGGCAGCGTGACGCCGGTGTGCGGCAGGCAGTGGGTGCAGTCGCGTTCGCCGGCGACGCGGCCGATGGCCTCGCGCACCAGCTCTTTGAACGGACCGATGTTCTTCTCGAATTCGGCGAACACCTCGACCGTCGTCACGCCCTCCCCGGTGCTGACGCCGGCGTCCAGGTCGGTGACCAAAGCAACTGCCGCGTAGCACATTTCGAGTTCCCGGGCGAGCACCGCCTCCGGATATCCGGTCATGTTGACCAGCGAGAACCCGGCGGAAGCGAACCATTGGCTTTCCGCGCGCGTGGAAAACCGCGGCCCCTGGATGACCACCATGGTGCCGCCGTCGACCACGCCGGGCAGGCCGGTGACGGTGGCGCGCAGGGTGGGGCAGTACGGGTCGGCGAAGTCGACGTGAATGCCGCCGGTGTCGAAGTACGTGTCGGGGCGGCCGCTGGTGCGATCGACCAGCTGATCGGGCACCACGATGGCGCCGGGACCGTTCTCGGGTTTGAGGCTGCCGACGGCGCACGGGCCGAAGATGCGGCGCACCCCGAGCTTGCGCAACGCCCACATGTTGGCCCGGTAGGGCACCGTGTGCGCCGAGAATTGGTGAGTGGCCCCGTGCCGGGGCAGGAACGCGACCTCGTGCCCCCCGACGGCGCCGATCGTCAGCGGGGCGCTGGGCGGGCCGTACGGGGTGTCGACGTCGACGGCGCGGGTGTCGGAGTCGAAGAAGCTGTAGAAGCCGCTGCCGCCGATGACTCCGAGCATCCGCCCATTGTGGTGCATGGCCCCTGCCCGATTGCGGGTGCGGGGGCGCGGCCGGCTCCTGGCAGGATGCGTGGGTGGCCAGTTTCGGGCAGTGGATCTCGGGTGCGCGGCCGCGGACGCTGCCCAACGCGGTGGCGCCGGTGGTCGCGGGCACCGGCGCGGCGGCGTGGCTGGGATCGGCGGTGTGGTGGAAGGCGCTGCTGGCGCTGGCCGTGGCGCTCGCGCTGACCGTCGGGGTCAACTACGCCAACGATTACTCCGACGGCATCCGCGGCACCGACGACGACCGGGCCGGCCCGGTGCGCCTGGTGGGTTCGCGGCTGGCCACCCCCCGGTCGGTGCTGGCGGCCGCCGTGGCGAGCCTGGCGACCGGGGCGGCCGCCGGCGTGGCGCTCGCGCTGGTCAGCGCGCCGTGGCTGATCGCGGTGGGCGCGGTGTGTATCGCCGGCGCGTGGCTGTACACGGGCGGCGCAAAACCCTACGGCTACGCCGGTCTCGGCGAGGTCGCGGTGTTCGTGTTCTTCGGCCTGGTGGCCGTGCTGGGCACCGAGTACACCCAGGCGCTGCGGGTGGACTGGGTCGGGCTGGCGCTGGCGGTGTCGATCGGCGCCCTGTCGTCGTCGGTGCTGGTGGCCAACAACCTGCGTGACATTCCCACCGACGAGCGGTCGGGGAAGATCACCCTGGCGGTGCGGCTGGGCGACGCCCGCACCCGCGTCCTGTATCAGGCGCTGCTGGCGACCGCCGGGGTGTCGACCCTGGTGCTGATGGCGGCCACACCGTGGTGCGCGGTGGGATTGGTGGCCACGCCGCTGGCGCTGCGCGCGGCGGGTCCGGTGCGGTCGGGGCGCGGCGGCCCGGAGCTGATTCCCGTGCTGCGCGATACCGGCCTGGCGATGGTCGCCTGGGCGATCGCGGTGGCCGCCGCCCTGGCGCTGGCCGGCTGATCGAGGGTGACACCGACGGCGTTGACTGTGCGCCGACGGCGGGGTTTGTCGGCGTGTCGCCGCCGTGGATGCACACTCGAGTGCAATAGCGGGGCCGGATCCGATAACAATGAGGGACCGGCGTCGGGACGACGACCGTTTCACGAGCACCGATCGGGGACAGGCAATGAAGCAGATCGCCGCGACCAGTGGGCCGACGAACATCGGGTTGCTCAGCGTCGGGGCGTATCGCCCCGAGCGCGTGGTCACCAACGACGAGATATGCGAGAACATCGAGTCCTCCGACGAGTGGATCTTCTCGCGGACCGGGATCAAGACCCGCCGATTCGCCGCCCGCGACGAGTCCGCCGCGTCGATGGCCACCGAGGCGGGGCGGGAGGCGATCGCCAAGGCCGGGCTGACGCCGTCGGACGTCGACTGCGTGATCGTCGCGACCAGCACGCATTTCCTGCAGACCCCGGCCTGCGCCCCGGCGGTCGCCGCGGCGCTGGGCGCCACCGGCGTGCCCGCGTTCGACGTCTCGGCGGGGTGCGCGGGCTTCGGCTACGCGCTCGGTGTCGCGGCCGACATGATCCGCGGCGGGACCGCCGCCAAGGTGCTGGTGCTCGGTTCGGAGAAGCTGTCCCCCACGGTGGACATGCAGGACCGCACCAACTGCTTCATCTTCGCCGACGGTGCGGCCGGGGTCGTCGTGGGCGAGACGCCCGATCAGGGCATCGGTCCGACCGTCTGGGGCAGTGATGGCGAACAGGCTCTGGCGATCCGCCAGGACATCGACTGGATCGACTACATGGACGCCCCCACGGGCCCCCGCCCGTTCCTGCGGCTGGAGGGAAGCGCGGTGTTCCGGTGGGCGGCGTTCGAGATGGGCAAGGTCGGCCGGCAGGCGATGGACGCGGCGGGTGTGCGGCCCGACGAGATAGACGTGTTCGTGCCGCACCAGGCCAACAGCCGCATCAACGAGGTCCTGGCCAAGGGCCTGGAGTTGCGGCCGGACGCCGTCGTCGCCAACGACATCGAGCACACCGGGAACACCTCGGCCGCGTCCATTCCCCTGGCGATGGCCGAACTGCTGGCCACCGGCGCGTCCAAGCCGGGCGACCTGGCCCTGCTGATCGGCTACGGCGCGGGCCTCAGCTATGCCGCGCAGGTCGTCCGGATGCCCACCTACTGATCACGCACCGTCGCTCGGCTCGTCGGGCGGCGGTTCGCCGTGCAACCGCGCCCGCAGCTGGTCGCGGTCGCGGCGCCGGCGTTCCCCCGCGATGGCCAGCGACGCGGTAGCGCGCCGGCGCAGCGGGCCGAACAGCCAGATGCCCAGGGGCATCGCGATGATCAGGGCGAACAACGCGGCGACGGCGATCGGGAACTCGCTGACCCCGATCAGGCGGGCCACCCCGTAGATCGCGGCCGCCAGCGCCACCGCCAGCAGCAACCGCGCGACCGCGTAGAGCGAAACGTCGACGACCGCCCGATGGCGGGCGCCCCGGGCCGGGCCGTCGTCCACCCGGTCCCCAGTGCTGTTGTCGCCGGTTCCTTCTGACACAGGGAGAGCCTACGACGCAGGTATATTCGTCAAAGGAGGTGTTGAGTGCTCTACCTGCTGCTGGTCCTGATGTTGGGGACGCTGATCTACGTTGGCTGGCGCACGGCGCGGTCGCAAATCAACCGGCCGAAGACGCGCGTTATCGGGCCCGACGATGATCCAGAGTTCTTGCGGCGGTTAGGTCACGGGGACAACCCCCGTTAACGGCTCGCGCTACGCGACTCCGGGGTTGCGCTGATCGCCCGGGAATCCACCGGCGACGATGGCCGCCAGCTCGGTCAGCGCCTCGCGGGTCGACCGCTTGAGCCGATCCAAGTCGATTTCCGCACCCTCTTCGAGGTGCGGGTCGAACGGCACCACCTGGACCGCGCGGCACCGCCGCGAGAAGTGGTCGACCACCTTGTTCATGTCGACCTTGCCCGTGCGCGACCGCACCCCGTTGATGACCGCGACCGAATTGCGGACCATCTCCTCGTGGCCGTGCGCGTCCAGCCAGTCCAGCGTCGCCGACGCGCTGCGCGCCCCGTCGATGGATCCGGAGCTGACCACGACGAGTACGTCGGCCTTCTCCAGCACCGAGGACATCACCGAGTGCAGCAGTCCCGGCCCGCAGTCGGTGAGCACCAGGCCGTAGAACCGCTCCAGGACGTCCAGGACCCGGGTGTAGTCGTCGGCGCTGAACGCCTCCGAGATGGCCGGATCGGTTTCCGAGGCCAGCACTTCCAGCCCGCTGGGGCCCTTCGAGGTGTAGCGGCGGACGTCGCTGTAGCGCTCGATGGTCCCGGCGTCGTGCAGCAGCTGACGCACCGTCGCCGCCGTCTCCAGCGGGATCTTCTGGCTCAGGGTGCCGCGGTCGGGGTTGGCGTCGACCGCGACCACCCGGTCACCGCGAATGGAGGCGAACGTGGCGCCCATGGTCGCGGCGATGGTCGTCTTGCCGACGCCCCCCTTGAGTGAGATGAGCGCGATCCGGTAGCAGCCGCGCAGCGGCCGGTTCACCTGCGCCACCAGGTTGTTGTAGCGGGCGGCCCGCGGGCTCTCCCCGAGGTTGATCAGGTGGCCGGACAGGTCGTAGAGCAGCCGGCGCCAGCCCTCCGACGGCGGCGGCTTGACCGGCCGCAGCAACATGCCGGTGGACAGCTCCGGGTACGGCGTGTGCGGCAGGGGCTCGGGCCGCGGCGGGGCTTGCGCGGGCGGCGCCTCGGTCGGGCCGGTGTAGTAGGCGCCGTAGGCGGTCGGGTCGACCCGCGGGATACCGGTCACCGGGGTGGAATCCCACGGCGGCATTCCCGCCGGCCTGGCCAGGGTGGGTGGCGCGGACTCGCGCCGCTCGGGACCGGGGACCCGCCCCTGGGTGCGGAATCCGGCGAAGGCGCGGGTGGGCGCTTCGCTGCCTTCGGCCGGCGATTCGTCAGCGTCGTGCGCCGGCGACGGCGATGCGGGCGGCCCCTGCGGAGGCAACTGCGTGGTCGGGTGATCGGGCGCCCCCACGCCGGTCTGTGGATGGTCGGACACGTGCACTCCCCCTTGTCGTCTTACCTGGGTCGGTCGCTGGCGGTCACCCCACGCCCGCATATGAATGCAGGCCCACGGTGACCAGGTTAACGAAGAACAGGTTGAAGACCATGGCCACGAACCCCGCGACGTTGATCCAGGCCGCCTTCCTGTCCCGCCACCCCGCCGTCGACCTGGCGTGCAGGTAGGCGGCGTAGATCACCCATGCGACGAACGACACGGTCTCCTTGGGGTCCCAGCCCCAGTACCGGCCCCAGGCCTCCTCGGCCCAGATCGCGCCGAAGATGACCCCGAAGCCGAACACGGGGAAGGCGAAGATCGTGGTCCGGTAGGCGACGCGGTCCAGCGTCTGCGCGTCGGGGAACCGCCGCACGATGCGGGCCAACGCGCCGCCGGCGTCCTCGTCACCCAGTCGGGAGGTGCGCAGCAGGAAGAGGATGCTGGCGATGCCGGCGACCATGAACACCCCGGAACCCAGGCTGACCACCGAAACGTGGATCGGCAGCCAATAGGACTGCAGTGCGGGCATCACCGGGGCGGCGTTGGTGTAGAGCCAGCGCCCGGAGACGGTGAGCAGGATGAGCACCGGCACCAGCAGGAAAACCCACAGCGGGCGGTATTGCGGGCGGCGCAGCACGAGGGCGCCGGCGAGCAGCCCGCACATGCAGGTCAGGTTGATGAACTCGTACATGTTGCCCCACGGCGCCCGTAGGGTGGCCAGGCCGCGCAGCACGATGCAGGCGAGCAGCAGGCCGATGCCGAGGTAGACGACGGCCAGCCCGGCCCGCCCGACGCGCTCGTCGAACGGGCGCTGGGGGACCTCGTCCACGATGCCGGGGGTCAAGCTGTCCGAGGAGATCGCGCCGGCCAAGACTCGCTCGCGCTGGTCGACGCGGCGGCCACCGGCGTAGGCCAGCTCGAACGCGAGCAGCAGCAACGCGATGACGAGCGCCACGACGGCCGACGTGAACGCCCAGTCGGAGTACCGCGCCAAGCCGATGTTGACGTGCACCGTGTTCATTTGACGTCCACCTGAGAACTCCTTCTGGACGCGGGGGGCTCCGCCACACCGGGCCGGCCCAGACCGGTCAGCACCCGCTCGGTCAGCCGCTCGAACTCATCGCCCCACCCGGAGTTGTCGGTGCGCGCGAGGCCACCCAGTTCGACGTTCACCGTACCGGCCGCCTCGCCGCCGGCCTCAGCGAGCCTGACCCACACCCGGCGCCGGCGCACCAGCAGCGATACCAGCAGCCCGGCCATCATCGTGATGGCGAAGATCAGCACCCAGCTCTGCCCGGGGTCGTGGGAGACCTGCAGGTTGACGAACGGCACGGCGCCGTCGAAGCGGACGACGGTGCCCGCCGCCGGGCCCCGATCGATGCGGACTTCCTGACCCGCGCGCAGGTTGACGCGCTTCTCCCTGGTCAGCCGGCCCTGCTGGATCAGCCGGGGATCCAGCGTGAACAGCGATTGGGGCCGCCCGGTGTCCAGCCCGGTGTCGCCGCGGTAGATGTCGACGGCCACCGCGGGGGCGTTCAGGGCCGGGAAGCGCGACGACAACAGCGTGCCGTCGAGCTGCTCGGTGGGCGCGAGCAGGCCCTGGATCGCGATCTCGTGCTGGCGGCGCTCGGCGGCGCCTGCGTAGCTGCCGGCGGGCGGGTCGATGCGCACCACCCCGGACGAGAGCAGGGTCTGCGGGTTGTCGGGTCGCCATTGCACGGTCGACGTGCGCGTCTGCCCGTCCGGGAAGGTCACGGTGAAGGTGGGCGCGTAGCCGTGGCCCTGCAGGTAAACCCGGTCCCCGCCGACGCGCAGCGGGTGGTTGACCTCCAGCAGATAATGCCGCCAGCTGTTGGCCGCCAGGTCGTGCCCGGCCTGATAGTCGATGTCGGCGGCGAACGAGGTGGCCTGCCCCGAGGGCAGGTAGTGCGCCTGGAAGTCGTTGACGCGGACGCAGATGGGATTCAGCGACGTGCCGTCGACGGTGTTGCCCGCGCGGAACGAGTCGAACGCGGCCGGCGAGGCCGAGCAGAAACCCGGGCCGGAGTCGGCGATGACGATGACGTTGCCCTCGTAGCCGAACAGCTTGCCGACGGCCACCGCGACCAGCAGGCCAAGCAGCGAGAAGTGGAAGACGATGTTGCCGAATTCGCGCAGGTAACCCTTCTCGGCGGACACCTCGACGGCCTCGCCCTCGTGCCGGATGGCCGTCCGCCAGCCCCGCAGCCTGCCGGTGATCGTGTTGGCCAGCGCGTTCAGCTCGTCGGCCCCGGCTTGGATCTGCGCGCGGGCGTGCTTGGGCAGCCGGGCCAGGTTGCGCGGCGCGGCCACCGGGGTGGCGCGCAGGCTCCGCGCGTGCTCGATCATCCGCGGGGTCAGGCAGCCGACCAGCGAAACGAACAACAGCACGTAGATGGCGGTGAACCAGAAGCTGGAGAACACGTTGAACGCCTGCAGCCGATCCAGCCACGGCCCGATGACCGGGTGGGCCTTCAGGTAGTCGTCGACCTTGCCGGCGTTGAGGCTGCGCTGCGGCAGCAAGGCGCCGGGTATGGCGCCCAGCGCGAGCAGGAACAGCAGCACCAGCGCGGTGCCCATCGAGGTCAACGCGCGCCAGGTGTTGCGGCCCCAGGCCAGGACTTGCCTCAAATCGGCAGCCTCACGTCGGACACGAAGGCGTCGCGCAGCCAGGAGACGAAGTCGTTCCACACCCCGGTCACCAGCAGGGCACCGACCGCGATGAGCAGCGCGCCGCCGAAGACCTGGATGGCCCGGGTGTGGCGGCGCAGCCAGCCGAGGGCGCCCACGGCGCCCGCCGAGCCGAAGGCCAGCAGCACGAACGGGATGCCCAGACCCAGGCAGTACGCGATCACCAGGACGATCCCGCGGGCCACGCTCGCGCCGTCGGTGGCCGAGGCCACGGTGATCACGCCGGCCAACGTCGGCCCCAGGCACGGGGTCCAGCCCAGGGCGAACACCGCGCCCAGCAGCGGCGCCCCGGCGACCGTGGTCAGCTGCCGCGGGCTGAACCGGGCCTGCCGCTGCAGGGTGGGGATGAGGCCGACGAAGACCAGCCCCATGACGATCGTCAGCACGCCACCGGCCCGCTGCAGCAGCAGCTGGTTGGTGATCAGCGTGGTCGTCATCCCGAGAACCGCGACGGTGCCCAGCACGAACACCGTGGTGAACCCGGCGACGAACAGCGCCGCCGAGCCGGCGACCCGCCAGCGCGCCGAGGGTGGAGCCTTGATCGCGCCCGGTGGCGGCTGCTCGTCCACGCCGACGACGGCCGCCAGGTACGACAGGTAGCCGGGGACCAGCGGCACCACGCACGGCGAGGCGAACGACACCAGCCCCGCCAGCAGGCAGACGGCGAGGGCCACCAGAAGCGGTCCGGCGGCGGCGATCTGGGTGAACCCGGTCACTCGCGGGCCACCTTCTGCACCACGGGCTGCAGGTCGGCGGCCAGCAGTTCGCGCAGGAACACCGCCGCCACCCGGTGTTCGCGGTCCAGGACGAGCGTGGACGGGATCACGGTGGTGGGGTACTTGCCGCCGAACGCGATCAGCGTGCGCATCGCCGGGTCGTAGATGGAGGGAAACGTGACGTGGCGGTCGTTGACGAAGTCCAACGCGGCCTGCCGGTTGGCGTCGCGCACGTCGATGCCGAGAAAAGAGACCCCGGCGTCGCGGGTGGCGTCGTACACCTGCTGCAGCTGGCTGACCTCGGCCCGGCACGGGCCGCACCACTGCCCCCAGATGTTGATGACCACGACGCGGCCCGCGAAGATCCGGTCGTCCAGCGACAGCGGGTGCGCGGGGTCCGCCAGGTCCGGCCCGGAGAGCGCGCCGGGGTGACCGCGGCTCGAGGGCGGGTTGTAGTAGATATCGGTCTTCCCGCCGGGCGAGACGAATTCGAAGGTGCCGCCCTGAGCGACCGCGTCCCGGCCGGAGGAACAGCCGGCAAGCAGGGTCGTCAGCACGACCCCGGCCGCCACCAGTCGCGGGGGGATCAAGGCGCCGCCGGTTCGGCGTACTCGACGGTGACCAGCCGGTCGCCCTCGTACACCAGGGTCGTGATCGAGCACAGCCCGCATTCCCGTCGGCGCGGGTCGTGCCACAGCCGCTTGCCGGTCAGGTGCAGCCGCAGCGTCCACACCGGCAGCTGATGGCTGACGCACACCACCTCGCCGCCGGCTGCCCGGGCGCGGGCCTTGTCCACCGCGGTGGTCATCCGCGCCGCGATCTCGGCGTACGGCTCGCCCCACGACGGGGTGAACGGGTTGCGCAGCTGCCACCAGAACCGCGGGTCGCGCCAGGCGCCGTCGCCCGGGCCGACGCGGCGGCCCTCGAAGAAGTTCGCCGACTCGATCAGGTCATGGTCGGTGTCCACGGCCACGTCGTGCTTGGCGGCGATGGGTGCGGCGGTTTCCTGGGCCCGCTGCAGCGGGGAGGCGACCACCGCGACGATGTCCCGGCCGGCCAGCGCATCGGCGACCGCGGCCGCCTGATCACGGCCCCGGTCGGACAGGTGGAATCCGGGCAGCCGGCCGTAGAGGACGCCGCTGGGGTTGTACACCTCGCCGTGGCGCACGACGTGGACGCGTGTTTGCTCGGCCATCAGGGCTTGTCCTCTCCGGCGGATGCGCGGGCCGCGTTGGGCAGGGCGTCGGCGATCCGGTCGAATGCCGCGTCGTCCAGCGCCGCCGAGACGAACCAGGCCTCGAAGGCGCTGCACGGCGGGTAGACGCCCGCGTCGAGCAGGGCGTGGAAGAACGGCGGGTAGCGCCACGTCTGGCTGGCCCGCGCGGACGCGAAGTCGGTCACCATCGCGTCGGAGAAAAACACGCTGAGCATGTTGCCCGCCCGCGAAACCTGATGCGGCACACCGGCACTGGTCAACGCCTCGGCCAGCAGGCCGGCCAGCCGGTCGGCGTTGGCGTCCAGGGCGGCGTAGACGGCCGCGTCCGCGGCGCGCAGCGTCGCCAGGCCGGCGGCCACGGCGACCGGATTGCCCGACAACGTGCCGGCCTGATACACCGGCCCCAGCGGCGCCAGCCGCTCCATCACCTCGGCGCGCCCGCCGAACGCGGCGGCGGGCAGCCCGCCGCTCATCACCTTGCCGAAGGTGAACAGGTCGGCGGCGACGGGATCGATTCCGTACCAACCACTTCGGCTTACCCGGAACCCGGTCATCACCTCGTCGACGATCAACAGGGCACCGTGCTCGGCGGTGATCGCGCGCAGCGCCGCGTTGTAGCCGGCCGCGGGTGGGACGACGCCCATGTTGCCGGGGCTGGCTTCGGTGATGACCGCGGCGATCTGTTCGCCGAATTCGGCGAAGGTCTGCCGCACCGCGTCGGTGTCGTTGTACGGCAGGACGATGGTGTCGGCCGCCGCCGCGCCCGTCACCCCGGGCGAGGACGGCAGGCCGAGCGTCGCCACCCCGGACCCCGCGTCGGCCAGCAGCGCGTCGACGTGGCCGTGGTAGCAGCCGGAGAACTTGACGATCTTGGGCCTGCCGGTGAACCCGCGGGCAAGCCGGATCGCGCTCATCGTGGCCTCGGTGCCGGAGTTGACCAGCCGGACCCGTTCGACGGGCGCCACCCGACTGATGATCTCGGCGGCCAGCTGGCTCTCCGCCGGGGTGGGCGCCCCGAACGACAGGCCGGACGCGGCGGCGGTGGCGACGGCTTCGACGACGGCGGGGTGCGCGTGCCCCAGGATCATCGGGCCCCAGGAGCAGACCAGGTCGGCGTAGCGGTTGCCGTCGGCGTCGGTGAGCCAGCACCCGTGCGCCTCGGTGATGAAGCGCGGCGTCCCGCCCACCGCGGTGAACGCCCGCACCGGCGAGTTCACCCCGCCGGGGATGACGGCGCACGCGTCCTCGAACAGCCG